>NZ_LJYL01000016.1:0-131857 GCF_001440135.1 Mycobacteroides sp. H003
GGCGTCGGGGAATTTGATCTTCTTTCCCTTGACGTCGACGGTCGTGTCCGGCGTTCCCAAACCTGCTGCGGGAGCGCCGGACACGACCGTCGACGTCAAGGGAAAGAAGATCAAATTCCCCGACGCCAAGACCGCCAAGCTGGCCAAGCTGCTCGCCGCGGCCGACCCGAACCACCCGATCTCGCTGGCCGATGCCGCGGCCCAGTCGGGTCTGACCCCGCCGGTGCCCGGTCAGGACCCCGGCAAGCAGATCCCGCCCGCCGATGCCAAGCCCGGCGATTTCCTGGTGGCCGGCGACAAGCACTTCATGGTGCTCGGCGACGGCAAGTTCTACGACCTGGCCCAGTACCGGACGATCGATGCCTCCGAGCTGCCGCATGACATGGGTTCGCGCGCAGGCTACTTCCGCCTCGGCGACCCCGGCGCCGCAGCTGCGGGCCAGGGCCCGGTGTCGGGCCCGACCTCCGGTGTGCCGTTCTCCGTGCCCGGGGCCACCGACGCGCCCACCGCGCCGGCCGACACCTCCGCGGGTGCTCCCGCGGCACAGCCCGCGGCCCCGCACCCGTTGGGCGCCGCCCAACAGTCGGTGCAATCGACCGGAAGCCCCGGCGTGCCCAAGCCCGGTGGCACCGCCCCGGCCAACGCCGCGGCCACCAACACCGGCGCAGGTACCTCGGTGCCGTCCTCGACGGTGCACAACCTCGATCCCAGCGCCGTGAAGTGACGAGGCTAGGCGAACAGCGATGACCGGCGCGATTGGAAATGAGTACGACACTGTCATTGGCGGAAGCCAGAAGGCGGCACAGGGATTGCCCAATCCCACAGGAGGCAAGCCGGGCGCCGGGGTGGATCCACGACTGACCCATGCAGTCGATGACACCTCCAAGCAGACCAAAGACGCTCGCAACAAGGTCTCTGACCGCACCGACAAGACGGCCGACTACGCCAAGGGACTCAAGGATATTCAGGAACGCGGCGGCCGCGACGTCCAAGGTTCCGGTAGCGGCGACAGCGGCAAGAACGCGCGCTCGGCCATGCCCGCCATGCCCCAAGTGCCCCAACAAGCCGCACCTTCACCTCAGCCGCAGTCTTCTGCTCCAGCTCCGCAGCCGTCCGCTCCATCGGTCCCGGCGCCCTCAGGGCTGACCAACATCGACCCGAAGGTGCTCGAAGAACTGGTCAAGGCAGTCAAAGAACGCCAAGCCGAGCTCGGCCCAGATGCGTTCCCATCGAGCGGGCCCGGCGCACCGCAGCGTCCTCAGCCCTTGGACGTCTCGCAGGTGTCGCTGGAGAAATATCCGGGCGGGCCGTTGTCCAAGGAAGAGACCGCAAGCGTCATCGATCAGGCACTCACCATCAACGGGATCCCGGAGGATCCTGCGCTGCGCGCCCAGTGGCAAGAGCTGTACCAGCACATGGCAGAGCATGAGTCTTCACGTGATCCGAATGCTGGCAACAACTCTGACAGCAACGCCACTGGCTCGATGATGGAGGACGGGTACTACGCCAACTCCAGCCGCGGTATCTGGCAGTGCATACCGTCAACGTTTGCCGCATATCACATGGGCGGTACGTCAAACAGCATCTTCGATCCCATCGCCAGCGCCGCTGCGTCCATGAACTACGTGATGCAGACTTATCACGTCTCCCCAGATGGCAGCGGCCTGGCAGGTTTCATGGAGCGGCAAGGTGTCGGAAGTGGCAGCTACCAGGGATACTGATCATCAACGGGAGCACGATCGCCGATCGGTACGCCCGCGACAGGAGGGAACTACCTTGTTCGGCAAGAAGAAGCACAAGCGCAGCGATCCTTCAACCACGTCCGATTCTCCGCACTCCTATGACTCGTACACTCCGACCAGCTACTACGACTGGGGTGGCAGTGCCGGCAGCTGTGACACCTCAGGTTCGTCGAGCTGCGACTTTTCATCTTTCTCGTGCGATGGGGGAGGTTTCTGATCCCGTGATCTACTAGCGGAGCGCTCCGGTTGGCTGACCCAACCGGAGCGTTTTGGTTCGCTGTGGGGATCGCGCCGCGACAAAGCGGCCCGCACACGCGGCCTCATCATCCGCGCCGTGACCACACCAACCGGGACACACAAAGCCGCTCACGGCCTGCGCACCGTAGCGCCGATCGCGATTGAGACAGCGGTGAAAATGCGTCGGGCCGCAATCCGCCCCAGTGATATCGACGACCAGCTGTGTCGATACCTGGGCGATGGGGACACCGATGCGCTGCACCTGGGCGTCTGCGTCGACGACACGGTCGTCGGATCGATCTCATGCGTGCCAGACCCGCTCGTGCTCGACGGGGCCTTGTACCCATGGCGCCGGCGGGGATTCTGCGTTCTGCCCGGGCATCGAGCCAGCGGAGTCGGCCGGTGGTTCTACGGCATGTTCCTTACCGAACTCAGTGCACGCAACATGCTTCCTACGTGGGGAACGAGCCGCGAGGACCTGATCCCGTTCTATACGACTTTCGGGCTGCGGCGCACGGACAATGTCGTGAATTTCCCGGGGACGGGGCTACACCGTGTGTGCCTGTACCCCTGAACCAAGTAGCAGGTGCCGCCTCCGAGGGGGTTCTCGGTTAGACCGAGGAGGCGGCACCTGCAAGAAAGATCATGCCAGATTGCGGGCCGATCGTCACCCGCATCGCAAAGAATTCACGGGGACGCGGGGTGTTGATCTTGTTGCGCCCCAAGTAGTCCCGTTATGCCCTAGTGCCTAATCATCGGAACGCACGTCGGCCTGAGACAGATCAGGCGCGATATGGCAAGGGAATCCCGCTACTGAATAAAGCAGCCGTAGTTGAATTTTCGATCAACCAGCGTGCGCGAACTCCGCCAATTCGGCGGCTAATTCCTTTGCGTATTCGGCATACTCGCGGGTTCCCTCGGGGAATTTCGGCGCCATCTCGACGGGTAGTCCGTGAGTCTTTGACCACTGTTCTCGGGCCTGATCCGCTGACAGGTACTTGGGTTCTTCGGCCATTATTCTCTCCTTCGGTTGGGGCGCAGCTGAACACGCTGGAAGCGAATCAGCCGCGTGCAGCGCGTAGCTGTTCGCGCTTGCGACGGAACAAATCCATCGATTCTCGGCTCATGTACCCAATCGGTACCGCGCCGAGCCGCAGCGCTTCCTGCCGTCGTGAATCCGTCACGTCGTAGTGCGAGATCGCGGTTCCGGGCTTCTGATGCCACGAGCGCTTGAGTCCCAACCTGGCGGCGAACGCGTGTAGCTCTTCGTCGGTGTCTGCCATCAGATGTGACCAGTGGGCCTGCAGCCTGCCAACCCGGGCTGGCATCCGCATGTCGTCGACGTAGACGGTCATCGGCACGGCCTCCGTCCAGCTGGTCGGTCGCTTCCTCGCTTCGCCGACCTGACTGCGCCTGTGGATCCGCCGAATTCGATGGCGCCTCGGGTGGCGAGTTGATCAGCGAGTTCGTTGCCTTCGTGTCCGTTGTGGCCTTTCACCCAGCGCCAGTCGATGTCGAATCGCGCCGCAGCGGCGTCGAGCCGCTGCCACAGATCGGCGTTCTTGACCGGCGCTTTAGCGGACGTCTTCCAGCCGTTGCGCTTCCACCCTGAAATCCAGCTGGTGATGCCGTTACGCACGTACTGGCTGTCGGTCCACAGCTGAACCTGGTGCGGTGTGGTGATCGCCTCCAGCGCCATAATGGCCGCCATCAGTTCCATGCGGTTGTTGGTGGTGCCACGTTCGCCGCCGTAGAGCTGTTTCTCATGTTCTCCGAAACGAAGCACCACACCCCATCCTCCGGGCCCGGGATTGCCATGGCATGCGCCGTCGGTGTAGACGGTGATGGTTTGCGTCACGGTCTCGCTGATATCAGTAATGTCTACTCCCAGGGTTTTTCATCGAAGGCTACGGGTTAAGTGGTCTTGAACTTGAGCTGTGCAGTCACGCACTCGGGCGGTTCTACATCACTGCGCTCCCCCAGATACACCGGCTGAACCAGCGCAGGAGCGGCGTAGAGGTAGCGCACCTCGACCACCGCGCCGATCGAAGGAACGTCGTGGTTCGCAGGGATGGTCACATTACCCACCGGCTCCCAGCCCTTCTCACCGAGCAGACTGAGCCCCACGCTGCGTTGCGTGTTGATCGTGGTCACCAGCGCGCTCAGCGTCGCGACGAACTTGAATTTGAGCTGCGGCCCGCCTCTGTTGGGGCGCCCGGGAGTGAAAGGCGCGTCCCACAGTTTGAATACGACGCCCTCCGCGCCGCCTGCTTTGAGGGCGGCAAGGCGCCGCGCCTTGTCAGCCGCGCCAGCCCAGCTGTCCACGAAGGTGATGTGCGGCCCGCTGCCCGCGAGCAGGTCAACAAGTCCGGCATAGCGTTCGCGGTATGCCATGTCGCGCAGGTCATCACCATCGCGGCCTAGCAGATCGAAGACGAAGAGTCGATCACCGATAACTTCACTGTCGAGTATGAAGTCGCCTGGCAAGGAGTGCGCAGCTGCCACGATCGGCTCGGCTGCACCGACTACTAGGCCGAGCTTGTTGATCGCCTCCACAGAATCGCCGAACTTGCGCAGCATCAGACGGCGCCCGTCGAATTTCTGCTGCATGCACCAGGCGGGATCGTTGACGAGTCGTGCAACATCGGCTTCATCGGCAACGTTGAGCAACTGTGGCAAGAGGCCGGAGACTTGACCTGCCGCGTTGGTGTGTTGGTAAGGCGTGCCATCCAGGCCAGCGGTATACCCCTTGGCCTGTTTGTCGTTCACGAGCTTGTCGAAGATCCGGGATGCAGCTGCATAATCGACGGGGGTATTCGTCTTGGTGCCAGTGCTCAGCGCCGAACCGCGGCGCCCGTAGGCGTAGTTGACAACGAACCCTACGTCCCGAGCTTCGAGACGGACGTGATACTCCTTGTCGCTGGACCCGTTGCGGTAGTACAGACTTGCCGCTCTTGGCTCGGCAATTGCCGTCATGACGATCCTCTCGACCAATACTGTTCTATTCTCTATTTTAGAGAATTTCTGAAGGTACGGCAACCCCCTGCCGGATCAACCGGTCCATCCCGGCACCACAGTCGTTGGGATACCGAGCTCGCGCCAGAGAGCGACGATGGCTGGGTTGTCATCGATGCAGTGCACGATCTGGTGACCGTGATCGCTCGTGAGGATCCGGTGAATGTCGCGTTTGACGTCGACGTCGGGCCGGAGATCGCTATCACCGCGCATGAATGGTCCAAGGTATGGCGCCGGCATGTGCTGGTTCAGCCACGATCGAGTGGATCCCTCCCACTGGTACATCCGCGCGGTGACCACGAGGATGGTGCGCCCCGCGCTGTGGTGACGCCTGACCTCGTCGAGCACCGCGTGATGTGGAGGGCAATCGGCCGCTGCCGCATGGAAAGCGGCGAAGTCCTTTCGCTTCCCCATGACTAGATGCCGTATCGCTGACACGTCGCACAACGTTCCGTCGACGTCAACGATGACGGCCGCCCCTTCGGCGCTCATTTCGCATTGACCGGAAATCGCCGGTCAGCTGCCTCATCGGCAATCTTTTTGGCTTGCGCGAGGCCGACTTTCCCGTCCACCCAGTCCTGTTCGAGAACTCGGCCGCACGACCCGTCTTCGATTGACCAGTGATACGTCAGCGGATACTCCTGATCCCAATCGGTTTCGTAGTCGACGTAGGCAACAATCCGATCCTGCAGATCACGTCGGTGCACAATCCGCCCGCTATGGCTGGGGACCATTTTCCAGTCACCCATGCCGCTACGCGATCGGTTGCGCCAGTGCGCCGATATCAGCCATTTTCAAGGCATCGAACACAGCTGCCGGGTTGTAGTCGAAGTTCAGCGGACCGTCTTTCGGGTGGTTGAACACGAGCTCTACCACCGCGTCGTTGGTCGCTACCGCGAACACCTCCATCCAGGTGTCGGTGGTCTCGATCAGGGCGTGCGCCTGTGTTGGGTCCAGAGCCGAGGTTCCGATCGCCGCGTTGCGGAATTGATCGGCCCGCTCAGGCGCTGTCTTGCAGGCGTCCAGATAGCGCCGGTAGGCGGCCAATGCGTGGCTGGCAGCGTCCACCCCCGGGTATGTCGTGGCCGCGATCGATCCCTCCCACCCTGCGGCGTCCCCGGTCGGATTCAGCCAGGCGAAGTAGGTCGGCGAGGTCGCCTGTACGCGCGATCCCAAGTCACCTGCAGGAGGCTGGCGATCTACCGAGCACCGCACCACCCCTTCCAGCGCCCCGATGGTGGTGTCGTGACCCGTGACTGGGCTCCACTCTGCGGTGCTAGATAGCGGCAAAGCAGCGGTGTCGATGACGCTGTACGCCGGCGCGGGCGCCCACGGCCAGCCCGAGTCCGCGTGAGCGGCGGCCGGCACCGCGGCGAAAGCCGCGACAGCGAGAGCGGCGACATAGGTACGAAGGACGTTGCGGAAGCTGTTCATGGCGGCGACGGTAGCCAGGGAAGGCAGCCAGCTGCCGACAGCGGCGCGTACACGCCGACATATTGACCAAACGTGAGCCGCGCGCAGGCGCCGAGGCAGCGGAGCAAGTACGGCCTCATGGGAGCCCCCGGAAAGTCTCAGCATGGATGAAAGTTCCCGGCGCCCACACCATGTACTCGAACGCTTCTCGGCCCCCAGCTGCTGATGTTCCCGTGATTCGCAGATATCCCCGGTTATCCACTTCATCGATCTCGCAGTTTGGATAGGTGACCGGCCCACCTTCGCATTGCGGGTAGACAACCGTCACCTTCTCAGCTGGTCCGGCCGCAATTTGACTCTGCTCTTCCCAGCCCCAGCGTTCAGGCACCACACAGGAGCCGGCCGCGTCAGCAGAGACGATTCGATATGCGAGCTGCGACAACGCCGTTCGCGGATCGACCGTGTCGGTTACCACGGCCAGGGCACGGAAGTCTCCAATGTCACCGTCTTCGTTCGCGGCAAATAGGTACGTTGACGTTTCTCCCGGAACGACAATCACGCTGCTGAATGGGCCTATCGGGGAATCTAATTCAGGGTGAAGGAGATAGTGCTGTTGCTCGGTACCGATGCGGCTGCCACGTCTGTTCTCAACCAGCTCAACAGCGGTGTACTCGATGGCAACAGTCATGCTCTCTCCCGCGATCAATCTTCAAACTTGTTCGTATGTTGGTCAGACGTCACGGACCACCGATTCGGTTCCATCGATTTTGGAGGATTTCTGGGCCGCTGATTCTCGGCGCGAGGCGCGCGTGACCTGGCTATTATCAACAGCTTTCGCCCTTGCAGGCGCGTGCGGTCTCAGATCCTGGGAATCAATCGTGGCCTAAACGTTACAAACGATTTCACCTCGATCGTGGGCGATACGGGAGTCGGCTCCCCCTCAACCTCAGTTCCGTCTTCGGTGGATTCGCTCACCGTAAACTGCCACATCTGCCCGTCGGGGTCAGTGGCCACGATTGTGAAATACACACGAGAGTGTTTGAACCACGCATACTCGCGTGAGACGACCACCCAGCCTGCAACCTCTGCACCGACGTCACTGAGAAGATAGCCGTGATTGGCGATCGCCGCCCGGGCCTGGTCAACGGTAACCATGTCAGTACCGCTCCCGAATCCCCGAAGAGAAGATCAACCCTGACCCACCGCACGCTGCGCACGCCGTTACCGGCTCGTCGACTCGTTCCCGGATCTCAATGACGATCCGCTCGACCTCGGCGTGTGCCGCGGCTAGTGAATCAGCGGCGATCGTGATCGGAACCGGTGTTATCAGTTTCACGTACTTTGTGTCGGTGACCGCGATGCGCTTGGCGTCGCGCCGGTTGTTGAGCGGGTTCTTCTTCATCAACTTCTTACGCGCGTCCGAGAACGCGACCTCGAACTCCACCGTCAGCTGCACCTCGGACTGCCCTGGCCGGGGCTGGCCAGCCGAGGCACGCAGGCCAGCATCAGTCAGGCTCGCCACGATCAGGTCCGGAACTGCTCCCAGCGTTCCTGGCACCACGGCAGACAAGGGCGCAGGAACGCCCAAGTAATCAGCAGAAGGTGACCACCCCATTGCACTGTCGGGAATGCCCGAGACCGCGACATCAAGCACCCGCATCTCAGCGAGGTCACAGGTGCGCGAAGGGGTGCTGTCGTGGGTGCTCTTGTCGACAACGCGCCGGTAGAAAGCATCGACGTTTTCCCACTGGCCGCGCAGTTCATCCATGTGAGCTTCGCTGCCTACCGTCTCGGGTAGCTCCGGTACGTTTGCGATCCGTTCGAAATGCTTGAAGACCTCGAGCGTCTCGGTCCGCGTTGGCCCTTGCACGGTGAAGGACTGCGCCCCTGGGTCCAGCACGACGTAGCCATCCATGGCGTGCACCGATGCAGACTCGACAACCTTCTCTACCCCACCGCCCCAGCCATTGGATCGTTCAAGCTTCACAGGCACGATCGTGGTGCCATTGGGCAGCCGAACCGCGACGGTCATGGACGAACACCGCCCTTGATCTGTCCTGCTTCTACAACCAGCCATCCGCCGTCTGGGAGCTGTACGCGGTAGGTCGGTATGACCTCAACAACCGTCGCATTCATACGCCCAGCCCCGATCTGTACCTGGGATCCGACCGGCCATTGCACGACCTCCTGGTCACTCATCGCCGCCCGGCTCCCGATTCGACGGGGTGCAGCTGGTTGTAGCGTTCCCAGTTGCACGATGGGCTGGCAGACCCGCCGTTGAACCTGTCGATGGCAACGACGCATGTCACGGTAGTGCCATCGCCGAGTTTCACATCGCGGGGCGATGTGTCGACCTGGGCAGTCGCGGCACAGCCTGACAGTGCCACCAGTCCGAACGCCGCGAACGCGAACGTGGGAATCAGGCGTGCCCTCACCTTCCACCATCCTTCGTTGAAGCTGCAGCTGCCTTCCTGCGCCGTCGAATCAACCACACAACGGCCACAGCAAGAGCAAGCGCAACAATCAGCCCGATCGGCAGAGCGTGCATGATTCGGCTCCCCATGGACCAGCCCGCGCCGCGCACCGCGCTATTGAAGAACTGATCGAACAACCCGCCGCGCGCGTGAGTTCCATCGTGCCCGGGGCGCGGTGCCGGCGTCTCGTGACCGCCGGCATGAGCGATGAAAGCCACCATCTGTATATGGGCCACAAGGGTGTTCACCTAGCATCCTCCCAAAAAACGTTCTCTATTTTAGAGAATAGCAGTGATGCTCGCCGCACAGGACACTCGCCGGTTCGGAACGCGGTCGGATTAAGCTGCCGCATCGACCGCGAAGAGCTGGAGCTGATCGGGGTGGTCCACCGGAAGGACGATGGCTTCGTCGATCAGCTCTGGATTCATCGTCAGTTCCTCGGCGAGGTCCGCCAGCTCGGTGAGCCGCCACTGCCGTTCTACGTATTCGACCAGAGTCGACCGTGGGAGCGTTCGCACGGCCCGCGCTTGCGCAATGATCTCGTTGATTACCAGAGGCATTCGCTCACCGGAACGGTCCACAGTCCCTAACATCTCGACCAGTTGCTCAACGGCGCTGGCCTCGGGACCGTATATGCCACCGCTCGTACTCCTGGATGAGTCCCAGTCGGAGTACTCGAATGGCTCTGTTGCAATGACGATCCGCGGACGCAGCAGCCTGTCCAGAATCACACGCAGGTGTCCACCATCGTTGTCGGGTAGACGATCCCAAGCGTCGTCGGTGTCCTCGCACCACCGATCGACCACACATTGGGCGTCATCGCTGATTTTCCCCGCACCGAACGTTCCCTCGCCGGGGTCTGCGGCACGAGTAGTGAACATCACGGCCGACTCACGCACGAACACCAATTCGATGTCGGAAGCAACTGAAAGGCGGGCGGCCTGTTCATCGCCTTTAGAGCGCCGCAAGTATTGCTTCCAGCTCTTGGTGCCGATCGCTTGTTCGGGGGTGTCACAGCGGGTGATGTACACCCCGTGGGCCAGCACAGCGTCAGCGTTGCGGCCAAAGAATTGAGCATCGATATCGCCGCGGCATGTGATGCGTCCATAGGCCTTACAGAGAGCCCTGACCTCCGCTGCACCGATGCTTTCTTCTTCCCTGTCAGCCGTATGAAAGCAGATGGGTGCATATCGATTGCCCGACGCTTCGGCAGCTTCGATCGACCTGAGTTCAGTCGCAGCCATAGCAGCCCAATCGGTGCGCGAGATCTCCTGTCGCAGCTCACGTGCCTTGCATACGTACAGATCGACAATCTCCTGGCGCTCGCGACGCTGATTCGCTTCGACAGCGGCGAGCCCGGCCGGCGACAACGGCACAGCGGCCGCCAGGTCACCGGCGATGGAGCGAAAAGCAACCGTTCCATGCTCGGCGACCAGCTGTTCGGCGGTTCGCAACGCAGTCGTCGGCCCCACCAACGGATGCAGGGGCTCATACCCCCGAGACAGGGTGTAGTCAGCGAGCCGCTCTGCCTGCGATGAGCCCTGAGCTTTACGTCGGAACCTGGTCGTGCCACCCATCGTCGCCTCCTGTGGTGCGTAATCGACCGGGCTCGTAGCCGGTCGCTGCCACGGGCAAGGTAGCGACAACCCGAGACACTGTGAATCGACGAGCACGGACACGCCGACGCAGCGTCAGTTTCTTGCCGTATTCTCGGAAATAGAGAATTTGGCGAACCTGGCGCGGAGAGGAGGACGACCGTGACGACCAAGACCCAGCCGATGCCGAATACAGGCTCGGGCGCACCCGCCTACGTGGCCAAGATGCAAGGCCTGCGCCGAAGCGGTGCCGCTGGCGCCCACCAACCCAAGGCCACCAAACGGGCCCGCACCCGCGCGTCGGCCCAGCGGCGCGCCATTCGGCGTGACTTCGCTGCCGGCTGAACCCGCCCTTACAGGTCGTTGTTGGCCCAGATATTCGGATCTTCGGCAAGGAACAGTCCGGGCGCGCTACGCACGATCGGGCGCGGGAACCGCCTCTGCCTGATCTCCGAGAGGATGTTTTTCGGGTTGTTGCCGGTGTAGAAGCCCGTGAAGTCCCAGCGTTGCGCCGCCTCGGAGATGTCGGCCTGAAGTAAATGGATGGCCAGCTGGTTTGGGGTGGGTGGCGCCGCCTGGTCGCATGCGAATGGTCCAGCACCGTAATAGCGCTCGACCTCGCCTCCCGACTCCGTGATTCCCGAGACATCCAGCTGGGCGTGTACCGGAACAGACCCGTTCTCGACGAATAGGTCGGCTCGGGTGGCCGGGTCTGGTGGCGGATTCAGGCCTTCGCGTCGCCACTCCACTAGTCGATAAGGGCTGTTCGGATCGATCGGCGAGTTCCCCGCTGGCAAGTCGGACATGCACAGTCCAACCCCTCCTAGGCGGGAAGCGCAGAACATCCAGTCATCCTGTGGAACAGGCGCATTAGGGAGCGTTCCACCGCGAAGGTTCACGTGCTGGGAATGTGCCAGCAGGCGCCGCGGCAATACGCGGGGTGCAGCGGTGGCCGCGGTGTAGAACACCCTGGCGCCGAGGCCGGACCAGTTCTCAACCAAACCCCAAGCGTCTTCATCACCTGGAAGTATCTGATCCGCATCATCAATGAATATCAGGTGCTTCTTGTGGAGCTGTCGACCGATTCCATCCAGGTTGCCAGGCGTCAGCCTTAGTACCCGATCACCCAAGTGAGCAATCCGCGTGAAGATCGATGCGTCGGGGGCAGCTACGACAGCCAAGACTGTGTCAAGCGGGGACGTGACAACCGCTCCTTGCTCGATGAGCGCATGCAACATCGTCGTTTTCCCAGAGTTGGCTTCGCCGGAGATACCGACGCCGACGCAGCCTTCGCCCGTGTCCGCGAAAACAGGACCACCCTCGAACAACCGGGTTGCGACCAGGGCGTCGACACTGGAAGTGTTTTCCGCCGCTGGCACGGTCCACCGATCGAATGACACGCGCGAAGGTAGTGGCCGCACACCCAAGCACAAGCTTCCGAAGTCGCGAAGTTTGTGGTCGTAATGCCGAAGCAGCGCGGGCATCAGGTCGTTGACACTCGGAGCGCCCGACGAGATCTGCTTCTCCCGGATGTCTCGCGCGGCGTTGAGGGAAAGGTTCCAGGCTGACGCCAAATCCTTGGCGTAACGGTCATTCTTGGTGATGGACATTGCACGGTCCTTCATGTCTCGTGCACGTCCCGCGTTCGTGCGGATTCTCTTCCTGGCGTCCTCGGCGAGGAAACTTGGCCGGGCGAGTGCCGCAACGCGGGCGCGGCCCCAGATCCCGAAGCACGCACCCAGGATGGTGCGCAACCGAGAAGATAGAGCGCCCTACCTAAGCGCAGAGCACAGGACGCGGAAACGGAAGCAGTCGTTCACACCATTGTTATTCTCTATAATAGAGAATTCATCTCAAGGAGGAACGACAGTGCGAAACGGAAGCTTGCAAAACCTGGTAGCGGCGAACACTCGCAGCGCCAACCCCGAAGTCGGCATGGGGGCAACGATCGTGATGTGGTCCGACCGCCACGCCGCAACCATCGTCGCCATCAACGAGCGAGGCACAACTGTCCGAGTTCAGCAAGATCGGGCCACCCGCACCGATAACCACGGAATCTCCGACTCCCAGTCCTACGCATACGCCCCGAATCCCGAGGCCACAGTGCAGACGTTCACACTGCGCAAGACCGGTCGCTGGATCCGCAAGGGGGAATCAGAGAAGGGCGGCACCGTGCTCTTAATCGGCCGGCGCGACGAGCACTACGACTACAGCTTCTAGTCATAGAGCGGTCGTGCGCACACGAGATCGTTGCAGCCAGAACACCAGAGGCCGCGACGCAGCCATGAATCGCCCTATCACTGTCACACCCTTCTGCTATTCTCTATTTTAGAGAATTACTGGAGGGATTGGACAGATGTCGACCAGCACCGCCGCGCCGGCTGCCGCACTTGAGACCATCATGCTGATTCAGGTCAACGCCGCCGGGAACAACAACAAGTTCTACGAGCTTTCGAAGATGCCCGACGGAAGCACGTTCGCGCGGTGGGGCCGTGTTGGCGGCGGCGCGGGACAGTCACGCACCTACCCCGGGCACGGCAGCTTCGACAACAAGCGCGAAGAGAAGCTGCGTAAGGGCTACCAGGTTTTTGATGGGGGCAAAGCAGCATCAGCAGCGGTGGCCACGACCGCTAATCGCGGACAACTACAACAGCGCGTGAGCGCAGGTCTGTTTCCAAGCGGTGGCGCCACCGCCGACCTCATCGCCCACTTGATCCGATCAAACCGGCACGCGATCGACACCGCGACCGGTGGTCGAATCACTGTCAGCGACAGCGGTAGCGTCACCACAGCGCTCGGGCCGGTGTCATTAGTGCAGGTCACTCAGGCCCGCCGCGAGCTGGCGGTGCTGCGCGCGGGGTACGACCGATTGGCCGTCGAGAAGTACCTGACGCTGATTCCCCAGAAGATCCAGAACGTTCGTGCCACCGACTGGGTCACCCAGTCCTGGTGCCGCGAGCAGGATGACCTGCTCGATGCGCTGGAGTCAGCGGTGACTATGTCATCGACCGGAGCTGACACCGGTGACGTCGCCGCGCCTATCGATTTCCGCCACACCTTGACTGAACTGGGACACGGGGACGACGACTTCTCTCGCATCGCGGCGAAGTTCGATCGCTCCCGCAACACCATGCACGCTGCCAATCGTCTCGCCCTGCACCGGGTCTGGGCGCTCACCGACAGCAGCGGTCCCGTGTGGGAGAAGCGCAAGACCGCGCTCAAGCACAGCCGCGACCTCTGGCACGGCACCACAGCCGGGAACGTGCTCTCGATCCTGCGTACTGGCCTGATCTGCCCCCCGTCCACCGCAGGCGCCTACAACACGACCGGGCGCATGTTTGGCGACGGTGTCTACTTCTCAGATCAATCGACCAAGAGCCTGAACTATGCGATCGGCAGCGCGCCCGGCCAGCGCGGTCGAGGCAGCGGCGCCGGCAACCCGATGATGTTCCTTGCCGACGTCGTGATGGGCCGCGAATGCCGTTCCGATGCCATCACGAGCAGTTCTGCGCTGATCTCACGCTCACGCACCGGTGCTGACGACCGGGGCCGCAAGTTCGACTCGATCTATGTCCGCGGCGGGCACTGCGGCGTGATGAACAACGAGATGATCGTGTGGCGCACCGATCAGATCAAGCTCACTCACCTGTGCGAGTTCCGCTGATCGACAGGGACGCAGCTGTCCCCGGGACGAGTTGTTCGAGCGGATGGGCTTGAATCTGGATGTGCATCTCGCCGTCGAACACCACCGGAGCACCCGGCGACTCATGTGGGCGATGCTCGTGTGTGCGACCGCGACAAGCATGGCCGGCAACATTGCCCGCGCGACGGCGCATCACAACGCTGTTGACGCCCGCGGATCGATCCTCGCCGCGGCGATCCCTCCCCTGGCGCTGCTGAGTTTGACGCATCTCACCGGCATGTGGTCGCGCATCACCGCGCGTGGATTCGTCTACTGGTGCTTCTTGGCTGCTGTCACGTGCATCACCGCAGCTGCATTCCGACTCAGCTTTGACGCGCTGCGCACCCTGGCGATGCAGTACGGCTACGGACGCACCGACGCTGCGCTCTTCCCACTGATTCTCGACGGTCTGGTCGCTGTCTGCACCCTCGGTCTAGTGATGCTCTCGCGCATCGAGTCTGTCGAGGGACGTGACATCGGCGATGCACAGAAGGAACCAGCCGGCGCGCCCCAGAATCCCCGTGACGCAGCAGAACTCATACGCGTCAGGATCGCCACCAGCGATGATGCAGCAGATGACGCGGATAGCGACGCTGCTTCAGCCGCCTTGATTCGCCCCGTGCGGCATGGGGCAGAGCCGCGGATACCAACAACAGAGTCCCGCGGCGATGCTCCGCGTCAAGAGGCGTCAGTGACGCAACGCGGTGCGTCACTGCGTCACGACGATCCTGAACCTGATGCGCATCTGCTGCTCGCGCGTCGGCTGGTTCATGACAGACGCACCACTGCGGATGTCACGGTGGTGCACCGTGTCCTGCAGCGCACCGCGGACAAGGTTCCGAGTCGCGAGGTTGCCGCTGAAGTCGGCGTCTCGGCAAGTTCCGTGCAGCGCATCGTCAAAGCCGCGAAGGCCGGGCACCGCGGCCAGCTGAAGCGGCGCGAATCAGATTGAGTCACCAGGTACGAGTTGCTATCGAACGGACTTCCATCGCAGTCCAGCGAAACCGCCAAGTACTGATGGCCGGATCGCGCGCCGCACGGGGCACAGCGGAGTGCGCGGGCTCAATGTGGCTCCGCGTGAATACCATTGAGCATCTTGAGTCCATAGACTTTGATCGGGCACGCGGCGCCCTTATCGGCGCGGCAGCCGGGGATGCCTTGGGCGCTCCGTACGAATTCACCCGTCCCGGCTCTGACGCCGAGATCATCCCGAAAGGTGGCGGGGCATTTGGATGGGAGCCGAGCGAATGGACCGATGACACCGCCATGACCGTCGCGGTGGCTCGGGGGCTACTTGCCGCCGACGCACTCACCGATCACGGGCTCAACGCTGTTGCGCAAGAGTTCCGAGTATGGCTTTCCAGCGGACCCAAAGATGTTGGTCGACAGACAAAAGTCGTGATCTTGCACGGAGGCAGCACCGCTCAGTCGATGACCGAATTCGCCAGGACGAAGGTCGATCGGGGCGCCGGCAACGGCTCGCTGATGCGCACTGCTCCTGTGGCCTTGCGGTACCTGACCGATGCCGTTCACTGTGTCTCAGCGGCAATGCAGATCTCGGACTTGACCCATCCAGACCCACACGCAGCACAAGCCTGTGCGATGTGGTCTTACGCGATCCGTCATGCGGTACTGCTCGGAGATTTCAATGGGCCCCACCAGTATCTGGATGAGTTCGCAACCCCCTCCGAACGTGGATTCTGGGGCGAGCTACTACGCCGAGCAGAGCACGCAGGCCCCACCGATTTCAGGAACAACGGTTGGGTGGTAGACGCGGTTGCCACCGCGTGGTGGGCGATAACCAATGCACCTGGAGTCCACGAGCAGCACCTAGCCGGAGTCCTCGAACGCGCCGTGCGAGCAGGTGGGGACACCGACACCACTGCTGCTATCGCAGGCGCCTTGGTCGGAGCCCGTTGGGGAGCTGAGGCGGTCCCCGCTCAGTGGAAGGTCGACCTGCACGGCTACCCGGGCATCGACGCCAACGGATTGGCCGAACTCGCAGATTCGCTAGTCGAGAAGTCGCAAGTATGCGAGCGTGTATCACGTTCAGGGACGTGACAATTCGACAACCATTGAGCTGCAGCGACGACACGCCGAAGGGAACGGTTACGTCCGAGGACGGCTTTTTCCGCCGCTCGCCCTAGCGTGAGCTCCATGCGCCTCCATGACGTAGATGCCGACTCGATGCGCACTTCGAATTCCACCTCGAAGTGCATCATCAAGCTGTCTGGATTGGCGGCTGAACGATGAACGCCAACCGCAAGCTCATCGCGCGCATGGCCGAGCTCGGCTGCCACCTCATGCCACTAGCGCCGCAGATCAAGCACCCGATCATGGAGGGCTGGCCGCTGGCTTTGGCCACCACCGTCGACGACGCCATCGCGCACGTTGACGCCAAAGGAAACCTCGGCGTCAATCTGGCGTCTTCGCGCCTGATCGTCCTAGATTCCGAGAATCTTGCCGCCACGCAAGCCGTTGTCGATGCGGGATTCACACTGACTGTGATCACCGCCAAGTCACAAGACCCCACCAGCCACAAACGCGGCGGCTCGCACGTATGGCTTCGCGTGCCCGATGGAATCGAAGCCCGTGGACTGCCCTCCAACCGCCTTCAAATCCCACTCGCGAACGGCGGCATGATCGACGTTCTGGCCGGTGCCCGCTATGTGGTGGCTCCGCCATCTCGTATCGATGAGGCACCTAACTGGATGTACGCGCCATGCCAAGGCGGCCCGCTGGACCTGTTCATGCCAGCGCTCTTGGATATCCCCGTCGCACCGAGCTGGTTGTTCGATCGCTCCGCCGCCTGCCCACCTGGATTGGAGCCGTTGCACGGCATTCTGATACCCGACCCGCCGCGTTTGAAAGTAGAACAGGACGCCCGCTCAATCGAGCTGGACAACCGCGTCGACTCCGTTCCGTGGGATCAATGGCTCGCCAGCGACCCGCGGCTCATCGCACTCAGCCAGCTCGACGGCTGCGGATGCCGTATCTACCACTGGATCGGTGCTGACAATGACAAGTCGGCCACGCTGCATGACGGATGCGAGCAGGGCTACGGCGCACATATCTGGTCCGGCACAATGCAAGCCGCACTGAACCTGGACCACGACCACATCTCCCGCCTGAACCTGGCCAAGGCGCTGCACGGTGGCACCATCCGCGAGCGAGCATCGGCGGTTGGAATCGAACTCGGCGCCGAGCGCGAAGACCTGCAGACCGTGCGGCCATCGGACTATCTGCGCATGGCAGCGGATGCATCGGCGACCGGGGATACACGCAAAGCCGAGATGTACCGCGCCGCAGCGAGGGACCTGGAATCGCGGTTGCCAACAGCACAGCAACGCGGCATCGCCTACGTGGTGCCAGGAACAGTTGTCGGGGCTAATGCGCTTGCACCTCAGACTGCTTCGCTAGCCAATGAGCCGGATCCCGAGCGTGCCGGTGTGTCTCGCAAGGCCGGAAAGATCACCATCCGCTCATTCCCGGATCGGGAAATCGGTGATGTCCCGGTGCCCGCCGAGGACGAGTTTCACGAGTACCCGATGCCCGCCATCCCCGAGCACATCACACCGGTGCAAGGCGCCAAGACCAAGATGCTGCCGGTGCTGCCTCCTCTGGCCAACCGGATGGATCATGACAGCGTCAGCAGCGAGTGGATCTTCTCGGCCACTCCAGGGCTCAGCCACGTTGCAGCGGCCGCTGATTCACACGCGGTTTCTCGCTGGGGGCTTCTCGGGGCGCTACTGCCCCGCATCGCCGCGCTGGTTCCACCCACCGTTCGGCTCACCCCGGCCAGCCGCAGGATTCCGTCAGACCCCGGACCCACCACCGAAGGCACGTCCATCAACGTGTACTCGGTGCTGGTAGGCCCGCCGGGATCGGGTAAGACCGACACAATGAGCGCCGCAGCAGCACTCATCCCGGATGTGCGGATCGTCGCACCCGGCACCGGTGAGGGTGTACTGAAGGAGTTCCCACGCGGCGACCAGGACGACGTCGATGCAGATGCGGCCGAGGACTATTCACAGCCTGCCGTTGGCAGCGTCGGTGAAAGCCTCTCAGACTCGGTAATGATGGAGTCCGACGAGATGGACGTGTTCCTCGGCGAGCTTTCACGTCAAGGATCCAGAACTAGCGGCTGGTTCCGCACGATGTGGATGGGTGGTGACGTCGGCAACACCGCCTCAGACAAGGATCGACGCAGCGCAGTCAAGGCGCACACCTATCGCTTCGGAATTTTGTTGGGCGCTCAGCCCACCACCGTGGCCACTCTGTTCGATGAATCCGATAAGGGAACACCGCAGCGATTCATGTGGCTTACCGCGCACCAGACAGTGCAGCGCGGCCCCGAATACCCACAGAGACTGGCCGTGGCTCCGGTGTATTGGTTCGGTGGGCGTCCCTCGATGATCCCCACCCTCGGCGACGCTCGCCCACCTGTGTGGATCACGCCGCCCGCCGCGGCGACCGAATACATGGATGCAGATCGGGCCCGCGCGGCGACGGCGAACCCGTTTAGCGCCAATGGCGGATACAGCGACGGAGATCTTGTGGGCGACAAGGTGGAAGCGATCGCCGACCGCCACTCCGTGTTGCAGCAGCTCAAGATCAGTGCGCTACTTGCCGCCCTCGATGGCCTTGCACAGCCCCAGGACGTTCACTGGTTCTGCGCGGGAGAAGTCATGGCGGTGCGCCGGCGCAACATCGAGGCCCTTGTCGCACTCGCAGAGCGGCTGTCCATCATGGAAACGCGCAAGCGCGGACAGAGCCTGGGCCTCATGCAGTCGCACGCCAAAGCGGCCAGCGAGCAAGAGACGCACGAACGCAGCAAGGAAACATCGGCGCAGGTTCTGTGGGAGTTCAACGAGATCATGCGCGAGGGGCGCGTAGTGACTCGATCAGAGCTATGCCAGCGCATCGAGAAGAACGGCTGGGGAACTGCAGCTTTCGTCCCGGATGCACTGGCTCTGCTCATGTCTGAAGGCATCGTCGCTCAGACCGGCGACGCCAACACCTACACGCTGCTCTCTGCCGGAGGCGACGCCGAAGGCGCCACCGTCTCAGTGCTGCACCCACCCACCATCGCCAGCGTCGGCGGGTAAGTCCCCCACCTGCCCGCCGACATCCAGATCCGGCATTTTTGAGCACGCATCCCATCAGGCATCTATTCGGCAACAGTGTATGATTTGCATATGTTAAAGACATGGGAAACCACGCTTGAGCAGGATGCTTCCCAGTTCGCAGGCCTGGATTCGCAAGAGGTGTTCACAGATCTAGCTGCCGGCCGGTATGTCGGCGGATGGGACGTCATGTCGGCAATCGACCAGGTCAAGGGCAACAACCCCGCGCTTGCCGACGATCTGGAGAAATTCCGGTCCCGCGTGAGTGCCACCTACAGCTTCTGGAGCTGAGCTGCCGTGCCCACCTTTCACCGCGTCGTGACCCTGCATCGGTTCATCCACGCCCCCGACGCCGACACCGCGCATGAACGCGCGCATCACGGGATGCAAATCGACCGCAACATGCCCCCGGACCGGTTCTCAATCGTCGAGTCAGCCCTCGTCGAACACACCGCTGTCCTGCCCTATTTGCACGCCGGGGAAGACGACGACCTGTGGCAGGTATCGATCAGGGTGAGTGCGCGACTGCGCACGGCTAACGCTCTCGCAGCCACCGAGGCTGCGCATCAGCTCGTCACCGTCGATCCCAGGAAGGCGCGCGATGACGCCTTCGAATTCGAAATCCAAGTATCCGACGACGAGCACCAGATCCGGCTGGCCGGCTGATGAATCACGAGATTGGACACCGTACCTGCGCGCGAAGAAATACGGCTGCGACAAGACCGTGATCAGTTCCAACGGAGCTGCTCGGCGGCCACGCGGAACGCACATGTCGCGGCGGGTGATCCGGGCTTTCTCCCCGCGGATGTACGGCGACGGCGACGGCGACGGCGGCTGAATCGATCGTCGGCAGGCAGCAGAGTTAGAGCTTGTCCATGAGTACCGCGATTGAATTATCTAGCTGCATGGTCGATTACATCGCCGATGTGACCACGGTCGATATCGTCGATGCGTCGCTCCGCAGCCCCAATATCGACATCCAATCCGAGGTATGGCAGACATTCGATTCGGCACTCCGGGGCGCACTCAAAGGGCTCCCTATAGGCGAAACCCGTTGGGCGCCGCTGAGCTGTGCCGCGGAATCATCCTGCTGGGAGGCGAGATGAGCTGGAACGACAGCGGCACTGTCGCCCCATCACTGCCCAGCCGATGATTCCGGAACAGCAGGTTCTTCGGCGACAGGGCTCGGGGCCATCACCGGCGGCGGAAGTGTCGCTCGATCCGTGACAGCCGGATCGCCATCCAGACACCCCGAAACCAGTTCAGTCACAATCAAATCGCGGAATCCTGGGTACGGATCTTTCAAGCGACCCGTGACCTCTCCTACAGATGTCAACGCGGCAGCCACAAGCCGATACGGCTCCATGTCGATGCCTCTGGTGTTGAGTATCTGCACCTGCCGCAGCGGCGCGTCTTCAGACTCGTCATCATCACGCAGACCGGCGTCACGGTAGGCCGCGGTGAACATGTCCCAATCGCCGAGCCCTGCAAGTCGGTACATGAACCACACATCTGCCTGCAGTGCGCTGGTTCCCGGCGGGACCGGCTCGACGAGTTTCTGGGCGTCGGCCTTGTCGATCGATCCGTCTTCTTTGACCGGGATGGCTTGGACGGCATCCGGTGGAGCACTCGGAGGTGTCACCGCCAACGATTCGCTGAGCGGGTCTGTCACCGCGTTCTCGGGCACGGTGACTGTCGTGCTGGGTGCGGTTGTACGAATGTGACAGGTGATGTCGCCGTCGCGGCCTGCGGCGGCCATGTCCTCACCCGCGCCGAACACGTCGGAGGCGTCAGGTACGAGCTTGCCTGAGATGGAGACGGGGCCCGTCGCGGTGATCGCCGCAGTGGCCATCGCGAATAGTCCCGCCAGAAGCACCAGTAGCGTTACCGCCAGAGTTCCGGCGATCTTGAACAGACGGCCATAGCCCACCCGACGCAGAACACGCTCTCCTGCGGGAGTGATGAACGCGGACACCAGGGCTCGCCCGCCGCGAGTGGCCAGGGTGGGTGCGCTCGAATCAACGACTGTTCGGCCAGCCACGATATCGGCGACTGAAGGCGCCTGTGATTCGCGCAGGTGCGCCCACCCGCTTGGACGAAATCGATTTCCGGACAAGGCTCTCTCGCTTACGCCGGCGGAAGCGTTGGCTGTCCCGGAGGATCAATGGCAGCCGGGCCCGCTGTCCCGAGCGCCGGGCCCGGCCCCACCACCCCGGAAGAGGTGTTCACATTCGGTGGCTGAACGGGCGGCCTGTCACGTCCCGCAGGTGTGGAGTCGGGCAATATCCCGTGTTCCCACGGGTTGGACTTGATCAGCCCGACGATCCCCGCGGCCACTAGAGCCAACGCAAGCATCTGGATCGCCGACTGCACGGAAACGAAGACCGTCGGATGTGTTCCCGGAATGGCGAGAATATGCAGTGCTCCCACCACATTTGTCTCGTAGTAGGGGGTCACGAAACCCGCCATGGTGAGCATCGATGCGCCGTCTGGGACAGCGATCGCGACGACCAGGATCACCAGGATCTGGCCGATCAGCACGTACGAAGCTGTGCGAATCAGCACCGCTGGAGTGTTCATGTCGCGCACCGTAGACATTGGTCGCGCCGCTGGCCATGCTCTGGCGCGAAGTGGCTTTACCGTGCGCCCCATGATCAAGCTGCAAACCGCACTGCTGGTTCCCGCCCTCATGTCTATCGCGCTGGCGGTGCCCGCGACGATCGCATTCGCCGATCCTGATTCCGATCCTTCGGCTCCGGCCTCGGATGGGACTGATTCGGGATGGCGCGCCACACGCTCGACGCCGGCCACCATCACTGTCACGGCCACCGTGGCTCCAGGCCAGTGCCAGCCGGTCAGCGGGGGCCCGGCCTCGACACAGGTCACTGATACCGCCGGTCCTCCCATCGAGCCCTCTGTGGTCGCTCGGCAGGCGGCATTGACCTCCGAAGCGAAGGCACCGTCCTCGTCGGAGTCGAGTCGCTTCGACCCGTACACCTGTGCTCCAGTGCCCGTGGAATCGACTTCGCTTACTGCTGCGCCGTCCACCTCGGTGATCCCCAGCTACACACCGACGCTGAACCCCTACCCGGGCCAGAACGGCTCGGGCGCCGCGGGCAGCTCGGGTTCTGGTTCGGCGAGTACTTCCGACCCGCTGAGCGCGCCGACCACATCGCACACCATCGCCCCAGCCCAGCCGTGAGCGATCCACTAGACCGCCTCATCGAACTCACCAGCGGCGAACTAGAGGCCGTATGGACCTCGGCGGCTTTCACTGCCGCCGAGGCCGTCGGCTTGTGGGTAGACGATCCCGACGATCCACACGTCGCTGTGGCTGTCCACGACCAGCAGATCGTCCAGATCAGCATCAGCGACGCAATGCTGCGGGTGCCCCTCGACCAGCTTCAGGATGTACTAAATATGTGCATCTTCAACGCATTCGCGATGTGGCAATCACAGGTGAGCGCCGCGGTACCGACGGTGGCTTGATCGCCCTATCCACACGGACTGCTGGTTTCAGCGGCGCAGTACTTGTAAGCCGTACTCCACGGCCGCATCTGCTGCCATGAACCACGTGAGGGAACACAGGCCTGCCAAAATGGCATGCCAGTAGCAGAGTCGTTCATGGAACCGGCCCCTGCGAGCCACAGCCACGATCGCAAGTATCACGCTGATACCGAAGGCGATCCAGAATCCCAAGTACAGGGCCTCGGACCAGAAGAACGGGAATAGCACCGCCGACCACGCGAACCACAGCAGCATGCTCAACCCGAGGCCGGCCGCGAACGCCAAGACTGTGATGACGGCATTCCTGGTGCTCAAAACGGCCAACTGCCAGAAGGTTTGGCGACGGACCCCTTGTGGCCACTCATCCGGCGATCTCCGCGGCGAGCTGGAAACCCCATAGAGCTACGTAGCCCAGTGCTATCACTGCAGCCGCAACCAAGGCATAGCGAGCCAGGAACTCGCGTGCAGGCGGCGCTTTCCTGAGACCGTCTGCTGCCAGTCCAACGGCGAGCACCACCACCAGAAGGCCGACCAAACGGCACAGATTTCCCCAGAGACCAGCGGTATGAACCTGGTCCAAATAGTCGTCGGGATCGACGTTGGCGCGACCTTGAGCCTCGATGAGCACCACCGCGACACGCCAAAAACCCCAATACATTCCAAAAAGAAACGTCGCTACGACCGTGGCAAGCACGGAGAGCCTCGTCGCCAATATCCCGGCAGCACCACGCCGCTCAAACGAACCGGGCTGCCCAACCGGCTGACCTTCAGGAACCATCCTGCCTCACCCTCCTAGCCAGTGCTGGCTCGATGATCGCCACACGGTGACCGTCATTGCCTGCCACTTGAGCGCGCTGACGCAATCCCTACCGCGACGAGACCGCCGCAGTACTTCCAGCCCTCGTTCTCTTTGAGGAACGCGACACGATAGCCCTCAGCCAGCTCGCGCGCTATCCCAGGAGGAGCTGCAAGCGTGGCTAGAGCGGCGTCGCCATGCACTGACACGGCGGTGAGAGCGCCGGTTGCGGGTAGATCGGCTGCAGAGTCGCTTTCAATGGAATCGATCCCATCCAAATGCTGCCGGGCACAGGTCAACGCGTTGTACGCATCGAGGTTGTGGTTCTGCACCGCCTGGGCGACCTCGCGGTAGATGTCATTGAGCTCATCGGCAAGCACCTCATCTGGGGTCTGACCACACGCAGACAGAACGCAGACGCCAATGAGGGAAAATACTGTTGTAGTGCAAACACTTTGACGACGCAACGATCGGCCGATCACCCATACTCCTTCATCCGATCACGTCGAAACTAGAAAACCCAGCTTTTGGGCGTCGCGATCACGAATCCATGTGTGACCGGTTGCCTCGAGCTGGCGCCCACCTCCTGTGGTGCTTTGAGGACACAGACCACGTCCGCTGACGTCGGCACCCCACACATGAGCGACTCGGTGGCCGAATTATTCCAGAACACAATCTTGTGACCTGGCGCGAGCGCAATAGGCGCCACATTGCTGGTATCACCGAAGTACTCTTCAGCGGGCTTGTCCATGAAAGCGCCCGGCCCAAGACCTTGACTGTAGGCCGAGCCCACCGTCACAACCTGCGGCCCCGGCGTCTGCCCGGGAAACTCTCCGGCACAGGACACCTGGAATGCAATCTTGACCACTGTCTGCGCACACAAAAGACCATTGACGGTGCTAAAAAATATGGCGCGCCCACCGTTGATGCCAACCACCCTGGTATCCAGGGGACCGGTGTCGTCGATCAGCGAGTCGATATCTGGAATCGACGGTGCCGCAGCAGCATTCGGAAACGTGCCGATCGGCCCCAGCGAAACCAGGATCGCGCCAATTAATCCCACTACGAACCTTGCGACAACCGAGTCCGCCTTGCTACCCGCCCTGTTCATACCGACCCCGCCCCTCCGTATCGACAGCCCCGACCGTCCGCCATCCTCTCACACCGGATGGTTTGCTGTCTGCTTACACTGTGCTGGTGTGGATAAGACTTGCACTTGCCCCGTGGTGGATACAGTGGCTCGTGTATTCGGCCCTGATCTTCACCACGGCAGGCGTTCCGGTGGCGATCATCAACCGCAACGAACAGGGCCAATGGCTGGGCTGGTGGATCGGAATCGCGATTGTGGCGCTCGTCGTCGGGCTGGTGTGCTCACTAGGCGCACGATCCCGGTCCCCGCAGCTACGCCAGATGCTCGACGGCCTGACACCCACCCAGTACCAGCAGGCTTCCAAGGCTGTCTTGTCCGGGCCGATACCGGCCGACCCGGCGATACGGCGTGTTGCTGCACGCTTGGCACAGAGAGCAGTTGAACGTCAATTCGGCACGATGACGCCCGGGGTGCGTAGATTCCTCATTGGAGCCATGGCTGTCTACGTTGCGTTTCAGCTGGGCGACTTCGCTTTAGGCAAACCAGTATCCCCCAACAACTTCTTCACCGCTGTCCTCTTTGCCGCAGCGGCCGTGCACTGGTGGCTCTATCCCCCGCTGCTCGAAGCACGAGCACAACTACTGGCAGGGCCGGATATCGAGGTCATTGGTCCGCTGCCGGCGCAGCGATCGGATTCCCACCCAGATGCAGACCGCTATCAGGGCTGGCCCGAAGGCACCTCCTGCCCACCGCAGGTATGACGATGTCGTCGGCTGCTGGTCGGACCTCGACATGGATTGCTCCCAGGCCTGCAACAGGATTCCGGCGCCGGTCAAATAGACACCCGCGGCGACCCCGAGAAACAGCAAGACCACTGTGATTGCATTCCCTCATCACGATGGAACCCCTTATGCCGATGGCCATTTCGGAGTCCTGAGCGGCCTTATCAGCCCTGTTGCGGGTTACCGGTGCGACGCCCGAGGGTTGCTTCCTGACTGGAATCTGGTTGGCTGCCTGACTCGCTCGAGTTCGGATTAACGCCACGCTCAAGCAGAAGTTTGGTCATCGAACCGTCCGGGCAACTCCTGCGTTTTCTGAGAGATATCCACAGCCGATGTCCGCGCCAACCGCACCGACGTGCTTCTGTGGCAAATGTGAGGACACACAGCTCCCCAAGTAGCGATCGTGTTGCCGTCGCCGCTGGTTTTCACCCGCCATGGAAAACTTGGCGAATTTTCTTCAATGTGCCAGGAATGTCCGCTGACATCTACTGAGGCGCACTCTCAGTTACCATCGAGTGGTTTCTGTCAGGAAAACAGACTAGGGGTGCAGTGGCTTATGCGGAATCTTGGGCAAGTAGCTGTCGGCATGGCTGCGGCGGGGGTATTGGTGGCCGTTGGGCACTTGCCATCGGCCAGTGCGGCGACGGCAACAGCGAGCCTGGTCCTGAATGAGCTGCCCGGCTACAGCGTCGACGTGTACGAGACCGGGAGCAAGTTGGGCGGAGGGCTACTGGATAAGTACGAAATGAAACCCGGCTGCCGCGCCGCCATCGCCGATTCGGTGTCGAAGATGCCCGCGGATGCTGTGGCCTATCGGGGCGATATCAGTCGGATCGCGGCGGATGGATCGCAGCGTACGGCCGCATACTCAGTGCTGATTAGCCTGGATGATCCACAGGTAGGCCGCGCCGCCGTCGCAAGTTGGGACCCAATCTTGACGAGTTGCTCGGATACCGGCCTTCGGCCCGGTGAATACGGCGCCCGCCCCAGCCCTATGCGACTGCGTGGAGTGGAGGCACAGGCCGCCAAGATCTTCACGATCAAGAAGGACGGCGAGCTGCCGACTCCCGGAGTTGTGTACGTCACCGGCGGCATTCTCGGCTACCTGGAGTTGGAGCCTACGGGGGATGAGCCCGCAGACCTTGCGCTGTGGCAGGAGCTTGCCCAGAAGCAGGTTGATCGCATCAATGCCCGTAACGCCTAGTCCCTACGTCCCAGAGTCGGCTGGTAGCAATCCATCCGGCCGATCCTCGCGCCCACGGCACCCTGATCGCATATTCGTGGGCCGATGCATCAGCTCGCTGCAGCCGCTAGCGGTGCGCCGCGCACGCACTGTTTCTCCGATCCGACGAGTATCGGGCCAGCGTGCAGGATCGCCCGTGAGCCTGCGGATCGCCGTGGCGGCAACCGCGGCAGCGGCGCTCCTCGCCGCCGCTTGTGGTCCGAGTTCCACGCCAGCAGCGCCTTCTGGCTCCGTATCTCCGTCTGCGGCCTCCCCCACCGCATCCGTCACTTCCGGATCATCGCCGCACTGGATCAGCCCGGCGCCCACAGGGGCCCTGGCCTCCCCCGTCCACGGATACATTCCGTCGCTTACTTCAACACCGGGATCACCGCAGGGGCATAAAGTTTCGATCCCGACGCTTTCGGGCGGTGATCCCGCCGTCACGAAACGATTCAACGAGTCGATGAGGGCCTCGCGCGCCGGGATGCCCCTGGGATCGCAGGAGATGAGCGTGGGCGATAGTGAGCTCCTCGGCGGCTATCGCAGCGGGGTGACCCGGATCAGTGCCGGTGCTGTGGCGGGCCGGATCGTGCTCCTCTGGTACGGCAAAGGCGCAGCGCACCCTAACCGCAGCGTGGGCACCGTGGTGATCGCAACCACGACCGCCACGCCGATCACCGTCGACGACCTGTACCGCGACCGCTCCGCTGCGCTCGACCGCCTGCGCAGCCTGTTACCCGAACTGGACACCACCAAGCGCGTGTATGCAGCCGACCTCACAGGCACCCACTTCGCCGATGCGTGGCTACCGACCTCCGCCGGCCTGGAGGTGTACGCGCCCGTCGCGCACGTTGCCGGCGACTACGCCCCCGTCGTGGTGCCATGGGCGCGCATCGCCGATCAACTCCGTCCCGGCATGCTCGAGCGACTGCGCGCCGACTGATCGGCCGCCCGAGCCTTCTTCACACCGCCGCTAGGATCAAATGCAGCAGCATGCCCAAGCCGATTCCTGCCCCGAACACCGACACTGTGAGGAAGGCTGTTCTAGCGCTCAAAACGTCTAACCCCCATAAGGTTTGAGAACGGCCCAGTCACAGGACCAGGGCACATCAGAATCTGACTCTCATTCACCCCAGCAGAAGGTTTTGACAGCTTTTACTTCGCCGAGCATCTGCCCGATGAGCTTCTGATACGCCACTTCCCGGTCGGCGGCTTCTGCGGCACTACTGGTCGGTGCAGCCGCATACGCACTACGCACCAGGTCTGTTACCTGCACCGATAGATCCGCAATACGACGTACGTGTGGCGCCACATCCGGTGTCGTCATCTTGGCAGCTTCGCGCTGAAGCTGATCGGACCACCCCTGATAATCGGCAACACTAGGGCCGCCCTGCACCACCAGTCGCCCATTAGTCAGCCAATTCCGTTCGTTCACGGCCACGATGACATCGTGTGTCTGCTCACAGTCTCGTCTGGGCCACTGCCGCTCAAAGGTCACCGCCAACCCGACAACGCACGCAACCAAACCCGCCGCAATCACCGCCAGCCACAGCCGATCCCACTTTCCCAAGAATGGACCGCTATCTGCACTCTGCCCGGCTTCTGCAGCTCCGAGCAACGCGATATGGCTCTCCTGGCGGCGCGCGACATACCACTCCGACAACAAGATCGGCACACACAGAACAGCCAACAAAGTCCACCCGGCAGCAATCCTGACGCTGTGCGTGATGTAAATCTGAAGGAACGGCAGCGCGATCCAGAACACCGGGTTCGACAGAGACGACGAGTCCTTGCGGAGCTTTCTCAGGGTCTCGCCCAGCTCGAGCGCGGCGTTCAGCACACCGGGGTCGGCCGGGATGTGTCGGCGCCACAGCGCCTTCACAACATCGGCGCGCTGCACATCGCCGACACCGTTCAGCACGGCCAAATATGCGCGATGCGCCTTCTCCTGGTAGGCGACCGACACCGCAGCGATCGCCACGCCCATCCCGATCGGTGCCCAAACCCATACCGGGCTGAAATCTACGGCCGGGATGATCAGGAGAAATGGACTCGAACTCAGTGACACCAGCACCGATATGCAAACCCACCGCGCCCACCAAGGCAACCCAATCAGGCGGATCTGCACAGCATGCCTCCCAACCGAGGTTTCAGCTTGACAACGTCGGCACCGAATTCGGAAAGCAACTCATCCGGCTCCGCTGGAATCCCCATAACCACGAACAATAGCGAAATTCAGCAAACCTATTGAGTTTGGGTGCGCTTGCAAATCCGATCCTCGTAACCCGACCGGCCAGTCAGCTATTGTCATACCTGTACTGAACAGGACAAATACAATCGGGGGTTACGCCATGCAAGACAACGATCCTGCTACTTCGTGGACGCAACCTCCACTGCCTCCGCAACATGCCGGCACGCAGCCATGGGGTCCGCCGCGAGCGCAATGGCCAACTCCCCCGCCCGTGGCCCCGCACCGACCGATGCGCGGCTACTGGTACATCATCGGTGCAACATTGATAGCGGTCGGGCTGATCGGTGGCATCGGACTGTTCGTTGGCGGGCTGATGCCCGTACTGCAGGGGCCGACGAGTCAATTCGACGCAAATGGTTCTAGCACTACACGATTCGGATCAGGTGATTCGATGATCATCTACGTCGCCGACGTGGAACCCGTACCGAAACTGACCCAGAACACACGCTGCGTGGGCCGCGACGAGAACAACAACGAAGCCACTGTCAGCCGCTACGACGGCACCCTGAGCATCAACCAATGGCATGCCCTCTACGTGGTGCGCGCCCACCAGGCAGGCAATTACACCATCAGCTGCGCCGGCTACTCCGACATCACCTACGGACTAGGGCCCCGCGCCGGCCGAGGCGCCATCACAGCGGTCCTCTTGGGGCCCATCGGCGGCATCACACTCATCGGAGCCGGCATCATCGTGCTCATCATCACCGCGTTACGGCGACGCAAACCATCACCACCACCGCAGCACCCGTACGGCAACCCGTACCCGCCCGCGCCGCAATAGCCCGGTTATTTCAGCGGCGGGCCCTTTCCCCATTTCCACCGCTTCATGCCTTCAAAGGGGTTCCACGACTGGCTGCCCTTGACCTGGTCGAGGTAGTAGGTGTAGTTCGCCGTCACCATCAGCGCTGCGCCAGATTGCTTGCTATGAGTCGAAGGCCCGCTGGCCGGAGACGGCAGAGCATTTAGCAGGGCGGGGGGCTAGGGTCTGCGCATGGGTGTTCCGACGCATGTGATGATCTACAGCGGCCGCAACGTCGCGGAGATGGACGGCGGCGCTGGTCCGCTGCAGTTCCTCGGCCCGCTGGGAGCGTTCGGACAGAACGATAATTGGAGCCTGCTTCTCTACGCGCTCCCCGAGGGCAAGGAATACAAGGACGTAGCCAACGAGGCCACGACCGAGTACCTACAAGCAGCTGGGCACAGCGCGTCTGCGATCGCCATCGAGACTCGCAAGCCCGGCGGCGCCCAGTGGGGTGCGCAATGGGTGCGATACGTGGTCGGGCATCCGCACGATGGGGCTGCTCCGCTTGATGTGGCGATCCAGTTGCCGCATGGCGCTGAATATGTCAGCCGCCCAGAGGTTTTCAGCTCAGAAGAAGCTGCTGACATCTTCATCTCGTACTACGAGACGGGGCAGATCCCCGCGGGCTACGTGCTCCGCCCGGTGGAGGGTTACACCTCAGACCAACAGTTGATCGATCTTCGCGGTCAAACTGCACACGCTGATCACTGACTGGCGACCTTGTCGCCCGGCGTCTACCAGATGGTGCGCGTCGCCGACTGCGCTATTAGGTCACCAATCTCAACAGTGCTGCCGCGCTTGGAGTACGGGGCTTGCACTGTCATCGCGGCGCCTTCGCGGTGCTGTAGGCGGACCTCGATGGCATCAGATCCCAACGCGGCGACGTGGGTGTCGTACGCGATTGCGTATGCAGCGAGTTCGTCCTTCTGCGCGGTCAATTCGCGCTCTAGAGTCGCAATCGTCTGATTCGCATCCTCCCCCGCGCCTGACAGCAGGGAGTGCTCTTGGCCGGCGTTGACGGTGACGGCGAACGGGATGAAGCTGTCGGACTTCTGCAGGTTCTGCATCGCGAGGTCAATCGAGGTGCTCAACAGAGTGTCTAGCGCATCCTGCGCCTCTGCAGATGCGGTGTTCCGCCAGCTCATGTCGCGTTCTCCTGCTTCGGTCCACACTGTTCCAGTGCCCGTTTCACCCTATCGCGCAACCACTTATCTGGTGTGTCCACCAGGGCCTTCAGCGGCTCATAGAGCCGTGGATCTTGTAGCCTGCCCGCTGCGGCGACAGCCGCAGACGGTATGACCTCAATAGCATCCTTGGATCCAAGCGGGGTTTCGAGCACTTCCTTGATCAACAACACTGCACGCTCGCGTTGTTTCTTCGTTCGTGACACCGCCGACAAGAGGAAGTCCGCGTCTGCTTTCACAGCGAGCTCGTCGATCAAGCCGAAGACCTTCTCGATCTGCTCTTCATTGAGCTTGCCGTCTATCGCATCGGAGATGTACCACCTCATCTGCGTACCCCCGCGATCACACGCTCCGGCGAAATCCCGATAGGCCTGAATAAGGGCATCAATCGAGTAAGGCCGCATTTTCCCGAGCTCGATAATGATTGACCGCTGTTGTTTCCGACTCGGGATGCGGTACAGGTACTTCACCAGGACTGGCACAGTAGCCGCGTCAACCGGCATCCTGTTGCCGCCATGGGACTGCCGGAAGGCTTCGGTCCTGTCACGTTTCAGCGCTTCAACCCACGGCGCGATTTCAGACCAGGATTCCTCGGGCGACAGAAGATCGATCCGATTGTAGAAATCGTCATCATCAATCGGATGTGGTTCCTGCACAGGCTCTTTGACCATTGACTCCATGCTATATCACCTTGTGGAGGACTATTTGCCCTGAGTCTACGAGCGCTTGAAGTGGCCCCGACAGTTGAGTGCCCTCGCCCTGCCGAACAAAAAGATGCACAGCATAGCCATTCGCCTTCGCATACTTCAGGTACTCCGTCAACTGCTGGGTCAGCGACAGCTTCCCGACATTTTTGACTTCGCCCAACATGCTGACAGGGGCCTGCACCAGCACATCTGGGATACGGAACTTCTTCGTCGACGGGTTCGGAAAGATCTTCTCGGAGTTCTGCGGCAGACCGACGGCCTCCATACCTTGTCGACCTCGAGCCCCGCTGCTCATCTTGACCATCGCCGCCGTCGTGCCCGGAGCGTTTTGCGCCTGTAAATAGCCTTCGAGCGTTCCTGTGGCCTGACGCTGGATGTTTCCTTCGAACCATTCGATGGTGGCGGTCTGTTTAAACAGAATGGTGTCACCGTCAGTTACTTGGGGCACGAAGAGCGTGTAGTTGTTGACGGCCTCCAGTAGTTTGGGTTCAACTTTCTCGCCGTTGACCCAGATTTCAGTGGTTTGTTCGACAACCTCTGTGGGTGAAGTTCCCAGCCCCTGGTACTGCCACACAAATGACGCCAGCCCCGTATCGCTATCGCCCTGAGGCAGGAAACTCGCCTTACCCGTGGCCAGCATGTCGGGCACCTGCACACCAGAAGTAGTTGGCTTGAACGGCACCGACTGATCGATGGTGACGGGCTGCCCTGCGATTAACGGCACGAGGTCATCAGTCGCTGGCATCCCGTCACCGCTTGGATCAGCCGGCGCGGGAAGTCCCGGCTGCGGCCCGCCGAAGGTGGCCGGACCGCTGCCCGCTGGGCCACTTGCTGTAGTCGCCCACCCCACCATCTCAGCTGGCGCTTCGCCCGCCGCATCTGTCGGCATCCCGCTAGCACCCAAGCTGCTCACCGAGTTGACGGCGCCGGCACCCTGGCTGGTGAGTTGTGCGACCTGCCCGACACCAGCGGTGCCCTTCGACACGGTGTCGTTGAGTTGGGTGAACTGCTCGGTCTGCGGTTTGAGTTGCGGGTTCGCGTCCCCTACCGCTTGGGCGACTTGATCGGCTTCACCCTGAGCGGTTTTCACGATCTGACTGCCCGCATTGATCGCGTCCGCGGTGCCCTGAATGCCTTGCGATACCCCCTGAACCACTGTGATGGCATCTTGTGGGTTCACCGCCCCGGATTGCACCGAGGATGCCAGCGAGGCACCGGCTTGTGCGGCCGAACTGAAGCCTTGCGCGGCCTGCCCGGATGACTCGCCGATCTGCTGGCCGGATTGGACATAGGTCTGCACATCGCCCGGGAGGCCTTGCACCGCTTGGGATGCATCCTGTCCCAGTGCCTCGGTATCCGGGCCCTGCTGGTCGTCTTGCTTACGGCGCCGCGTGGAGGCCGCGCCCATCAACAATGCGGTCAGGTCGTTGTCGCCGGACTGCTTATCGCGGTCCTGCTGGTCGCGATCCTTCTTATCGTCCTTCGACGGGAACCTCGGCGACTGCTGCTGTTTCTGGTTCTGCTTGTTCTGCTGCTGCAGTTGTTTGGTCAAATCATCGATGCGTTGGCGGTCCTGAGTGGACTGCTGCTGTTGATCTTGCAACTGCCGGGTCAAATCATCGATCTTCTGCTGATCCGACGACTGATTCGGCGATTGGTCGGGCTGCTGCCCAGCATCTTGTTGCGGCGGTTGTTGCGATGCCTGTTGCGGTTGTTGCACAGGCTGCTGTGCGCCCTGATTCGACTGCCCGCCTTGCGATCTCGGGTTGAAGTCCGGGTTCGGCCTGCCCGGTCCTTGTGTATACGGGGTGGCGGTCTGGTAGTCCGGGATTTGGGTGCCGTGTGCGGGCTGATCCCAGTTCTGCTGTGGTCCCTGCTGCCCGCTGGAGCCCTGGCTGCCATTATTGCTGACTGACGGTGCCTGCGTGTTGTAAATCGATATCGAGCTGTTTTGATCCAGCGGCGGCTGGTTGATCCCGCCCTGATAGTCCGGCATCTGGTTGGGCATCTGTGGCGGCTGAAACTGCGAAGCATCAGGCCCGTAGGAGCCACCGTTGGAGCCACCCCCACAATCCGGCGGACACTGCGCATGCGCTTGGGGCACCGTGGCCGGGGTAAACCAACCCAAACCCAACCCACCCGCCGAGAACATCAACAACGCAACAACACCGGACGTCGCGGCCGTCTTATGCGAAGCGTCGGTGGCCCACTTCCACAGACCTGCAAGACCTTTCCACCACCCCAGATTGGAGCCGATCGCCCACAACAACACCGCGGCGACCGCAGCGGCAGCAGGCAACACATCCGGACCGGTAATCCACACATACAGCCGCGGCGTGATCCCGGCGGTCAGCAGCACCAACCCCAAACCGCCCCCGATCAAGGCCGCCACCAAACCGGGATGCCACAGCCCCTCCGGCGCCCGCCGCTTACCGGCGCTACGGTCGCGCTCGATGAGCAGTCCAGAATCCGTGAGGGCATCCTTGGCCAAACCGGTGACATACCGGCCACCAGTGAACAGCGCAGCACCGGCAAGAACCGCCACCAGCATCTGACCGACGCCGAGCAGTAGCGTCCACCGGTGTTCACCGGAGACCTGCTGCCACCAACTGGCGTATCCGCCGCGGAACGTCCACCACATGCCCAACGCCCCGGCGATCACAGAACCAGCGGCCACGACAGTGCGCCCGAACTCGGTCAATCGTGCCTTCGCCGCGTCGAACAGCGCAGTGATGACCGGCCGCGCGCCCCACATCGCAAGCTTGATTCCCCCACCAAGGGCGGTCAGCGCCAGCAGCAACAGGGCGGACCACGCGATCAGTTCGGCAGCATCGTCACCGCTGCGATACAGGTTGTGCAGCGCTGTGACCGCCCCCACGACCAGAACACTCCCACCAGCGAAAGCCGCAACACGTCGGCCGCGCTCATCCCCCGCCACAAGCGACGTGTCAAGATCACGAGACGGCAACCTCTGTGCCGCCGCAGCGGACCGGACCAGATCACGGCAGTCGGTCACCGCTGTCAGCTGTTCAGTTGATCTCTCATTCCCCGACACATCGCCTCCGTCAGCCACCGCAAAGCCCCCAGGGACGTGACACTACGCCCCACCACAGAGGCGTGTCCACACAAGCAGCAAACATCCAGCAATGCAGGGGTGTCGCCGCTCGGGTCGCCCCCACTGCGAGGTCCCGGGCCAGTTCGTGGAGAACGTCGGTGGCTCTTGATAGACCAGCACTATGTCCGAACTCTCCGCTCGCAAAGCCGTCGAGCGGCTGATCGCGCGCATTCCGAATCTGCTCACTGCGACGGTGCTCGAGAAGTTCACTGACCGGCCCCTAGCCGTTGTCCATACACAAGACGAGGTCGCTGCCCGTATCGGCGCGGTGCTCGCCGATGGCTTGAAGTCCGAGGGCTACGAACTGGTCGAGCTGCCGCCGGTCTCCGCTGACGGTTATGGAGGTCTCTGTGTCCGGATCGCGCTTTCCAGTCAGCCGTGGGCAGACGCTGAAATACGCATCACGCGTGGACGGCGGGGGGACAATTTGATCGTCTCTGGCCTGCCAAACCCGCTGGCCGTCGAAGATGTGCCAATCGTTGCCGCAGGGCTACTGGCAATCTACGGCACCCGGCCGCGCATCACCCGTGATCGGGGCTGACTTCGCCCGCTACAACTCCCCGATGATCTTCTTCCCGCTTGAGCTCGGTGGCGGAAGGCACACGTACTCGCGGCTCGACGGGTCGTACTTGGCCATTGCAGGATCGGGAACGATGACGCCATCAGCACCGCGCATATCCAATGGAACCCGCTCCATGCGCTTGATCTCTTCGACGGTGAACATGTCGAAATCGATGTATCCGCGGTCGGGTTCGCCCTTCTTTTCGAGTGCCTGCTGCAGCTCTGACTTCTCGTCGATTCTGAACCACTGCCGGCTGTACATGCGCGGAACGCGATCGGACACTTGCTCTTTGAACTGAGGCCATTTCTGTTTGGCCTCAGGCGGCAGCTTCGCGTTGTCCCACGACTCCCCGGGGCTATATCCGAGATAACCCTGGTACTCCGTGGCGTCAGCGGCGCCGGTGACTGGATCCACAGACGCGATTAAGCAGCGTCCCTTGATCTTCGGGTCCATCGACTCACGGACCATGCGCACCTTCGGAACGGCGGACTCTTCGAACGCCTTATCCATGGTCATGTCACTGGGCTTGCCCAGCGAGATGGTCAGGGGCAGGTTCGAATTCCACACGCCGGGGATGGACTGATCACGCGCGTCCTGCGAGATCAGCATGACATGCACACGCAGCTCGCGACCCAGGGCTGTAATCTCGGTGACCATCGACTCGATCGCCTTCGCGTCGGCCTTGGAGAGGTTATTCTTCCACTTCTCCCGCATACCTTTGATCTCGTCCATCACCAAAAGCACGGGTATGAACGAGTTCCAGTTCTCTGGGTCCTTGATCTTGCCCTCCAGAGAGCCTTCCTGACGCTCCTGCATGATCTGGTACGCCAAAACGACGGCACCGACGTAGCTCATCCCCTTCGCGGACGATCCCAGCCCGACCGCGACAGTGCCAGGCACCGGCAGACCATGGTCACCCATTTGTGGCGCGAAGTAACCGGCGTAGTCAGCACCTTTACCGTCGGCGAGGATCAGCATCCACAACATCGCCCTGAACTGCTCCAGCCAGCTACGCACGGCAACCGACTTGCCTGACCCTGTCTCGCCAATAACCTTGACGTGAGCCATCTTTTCCAAGCACACGCCGAGTTCGCCGCCGGCGGCCACCCCGACCTTGAACTCCCAGCCGGTATAGGCACGCTTGGCTTCTTCCACGGTGGACGCCACACGCCACGCCGGCGGGAATATCAACTTGGGGATCGACGACTTACGGCTACCGCCGAATGTGTCTTCGCGCGGGTCGCTGCTGGGCGCCCAGATGCCACCGAGAGCTTTCGTGAATGTCCTGTGCAGACGCTCGTGCATGCCAGAGTCCGTGATGAATCCGGACTCAAGGCAACGGAATCCCCATGAGACGAGCTTTCGCCCACCTTTACCGTCGTCCTCGAACTCGACTTGATCGGTATCGAGAACCAGCTTCTCGGGGAACTTGGCCGCCGCGACGTCCAGCAGGCGGCGAAGGTCTTTATGCAGTTCACCGTGCTGAAGGAACATCGGCGGAACATCGGAGAGATCCAGCGCGGCGGGATGCCCGTCGATGAGCAGCCCACCCGCCAGCTCGCGTCGGTGCGCGCGCCAGTTCTCCCGCGCTTTCCAGAACGCATGAGCGCCGGCCGCCGCTGCAGCCCATCCGAAGGCAATCGGAATCGGCGATTCCCATCCGTACACCGCGATCGGAGCGAGCATCCCACCCACACCCAGGCATCCCAGACACAGCGCCTGGGATTGATGTGATGCGCGGGTGAATCCGCTTGTGTCACGGTCTATCTGCGCGCACATCTAGCCATCGCTCTTGCCATCTATGCGATGGTGTCGGCCGCGGACCTGACGCTCCTGTGCTCGTCCGGATATTGCCCCCTTCCACCCCGCGCCGCTGCGCTCGGCTGCTGGCGCCGAGGGTTGCGCGGTGTCCGAGCGCGCCCCCGAGGTTGGCGGAGGCGGTGCTGCTGCAGCAGGCAGGGACGGCGGTACCGCCCGCGTACCCGTCTCTGGGTGCGGGGGCTTCACAGGCGATCTCAGCGGCGGAAGGGACGGCGGCGAGGCCGCCGGCGCAACCGGGCGGGGCGGTCCTACAACGGGCCGCGGTGGCGGCTGCCGCCGCGGGTTCTGCGCGATGCTGCGAGGTTCAGGAGGCGGTACTTGCCCGGGCACTACCTGACCCGGGGTTGGCACTACCGGAATTGGTGCGTTGCCGGTTCGAGCTGGCCGGGGCTTCGGTGCCTCAGGTAGTTTCACCACTTCGCCCAGTAGCAAGTCGATCCGCTCCCGCGGAGCAGCTGTGCCAGCCACGTCGACGTCGCCGAGCAGTGTTCGGCGCTCCATCGGAGTCAGCTCCCAAGGAACGGTGACGCTCTGTTCGTCAACAGACACCACGATTTCCGAGCGGCCATCAACCGTCTCCACCGAAATGCTGTTGGTGGCGCCGCTGCCGACGGCACCTTCGGTCACCAGCAGAACAGCTTTTCCAGCGGTCAGCTTCCGGTGGCGCTCCCACCACTGCGGTGTGCACACCACCACATCGGCGGGAATGGTTTCGACGGTCCTCAGCGTCAACGCCGGAGAATCACGGTGTGCAACCAGGTGTTGCCAGCGTGGCTCATCGATCATCACCGCTATCCGCTGATCCTGGGTCGACAGCCGGGCCACCATCTGCATCGCGAACAGAGGCGGCCCGGCCAGCCACAGCGGCTCATCAGCCGGTGAGACCGCCACAAATACACGCGTCTTGTCTGCTTGCGAGCCCACGAACAGGCCGGCGCCACCTGCTGGAATCCCAAACCCGAGCTGGCGCTGGTCATCGATGATCGCCCCAGCTGATCTCAGCGGAAGGTGACTGGCCACAGGCAGAGCACGACTGAGTCCAGCGACCTGCTGCCCGCCAGCGGTTCGCAGTCCGTAGCTCTCGGCTTTGGCCAACGCGTCCCCGCCGCGCACCAAATAGGTGACCAGTGGTTGGGCCAGTGCCCGGCCGTCTCCCTGCGGGGTGAGGGTGAGTGTCGTGTACTGGCGGTGTGCCTGCAGATGGTTCCAGCTTCCTGCGGACTCGGCGTTCCAGTGTCCACGCGCCGGCACGTAAGTGCGCGTGTGCACACCAGATGTTGCCCCGCAGGTGCGCCATTTCGGTACCGCCAATGCGCGGACCACCTGAGCCAGCACGGCGTCGTGAAAGTCCCGGATCTGCTGAGCACTCATGATCCGGCCGCCGAACCCTTGCTCGGCCAGGGCATTGCGTACCCGCGTCGCCGCGATAGTCAGGGCCTGACATAGACCGTGCGGCAGCGAGCCTCTGCGGGTTCGCGCGTACGCGGGCTCCAAGACGTCAGCCTCTAGATCGAGGGAAACCGCAACGACAGTTGACCCTCCAAGAGGTACCGACACCGGCCCGATGAGTGTGTCCAGAACACCAGAGGCAGTGTCGTTGGCCGCGAATTTGTAACCGGCACAGATCACATCGATGCGCGAAAGCCCGATGTCATACCTCCGCAGCTGACGGCGCAATACGTCCGCCGAGATCACCGGCGACCCACCGCCTCCGGTGGCGCCAATGCATGTCAGCTGCCATGGGCGCGGGGTGATCTCTACCAGAGCTGTCACCGTGTGTCCGTCGAAAACGACTCCAACCCCGTCGCGCGAGAAGAGCGCGGCTTGTTCTGGAAGCACATTTTTGTTACCACGCAACGTGATCCATTCACCGACAGTGCGTCCGTGCACTTTCCCACCGACGGCGGCGAATACCGCCGCCACTGAGGCCGCCGCCGCTCCCATACCCAAGCCAAACCCCGAAGCACCCAGCACACTCGCAGTAGAAAGTGCCGAAGCAACCAATGCACTGCGGGGTGTCAGCGAAATCAAGTCCCGCGCAGGGGCCGCATGCCGCATCAGACGCGGCTCAAGCGACGCTCTGGGCTCGCGATTCTTTCTGCGGCTCATAGCTTCTCCACTCCACGCCCGCTGCGAGCTATGGACACAACCAGCACGATGAACACCACGGCGGCAAAGACTGCCAACGCGATGTACCCGATGGTCTGCCCCAACGTGTCAGCCTCTTCGCCTGGAGCATCCGGAACGGCCGCGACGGGCGGTACCCCCTCAGCCACAGTGGGAATTGAGTCGTCGACGGGCGCGGTCAAGGCCTGCATCGGGTCGACAACACCCGCTCCGACCAGCGAGCTCATCGCTTGGGAGGGTTTGTGAGCGGTTCGCTTGATCCGCTCGATAACCTGGTGCGACGTCAGGTTGGGGTACCGCTCACGGATCAATGTGGCCAGACCGGATACATTCGCCGCGGCGAAACTCGTTCCAGCGATCGGCTCGATGCCGTCTTTGGTCTGCTGCGCGTTGATCAGCTCGCCGGTGAGTTTGGCCGGGTCGATGCTCACGACGTTGATCGCCGGGGCCGCGACACCGACCCAGGGCCCGGACATGCTCTTGATGTAGGGGTCGCCAGTGAGCGTGGTGCCCCCGACACTCAGAACGAACTGCTCGAACATCGATGGCAGAGAGATGGTGGTGACGCCGTTCCAGCCCCGGACGTCCTCGGGGTGGGCCGGGTTGGGATCAGGATTGGGCGTGCAGTCTCCACCGAGATTTCCTGCGGCAGTGACGATCACCGCGTTCTTGACCACCGCGGCGTAGTACAGCGCCCCAGCTAGAGCGCGCAATTCGACGGGCTTGCTCGTGGCCACACAGGCAGTCACGGAGATGTTGATGACACTGGCATTCAGCGTGGCCGCGTGCACGATCGACTCCGCCAGCGTGGCTACGGTAGACGCGGATTGAGCCTCGCGGGCGTTCCCAAGCTTCGCCGAGTCCACCTCGTAGGCCGCCGAGGTCTGGCGAATGGAAACGATCGTTGCATCCGGGGCCATCCCAACGAACCCATCCCCCGCTGCTGGCTGGGCTGCGATGATCCCTGCGATGAGTGTCCCGTGATGGTCGCAGTCGAAGAGTCCGTCACGTCCCTCGATGTAGTCACCGCCACCGAGCAGCCTGGGCAGGCGGTCGTTGCGGTTCACGCCTGTATCGATCACTGCGACGGTTTGTCCTTTACCCGTGGCGAATCCGTGCAGCTTCTTCACACCCCAGACAGTGTCGATGGGTATGGCGTCGAACTGAGATCCTTTGAGCTGACCAGAAGTTGCACACAACGACCGCTGAACCATGTCGAATTTGGGGCCAGGTGGGGCGTCAGGTGGCGCGATGTCGACCTGCGGATTGAAAACGTACGGGCTCAGCGCCCAGGCTGCTGGCGCGGGAGAACCTGCGATGAGCACCAATGCCGCGGCTACGGCAGCAGCGATTTTGCGGACAGCAGTGACGAAACTGGTTCGGATATCAGCGGTTACGTACACGGGGCCAGCCCTCCATGATGAACACAAGCAGCGGGAAGACGGTGATGACTGCGACCGTGGCGACGATTTCAAGGCGGCGCTTACTCAAAGGCGAGTGCATCGTTCTCGCCTGAATCGCCCAGATCGCCGACAGCAGAATGCCGATCACCAGTGGGCCAATGCCCGCGAGAAGAACAACGTTGTCAGCGCGACTTTCCGACAGCGCCCGCCCTGCCAAGTAGGCGGTCCAGGCCAGAGGTCCACAGATCGTCAGCGGTATCGAGGCAGCACGGATCACCAAACCCCGCCCGACAGCGACACTGGCCACAGCAGCAGTAGCAACCAGAACGAACATGTGCCACTCGTAGTTGCGGGTGTAATAGCCGCCCGCGAACGCAGAGAGCACCATCACCAGCGACGCGGCACACACCAATCCGACCAGCGCATTGAGCGTCTGGATAACGCGCACCTCTTGGTTGAGCATGGATTCGATCGCCGCAGCCGAGGTCGACCTGCGCGATACCTGCGCAACTGACTGCTCTTTGCGCTTGATCAGCGGCTCTCCGGTGGTCGGTATGTAGTTGACCTGCACACGTCCGACCAGGCGCGAAATCTGCGTGCACCACAGGATTACGCCCAGGCACAGGAACACCATCTGAGCGGCGACAGCCTGCGATGAGACGGGCAGCAGGACGTGCAAGAGGCCGATGAAAACCGCGCTGACCGAGACTGCGGTGACTCCCACGTGCAGACTTGGCGGCTTGTTGCCAGTTACCGACCACAAAACCACGGCCATGGTGGCGACTCCAGCTCCCACGGTTGTCAGGTGCCAGATTCCGAGTTCGCGGGGAACTCCGACCAGTGCGGCCGCAGCTGTAGATAGGTAGGCGCCGATGCACAACGCGCCGGCGACGTCGCCATAACTGGTTTTGGTCCGTGTCAGGACGGAAGCCAAGGTGGCGCACATGAGCGCCAGCGCGACCAGGGCGCCAAGCACTGCCCACCGTGCACCGGTGTCGCCAGAGAAGACCGCGGCGATGCCGACGCCGGCCACTGCTGAGACTGCGAACGGTAGGGCCACTGCGCCAAGCCGACGCGTGTCGGTGCGGTCAAGTACGGCGAACATCCGTTTGGATACTTCGGCGGTCCCGTCGGCCAGGTCATCACGGAGCACCGGATAGGACTCGGTGCGTGTTCGGTGGGTCAGGTAGAGGTCCTCGCCCGGTAGCACCCCTTTTTCATCGAGAGTGCTCTCAGGATCGAGTCGCTCGCGGGCGGGCCCGTATTCCAACGCCCATTCGACCCGTTCTGCGGCCAGATACTCCTTGGCCGGACCGTCCTCGAGCAGGCCGGACAGTTGCTTACGCAACGGTGGCAGCAGAGACACCACCGGGGTGTGCGCGTGGAGCTTCATCTCGAACGCAGAGTTGCGTGCGTGCACGTTCACCGCGATGTACGTGGTGTCGCTGAGCACCGACGTGGGGGATGTCATGCCGGGAGATGTACCTGATGCAGTTGCCGGTTGGCTGCCGCGGCGCGTACGAGTTAAAAACAACCACTACACCGCATTGTGCCTGCTCAGCGGGGTGTTTGGCGATACGGCAACGGATTTGCAACCTACGACACGAAAACCCCAGATTCCCTTTTTTCCCGTGCCATTGAATACTCTAGGGATGGCTAAAGGTGCACAGGGTTCTTCCACGGAAAAAGACGAGGCAGAAGGCTGGCGACGGCTGGGCGCGATGCTAGCCGAGGCACGCAAAGACCTCGGCTACTCGAGCCGGGAAGATTTCGCAGCCGTGGCGGGTGTTTCCACGCGCGTGTTGACCGACCTCGAAGGCGCTGTGCGTACCAACTTCTCCGCACGGATCATTTCAAGCGTTGAGTCCGGTGTCGGGTGGCCCGCTGGCACGATCGATCAAATAATCAGCGATCCGGATTTTGAGCCGCCCAGCCCCGCCGCTGTTAGCGGCGAGTTGGTCTATCGGCCACCGAACTTCAACCGTCAACCTGTAGAGGTCGAAGTTGGAGCAGTCGAAAGAAACATCAGCCTACTGACTGAAATATCGCGAGACCTGGAGAAAGACAAGAAGCCGGCAACCGTCCTAAATGCCTTGCAGCGACTCAGCGCTCAGGTGATCTCTCTGAGCTGGCCGTACATAATTCGCCTGGTCGAAGACAACTGCTTGCCTGGCCATGAACTTCACCCCGCTGTGCGGCCCATCTATGAGGTGTTCTTGGCGCGGCAAGCAGAATTCGCTCCCAATGAGACATCAGGCCTGTATGCACAGTGGCTGGCCGGAGACTCTCCGGACGTCCCTGAGACCGTCCGCCGCCGGTACATGGAGCGCTGGAACGAATCGCGGTAGAAGGACTCCCACGCGGCCACGGCATTGACGCCGGAAATGGCGCACCAACGAAAGCCCTTTAACAGCAGCAGTGTTCAGAACTGCAAGTCCACCATCGCTTGTCCGTGGACGTAGAACACCTCGGTGTCACCGTGTCGTGAGTGTTGCGGGTTGTCGTAGGTGTGCCCATGCAGAATCCAACGTGGACGGTGCCGGTCAACCCATTGCCTCAGGGCTAGTATCCCGGCGTGAGCTGCGTCCTGTGCATCATTGATACCCGCAGGCGGACAGTGTGTGATCACCAGGTCAGCCGCGGGGATTTCATCGATGGCCGAGGCGTATTCCGCCTGGGTGAACAGCACATCATCTCTATCCGACTTGTACCGCACACATCCCTGAACTGCCAGAACGGATACCTCACGCTGCCCCGGCAGCGCCAGCACACCGCGGCGAGCCGGGTGAGCACGATCGCCCACCAGATCCACGATTGCGTACTCGGACAGATAATCCTGCGTGCAATGGTTCCCGTAGACACCGGCGACGAACGGAGCCCCGGCGCGCGCCATGACCGCTGCGTGGACCGCCGAGAAGTCTCCAAGTGAAATGAGGGCGTCCGGCCGATGGCGTCTTACCAGCGTCGAAAGCTCATAGCGACCGTCACCATCTTCTGGCCAGTCGTGCGCAGAATCCGCAAGAACAAGTAACCGCATGGCGCCCACTGTCCGCGCTGCCAGGCAGCGACGCATTACCGGACACGTTGTACGACAACCTTTCTTCGTCGGTCGCGCCGCTTGACTGCCATACTCACCAACACTCCTACGGTGCGCGCTCATGAGCAGCACGGACCCGGCGGATGAAGGCCAAGACCGCTCCATGTATCCGGCGTGGGCACAGGACTACATGGCCAAAGAACGTGAGTGGCACCGCTTCTTGCGCGGCACCGGCGCCATGAACGCCGATAACTGGCAGGCGGAACATCACCCGGCCACTGACGAAGACTCGGTGTAGGCGAGCACCATTGGATCGGTAGGCGTCGCTAACAACGATATACTTGTTATATCTACGTTTGATGGTCAGCGATGGGAGGGCAAATGCCCGTGTACCGAGACGGTCGCGAGCTGGTATCCGTTGCGGAAATCGCAGCGGAACATGCACTCGCCGAGTCAACGGTTCGCACCATGAACGGGCAAGCCGCACAACGCCGCCGCGCTGGAATGCCACGCCCATGGGACCTACCGGCGCCAGCTGACCGTATAGGCAACAGCCCGCTTTTCGACAGGCAAGCGGTGAAGGCCGCGTTTGATCAGCGGCCGGGACGAGGCGCAGGTGGCGGACGCCCGCGGAAGATGCGCAGCGCGAAGCCAGCTCCGATTGATCAGTGAACGGTCTTCGTGCCGAACGTAGTCGGATCCGGGGAGGGCTCTGGATCACCATCGTCATCCCAGTCTCGGCAGTATGGGCACCAGGGACGCAGCCTGTGGTGAAGCCAATTGGAGTAGATCAGCGCGAAGATCCAAAGATCCGAGGGAACGCTCGACAAACTCGTGTGCTCACCATTGAGCAGTAGGTCCACAATAATTGGCCCCACGATTACGAGAGCAACCGTGACAGTTACGCTCTTCCAACTACCGTTGAAGTGCGCGAGCTTGAGCAGGCTGCGCTGAGTTTCGGCTCGCACCGGCCCGTCCAGAGGCACTTCCTTCATGCATCGAAGGCAGAGCCCGGGTCGCAACTGGTGCCATACTGATGCACCGAAAACGATCATCAACACCCATGTCATGATCTCGTTGGCGCCTTCTAAATACCCGAACCACAACGCAACACGCAGCAGAATCGCGATACCCAGTACGTACACCAGAGCGTGCGCCATCGCCGACAGTTTCGATGACCCTGACGGATCTCCGGACGGCGCAAATGGTGCCACTGTCCAACTTCCTCTCTGACCATCCGCCGACGCGTCAGCCGGCCGGTACTGGGCGATACTCCCCCGCTTCTGATCGAGTGGCTTCCTGAACCGCACGACACGCCGAGCCGTCTCCCAAGTGCGCATGCCTCGGCGCTTGGGGACATGACATTGCCTTTGTCCCTGTGCATTCCATCGCGGGAGCAGACACAGCCGCTGCTGTGACGCTAGTCTGTATCGCGGGTCTCCCCCTGGTCGGTCGGAGATAACAGCGGTGAGCGGCTCGGCTGCCCTTGCGGGAAACCGAGCCGCTCACCGTTTCTCAGAAGACCACCGACAAGAGGCAAGCGCTGAGTCCGCAGACTGCCCGCGGTCCGTCGCCGTTACCAGCCGCCAGAGGACCCTCCGCCGAAGTCACCACCTGAGCTGAAGCCGGAATCCCATCCGCCCGAAGACCCACCACCGGAGTCGTAGGAACTCGGAGGGGAGGAGTGTCCGGAAGACCCGAGCACCGATCCTGCGATGAAGCCTGTCGAAAAATCAGGTCCGGAAGACGAGACTGACTCGGTCCGTGATGGATAGCGTGATCCAGCCCGCCTCGCGGCTCTGTGCTTCTTGCGCTGTTTATCGGCTTCGGCAGTGGCCGCCCCCATGCGCACACTCAAAGCAGCCACTTCGGAAACAAGGGCGTCCAATTCAAGTTCGCCAGCCCCCAAACGACTCTGCAACTGTTGGACATCACCTGCTACAGCTGCAGCAGCGGCGACAGTGTCGGAAGCGGTAGCGCTCGTTACCCCTGCCACTGCGAATGAGTACCGCTCTTGTACATCTTGTGCCTTTTCGGCGATGCGCTGCAGTTCTTCATGGGCCTCTCGGCTGCGTTCTACCTGCTCGGCGACCTCAGTGCGTGTCGCCACCGAGACATCCAACGCCGCGTCGATCTCGTCACGCTGCGGGTTTACGCCACTGTCCATTGACCTTGTCAATGCTGTCAGCTTGTCGCGCATAGCGTTCAACGCCGCACGCTGCGAGATAGGCTCCACCGACAGAAAGGCAATGGAGTGCTCTTGCTCGCCCAATTGCCGCAGCTCCTCATCCAGGTCCTGCCGCTTCTTTTCCGGAGCGCAATCGGCGACACGCTTGTCCGCGGCTAGGGCTAGCGCGTTGGCCTCGCTATGTGTGCCGTTCAAACCGGATTCAATCCGTTCAAAGGTCCGGGCGCGGCCCAGTATCTCAGCTGTGGATTTCGGTATGGGCTCACCAGCCCATTGTGTGAATTCACCGCTGAGTTCACCTTGTCTGTCAGCGAGCTGATCAATGGCGTCCAGACTGACGCCGCCCTCTGCTTCGCTCCGTGTTGCCTCGATCTGTATGCGCACCGCTGCCAGGTCGCTGTGGAGGACCGCTGCTGCCGCATCGCTGCGCGCCTTGGCCAACCGCTCCAGTGCCTGCCGGCGCCTACGACGGGCTGCTCGCAAGCGCAGCAGTGCCTCGATCAGGAAACATGCGGCAGCGATGGCGCAAATCACCCAAAAGATGACCTCCACTGCGTGCATAAAAGCTGCTGAACCATCTCCTTGCGCACCAGGTTGGGGGTCTGCACCTGCGCGCGAAGTCAACAAGGACTGAATCGATGACAACGTCGCGGTCACAGCTTCGGTGTAGTCGCCTCGCCGCAAGTGTGTTCCCATACCTGCCCGGAGGCGGTCAACATCAGAGTCCAGCCGATGGAAGTTCGACCCGTACTCGACAGCGCTTGTATGGTCCAAGCCGAATTCAACCACCAGCACATTGGGTTTGGGTGTCTTACCGTCGGTAGCCAGCCACGCCGGGCATTCCGGATATGCCTGACGCCACCAAACCGCCGCCGAGTCGCCCGGGGTCGACTGGAAGGCGCGAACAAAGACGTCAGCGCCAGTTGTCTGGCTGAGTTGGGCAGCGCTACCAGCGACTTTTGACGTGTCCAGCACACGATCGTTCGTGAGGTCCAGAACCTGTTCCTGGCACTGGACAGGATCGGCTGACGCGGTGATTGAGCCAGGAGCCAGCACGGTTACCGCTGCTGTCGTCGCGGCCAGCAGCCGGATTCCGCGAGACCTACGGAAAGTGCAGCGTGTGAACATCATTGATTGCCTCGCTCGGTTGTGTAGATGATCATGCGGCTGCACCGGTGGCCGGCAACGTCGCGTCGCGCTCGGCCGGGAACTGTCCCGAATGGAAGTACTCGATGACTAAACGAGAGGTGTCCACGCCGAGCTCGCCTTCGAACAACTCTGTGGTGGTCGAGATCTTCCGCGTGCGAAGGAAAAGCACGCGCCCTCCGGAGATCACGACGCTGTATCGCCCCGCTTCGCGGGTCACCGAGTCGGTTCGCCTCAAAATGCTGTGCCGCCAGGTGATCCCGAGGCCGTCGCGTACTTCGAAAGGCATCGGCGGATGTAGCCAATCACTGTCGCGCAGGCCTGCGAAGAACTCAAGCGCGAGCTTGAGTGCGGGAGGTGAACTCGACTTACCATGGGCGATCGCGGACAACCGGGCCAGCGCCCCGGAAATACCTGCTGTTGCACTGTTAAGTTCCCGGTGAAGCTCAGCCAACTCCGAGACCGTGGGATTGTGTTCTGTGAGAGAGCCATCCATCTGGTTCTGAATCCAGAATTTGGTCATGTCATCGAAAGGTGCACCGAGCCTCGTTGCAAGCTTGATGAGCTGGTTGGTGTTCGGGTATGCCGGCGGCGATACGACATGAGCGCGGGCTACATCGAGTGCACCCGAACCTTCGAGCAAGTCCAAACATGCGGTTCGGCCCACTCGGACAGCCATTTCCAGCTCCGAGAGAGAGTCGGCGGCCAGACGCATCCGGGCCCGCCCCAGCTGATCTCGCGGATGCTCAAGATCCACGACATAGACGTCAAACATCGTGCTCCCCTAGTTGGTTTGTGGGTAAAGCCATTTGGCTCTTCTCATGCGCATTTACGTCATCGAATTCGAACCATGCCGTGAACCGTCGCGGAGGTATGACGAGGTATTCATCGTCTGCCTTCACCACCCAGTCGTGGTCTCTGGCTTCGAGGGGCCCATCGATACCCGGGATCTGGACCCACCTCAAGTCGGTGCTGGACAGCTCAGCTGGGACGCCATCGCGCACTGTGACCGGAACACCGACGTTGGCCAACGGACACAGACGAAGAATGTCGCCTTTAGTTGTGGTTCCGAGGACGATCTGTACGGCCTCGACCGAGAAGGTCCGAGTCCGGAAGTGCTTGATCGGTGTCGACATCAGCCGACCACACCGTTGACTGCGCGTGCGCTGTCATAACGACCGGTTCTCCAGGTTAAACCCCGCGGTTTGGTGGGCAAGTTTCGAACCGTTATGTCACTTTGCAGCGTGCTCGACGTGCGGCTCATTCGGGCGTTTTCGATTCACTCGTCGATGAAGGTTCGTCTCCAGATACCTTGTTCCGCTTGGTCTCAGCTCGGATGAAGGTTCCGCTTGGCCACACTATGTATTCGAAACCGTCCCTGCCGAAATTCTCACTCGTGCCTACGATGCGCAAGTTGCCATCGGAGTCCAGTTCATCGATTTCGCAGTCCCTATAGGTCACCGGCTCACCACGAGGGGACGGATAAACGATGGTCTCCGTTCTGAGCTCTGCAGTACTCGGCGGCGTGGCGGGCGCATCGCCCAAAGATGTTCTGCTGGAACGCACTGCGAGTTTCCAACGTCCCATCCAAGAGGTGCGTTGCCATTTCGCTTCGAGCAGGTGCCCGCCATCGGCTAGAAGGAATCCTTTGTCGTCCAGGACCCTGCATGCAGCGTTCTTGTTGGTAACGCGAAAGTCCAATGCCTCGGCAGCACCACCGTCAACTGGCTCGACCCACACATCACCAGACAATCGGTCCCAGTACGCGGTGTATTGCGCGGTCACGGTCGCTTTCCCTTCTTCAGAAGCTGCACAGCTCGCTCGGTTTCCCTCTGTTCAGCTCGGGCCTGTTTCAGCGCAGAGCGCGCCGCTGCTCGCTTCTGTTTGCGCGATACCCGCGGCAATCCGCTCCCCTGCGCTTCTACCTGCTCAAAGATCCGCATCATGCGTGCGAGGTCTGACTGACTACTGCTCATGCGCTGTCTCCGTTGTCGGCGGCAGCTTCGACCTCGTAGCCCAGCTGCAACAAGGCACCCTCGGGGTCTTTGGCGCTCACCACGACAGCCAGCGTCTCGAAATCCGTGATGGACCCGTTCTCGTCTGCGGCGTAGACGTAGACCGCCTTAGCCCCAGTGGCCACCGCGACACTGCTGAACTCGCCGCGGGCCAAAATCAGCCCCGGCTGCAGGTCGTAGTGCCGTTGCTCGCTTCCGATCACGCTGGTGCGCCGGTGCTCGGGGCGCTCCGTGGCGATTCGGCTGTCTGTCACCGTCATGTGCTCTCCTGTTCGTGCAGTTCAACCGAGTCAGCGCGTTCCCCAACGCACTGTCGGCGCCAAGATCGCCCTCAGACTGCGGCCACTTTGGTTTTGGGCCTCACCGCGATGCACGACACGCCGCAAAAGCGGCATTTGGAATGTTGACCGCGACGAAACTGCACGCCCGAGACCTCAGCCCGGGCCGCTGCGCTGACGCGTCGGTGAACAGCGCGGCACGGCTGGTACCGGTGCGCGGTCCAGCTCCGGCTACCCGAATCACCCCAGCTGACGACATAACGAACGATGGGGAGAAAAATCAAGAAACATGGAACCGAATCACGCCTGCCGGCGTCGTATCTGTTCAGAGGCAATTTTCGGCAACGAAACGCGAGGTGAAGCAGGGTGAGCGGTTACACGTTCCAGCTGCGCGACATGGATCCCCAGGCACGGGAGAAGGCTGCGGGTGCGGCTAAGAAGACGCTGCACATGAAGGATGGCGCCGGCGCTGAGCTCGCTGCACCGATGCTGAAGGCCCGCGACATCATTGACCAGGAGCTGCTGGCTCTGAGAAACCGGCAGGGACTCACGTTCGGCAATCTTCCCACCGGCGATGAGGTCAAGTCGCAGTACGACGCCCGCGCCGAGAAAGCAAAGGCGGGGCTGCAAAAGCTGAGTGACCAGTACCAGGAGTTCGCGGATCATTTCATCGCCACGGAGCTGTACTTCAAGAAGTCCGACGAGGAGATCGCCAAGATGTTCGACGCGGGTTACGCGGGGACGGCGATCTCGTACTGATGAACCTTCACAAGCTCACAGTGCTGCTAGCCGTCGGTGCTGCCGTGTTGGCAGCCTGCTCGACGACAACCTCTGGCTCGCCGTCTCGAGAGGCGAGCACGTCGGCTTCGGCGTCGGGGTCGGCTTCGTCACCAACAACGTCAGTTTCCATCCCGTACACCCTGACCGCCCCGCACCCGCCCCCAGGTGCGAAAAATAACGGGACGACCTTCGACCCATGCGTGGCCTACACCGCTGAGGAGATCCGATCGTGGGGCGTGGACCCCAGCAAGGTGGAGGACACCGCTACGCGGGGATTGGAGTATCGGGGATGTGTATGGACGGCCGATGGGTGGGCGATTGAGCAGGGCGTCATCAACAACCCCATCAGCGATTATCTGAACACCCCGGTCTACCCAGGTTCACGAGCAGAGAAGATCGGCGGGCTCGACGGTGTGGTGTATCAGTCGCCGGCGACCGGGGATTCGATGTGCACTGCGGCGCTGCCGTCGCAGCAGGCCACTGTCCACGTCATCGTGAGCATCTACAACGAGAAAAGGGGCCGCAAGGCTGCACCCGATCTGTGCGCGAAGGCCGTTGAGGTGGCCACATTCGTCGCGACGAAGCTTCCGAAATAATCGAGGGATTGAAAGATGGCTAACGATAACTGGCAGGGCCGCTCACACGGAGAGATCGTAAACTTGTTGAGCGCGTTGAAATCGGATGCGGCCCATGAGGAATCGAAACGTTGGGACAACACCAGTACGGCGGTGGCTGATTCGATCGATACCGCGATGGCTGCACGCACCAAGCTGCTCGATAACACGATCTGGGACGGCGAAGCTGCCAGTGCTGCGTACGACAGCGTGGACAAGTTCTACAAGGAGGCCGCCAGCCCCCAGACCGGTCTTGCGGCGGAGGCGGGCAAGATTAGCCAGGCCGCGCTGCAGGATGGCGAGACGTTGATCGCGGCGTCCCGCGTTGCGCAGAACTATCCCGAGCCTGGGCCGGGTGCTCCGACCAACCGGAAAAAGGAAGAGTTGGAGGCGATCCGGGCCGAGGCTCAGCGCATGTATACCGATCCGCTCAGCGCGGCCAACCGGCCCGAGATCACCGACGGAAACGGCCAGCAGCAGATGGGCCAGATTCCGCAAGGCGGCGGAGGCGGCAACGGTGGCGGCTCGGGTTCTGGTTCAGGTGGCGGTAGCGGTACCCAAACACCGCCGTCATCCTCGGACGGTGTGGCTAGCAAGGACACCAAACCGCAGTTGGCAGGTGGTGAAGGTCAACAGGCCGGCGCGGGCCAGGGCCAGGGTCAAGGCAGTGGATCCGGCGGTGGCCAGGGAGCTGGCTCGGGTTCGGGCGGCAGCCAGGGAGCCGGTTCGGGCGGTTCGGGTACCGGGCTTGGTTCTGGCTCCGGTGGTTCCGGGTTGCCCATCGGCAGCACGACAGCGGCAGGCTTTTCTCCTTCGTCAACGACCGGTACAGGCGTCGGCGGGTCGGGCGCGGCTACTGGCGGCCCGGGCGGACTGAGTGCGCTGCGCGGCGGCGCGGCCTTGCCGGGCGGCGCCGCGCCGGGTGCCGGCGGTGGTGGCGTGAACCCCGCGAGCGTGGGTGCTGCCGGTGTTCGTGGCATGGGCCCCATGGGCATGATGGGCGCCGGCGCGCACGGCGGACACGGCAAGGGCGACGACGATGATGACCACGCAACGCCGAGTTATTTGATCAACGTCGACAACGGCAATGCCCTGTTCGGCGCGGAGATCAAGGCCTCCCCTGGCGTGATCGGTGACTGGACCGAGAACGAAGAAGCCGAGAAGAAAGCCCGTGAGGCTGAGATCCGCAGATATAAGTCCATGGGCTGGAACGTCAAGTTCGAATGATGGTTGCGGGAACTAGCAGGGGTTGGTTGTGAAGGTTGATCCGACGAATGTGCGTGCCGGTGCGGGCAAGGTTGATGGCGCGCACGCTGATGTGTCCAAGTTGCAGGCTCCGTTGTCGCTAAGCGCGGCTGCGGGGTTGAAGGGTTTCGCCACAGCCGGGGTGTTGCAGGCCGCTCATGATGGGGTGAAGTCTTCGCTGGAGGTTGTTTCCGGTCGTTATGACGTGATGGGGCAGCTGCTGCGGCGTTCGGCGGATATGTATGAACATCAGGACGACAAGAATCGGATTTCGTTGACGCAGTTGGCGGCTAATGGGTTGACGTCTTTGGGGGATTTGAACGGTGCCACATAGAAGTGGTTGTGATGCAGGGGGTTTGGTGTGAGTAGGCCAGGTAAGAGTGTGGTGTACAGCGCGAACGCGACTGCGCTGGGTGATTTGGCCGAGCCGACGCGCACGCTGGGGACACAGGTGCTGGATGCGGCGGGCAAGGTGCATGGCGCGATAGCGGATCTTGAATGGGAAGGCGAAGGCAAGGACGCCGCGGTGGGGCGCGCCGATCGTGAACTGGCCCAAGACAAGCAAGTGGTCGGTGGCTACAACGCGCTGGCCGATGCCTATCAGAACGGGGCCGCGGTGATGGCGCCCATGATCTCTGATCTGACCAAGACCGGCCAGGGCTTAGAGGCCGATACGTTCGCGGTGGCCGAGGACTGGACCGTGACCGATATGTTCGACTATCGGGCGGGCAAGTTCGCGATGATGGCTTTCGGTGTGCCTGAGCCGGTGGCCACCGATCGGATGAACCAGCTGCAGGCCGAGCGCGGCAACGAGGCCCAAAACAACACGGCGAGTCTGCAACAGCGCGCCGATGCGCTCGGGCAGGCCGATCAGGACACCGCGAACGCGATCAGCACGGCCAAGGGTGACATCGATGCCGCTGCCCCACTGACGGCCGGTCTAAGCGGTGAGGAAGGCAAGAAAGATCTTCTCGACGCGATCGCCGTGAGTAAGTACACCGGTATGCCTGTGGATCCGGCGGCGTTGGCGAAACTTGTTGCAGCAGGCACATTGTCGCAGGCCGATTTGGATAAGTTGGCGCGCGGGGAGAAGGTGCAGATCCCGGCCGGGCAGATGGCGTATCTGTACCAGATGTCCCAGTCGCTCAACGGTATGAGCCCTGAGCAGATCAAAGAGCTGCAGCGGACGCTGCCCGCGGATGCGCAGGCAGCGCTGGCGCAGGGTTTGAAGATCGTGTCCAACCCGAATGTGGAGGTCGCGGGCGCCGATCAGATCAAGCCCTATGCCCAGGGCGCCACCGACGCGACCCGCGGCACGTTTGTGCCCGTCACCGGTTCGAAGGCCAACCTGCCCGCGCAGATTGCCGGGGAGCTCTCACGCACCGATCGGGTCACCACAACCGAGGGGCACAAGTTCAGTGACGGACTGAAAACACCTGACACCGTGACGCTTAAAGGTGTGGGAGCGATGCAGGACATCGCCGACATCCTGCGGCCGGGCGCCGAAGGGTATTCCAACGGCAGCGAGGCCACCCGCGGAATGTTGGCGGCGGTCTCTGAATATGCCAACGCCGATATCACCCAACGGGCAGCCGAAGCCGCGCAAACCGACCCGCTGCACTACAACCCGCCGCTGGTGTCCAGCGACGAGCACGGCAATCCCGGCGGCGGAACCCCCAAGCCCAACATCAACGGCGCCCTGGCCGATATCGTGCAGGTCGCCAGCGGCGACCACATCGGCATGCATGACCTGGCCACCGGCGCAGAAGGCAAGAAATTCCTGGACGGCATGCTGCAAGAGAACTGGGGCGATCACTCCGACAAGATCGGCAAGGCGTTCGGGTGGATGGACGATGACCCCGGCAATCGGATCAATTCTGAGACCGCCAACCGTGTCGGGCACTACCTCAGCGAGAACAAGGACACTCTGCAACACATGCCGGGCACCAACGGGCAGACATTCGGGTCCACCAACGCCGAATTGTCGCGCGCAGTAGCCGAAGGCATGTCACCATATTTCGCCGAGTTGGCCGGCGCCGACGGGCCGGCGGTGGGCGGTGTCGAGGCGTTCAAGAACCAGCGTGAGATGGCCAACATGTTCTCTGTGCTGGACCAAGACCACGTCTCGGGTATCACCGCCAACAACGCCGCCCTGGCCCAACAGCAAGGCCTACTGTTCGATGCCGCCAAGAACGGCGGCGATCACTACCAGAACGTCGAATACTCCGAACGCCTGCAAGCGGCGATGAACGCCGGCGCCCAAGACGCCCGCGACTATGACCGGGCCCACCAACAGTTCAACGCCCTACAAAACGACCTCACCAAGACCCCGCAACTAGATCTAAAGAAGATCGCCGAAACCGCCGTGCCATTCCTCAAACCCGCCGGGGAAGCAGCAGATTTCCTGGAAGGCCTAACCCCAAGCCCCGCACTGAAAACCGACCCCACCACCATCCAGGGCGACGACTACCTGACCCGCCAACTCGAAGGCGGCACCTTCAACAACGCCACCACCAAAAACATCACCACGCTACAAGGACTCATCGCCGCCAACCCTGCGATCGCCAACGATCCCGCACTGCAACAGTACTTCCCAGAAGGCCAACCCGATTTCAAGAAAATTGCGGACGACAGGGTTGGCTTCGATGCAGCCTTTAGTCAGGTCACCGAGAACCCGAGTTACGGTTACGACGGCACCACTTGGAACAGGAACGTCAATGAAGGCCATGAGATCAACTGGAGCTAGACCGTGAAGACAGGGCTGGCCCTTGCCTGCACCGCTGCCATTCTCGCCGCGTGTAATCCAACGCCGCCACCGGAGCCGAGCACAACTACCTCGACGAGTTCGCGGCCCACCGCTTCTGAGCTGAACCAGACCACCATGCGCTGGATCGACAATCGGGCAATCGACCTGATGTCCGCCGAAGGCACCTTCCTACGCGCGGCAGCTGAATCATTCCGCGTGGTCGGGTCTAGCCCACAGCTGGGCTATGCGGGCCTAGACGAGGGCTACCCCGGATTCCGTCACGCGTTCAACGCTTCGTTCCCCGCTAAGCATTTTGTCGGCAACGGCGACACCTGGGTGGGCACACGATTCTTCGAGGTGCAGGATGTGCGCCGGGATGACGATCGTTTCACCGTCCACTACTGCGACTACGGCTCCCTGGTCGCCAGCAAGGACTACGACGGCCAGTACAGCAGCGCGGGCAGCTCACCGACATGGGGAGCCTGGGTCATGACGTTCGGGCCAGATCCAAAACTTGCTAATGACCAACAGGTTTCACCGAAACCCCATCAGCGCGGCCCTGCCCGTAAACCTTCGGACAATGTATTCGGGACCTGGGTGATGTTCAAGCAGGACATCGCCAGTGCCGACAACCCGCAGTGCAACAAGCTCGCCCCCGACACTCCTACCGACTGGCCTCATCCTTACGTTCGGGCTGATCCGCCGCCGACGCTGCCGCCTGATCCCGGCTGGCCCGAGGCGGGGAGCGCATAGCCGTGGCCGATACCTCCGATCTTCACCCCACGGTCGTGCACGCCCTACGTACCGGAGATGTGGGCCCGGCACAGGATGCCGCCAGGCTCAACGCGCCGACCTCCCCTACCAGGCCTGCACGAACCGCCCGAACGGAATCGCCACGCGGGACAACGAAGCAACCCCCACCGACAGCCCTCGAAGAGGACGACTTTTACCAGAACTTCCGGAGCAACCCGCTGGGCCGACGATGAAGAGTCCGCAGGCAATGCTGCAGTTTCTGCGCAAGCGGCGCCAAGACGCCACCGAAAAGCTGGCAGGCAACGGGGATTTCGGCGTCGCGGTGTGCGAAGTGCTCGACGAACTGATACGCCGCACGCAGGTTATCGCCGACGAATACCCTGCGAGTTCAAAGATGAGCCTGCGCGACATTCTGGAAATGCCTGCGGTGGTCGGGGCCTTGCAGGCAATCTTGGAAACCGTCGCCGCACTCAGTGATGTGGCGTCCGAATGTGCTGACGCAACAGCGGCACGACGCGACCCCGTACTCAAATTCGTTGCCCGCGTCAAAGCTGAGGGCTTCGAGGTCGCGAACGACTGGACACTGACCGACACCCGCGATCATCCGCACACCCACACCGACGACCCTGCACTGCTTGTACAGCGTGAAGCCGAAAAGATCGCCCGCGCAGAACAAGCCGCCGCATACCACGAGCGCCTTCTGCGCATGGCCGCCGCATTCGAAGACACCACGATCGAATACACCCAGCGAGTCCGCAGCCTCATCGGCACGGTACTCGATGGATGACGAAACAATGGCCGTCCGCGGGTTGCCGGCAGACCCCGGTCACCCCGCGACGCCAGCGCCCCACGTCGAATTAACATGGACTGAATCATGATCAAGCCGCCGCCTCAACTCGATCCCATCCGCCTGGAACTGGCAGCCGGACTGTACGACTCGGTGGTGTGGCAACTTGAGGTGTACTGCGATGACACTCAGCGCTATTGCCTCGTAATACAAGACGCGGCAAGGCTGCAAGGCCTCGCCGACCTCATCGCCTGGCAAGCCGATAATTTTCGACGGCGTGCAACGATCATCCGGGCCACCAACCAGATGTACGCCAACTACTTCGCAGGCGAGGTCGCCGTCTGCGACGACGCCGCCGGATTCGAAGCGTCGATGCGTGTGCCACCTGCACCACCGATCCCAGATCGGTCCAGCACCATTGATTTCACGCTGCTCGCACCCGCACGCCAACTACTCGAAGAGGCGCACGGTGTGTTGTCCCGTGGTGGCCAGTCAGAACTCACCGAGTGGGCCGCCGAGCAGGCCCGCGCCTTCTACGCCTGGTGCCATCCGCCGGTCAACTTGTAGCGGACCGGACATTCGCACCTGAGCCGGGCGTGGCTGGCAGCCACCGCTTCGCCTCCATCACCGCGCCATCAACGGCCTTGTCGCCGACCAATCACATGATCCAGATCTTGGCGTGAATCTGTTCGTCGTGGTGTGTAACTTTCCCTGTTGACCTGCGGTTTCTGTCAACGTGGCGTGTACTTGTTGGCCTACCTGCGTGTTTGCGTTGATGCCTTGTAGGTGGGGGGTGCCTCGGAGACCCCCTCGGCGTGCACATGTACACACGCGTTCTGGCCGGCTTTGCCTCACGTAACGGGTAAAACAAATAATTAGCTAAACTAATTACATATATCTACCTGGGGTTTCTTTATAGACCTACCGTGTGGGCAATTTTATGAAGCCAGAGCCGCGCCGAGGCACCCCCCACTTACAAGGCATCTCCGTAAAACCGCTGGTAGGCCGAGAAGTGCACGCCTTGTTGACCATTTACGCAGGTCAACGCGGCGAGAAACCGTGCACACCGAAACGATCGCACCACGAAAAGGTGTGCACATCGCAGCGGCGGAAATGTGCAGCAGTGGCGAGCGGGAACGGTGCGGATCACTCGGTGATTGACCGCTGGAGAGCTGTGTGGCCCGCACGTATCGGCGTGGCGCGCGTCTCAAAGGGCCTCAATCGCCGGAGAGGTCCACACTCCACGGCATGAATGTTGTCGGGCTCGATCTATCGCTGACCGGATCTGGAATCGCGGCCATCGACCCACACACGCGCGAGCTCGCCACCGCGGTGCACTCCTCTGCCCCACCCGCCGACGACAATCTCACCTGCCACACCAGGCGCCACCGCACCCTTGTCGACGGCATTGTCAGGCAGGTCCTCGCATGCGATCCCGTGCTGGTAGTCGTTGAAGGGCTGCAATTTTCGGTAAAGGCAAAAGACAGCTCACTTACCCGGCGCGGATTCCTTTGGTGGGCTGTCATCGAAGCACTCTGTGACGCCGGGGTTCCGGTCCTGGAGGTATCTCCTTCGCAGATCAAGAAGTTCGCAACCGGAAAGGGCAATGCCAGCAAGGCTGAGGTCGTGGCGGCCTACGCGGTCGCGTGGCCGAATGCCGCACATACCCGGGGTGTCGAAGATCGCGCGGATGCCTCATTCGCAGCGGCGCTGGGTGCGGCATGGTTGGGGGTGACGGGTCTACCCCTCCGCAACACAGCAGCGCGTCGACAGGTACTCAAAGGGCTATCGAGGCCGTCGTCGCCCCTGCGGCAACTTCGTATCTCCAATGCCAGCGACACCGCGGCCTAAACCCGGCGTGTTGCCAACGCGCCCCGCGATTCGTCGGTGCAGGTCGCTACCGTCAAGGCCATGTCTGCACCCGCCGCACTGCGGCCTGCCCCAGCCATCGGAGTCGTTGCGTCTTCCGGCGCATTGGCCGCTCCTGTCGGCGTCCCCCAGTTCGGCTCGGTTTCAAATCACCCGACAACGCCGGCGATCTCGGCGGCACCCAGCATTGGCTCAGTTGCCCTGGCGTCAGCTGAAATAGCGCCGCCGTCAGCACCGCTCATCGGTTCTGTCGCTCCGAGCATCTCGCAGCGCATCGCACCCGTGGAAGATCTCTCGCCCGTGCGCCCGCCGTATGAGCCGCCGACCGCGTCCATCCCAAACCCTCCCGCTATTCCCGGAAAGTGGGTACCGCAGTACACCCGCGACAAGAAGAAGTACGTGGTGCCGGGTCTTGAAGACATGCGCCAGACTGCCACTTTCATCCGCGCGACTAGCCACGCCAAGACCCTCGACGACACCACCTCGCTGACCGATTGGCGCCTGCGGGGCACTGTGCTGGGACTGGCGCGTAACCCCGAATTGCTCGACAGCCTGGATGTTGACGGCGCTGAACACATAAGCGAACTCAACTTTGGAAACAAGCTGGCCCTGAGCGGGATAGCCAACAAGGCGATGCGTCGTGTCGGTGGCGATGACGGCAGCGACTTCGGCGACAAGGTGCACGGGTATCTCCAAGTCGTACTTGAAGGTGTAATCACATTCGAGCAGGTGCCCAAGGAAATCCAGCCCTATCTGGCTGTGCTGTTCGCTGCGATGCGCCACCACGGTTTGAGCTTCGTGCAAGGCATGGTCGAACGCACCGTCTTCATCCCATCCACGGGCCTGGTGGGCACGTTCGACTTCTTGGTCCAGGGCGCCAACGGTGAACTGCTCATTGGAGATTTGAAGACCAGTTCATCGATCGACTTCTCCTGGCTGTCGATCGCAATCCAGCTGGCGCAGTATGCGAACGCTCAACTAATACTGTCCTGGAACGGGTCTCATTGGGAGGCGATGCCTCCAGTTTCCAAGGTCTATGCCGTAGTGGCCTCCGTGCCCAAGGATGAACCGTCGCCGATGTGCCGAATCTACGTCGTCGACATGGTGCTGGGTACCGAGATGATGGATACCGCCACGCGCGTCCGAAACATCCATGAGGCGGCTCTTCGGGCGACAAGCAACGCCGCTCTCCTGCAGGACGGCGACGAGTTGATCGCCTGGGCAGCTGGCGATCCGGTGTCGCTCCCCTCTACTCGTGCGATTGCCTGAGGGCGCTGTCTTTGAGTCTGATCCCGTTGGGCATGAGGTATAGCTGACCTCCCCCGCTACCGCTCCTATTCGCGCCGCAGGCACCGATAATCGTCCCCGCCAGCCACCGTGTGCTCGCAGCGGCGCACCTACCGATGCAACAACGTCGGATGGCATAACTCGAAACGAAAGAGGACCAGTGAATTTCGGCAACCCGCCAAACAGCGCCACCGAGGGCGCCAGCAGCCTTGCAGATCATGCGTGGGCCCGGCACATCGACGCGCTGATGCGGGCGGACCGCGCGCCGGGCCCAGACACCGAGATGTACACCTGGCTGGTGTGGCAGTGGTGTCGCTACGGACGCGGGTTGCTGACACCTGACCAGCGCACAGCTCTCGACGCGCTCCCTGAATCCGTACGCAAGCTGCGTCAAGACCCATGGGTGTGCAGGTTTGTTGACCTGGCCGACCGCGAATATGCAGGCCTGCCGCTAGCCGGAGGCCGGCGCACTCCATGGCTGACCTATCAGCGCCGCTTGCAAACGAGCCGAATACTTCCGGCCAGCCGAGCGGCCCTCCTCGAGCGCCTGGACTCGTTCCACTGGAAGCCCGGAGACCACCAGTGGTGGAGCACATTCGAGGAAGTCTCACGGTTCGCGGCACAGCACGGACGCCTGCCCACTCGCCGCGACAACGAACAGCTGGCTAACTGGGTTGCTGTTCAACGGTTCCTGCTGCGGTCTGATCGCCTGCGCTACGACCGCGCCAAGGCGCTGGCTGCCCTTCCAGGCTGGGCCCAGGCGCTGGCGCAAACTCGCTCGCGCAGCCCGTGGGAGCGCCGCTGCGAGCAGCTGAGGGTGTTCATTCAAACCCGCAGGCGCTATCCGTTGCTCGACTCCGCAGATGCCGCAGAAGCTGCGTTGGCGCGTTGGGTCCTCACGCAACGCGAGCAGTACCGCCGGGACGGACTGAGCGCGTACCGGATCAAAATGCTCTCTGCTCTCCCGTTTTGGCGCTGGGGTGCCCGCGAGCAAGCTTGGGACGCACGATTCCGGCGACTGGCGCGCGATGTGCGCCGGAGTCGCTTCGGCCCTGGGCACCCCGACTACACCTGGGTGATCGCCCAGCGGCGGCAGTACCGTATCGGCCGGCTGACGACCGAACAAGCCAACCAGCTGCGGTCACTGAACCTGCTCGGATCACGGCTATCGCTAGCCGCCTGATTCGGCGACAACTCCAATCAGGCCCGGCAGCCTCGCGAGTTGCCGTCCGTTTTGCATGTTTCGATGCCCCGCATCTCAAACACGCATGCCAGAATGCAAGGGACGTGACGCCCCGCTAGAGAGGTCTACGAGCCCATGTGCCGCTCCTATGCCGACTTCGACCCGAACATTCGCGACCATCGCCGATGCAAGATGACTGAGCACAAACGTGCTGCCGCGACCGCCTCTCGACAAGAAAATCGAACCACGATGCGCTGCGTGAGCTCGAACGTGCGCGATGTGCTCGGACCTGCAGGAGCGACTGCCGTAGCGGCGCTGCCACCATCGATGCTGAGCAATCTGATGGTCAGCCTTGAGGCTGTCTCTCCAGGCATCGCCGCTGAACTGCTGCGTTCCCCTTCGGGGGCACTGCGCCGCGTTCCCGGCATGCACAACAACGTTTTCACCGAGGTACGGGAGCGCACAGGAGATGCGTCCGAGAAAATCAACCGCGGCAAATCCGATCCGATGGCCGTCTCCAAAGTGCAACTGGCCTCGGCGTTGTGCGAGCGCGGTCTGATCGTCAATGGCGTGGTGAACAAGTACCCGCTATCAGCCAATGCTGACCCCTTGGAGGCCTCCGCGGAACTCGATCGCATCGATACACGCATCGACGCCATCGCCTGTGGAGCGATCGTGCCGCCTGCTCCAGGCACCAAGTTCGAGGATCTGCCGGCACGGGTGCAGAACTTCTACCGCCGCCACACGCTTGACGAGGTGGCGTCGCTGACGGCTGTGTCCCAACGCATGTCGGACAAGCTGTTTGACGACGTGACGGAGCAGGCGCAGGTGGCCGCCGCTCCCCGCTGCCCCGATCCGATCATCGAACAGATCGGTGGAGATCAGGCTCATGTACTCACCGTTGGTGCGCTGATGGCCCGAGCCGACAGCGGCGACAACGCAGTGCAGATCGCTGATGGTGTGGTCCTGGCCCGCGGTGAGAACGGAAACCTCAGTGTCGCAGTCGATGGACTGCGTCTCTCGGTCGACAGCGACACGCGGGTCAACGAGTTGATCGCCCGCATCCCGGACGTCGACTTCGATCAGTTCACCAGCGTTCCCGCCGGCGGCAACTCCTCCGGGATGAACACGGTGGTGCAGTCGATGATGGTCGGCAAGAGCCCCCGGGCGCTGTCGATGCGACTGGCGGCCAAACGCCGCGTGATCGAACGCACCTTCTTCGGCGACACTCCCATGGGATATGCCATGGGAGCCGACGGTCATGCACACCTGCTCGCGGGAAAGGCACGGGCGCACACAGCTCAACGGCTCGCCTCGCGCCCGCACAGCTCTCGCCACGGTGCAGACGAGTTGGCCCAGACTTCCCGCATCGAGGGCTTCGACGTCGCCCGCAATCTGCGGTTCGCACGTCAGGCTCGAAAACAGTTCGTAGATGCGCTACCCGACACACTTCGCGCAATGCGCGCACCTGAAGCCAAACTCAAGCGCTATGCCGGGCCAGTTACGTCTGAGGACCGTGAGTCCGCGGCCCGGGCGGGCTTCCAGGTGCGGCACCCCTCCAACACCCTGCAAGCTGACTACCCGGCCGCCCGTGCGTCACTGGCGGCCGTCGATTGGAGCGCCGCCACGGCAGTACCGGCTGATCCTCCAGGGCGCGCATTGGCACCGGAGCATATGGACGTGCGTGCCGAGGGCGCGCGAATGGTTGCAGCTGCCAACCAAGTTGCGCGATACGGCCGCAACCCCGAGTTGGTCTCATCGGATGCGCTGGTGGCAGAAGCCAAGCTCGGCCAGGCCTTCGAACTATGGAACATGGCGAGAGCGCGCAACCACGCCCCGCGGGTCCTCACTGCCGCACACCCCGTGCCTGTGTCATACCGAGGCCGCGAAGCCCAGTTCGTCAATGATGTATTCCCCACCGGCGGTGCGTTCACCACCAAGGGCTACACCATGGCTCGTTCCGACGGCGCGGTGCGCGGTGGCTCGGGACGGGTGCGCGTCAAATACCTGACCTCCGACGGAATGCCAGTCGCCGGAGGCGACGTCATCGAGTCCGGGACAACCTTCCGGGTGGTGGACACCTCGGTGGCAGCAGACGGGACGATCGAAGTTCGGGCGGTTGCCGAGCAAGTTGCAGCGAAAATGCAGCAGACGGCGGCCATTAGCCGCAACTGATTCCGGTGCGCGCCACCGCCTCCCCGATCCCGGCCCCGAGAAGCTGTGCGCCGCGGTCGGCGTGTCGCGACAGCTCATATGGCGGACTCTGATTGCGCCGATAGCGTCGTTCCAGACGTCCAGCGCGTGCCACCACAGCACACGCAACCGGGCGCAGACCAGGGAGTTTGCATATGACCAGTATCGAATCGACGCCGCCGCTAGCGGTACCCGAAGGATTCTTCGACGAGATAGCTTCACAGCTTGAATCCGAGTCGGCCGAGGAGATCTCCGAAGTCGTGATCGGCACCTGCATCAGTCGCGGAATCTTGCATCCAGACCTCGAAGATGAACCCGATGACGAACTCCGCGCAGAAGAGATGCGTGAGGTATTCGGGCTTCTGGAGCTGGTGACTGCCGCTGTCGCCGATGGAACGATCGTCCCCAAGCGCGTCCGGTTCGCCGACACCATGGATCCGGAGATGGAGCAGGCTTGGGATGCGTTCACCGAAGCAGCAACAGATTCCGAAGACGCGGAGGCAGTGGCGAAGATGATCGCCAACGGCGCAGTCGAATCCGGTACGGCGACCGCAAGCTGACCTGCCAACTGGAATATCTGTCAAAACATCTGGAGGAGAACAATGGCCTATATCGAGTCGACCTGTGACGGCGTGTGCCCTGAGTGCGGCACTGAGACTGAGATCGTGCACGACATGGAGATATGCCAATTTCCGTGCGGGTGGGAAACGGCTGTTTAGTCATGACCCCGCTGATCATGTTGTGGACCTTAGTGGTAACTGTCGGGCTCCTGTTGATCACCTGGCGCATCGCTGCCGGAATTATGGGCCTCGTACAGACAACGCTAGGAGCCCTCAGCAGCGCCCTGGGTATCACCCGAGATTCGAATCCCTACGAACCGGTGAAAGTCTTTGCCGCTCTTCTCTATTACTTCGGTCATGCCATATGGCTTTGTTTCGCGAGCTTGGTATTCCTTTGGGCAGCAACCAGACCGCTCGCCCCAGGGCAGGTCGGACACGAACTGCTGGATGTGGTGTTGGGGCTCGTTGTGTTCGGCGTTTTGTGGGCAGTCGACAGGAAGCTGTGGCCAGACGTCCACAAGTCCAGGCTCGCAACATGATCAGAGAAATGCGGCGGCCCCTCATCGGCCGCCATGCGCAGAAGGCGCGCAACAATCCGGACTGGAGAGACACAACGCATGGACCCCACTGAACAGCTGACACAGGTTAGCAAGCTCGTCGAGCCGCATCTCACGCGATGGGGGCGCACTGAGATTGGCGATCTCGCAAGGTCGATCCGAGACATCATCAAGGACAAATCATGACCCCGTGTAAGTGCGGGAGCGGTCGAATGAATGCGGCAGGACACCAATCAGGTGCCGCTATGTTCAATGGGCCGTTCTTCCATGACGAGATGACCGCACTCGCTGGGTTTGAGCAAAGCTATGCCGATCGACTCACCGCGATGGGCCGCAAGGCCCCCAAACTTCTCACCGTCGAAGTACCGGTCGAAGACACGCTGCGATGGCTGGGCATCGATCCAGATGCCATAGGCGATCTAATCGAGCGCGTAACAGCACAATTCGCCGATGAGACGTATTCGCAGCGGAGCCCTCATGCCGCTATCACCAGCTCACCGGGTGACTGGAAGGCGTTTCGGTATACGTCGGAGCTCACCGCCTATGCGGTGGCCGGCTGCACCGTCTCATCGGACGGATTCGGCGGTGTCACCGTATCCAGGCCAGAAGGAATGAGCGTAGAGGAGTTCCGTGAACTCAAACTGCGTGTAACCACTTGGTGAGCCCAACCAGATCAGCTCCCATCACCGCCAGACACCCGTCACGTCCCCTAGACCAAAAGGCCAGTTTCAATCGCCCTGGTGCGGGGACGACGCACTCTCCGGCGCCATCACGCAACGTGCGTGATGCCGAACCCCTTGAGGATGTTGGCGGTGGCCCCCAGGATGTCCTCAGCTTGTAGTTGAAGGAACTGTTCGTCGCTCAGCTCGGCCAGGTCAGCACCGCCTGTCATCAGTCGGCGAGAGGACAAGCCCTGGGCCTGCTCGAAGACATTGCGTGCGAATCGGCCGTTGCCTGCCACGTCCAGGACTCGTTGTCCTCGTTGGTCTGTCCCCCACATGATGTCGACGGCCTGTTTGAATTTGTCCTCAACTGAAGGATCGACGGTCCGTCCTTCCTTCTTGGCCATGCCGGTCAAGATGCGCCACATCTCTTCGGGGCTGTAGGTGGTGAAAGACAGCGAGTAGGCGAACCGTGATTTCAGGCCGGGGTTCTCACCCAGGAACCGCTCGATGGGCGCCTCGTACCCGGCGATGATGACGATGATGTCGTCACGGTGGTTATCCATGTATTCAAGCAGCGTGGTCAGCGCCTCTGACCCGAACGGGTCAGTCTGTCCCCCGCGGTTCTGCACGACTTCGTATGCCTCGTCGATGAAGATCACTCCGCCTCGGGCCTCTTTGAGGCGGGCCAGCGTCTTCTGTGCCGACTCGCCTTCCACCTGGCCGACAAGGGCAGCGCGGTTGGCTGAGATCAGCGTGTGGTTTCGGATGACACCCAGGCCGTAGTACAGGCGCACAATCAGATTCGCGATCGTGGTCTTTCCCGTCCCCGGCGGCCCCTTGAAGATCAGGTGCCGCGTCTTGGGTTTGACGTTCATGCCGCGACGGCGTTGCTCGTTCTCGAACATGACCTCCGAGCTCAGCGTGCGCACCTGTTCCTTGATGCCGTCCATGCCGTCCATGGCTTCCAACTCGGCGAGCGCTTCCTTGAGCACTTTCGCGCGGTCTTCTTGTGAGCTCTGCCGTTGGAAATCAGCGATATCGGGCTCAGACTCGCGGTCCCAGTAGCTCTCCCGCGCGGCGATCACTTCTGCGGTAGACACCCGCAACGTGACGCTCTTGTGCTGAATCGCATGCTGCAGCTCGGGCAGCGTCTTGTACTGCATGCCAGCGGACAAGGCTTTCTGCGCGGCTTCTTCATCGCCGGCCGTGCGGTGCGACAAGCCCAGTTGCAATGACGCCCACGCCGAGACCTCCGAAAAGTTCCCGGCGATTGAGTACTGAAGCTTGCTCTGGGCCGCGTCGTGGGATCCGAGATGCGCCAGCGCGGCTCCACTGAACGCGTTGCCCAAAGAGGCAAATACCTGTTCGAGTTCATCGGTGCTCACAGCGGAGGTGAGTGCCGACGCTGCACTGATCAGGTCGTCCCACCGGTCTGTGCGGTAGTAGAGGAGGCACTCGACCGCCGCGATTTCCTTCGCGGTTGTTCCCGCAAGCGCCTTGTTGAACAGCTTCTCGTTGCGAGCTGCCTTCAGCTCATCGAATGCCTCGTCATATTGCTTGTCTTCCACCAGCTGTGAGGCGTATGCGGCGCGAACCTGCCCACGCGTCGCTAGCGGGAAAATCACAGGAACCAGAGGCATCGACCAGTTGATGGTGAATGAATCCTCGACTGATCCTCCGGGGATGCTCGCGATCATTTCATCGAATGTGCCCAGGGCAGCGCGAATCTTGGCGATTGCGCGCGCCTCGGTAGGAACCTGCAAGCGGCTCTGCCGCGAATACGCCAGTGCACGGTGGACGTCGCATTGGTCCGGCCACTCCTCTGCTGCATACGCCAGATCGCGCTCAGCAGCGGCGTGGTTGCCTTGTTCCAGCGAGGCGATGGCGCTGGCGAGGCGCTTCATGGCTTCGGGCTCGATCACGTGTCGCGTTCCTTTCCGGCGATAAACCGCCGTCAGCTGTGAGGTCGCGGCAATGGTGGGGGCAATCAGCCACTAGAAGAGGTGCGCGGCGCGAGAAGCGGCGCCGCTGGAACAGCTGTTGTCGGAAGCTGCCACCGCGGCGCGTCGCTGAAGGCGCCATGCTGATGCGCCATCGCGATTGCGAGCCAGATCAACAGGAGGATCAGCGAATTGCGGCGAAGCCGGCGGGGCGTGGTGAACATCCACAGCAGTCGCATGCTGCGGCCTCTACCTGCCCGCAGCGGGAGTCAAACCGCCGCCATCGGATTCGACAGGGTAGCCCGTGATCACGATCTTGGAAACAGCTGTGGTTTCGTCTACCTTCTTGGGATCCTGCGCGTCATCTGCTTCTCCGATGCCGCCCTTGTTCGGGCCCTTTCCAACCGGTGGCCGCGCACTTCCGGTGATCGTCATCGACATCATCAGAGTCCGCACGTCGGGAAACTTCTGCGTCACGCCCGTTCGAGTCGGAGCAATGTGCTCTTGCGGGTACAACCCGCCGCCCATCCGCCAGCTGACGTCGGTAACCACGCGATGGCGCGACCATTCATCGCGGCCATCGGGTGCAATGTAGTTGAATCCAGGGACGATGGTGATCGAGGTGATCACCACAGGCTTGTTGAATGTGAGGTTTAGGACGTTCAGGTCCAATCCGTTGAGCCGGTTGCACTTCCACGCCCGTGTCTTGTCTCCAGAGAACGGAGCCACCGCATCGGAATCGTTGCCGCAGCTAGTCGACACTGTGGCTGGAACCAGCGTCACTTCCTTCATTGGCGCGGTTGTGTTCTCCACCTGAGGAGGGGGCTCGACAGCATCTGCGGGCTCGGGCGGCTTTCCCCGTCCACCACCTGTGAACGACAGGATGATGACGGATACCAATACCACAGCTGCCAAGGCGATCCCGATCTTCTTGGCAGAGGCTTTGGGATCGACGCGAAGCTGACGCCACTGCCCCGACAAAAACTCGGAGACGCGGGACTTGAGTGAGAGGCCTGGGTCCGGTTCAGGTTCTTCGAAACTCGCTGGAGGCTCCGTGGCGCGGGCAGATGGGGCTGGTGAACGTTCTGTCACGTCCCCCTGCGGCTCGTCGGATTCGGGTGCCTCCGCTGACGCGGGAAGCGACGCCACGAGTTCTTGCGCTTCACCCCATGGCGAGGAGTCCTGTGTACCGGGCGGTTTCGGGCTCCATTCCCATTGAGGAACCGCGCCGACTTCCGGGCCCGCTGCTCCATCGACTTGCTCGCAGTCATCGGCGCCCTGGGTCCCCAAGGTTTCTGCGGGCCCTGCCTGCACGTTGGAGTCGCCGTCACCGTCGGCGCCGGCAAGATCCGGGCTTCCGCCAAGTTCCACCGCGTCTGCACTGCGCGGTTCCGCGACATCCGGCACCCATTGAGCCGCGCTGCTTTCGACCGATCCATCCCCATCGGCGTCGGTGGCGGTGGCGGTGGCGGTGGCGGTGGCGTCCACATCGTCCTCGCGCGTTTCGATCGCAAGATCTCGCTCAACTGCGCCGCGGCTCTGATCATCCTCGATGTCATCGCCGTGAGCGGAATCCAGTAGGTATCGAGCATCAGAGCGGTGCGTGTTCGGCAGCAGCGGAATTCCGCCGTCGTCATCGAATGTCTCGATGACCTGATCGTCAAACTGCTCGGTATGGCCAGGCGCAGGCGCCGCTACCCGCGGCGCCTTCTCTTCGGCGATCTCCTCGTTGACACGGGTCAAGGTGTCTGTAGCTGCCAGGAACGCCGAAATATCAGGCACATCATCGCTTGTCGACAAAGCCACTGCGACTGCTTCAGTGAACCGGCGCGCTTCTTCCTCGGGACGCCGCTGGGCGTTCAACAGCGCACTGGCGATACTCACGTTCGACTCCTCTTCGATCCCCGCGCCGTGAACGGCCGCCCTGCTTGAGCGCGGCTACGGTACGGCCGCACCGGGTGCATGGCCCGGCCACGGCGCGTCCACCGCGGGACAACGCGACAGGTGGCGACACGTACCAAGGAACGAGGACAAGATGCTTTCGACTCTGGGCAAGCTGTTTCACATATCGCAGTGGAAGCCGAAAGCACGCGAACGAGGGCTGGTGTTCGCGATGATCTCCGGCCCGCTGGCACTGATTCTGGTCGTGCTCATGTTGCTCAACACCGCGCGCATCCTGGCGCATCTGCCCAAGCCGGTGGACACCTACAAGGCGATTACCGAGGTGACTCGGGTGCAGAACTACGCCCGGAACTCGTTGTTGCTGTGGTTGGGCGGGTCGAGCTCGGCTCAGGTGGCACTCATGGCGCGATCATCAGCTGCGCAGTCAATCGAACTGTCAAAGGTGCCTTTCGAGGTCCGTTCGATAGACCCATCCGACATCGTGCGCTTTCAGGGAGCGAACGCCGTGGAGTGGCAGGCCACGTTCGCGGTCACCTTCGTGGCCCCGGGATCGAGTTCGGCGCAGATCAACCGCTTTCTGCTCACCGTCCTGGACAAGGATGGGAACTATCAGATGCTGCTGTGGCCGTCGATCGTCAATCCCGATACCCAGCCATTCAAAGTGGCAACCAAGTACACGGTCCCCGTGGAGTCCAACGGCTCTTTGGGGCAGTCCCTCAACCGATTCGTCACGGCCTATCTGACATCTACCGGCGGAGCCACGTCCCTCGGGCAGTACGTATCGTCGAAGTTCTCGGGCTCGGCGATCGCGGATAGCCCATACTCACTTACCGAGATCCAAGAGATCAAGGCATCTGCGGGAAGCCCGGCAGCAGCTAAGGCCGAACCGGGTACCGAACTCAAAGTGCTGGTAAAAGTCAAAGCCTCTGCCTCGCTCGACACTTGGTCGATCATGCACCTGCCTTTGCGGGTAACTCTCGGATCAAACAAGGTCTGGCTCGTCGACGGAATTGATGCCCCAGTTGGCTGGGGCGAAATCACCGGACGCTAACGATGCGAGCAAGAAGTTGCCACCGATCACAAACATAGCTACATTATCTATAGTTACGTTTTGATGCCAGAAAGGAGGGGCGGACACATGGACGAGTTACGCGTATATCTGCGCGATCTGACAAGCGGAGAATGGACCGCTTACGCCCCCGGCACGTGGATCGACCAGTACTTGAACCGGATCGCCGCGGCGATTGAACGGCATGCTGACACAGTCGGCGGATCACTCGCGCTCACCGGTACCCCGGAGCGTGGCCGAATTACCGTGTGCGACGCACAGGATGCGGTGGTGCTGGACTTCGACTGGCAGACGATGACCGTCTCAGCTCAAAAGCACGTGTATCCCTGACTATTAGCCTGCCTGGCATCGGAGTCGATCCTGCAGCGTTACGCCATCAGCAGCTCGCGCAGGCGGTTGATCAGTTCGACTCGTGTGGCGGGCTCAAGGAGTACCCGCGGATCCGCTCCGTCCCAGGGAGCCGACTTCGCGTTCGACTCTCCCGGCCTTCGTGGAATCAAGTGCGCGTGCACATGGCGTTCTCGATTTCCGAGAACCGCCACATTCACCCTCTGCACATTCAGCAGCGACCGAAGGGCCCTGCTTGCCCGCTGTACGTCGGCCATGAACCAGCCAAGCTCGTCCGCCGGCATTTCGTCGAGATGGTCATGATGTTCACGTGCTGTAACCAGCATCCGGCCTGGGAACCGGCCGTCGTCGTAAAGCCCAGCATCACTGGCTGACAACTGCGCAATCGGGAGCCATAGGCCGAACCCGCAGACACCGCATCCGGTCATGTTCAGGTTCATCCTGCGGCAAGCGCCGGTTCGTCGGCTGCTTGTGTGTCATCGTCCTCGGGATCGCTCAGGAACGGGCCGATGTCGCGCAACGACGAGATCTTCTGCACGATCGGGTCTGTGATTCCCTCAGCCACCTGGCTGATTCGCTGCTGAGCTGCTTTGATTCGGCCGAATTCATCTAAACCGATGAACGTGGTGAAGGACTCGAGATTCTCGCGGATCACCTTGTGCATGTGCGGTCCGGTGCTGCAAGCCATGAGGTCGAGCCCACGCACGCCGGCATGGTTGCGGGAGAACTGAGTCGGGGTATGCAACTGCGGCCGGCGCTGGACGCTGTTGGCTTTCAGATCTATCGCGCGCATCGAGCCGTGGTCGATCTGGAAATCGTGCATCGCGTGATGCTGCGCCCCGAATTGGGCCCGCATACGTGCGGTGTCGGTGTTGCGGAACGCAACGGCCACAGTGTCATGCTCACGCGCAGGCATAGGCATGTCAGTAACCGAGAAACCGTGACTCGGAGAGCGTGATGTGTCGTTGGCGACGCGGCCCCAGACGATTGAGTTCCGAGTAAGCCGAACCCACCCAGCTGACGGGACATCGACGAAACGCAGGAACATGGATGTGTCCGACAGCACCCAGAGTGCATTGGGCACATCGAGGTTCGCCCACACTTCGCTGCCCGGGCCGATCACGCCGAACTCGTAGAGATCGACGATCTGCGTAACCAACACCGGCCCGGCCGACGCCGGGGTTCCCGGCCGGATGAAAGCGTGCACGGTGATACCGCTTGCTTGGTTCATGGCGCGCACCGTAGCGCCGCTCAAAGCACGCAGACGCACGCGCCACGACATCGGCATCTGAGCAGATGTCGAATTTGAACCCAGGTTTGATCGCGTATTTGAGCATCGTCTTGAGCGAGTCGTTGAGCCGATACCTGATCCGATTCTTGAGCGCGGTTTTGAGCACAAACGCAATGCCTGCTCCCCCACACATACGCGCACGTTGGGGACGAGATGTGTCGGTGTTCAGCGAGCGGTGATGTTCGTGTCGCGTTCGTCGTATCTGAACGATCCCTTCCACACTGCCGCCGACCCACACCGAAAGGCCTTATTGGCCCGATCCCAAACGGGAAGGCGCTCATGCTCGTACAGACGGCACAGACCATCACCTATCTGGCGGACCTGGAAGATCCAACCAATGACGGGATTGTCCTGACGCTCATCAATTTCGCGATCGGATTTTTCGCGCTGGCCACCATTGGAGTTGGAGGAAAGTTCGCCTTCGACGCTTGGTCTGAGGCCAAAGGCCGGGCCGCTGCTATCAAGGGAATCCGCGAAGTCGGTGTGGGCGTGCTTGCGCTCGAGGTCTTCTACGGCATCGTCTTCGCGCTCGCCAACTACGGATCGAACATCCTGAGCATCATCCCGGGTCTGGGCTGATGGTGCTTTTCGTCCGGGGCGCACACCTCGATGAGACGTCTGCGACAACGGGGCGCGAAGGACGGGTTCGCCTCAGCCGCAGGAGATCTTTGCGGGGACGTGACACGACTTTCCTGTTGTCTTCGACGATGCCCGTTCCCGCCCTGGCGGTGATCTGATGCGTTCCTTCCGGGTATTCAACGACGTCAAAGGTGTACCGATCGTCTGGAAGCTCGGCGGTGTACGCCTGGGTCCGTACGGGCAGATCGCCATATTGCTGCTCGGCGCCTTGTCGGTACCCCTCTCCTTTGTCTCCGTGGTTCTTCCGTTTGTCGTTTTCGGATTCGGATTCCTTGTGGTCGCCGTCTATGCGGTGACTCTCTCGCGCCTCGATGAGAGCGGAGCCCTCTCCGAGCGCACACAGGTGCGTCTCCTGCGAAGAGGACTCAAACACCGCTACTCAGCCAACTTCGACCTCCCAGGCATCTAGGAAAGGACCCACCCGTGGGTGAACACGTTCCGCCGCTGCGTCTTCGCGATCGAAATCTGACCTTCTCCGCAGACGGCAGCGTCTGGTGCAACTACCTGCTGACGGGAATCAACGTCAACAGCTATCAGCCCGATACGGCCACAGCTGCGCAAGACAGCCACGAACTCCTATACGCCGCGCTCTCCCAGATCCCCACCGACGACATCATGATCACCGGGTTCAAGTACCGCAAGAATCCGCTGGACACCATGAACGCCATCACTGGCGGCATCCCCGACTGGGACCCGGTACGCTACCGCTACCTCGGCAGCCTCCTGGACGACCTCTACCGGCGCATGTGTTCCGGAAAGGAGTTCGTCGAATTCGATCGGCTGTACTGGATCGCGATCAGTCAGCCCACGAGCCGGCGGATGACAGAGCGGCTGGTCTCAACCGTGGTAGATGTCGATCCCCTCGAAGGAATGGATTGGGCAGACCTCGAAGAGTTCGAGAAGCACTGCTTCAACTCTCTGCCAATAGAATTCCGGCCACGAAGAGCCACGCCTGAATTCGTCGACTGGGCATTCGAGCGAGCGACGACACGAGGGTTGTCAATCCCCATGCTCCCTCCGCTAGTTGACCCCGACGACCCCAACACTCCGCGGTTCAAGCCCACCGAAAAGGCATACCCCGAAGTCATGTTCGATGAGGCAGCCGAGGCCACCGCGCTGTACTCGACCTATTTGACCGACCTCGAAAACGGACGCAAATACACCCAGAACCTGTCGAAAGTTGACCGTAAACGATCACTATTCAAGCGGTTTCGCACACTCGCGGGCGGCAAGATCATGTCGATCTCCCATCCGAGTAAGCGCACCGCCTCTCTCCCGGACGGGCCGGTGTCGTACCAATCTCTGTTCGGTATCGCCAGGTACCCCGCCCGTTTCGATGAGGCCGTATCGAAGTTCACCTACATCGTCGACCAGGCGATAGACGCTGACGCAGACTTCACCCTGCGCGTGCGGTTTAGCCAGGACCTCGTCGAAACCCGGTCCGTATCGAACACCGAGAAGGACTTGGTCTCCGAAGGCACTGCAAATGCCAGCGACGAGTTCGAAGCGCACGAGTACGACACCAAACGCGCCGAGCTGCGCCGATTCCACACCGCCATCCGGGATGAATCGGGCCCGATCGGCATGCAGATGGCTGCGATTTTCGCGTTCGGCTCTGATGACCTCGATCACCTTCAAAGTCGTGTGTCGGCACTGCAGATGAAGTTCCGCAAGAACGGATACACACCTCTTCTGCCCGTCGGCGGCCAGAAGGACCTGTGGACGATGATGATGCCTGGTTCGCGGCGCACCAAACTCGGCGATGACCTACTGCAGACGTCCACCGCCCATTGGTTTTCCGGAGCGATGCCGCTTCGGCGCAGCTTCGCCGGCGACCCGGTGGGTATGCCGATCGCGATCAACAAAGAGAATGCGCTCGGGCAGATCATCTTGCTCGACATCCTCAATGCCACCAACCAGGGCAACGCGTCGATGGCCTTCACCGGCGCCCAGGGGCGTGGCAAGTCGCATGCCCTGAAACTGATCTTCTTGTTTGTTACCGCCCTGAACCGCTACGCCAGTGTGGTCGACCACTCCCCACACGGTGAATGGGCAGTATTCGCGCTTCAAGTCGCACGGACACAGGTCGTCAACGCCGCGACGGGATTCACCTACGCCGGCTATCGATCGATGGACCCGCTCAAGTGCCTTCCCTCCCCAGAAGCCGAAATCGTCATGCAGGCTCACTACCTGCCGTTGTTCGAAATCGACAGCAAGACGTCGGAGGCGGCCTATTTCGCCAAGATTCTGAACGCGGATTTCCGGAAAGTGCGCGGTATCACCAGCACTCGACGACTCATGGAGTGGCTGGCCACCGCTGGCGAACCGGAGGCGCGGCTGCTGCTGTTCAACTTCGAGCACTGGGCCGCGCTGCCTTACAGCCGCGCGTTCATCGATCCGCCACGCAGAAGCCACGATGACGATGGCTATCCACCATTTGACAACATCGCCGAGCTTGCTCAGCGCATGGAAGACGGAACCACCCCTCACGCCACGGTGTTCCGGACCAACGGCCTTCCTGTGTACCGCGGAAAGAACCCGAAGGGTGCTACCGATCAGAACAAATGGGCCGCGGCGGTCTATGGCTCGATCGCTCGGATGACGGCGTTTCGATTTAGCCAAATTCGAGGTACATGCGTCTTTTTCGCCGACGAGATCAGCTTCTTGAAGGGCAATGAGGACGTCGTGGAACTCCTCATCCGCAGCCCTGACCGCATCGGCCGCAAGGACGGCAACTTCCTGGCCGCCGGATCCCAGCACGCCGATGACTATGACGAGAACTACGCGATGATCGAAAAGAAGGGAGCACTCGGGCAGAAGACCCGGGAGAACGCGATCGCAGCACTGTCGCACATCGATATGCCCGTCCTGGACTCCCTGATCGACATGATCATCAACCAGACGTCACCGCCTGATCCCGACAACCCCAAGATCGTACGTGCCGGCCGCCACGGAGAAGGTTGGTGGAACGACGGAACGATTACCGTGCGGTGCCAGTACTTCCCGATCCTGTCCGCCGTTCTCGCGCGCTTCGCCGACACCACGACCTCCAGGATGATTCGCGAGTCCGACTTGGATGAGCACGGGAGCCTGCGCAGCGCAGCAGCCGGCCGCCACGCGGCCAATGCGGAAGCGGCGTAACACATGGCCTCATTCCTTGACCTGTTCCCCGCCATCGACTCCTTTGGTGCGCGTGCTGCCCGCTACAAGCTGTATTACCTGGGCGGCTACGCGCATCTGGAGTCGTGGATCTTCGGAATGCTCACCGGACTTCTATATGTCGGATACAAATACGCCACAGTCACCGCCAACGGCCTGCTCGGGTTGGTGCTCTCTTCAGGGTCATGGCTTGAGCCGCTGTCACAGGCCTATCAACGTGTCACTGCGCCGCTGTATGCCTTCGCTCCCCCGTGGGCAATCGCCTGCGGAGGGATGGCCGTCGTCGGTTTTTCGGTGATGCTGTCGCGGCCGAAGGCAACCGCGGGCGGCTTCTTCGATAGCGCATCTCTCAACCGGATCCATACCGGTCTGGCGATGATGGCCATGGTCATCATTCTCACGCACGACCCGTTCGCCGCCATCATGAAAGTGCTTGAGGCTGCCAACAGCTTGTCGGTGAGCGGTTCGGCTGCACTGACACACAGCGCCAACGACACCACTATCACCGCCGGGCAGTCCTTGGTGGACAACTCAATACGCACACCCACTATCGCGCTGAACTACGGTGGCGAGTTCAGCGACGATTGCGAGGCGCAGTTTTCTAAGGCTATGCAGGAAGGCCACGCGCTGTCGGAGTCTTCTGGTTGCTTCGTCCAGGGCCAGAACGTTGCGAGCCCGGACACCGCCGGTACAGCGCTGGTGATGTTGTTCCTTCCCGCACTGCCCATGCTGGTGTTCGCGGTTATCGGCGCGTGGAAATACGTTCTGCACCTGACGATGTCCGTCATGTGTGCCGTGGCACTGGCATGGGTGGCCGCCTCCAGCGTGCACAAGCGCCGCGGTTTCGAACAGCTCTCCGAAACCTTCGCCCGGGCCGGTGCCCATCTGCTGATGGCTGTCATCACCTCCGTCGTCGCTGTCGGGTTGCCCTCGCTGGTATCTGGTTTGGCCACAAAGCTGTTGGGGTTGTCCACAGATTCCGATCTTCAGGTGTTCGTGCTGATGGTCTCGATGGGTATCGGGTTCATGGTGTCCACCTATGTCATCTACCGAATCACGTCCAAGCACGGCGCCCTGGTCCGGATACTCAAGGCCGATGCCAATACAACGCTCAACCGCACTCTCGGCATAGACACACGCCCGCTGCAACTGGAGATCAACCGGCTCAATCCGTTCTCGAAGCGATTCGGAGAAAAGGAGGCAGCCTCGGCATTGGCTGCACCGAGCACCGTGCTGGCAAGTAACCCACTGGCCGTTCAGGGAGAGGAAGGTGCGGCAGCGGTGAAGCGACAGCCCAGTGCCAAAGACGCCGCAGACGTCGAGCAACTGCTGGCTCCGGCCGAGTCCGTTGCCGCCGCGGCTGGAGAGCCAGACACCCGGGAGCCGGTGCATGTAGTTCTGCCGCAAACCGTCTCGCAAAATGCCGACAGCCGGACGTGGCAGCAGGCTCTTTCACCGGACCCAGGAGGCGAACCGTGGCCTGCCGACGTGTTCGGGTACTTCGCCTCCCCGCCTCAAGACACAGATCTACGGCGCATTGAAGAAGCCGCACCAGACCATGTTTCTACGCCGGGGACTTCAACAGCACCAGCCGAGCCAGATCGGCCGCTGGTCAACAGCGAGCCTGCCACCGTGGGTACCACAGACCCCGAGCAGACGCACTTGGCCGCCCCACGAACGGCTCCTGCCGAGCAAGTCGCTGACGCGCAAATCGTGCCGGTCCAGGGAAACTTGTTCGCCGACCCCGCGCTCAACGACGCCGCGCGTAGCGCCGCGGCGACTTTCGCAGCGGCGGACAAGCCGCTGGCGGCCAAGCGACTTGGATCTGTTCTGCGCCGCTTCAAAACTCAGGAGCCCATCGACCCAGTACCGTTCAGCACCCCGTCGGTGGAGCACGGTGCAGCCTTGAGCATCCTGACCGAGCAGGAGATGCGCCCTGCGAACACAGCCACCACATCCGAGGCCGCCGCAGATGGCAATCCAGGAAGCGATCAACAGCGGTGGAATCTGCGTAGTCGCCTCGGGATGCGCGGCAAGCAGGAAGAACCGCCTGTCACGTCCCCAGCAGTGGAGCCCGAACTGCCGGCATCAGGTCTTCACGCCGGGCAGAACGTGCATCCCGGCTCTTTCCATGCCCCCATGCCCGATTTCCTGGCAGCTGAGCAGCTAGAAGCTGACATGGAAGAAGCAACAACTACTTTGGCAGCGGCCGGAAAGCTGGTGCGAGTGTCGCTGCCCGCCAATGACAGTCGTCTTGCCCTCAGGCTCACCACCGATCCAGATCGCCGGGTGGTTCCGGTATCGGGACTGGGTTTCGGTGACCCGGTATAGCGCACTCGCGCCGCTAACGGGCGCCTGGCGGCGTACCTGCCAGCATGTCGCCGACCCGTTGAACTCCAAGGAGAAGTTTCGATGAGCACCGGACAGTACAGCCAGGAGCAGCTGCAGCAGTTGCCGAACAAATACCGGAACGCTGAATTCATCGACCGCCCGGCCGGCCCACCCGCGCCCGTGTTCGCCGATGCGCCGGCATGGTCTCCGAGCCCGGAGGCTGTTCAGTCACAATGGAGTCCCGAGGCGCGCACTATGCCCAGCGCCGCGACATACGAGGCGCGAGAATTCCAGCCAGCCGGGCCCGATGACGGTAACCGCAGCGCCCGCCTTGGCGTTCGCGAAGAAGGCCCGCAACAAGGCTGGCGGATGTACCTCAACAAACTGCCAGGGGTGCACCTGCGCAAAGGCGACGACGAAAAGAATTTCGACCGCCGGATCGCACAGATCCGCCGCACATTGGCCCACCCCAAAACCGTTGCGGTGTTGTCCGGAAAAGGTTCGGCGGGTAAGACGATCACGGCGCTCAATCTGGGGGCCACCGTCGCGAAGTACCAGCGAGGCGAGAAAATCGTTGCGGCATCTATCGATCCGCTCGGCAATATCACCGACCGCACACGCGGCGTCAACGATCAGAAACCACGCTCGGTGGTCTCCCTGGCCGCGGACACTGAGTTGCGACGCGACTCCGCAGCGGTCGGCAGTTACCTGCTGACAGACAGCTCTGGGTTGCGAGTGCTTGGCTCGTCGAGTGCCGATGGTGCCACGTTTCTCACCTCAGACAATCTGGAGAAGGCACATTCGACGCTGCGTAACTATTTCCACTTCAACCTCACGGTGCTCGACTTCGGTCTGAACATTGATTCCAGCGTTTACCACACGGGCCTGGCCCTGGCTGACCAACTGATACTTGTCGCTTCGACGACAGCGGACTCGATCGACGAGTTGGACAAGCTCATCGAAACTCTCAAGCGGTTCGGCGGCAAGTACATCGACTTGGTGAAGAACGCGGTGGTGGTGTTCGTTCAAACCATCCCCGGCAAGGGCCACATCGACGTCAACAATGAGCGCACCCGCATCGTGAACACCTACAAGATCCCGGTGGTCACGATTCCGTGGGATGCCCACATCAGCGAAGGCGGCCCAATGAGTTTGGAACTCCTCGACAAGCAGACCCAGCTGCGATACGTCGAGCTCGCCGCGGAGGTGATGACCAAGTTGCCCGACTGAGACAGGCAGACGCGGCCTTTACCGCTCCGACCAGCTCAATGCCCTCCTCTGACAGGCAGGGAACCCACTCCATGAAGGGAACATCATGACCGACACCTACACCGATACGACTGACGCTGCTGTTGATGATCCGGCCACTGTCATCGCTGAGGGCCTGCGCCGACTGGCCGAACTGCGCACATTCCACGAGCAGGCCTTGGCCGACCTCGAGGCGGGCAAGGAAACCGGCCGCCAGCGCGTGGCGGAAGTCCAGGCCGAAGTCGACAATGACACAGCTCGCCTCAACGACATCGTGATCGACGCGGCGAACGAGTTCAATGAAGAGAGCGCGCGCCTGATTGATACCGGCTGGGCTACCCCCAAGGTTCTGGCCGACCGCGGGCTCGGCGCCATTCGCGTGCCCAAGAAGAAGTAACCGGGTGGGCTCGGTGCCCGCCCCATGACCAGCGCCCTTGCGGGGTTCTTCCGCAGGGGCGCTGCTCGTTGGTTATCCAGCGTGATGTCTACAGGATCATTTACCCACCACGATTCGATGTGTGTTGGGGCCAGCCACGTGCCTGCTGCTACGCACGATGGGCCACTGGAACTCCCGACACGTGGAGGTGAGCTCGTACGCGAACTGGCGAATGAGTGCGTAGGTTCCGTTGCTTGGGTACAGCGTGGTGCCCTGGGGGAAGGGGGCTGGCCCATCGAACGTCAGATTCCCCGTCAACCCCATGCCGTACTGCCCTGCCTTCAATACTTTGTAGTGCTCCGGCAGGATTGCGTCGACGTGGGCGCCGCCGTCCTTGTTCGCAACAGCGAGCACGATCTGCCGCCGGGTATAACTGCCTGAGAAGTCTGATGTGTCGCCAGTCTCGGGCGCGGTCCCAGATGGGTGGCATTCGAGCACCACTTCTTCTTTCCACCAGCGGATCAGAGGCATGTCGATCAGCTTCGCGTCTAGCCTTGGCTTCGCGGTGATGGGTTCCGGGCTGGCTAAATCGATTTCAAATCCCACGTAATCGAGCACGTCGTTTCGCTTGCGCGCAGTCGCCCGCATACTCGTTGCGGTGAGCTCCAGATGAGTCAGTAGCGAGGTGCTATTACCGGTGTCATGGAGTATTACTCGCATCGAGGTTGCTAGCCGGAGCGCCTCATCCTCGTAGCCTGCGTCGTAGAGCTTCGCCGAGCGTTCAACGAATCCGATATGGCTACCAAGCAGCTTCTTGTACCGCGCTTCATCGACCATGGCGACGACGTTACCTAGAGCCTGGCTCCAACAATGACCAGTTCTCTGGATGCCTGTCGGAGGTCTTCGTGATTCGCTAAGACTGGTCGCGCCTCACACCGCCTCTGCGGCGCATCGCTCCTAGCTTGCGGCCATGGCACTCACGTACACACTCCTGGTCGACAACGCAGAAAAGTACAGCGACACATTTCCGGACGCCGACGCCCTGGCCGCCGATGCCTCCCATCGAGCCGCAGCGTTCGGTAGCACTGTCGGAGCCAATCAGCTCGCCACCGACATCAAGAACGGATTCACCTCGATTGATCTGCGGCTCTCCCAGCCTGCGGTCACGGTCCAGGTGCGTGCGGCATAGTGCCACGTCCCCGTACAGTTCCCGGCGAACGATTTGGGCTTCTGGTAGTCCTCGCACGTGGACCACGAAGCGATAACAATGCAAATCCGCGATGGGTCTGCAAATGCGATTGCGGCGAAATCGCAATCCGATACGGCAGCAACCTCCGGTCGGGATCCACACGAAGCTGCGGATGCCTTAGACGCAGCTACCGGGAGTCTCGCCGGCGTGATCGTACGTTTGTGAATGGCTGCGCGTTTATCAAAGTTCCGGATCATCCGAGGGCAAACAGGCACACCGGCCGAGTCCGAGAACACATCCTCGTGATGGAGAAGCACCTGGGCCGCCACCTCCTGCCGCTTGAGGAAGTCCATCACAAGAACTCAGATCGGTCTGACAACAAATTGGAGAACCTGGAGCTATGGACACGAAGTCACCCAGCTGGGTCACGAGTGGTCGACAAAGTGGAATGGGCCGCGGAACTACGGCTTCTATACGCCCCGGCCATGCTGAACACGACCTAGTTCGCTTCCCTCCGCATTATCGGAGTCATCCCAGCGGCATCGAGTGCATCGAAGTCACCCGGCTGCTCTGCTACGACACCGGCAATGCCACCAAGTACGTATGGCGCCGCGGCGACAAGGGCAACCCGGCGCAGGATTTGGAGAAGTCGCTCTTCTACCTGGCCGACGCACGCAACAATGTTCCGGAGTGCCGGTACGCCCCGCAACGCGCCGTCGAACTGCTGTACCGGGTTGCTGCCGCCGAGCCCGATCCGGACGCCGCGAAGTTCTACACGGCCGTCGCTGAAATGCAATGGGACGCTGCGGAAGACGCGGTGCGGAAACTGCGCGCCGCGTTTCCTGTCTAGGTCGACTCCACCCGGGTTAACTCAGATACGGCAGCATGGCAATGGTCGGTGCCGCGGATCGGGTGGTCGAACCCTATGCGAATTCCTGGTGGGTCCTCCACCACCGCCTCGATGGTTCCCTCAGCTGGCCTGCGCCGAGGATCCGTCTTCCTTCGCGGAATCGGCCCGACGAGGACTGAGCCCACCACGACGCGGTCACCTATCTTCAGTCCACGCGCCGCCAATTGCTCTGCGACTGTCAGGTTCAGCGCATTTGCGCTCACTTGCTCCACCAATCACCGTGTCTTTTCATACCCCTCGACAGCCTGCGTCAACGCGACGTGCATCGCACTGCCCGGCTTCAGTTCCCGCCCGTTGTCAGCTGTGACCAAGCGCGGCCTTTCGGGGATCGCGGCACTGACTGTCCACCACCGACCACTACGCCGGTCCTCGACGACAAATAGACCAGCGTCCTCACTGATGGTGAGCGTCAACTTCATCGCCTTGGTCATCGACCGGCCCGTTCCTTTCCGATTTCGTTCCACGATCACCCAGAACCGGCACGCTTGTCGAAGCCGCGTGGACCGCGCCCGCACCGTCCCACACCCTGGCGGCAACCACCGTCGATCGTGGTGAGACCTGCTAGCGGAGCTGCGGTCACTTGGACTCCCTTGTCTGGCTCCAGAATTGTGGTCTATGCGAGCTTGCCGCGGCTCTCGCGGCCGCAGCGATCGCATACCGCGTACGGCCACATACGCCCAGAGAACTTCATCTGAGCCCCGGCCAGGGAAAAGGTTCCGAGCGGCTTGGCCTCAAGCCGCTCCTCGATACGCAACGGCGCGTCCGTACCGCAATACTTGCACCAGAGACCAGTGACGCCAGATTCGCTAGTCATTACCTGTCACCACTTCACCCAGCCGAGCCTGTGGCCGTTTCGTGGTAGCGCGAAATGATCTCTGCGAATTCAGGATCGGCCAGCTGCTGAGCAGGCGGCATCTCAATGAATGCGTGGCCGTCGCTAGCCGCTGGCTCAGAACTCCAGCCGAACCAGCCTCGGTCCTTCCCGTAGTAGACGTTCTTACTGCACTGCCACTCCCCCTCGAAGAACCGGAACATGCTGCTTGTCGCGGTGTAGATCCACACACTGTCGATCTCCCCGATACTCAGCCGCGCGCGTACCCGTCGTTCGCGTCCACCATCAGCCATGTTCATGTTCTCCTGTGTCATCTTCTTCTGTGCATTTAGTTGGGCACTCGTTGATTAAGCGCACCAGTGTGCATGTGCGGCGGTCCACTTCGCTGCGCCGAGGTTTTCCTCCGGTTATGTGTAATTGGCGACCAAAAGCCAACCCGCCGGCCGTGTGCAAGTTATCTGCAGAGCCGCCATCGCTTGATCAAGACGGCCATCCCAATCTTCTTCGACACGACGGCGCTCCAGACTCGCGAAATCAACGGCATGCGCGGGATCCAGTGGCTGTACTGATGTTTCGTAGATATGAAGGACGTAGCCACCAATCTCCGAATCGGACATGTAGCCGTGGCCAGATAACTCGATCCCAACATGTTTCAGTGCGGCAAAACGACGCGCGTAATATCCGTCCTTGTCCTGGCCTGTCCTGCTCTCACGGAACCCGCCGACCTCAGACAGAAGCCGCTCCTCGACCAGGTCGTAGTAGCACTGCGCGCGCCAGTCTTCCTCCGCCTCAGGGGAGTTGATCCAAGCTGGCGTCCACTCCGGATAGTCTTCATCATCCGGTAATTCGTTAATATTCCATGGCCCTTGACCCCCGCCCAGGTTGTATCCGTAATGCAGATACGCGTACGGATGACTACCCATGATCTGACTCCTCTCGCGTGGGCGTGCCCTCAGGATCCCCGATTCGCATCGACCTCTCCTGCCTCAATGTCATCAAGCGCACGACGTAACCGGGCGGTCTCACCGTGCCGCCCGTCGAAGGCCAGCACCGTCTCGATGATGTCCGTCGCATCCCAAAACGGGGAGTTGCGGCTGCCGGGCACAGTCTCGTCGCGAACACGAAGTACCTCCATCACCCGCTGCCGAAGCTGGTCCGCGGTGCCCAAGGAACGGCCTGACTCAGGTTGCGGCCTCGGACCGACAGCAGCCACACACCGCGAGCACACCGGGGTCTTCGGATCATCAGCAGCTCGACGAACACGCTCGGGAACATTGGCCCCATCAAGTTTGTACGCATGCCGACCGCACGCAGTGGCTGGTTCATCGCGAATTCCTCCCCGACCCGGGACCAGCGCATGCCAGCGCCTGGACCACGTGATCCCCCACTCGTTCTGCAAGGGGACCAGAGCGGTAGAGCTTCGCGCTTCTGCGTCTATCGCGGCGAGCGCAGCTGTGGCCATATCCCGGTAGGGACTCTGGTCACCTTCCCCAGTCCAGATGTTTGGGTCACCCATCTTGAGCGGGTCCTTGCGCCAGATAGCTTCAGCAGCCGCCTCCACGGCACCAGCTCGCACGGTCGTCACCACTCTCCGCCGCCTCTCATCTCGGTACTCCACACGCCAGCATAACCAATTTCTCTAAAACAGAGAATATTCTGTTTGATGCTCTACCGCTCCGCGTGTCGCGAGGATGCCGAGAACCGGACAAACCCCAGATCACCGGGGCAAGCAGCACCACCAGGGACGTGACATGCTCGACACTTCGAGCCGCGGCCGCCGACCGAAACCCGCGTTACCGAGCCCGAAAATCCGGCTCACCCACTCTCCGACCACAGTCACCACACATCTATGCGCGATGACCTACGAGAATTTCACTTCCCGCAGCATCGTCACCGTCATCACAGGAACCTGCCATGGCAGCAGCGCGCGCGCGACGACGACATCGGCACGGACTACATATTGTTCCATTGCGTACATCGTCACCCACCCACGCGGTCGGCCCGTTTACTGATATTCTCCGTTTTAGAGAACACAGTCTTGCGTTCGCGATGACAACAACAGCCACGGAGGCGGGTGCTCCCGGTTGCGAGCGACATAGTCGGACGCACAAACGGTTCCGGTGAAGGTAACGGAGAACGGAGATAACGGATATGACCATGGTGGAACCTAGCGCCGAGGGGCGAGCCGACTTAGCCGAGTTGGTGTCGGTGTGCGCTCACCACAGCAGCATCCATGACGGCATCAACGTTGAGATCGATGCCCCGGCTGGGACTCGAATCACCGTGCACCTGAACGACGGTGCCGTTGCGGACATTGTTGTTCCGGAATAGGTACGACGATGGGAGACAACGTGAATGGACCTACGGAGGACGAGATCTACGCGGCGATCGCGGTGCTCGCCAACACCGAACGTTACAGCGTCAAGGACAATGAGCTGGATGATTGGATCGCGTGAACGTTCGTTCGGCGAGCGTGTCCGCTAGAGGTACCAACTGACGAAAGGAAACTTGACCGTGAAACACACTTGTGAAAGCTGGGAGGGGGAGATTGCTCCACCCTCTCCCCGCTCTTGGAAGACGGCATGGCTATATACCGCGGCTATTGCACTGGGAATGCTGGTTGCGGCGATAACAGCGTTTTCTGTTGGCGACACGTTCGCCTTCTTCGATGTCACTCTGAGCCCACCTGTGCGTTTAGGCGCTATCTGGCTGTCGCTCATGGCGGGCATTCTCGCGGGCCGAGGAGTCTTTTGGCTGGCAAATGAGTTTGAAGCCAAGCACCGTCGGGCTGCCCGCCGCGACGATGGTCCGCGGTAGGTACGCGCAATGCGGCATTGGATCGAGAAAGGTGATCGCTGTGGGTCCGACTAAGATCGACACGGCCGTGGAGCCCAGAGTGAGTGGCGGCGAGAATGAATACATTCATATCGTCAGCTATTGGGAGTGGCTTGTCGCGGAGGTGTTACGCCGCCGGATACCTCGTTCGCTCTGTGGGGTCGCGTTGATTGAAGACCCAGATCGCCGCCCCACGCAATCGACGGACCCCGTATGCCCTCGATGCGAAGAGCTCGATGCTCGATGCTCGATGAAAAGAAGAGTGGATCGCGCTCCGGATCGGTGGGGTCTAGGTTTGCCGGTATATCGGGTCGGCCCAGGACACCGAGGCCGGGCAGCGTGCCAACGCCGCTGTGAGGCACGATGACTGATCGAGATGTGACTCCGCAAGCAGCGGCGACAGAAAGATGGTCTCGGGTATTGCAGCGGTCTGGGATATCTCGGCTGCGGCCGGGAATCGTAACCGGTGAACAGGTACGCATGGAACTACTTTCGATACTTGATCGTCACGGACCATCCGACACCTCACGAAGCGACCAGGAAGAGACAGCAGTGTGGCGGCGGCGAGTGGAGGACGCGCCAGAGCACGATTTGTGGTTTTGGTTCGTCATGTGGCCGATACAACAAGACAAGAACGAGATGTACGCGGAATGGATTCGCGCGCATCCGCCCGCCCCCTTCCCCAACCCGGCATTCAAGACCAGAACCGACGACATGAATGTGCCGGAGAGGTCAGGCCGCAAGCGGCCCATCGAGGCAATCTCGGGCGAGGAAATCAGAAATCGGCGTGAGGCGTGGCTGCCGCTATTCGTGGGTAAGACCACTGCCGAGATTCAGGGCCAGTATCCCTTTCGGGACATGACGACTCATCCCTCGGTGGAGGTGTGGTCGTGGACGGTTGCGCATCCAGCGCTCGGTATTGGGTGCGGAGATGATGGTCGCTGGGGATTTGAGAACGGACCTTACGAAGTTCCAGCGGAGCTGGGTGACTTGGTGGCTCAGTGGCGCAGGGAGTTCTGGAGGTCGCGGTAACTCCCGATTGCTTATCGACAACACGAAGTCCACTGAAGGTATAGGTAAGCAACACAACAGGAATCGAGGAAGAATGAACACTATGACGACGACTGTGAATACGGTGACCGCCGATGAGGTGTACAACGTCGTAAGCGCCGCTGACTATGGCGACCAGTTCGCGGCGTTTGATCCGGTATCCGGTGCGGTCTACACCGTCTACTGGACAGAATCGGGTGACCTAGTTGGCGAGACCGCTCCAACACTTTTGGACGGTGGTGAATTACAGCGGGATCTCGTTGACTTCGCCCGGTCGCCGCTTCCATTGGTTGTCTGGTTCCCCGCTGGGGAGCCTGAGGGTTGGCAGGACGCGATCGACCGTCTCAGTACCGACGAATAGTCCGGGAACTGTACGACCAAGAAAGACAGGTGATCTGAAGTGAAGAACCTTTGGCGGATGGTTCGGCTGGGCGTAGCCGGAGGAGCGTTGGTGTGCTCGATTCACCTGCTCGCTCGGGTGAATGAGCCGCCGGGTCATGCCGATTGGCTGGTCGCCACCGCCCAGATTCTGGTTTTCGTGCCGGCTGTCGTGATTGTCATAGAGCTTGGAGTGTTCGCACGACCGCTGTTCGTTTGGGCACTGTTCCGACCACGGGGGAACCAAGGCGGTCCGGTAATCGACAAGTCAGAGTCCACCGTCCGCTGAAGGTACGACTAACCAAGACAAGAGGATTGAACAATATGGGCGATCTTGAAGACCATGAACGGACGCTTGAAGCTCTGCGAGAGCAGATGCTCGCACGATTGGACCATCCCGCACGGAGGGAGCAGCCGGGGGCACCGGTTGTCATCCACCTTGACGAGTTCACCACCACCGAATCGGCGGCCACTCCGCAGCATGGCGATAGATCGGACCTGTCTGCGATGACTCAGCTACTCAAGATGGCTCGTGGGCTTCCACTGAGCATGACCGCCTGGCTGCAACGGCCGTCGCGGCGCCGGTTCATCCCAGGTCGCGGACCAGTCTGCCCCGGAAACGGCGGGCATCGGGGGCGACGGCGACCGTCTTAGCGTCAACGCAGTACACGAAGAGCGAAGTCCGATGAAGGTAAGCGATGGGAGCCAATGGATATGGCGATGACGTTGCAGATCGCGTGTGACGACCAAGAGTGCGATGTAACTGATGAGTTCGGCGCGGGCGTGCTTGAAGGCAACGTTGCCGTTGATCTCGACCCAGCCGCCGAGGGGTGGTTCAGCGCTGCTGGCCAAGACTACTGCCCAAAGCACGCACTCAAGTATCGAGCAGAGGGCTAACAGCGGGCCAGTTATTGGTAGGGCTGTTAGAGCTTTCGATATATAGGTGGAAGGGAGCACGGAAATGACAACGAGTGATTGGGAAATGTGCCTCCGGGTTGGCCATCTGGAGATGCTCCCGCTGTATGTCGATGAGACAGGTGCGGAGCTGAGATGTGGCAGGTGCGGCCTCCGTTGGCATGAGTCTCGCAGTGGTGTGACGACCGCCCGATAATCCGCGATAGGTAAGCGAAACCGAAACCACGACAATGGGACTCAGTATGGCGACTACTACCACAGAAACGAATGCTGACGTGCCCCCTCACGCGGCGGGCCGCGAGCTGTTTGACGCTGCTTGCGAGGTGATGCAGCCCGGAAAGGGTTGGGAAGAGTGCGACCGATGGGTGAGGGACATGTGGGACCGAGAGGCTGCACGGGGTATCACCCTTGCGGATGTGCGCGAAGCCAACGAACAAATGTAGTCCGCGTTGGGTAGAGACATCGAGGAGTGTCGGACATTTAGGTGATGATGAGTGATATGACCGACGAGGGCATGCGTGGTCGCCGGGTTGTCCCGGTTTCATTTGTTGATGTGGCGGTATTAGGGCCAGTGCTCTTCCCCCTGGGGTTCGCGGCGCTGGCGGTCGCGGGGTTTGTCCCATTGCTACTGACGAAGGCCTGCCTACTGGCGATCCTTTACTTGCCTGGCGTGGTGGGGCAAGCACTCTTCCTGGGTGCGCTATTGGTCGGTCTGTGGTCGGGGTACCGGTTAGCGCTCTTGGTGTTTAGAACAGGGGCTGTGCTGTTACTGATGTGGTGGAAAGGGATCTCGTGGAGAGACTTTCGCTCCGCTGAGCTCCTGCCGCCGACGTACGGGCAGATCAACACCACCGGATACAAACAGGCCGCTGAGTAGCACTGTTTATGGAGCCCCGACAAGTCCACGGTGAGCACTACCGATCAACAGAAAGGTTCTGGGATGCCAAGCCACCAAGAAGACGGAGAAATCAACTTCCCGCCTGTGCCTCTGGAGCTGTCTGGCCTCCTTATTCGGGCGCAAGATTATGCCAACGCCACTAGGACGACTGTGCAGATCATGCTTCCGGACTTCAAGTACGGCAACACACAGAGCTTCGCGGTCATTCCGGAACATGCCGTGGCCGCCATGGGCGGCTCGCAGCCCATTGAGGGTGCGTAGAAGGGAGACGTAGGGCATGGAACTGGTCATCGAGTTCGGCAATGGTGGCCGCGCGGGGTATGGCAGCATTCACCGCCACGGATGTGTTGATGTCGCCGATCCGTCACCAATCGGCGACGCTGATACTCGTTCAGCAGCAATCGCTCTCGCGGATGAGACCACCTGCTGGGCATCCAACGAAGGTGAGGACCCGGCCGATTACGGCTACAAAATCGCCCCATGTGTGACCTTGCCGGCCCGTTGACATCGGGACCAGAAGATATGGACGACGATGAGTGGTGCGACGACTGCGATTGTGACTGCGCCGGGTGTGCATGTGCCCGCGGCGGAGGCCAGTGCATGGGCTGCGGCTGTGAGCGTTAGTCGCTGGTTCCGGCGCAGAACTGCCCAGCACATAGCCGCGCAACGGCAACACTCCTACAGGACTGATAAGTCGGCGTGTCCTAATCGGTCGCTATGCGGAGAGCGGAACACGTGCGAGCGTCACACCCATGACACACGCCACCGAAGGCGAGCAGCGCCCGCCTAACTCGACCAGCGGCGCACATCGGGACCGAGTCGATGAACGTCCCAGACACGAGCAGCGCCCTTTCCCCGCTGACCGACCAGTGCCCGCGCAGAACAGCAGAACGCTTAATAGTCCGCAGGAAGGTTCCCGGCTTCGGACAATGCGTCGCAGGCCCGTTCGCACTTGACCGCCTATCTCAAGAGCACGGGTTGGCTGTCGCCCGCCCAGCCCGGCCGCGTCGGTGAACTGTGGCGTCATCCGGATACCGAATGGATGATGGCCGTCCCATATGTCCTGGACCGCACCGGAATGGATTGGCGACTAATCGTGGACCGTCTCGCTGCGATCGAGGGCTGTGAGCTCGATGACCTGATCAGCCGCATCGACCGCCAGGCCCAGGCTGCATATTTCGTGCCGGCCCGCATGAAGGTGGACCAAGCCCACTTGGTCAGGTTGGCTAGGCACACGGAGAACGGAGACAAGGTAGGCGGAAATGAAGATGATGGGGGCAAGAATCAGATGACCAAAAATGTTCAAGCAACGTGGATTCCACTCACGTTCCTGCCGTTGCCGCCAGATCGGGTGTTCTCGCGGCTCCTCGCCGCTGGAGCTCTCGAGATTCAACACAACATCCAGCCGGTTCGCGCAGCTGAGCTCAATGACCCCGACCCACTGCTTGTGCAAGAGTACCGAGGAGAAGTCAAGGTAACGGTGTCTGTGTTATGGCCAGACAAACTCGATCACTCCCCTGACGATGTCCTGCGCCACAGGGGATTCTCCCCGTTCCATCGCCGGTAACGGTCCCCGTGTGTGATCAAGCCGTGCAACAGGAATCGAGGAAAAATGAACACTTCGGCTAGCGATGCCGGGCACTTCCACGGGAGTGCGTCGACCGCAATGCTCGCGGATACGGACGTGAACATACTTAGGGCCATCTGGTTTGCGCTTGAGACACAGCGTGTGCCGGATAGTCAGCCACGGCAGGTTAGCCCTCTCGACATGACCGTAGAGGTTTGGATCGGTTCCAAACGTGGCACTAGGAGATTTGGGCCACTACCGATAAGGACCGCTACCGATGACCGATGAATTGCGTCCCGGATTTTGGGTGATCATTCCCTCGGGACGAAAGGGGGTATTGACCGAGCAGAACGCTCAAGGTGCCTGGTATGTCAGGGTATCCGGCGGACGCGGAATTGGGCTGTATCGGGAAGATGAATTAAAGAGGTACTGAGTCCCCTACGGCATACCAAGGAGAATGAACGTGAACCCGAAGAGCCATAGCGCTATCAGAAGTGAATGCGAACACGCAGGCCTCAGTGCGCTTGGACGAAGTATGCGTCTCCTTCCGCGGCGTGTAGAGGCGCGCCGTCTGGAATCACTGCACTGAGGTAGTGCAATGGATATTGTGGGTGCATGGAGAATGCGGCGGATCGCACCGCTGAGATGATTGAGCAGGCCAAGGCCGCGCTCGCGGCGGCTCGGTTTCAGGAAATGCTGGCGCAGAAGACCGCGAAAGTGGTCGCCGGGACCTTGGCGCTGGGCTTGCGGGAGCAGGGTCTCTCCGATACGGCCATCGGAGAAGTTCTCGGGGTTTCGCGTAACCGCGTCTCGAATTTGGTGGACGTCGGGGTGTGGCCGCGCGTGGCCGGTGATGTTCCTCTTTTCCAATGCGAGGAACGCGACGCCATCGAGGCTGGCGTAAGCACGTTGTGTAAACCGCTGGTCGCGCAGGAAACGGGCTGGATCCACACACGAACAGGCCGGGGACAAGACCTGTTGGAAGAGAACAAGGTTCCGCTGCCCTATGCCATTGGCAAGCGACCGGGGTTGTTGGATGCTGAGGCGGCGCAGTTCGATAATCAGAGTTCGGGTGAACGCATTCTTGTGTACACGTTTGAGCGTCATTACGGCGAAATGCTCTACGACTCAAATCTGCGCCAGGACGGCCCCAACGGTATGGGTTACTACCGCATTGCACTGTGCTCGGCGGCCGGCGACAGCCAAGAGCTGCCGTTGGAACTGTTGGGCATTGATATCGGCGCTCTACGTTTCGGCAGTAAATGGCCGAACCCTCGGCACCGCAACGACATCGGCGATGCGTTCCGCAACGCGCTCGCCGCGGTGCGTGGCTACTACGGAATTTGGCCGCTACCGGCGCACATGGAGGACAAGCCCTGACGTGGGCACCCCGGACGCACCGCGTGGCTGCCACTCGATCCGTGACGGTCCTGGCACTGGCGCGGAGCGCCGGGGATGGTGACGGGAAGGGCGCAAGGATGTGTGTCCGACTTGCATAGAACGGTATTCGGCACTCTGCTGGAACATTGATGCTGCGCGGCGGTGTAGGGCCAACTCCTCGGCGCGGCCATCGCGGATGCCCAAGAGCGGTCTCGGTGATGAGCACATATCCACGATCAAGATGACCGTTACCAGGGCGCGTTCCAAGAGACGATCGGTTGCATCCCCACCTGTCTGTCGGGGCATGGTGAGATGGTGACGGACATGAGCCTCCGAGCTGAAGAATACGTTTGGATTCCCGGCCGGTCGCTGGAGCTGTCGTTCTCACAGCTGGTCGATTACATCCGTATTGACGAGCTCAACCCCGCGTACGCGACGGCGCTGTCCGCATATCGGAAGCTTTACGGAGAGCCACTGATTGGCAGTACACGCGCAGTGTTTCTCACCGGTTCCGGACACGTGATCAAGGTGCCGTATTCGATCGAGGGCGAAGGGGCCAATCGCATCGAGAGCCAGCACACGGCGACTGCATCCGATGTTCCGCTGACCCCGACCGAAGCTCTCGTGGAAGCAGATCTGCCAGATGACGTTGTCGCCGCTGACGACGGGAGGACCCTGCTCATCGTCCGGGCGGTCGAAGTTCAACCGGTGCCTGAGGGGTACTCGGGGCACTTACCGGGCTGGGTGGCGAAACTGCCCGATGGCGAGCAGGTTGGCTGGCTGTCTGACGGTTCACTGGTGGCGTTCGACCTCTAGGCTCACTGACCAGATCGCCGCGAAATTCACCGCTCAAGCCTGCGCTCAACTTTGTGTTCAAATACGCGCTTTATCCACAGATCACGGACGCCGGAGGCAGTCACAGTTCCAGATCGGTAAGTTCGACGACCATGGGTGAAGTCGACACCGCGGTGCCAATCCACGCGGCACTGCCCCCGGCTGTCACCCTACGGATCGCCCAAGCCGCCTCGAGCTCGCGATCGGCCGGAACCCAACGCGCCTACGACAGTGCATGGCGCCGTTTCGACACCTGGTGTCAGCGCAACGGCCACCGGGCCCTTCCCGCCAATCCAGCGGTGATTGCGGCTTACCTCGTCGATGCGGCCGACACGCGCAGCCCCAACGGTGAACGGGCCTATGCGCCAGCCACGTTGACCAAATGGGTCGCCGCGATCACTGATCGACACCGGCGCAGCGGATGCACCGCAATCCCCACCGGTCACGAGCTGGTGCGCGCGACGCTGTCCGGTATCCGCCGCGAGTACGCCACCGCCGGCGACCGGCCCCGGATCGTACGTGCCCCGCTGCTCACTGACGACATCGTCACGCTGATCGCCACTGCACACGCGCAGGTGCGAGGCTGGTCCGACGCGGTATATGCCCGCCGTGATTGCGCACTCCTGCTGATCGGATTCGCCGCGGCCTTGCGACGCAGCGAGTTGGTCTCCCTCGGCGGCGCCGACGCAGCCCTGCACGCCCTGGACGGTATGCATTTGACTGTGCGCCAGTCGAAGACCGATCAGGAAGGTGCTGGCAGCGTCCACGCAATCCCCCGCTCCGAGCTGACGGACAGATGCCCACCGTGCGCGTTCCAGCGATGGGCCCAGGTCGTATCGGCTTTCGACCGTGACGGCCGCCGGGGCGTGATCAGACTGCTGGGTGCAGAGATGAGTTTCGACGAGCACGTGTGTCTGCCTGTCACGTCCCCGGCTCTCGATCCCGGGCGGCCGCTGTTCCGATCGATCTGCCGCAACGGGAACCTCTCATCGACGGCGATGTCCGGCGCAGCGGTACACGGCGTCATCCGCCGGCGGGCGATCCGTGCAGGCTTCTCCCCTGCCGCGGTTGAGCGTCTCGGCGGACACAGCCTGCGCGCCGGGTTCGTGACGCAGGCCTTCCGCAACGGATCTGACGCACACGCGATCATGCGACAAAACCCGTCACCGCACGCCGGCCATGGTCGAGCGCTACGCACGCGAGGAAGCCCCGCTCATCGGAAACGCCGTCACCACGTTGGGGCTGTGATCACTGTCGAGCGGTCGGCGCGTGACCGCGCGGTCTGGGCACTGTTCGAAGACTGGTGCGCGGCATGCGGCGCCGAAGCATTTCCAGCTGACTCCGAGACGCTGGCACGGTTCCTCGCGGCGAACCCCGCTGCCCTCGGCACCCAGCAGCGGCGCGTGACAGTCGTCAACGGTGCGCATCGCGACGCCGGCTTCCCATTGCCTGGGCATGCTGAACAGATCCGCTCTCTGCTCTGCGCCCGCCGGGCCGAACGCCTGCAGCTGCGCACCCGCCGCGTGGTCGAAACCGTGCGCGCGCTGCCTACCGCTGGATGGCCGACCCTGCTTTTCGCCCGGCGTGACGCCATGATGCTGGTGCTGGCCACCACCGGTATGACGTTCGAAACTCTGGCGCGGCTGAGCATCGGCGACGTCGCTGCGACACCTGAAGGCAACCTGCACGTTCGCACCGGCGGAAGCAACTACCGGACCCCTGCGGCTCTCCCTGACTCCGGTGTCTTCCCGGCTCAGATCCTCGTCGACTGGATTCGGATCCGTGCCTTGCAGCACCAGAGCCCAAGTACGCGAGTGCTGGCAGCGTTTATCCGCGGCGCCAGCACCGCGGCGATGAAACAACCACCCGCAGAACTACCCCTGTTGACCGCGCTGGATCGATGGGGATCAGCCCCGCTGCACGTATGCCCCATCTCCACTCGGGCAGTCCAGAGCATCGTCGCCGCGCACCTGGACGGGAACGGCCCGGTGCATCGCGCGATCCCGCGACGCGCTACGCACAAGCCGGAACAGAAGGTCGCCGAGCCAGCTGCTTCCGCCCTACTGGACCCACGAAGCTTCGACCGCGGCATCACGGCTCGCCAGCAAGCCGGACAGGCCCTCGCTGACGTGCCAGCGATTCTGGATGAAGTCGAAGATCGCGCGGAGCAGATACTCACCGATCTGCTGCGCCTGCTTGAAAACTAGTGGTTCACGCCAGATTTCCTTCTGCAGCAGCACCGTTGGTGATGGCTCCTATCCGCACCGCGGCGTCTGCCAGTGCGTCGTTGTTCGAGTGCGCGTATGTGGCCAGGGTGAATCGCGCATCGGTGTGGCCAAGCCACGCAGCGATAACAACAGCCGGTACGCCGTCGAGGTGCATGAGGGTGGCGCAGCTGTGGCGGGCATCGTGAAGGCGCACATGCGGAAGACCTGCGTTCTCCAAGGCCGTCGCCCAAGCCACGGTCAGGGTGGTGGGGTACGGAGGGTTTCCGAGATCATCCACCACTACCAGCCCACTGTTCGGCCAAGAGGATCCCATCTGCAACTTAGCCTCGTTCTGGCGCCTACGGGCTCGACGAAGAGCCGCCGTGAGTTCGTCCGGCATCGGCAACACGCGCTTGCTGCTCTCGGTCTTCGGGGCAGCAGTTGTCACTCCGCCCGGCGTCGCCAGACGAGCAGCCCGGATCGTGAGTGTTCCGGCCTCGAAATCGATCCCATCCCATTCCAGCGCGAGTATCTCGCCGCGCCTCAGCCCGAGGAGCGCCAACCGCCATGCGACCCCGTAACAATGCGAGTCGGTACTGGCTAACAGTATCGCCGCTTGTTCAGCCGTGAGCGTGTTGATCTCGGGCTTAACTGTGGGGATGGGTTTCACCAAAGCAGCAACGTTTCGAACAACGATTCCTTCGGCCATCAAGTCTCCGAAGACAGTGCGGGCGCGCGCCAGCATCGGGTTAATACTCGATGCAGACCATTTGGCTCTGGTTTCTTTTCCTTTAAATATCTGAGGGGCGTTCCATGACCCCATTTTGCTTTTTCCATTGAGCAGGTCCTGAACAACGTGTTCAATGTCGCGTTTAGTTATCGCCTGAACAGGTTTCTCGCCCAGAGCGTCGACGAGTGGCCGAAGGCTCGCCACATACGCTGCTCGCGTGTTGGGGCGAATGCGCTGACCGACAAGCCAATCATCGACTGCCCGTTGCAGCGTCAGGTCGCTAGGAGCGATGTACGTCTTCTTGGACAGGCCGCTGGTCACTTCGGAGTGGAACGCGATGGCGTCCCTCACCGTCTTGAAACGTCGCTTGCACTGAAAGCGTTCGCCGTCCGGCCGCGCACCGTGAACCCGCACTTCGTACCGCTTGCCATCCCCTGTGTCTACTGGGGTCACATACTCCGGAAGTCGTGGCATGTGGGGAGTTTGTCAACGGATCCGCATGGACCTTCTGCGGACTGAACGACACGCCGCTGTTGGCGAAAATGATCGCCATAGCAGGTCGTTTTGACCCATTTGCGGGTCATTTTGGGTCAACGTAGAAAAAGCCGACTGCCGCTGCGGAGTAGAAAACATCTGTTGAACTGCGTCTTTCTGGTGGTCCCGGCTGGGTTCGAACCAGCGACCCCTCGCGTGTGAGGCGAGTGCTCTTCCGCTGAGCTACGAGACCGCGTGTTGATCGTTGATGGCTGATCAATCGAGGTGAAAGGCTAGCACGAGACGCCGGAAACACCGCAGTCCGGCCGCCGACGGGCCGCGCACGCAAGGGATTTGTGAATAAACCTTCCGTTCGACTACTGTTTCAACTCGCACCGGGTGACGATCTCATCCGTTGCGCGCGGATGTAGCGCAGTTGGTAGCGCATCACCTTGCCAAGGTGAGGGTCGCGGGTTCGAATCCCGTCATCCGCTCGAAGGGGTAGACAGGCATCCCTAGCGGTGGAGTGGCCGAGTGGTGAGGCAACGGCCTGCAAAGCCGTGCACACGGGTTCGATTCCCGTCTCCACCTCCATAAAGACCCGCGCGATTAGCTCAGCGGGAGAGCGCTTCCCTGACACGGAAGAGGTCACTGGTTCAATCCCAGTATCGCGCACCACAGTTTTTCTCCAGGTCAAAAGACCGCACGATCGCCCATCCTGTACTGGCCATTCAACAGGCAGTTGAAGCATTGTCGCCGGGCCTAGCAGGTAGCTTTACACGTGAATGATCAGATGTAAAAATGCGCACGTGACTGAGGATGCCTCTGTGGCACAGGCCCGCACACTTCTGGCATCGCTCTACGAGCATGTCAGTGAAGTGTCACAAAACATGGCCAAGACAGAGCACCTCATCCGACATACCCCGAAGCACAGCTCAACCCACCGGCATCACCACCGCCGGGCCGCCGCGATGCGCAGAGACCTCTATGAGGCCCACCGCCTCATCGACGGCCTACATCACCGATACCCCGCTACGCGAGACGCGCGGTAGCCCCCTCGGCCGTCACCGCACTCGACAAACTCGCCGTCGCCAACTCCGCGCGGGCACGTCGTTCTACCAACAACGACACAAACTCACGCACACGGCAATCGACGAACTGTGCGTGCGCACCCTGCACCACAGCCGAGACGTGTTCGGGCGACAACCACGAGTACATCGCCATCAGCCGCTGCTGGACCGCCGCCACTAATGCCTGCTCACTCATTCCAGACATGGCATAAGCGTGAGCCACGACACCTGGCCCGTCAACCGGTAGTTCAGATGCCCTTAACCACAGAGCGCCCGCCTCGCCGCTGGGTTGACCTGAGAACAGTTCGCCGTCAGGTGTTCATTTCTCATTGCATCGGGGTGAAGTAGGCATTCACTTTTTCACTCTATCGGTAGCTGAAACATAAAGAATCTGGCGATTTTTGCGGCTTGACCATCTGTCTTTTCCCCACTAGAAATTGCTGGTGCAAGCTCTACGAGTGCAGCTGACTGGTCTGTTCATCGCGGGCGGGTTGTTGGCCGGGTGTGTGGTTCCCGGCGCCGCGAATGTTGGTCAAGGACACGTTGGTTCCGCCGCCGAGATCCTGCCCGATGATGCCCAGATGTCTTCACTTTTGGCGCTCCGGCTCCATTCGGATGCGCGCGTCGAAAGGCTCGACCTCGCGGCAGCGAATGCCCACAGCGCGGATACCCGCACAAGTTCTGTCGAGTGCCTCGGCGTTGCCTCCCCCAGTTGGGGCACCACATTCGCCGAAGCTCCGGTACGTCAGGCGATACGGCAGCAGTGGTCCACACGCTGGAAAATTCGGGGAACCGGTTCGGGAACGACGATAGAGATCCAGATTGTTGAGCTGGATTCTCCGGGCAGTGCCCGAACCTGGTTTACCAACCTGGAGGCCAGCTGGCGGCATTGCCAGGACACGCCGTTCACCACACAAGGCACCGGAACCGGTGCGGCAACCAATGTGGAAATCAAAAATGTTGCGCAGGATCATATTTCATCAGATTTTGTGCATGCGATTGTCACCGAATCGACCGGACCGCAGCATCTGGCGCCACGCCAAACACAACGAGCTGCCATCCAGACATCGCAGTACATCATCGAGGTATCGGTACGCGGACGCACCGACGCCACGAGTGACAAAGCCCAATCCGTGGCCCGCCTGGTCAAGGCCAACGCCACCGCATAAGCCCCCTCCTGCGCTCGTTTTTGCCATCGCACACGGACCAATCGCGACACTCGCGACGTAAGGATCGTGTAAATCGAATAGTTCTGCGGGCACCAAATCCCCTTACTGTTCAGCGATTTCAGCAAGTTCACAGCGATTCTGTGAGCAGCGTCATAGCTGCCGAATTCAACTGACAGTTCTACAGTTTCAACTGTCACAAGGACGTGTCGCTCCCGGGTATCAATTCCACTGCTCCTTCAGCCGCAGAGTGATTGGAGTCCGTCATGCAACCATGCACTGTCCCGAAAGTTCGTTTCCACAATGGTGTGGACATCCCGCAGCTCGGGCTCGGCGTCGCCGCAATCCCCGATGCCGAAGCGGAAACCATTGTCCGGCAAGCACTTGACACCGGATACCGACATATCGACACCGCCACCAGATATGGCAACGAGCGAGGAGTCGGTCTGGGCATCGCCCGCTCGGGCATACCCCGCGAAGACGTCTTCATCACCACGAAGTTGTGGGTAGACGATTTCTGTGATGTGGCGGGCGCTTTCGCGCGCAGCCTCGACATGCTCGGCACCGACTACGTGGATCTGTTCCTGATCCATTGGCCTGCACCGGATCACGGGCAGTATGTGACCGCCTGGCAGCAGATCGTGCAGCTCTATTTGTCCGGCGGCATCCGCGCCATCGGGGTATCCAATTTCGAGCCCGAGCACGTTCACGCCATCGTCGATGCGACCGGCGTACTACCGGTGATCAACCAGGTGGAGTTACACCCGTACTTCCAGCAGCGAAAGTTGCGGCAGTTCAACTCCGATCGGGAAATTGTCACCGAGGCCTGGAGCCCGCTGGCCCAGGGAATCGGCACCACCGAGGACTCCCCACTGGCCGCGCTGGCCGCAAAACACAACAAGACCCCCGCGCAACTCATCCTGCGTTGGCATATCGAATTGGGACACGTGGTGATTCCCAAGACCTGCTCGCCGAGCCGGCTGGCGGAGAATCTTCAGATCTTCGATTTCAGTTTGTCCCCAGAGGATCTCGACGTGTTCGTTCAGTTCGACAAACCCAACGGCCGGCTGGGGACACATCCCAACGAGGGATTCTCGGCGCACCATTCTGAGCGGAGTAGATGGCACCGGGAGCAGCTGGCCAGGCGCGCCGCCTAGCCGTTAGTCGTCACCGGTGGATCGGTCCTTCGGTGTCGCTCAGTGCCCGCCCTGATCCTCCCGAGGTTTCCGCAATGATTTGCGCTGCAATGGATATCGCGGTCTCCTCGGGTGTGCGGGCATTGAGGTCCAGGCCCAGCGGGCTGTGTAAGCGCCGCAACTGATCGTCGGTGACGCCTTCCTCCCGCAGGCGGGCCACCCGCTCGGTGTGGGTGCGGCGCGAGCCCAGCGCGCCGACGAATGCCACCGATGCTGTCGTCAGCGCCGCCGCCAGCATCGGCACATCGAACTTCGGGTCGTGGGTGAGCACGCACACCACGGTGCGCCCGTCGACGCGCCCGGCCGCCACCTCGGCGCGCAGGTATCGATGCGGCCAGTCGACCACCACCTCATGGGCGTACGGGAACTGCGCCGCCGTCGCGAACACCTCACGCGCATCGACGACCGTCACCCGGTAACCCAGTTGGGCTCCCGAGTGGCTCAACGCCCGTACAAAGGCGTTGGCCCCTGCCAGGATCATCCGCGGCGGTACTCCGAACGCCTGCACAAACACGCGTGGCCGCGCCGATTGATCGGGCTCACAGCGATCGGCACCCGCCACCGCGCTGCGCCCCGCCCGCACCAACGACGCGATGGTGCCGTCGATCTGCGGCCACGGCGCCGACTCACCCGGCCGCACCAGAGCCCAATCGGGAATTCCCGACAGTGTGCTCACCAACGCCACCGGCTCCCCCGCCTCGATCAGCGCACGCAGCCGACGTAGCAGCGGCAGTTTGTCGGAGTCCACCCTTTCGGTGACGACTTCGATCTCACCGCCGCAGGTGAGTCCGGGAGCAATACCGTCGTCGACACCGAACCGCTCACTCACACACGGCCCCGCCGCCAGCACGTCGCGCGCGGTCTCGATGACCGCAGCCTCCACGCATCCACCGGACAGCGATCCGATGACCGCCGAATCGGCCGTCACCAGCATCGCCGCACCGGGCTCACGCGGAGCCGCACCACTGACCTCCACGACGCGGGCCAGGGCGACAGCGCCACCGCCCTCGAGCAGGCCGATCAGATCACCGAGCACGTTCCTCATGAGGACGCTCCCGCACCGGATGCGTTGATGGCCTGCCACACGCGTGCCGCATTCATCGGCAGGCGGTGCATCCGAACCCCGACAGCGTCACGGATCGCGTTGGCCAGCGCGGGGGCCACCGGGTTGTACGGGGACTCACTCATCGACTTGGCTCCCAGTGGCCCCAACACGTCATAGGTGTCGGCGAAATAGACCTCGGTATCAGGCAGATCCACCAGTCGCGGAATGTGATAGTTGCGCAGCGCCGTGGTGCTGACAAAGCCGTCCTGCACCAGGATCTCTTCGTAGAGCGAAGAACCGATGGCCTGTGCCACACCGCCTTCCACCTGGCCACGGCACTGCTGCGGGTTGATGACCACCCCCGCGTCGGCGGTCTGAATCGACTGCAGGATGCGCACGGCGCCCGTTCCCGGATGCACGCCGACGCGGAATGCCTGGACGTTGAAGGCGACCGACCGGGGCGTGCCCTCATGGCGGCCCAGTGCGGCTAACGGCTCCGGTGCCGAGCCCGCGATATCGACCAGCCCCAGCAGCTCCCCGCCGATCCGCACGCCGTCGGGCCCCAACACGCACCGCGATTCCGGTACCGCCAACTTCGCCGCGGCAAACCGGATAATCTTGTCGCGCAACAGCTCTGCCGCTCGGTGCACGGCCAGGCCGGCGACGGTGGTGCCGGCCGAGCCGAAGGCACCGGTGTCGTGGCCCACCCCGTCGGTGTCGGCCTGGTGAATGTAGACCTGGCCCGGTGCGCATCCCAGTACCGCAGCCGCGAGCTGCGCGTGCACAGTGGTGGTGCCGTTGCCGAACTCGGCGGAGCCCACGGTAATCCGGTAGCGCCCTTGCTCGTCCAGCTCGGCGCGCGCATCGGCCACATGCCCACGCGGCGGCACGGTCGCGATCATGGCGATGGCCATGCCCTCCCCTACCTTCCACTCCGCAGACAGGGCCGACCCGTTATGGGCCGGATCGGCACCACCGCGAGCCAGCGCGTCCTGCGCGAGGTCCAGACACTGGTCCAGCCCGTAGCTGCCGAACTCCAGGTCGTCTTCCTCGACCTCCCAGCTGACAAACGGGTCTCCCGGGACGATGGCATTGCGGCGCCGGAACTCGAACGGGTCGATGCCGAGTTCACGTGCCAGCTCATCAAGGGCCGATTCGATACCGAACAGCACCTGCCCCAGCCCGTAGCCACGGAACGCACCGGACGGAATGTTGTTGGTGTACACGGCCTGCGCATCGACACGTTTGTTGGCACAGCGGTATTGGGCCATCGACTCGTTACAGCCATGGAACATCACCCCGACGCTATGGTTGCCGTAGGCCCCGGCATCGGAGAGCACATCGACGGCCAGGGCGGTCAGCACCCCGTCGGGTCCGGCCGCGGCGGTCACGTTCACGCGCATGGGGTGACGGCACGGCGCGATGGTGAATTGGTCGGTGCGGCTGAACTCGTAGACCGCGGGCGCCCCGGTGACGCGCACCGCCAGTAGCACCAAGTCTTCGGTGAGCATCTCCTGTTTGGCGCCGAACCCGCCACCCACGCGTGGTGCGAACACCCGAACCTGTTCGCGTGCAAGGCCGAAAACATGACACAGCTCGTCGCGCACCAGGAACGGAACCTGACTGCTGGTGCGCAGCACATAACGCCCGCGCTCGTCCTGCCAGCCCACCGCGCCGTGGGTTTCCAGGTGCACGTGCTGCACCCGCGCCGTCTGCCAGCTGCCGCTGACCACCGCCCCCGATTCCCTGGCCCGGGTCACCGCGGCCCCGACATCACCGACCTCACCGTGCACCTCGGCGACCAGATTGCGTGCGGGATCGGCGATCCTGGCGCCAGGCCCCTTTTCCCCATGCACCATGTGTGCGCCGGGCTGCTGCGCCAGCTCTGGATCGAAGATCGCCGGCAGTACCTCGTACTCGATGTCGATGTGCTCAAGCGCCCGGTGCGCGATGGTCGGCGAGTCCGCCACCACCGCGGCGACGCGCTGTCCCGCGAACCGCAGTACACGGTCGAAAATCAGTGTGTCGTCGGGGTCGTCGGTGCGCTCGTGATGGCGTGCGGTGGAGAACGGCACACCTGGGTCGTCGCGATAACACAGCACCGCGCGCACCCCCGGCACGTCGCGGGCCTTCCGGGTGTCGATCCGGGTGATACGGGCCGACGGGTGCGGGCTGCCCAGCACCGCGATATGTCCCACCCCGGCGGGCAGCTGGTCCATGGTGTACGGCTCGGTGCCGGTCACCACCCTCGCCGCTGCAGGGGCACTGACGACCCCGTGCGGGGGCGCCGCACCGCAGATGGCGGCGCGAATAGGCCGGTAACCGGTGCACCGGCACAGGTTGCCTTTCAACGCATTTCCCAGATCTTCGGTCTGGTCCTCGGTGAGTGTGGCCGCCGTCAACACCATTCCCGCGGTGCAGAATCCGCATTGGAATCCGGCATGGCCGATGAAGCCGCGCTGCATGGGATGCAGGTCGTGCTCGTCCCCGAGGCCACGCACGGTGAGAATCTCGGCATCGGTGACGCGATGTGCGGGCACGATGCACGAATGTTGCGATGCCCCGTCCACCAGCACCGTGCAGGCACCGCAATCACCTGCGTCGCAACCCTTTTTGACCTCGGTGTGACCGTGCTCGCGCAGGAAGGTGCGCAGGCACTGCCCGGGTCGGGGGCTGGTGTCGATGATGTGACCGTTGACCTTCACGGGCGACCTCCGGTCAGCTCGTCAGCGACCTCGCGGGCCAGTTGGGAGGTGACCGCGCGCCGCCAATCCGCGGTGCCGTGAGCATCGGTATGGAACTGCGCGCCCGGGATGGCCGCCGCAGCCCGCGCGACACGTTCCGGTTCAGCGGGAACCCGCAGCACGATTGGCTTACGCGTTGCGGCCGAGACCCCGAGCACGATGTCGCGGCCGTCCAGGCGCCCGGTCACCAATGCACCGGAGCGCCCCAGCGCCGAGTACGCGACCTTGCGCAGCGTAGTCCGTTGCGTGAGCGCCGCGGCGGGAAAGATGATGGCACGCAACACATCACCGGGACGCAATACGGTCGTGTTGATATCGGTCACGAAATCGGTAACGGCGCAGCGTTCGTCGGTTCCGTCGCGGCGCCAGATGAGTAGCTCGGCATCCAGGGCAGCGCACAGCGAGATCATCGCCCCTGCGGGCAGGGCGAGGCAGATGTTGCCGCCGACCGTCGCGGCGCGCCAGATCTTGAAGGAGGCCAGCAGGGCACGCGCGCACTGCCCGAAAAGGACGGTGGCCTGCCATTCGGGGGGATATGAGGCAGTGACCAGTCGTTCGATGCTGCAGGTAGCCGCGACCTGCAGGCCCTCGTCGGTCACCACCAGGTCCGGCCAGCGCATACCGGCGAGGTCGACCAAACGCCGCAACCCCGGCTGCGGCTGACTCATCAGCCACGTGCCGCCCGCCAGCACGCCGTCCTGCGTCCCGAGACCGCCCAGATCAGCGCGGTCCCGCGGAATCAGCACCGAGTCGATGGTGTGCAAGTCCATCAGCGCACCCTGCCCATCAATCCATGATGCGCCGCCTGCACCGCGGCCGCGATCCGATCGGTGTCCACCGTCAGCATCTGCCCGTCCCTGACGACGGACCGGCCGCCCACCCACGAACATTTCACGGGCGGTACCTCACCCAGCACCAATGCAGCCACCGGATCATCGATTCCGCGGTGCCCCAGCGTGCGCAGGTCCCACAACACCAGGTCGGCGTACTTACCAACCTCTATAGAGCCGATCTCGTCGGCACGGCCAAGGAGGCGGGCCCCTCCCAACGTCGCCAGCTCCAGCGCGGTGCGCGTGCTCAGCGCCGTGGGCCCTCCGACCGCGCGGGCGAACAGCAGCGCCTGGTGCGCCTCCTCCAGCATCCGCCCCGACTCATTGGAAGCAGCGCCGTCCACGCCCAGACCCACCGGTACCCCGGCCGCCAGCAGCTCCCGGGTACGGGCGATACCGGCGCCCAGGCGCCCGTTGGAGGTCGGGCAGTGCGCGATTCCGGTTCCCGTGCCGGCCAGCCGGGCGATGGCCGCGTCGTCGAAGTGAATACCGTGCGCGAACCACACATCGGGTCCCAGCCAGCCCAGCTCGTCCATGTAGTCCAGGGGGCTGCAGCCAAACCGCTGGGCACAGTAGTCGGTCTCGTCCTGGGTCTCGGCCAGGTGAGTGTGCATCCGGACACCGCGCTCGCGGGCCAACACCGCCGTCTGCCGCAACAGCTCGGTTGTCACCGAGAACGGCGAGCAGGGGGCCAGCCCGATGCGCACCATCGATCCGGGTGCCGGGTCATGCCAGCGTTCGACGGCCGCGGCGCTGGCCTCCAGGGCGGTGTCGATCGACTCCACCAGATCATCGGGCGGCAGGCCGCCGGCCGACTGCCCCAGGTCCATCGACCCGCGTGTCGGGTCGAACCGCAGGCCGACCTCCCGCGCCGCCTCGATCTCGGCTTCCAGCAGATCACCTGCACCCGAAGGAAACACGTAGTGGTGATCGGTGGTGGTGGTACATCCCGACAATGCCAGCCAACTCAACGCACCCTGCGCCGCCACATGCAGACCATCGGCGTCGATGCCCGCCCACACCGGATACAGGGCGCTAAGCCATTGGAAGAGAGTGTGATCGGCGGCAAGCCCGCGGGTGATCCATTGATAAAGGTGGTGGTGCGTGTTGACCAGCCCGGGTGTGAGCAGACAGCCACGACCATCCACATGTTCGATGCCCGGCAGCGCCTGCCAGGGGTTCAGCTGACCGGCGTCCAGTATCGCGGCGATCAGATTGCCGTCGATGACCACAGTCGCGCTATCGAGCTCACGACCGTCGCGATCCACGGTGGCCACGAATACATTCTCGATCAACGTAATTGGACTCATCGGCGGGACCTGCCGGTGACCCTTGGGCTGCGGACCTGACGTGCGATGTGCACTATGGTGCGATGGACCCGATTGCCGCCACCGTCTACCGCGGGCATATCTTCCACATCGCGGGCTCCCCCGGCGTCGCCGATGCCGCTGCACACCTGCAGTCGATCCCCGATGGCGTGCTGGCGGTCAGCTCCGACGGTGTGATCGCATACTGCGGCACCTATACCGAACTGCCGCAGGCATACTCCGCGTGGCCGGTGCACGATCATCGCCCCGGTTTCCTGCTTCCGGGCTTCGTCGATACCCACATGCACTTCCCGCAGACCTACTGCACCGATTCTTATGGCGGCGGCCAACTGCTGGAGTGGCTGCAGCGCTGCATCTTTCCGGCAGAGGCCAGTTTGGCCGATCCGGTGCTCGCCCAGCACATCGCCGAAGCCTTTTGCCGGCGCCGCATCGCCGTCGGCACCACGGCCGCGATGGTGATGGGCTCGGCGTTCCCCGACGCGCAGGCTGCCTTGTTCACGGCCACACGCACCGCGGGCTTGCGGATGGTCAGCGGACGCGGCGTGCAAACCACCGGGCCCGACAGCGCCGCGCCGCTGCTCACCACCACCGAGCGCGCAATCCAGCTCTGTGCCGACGAAATCGAGCGCTGGCATGGCAGCCCGCTCACCGACGTGGCGCTGGTGCCCCGGTTCTCGTTGTCTGTCACGGCCGATACCCTCGCGGCGCTTGGCGAGCTGTACGACGGGGTGCGCGGCAGCGGCGTCTACTTCCATTCCCACCTCAACGAGAACGCCCGGCCCGGCACCGGTGAGGTGGACGTCACTCTCTCCACGTTCGGGGTGCGCAGCTATCTGGATACCTATGACGGTCATTTCCTGCCCGGCTCCCGCAAGGGCGGCTCAACCCTGTTGGGCCGCAGGAGCATCCTGGCGCACGCCGTGCATTGCCAGGATGCCGAACTTGCACGCATGGCCGAAACCGGTTCCTCCATAGCACATTGCCCTACCTCACAACTGTTCCTGGGCTCCGGGACCATGCCGTGGCGCCGGACCGTCGAAAGCGGAGTCACCATCGCTCTGGGCACCGATGTGGGCGGTGGCGATGAATGGCTGATGACGCGTGTACTGAACGACTGCTTCAAAGTCCATATGTCCGAACCGGCGTCGACCGCGGTGTCCCTGCATCCCGCCGAGCTGTTGTTCACCGCCACCCTTGCCGGGGCCCGCGCGCTGGACCGCGAGGAAACGTTTGGCAACTTGGACGAAGGCAAGGACGCGGACTTCCTGATCATCGATCCACACCGATGGGAACCGTTGGCCGACACCCTCTTCCGTGGCGTCCGGTCTGACGATGAGCAGTTGGCCACCGAACAGCTGCTGTTCCGGCTGCTGATGGGGCTACGCGAACCAGCCATCAGCTCGGTGCGGGTGCGTGGGCGCGATATCACCGGCTACCTCGACCGCGACTGCTAAACCAGCCAGGCCAGATGCGGGTCCCAGGCCGGCCCGGCCTCCGGAGCGTCGTCGCGGGCCACGATGGCCTGGATGAGCCCGTACGGACGGTCGTCTGCGTGGAAAACCTCGTTGGGGTTCTCCAGCCCGAACGGTGACAGGTCGTACACGAAGTGGTGCTTGTTAGGCGCCGAGAGCCGAACCTCGGCGATCAGCGGATACACCTCCAGAATCGCCTTGCCGATCTCGTACAGCGTCTGCTGCAGGGCCAGCGAATGCACGGTGGCGAAGCGCTCCAGAATGATCCGCTTGACCCCCAGATACGTCTCATCCCAGTCGATATCGGTACCGACAAAGCGCCATTTGGCCACCAGCGAGGTGGCCATCACCCGGTCACTGGTGGGCTGCAGAATCGTGTACTTGTCCTCGAGGAAATCGTGAAACTCCGAACCCGTCGACTTCAGCACGACCAGGTCTTTGAGACCACCGATCACCCAGCTCCGCTGCGCCGCACCCACACCGTCAACGGTGATCTCCGCGGTACGCACCTCCTGCCCCTTGCGAACCCAACTGTGGTCATGCTCGCGCCCGTCGACAACGACTCTCTCCCAGGAATATTCGTCGATCTCGATCCGCGCACCGGTCACCGGTTCGTACTCGTCCACAAAGTGATGCGCCAAGTCCAGGCCGTATCGCTCGATGGTCTCTATGCCCTTCTCCTTGGCGTAGGCATAGATGGTCTGCTTCTGGCTGTCGGTGGGCAGCACCTTGCGCTGATCGCCGTCTGTGTAGGCGGCGGCGAAATCCCCACGCAGCGCGCTGCCAACGTTGAGGTCCTTGATCTCATGACGCGGGCTGTCGCGATAGATCCTGACTACCCGATTCTCGGCCTTGCCGTACTGATTGCCTCCGAGGACGATTGCCACTGGTGCGTTTCCTTTCTCAGCTGCCGCGATAGGTGGAGTAGGCGTACGGGCTCAGCAGCAACGGGACATGCAGATGCCCACCACCGTCCGCCTGGAAACTGATGATCACTTCCGGGTAGAAACCCTCGATCCCGTTGTCGGTGAACCAGGTGCCGGTGTCGAAGACCAGCCGGTACCGCCCAGCGGCCAGCGCCGCACCAGTAAGGTCAGCGATCCTGCCGTCGGAATCTGTTGTGCCGTTGGCAAGCTCGGTGCCCGTGCCGTCGAGAAGCGTCACCGGCACGCCCCGCGCCGGTCGCCCGGATACCGCGTCCAGCACATGGGTACTCAAACCCGTCACAATCCACCTTCCGTCTCGACGTCATCGGCATGCCTGCCCGCCGGACCCAGCATCCGCTCCAGGCGGCTGCGATTGATCTTTCCCAATTCCATTCTCATCACCCGGCGCTCGTGCTGCGGGTCGTTCTTGAGCCGCTCCTGAAGAATCGCCAGTAGCTCCTCGGCGGGCCTACTATTCGCAAAGACCAGGTACACGTAGCCGAACCGCTCCTCATACTCGGCATTGCCTTCCCGTAGACGCTCCAGTACCGCGGCGTCGGCACCGGTGACCCCCGACTGCTCGCGGCGCGACGCCGCGTTATCGGCCCGCTCCCCGATCCGTGGGTGCCCGTCGAGTGCCTCGTCCACATCCGCGTCGGTCAGCTCGGCCAAAATCAGATCTGCCCGGTGGTACAGCGCGTCCTCATCGCGGAATGGCCGGCCTGCAGCGACCCGCACTGCCCATATCCGCGACGCGCAGCACTCGTAGAGCCAGTGGATCGCCTGGCCGTCGCTGAGCTCGTTGAAACTCTCGATCCCCCGCCAATCAACGCGCCGCATGGAAGTCCTCGAAGCGCCCGAAGCGGGCCGTCGTGATGGGGTTGGCGTCGGCCACCAGATCATCGAACCGGTAGTTGGCGATCTTGGCGATCTCAATGAGGGCGAACGACCGCTCGCTGGTCGTGGAGTTCTCCATGCGGCTCCACCCATTGCGCAGCACCCGCTCATAGCGCTCGGTCTCGCGCGCGCAGATCACCAGCGGAAAACCGAAATGCTCGCGATAGGCGTTGGCCAGGCTCACCACGTTGTTCAGCTCGCCCTCGTCGAGAGTCTGCAAAATGGTGTGGTCGACGGCCGTCATCTCTCCAGCTTCGTCCTCGGCGCCCAAATCGGGGAACGATCTGATCAGTTCAAGCTGTTCCTCGTCACTACCGGTGAGCATCGCCTCCTGGAAAGCGCTGCGTAGATCGTGTGCGTCGGCGAAGGGACGCTGGCGGTAGGCACGATCGACAACCCAGTGCACGTCTTGGACAAGTGCGCCGAAGGTGCGACGGAACTCTTCCAACGTCATCTCGTTGACCTGTGCGAGCCGGATGGCGCCGCCGCCCGCGACCGCAATACCCCGGCTGCCGGTGTGGAAGAACAACAGATTCAAGGCGATCGCGGTGATAGCGCCCATGGTGATACCGGTGCTGAACGGGATCTGCAGCAGGCCCGGCACGGCCTGATCGATTCCCGGCAATGCGGGAACCTGAACTTCACGTCCGTGATCCAGCACGGTCGACGGGCCCGATGATTGGGAGAACTGTACGTACATCCCCATGGCCAGTGAGGTACTGGCGATGATCAGGTTGCGGTGGTCGTTGAAGTCGACCTTGCCGAGTGTCTGGATGCCGACCACAGCCACCGTCGCGAACAGTGTCATCGCGGCCCCGCCCAGCACCGGGGCGGGGATGGACTCCACGACCTTGGCGGTCTTGGGCAGCACGCCCAACACCATCATGATCACCCCGGCGGCCGCTACTACCCAACGACTCTTGACCCCGGTCAGGCGCACCAGACCGACATTCTCCGAGAACGCCGTGTACGGGAATGAGTTGAAGGTGCCGCCGATCATGGTGGCGATGCCGTCGGCACGCACGGTGGCGGCGATATCCGCCCCGCGCACCCGCTTGCCGACGATCTCGGCGGTCGCGAAGACCGCCCCGGTGGATTCGACGGCCGTCACCATCAGCACCACGATCAGAGACACCACCGCGATGACGTCGAAACGCGGTGCGCCGAAAGCAAATGGCGAGGTGAATCCGATCCAGCCCGCCTCGCCCACCCGGGTGAAATCGGTGTCACCGGCGAGCCAGGCAATGGCGGTACCGGCGATCAACCCGAGCAACACCGCGATGGTGCTCCAGAAGCCACGAAAGAACCTCTGCATCAACACGATCAGCACGATGGTGCCCGCCGCGTACATCAGCCAGCGCCCGTTGCCGGGATCGTGCGCGGCCACCGGGCTGTGCGGGTTGCGGACAGCGTCGCCGATGCCCACCGGTAACAGCGATACCCCGATGATCGTGATGACCGAGCCGGTCACGATGGGCGGGAAGAAGCGGATGAGGCGGGCGAAGAACGGGGCGATGAGGAAGGTGAACGCACCTGCGGCAATGACGGCGCCGTAGACGGTGAGCAGCCCGACCCGGCCGCCGCCATGGTCATTGGCGATCTTGATCACCGGGGCCAGGGTGGCGAAGGTGACCCCTTGCAGCAGCGGCAGGCGCACACCGATCTTCCAGAACCCGACCGCCTGCAAAATGGAGGCGATACCGCACGTGAACAGGTCAGCGGTGATCAGCATGGTCAGCGCCTCGGCGTCCAGGTCGATGGCGCGCGCGATGAGCAGGGGCACCAGCACCGCGCCGGCATAGAACGCGATCACATGCTGAATGCCCAGCGTGACGAGCTTGCCCGCGGACGGCACCTCATCGACGGGATGGACTCTCCTCATCGCGGAACCTCCCTGGTCTCGGTGCGTACCCGCCGGCCGCGCAAGCGACGCTAGGGCCAGCGTGTTGCGGCCAGGTTGCCGGGTGTCTATATTTTGCCGACCGGTCAATCCGCTACGTATCGACGATCACATCCAATTGCCCTGCGGCAGAGACTATCGCCGACTCCAAGCGGTCATGGTGCGTGCTCGCCACCGCGAGCAGGGCCTCGGTATCGCGCCTTGCCACCGCTGTGATCATCGCCTCATGGTCGGCATGCAGCTGCAGTTGATCCGACGCCGATACCGTCCGCATCACCTGAAACGGCTCCGTCAGATTCCAGGTGGCCTCGAACATGTGCAACAGGCGATGCATACCGCAAGGGGTCACCAGGGCGCGGTGAAAACGTCGGGAGTGCAGGTGAAAGGCCCGTGCATCACCCTCGACGGTCGCCTGTTGCAGCAGCTCGTGTTCCGCCAGCGCTCGATCCAGGTCCTCCGAGGTTGCCAGCGCTGCGGCCTGTGCCAGCGCGGCACGCTCGAGAACGCCTCGGGTGAAATAGATCTCACGAAGTTCCGGCAGCGTGAGCTGAGCCACCCGGTATCCGCCATTGGCCCGATGATTGACAAGTCCTTCGGCGACAAGGGTCTTGAGCGCTTCCCGCACCGGGATCGGGCTGATCTGGTACGTGTCGGCCACCTCGTTGATGGGGATCATCGAGCCCGGCGGCGCCGCACCGTCCAGGATGGCCCGCCGCAGCCCGTCGAGCACGCTCGTCTGGTCATGCCCGGACCGGTTGGCACGCAGCTCGTTGATCAGCCTCCGGTAGCGGAACGTACGTGACATTCGCCCTCCATCGCCGTCGTCTCACACCCGATCTTCCCAGCGCTCGCGCCGGGCCGCCATCGCTGGCGACACAGAGTTAACGCGAACGTTTCATGACGCGGTGCACTGTGACAACGCCACACCCCGCACCCTACGCGGGCGACGTACCCTGTGGGCCATGCGGATACGCGTCATCAATCCCAATACCACCGAGGCCATGACGAAGGCCATCGGCGTGGTGGCAGAGTCGGCGGCCTGGCCGGGAACCAGCATCACCGCCGTCAACCCGGCGATGGGGCCGGTATCGATAGAGAGTCATTACGACGAGGCGTTGAGTGTGCCCGGTGTGCTGGCCGAAATCCGCCGCGCCGAAATCGAAGGCGCCGACGGGTATGTACTCGCATGCTTCGGCGATCCCGGCCTCGATGCGGCCCGGGAACTTGCCACCGGTCCGGTGCTCGGTATCGCCGAGGCCGCCATGCACATGGCCAGTCACCTGGGCCGGGGGTTCAGTGTGGTCACCACGCTGGAACGCACCGCCGGGCGCGCCTGGGATCTGGCCGAACGCTATGGGATGTCACGTTTCTGCCGGGGCGTGCACGGTTGCGATATCGCGGTGCTCGACTTGGAAACCAATCCCCAGACCAAGGACATTCTCATAGAACTATGCCGCCGCGCGGCCCGCGACGACGGCAGCGAGGTGATCGTGCTGGGCTGCGCGGGAATGGCCGGACTGTGCCGGGATATCTCGGCAGAGATCGGACTCCCGGTAATCGACGGCGTGGCGGCCGCGGTGAACCTGGTGCAATCGTTGGTGTCGATGGGCCTGCGTAAATCCGGGCACGGCGAGTTCGCCGCGCCACCGTTCAAACCCTATGCCGGACTATTGGATTCGTTCGGTTCGATACCGGCGGGGTGAATCCGGCGCCAATGCTCGGCGATGTCGAGTCGTCTGGCGATCCACACCCCCTCATGAGCTTGTACGTGGTCGAGAAACCGCTCGAGCGCAACGGTGCGCGCCGGCCGACCCACCAGCCGGCAATGTAAACCCACCGACAGCATCTTCGGGCTGCCCGTCTCCCCCTCGGCGTACAGACAATCGAAGGCATCACGCAGATGGGTGAAAAATTGTTCCCCACTGGGGAATCCGGCCGGTGAGGCGAACCGCATGTCATTCGTGTCCAGGGTGTAGGGCACCACCAGGTGGTCGATCACACCGCCGTGGGCGGGCACCCGAACCCAGTACGGCAGATCATCGGCGTACGAGTCGGAGTCGTAGGTGAACCCCCCGTGCTCGACCACTAGCTGCCGGGTCTGTGGGGAGTCTCGCCCCGTGTACCACCCCAGAGGCGCAGCGCCGGTGAGATCGCGCACGATCTGAACCGCCTGCGCCATGTGCTCACGTTCGATATCCGGCGACACCAACTGATAGGACTGCCAGCGCAGCCCGTGACAGGCAATCTCGTGCCCGAGCTCACCGAACGCGGCCACCGCCTCCGGATTGCGCTGCAACGCCCGCGCCACCGCGAAGACGGTCAACGGCAGGCCACGGCGCTCGAAGACCCTCAAGACGCGCCAGAGACCGGCCCGTGAGCCGTATTCGTACAGCGATTCCATGCTCATGTGCCGGTTGGGGAATGCCTCGGCCGGGACCATCTCCGAGAGAAAAGTCTCCGAGCCCGCCGAGCCATCCAGGACGTTGTTTTCCGCGCCCTCTTCGTAGTTGAGCACGAACTGCACCGCGATCCGCGCCTCGCCGGGCCAGCGCGGGTGTGGCGGCGTGCGCCCGTAACCCACCATGTCGCGGGGTGTCGCCTGTCCAGCCTCGTTATGAGCCATCGTGCGCACGATAGTAGGCGGCCCGATTCACCGCATCGAATCACGTTCCGGTGGATCGATTCTGATCCGGGAAAATATTGTTTCCGCGCAACACGGCGGCAACACCGGCCGCTTAGTTTCGGGTGTCACCAGCTTTCCTGGCTGGTCGACATTCGGAGGAGGTTGTGTGAGCGGCACACTCACGGCTGAGGCCATCGCCCCCACCGGCGGACACGGTGCTGCCGGGGAAAGTGTGATCAAGCCCGGCTACGACCCGGCGTTGACCAATGGCGACCTGGCGCCGCTGCGGACTCAGAATTGGACCAGCTACAACTTCTTTGCGTTCTGGATGTCCGACGTACACAGTGTCGGCGGCTACGTCTTTGCGGGAAGTCTTTTCGCGCTGGGAATCTCAGCATCGCAGGTGCTACTCGCACTGCTGGTCGGCATCGTGGCAGTGTACTGGCTGTGCAACCTGGTGGCGCGCCCTTCGCAACAGACCGGCGTGCCCTACCCGGTGACCACGCGCATCGCGTTCGGAGTGCGCGGCGCCAATCTTCCGGCCGTGATCCGCGGACTCATCGCCGTGGCCTGGTATGGCATTCAAACCTATTTGGCATCAACGGCATTCGTGCTTCTGGCGGTGAAGTTCGAGCCTTCGCTGGGCCGCTACGCCAATGCCGACGAGTATGGCTTTCTGGGTCTATCTTTCCTTGGCTGGGGCGGCTTCCTGCTGATGTGGGTACTGCAGGCCGCAGTCTTCTGGAACGGCATGGAGGCGATACGTAAATTCATCGACTTCTGCGGGCCCGCGGTGTACGCGGTGATGCTGGCACTTGCGCTCTATCTGGTCGTCGCGGCCGGTTGGGAAAACGTGCATTTCGGCCTGGCGTCGGGCCCGCCGAAAACTGGGTTCGCCGCAGCGGCGACGGTGCTGAGCGCGATCGCGCTGGTGGTGTCGTACTTCTCGGGTCCCATGCTCAATTTCGGTGACTTCTCCCGATATGGCCGCACCTTCGACGAGGTCAAACGCGGCAACTTCCTGGGATTGCCGTTGAACTTCCTGTTCTTCGCCGTGTTGGCGGTGTGCACGGTGTCGGCCGGCGCAACGGTCATCGGACGCGGCGAGGACGGCGCCATCATCACCGACCCGGTGCTGATCGTGGACAAGATCAACAACACCACCGCGGCGGTGCTGGGCGTGCTCACCTTCGCGATCGCCACCATCGGGATCAACATCGTGGCCAACTTCGTCTCGCCCGCTTTCGATTTCTCCAATCTGGCCCCGACACGGATCAGCTGGCGTGCCGGCGGGATGATCGCGGCGGTCGGCTCGATCCTGATCACGCCCTGGAATCTCTACAACAACCCCAACACCATCCACTACACGCTCGACATTCTCGGCGCCGTGATCGGCCCACTCTTCGGAGTCCTGATCGCCGACTTCTATCTGGTGCGGGGCCGCACGGTCATCGTGGACGATCTGTTCACGCTGTCGCCGTCGGGGGCGTATTACTACCGCGGCGGCATCAACCCGGTCGCGGTGACCGCGACGGTGGTCGGTGCCGCGGTGGCCATTGCGACGGTGATCTGGGGCAGCGCGTATCTGGCCGCCTTTACCTGGTTCGTGGGCGCGGGTATCGGTTTCGCCGTCTATCTCCTCGGCATGCGATACACGCCGCGGCATCTGATTTACGGCCGGTAATCGTGGTCGCAACCGTCGCCGAGATGCTCGCACGGCACCTCGATCACATCGCCGCGTGCGGCCAGGTACGGCCCGGCTCCCCGGTCGCCCGCCAGCACGCTCGACAACGGGCCGAAATGATCCGAGCCGATGTACACCGGATGGCCCGGCCGACCGCCGAATGTCGCGCGGACCAGTGCCGATCTGCGGCGCTCACTGGCGTGCAGCACCGCACCGACCACCTCCGGCCCCACCGATGGCAGGTCCACCAGATGAATGAGTACCCCGGCCACATCTGTGCGCGGGTGCGCAACGTCCAGCACCGCCCGCACCGATTCCGACACGCCGCCGCGCCACCGCGCGACGTCGATACCTCGTGCGGGCAAAAGTATCTCGGCCGGCGCAGCGCCCTGCGTCACATAGATCTCGTCGCAACCGCCCCGGTCCAGTGCGGCGACGGCCAGTTCGAGCCAGCGCCCATTCTCGGCAAGGATCTTCGGCATGCCGTAGCGGCTTCCGGCACCGGCTGCCAGCACCGCACCGATGACAAGGCCCGTGGCGGTATCCGGTTGCATACGTCCATCGAACCGCACGGGCACGCCGTGCGTAATACGGGCTGAATACCGTGTTCACATCCGATAAACAGGCCGTCGTTACGGTCGCGCACATGTCGACCGCCATCGAGACACCCGCCAGCGAGATGGTGCGCCTGGCGAACAAGCCGCCCTGGTACCGATCACTGTTCGTCCAGCTTCTGGCGGCGATCATCGCGGGCGTACTTATCGGGTGGCTGTGGCCGGAGGTCGGCGCTGATCTGCGCCCCCTGGCGGACGGTTTCATCAAGCTGATCAAGATGCTGATCGCCCCGATCATCTTCTGCACGGTGGTGCTCGGGATCGCCCACGTCGGCGACCTCAAGTCCGTCGGCAGGATCGGCGTCAAGGCCCTGATCTACTTCGAGGCGGTCACCACATTTGCCCTGGTGTTCGGCCTGCTGGTGGGCAATCTCGCCAAACCGGGAGCGGGATTTCACATCGACGCGGGCACCCTGGCGACGGGGGCCGATGCCATCGCGAAGAAGACCAACAACGGTGAGCTGCCCCATACCGTCGAGTTCCTGCTCGGCATCATCCCCTCCTCGATCGTGTCGGCCTTCGCCGAGAACGCGCTGCTGCAGGTGCTGTTCTTCGCGGTGCTGTTCGGCCTGGCGCTGGCCAAGTTCGGCGAATCGGGGCCGCCGGTGGTCCTCGAGTTCATCGACCATCTCAGCCACATCTTCTTCACCATCATCGGGTGGATCATGCGGCTGGCGCCGCTGGGAGCGCTCGGCGCGATGGCCTACATCGTGGGTCAATACGGCATCGGCTCGCTGGGCAGCTACGGCAAGCTCATCGCGGCCTGTTACGCGGCGGCGCTGCTGTTCATCGGAGTCCTGGCGGTGATCGCGCGGATTTTCGCGGGAGTGAATCTCTGGAAATTCGTCGTCTACATCAAGGACGAGCTCTTCCTGGCGCTCGGAACCGCATCCACCGAAGTGGTGCTGCCGCGCATCATGACCAAGCTCAATCACGCGGGCTGTTCCAAGACGACTACAGGACTGGTCATTCCCACCGGATACTCCTTCAACCTCGATGGGGCCACCCTTTACTTGTCGATCTGTGTGCTATTCCTCGCGCAGGCACTCGGGGTCGACCTGACCCTCGGAGAACAGATCACCGCCGTGCTGGTGCTGATGCTCACCTCTAAAGGCATGGCAGGCGTGCCGGGTTCATCGTTCCTGGCGCTCTCGGCGACCGTCGCGGCGATTGGCCACGGCGCCATCCCGGTGGCCGCCGTGGCGCTACTGCTGGGCGCCGACCGGATCATGGACTCGATGCGCGTGTCGGTGAATCTGCTGGGTAACTGCGTGGCGACGATGGTGGTGGCCAACTGGGAAGGCCAACTCGACAAGGACCGCATGCGCGCGGTTCTCGCCGGTGAACAGGTCGCCGACGAGCCCGAGGAGGAATCCTCAGCTGCACACGCCTGAGCGCCGCCGCAGCGAGTCTGCGAGCATGGGACCCGTGTCAGCGGCTTCTACGTCCCACCCACCAGAGGCCGATGGTCCCGACTGGCTGGCTCCCATCGCAGCGCTGGTGGCCGGTCTGGACGCCGAGCTGGCGTCTGCCTACCCCGATTGCCGCAGCGAACCGCAACCGATCCACACCGCGTACGTCAGCGCGGAGCTGGCCGGCGTGCAGACCCCTGCGCAGTGGGGTGAATCCGCGCTCGAACTCCTCGGGCGCCACGAAGAAGTGCTCGCGGCACTCGACACACAGGGCGTGCTGCCCCGCGTCTCGGAACGGCTTGCCGCCTCCCCCATCCAGGATCTGCGGGTGGACTTCGAGGACGGCTACGGCTGGCGCGAAGACGGCACCGAGGACGCCGACGCACGCAAGGCGGGACGCACCTTGCGCTCACTGTCGATCGCGGCGAATCCTCCTGCGGTACTGGGCATCCGGATCAAGGGCCTGACCTCGCAACACCTGCGGCGCAGCGTACGCACATTGGAACTGGTGCTGGACGGCGCGTCGGGCGTGCCGCGCGGATTTGTCACCACCATCCCGAAATTCCGCGCGCTGGCCCAGGTCGAGGCGGCCCTGCGTTTGTTCGACGAACTCGAGCGGGTACACGGATTACCGCATGGTTCACTGCGTTTCGAGCTTCAGATCGAAAGCCCGCAAGCAGTGCTGGGCGCCGACGGCACCGCCACCCTGGCCAAGGCCATCCATGTTGGGCAGGGGCGCCTCACCGCATTGCATTACGGAACCTATGACTACAGCGCGGCATGCGGGATCGCCGCCGAGCATCAGTCGCTGGAGCATCCCGTGGCCGATCACGCCAAGGCGGTGATGCTCGCCGCCGCCGCGCAGACCGGAGTATGGGTATGCGACGGCTCCACCCAGGTGATCCCCGACGGCACCCTCGAACAGCAGGCGGCGGCACTCACCAGACATCACCGGCTGGTCACCCGCGCCCTCGAACGCGGCTACTGGCAGGGCTGGGACATGCACCCGGGACATCTGATCACCCGCTGGCTGGCGACCTACGGCTTCCACCGGCGCGCGCTCGCGGTGGCCGGCCCGCGCATCGTCGCCTACCTGCAACGGCAGGGCGGCGGTGTCATCGACGAACCGGCGACGGCGCAGGCCTTGGCCGCCGGGGTTCTGCGCGGTCTGGACTGCGGCGCCTACTCCCCCGACGACGTGGTCGCCATCGCACCCGGATGCGACCGGGCGGTACTAGACCAACTCGTGCAACGCACCACAACAGGAGATACCGACCAGCAATGACCGGCAATACACCCACCGGGCTGCCAGATTTCACGATGCTGCCCGATCTGGCGCTGCGGCCGCTCGGCGGCGCGGTGATCTGGGCCAACGACGACCTCTTCGCCGAGAAAGAGAACCTGATCAAGCCCGGGCCCGCCGACTACCGGCCCGCGACCTTCGGGCACAAGGGACAGGTGTACGACGGATGGGAGACCCGGCGCCGGCGCGACCCCGCGGGCGAGCCCGGCCACGACTCCGCCATCGTCCGGCTGGGCGTCCCCGGTGTGATCGCGGGCATCGTCGTCGACACCGCATGGTTCAAGGGCAACTACCCGCCGGAGATATCGGTCGATGCCGCCGAGATCGAGGGGTACCCGCCCGCCGACGATATCGCGCGGAATACTCACTGGCACAGCATTATCGGGCGCACCAGGGTCTACGGAGACAGCCGCAACGTCTTCGACGTCCACTCCACACAACGGTGGACACATGTGCGGTTGACCATGCACCCAGACGGCGGAGTCGCCCGATTGCGCGTGCATGGCCATGGCCGGCCCGACCCGCGATTCCTTGACGCCGGGCAGTTCGACCTGGCCGCCATCGAGAACGGCGGCCTGGTGACCGATTGCTCCAACCGCTTCTACAGCTCACCGCAGAATCTGTTGTTCCCCGGCGTTGCCCGGGTGATGGGCGACGGATGGGAAACTGCGCGCCGCCGCGACGATGCCAACGACTGGGTGCAGGTGCGGCTCGCCGGTGAAGGGGTACTGCGCCTGGCTGAGATCGACACCTCGTATTTCGTGGGCAACAGCCCCGGCGCCGCGGGGCTGCAGGGCTTGAGCGCCCAGGGCGACTGGGTTCCGCTGCTGCCGCGCACCCCGCTACAGCCCGACACCCGGCACCGATTTCTGCTGGATGGCCGGCAGCCCGTCACCGACGTCCGCCTGGACATCTACCCCGACGGTGGGCTGGCGCGCTTACGCCTCTTCGGTGACCTCACAGCGGCAGGGCGGGCCTCCCTCGAAGACCGTTGACGGTCGCGCCTCGTGCGTCCCGGGGTGGCGCCAATAGACTCCTTCGACGTGACCGAACGAGAGAAGACGGATTCCGCACCCACCAAGGACGCGGGGGCCGCCCTCGACGTGGAGGGCTCCGGTGTCCAACCCCCGGTGTCCGACCGGATACGCAGGGCTTTCTGGTGGCTGGAGCGCTTCGCACCGGCCATCGGATCCCGCTGGGCGGTCGAGCTGTGGTGCACCCCGCCGGTCATCGAGTCGAGTCTGCGCATGCCGCCCGGTGTGCCCCCCGGCGAACCGCTGGAGGCCCACTGGGACGGGCACCGTATTGCGGGTGAGTCATGGGGCGAGGGGCCGACGGTCTACCTGGTCCACGGCTGGGGCGGGCAGCGCACGCACCTCGGGATCTTCATCAAGCCTCTGCTGCAGGCCGGTTACCGCGTCATCGCCTTCGACCTGCCCAGCCATAGCGAGTCCGCTGGGGGCGCGCTCGCACCGGGGCGCACCACGCTTATCGAGTGTGCGCACGCGGTGGCGGCCGTCATCAAGGAGCATGGGCCCGCCCACGCGGTGGTCGCCCACTCCCTGGGGGCCAACGCGACCACCTTCGCGGCCTCCTATGGCGCACCAGTGGGACGCTTGGTGTACCTGGCACCGATGGGCGATTTCCCCCTTTACTTGGACCTCTTCGCCGCACGCCACGGCTTCGGCAAGCGGATACGCGCCGGACTGCAGCGCCAGCTCGAGCGCCGTATCGAGATGACGCTGCCCGAAACCGAGTTGGTTCGCGTCGCGGCGGCCGCTGGGCATCCTCCGCTGCTGCTGATCCACGACCCCGACGACCCAGACACGCCGTACGCATCGAGCGAGCGGCTGGCGCAGTCATGGCCCGGTGCACGTTTCATGGCGACCAAGGGACTCGGGCGCCTGGCACACTTCCGGATCCTGCGGCACCGCCCCGCGATCAACGCCGGTCTCGAATTCATCGGCCCCGCGACTGAACAGCAGCCAGCCGACGCCTAGAGCATCCCGAGCAGCTCCATATCGGTGACGTACTTGACGATGTTCGGCGCCCCGACCTGAGGAATGTCTCTCTCGGAGCCAATCTTGGCTTCCTGCACCGCGGCACGGAACCGATCGGCTGGGGCGAATGAACCTGTAGTCGGCACGATGGGACTGACCCGCTCGGGATCCTGCACCAGCGTCAGATACATCTGCAGCACCGAGTTTCGCCGGTGCTTCTCGGGCAGTGCGTGCAAGCCTGTCCCGAACCGCTGCAACCAGTCCTGGAAATCGTCGACACGCTCGATGGGGTACCCGGCCTCGATCAACCAGTCGACATACTCGTCGAGACCGATGCCGTCATCATGCGGGTTCATCACGTGATAGGTCTGGAATCCGTCAACCACCTGAACACCCAAGGTGGTGATGGCCTCGGCAACGAACTCCACGGGTAGCCCGTCGAAGTGTGCACGCCTCCGATTACCTTCAGCGTCAAGGCGATAGAACGACTTGGGCGCCAGGCCGGTGGTCACGATGCTCAGGATCATCTTGCTGAACACATCCGACGAGTTCAGCTGACCCGCATAGGTGGTGTCGGCCAGGATCATGTCGCAGCGGAAGACCCCGATCGGCAGTCCACACAGATCATGGGCTTCTCGAAGCAGCACCTCGCCGGCCCACTTACTGCTGCCGTAGCCATTGGCGTACGTGTCCTTGATGACACGCGTGGCACAGATGTCACGGATATCGGCGTCCTCGGTGAAGGCCACCTTTTTGACCGGATCACCCACATTGGCCGTCGACACGAAGGTGAACATCTTCAGCTTCGTGGTGAGGGCCAACCGGATCAGCTCTGCGGTACCGGCCACGTTGGGCCCGAACAACTCGCCATAGGACAGGGCGCCACTGACGACGGCCGCCGAATCGACGATCACGTCAACGGTATCGGCCAGTCGCTGCCAGGTCTGCTCGGTCAAACCGAGGTCTACTTCACCCTTATCACCGGCGATGACCTCCAAATGGTCTTCGGCCAGTTCATGGAAGTGCCGCAACAGTTCCGGGTCGCCGCTGTCGAAGATCTGTTCCAGGCGGCGGCGGGCCTCCTCATCCGACGAGGCCCGCACCAAGCAGATCAGCTTGCCGTCGAGCAATTCCAGCTTTTCGAGCCATTGCAGCACCAGGTAGCGACCGAGGAAGCCCGTCGCCCCGGTCAGCAGGACGGTGCGCGCCTCCCCACTGGGATTCGGCAATATCTTTGCGTTGCTGAGGGTTTCCGCGTCGATGAACTTGTCCAGCGTCAGATCCGCGGCACGCACCTCGGCGACCTCGGAGCCGTGTACCGCCACATAGCGCGGGTCACTGGCATGCTTGTCCAGTTGTCCGCTCAGGCTGCTCACCGTGGGGGTGTCGAAGAGCGCGCGCACCGTCAGGTGGGTGTTCATCGACTTGTTGATGGCGGCGATCAGGCGCATGGCCGACAGCGAGTCTCCGCCCAGATCGAAGAACGACTCGTCGACGCCCACCCGTTCCAGACCGAGCACGTCGGCATACAGGCCGGCCAGGGCTTCCTCGACCGGATTGGACGGGGCCCGGTACTGGGTTTCCTGATACTGCGGCTCCGGCAACGCACGGGTGTCGAGCTTTCCGTTGACCGTCAACGGCAAAGCGTCGATGACCACAATCGCCGCGGGGACCATGTAGGCCGGTATCCGTTCGGCCAGTGCGGCTCGTGCCTGGGCCGGCTCGACGGTCCCGGTGACGTATCCGACGAGTCGCTTATCGCCCGGGCGGTCCTCACGCACGATCACCACTGCCTGCTCGATGCCCTCGAGATCGGCTAGCGCGGTCTGGATCTCGCCGAGCTCGATGCGATAACCGCGGATCTTCACCTGATCATCGGCACGCCCCATGTAGTGCAGTTGCCCGTCGGTACCCCACCGCACCAAATCCCCGGTGCGATACATACGCAGTCCTTCTTGGCCCGCGAATGGGCATGCCACAAAACGCGATGCGGTTAGCCCGGACCGGTGCAGATACCCGGCCCCCAGCCCGTGGCCCGCGATATACAGCTCCCCGACCACCCCTATCGGAACCCGTCGCATCGAGGTGTCCAGCACGAACAGCGCCGCGCCGGCGACCGGCACACCGATCGCCGGTGTGCCGGAGCCAGCGGCCAGGGGCGGACTCACTGTCACGCACAGTGTGGACTCGGTGGGGCCGTAGGCATTGACCATCAACCGTCCGGGCGCCCACCGGTCCACCATCTCCGCAGAGCATGCTTCGGCAGCCACCACCAGGGCCATGCCCTCCAGCGCCTCCGGAGACAGTGCTGCCGCCGCGGACGGCGTTTGGTGCAAGACCGTGACGCGCTCCGTAACCAGGAATTCCTGGAAGTCTTCCGGGACCAACGATTCGGGTACCACCACGAGGCTGCCACCGTGCAGCAGCGGACCCCAGATCTCTTCCACCGAGGCATCAAAGGCATACGAGTACCACTGAGACCACACCTGCCCCGGCCCCGACGGCACACCAAGGTGCTCATACCCCAGCACTTGTGTCACGTTGTGGTGAGTTGTCGCCACGCCCTTGGGAATACCGGTGGTACCCGAGGTGTACACGATGTGCGCGATGTCATCGGGGGCAGGCCCCGCCAGGGCGGTGCCGGGCTGGGTGTTCACTGCGGAGTCACTGACATCGATGAGCGGCAGCGTGTACCCGGCCAGACGTGAGCGCAGTGCCGCACTGGTTATCGCAGCGATCGGACGCGCATCGTTGATCATGAATTCGATGCGCGAATCGGGAACTGCCGGAGCGATCGGCAGATACGCCGCCCCGCTCTTGAGTACCGACAGAATCGCGACGATCGCCTCACCACGGCGTTCGGAGAGCAACGCCACGCACTGACCCGGTCCCGCACCGTGCTCAACGAGCAGGTGCGCCAAACGATTCGATTCATCATCGAGCTCGCGGTAGGTCCACGACCGCTGTCCACATCTCATCGCGATCGCCGCTGGATTGCGAACCACCTGCGCTGCGAACAGTTCCGGTATCGACGTCGGTGTTACCGGAGCAGAGAGCACCGCGCGGTTGCCCAGCTCATCAAGCCGGGCACCTTCGGCGGCATCAAGCACATCCACCGCCGACAACCGCTGCGAAGCATCTGCCGCGACAGCCTCAAGCACCCGCCGCAGCCGTGCCATCAGCGACTGCACACTCTCCACATCGAAGACGTCGGTGCGGAACTCGACCGCACCACCGATCCCGGCGGGTGCGCCGGTGTCGGTGAAACGCTCACCCAGAGAGAACGTCAGGTCCATCCGAGCGGTGTTGGTGTGCACCGGTATCTGCGTGATCCGCAGATCGCCCAGCGCCAATGCCGCGGCATCCTGCCCGGGAAGGTTCTGCCAGGTCAACCCGACCTGAACAAGTGGATGACTACTGCGAGACCGGATGGGGTTGAGCCGCTCCACCAGCACCTCGAAGGGCACGTCCTGGTGTTCGAGCGCACCCAGACTGCGAGCGCGGACCTGTGTCAGCAGATCCGCGAACGTGGGGTCACCGCCGGCATCGACCCGCAGCACCAACGTGTTGACGAAGAAACCGACCAGCTCGTCGAGCGCCGGCTCATCACGCCCGGCGACCGCGAACCCCACCGCCACATCGGAGGTGGCGCCGATCTTGGACAGCAGCACCGCCAGCGCCGCCTGGATCACCATGAAGCTGGTCGCTCCATGCGCACGTGCCAATGCACGCACTCCCTGCTGCAGCTCTTCCGGCCAGTCCAGATCCACACTGGCGCCGCGGTAATCGGCCACCGCCGGGTAGGGCCGGTCGGTGGGCAGCGACAGATGTTCAGGCATCCCGGCCAGCGCATCCTGCCAATAGGCGACCTGGGTGGCGATGGCGCTCCCGCTGTCTTCGAGATCGCCCAGCTGATCCCGTTGCCACAGCGTGTAATCGGCATACTGCACCGGCAGCGGCGCCCAGTCGGGTGCATGTCCCCCGCACCGGCTGGCATAGGCCACGGTCAGATCGCGCATGAGCGGGGCCACCGACCAGCCGTCGGCGGCGATGTGATGCACCGTGGCCACCAGCACGTGCTCGTCGTCGGACACCGCGAAAAGCTGTGCATACAGCGGTATCTCGGCCGCGAGATCGAACGTGTGACGCGCCACGGAGCCGATCGCGTCATCCAGCTGCGCGGGCAGCCATGCGCTGGCGTCGACGACATCCCAGCCGAATTCCACGCTCTCGGGTGGCAGCACCTGCTGGTACGGCACGCCGTCCTCATCGCGGAACACGGTGCGCAGCGATTCGTGGCGGCTCACCACGTCGGACAATGCCGCACCCAATGCGTCCAGGTCCAGCTGCCCGCTCAGCCGCAGCGCGACCGCCATGTTGTACACCGGTGAAGCACCGTGCAATTGGTCAAGGAACCACAACCGCCGCTGCGAGAACGACAGCGGAACGACCGCGGGACGCGGTACCGACACCAACGGCGCGCGGCCGCCCGATTCGGTGCGCAGGCCCGGAGCCAGCTGGGCGATCGTGGGGGTGTCGAAAAGAGCACGCACGGTCAGGTGCGTGTTCATCGACTTGTTGATGGCCGCGATCAAACGCATCGCCGAAAGCGAGTCCCCGCCCAGATCGAAGAACGAATCGTCGACGCCCACGCGTACCAGACCGAGTACCTGCGTATAGATATCGGCCAGGATCTCCTCGACCGCGTTGGACGGGGCCCGGTATTGGGTTTCCTGATACTGCGGCTCCGGGAGGGCGCGGGTGTCGAGTTTCCCATTGACCGTCAACGGCAAGGCGTCTACCGCCACGATCGCGGCCGGCACCATGTACGGCGGCAGGCGCTCACCCAGCACCACACGCGCGCCGGCGGTATCGACCAGTCCGGCTACCGACTCGGTGACGTAACCGACCAAACGCTTATCGCCCGGCCGATCCTCGCGCACGATCACCACCGCCTGGTCGACACCTACGACGTCGGCAAGGGCCGCCTGGATCTCGCCGAGTTCGATGCGATAGCCGCGGATCTTGACCTGCGCATCAGCGCGGCCCAGGTACTGCAGGTTTCCATCGGCACGCCACCGCACCAAATCGCCAGTGCGGTACATACGCTGGCCCGGGCCGCCGAAGGGGCACGCCACAAACCGCGAGGCGGTCAACGACGAGCGGCTCACATAACCGAGTCCAAGGCCGAGCCCCGACACATACAACTCGCCCACCACACCGACCGGCACCGGCCGCAGCCAGGCATCGAGCACAAACAGTGCGGCTCCGGGCACCGGGCCACCGATCGTCGGCGTCCCAGAACCCGCGGCCAATGGCTTGCTGACCGTCACGCACATCGTGGTCTCGGTAGGCCCGTAGGCGTTCGTCATCACTCGCCCTGGTGCCCAACGATCCACCAGCTCGGCCGAACATGCCTCGGCGGCCACCACCAGTGCCACCGAATCGAGTGCCTCCACGGACAGCGCCGACACCGCCGACGGGGTCTGGTGCAGCACGGTGACATGTTCGTCAATCAGCAAGGCCTGGAACTCATCCGGACCGATCGACTCCGGTATGACTAGTAGCCGCGAACCGTGGAACAGCGCACCCCAGATCTCTTCCACCGAGGCATCAAAGGCGTACGAGTACCACTGAGACCACACCTGCCCCGGCCCCGACGGCAAACCGACGTGCAACGACTCCAACAACTGCGTGACGTTGTGGTGAGTTGTCGCCACTCCCTTGGGAATACCCGTAGTGCCCGAGGTGTAGATGACATGCGCGACGTCGTCAGAGGCGGGCGACGGCAGCGATGCATCGGACTGTTCGCCGATCACCGGGTCATCGACGTCGACGACCACGACATTCTGCGCCGCGAACCGGCTCGCCAATTCGGCAGTGGTAACCACGGCCACCGGCCCCGCATCGCCGATCACAAAATCGATCCGGGCGTCGGGCACCGCCGGGTCAATCGGCACGTATGCCGCCCCGGTCTTGAGCACCGCCAAGATCGCAATGATGCCCTGCGCCGAGCGCGGGAACATCACCGCAACGCACCGGCCTGGGCCAGCACCTAAGCCAATCAGATAGTGCGCCAGACGATTCGAATCCCGATCAACCTCACCGTACGTCCACGACCGGCCTCTGCAGGTCAGCGCGGCCGCATCGGAGGTCCGCGCCACCTGTCCCGCGAACAACGCCGGAATCGACGTCCCCGTCGCCGGGCGGAGCAGCACTGCCCGGTTGCCCATCGCGTCCAGACGTACACGCTCGTCGGCTCCCAGCACATCCACCGCGGACAATCTCTGCGATGGATCGGCGGCCATTGCCGCCAAGACGAGTTCGAGTCGGCGAACCAAGACCTCGGCGCTCGCGGCATCGAACACTTCGGTGTCATGTTCGATGGTCAGCGCCAGTTCCCGACCGGGTGTCACCTGTAGTGCCAGCGGGTAGTGGGTGGCTTCCCGGCTGGAGAACCCCGTGATGGCCAATTCGCCTGTCCCCATGATCGTCTCGAATGCCGCCGGGTCGATCGGGTAGTTCTCGTAGACGAACAAGGTGTCGAAGAGCTGGTCCTGCCCGGTGACGCGGTGAATCTCGGGAAGCGCGACGTGTTGGTGGTCCAGGGTGCGATTGGACAGGCTCTGCAGCTGCTCCAGCAGCCCGGCGGTGGTGGTGGTCGCGGTAATGCGTGCGCGCACCGGGACCGTGTTGATCAACAGGCCCACCATCGATTCCGCGCCTGCCACCTCGGCAGGACGGCCGGAGACGGCGGCCCCGAATGCCACGTCGTGCTGACCGGTCAACCAGACCAGCAGCTGCGCCCAGCCTGCCTGCAGGACGGTGTTGACGGTGGTGTGATGTGTGCGTGCAAGGTCGGTCAGTGCGCGCGTGGCCGGCTCGGACAGTCGCAGTGATTGAGTCTCGCGGCGCCCCGATCCCAGCTTGTGCGACGGACCCACCGGCGCGGGTGTCTCGAACCCGGCCAGCGCGTCCTGCCACGCGGCGAGCGCGGCGTCATGATCCTGTTCGGTCAGCCATGTCACGAACCTGCGGAACGGGACGGCCGGCGGCAGCGCGTGCCCGCCCAGAGTCGCGAAGACCTCTTGCAACAGGACGGGCAACGACCAACCGTCGAGCACACTGTGGTGGCTGGTGAGCACAAAGCGGTGTTGGTCGTGTCCGATCCGGATCAACGCCACCCGGAACAGGGGCGGGCTGGTCAGATCGCAGACCGCTGCGCGTTCGGCCGCACACACCTGATCGATCTGGTCGTCGATATCGATCCCGCCGAGTTCTATGTACTGCCAAGGGGTTTCGGGATCGGCGGGGATGCTCTGCACCGGCGGATCGAACTGTGGGTGGAAGCGGGCCGCGAGGTTGGGATGTCGGGCGATGACCGTATCCACCGCGTCGCGCAGCCCCTGCGCATCGAGCGCACCCGCAAGAGTGAGGTCCAGTTGCACCGCATACACATCATCGCTGTTGGCATGGGCGGTGGCATGGAAGAGCAGCCCCTGCTGCAGCGGCGTCAGCGGCAGCACATCGGCAACTCGGTGCTGGCGCTCCAGTTCGTCGATCTGATGTTGAGTGAGGGATGCGGGCAGGATATCTGTCGGCGTCAATCCCCCTCCGCCGCAACGCACATGTGCGCAGATACCTGTCAGCGCCTCGATCCAGAGCTGGCTCAATCGGCCGATCTGCGCATCGTCCATCGAGGACGCCCAGGTCCAGTTGGCCTGCAGACGAGGCTCGGTGCCGGTGCCCGTTTCCCAAACACCCGCGTTCAGGGTCACGGTATGAGCCAATGCCAGCGGCACAGCAGCGGTCACCGCGGCCGCAGCGACGGCGTCGGGGCTCGGCAGCCACAGCTCGCCACCCTGATCGCCGGCACCGCCCAGCCGCCCCAGGTAGTTGAACCCGATAACCGGTTCTGCCCCAGCGAGATCCACCTCGGGGTTCAGGTATCGCAGCAGACCGTAGGTGATGCCGTCGGGCAGCGCACGCAGCTGCTCCTTGGCTGCCTTGATCACCGCACCCAACGCGGCATCGCCGGCGCTCACCTGCGCCCAGTCCAGCCTGCCAAGGCTCAGGGCCACCGGGTATTTACTGGTGAACCACCCGACAGTGCGCGACAGATCGACCCGTGCGGTCACACTGGGATCCAGGTCCTCCTGGCGCCCATGGCCTTCCACGTCGATACCGACCGGCGCACCGGTGTTACCCGTCAGCTGCGCGACTGCCAGCCCGAACGCGATCAACAAGATGTCGCCCACCCCGGCGTGGAACGCCGCAGGGGCCTCACCCAGCAAGATGCGGGTGGTGTCGGCGTCCACAGACACCGACATCGTGTGGGCGGTCGCGTAGGTATCAACCTCCGGCTGCACGGCAGGCAGCAGCGCAGGGGTCGTCTGCACCCTCGTCCACGCCTCGGCATGCCCAGCCACCTCGGTGGTGCGCGCGTGCCGATCGATCAGCGCCGCCCACCGGGCGAAGGACGTGCCAGTCGACGGTAGAGCCACCGGTTGCCCGGCGTGATGCTGAGCCCAACCGATGTTGATGTCTTCCAGCAGGATTCGCCAAGACACTCCGTCCACGGCGAGGTGGTGCACAACCAATGCCAGCTGCGCTGTGGAGCGCACCCACAGTGCGCTCAGCATCGTCCCGGTGGCCGGATTCAGTCGGTCTCGGGCCTGCAACAATGCCTCGTCGGACAAGGCGTCCACGCAGCGCAGGCAGTCGCGCGCGTCCACCGCCCCCGCCTCGGGGACTGTCAATGACCACTCATCCACACCGGTGTCCTCGGCACGCAGCCGCAACATCGCGTGGTGGTCCAGTAGCGCTTGCAGCACCACCGTCACATCGGCTTCGGTCACCGCGGCCGGGACCGACACGACCATTGTCTGATTGAAGTGGCCGGTTTCACCCTGCATGCCCTGCAGCCATCGCATGACCGGCGTCGCGAGCACCTCGCCCACCCCGTCATCGGCCGCATCCTCGTCGCCGGTGACCAGGGTGGCCACGCGGGCCAGCCGTGCCACGGTCTGCTCGACGAAGACATCGCGCGGTCGGCACAGCACCCCGGCAGCTCGTGCACGCGACACCACCTGCATCGACATGATGCTGTCTCCGCCAAGGTCGAAGAACGAATCGTCCACGCCGACCCGCGGGAGCCCGAGGACCTGTGCGTAGATGGCAGCGAGCGTCTGCTCCACCTCGTCTGATGGTGCTCGGTACGCGCCGGCCGTGAGCTCAGGCGCTGGGAGTGCCCGGATGTCGAGCTTGCCGTTGGGGGTGAGCGGAAGCGCATCCAGGACGATGATCGCGGACGGAATCATGTAGGCAGGCAACCGATCACCGAGCGCCGCGCGGGCCTGGGCGGGATCGATGGCGCCGGTGACGTAGCCCACCAGGCGCCGATCGCCGGGACGGTCCTGGCGAACGGTGACCACGGCCTGCTCCACGCCGTCTACATCGGCGAGTACTGCTTGTACTTCGCCGAGTTCGATGCGGTTACCGCGGATCTTGACCTGCTCGTCCGCCCGGCCCATGTACTGCAGCGCGCCATCGGCGTTCCAGCGCACCAGGTCCCCCGTGCGATACATCCGCTGCCCGGTCGGACCGTACGGGTTGGCCACGAACCGTTCCGCCGTCAACACCGCGCGGCCCACATAGCCGGATGCGAGTGCCGGACCGGCTAGATACAGCTCGCCCACCACGCCGATGGGCGCCGCGTTCAGCCCCGCGTCCAGCACCAGGGTTTGCATGCCCAGAATCGGGGCACCGATACCCACCGGCTGCCCGGCTGTCGTCGGTGCGGAGGTTGCCCAGATGGTCGCCTCGCTGGGGCCGTACGCGTTGATCAACCGCCGATCAGGTGCCCACGCGTCCACCAGCTCACGCGGGCAGTCCTCACCCGCGGTGACCACCGTACGTACCGCCGACAACCGCGTCCGGTCCAGCGATGACAACACCGTCGGGGTCAACACCGCGGCGGTGACGTGCTGAGTCTGTAAAAACTCAGTCAAGGCGTCTGCGGCGTAGACGTCATGCGGTGCCACCACCAGCGCTGCACCCGCACTCACTGCCCACACCATCTCGAAGACCGAGGCGTCGAATGTCGGCGAGGCCACCATCAGCACCCGCGCATCGCCGCCCAGTTTCAGCAGATCACGTTGTGCTGCAGCAACTCCCGGCAACCCCGCGTGACCAACGGCCACACCCTTGGGGGTACCGGTGGAGCCCGATGTGAAAATTACGTATGCGGTGTTCTCGGCCCGCAGCGCCGCTGACCGATCGGCATCGGTGATGGGTTCGGACGACTGCCCGGCCACGTCGCAGCCATCGATACGCAGCACGGGGCGCGCGCCAGCCCAGGAAACCTCTTCGGTGCCACGGGTCACAACGCACACCGCTGCCACCGAATCCAGCACCGTGGCGATCCGCTCGACCGGATGAGCGCCGTCCACCGGCACGTATACGCCGCCGGCCTTGGCCACGGCCCACCACGCCGCCACCAGCTCGGCGCAGCGATCCATCGCCACGCCCACCGCACGTTCCGGGCCGACCCCATTCTCGATCAACACCCGCGCCCACCGCGTCGACCATTCATCGAGTTCCCGGTAGGTCAGCTCCCGCGCGCCGTCGACCACGGCCACTGCATCCGGTCTGCTGGCTGCTGCCGCGGCCAGCAATTGCGGCGCCACCCCAACCTGCGCCTGCGCTCCCGCACCGGACCACTGTGACAGCACCAGATCGTGCTCCCGCTGGTCCAGCAGCGGCAGCTCACCCACCACCACCGTGGGATCGGCACCCAGCAGACGCCCCAGCAGTGATTCCAAACGGGTTATGTGCCTGTCGATCTCGGCGGTCGTGTACCTGTCGGGGTTCCACGCGAACTGGATGCGTGAGGTGCCACCACCCGGTCGCGGATAGATGTTGATCGCGATGTCCTGGACCGGGAAGGTGGTCAGCACATTGACCACCGCCTCCGACGGCCCGAAGAAGAACACATCCGCGAAATCGAAGACGTTGATGACCTGACCGAACTCGATGTTGGTGTCGCGGCGACCCGCATCGGCCAACAGCTCCGGCCAGCGCCGGAACTGTTGGTGCCGCAACGCGCCCACGACGGCTTTGGCGACCTGGTCGTCGAGCGCTCCGATGGTGTCCGCGGCATCGACGGTGACGGACAACGGCACCAGGTTGGACACCATGCCACCGCATCTTTTCAGCGCCGCCGTCGTGCGCCCCGATACCGGCAGCGACAGCGAAACATTCTGGCGTCCGGTTGTTTTCGCGATGAAGGTGGCCAGCGTTGCGATGACTCTGGCTACCTCGATCTGGCCAAGTCCGTTCTGCGACAACAGCTCGTCGCAAACCAAATCGCGCACCTGGGGGTGGCGCGGCGTGACCACACGTTCCATGCCCGCAAGGTCGGCCGTCGCCACGGGCTCGGCCAAGACCTTCTTCCAGTACTCGAAATCCGCATCGCTGCGCGCGGACTGCTGATACTTCTGGTCGGCGTCGCGAATCACGGAGAACTCCGAGAAATCGACATCGGTCTGCGGTGCGACCGATCCCGAGTACACATCTGCGATATGCCTCAGCAGATTGTTGGTGGCGTACCCATCCAGGAGAACGTGATGGGTACGCATGTAGAAGTACGACAGATCGTCGGCAATCCGCAATAAGGTGAAGTGCGTGAGCCGTTCACTGAGTAAGTCGATGGGCCGGCGGTATTCCTCGTCCATCCAACGACGAGCGGCAGCGGCAGCATCGGGCTCGGCTCGCAGATCGATGCAATGCATGGTCTGCGGGAACGAACGGTCCACCACAAAGACCGGTTCACCGTCCTCAAGGGCCAGCCGCGCACAGGGAGTGCCGAATCGCGCGGCCATCGATTCGCAGGCGACCATGAGCCTTTCGGCGTCTACGTCATGGTTGATCGTGACAAATCCGGCGAAGTTGTAGGGAACCTCGGGCCGCAGTTGTTGGGCAACCCATATCGACCGTTGCGCGGCTGTCAGGGGTCCGAGAACTTCTGTCTGCGTTCCGTAATTGAGCATGAGGACGACGAACTCCCTACTTGGGCCTGCAAACTGGCGTCTGAAATGTCAGCGTTGAGATGACTTGTCGCGCTGAGCGAACACGTCCTCTACGCGAGTCGTTGGCGCAGGTCCTTCGGCCGGATATCGGGCCAGTGTTCGTCGATGTATTCAAGACATGCCGCGCGGCCCGCGTCGCCGTAGACCACGCGCCAGCCCGCCGGCGCATCGGCGAAGGACGGACACAGACTGTGCTGCTCCTGGTCGTTGACCAGAACGAGAAAACTGCCATTGTCATCGTCAAAGGGGTTGGTTTGCATCGATTTTCCTCATCATCACGATCTGAGCGCGACGGCGCTGCGAGCCTGCCGAGCAGCACCGGTTCTGCCGCCTGTGGATCAGGTGTGGCTGTTGAGATATCCCCCGCGCCGGAAGTACTCGTGGCCGCTGTGCTCGTGGCCGTCGGCGTCTCGGATGCGGGTGATCACCAGCCCGCGGTTACCCACGCGGTAGGCATCAGCGCCACACACCACGACCCCGCCTTCTTCTTGCACGAT
>NZ_LJYL01000017.1:0-65261 GCF_001440135.1 Mycobacteroides sp. H003
CCGCATATGTCGCCGCCGAGTCAACCCGTCAACCCTGATATCGCCGGCCAGCCACGCGACATACCGTGCATCCCCGATAAGCACTCGGTCAGCAGTCAATGACAGCAGCCGCGCATACATCGGCCGCACGCCACGGTGCAGCTCGTTGCCCGGCAAGCAATTAAGCTCCACCAAACCGATGAGAAACGGCCACAACGGCATTACCGCATCGGCAGTCGAACGCCGATCCGGAACATCGTGGTCACCGCCAGTTCTGGCAATATCGTCGAGCACCCGTGCGAGAAACGCGGCGCTCACCCCTCGCCATGCAGCCGGCGCTGTGTTGTCAACGGACATAGATTCCCCTGTTCCTACGTGCGGGCATTTCTAGGTGCCCAGCGTGCACGCACAGAGCCTGCGATCGCGTGCCGCATGAACGACACGCCGACATAGCCACCGACAGCCACGAAAGCTCCAGGTGGGTCGTTCGCTCGTTCGCTCAGGTTCTAGCGGGGCATGGCGATGCGCACCGGCCTGCCGGCACGGATCATCTCGTGTGCTCGGCGAGCAGCTGCAACCCGATGCATCCGGGCGGGATAGGCGGCCGTGCCGACCAGCGTGCGCGCGTGCGGGTAGTCGGCCTCGAAACGGTGCTGATCGCGATCGTCATAGGTCTGGAGAACCTCGACGTCACCGTAGGCGTGCACCTCGAGTCTGCTGGCTGTTGCTGCGATGAAATCGTTGACGGCCTGCAGCTCGGCGAGCGCATTGGCCGGCGGAGGTCTTTGCCCCAGTTCCCACCGGTAATAGTGTTTCTTATCGACACGCAACAGATCAACGGTCTCGTTCTTGAACAGGCCGGCCGAAGCGCGCCGGACCATCAGGTCAACGCGCCGATCTGCGCGGTACACCTCGACCTGGTGACCCCGTCGCGTCAGGTCCGCGGCCGCCCGCCCGATCGCCACATACTGCAACGACACCGGGTACACCAATCCGTCCTGGAGAGTGCGCGCGCCCGGGTAGAGGGCCGCGAATTCGTCCTGGTCGGCCGCCACTGTGAGTTTTACCGATTCGTTCTCGACAGGGGTGGGCTGATCGGTCAGCGCCGCTGTGACCGCCTCGCCGGCGATGTTCTCGACGAGGTTTTCGATGGCTTGCATCTCGGCGGCCAGGTCCAGGCCGACGTCACTGTTTCCCCGTTCACGCTTGCCTTGTTTATCCACCGCGACCCGTAGCAGGTCGGCGAGCTCTTCACGGCGTAGCGCGAGGGCGTCGCGATATGCAAGCAGATCGCAGGATCTGTAGGTGGGGCCAAGATCGTTCCTGCTGAACTGCAGGCCTGCGGCAATTTCCGGCGTCAACATTTCTCAACCTCCCTGTCCTGGAAGTTCACCGGGCCGCACCCTTGTGGCGTGCCCTCGAGCTTCAATGATAGCGCCGACACTCTGACATCAGGTGAAATCCCGCAGCCTCGGCAGGGCTGTGGCGAGGCGATCGAACTCATCTGGCCAGCCGGCCGCGAGCAGGGCGATGTGGCCGTTCGCCAGCTTCGAGGCGTCGATCATCGAGTCGACACGAATTAGGTGTTCCGGCGCGCCGAGTTCGGCGAACTTGCGGTACAGCGGGTTTGGTTCGATGCCGCGGCCGGCTAAGTAGTCGAAGACGTGACTGCGCTGCCAGTCCCAGATCGGGCCGTACGTGATCGTGCCGTCCACCCGGCGAATCACTCCGCCGTGTCGCGCGCGAACTTCTTGCCGGGAAAGCTGTTGGTGTGCCCTGGTTTCTACTCCCAACCGTGCGCGGTACAGCAGTTGCCGGTCGCGGGATTCTGCTGCCCGCACACCCCATAACGAGCCGGGTCCGAATCTCTCGTGTGCCATCCGTGCCGGCTCGGTGATCATGTAATAGGCAAGATCCCGGGGCAGCCGCCGGTCGGGTGCACCATGGTCGAAGCCGCCGGTGGCGATCAACAAGGTCAGAAGATCCGGCTCGGCGGGCACGACGTGAAAATTCAGGTCCCACCGTTCAGCGAGGTCCTCGAGGTACTCGTAGGTCTCGGGGAAGAAAAGCCCCGAATCGAAGCACACCACGGGCACATGCGGGTCGACTTGCCGGGCCAAATCAACCACACACGTGCTGTCCTTGCCTCCACTCCAGGAGACGAATCCGTCGTAAGCATCGAGGTGTTCGCCGATGCGGGTAAGTAGATGGTCGTAGGTGCGCGGCCCGCGGCGCTGCGCCGCGATTTGGCGCAGCGCGTGCAGATCACGCGGTGCATTCACCGTAAATCGGCTATCTGAACAATCACCGCCGCCGGAAAAAGCCCCTCGAGATAACGCCGAACATGAGCTTCGGCGTCGGAAGTGTCCAGTATCGAGTAGTCGGTGGTGGAACCATCCCACCACCACCATCGCCCCTTACTGGTAAAACCAAAGGGCGCCAACACTTCGTCTTCGGAATAGTCAACGGCGAAGCTGCGCGCCGCGGCCACAACAAACCTCCAGTTCGAACCGTCGAACGTCACCGTCCCATCTGAATCACCGTATTTCTGTAGCGGTATCGGCAGCCTGATCGTCACTTGGCAATGCTGCGGCGACAATGTTGGGGCGCGGCCCACAGTGCGGTAATGACCGTTGTGGCCGGGTTGATCTGGCCCGAGCGCTGACCGGTTCGGATGCACAATCCATTCATTCGGCGCCACTTCAGATCTCCCTCAATTGGACGACCACGGGATGTTCGCTGAAACTGTGCGGACCACTCTCGTAAGGTGCGCTATCCACGGCAACCACCTGAAAATTCATGCCACGCGGGAGCAGATGGGTGGTGTCCTCGATGGTGTCAGAGCGACCGAAATACATACCCCGGCTCGTCGAGATTTCGAACATGACATGGCGGCGGCTGTCATGCCCCGGCGTTTCATGCAAACTATGACGAGCAACCGTGAATTGATCGAAACTCACTCGCCCGCCGGGAAACAGGCTCGCCGGTAAGTCTCTGTCGGAGCGGACATCTCGATGATTGCTTGGAAGCTCCACCGACACATATACGGTGTGTGAGCGATCGTTAAGTCGTTCGTAGGACTGGATGGCCCGATCCAGACGTTGAACGGTTTTCCGCTCTGCCTCGTCGAGTTGGTGAACATCTCCGGCAGCCCGATGCAGCCGCCGGTTGATCTTCCGCCACGATGCGGAGTCCTCGTCGGTCAAGACCGTTCGAACAGCATCAAGTTGCGACGCAGGAGCCGCGGAGAGCACCCTGTTCTTCAGGGCCGAACGGATCTTGCGCTGCTGAGCGCTCAGGGCACTGCGGAACGATTCAGGCTCCGGCAGGTCGCCGCGAAGCCGCTCGGATTCCACATGGCTCACGTCTCGGGGCGTAGACCGGTCGCGATCGCGGGTGGCGCGTGTCAGGACCGGGTTCTCGTCGCGGGCTTCGTCGGCGATCCGGTTGCGCAGTCGCTGAAAAGCGCGGTCGGTCATCGTGTCGGCGGCTATCTCACGGGCCGCCTTGATGTCTCGAGCAGTGATGGTGCCAGCTTCGATGTCCAGAACCACGCGGGGCTCTTGGTTCGGCCTGGTTGTTTTGGCACCCAATGCTCTTCGGCCCTCTGTCCGGTGTTGGCGTTGTTGCCACGAGGAGGCGAGCAACCCTTTTAGCCAGTGTAGGAGCCAGGCATTGAGGAAAGCACGGTTCACCGACGGTGTTTTTACCAGGCGAACGTAGGGGTCGGGGCGGCTCGGACAGCGTGGTGATGCTGTTCGAGCCGCCCCGAGTGAGACTCTCACCCAAGCCCTACATGCGTTTCGTGGCCTCTACGGTACCGGCAATTCGTCGTATCCTGGGCCCCAAGATGCTTTCTGATCCCGCCGCCGCAGCCTGGCGTGCTGCTGGCCAGCCGACCGTAGAGGGTCCACCACCAACGCTGGGGAAGTGCGGCCGGTGCGGCGCCACCGACCTCACAGTCGCCAGTTCCCGGATCGTCAGCGAGTTTTTCACCGGCTTTGAGGCCTGGCCATACGGATCACGAAGGCTGTGCGTGCCCTGCACCTGGGGATACACCAACCGGCCCGCCGACGCGAAACCCCTGTTGATCACCACCGACACGGTCACCGAGTACAGCGACGCCAGCCACCTCTGTGAGGTGCTCACCGCCGGCGCCTTGCCGGCCAACTCCGCGGTCGTGGTCCCCGCCTTCAATAAGCTGCGGCGCAGACACCACATCCTGCCGACCACCCAATGGGCCCACCTGGCCACCGACACCCTGCTGTTTCCATGGGACACCGGCGCCGCACAGCGGCTGGCAGATCTGGCCTGGTTGCGGCACAGCGTGGGCGCGTCCTGGAGCCAGCTGCAGCGCGCGGCCCCAGAGCCGAAACTCATCACCACCCGGCCGCACCAAAGTTGGCCGCGCATCCTCACCGCCTGGACCCAGCTGCAGCCCTGGCGACGAATTCCTCCCCTGTGGGATGCCGCACGCAGTCTCACGGCACCGCCCAAGCCTTAACTTCACCGGCGCCAGCTGCTTGCGCCGTTACCCTCAAACCCATGACCGGCGACGTCACCCCTACACGGGCATGGCAGGAATTGGTCCCCGACCTCGGCCGGCTCGATGACGCCGGCGACACCGCTGAACGACTTCTGCTGCTGCTGCATCACAGCATCGACTGGAATACCAGCTGGGTCAAAGATCACCGCATAACGTACTGGGACGAACAATTGCCCAGCCGGGTTCGGCGCGCCGCCTACCGCGCCGACTCCCTCGATAGCTGGTGGTCGCTGGCTGCGGTGAGCCTGGGTGCCACCGCTCCGCGGCAACGCGATCGCCGCACCGAACTAGCCGTCTTGCTCCGAACCCCACCCCTGCCGGTGATCGACTGGCTCCAGCGTGATCTGCCAGCGCTGGTACTGCGCGTGCGCATTATCGCCGAGACAGTCCAAAGACAACGAAAAGGCAACCAGCAGTGACCATCTTGTCGACAATCTCGTTCGATATCGACGTGCTTGCCAAATCGTCGATCATCCACCGCGAGGACTACACCTCCTCGGGCCCGGACACATTCACCTTGTTTCGGCGGGAGAAAATCATCAGCGCAGAGGGCCGGGACGTTCTCGTTCCCATGATTTCCGGCAGCAGTTTCCGGGGCACCCTACGCCGTATCGGCGAGCAATTGACCGCATCCGTCCTCAATTACGAAGGCACACTGCCGATTCCCGCAGCACATCTACTCACCAACGGCGGCCGGCTGGCAAAAACAAACAAACCACTCTCCGATGAACAGGAACGCCAGCTCAAAGACCTGATCCCCCAGATCGGCGTCTTCGGCGGGTCGGCATCAGGGCGCATCATGTCTGGAGCCCTCGCCGTCGAGCGAGTCGTGCCCGAATTCGACGAGGTTGCCCATCTACTAGACCGTCCGACGCACGGACCCACCCGCCCAGCCACCCTGGGGATGGCCGACGAGTTCTATGCCCACCTCAACGACCATCGACCAACCACCACGCAACCTCCTCGCGCAGACACCGACACTAAACACACCAGCCCCCTGGGACGATTCGAGATTGAAACCCTCCCAGCTGGCACTCGTCTGCAGACTGGAGCCAGGATCACCGATGCCACCCGGTCCCAAATCGGGTTTCTCGCCAATGTTCTTGCAGTGTTCGCCGAACGTGGCCACCTCGGGGGCAGGATCGCAGATGGCCATGGGAAGGTCACCGCAACCATCAACACCCGCGTGGAACGCGGCCCCGACTTCACCTGGGACGAACTCCGCCAGATCGATTGGGCCAGCGAGCTATCCGATCAACGCGAACAAGCCATTGAAGCACTGTCTAACCTCACGTAGCGAACATGCAAGCCCTTACCATCACCGCAACCATGCCTCACGGTGTGGTGTCCTCCCGGCCCTGGGGTGTGGCCCTCGATGGGCTTTTGTCCTCCGTCCTGTGGCACCGACGCAAAAGAGAGGCCCGGGAGTCGAACGACTACTTAATATTTCAACCCGACCAAGTGCCCGAGGACCTGGATCTGCCCTTAGCGCGCTGCGGCGATGCAGAGACTCCGGACTGGCATTGGATGGCGACCTTCGCTGACCGGCTTCCACGATTCGACGAGGAAATCATCGATCTGCGGCTACAGACTGCGCACACCAACCGATCACGACTGCAACAACTCGTACCCGTGATCGGTACGTACGCGGTGTCCGATCGCCGCGGCCGGTATCAACGCAAGTACATTCCGGTGCTGGCGCGTCCATGCTCTGAATTGACCTGGAATGCCGTCGGTGATGCCGAGCTCATCCGTGATCTCCTTCAGGATCTGCCGGCGATCGGTAAGCACCGAGGCACTGGGGAAGGCGTGGTGTCGCAGTGGACGGTCACTGACGCTCCCGACACTCCGTGGTGGTCCGCCGGCCACGAGCATGAGCCCGGCATCCTTGGGCGCACAGCCCCTCTGCGCTGCCTTCAGGACGTTGCTGAGCTGCGGACCGGCCCTGCCGGTGAGGCTCCTATCCGGCCGCCCTATCTGCATCCAGCATCACGTACGCCCAGCAGACACCCCGCGCGGTGAGAATTGCCGGACTGCTGTCCGAGGAACGATCACTCATCACCCAGCCCTCATGCTTAAGGGTTGATAGAGGAACCGTCTCACGATTCGACGGACCAAGACCCCGCTACGAGGAGACCGGATGAGTTACCTATTTGCGATATCACCCGCGAGGCGACGGTGGAACGGTGGAGCCATTTCATCGTCTCTAACTGGCGGACCAGTTGCCATCACAGAATTCAAGTAGTCGTCCTCTTCGCTGCGAGACAGCACTACGTCCACTGCCGTTAGCTGCACTTGTACCTGGTACGAGGAGTCGGTCGACTGCGTTCGAACGGTGTCGACGAACTCCTTCCATTCTCTGCGCTCACGGCGGTACGTCTCGATTCGGCGCTGGCGTTCCTCGGGGACCCGCCACAGTTCAGCGATGTCATCCAGAGAGGTTTCACCTAGCCGATAGCAGCTGCGGTCCTTGACGAGCAGACCGCGCCGGCACAACTCGGCCAGACTGTCGTACACGGCGCTCAGCGACATCCGTGCAGTCTGCGCCAGCTCGGCCGCCCGACCCTGACCGAAAGCTTGGACCAGCTCGAACACTCGACGATGGTGATGTCCGATCACCCACCACGCGTCGTGCACGTCAGCCAGCTCGGGTCGGCCGACCGTATCGGGGTCCGGGTCCAAAACGTCGGGGGTCACCAAGGCATAGCCGTCCGGGATGAGCCAGCTACCCTCCTGGATCAGCAGCACAGGCGATCCCGGGTACTCGCGCAGAAGCTGCAAACCGGCGGCCACCGTCTCCTTGCTGAGCAGCCCGGTGGCCAAAGACAGTGACCGCACTCCGATAGCGACAGTGGGCGTCCCGTTCAGCACCTCCCCGGCCCGCAAGGAGTCGACCGCCAACGCCTGCAGCACCGCAGCCGCCGACCACCGCCGAGAGTCGGAGCGTAGGGTGATGTCGCACCACCAGATCGCGTGCGCCAGCCACGCTTTGTGGTGTGCGGAGGTTAGCGGTCCCCCCGTGTGCAGTGTCTTGTGTGTCCGGGCGTGGAAAATCCTGCAACGGTCACGATGATGCCGAAAAGCCTTGTCCCAGTCCTTCTTCAACGCCTTGGAGATCGCCCAGTCGTACCTGTAGCGGGAGAACGCAGCGCCGAGGCCTTTGACCCAAGGCCCGCGACCGGTCATGCGGTCGATGACATCGGCGAGGCACATTCCGCGGCCCATGGCGTGATAGAGAACCGCGAGCCGGGCCTCCGATGCGGAGGGCCAGCGTTGGTCGGCGGCCAGCTTCCCGGTGGACGCGAACACCGCGACCACGTCGGGCATCTCGTCGCCCAGGCGGTAGGTGGGCCGCAGCCGCAACCGTGCGCCGGCGCCCTCAAAGAACATCGACGTTTCGGCCGAATCCTCGACGACAGCGGGGTCGCCGAGCACCGGGGTGTCTGCGCCGATTTCAGCGGCCAAGTGTTGCAGCACTTCGGGCGGGTTCGGCAGCCGGAAGGCTTCTGTCGCCGCGGCCAACGAGCCTTTCAGTACCCGGAATCCGCCTTCTCTGCACCGTGATCCAGGAACGGTGATGCAGCCGTATCCGGTGTCGCCCTGCATCGGCTTGACGTCGAGTGTTGCGAACCGGGCAGCCAAGGCATTCATGACCGGGTCGAGTTCGGTGCGCGTGACAGCCCGCTGCAAGGGCACCAGGATGTGGGCGCCGCCGCTCACCGAATAGTCGACGACCGTCCTGGCGCCGCAATCTTTGAGCAGCTGCAGCAGTGCATGAAGGTCATCGAGGACCGCCGATGCGCCCCATTGTTTGGCGTCCAGGTCCAACGCCATCAGCACCGTGCGTTTCATCCAGAAGATCGGTACCGCCGCCGGCTTATCAGGCAATGCCTTTGTCAGGTCACTGGATTCGTCGAATCGCACGGCAGGCTGCCACAACCGCATCGTGGGCTGCGCGGCCATCAACGGCGCCAACGTCTTCCACGTGATAGCAGCCAGAGACTCGTTGTATTCAAGGTTCGGCGCCAAGGTGAGCGCAACCATGTTGGGGCGCTCGGTAATTGGCGCTATACCCGCATCTTGGGTAGCACAAATCATCAGCTCTGTCATTTGGGTGACAGCAATCCCTTCGAATCAGACCGCAAGTACCGGAGAGAGCACAACAAAGACGCCGCACACCCGAGTGCAGGTACAACAAAACCAACGACAACAACCAGAGGGGCTTTGTCTTGTCACGCCTTGCGATTGAAAACACCTGACTGGCAAGCATTTACGAGAATTAAGCAGCTACTCCTGATCAGGGGAGGCGCTTAAACAGAATCGTCGTGGTCGGCAACGAGATGCGTTGCCCGCGACGCGGAAACGACGATCAGGTGATGGTTCGCACCATGGACTCCTTTCCCCTTCACTTCTTTCGTGAGATATCTGCCCAAGGGGATGTTCGCACGCGGACCGCACCTGACTGGGGAGACACACCGCAGAGAGGGGGTGAGGCATGAGGCTTATGGGAAACCCGGAGACGACAAATGCCGGGTGCAGGAACGCCGTAGAAGCGCTCGCGCACCCGGCATTAGAGCCGGCGCGGCTCAGAGGTCCCACCACTAGAGGTGGGTTTGGGGGCAGACCTCCAGAAGGAACCGGGGAAAGGACCTCGTATTGTCGATGTACCCTCGAAATACAAGTCTGTGATCAGCAGTTTTGTAGTTCAAACGTCCATCTGGGACCAACTATAGACGAATCTGAGAGATAGGTTAGCGTCAAATCTGGGCGTGTTGACGTTCAAACTACAAAACACCAGGTCGCGGAATGACACTTGAACTACAAAACAGCAGGTAGAGAATAGTTTAGGCAAAGCATCGTTCCGCGGTAAGATCAGCGAAACCCCGATCCGCACGCGAAGGTCCACCTGATGGCGAAACACGACGAGCACGACAGCTCGAATCGCGGCATCAGCACGGCCCACGCGATGAAATACCTCGGGATCACTCCGCGCACCGCCATCAAACGCATCAAGAACGACACTCTGCCGGGCTATGTCGAACACAGCAGCACCGGCGGCCGCGACTACTACTACTTCTATCCCCCCGAGCCTGAGCAGTCCCCCAGCCCCGCGCCAAGCTCCCAACCAAGCGAAATCGGGACGCCGTCTCTCGACCCGGTCCTGGCCTCAGCTCTCGACCGCATTGCCCAACTCGAAGCAGAAAAATCCGATCTTCACGCCGAGCTGGTCGCCGAACGCGAAACAGTGCGGCTCCTACGACTGGCACGAGAATCCAATGATGCCGCCCTGGCCGACTACCGAGCGGCGTTCCACGACATAGACGAAGGCTTCACCAAGTACCGACGCGGTGCGCAGAAGTTCCGGTCCAGCGCCGAGAAGTTCAGTCTCGCCTACGACCTGCAGGACGAAGCAATCGGCCAATTGACGACCCCCGGCCACCCCGGAAGCCTTGACCAATAAGCCGCACGCTTCGGACCGAACGCTGCATAACGGCGTCAGCCCATAGCCTCATGACTCGTGGCAGTTAACTGATCGCGGGCCCGTCGATCCCGCAAAACCCAATCATGTAGCAGCTCTGCAGTTGTGAAGAGTGCCTGGATAACCGCACAAAGCATGCAGATACTTACGACGCCGATTAACAGAATTCGCGCCGCTGGTAGAAGCCATGACGACGCGGCTACCCACAGGTCGTGTGCCTGGTATTCGGGTTGTTCATGAATGACTGACTGGGCCGCGGTGGCGATCGATGACCACAATGCCAGCACCGCGGCGTCGACGGCCACGACGGCAGGCAGAACCGTGCGACGCAATGTCGCTGCCAGCGAGCGATGTGCAATAGCCGTGCCCAGGGACATTACGTTCAGAACACACAGTGTGATCGCAAGGAAATTGAACAACTCCAGATCGGCTGCGTGCGGCGGAAGCATGTCCGGATCACCGGAATATCCCCAACCTGCCGCAAGGACCACCGCGGATGCATCGACCACCTGTCAGTGACCTCTTGCCGGCCGCGATACCAAGGGGGTCGGGTGAAAGAGCCTATGCAATGGGCCATAGCCGAACGATCGGTGCCCGTGAGGTTCGTACCGTTCGGCGTCGAGCTCGCTCAGATTCCAGTCGATTCGGATCCTGGGTACGCACTCAGGACTGGAGTCGACGGCGATTTCGGCGATCCGCGCCGTGTCCGCGAACTGTTCTTGCAAGCTGGCAGAGACCGCTTCCAGGCTGTCTTGAACCGGATCGGCAATGAACCATGTTGTCGCAGAGTCTTTCCCAATGTATCGGTCCCACACGATGGTTCCGGTGCGCCGCCCCTCTTCGGATGTGAGCAGGAAATGGGAGATCGCGCCTGCGAGCTGGGCTTCGGTACGTGACATTCTGTATCGGCGGCGCAGATCTTGACGGTTGGTGAGCTCGGGTGAGGTGGTTGAATGTGCCGCATCGAGCCACTGCCGGATCGAAATGGCCAGCGGCGCGGCGCTGACCGCGAAAGCGATGCCTATCAGCGTCGTAATGACTGGGTAGAGTGCCGCGCCGATGGTGAGGTTGAGGTCCCAGCTGTCGGTGATTGGCTCTTTCCACCAGTGAAGCCCAGGCTGTGCTGATAGTGGTGTTTTCAGCAACATCATTGTGAGCAGCAGCAGCCCGGTAGTGATAAGCGCTGGCGCTGTCACGTGTCCTTGTCTTGCTGTGGCCAGGATTTTCCGGCTAGAGATGATCAGGGTGAGCAGCAGCGCAATCGCGCCGACGGTCAACAGGTCGATTCCGACAATAAGGCCGATGTCATAGCGGGTGGGCATGAGGCTGATTCCTTCCGAGAGTATTTGCGTTGGAATGGATTCCGTGTGGTAGGCGGCGGGATATGAGGATGATCATCTGTGATGGTTTCCGTCTTTGGTGCATCCCGGTTCCTCAATGTTGTTGCGCCGGGCTGGAAATAGGGCGCGGCTGTGTGAGCGGGCCGTGCAACGAGGGGCTTTCCCTCGCGTGTGGTGGGCTTGCTCGGGGTCGCCCGGGTCGAGCTGGTATCCGCACGGTGCCGTGGCGTGCGTGTGGCCGACGCCCGGTACCGCATCCGCAGATAGGTGATGGTGCTCATTCCGTGCACAACCTGGTCATGGCTGTAGGCGGCTCCCGGCGCCAAGGCGGGAAAGGGGCTGTCTTCGGCCTCGTCGACAGCGAACGGCCCCTATCTGCGACGGTGTACGGTACTCACGGACGGCCCCTTCCCTTACGCGTGCAGCCGGTCTGCGGTGGACAGCAGGTCCTCGGCGCCACTGATGATGTTGCTGACGGTGTCGCGATGAATGCCAGTGCGTGAAGCAATGGTGGTGGGCGGGATGTGCTGATCCCACAGACGCAGCACATCGGCGGTCTTTTCCACCGATTTGGAGGTCACCTTCTCACGGACAAGGGTTTCAGCGACGTCCGACCACAAGTCCGCTCGCCCACCTGTAGCGGGAACAGCAGAGTCGGCAGTGATGTGAAGTTCTGGCCTCAGACCATCGCGGGTGTTGTTCGACGAGTCACCTAGCTGCGCAATGTTTACGCTTTCGATGTCACACTCCCCCGCAGCAGCCCCGTTTTCTTCGGGGGTCTGTTGACTGTGTGGACGCTGTTTGGGGCGATCCAAGGACAGCAGCGCCAAGGTGGCTTGACCGATGCTCAGATCGACAGTGAGAGGCCAGAGCCAGGCGATGGAGTTGCGCACTCCGGCATGGATCGCGAGCTCCTTGAGAGCATCGAAACTGAGCCGGAACGCGAACGCCGCCAAGGTGACAGTGATCATGACGGCAGCCTTGTAGACCCAGCCAGAGTTGATCGAGCGCACGAGCAGCCCGACGGAGTGCGTTGCGAGTAGCAGCACAGTGGGGGGAATCACGGCGACGGCGGCCGCCACGGTGAGCATCAGCGTCGAACGTTCCTGCACGTTCAACAGTGCGTGGGTGACGTTACCGGTGATGGAGGTGATAGTGGCGAAAACCAGAATGGCCCAAAAGGTTCGGCGCTGTGGCTTCTGGTCTCTACTCGGATTGTGCCCAATAGGTGCAGGGGTATATGTCGCGTCGGGTGTAGCCGCCATGCGTTCAACGGTTGTCGTCGAAACACCCGTTTGCAAGACCACCCGATCTGCCGTGGGCGCGCAAGAAGGATAACCAGGGGCCCTGGGTGCTATCGGCTGTCGTAGGCGGCGATGATTGCGGTCGGCATCTTCCCGCGGGCCGGGACTTTCATGTTGTTGGCCACCGCCCAGACTCGGATGTGATGCATGTCGGGCCGGCCACAGCTACCGTTGGTGCTCGAAGGCACGGTCCCGCGTCCGTCGCTGTTGACGGTCCGGCGGCTTTTGGTGATCCATGGGGCCAGCACCGCGCGCAACTTCTGATCGTTGCTGGGGTTCAGATCGATGTCATAGTCGATCCCGTCCAGGCTGAATTGGGTTGTACTAGCACCTGATTCGCCGGTGATGTCATCGACGAGTTCAACGGTCACTTTCTTGGCCATGACGTCCTGACTGCGTGAAAAGACGGGAAAGGGCTGACTATTGGTCGTTGGGACGGGTCGGGGCCTGAGTATCAGCGGGCTGCGGCCTGGGTATGGGTTCCTCTGTTATTGAGGGGTGATGTTCGGGATCATCGGGTGCGCGATGGCGGCCATTGGCCCGGCGCATGCGTTGCACGGCGCTAGCCCAATCAGTTTTCTGACCCGGAGAGGCAGCCGGCGTGTGGGGGATTGCGCTTTGATGTGGTTGTACCTGAGGCGGATTCGATGGTGTTGGCGCTGACCGTTGAGGCAACGGCCCTGTGTCTGATGTGTCGTCCTTCGCGATGGGTTCGAACCGTAGATGTGGTTGTTGATCGCTGATCTGCTCGTGTTGAACGCGGTCCGACGTCGACGGACTGTGCTGCGAGGTGGTCATGGATGAAGCTGGCTGTTCTTGTGCGGCAGCTTCGGCAGTGAGGTGGCCGCCGGTGTCGGATACGGGGCTGATGTCGCGCGGCGCCTCAACTGGTGGCCGCGGCGCTGGCGGGCTGACGGAAATCGGCGTGGTGGGCGGATTGACCCCCAGAATGCGTCGTTCCTCATGAGCTGGTGCGGAGCGAACTCGCGCGGTCATGCCCGTCCGGATTTTCAGGGTAAAACCCTGTTTATCGTCGGTATCGACCAACTCGACATCGGAATCGCATGCTTCGTCACCGGTCAGGATCGTGACTTGTGGCAGGTTCTCTGGCCAGTCCTCGTCGGTATCGATCACCAATATGGCTCGTGGATCGATGTCGGGCCCGGGCGTTGGCGCGGAGGTGGCGGTATCGCCATCAGCAGCCGAGTCGTCATCATCGGGCTCGATGGCCCGCCAATGCGCGGGATATCGATCGAGGATGACCCCGGAGGTAGCCATCGACACGATGGGTCGCCACGCCTCGGGTTCATCGCTAACGACCACCAGGGGTCTTCCGGTCGTAGTGGCGCGCAACGCGATCTGTTTGAGCAGCGTCGGGCTCTGGCATAGCACGGTGATGGGGCCGGCCAGCGGCAGATGGGCATAGCTGTGGTCAAGGGGATCACCGATTTGGCCGATCAGGGGTCCGGCCGGCCCGAATGGCAGCTTCGGATTTTTGCTAGTCAAAGCCGCCGAGGGGATCGGGGCGACCGTCGGCAGATACCCGACCCGGAACTGCTGCCACATCGCGGACTGCACACCGTACAGAGGACCGAGCCGCGACACCGGGGGCGCCGGAGTGGGGGCGCTGGTTCGATACCTCACCAGCGCGGCGATCCGAGTGGTGTCCGTGGCGGACGGAGTCAGCCTCACCAGGGTCGTAACTTCCTGGGACACAGACCAAGTCCACCACTGCGGGGAATCGACATCCACGTGGTCTGGGTCGGCGTGGTACACACCAGTAAAGCTGTTGCGGCTTTCCAGATGTGACCAATGATCGGCGGCCGGCGGGTCGTCTCGCAGTTCGTCGTTGACCGCGTCGATCGTTGCCGCATCCGCGGGGCGGGCATCAATACCAGAACGTGCCAGGGTGTCGGCAACACGCAAACATGTTGCGGCAGCGACCTTTCGTGCCGCCTTTGCATCACCGCCGCGGCGGTCAATTGCCGTGAGATTGTTCAGTAGCTGGGTTCGTAAGATGATCCAACTACGCCGCTGAGCGGGCCCCACGGTAGGCCCGGTCATCTGCTGATAGAGACCGGCGAAACCGCCAGCGGCTCGAAATCCGTTGCAGAGAAAGTCTGCGGTATCGATGCGAACGTCCAGGACCTCGCTAATGATTTCCGCCAGATCAGCCATTGCCAACTTGTTGGCCGTGCGCTCTTCAGTGTCGGTGACCACCGCTGGTGCCAGCGGATCACTGTGCAACTCAATCAAAGTCACCATCTGCTCGTTTTCCTCCACCACACCAATGGCCGTGTCGTCGATGAAGACGTCGACAGCAAGCGGCGGAGCCGAGGGAATCTGTGTGCGGCTTTGACGCCAGCCCCACCACGTCAATGTCCAGTGAGTCACCGCGACGTGGTAGATAGTGACGAACACCAACACCGACAACACCATTGGCACGACGACCACGGCGGCGGGGTGTAAACGACCGACTGTGGCAGCCAGCCATGCCATCGAGACCAAGCACACCGTCACAATCCTGGGCGTACTGAATCGCAACCCGAACATCGGTGGCTTAGTGAACCCAGTTGTTGTGGTCGCTGATTGGGCGCTCATGAATGCTTCCCCCGGACTTTTCGGTCCCGTCTGCGTAACGCAGCCCATGCGCCGCCAGCAAGCACGACCACCACAGCTAGACCACCAAGTCCATAGGAAGCGAACCTGCGCGGTTGGTAGTCAGGCCCCGGAGGCGGCGGTGCCGGATGGATCACACTGTTGACCGGGAGCATCGGGGCAGGATTCGGAACATTCCACGTCAATGCGGCCAGCGGGTCGACCACACCCCAACCTATTGCAGGATCGGGGGTGGTTGGCCCAGCATGCGCGGTGGCCTTGAGCCGATACATGACCTGGCGAGCGGTCAGCTCAGGGAACTTTTGACGCACGAGCGCAACTACCCCGGTGACCACGGCCGCCGAGTACGAATCCCCGAACAACGGCACCAACACCTGGTCCTCACCCGGTAAAGCGTTCACAAGACGACCATCAGGGAAGTTCCCCACGCTGACCACGTTCTCCCCCGGTGCTGCAAGATCTACCCACGGGCCTTGCAGTGTTGTCGACGACGGCGCCCCATCATTTTGGACCGATCCAACCGACAACACATCGTCGGCCCACCACGACGGCGAGGAAATAGTCACGACATTGGCCCAGCTCCCAGGATCGGTGCCCGGAGGCGCCGGATTCTGCTTGCAATCTCCGCCAGTATTACCGGCGGCGGCCACAACGACCACGTTGCGTTCATTGACAGCCCAATGCACCGCCGCTCCCAGAGCACTGTCATCGGCATGCCGGACTGCTTTGAGGCACGAGACCATCGAAATGTTGATCACCGAGGCCCCCAGATTCACCGCATGCACCACGGCACGTGCCTCAGCACGCAGGTCGATACCGGTCTCGCTGTCGTTTGGGTCATCGGACTGAGTGGGGTTCTGCAAATTGAAATGCGTTGAGGATTGTCGGATGGATATCAACGTCGCCTCGGGCGCCACACCCACGAACGCATCACCCGGTGCTGGCGCGGCTCCGATAACTCCGGCCACTAACGTGCCGTGCGCGTCGCAGTCGGACAGTCCGTCACCGTCCATCACGTAATCCCCGCCGGGACGCAGGTGTGGCAGCCGAGGGTTGGGGGTCACACCGGTGTCAATGACGGCCACCGCCACCCCGGCGCCGGTGGCGAAAGGCCTTGTGGCCTCAAGGTTCAACAGCCGCCAGCCCGGTGGAGGGTCCGCGAAATTCGAGGCGGGCAGCACACCGGGTGTCTGGCACTGGACGCGCTGTTGCATCGGCCTTTCAGGTCCGACCGTATCGGGTGGCACCGCGCCAGCATCGATTATCGGGGGCGGTATCGCTGCAGCTGTTCCGCCGCCGCCTGAGGCGACCACCAACGCGACCACACCGAACACCGCAGCTGTCCGCACGACTAGCATGCTCATCCGATCCGCAGATCTCGCACCAACGCGAAGATGCCGGTCACCCAGGCCGCCAACGGATACACCAGCACCAACGTTATGGCACTGAAGATCTCCACGGCCCGACTGATTCTTGGGTTTACCCCGTTGGGGGTGACTAGGATGGCGATCACCACCAGCACCGCAAGCACAGCCACCACGGCGCCGACCACCGCAACAGGCTTCCAGCCTTCTGAGTCGGCCAGCAGCAGCCTTGTCGCCGCGCCCAAGAGCGCAAACCCGGCACCGGCGAACATCCAATACGCTTGCAGCGCATTGGATAACGTGCGACCCCAGGTCACGAATATCACCACCACACAAGCCACGATGATCAGCTCGATCCGGTGATGATAGGAATGCGGATCCATGGTCCAGACTGCTGCGCCGGCGGTAGTCACTGTCGCCGCCACGATCAATCCTGTCGTCATCTGCACCGCGCGGCGAGCACGGCGCCGTACTGTGGCGAGTTCGGATTCGCTGATCTCCCCTATCTCAGGCTCTGATTCGCCGTCAGCAGGCACCCGAGGCAGCGTGATCCGCGCGAAGCTGGCCGCGACCGCAGGCGCGTTCTGCAAGCCGATAAGACCGGCGATCACCGCCGCGGCTGCGATCGCCGAAGGCGCCACACTGGTGTATTGCGCGACGGCACAAATCGCGGCAACAGCGCAGCCGCTGGCGGTTATCGCGGTGAAGATGGCCAGATGCCGGCCGGTGATCAGCGCCGCCCATACCGCAGCCCCGGCCACCGCGACCGCAGACACCATCAGGTGCGCCAGTCCCACCGCACCGGTGCGTTCGGAGATCGGGATGAGTTGTCCTGTGAACGCAACGGCTGCTAGCCACACCACCATCCATGCGGTGGCGGCGTCCTGCGCCTGATACCGGTGCACGGCCGACCACATGCCGATGAACGCCACCAGGGTGCCGACACCCCCGGCAAGCACCCACCACCACGAATAGCCGCTCGCCACCCACTGCATCCACTGGGCCGCACACAGGGCCACCCCACCCACACTCAAAGCCACCAACCCGGCGCGCCGGGCCGCAGTCTCGTCGAAGGGATCGCCCGCGGATGCGGCTGCATCGGTAACGGCATCCACGACATCTTCCCGGACGGTGCGATAGCGCTCAGTGGAGCTGACCGCGCGCAACTCCAGAACAACGCCGTCGCGAATCCGGGCACCCGCGAGCGATTGCACAGGCTCAAGAGGGCCAGAGACGGTGGCCAGCGTCCAGGTGCTGCCCACGGGAGCGGCCAACACGTGGTCAGCGCTCAGAGCGTCTACGACATCGCTGATGTATTCGTGGATCGGCGCCTGCGTAGGCAGAACCAGGTCTTTTTGGGTGCTGGTACCGCTGCCCGCATACCACACAGCCACCCGTGACAGCGCGGTCCTGTTCGGCGTCACCGCCATGAATGTGCCCTCCCGGAAGATGTTGTGTCAGGCCGTTTTCGGGAACATGTCCGAGACAGCCGCCGCGATTTCGAGGTAGCGCCGCCGCGTTGTCTTCGACAGCAATTCGAGATTGATTTCGCGGCCCTCGTGCACATGCTTATCGAAGGGCGCCACAAAGATCCGCGCCAAGGGGATCTTGCGAGAGAACTGTTCGACGACCTTGGGCACAACAACGTTGGGCTTGTCGGTGTCGGTGTGGTTGATGATGAGCACCACTTTGTCGAGCAGTTTCTGATAGTTGTTGTTCCGCAACCACTCCAGCGTCTCATCGGTTTGCAGCAGCGCATCACCGGAAGCGGACGTCACGATCACCAAGGCGCCGGCCTGCCCGAGTGCAGCACTCACCAGCGGGGTCTTGAGCGCGGTTCCGCAATCGAGTAGCACCACCGAGTAGTACTCCTGCAGATGCCCCATAGTCCGGCCGAGGTCATCGGGCCCAACCAGACGATCTGAACTGGCGAACCGCGGCTGACCGAGCACCTCCAGCTTGGACACCATGTCCGAGGAAGTATGCGCTCGCACATCGTGATAACGCTTCACCGAAGCGTCGGACACCAGATCGATGATGGACAAGTCGGTTTCGCGGCCGTGGCGTTCAGTGAGGTTTCCCGCATCGCCATCGAGGTCGACGGCGATCACTTTATCGCCGCGGACACTGCACATTTGCGACCCAAGCACTTTGGTGGCAACGGTTTTACCCACCCCGCCCTTCAAGTTGAGCACCAACACAGTGAAGGTGGCGCGCACTGGCCGAACCACCCTCTCCTTCAACGAAATTTCGTAGCGTTCGTCCTTGCCGGGGCCGATGCTCACCCAGGGCAAGGCGTTCAGCCCGGCTCGCCAGCCGTTTTTGGCCGGCACTGACATCCGGCGGCGGGTATCGGCTTTGTCCAGCGCGACGTGATGGTCACTGCCGCGCGCCGGGACCAATGCCGTGGCTGGGGGCTGCTGCACTGGCGCTGCAGGATAGGAGGGTTGTCCGTAAGGGGGCTGATGAGTCGGCCGGTAATAGGCACCAGGGTTGGAGTACGGCGCTGGCGCCGAATGATTTGCCGCGGGTGGCTGCCGCGGTGCTTCGATGCCGTGACCCGGCTGCGTAAATGCTCCCCGATACGGATCGTCGTCATTGCTCATGTATTGACCGTAACACCCCCTGAATGAAAATCACATGGGCACACTATGCCGAAAAAAATATATCGGCACGGGCATCTTATACCCGTGCCGATATATTTATCTGGCGGTGTGTTCAGGACCCAAACGATCCCGCGTTCGTCAACTCCTGACCATGGGTGTGATGCGTGGACTCCTCGACCGCGTTCAGGTACGACTCGACCGCCGTACGGAATTCGTTGCCGTGGTCATTGAGTGTTTTCTGCTCAAGACCCCACATGTCCGATGCTTCACCCTGCCAAACCGACTGCCCTTGCGCCAAGTGGCCTTCGAGTGCCTCATTCTGGCCCTGGATGGTGTTGGAATGGCCACGCAATACGGAGATCGCCGCATGAATGACCTGGAAATCCCAAATTTGTTCCATTTGAAAATTCTCCTTTATCTATTAAAAGAAATTGGGAATGGCGTTGTTAGAAGGCGACCGAACCGCTGGACGCCACGGTGTTAGCTCCGTCGGAATCCACATTGATGTAGCCGCCGGCGGACTGACCGACCCGCTCGGAGATGCTTTCGAGATGGTTGCACAACATGATGCCCACCTCGTGCAGATGCGTAGCCTTGGTCTGCGTAGCCTGGGCAGTTTCGCCCTGGAACCTGGCCTGCAGGGCCTGCACCTCATCCAGGAACGCCTGAATAGTCGACTTCTCGGTCGCAGCGGTCGAGGCGATCGAATCAGCGACCGCCTTCTGTGCTGCAGTGTCAGTACTGAGCGCCTGAAGCATTGATACTCACTCCTTAGTTTGTTGTCTCGTGTGATAGCCGTACATTCTGATCCGCTGTCTCCGTGGTCAAACCACCCCCGTAGGGATGGCCCGCGCCCAGAGACAGCGACGCGGAAGCTTGTCGAACACCTCTCTGGTACCAGCCAAAACGATCCGTGCGGCAAACGCAAGAGGACCATCAACCACCAGGGCTCTCGGCAACCGAGCTATCCCACCCACCCGCTTGATCACCGAAATCCCCCTCTACCGATCACCAGCGCGCTGGGCTGTCTTCGTCGAACACTTCAAAGCCCAGCGTGGTCACCACGTCCCGCTCCTCGGCGACCGGTTCATCAAGAGTGATCACCGAGCCTTCCGAGCGATCATGCATTCCGGACATCGGCCCCATCATTCCGGTGCCACTGCCCACAGCCCCCGAGCTTCCGGTCGCCGTCGCGGTGGTCCGAACCATTTCATCGGTCGGCCCGGCCGCAACGGGCTGCGTCCAGCCCGCAGGGGCACGCAGCGCGCTGCTACTCGAGGAGCTCGCCGAAAGTAGTCCAGCCCCGCTGAACCCTCCACCACTGGAACCGACCGCACTAGTACCGTAGGCGCCCAGCTGCTCTGGTGAGCCGAAATGCGACGCCAACTCGGACGGCGTAATTCCCTGATTAGCCAAGTCGCCGCCGCTCATCCCCTGAAACAGTTGCGTGATCTGCTGCAACGGCTGACTGGCACTTTGCATCAGCTGCTGAGGTGCCTGCCCCACGGATTGCCCCATCTGACTCGCCTGCTGGGGCACCTGCGACACCATTTGAGTGATCATCTGGGTGCTCTGGGTCGATGTCTGCGAAGCGCCGTCCTGCGCGATCTGCCCACCAGAGAAATCACCCGCCGAGGAAGCGGCCAGCTGAGCCACTTGCTGGGCTTGCCCGCGCGCTGCCCCTTCGGTGGCGGCCACCTGCAGCTCAGCCAACAATGCGTCCCGGCCGGCGCTTTCAGGCAGCGCAGCGGCGGCCTGAGCCAAAATCGCCGCCAACCCAGACTCAGGAGCCCCTGGGGCCGCCATAATGCTCGGCGCAATCGTGAACGGGTCGAATGCCGTGTTGACGCCGGTAGCAGCCGAGTATTCGTCCATGGCTTCGGCCGCCCGATTCCACAGCACGACAAGGTATTCAAACTCATTCACGCCAATCGGAATGGTGTTGCATCCCAAAAAATTCGTGCCCTCCAGCACCCCATGCGTGAAGTGATTAGCCGCAAGCTCCCCCAGTGTCGGGGTGGCCACAACGGCGGTGCCATAACTGGCACCCTGGGCCGCGGCAGAAGCCGAACGCGCCTCGAAGATCGCGATGGTCGCCACCATCCAGTTCAGATACGGCTCGAACGCGGCTTGCGCGGCAGAGGACGCCATACCCTGCCAGGACGCGGATACTGCGGCGATTGCCGTGCGCAGCGCAGCAAGAGCTGCCGTGAAGTCCAGAGCTAGCCCCTGCCACCCACCGACAGCCTGCAAGTAGGGTTCAGCGCCAGCTCCAGCGATCAGACGGCCAGTATTGGCCTCTGGCGGCAGCCCATGCCATTCCATCGAGTGGCCTACAGGTCACAGGACTCGCGCGGCGCCGGCAAGGTCAACGGCGTCGTAGGACTCCCCGACTGCCGACATCCCCTCGGCCGCAAGCCCCAGCATCGCCGCCGCCTCCTGGGCGGTGAGGCCCGCCTGCACGCCTTCAGCGCTAAACGCCACCGAGGCCAGCATCGAGACGGTATCGATACCCGAAGGCGCCAATCCCGCCACCAAAGGCGTCGCCGCCGCCGAGGCCGCGGTCTGCTGGCCGGTGACACCGGCAACAGCCGCACCCCCCGACAGCAACGCCTCCGCGTTCACCGTCAATGATTCGACCATTGAACCCACCCCTTCCTAGGAATATGGAGCCACACTTTTCACCAGCGTCCCACGCTGCTGCACACCCTGCAAGAGGACTTCGAGCAAAGCCGCCTCGGGCCGTGCCTTCGTGAAGATCTCCTCAACTGGAACCGTCTTGATCAACGCCAATACTCAGGAAGACGCTCAACAGTGGCGCGATAGTCCGGCTCCAGCGTCATCAGGTCAAGCTGGTAGTCGCGGCGTACCGGATCTGGCCAGTGGTTGACGCGCTCAAGCAGCCAGTCATACCAGTCCACATCCAGGCCCCCAGCTGCCATTCCTGCCCTGTAGGACGCCGTAGCCAGGTCCACCTCGATCACGGAGACAGGCGCCCACTCTCCGAGCTCGACTTTCACAGCGTCGGCCAGGTGGGTCGCGGAGCATTCGATGTCGTGGTGGCATAGCTTGACGGCCTCGAACCATTCATCCAGCGATCGCCGCCACCCAGAACGCGTGTCAGGTTCCCACGCTGCCGGCGCGATAGCGGCTACCGCAGAAACCGCAGCGGTGTTCACGCAGTCTTCGCCGCTTTGCCCCAGTGCGCTGGCCACAGCCGCGGGGATCTCCTGGCGCCACTTCGGCGAGAGCACCCCCTCGCGTGCGCACGTCAACACCGACTTCATCAGCATCAACCGGGTGAGGTCGCCCTGAAACTGGCTAATAGGTGCGGCGATTCCGCCCGGGGTCACTGCTCATCCTCAAGTGCCGCGACCACCGGGGTTTGGATGACTTCCTGGCCGTCCAGGCTCAGCAGAAGCCCGCGGCCGGTGGTTTTGCGTTCCAACCGAATCGACAGCACAGGTCCTTCGTTGCGCAGACCGTCCATCACCAGGTTCGCGCTGCCCGAATCATTGTTGAGCTTGATCAACGAATTAGTGGCACCCAACACCCGGTTGGCGATCGACATGGGGCATGAAACGACCGAATGCATACCCACCTGAGGTGCGTTGGCCCACGTCTCAGCCAGCGGAGCGAACGCACCTGGCGCGGCGCTGTGCACCGCGGCGTAGTCGTCGACGAAGATGAATATCTCAGGGCCATCCCACCACGACCGCGCCTTGCGGACCTCCAGGGATTCGCCGCCCTTGAGGCGACGGTTTGCCATCGATGCGGCCATATCGAGCATGACCGGCGCCAGCTCGCTCGGGTTGGTCACCAACCCGGTGCGCTGCACGTCGCGCAGAATCTTGGCCGGCGAGCCCACTTGCCGCGGGTCGTGATCGGGGTTGGCGACCGCCTCCTTGCCGGTCCACCGCAGCAGATAGTCCTCGTCGAGACCGTCGAGCAGCTTTGAGCCCTTGAAATCGACCACGACGAACTTGACTTCCTCCGGGGTGAACCGGGAGGTCAGGTACCCCTGCATTGCTGCTAGGAGATGGGTTTTGCCGCACTTGGGGCCACCGAACACATTGAGGTGCTTGTCGTACAAGAAATCGATCGGAACCGCCGACAGATCCTTTTCGTAGAGTCCGATCGGAACCGTCCACATTGAGTGGCGCGAGTTGGCTGCAAGCTGCAAATCGGACGCGGCCACCCGGCTCGGCAGTACGCGAACTTGCCGGGCGGACTGGCCCTTCCACCTGTCTGCAATCGTGGCCACCGCCGCGACCAACCCCTGATCGTCAACGGCTGCAACATCATCAAGACGAGGTGCACCGATCATCAGGTGCAGGCCGACGGACAAATCGAGGGCGCGGCCCGGCACATCGGCGGGGATTGCCTCGGCGAGCTTCTTGTTACCGACGCCTGACATTTCCGGCGAGTTCAATTTGAAATCGATGCGCTTGCTGAACGACTGGTTGAGGCTGCGACCGAGAGTGGAGAAAACCTGCACTGTCACCACCACATGGATACCCACAGCCAGACCGTTGTTGACCAGATCCGCGATGCGCGGGATCAGATCGTCATGGTCATCTTTGAACGCATCGAATCCGTCCAGCAGCAGCAGGACATCGCCGAGGCCGTCGTCTTCAATGGTCTTCTCAGCCAACCTGTTCCGGTAGGTTGCCATGCCGCCGGCGATGCGGCTGGCCCGGAACAGCTCCTTGCGTTTGGTCGCGACTTCTTCGACCTCAGCGATCACCCGCTTGATCTCGTCGACGTTGCCGCGCATAGCTACGCCGCCAACATGCGGCAATCCTTCAAGTCCCAGAAGTTTGCCGTCGGCGCTGAAGTCAAGCCCGTAAATCTGCAGCTGTCGCGGGCTGTTGAGCGAGGCAGCCGAGACCGCCAGGGTTTGCATCGCCACGGATTTGCCTGAGCGGGTCCTGCCGAGCATCGCCAAGTTGGCGTCGGTCAGATCGACGGCGTAAACCTCTTGGTGGTGCTGATAGGGCACATCCAACAAACCGATCGGCAAGGTGAGCACGGCTCTATCACCGACAGCCAATCCACTGGCGGCCACCAACTCGCCGACCGGCCGTGGCCGCAGCAGCGGCGGCAACCACATCTTGTGGATGTCCGGGCCCTTGTTTTCCAGCTGTGTGAGCACAACCGAGCCCACCTCGGGTGCGTTGTCGATCTCCTCGGCGGTGTGCTCGACCGGCGCGTGCTCTTCCTCGTCTTCATTGAGGCCAGGCACCGGCACTGGTGTGGCGCTAAAGGGCGCCACCGCATTCACCCCGCCGCCCTCCTGAGACTTTCCGGCGGGGCCGCTTTGCCCGGTGGCCGGAAAGTACGGGTCGTAGACACTGGCGCCCCGGAAGTACCGCGGCTCAGCGCCACCGACCTTCAAATAGCCCTCACCCGGATGCTCCAGATGATATGCATCCTTGGTTTCGATGACCGCCGCCGAATCAGTGCCACTGGCGGTTTTCATCGCGATCTTCCATCCGCAGTTCGACAACAACTGCCCAACCGACACCCCAGTTAACGACTGGGTCGCCAACATCAAGCAAATCCGATCCGAACGGCCCTGCCGCGCAAGATGTTCATAATCGTCTTTGAACTCCGGATGCTCCTTGAGTAACGCAGTGAACTCATCAGTCACGACCAGCAGCGTGGGGAACGGAGGAATCTTGGCGCCCCGCTCACGCGCCTTCAAATACTGCCGCGCATCACGGAACTTCTTACCGATCGTCTTCATACCCATCTCGCTACGCAGCCGCTGCCGGCGTTCAACCTCGCCGCGCAACACCGCACTGAGACGATCGATCATGTCCTGCGAACTCAGATTAGAGATGATTTCCACGGTGTGCTTGAGCTTTTCGAACCCGTCGAATGTGGACTCACCCTTGTAGTCGATGAGCACCAGGTTCAACTCTTCTGGGGTAAACCGACTGCACAACCCCATCAAAACCTGAACAAGGAACGTCGACTTGCCTGATCCGGTGTAGCCCAGGATCAGTCCATGCGACCCCATCCCCTGCTCAGCTTCTTCGGCGATCTTAAGCATCACCGGCGCACCGTTGCGATCCCACCCGATCGGGGTCCGCATCCGGTCTGGATCGCCCTCTCGATGCTCGCGCCACAAGCTAGTGCCCATCGACCCAAGGTCAGGCACACCGTGCAGATTCGCCCAGGAACGCTCCATCTCCACAACGCCGCCGGAACGCGCACCGACCACTTGCTGATCGGTGGCAGCACGCCACCGAGACATCTTTCGGGCCACTTGCCGGGCATGAGGCTCATCGACACAGTCCACCGCGCTGAGCCAGTACGTCAGTGCATCATCAGCACTCATCCGGCGCTTGAGTGCCGAACCGTCGCCCCCGATGTGCACCCGCGCCCCGAATGCCTCCAGGCCGTCTTCGTCGAGCCCGCCGCGGCGCAGCACCGTGACCGCCTCCATCCCCTCACCGCACCCCGGCACGGCTACACGGTCGGCGACCACAATGAGCCACGGAAGTGGCTGACGCCCTTCATCAGTCTGCTTCTCGCCCTGATATTGGGCATCAGCCGAGAAGTCCCCGCGCCCAGCGAGAACGTCCTTCAAAGCGGCCGCAGCCTCACCAGGCCGATACACCATGCGCTCGGTGCCCAGCGCATCGATGCGATGCGGGTTCTGGTTGTGGGGAAGCCATTTGATCCAATCCCACTGCTCAGGATTGTCGGTCACGACCGCAACCAGCACCAGGTTTGGCGGATGAAACACCGTCAACTGCAACAGCATTGACCGGATCAACCCGGCAGAGTCGCCATCCCCAAAAAATTGCACACTGCGGTGCGTCTTCAAGTCGATCACCACCGGCAGGCCTTCGACGGCGCGATGAGCGCGGAAAAACCGTTCAGCGGCACCGCGGCATACCGGCTCAATCACCGATTCCGGTGGCGCATCGGCCATCTGCATCCCGCCACCCAACTTCTGACGCGCCACCCCCACTCGGGCGGCGAGAAAGTACGTGGGGTCCTTGGCGGGCTTGTTTCGCTCCCACATCCGTATCCCGCCCACCATCGCCGCCAACGCCGACGGCGGCGGCGCGAAATGCGCCAAAAACTTGTACTGAGCGTTCGCCCGTGCATATACGGTGCTACGCAGCTTGGTCAGCATTTTCAGGTACTGCTGCCGTAACCCGTTGATCTCACCGGTGTTCGGACCTCCCCGCCCACCGTTACCGCCGAGCATTCCCAACGCCGAAAACGCGAACATAATTGGGAACAGCAGCATCATAGGGCTGGTCATCCGCCGCACACCACTGACCAAGAAGATGCCCAGCATCCCGACAATCGCCACCACCATAATCAACGGCAGTACCCGCTGAAGCTTGCCTGGCGGAACCACTTCCTTGACCTCCGGCGGCGCAGGAACATCCGTGGCGACCGTGACGTCCTTAGTCGAGGGCACCTCGGCGCGCAGCCTCGGCGGAATCCATGGTTCGACACTCATCGCGCCGCTGCTCCTTCGTTCAGGGCCACCGCCAGAGGCGATGGCGGCACGGTGTCTTGCGCGACCAACGCGGACTGCTTCGACAACCCTGGCCCCGCAGCCAAGATCTCCAAAACTGGCCACGGCGAGGGCAGCGGCGACTTCAACCCTAGGGCCGCGGCCGCCTCCTCGGACAGCCCGTAACGCACACCGCGGTCTGACACCCACCAACGGGTCTCGGTGGCCGGCGAGCGTGGATCAGCCCCGGTGGTCTGGGCGTAGAAACCCGAACCGGGGGCGGCATACATCGACACAGTTGGCTTGGACACTAGATTGTGACGCCACAAACGGCGCTGATCCTCGGTCAGCGGAAGCGCCGGCGTGAACGCCACCCGATACGAGGACTGTTGCTCCCCAGCGTTTTTTCTCCATTGCCAGCACGTCACCGGCGCAGCCAGCGACGTCGCCGCGTGCAGCGGCTTGTCCGGGAACATCGTCGTGTCCAGGCCCGGCGCGGCAGCCGGCATGCGCGCAATCACATCCTGGGCCACCGTCGCAGGCACTGCAGCACCGAACGCGTCAGTGTTGCGGATCACCGAAGCCATCACCTCGGGGATCTGTTGCACCCCCTCGGCCAGCACCACATACCAGTTCACCGAACCTGCTTGCGGCACACGAAGAACCGAGCCGATCACGGCACCTTCGCCAATGGGATACGTCGGCGGCGAACCGGCACCGGCAATCACCGGTGAGGTAATCGGCCGACCTGCAGGGATAGCGTTGAACAGCGCCGAGCTGATCACGTCAATGCCGGGGAACCGCTGCAATCCCAACCCCAGCACCAGCGCCGCATCATTGACATCGATGCGCCGACGCATTCCGTTGTTGAGCAACCACGTCGCCTGATCAGGGCCCTGCACAATCCGGGCCGCGGACGGATCAGCAGCCAACGTCGCCTGCTCATCACCGGCGATCACCGCGGTGTGCGTTGACGGCAGCGCCGTACCCGGATGGTCGATCACATCGCACACCGCCCACACAGAATCCGCGCCAGCGGGCTGAGATACCTGCTCGGGCGCACCAGCGATCCCCACCAGCTGCCCCCGCGGCATCTGTTGCACTTCTTGCGGTTTGACCTGGACCGCCTGCTCCGGACTACCCACAATCAACTGTGCTGACACCAGATTTAGCACCGGGTGCATCTGATTATCGATCGTGACAAACAATTGCGAAGACTCCCGTGCCTGCACAATCCGCGAATTATCACGCAACCCTTGCGGTTTGAAATACGCCAACGCCGCACACCCCAACAGCACCACCGCAGTCAACGCCACCCCAGCGATCTGCGACATGCCCGTGGACCGCCGCGGATCCAACTGCATCCGCGTATCGTGACGCGTCAACGCATGGTGTAGCCGCGCCACCAAATATTTATAGCCACTGACCTGTAGCTTCGATGTCGGCAAGAACGGCATCAGATCCCCCTACTTTTCAACGCCAGCGTCAAATCCATACCGTTAGAAGTGGATTCACTCGACAGCACCTTATGCAGCGCACGCGTCATGTCCGCACCCTGAATCGTCATCAGCACAGACTCATCGACCTCCTCCTCGGAGCATTCGTCGTCCACGCGCACATCACGAAAATCTGCAGCCGCCTCCAGCACCTTGCGCACAAACCGGCCATTACCGACCAAATCGACCGCACTACGCGCTGACGTGGCAGTCATCGCCACCAATTGATCACGCGTCCAACGCAACAGAGCGGCCTGCTGGCGCGCGTCCGGATCTGCGCGTAGTTGCGTCAGCACGCCCTCAAGGACCTGGACCGGGTCCTTGACGGCAGCCTCGGTGGTCATCGTCGAGAGCTGATCGCAGGTGTCACCGAGCAGCTCGACACTATCGTCAGCCAGGGTGTCGTCACGGTGAGAGGCAAGGACATCGGCGATTGCGATAAGCTCCTCGGTGCTATAGGTATTGAACCGGAAACGATGCGCGAACCGGCCCGGCAATCCCACGTTGGTCGCTAGCAGTTGGTCGATCTCCGATTCGTAGCCGGCGATGATAACCACGAGCCGGTGCCGCTGGTTTTCCATGTAAGTCAGCAAGGTGTCGACCACCGCCTTACCGAATGCGTCGGCGTTGGACCCCTTGTTCTCTGCGCTGACCAACGAGTAGGCCTCATCGATGAACAGCACCCCGTCGAGAGCTTGGGCCACTGCATCACGCAGTTTCTTCTCAGAATCGCCCAGATGCTCTCCAACTAAATCCTTGCCGGATCGTTCGACTACCTTATGTGTCGTCACGATCCCCAACCCGCACAAGATCTTGGCAATCACCCTGGCCACCGAAGTCTTGCCAGTCCCAGGCGGCCCGATGAAGATCATGTGATTGGCCGATTTAGGCGTCTTCAAATTGAGTTCACGACGCTTCTCTGCCATGCGAATACGCGAACGAAACGTGCGCACTTGATCCTTCAACTCGGACATGCCTACATGCCCGTCAAGGTCGGCTGTCGCTTCTGCCAACAACTCCTCACGCACCGCCTTGGCGCGCGCCGCAGCTACGTCCGCGGCGCTGGGCCCGGTGGACGGGTCCCAGGGATCGGTGCGCGCCGCGATCGCCTCAACAGTTGTGACTTGCAGCCGCACCCCGGGATCGTTGAGCGCTGCTTTCACTTGCGGCGACGGCGCTGAGGCGTCCAGCTTGCCCATCAAGTCCTTGGCGGTGGTTTCATCACCACGTTCTCGGGCGATCAGCGCTGTAAACCATTGCGCCACAGGAACAGCCTCGGGTAAGGCGTTCTGCTTCTCGACCGCGTCCAGGTACTCTGCGGCTTCCTCAAACTGCCCCAGATGGGCATGGGCGATACCGGCCGCGAGCTCGGCGACGTTCTTGAGAGCTGCGTCCCTGTTGAACAGCCGCTTCGCGGAGGTGACGGTGTCGATCACATCTGGCCAGCGTTCACACCGGTAGTAGATCGCTGCTCTCATCCACTCGGTGACCGCGCTGGCGGTGGCCTCCGAGAGCGTGTCGATGGCTTCGGCGCAATCCGGCGGGGTGCGCTCTGCCAAGGACCGGGCCAGCGCCGCGGCCAATGCCGACTGGTCATAGATCGGCTGCTCGAGACCGACCAGACCCATTCCGATCTCGAACCGAGCCCACAGCGATGCCGCCGAAATTCCCATCCGGTTGATCTGCACACCCATCTGGTCGCGGCTGCGCCACGCGCGATATAAGGTGCCAGAAGCGTTGTCGCCACAACGAATCCGACCAAGCCAGGCATCACACATTGTGGGATCAGCATCGGTAGCGGCCGTGAAGTAGTTCAACGCTTGCTGCTCATCGGACGGCGACCCGTCGATGGCCCCCAACGCGGCCACCCCAGCCTCGAAATGCCCTACCGCTGCCGCGCTCATGCCGGGTACCGATCCGCGAACCGCGCTGACTCCATGTCCGCGTACTCTTCAGGCGTCGGCAGTTTCTGTACCCGCCGGCACATTCGATCTGCGCGTTCCACGTTGCGTCCTTCGGCCTCGGCCGCAGCCAAGGTGAACAGCCGCAACGCCACTCGGTACTTGGCGCGCGCCAAACGTCCCAGCATGACCAACTCCTGCCCCAATTCGACCGGCCCCAACTCCAGCGCGTCCTGATCGAGCATCACTGCACTGACCAGACCCCGGCCGTTGCAGCTCACCCCAACGGACCCTGGGGGGTTGTAGACGGAAAATTCGCGCGTGTAGAACTCTTCGATATCTGGTGCTGTGTTGTTCACAGGCCCCCCAGGTCCTTGTCGCTGTTGTGTTCCCAGCCCGCGCCACCGAGCGTTGAGACGATCTCTCCGAGCTGTTGATGTCCGGGCTTCACAGCGAGCCCGCGACGCGCGTAGTCCATGGCACGGGCGGGGTCATCGACGTGGCGGGCCGCCAGCTCCCGAAATACTGTCGCCACAAGATCGCTCATGTGGGCTTGCAGTGCCCAGCCGGGCTGCTCGTCACCGCCGAACAACGGTCCGGTCACCAGTTCGGCTGCCTGTGAAAGCTTTTCCGTGGCAGCGGTCGCTGGATCAGTGCCCGTCAATGCGGTAAAGCGACTCCAGTGGCCGTCGATGTCGATGCGGTAGCCGTCATCGGTGACCACCGGCGCCAGGCCGCGGCGCCGGATCTTATTGAGTGCCACATGAAAACCCTTGTAGCGGTCCACGCCGTAGATCAGCTGGCACAGTTTAGCGGTGGGAATCGGCTGGCACACCGCGATCGCGCCGACGATCTGCTGTTGCATCGGTTGCAGCGCAACACCATCAGCTCCGGTCACCTCGAACCGCCCGAACACCGTCATTTGCGCGCCGCCGGCCTCTACGACCTGCGTGGGCGGCTCCAGATCGCCAGCACACTCGCCCTCGGCGAGTTCTGATTTGTCAAACTCGTGGGCGGCGCCGCTTTCCTCGTTTTCCTCGTCGATCTCCGGCTCATGCTCTTTCACTAATTGTGCTGCCGCAGTGGCAGATTCGTGATCACTAATGGCTGGCACGGGAACACGCAGAGGTCGAACAGGCCATGATGTGCCCGCAGCGAGTACATCGACCCATCCCGATTCGAAGCCGTCGACCAGTGGGTCGGCAACGACCACTGTGGCATCTGGGCTCGTGCTCAGATGTACACCCGCCAATAGCGTTTCGTCTCCATCGCCACCTTGAACCTGTACCTGCAGCTGCCAAGAGTCGATCAGCTCCGCGCGGCCCTGGCAGCACACCCCGATCTCATCGACTGCCAACATGTTGATGGCCAGCACGTCACGCTCGCTCACGCCGAGAACCACCAACACCGGATCAGCCGTGCTATCCCTAAGCGCCGGCTCAGTTCCGGTAGGTGCCCGCATCCAGCCCTCGTCTTCGTCAGGTTCCCACGGCAGCGGTAAACGCCCCGGTGACGTAGAAAACCGCACCCGCACCCACTGCGGGTCCACTCGCACCACCACCACACGTGCCGCGGTGATCGAATGCGCCCCACCGAGAAGCCGGCGCACCGCCCCTGTTAGGCACGCCGCTACGAGCTCCGCGGGGGCAACCGTCGCCGCTGTCACGACAGTTCGTCCTCACCGCTGACCGCCGGCTTGGCGCCGAACCACGAATCGGGATCCAGTTCGGGCGCCGCCGCTCGTGCCGCTTCCCGGCGGCGATCATCGAGGACCTCGTAGCACTCCTGCAGTCCCGCCATGATTAGCTGCTGCAGCTCCTGGGCGTTGTACCGTTCCAGCACCCCCTCCCCGAAGTACACGTCGGTCGGGGTGCCCCAGCCATCGACTTCGGGCATCACATCGCGTTCATTCGGGGCAGCACGCCGCACACGAAGATCGGTGAACGCGGCTGCCTCCACTGCACCCAACGCCTCACTCAAGCGCCGCGATTCGGCGAGAAATTGTTCGACCATCGGATCGAAAGACACTCGGCCAGCCCTCTTTTCTAGGTTTCCGTCGGCCGGTCACGCTTGCGCTGACCGGCAATCGGCTCACTGACTTCCACATCGTCTTTGACCAACTGTTCATCGGGGAACCAGTCGGTGTTGCGGTCGATTTCCTTGTCCTCCGCGTTCCGGCTGCCCGGCGGCATCATGCCCATCGGCATCATGCCCGCTCCCCCGGGTCCTGCACCGCCGCGCACACTCGAACCGGTCGGCACCGCGTTGGTCGATGCCGGTGGCACAGGAGCCGGCGCGGGGGCCTGCGGTGGCAAGCTCGCGGGCATCGTGCGGCCCGAACTGCCACCGGCGCCACTGCTCCCACCGGAACGCAAGGAACCCAACGGATTACGGGGCGTACCGCCGCCACCACCCGAGGTTCCTGACGACGGATTCATTCCGCTGCCAATCTGCTGGGCAACCTGACTAACCTGCTGCCCTGCCTGCTGCAGCTGCTGCCCAAACTGTCCAGCCACCTGCCCGAGCGCCTGACCAACCTGAGTGGGGATCGACAACAACGTTTGCAGCATCTGACCGGCAGCCTGGCCGGACTGATTCATCGGATCACTACCGTCATCGGCGAGCCCCGACAACAGATCCTCATCACCGCCGCCGTCAACCGAGCCAATCTTCTTGACGCCGTGATGAGGCAACGCCGGATCACCATCAGCGATCCGCGGCGAATCCCCAGGACCATTCACATTTTCATCGGCCCCACCGCCCCCGGCCCCGTATGAAGACATCGTCTGAGACGACGACGTCTTCATCTGGCCCATCAATCCCTCTTGTTTCGCAGCCTCCTGTGCGGCACCCACATCACCACTATTGGCCCTCGCAGCGGCCGACAAATACCGCTGCCGCGCTTCGGCATAATCGTGAGCACGCGGATGATCCTGAACAGCCCTGCTCCACCGACTCGACACCTGCCGCGCAGAATTGGCGTGATCGCCAGCGGCCGAAGCCCCCGAATTCATCCAATGCCCAAACTCATTAAGCCGCGCGGACAACGCCTCACTCGTGGGGCCCTGCCACGACGCCGGCAGCGAACCCACGAGCTCATGCAACAACTGCGCAGCCTGCTTCAAATCCGACGCCGCGTTATCCCAAGCGGCCGCATGCCCCTCCATGCCAGCAGCACCAGCACCACCCTGCAGCGCAAGATCAACGACATCAGGCTCGCCAGGAATCGTCGCCAGCGCCGCCAACATGTCCAACGGCAAATCAGGGATCTGCACCGCTGGCGGCACCACCAGATTCATGGACGGCACATCCGGGGCCGCCCCACCTGCGCCTCCGCTTACCCGGGCCGCGCCTTCGCCATCGACCTGCACATATCCACGCAATGCCGCAGCCACCGCGCTCTCTCCGGCAGCGATCTTGGCGATCCCGGCCACCAGCTGCGCGCTGAGCTTGCCGGCATTGACCGCCACACGGTTGGCCGCCACCACCGACACCGGATCAGAGCCGGGCGGCTCAGGCGGCACAATCGCCGCTGGCGCCGACAGCGCCGCCGCAGCCGACATCAGCGCCGCTTGAATACGCGGGCCCACATCGGCTGGATCAACGTGCAGTGCAGCCACTTACAACACACCGCCGGAGGCAGAGACGCGAGCAGCACCGGATGCATCCGCCTCGTCATAGCGGGCCGCAGCCGCCGACAGATTCTCATCCATCCCGGTATGCGTGCCACCAGCCGCGCTGACCTCATCGACGACGCCTCCGAAGAAATCACGAAGCGCGGCACCCACCGGCGCGGAAACCAGACCGTGGCAGCGAATGATCTCCTCCTCGACCTCATCCATCCACGCCTTGCACGCTCGACCGTACTCGTCCAGCACAGATGCAGCGTCTGCGTTGCCACCAGCAGCCACCCGCAAGGACTCAGGGTCGACAGAAATGCGTTCTGAACTCATGTGGTAATAATCGAGCAGCCCATAGCGGTTTTCAACAGGCCCGCGTTGCCCTGTGCACCAATGCGGTGCGACCCGCTCGTCAGCCACGACCCAAATATTAGGCTCTGCCTAACAGGTATGCAAGGTGTGTCCTTCATTTTCCGATAGGGTGGCATTGCACCTACACACCACAAACCGCTAACGTCAACACCGTGTTCGACGACCTCACCCCCGACGAACTCAGCAGCGCGCACGCAACCATCACCACCACCGGAATTCACGCAGCACGCCTCATCGCCGCCGACCGACTCGCCTCCGGACCCGCAGAAGGCCTCGGAACCCCGGAAACACTCGTCGAACTGCTCCAGCAACGAGACACCACAGACCCACGCTGGGAACGCCTACAACCCTTCGAACAACGCTGGTCACTACTAGTCGTCCGACTCCTGGACGCCGTCAGCAAAGACCCCTCACAAGCAGTCGCCGACGCCCGCAACCGCGGCGCCACCTGGGCCGCAATCGCAGACACACTCGGTGTCAAAACCCCCTCGGCCTATCAACGATTCCGCCACCAGGTATAACGGCTCGAACATCAACTCGCCGGCCTCAAAGCGGCGATGATGCGCGATACTTTGACTATGCACCCCGTCGACGCCGTGCTCCACAAAGCGCGCCAACTCTTGGGCTCCACACCCGCCCCTGAGCACCAAGGCGCATCCCTGACCGAAACCGTCGTCGCCCACCCCATCGGATGGGACAGTGAATCCGGCGACGCCGCAACCGCCACCAGCACTGCCATCGACAACCAGCTCAACCACATCCAGACGATTCACCACAACGCCCACCAGGCCATGGCCGACGCCGCCCAGATCGCACAAAGCGCCCGCGACAAACTCGACGCCCTCGAAACCGACTGGCAACACGACAAGGACACCCACGACACCAACACCCAGGGCCAAGCCGCACTCCTGCAAGCCGCACAACAACGCATCAACCAGGCCATCGACATCGTCGAACACGCGGCCACCGGCTACAGCGACGCTGCCGCCCGGCTACGCACTTACATCGCCCAACTCAACGAATAACGACGCCAGGCGCGTCACTTAACCCGCAGCTCTACCTGAAGACCAACCCGCGCAGCCATATTCAACAACGCATCCACAGAAAAACGATCCACCTGCCCATTCACCAGCAGGGAAATCCGCGGCTGCCGTACCCCCAACCGCGCCGCCGCCTCCGCCTGAGTCCAGCCACGATTCGCAATCTGCCCACACACCGCCTCAGCAAGCTGCTCTCGCACGTCATCACACAGCGTGTGTATTCGACCAGGCACCAACAGCACACTACGCCGTAAAACGGCAGCCCGACGATATCGCTAGAACGCTAGCCCACATTTGAGTAGGGCGGGCGCGCGATAATGACGTACGGACCACTTTCGGCCGGTGCGTGCGCCGTGAGAAGTTCCACGTCGATCTCTTGCTCGTGGAATACCGCACCGAGGATGCCCCGGCTCTGCCGCGCATCGAACTTCGTGCCAGGCTCTGCCAGATCCCCTGGCACCGCGCTAATTACCGTCATGAGGCCGGTATAGAAAGCCTGGTGATAGCACTTCTGCATACGGCTCGAAGGGTCGACCCAATATAGGACGTCGCCCGGGTCGGCCGTCTCCCCTGAGGCGAGGGGAGCACAATTGTCGAGTTGAGTGTCCAGCGTGCGTCCGATGTCGGTACCGGCGGCCGCGTACACCACGCGCCGAATAAACCCTGCGCGGTCGAAGCCGCCGCCCGTGGGCCCTGTGAGGTCGCCACCTGCGAACATATAAGGCAGACCCAGATATCCGTACGCAGCCTCTACTGCTCGGTCGACCGCTGCAAGCTCATTCATCCGTCCTTCTCTCGTCATGAGGGGCTATGCCAGAGCTCGGGTTGTGCAGGGGAACGCGCATCAATTGCCTTGCACAGCTGCCGCGTCGACCATGGCCTGGCGGACCGTGCTCTGCCAAGACACCGCCGCAGTGCGTGATCCATTGCGGCCTCGCAAAATACCGACGATCACCGGTGCCGACCCCGCGGCGTCGGTGTACGTGTACACCGGGCCGCCCGAGTCACCGTGATCGCTGGACAACGTTCCCGGCCTCATCGTGAACCACCCGTCGTGCACCGCATCGATCTCACCGCACGAAGCACCGGTAGTCGCCCCATGGTGACAAACCACCATCCCCGGCCGCGCAACGACGCCCGGCCGCTCGACAAGTGAATGCGCCAACGCCGGCCCCAACCTGGTCGTAACATCGACATTGGAGTTCAAACTGATTGTCTCGTAATCGATTACCGAGTCATCAGGTCCAGTCGTGCTCATGCCGGCCCGGCTGTTGCGCGACACCATCACCACCCCGATCGGCGCACCGGACTCGTCAGTGACCGTACGCCCAGAATTGCAGTGGCCAGCTGAGTACCCGATCCCCAAGCTCATATCGATGAAGGCCAGCGTGCACTTGGCATCGCCCTGGATGATCGTCATCCCCGGATACACCAGTACAGATCCGCCGGTCGCCGCAGCGGAGGGTGCCCACAGCACGGTCGCAACGAGCATCACCGCGGACACGCTCGCGCGCACCCACGCGGCCGCCCAGTTCACGGCTCGTCCCGCAGCTTGTTTTCCTCGGTGATGAACTCGCTCATCTTCTCGGTCAGCACCGAAACGGCGGTCGCCTTCTGCTTCATCCGCAATGACCGGTACACCAGCGCGAGTTCGAACTCGCGCTTGAGGTCCGGATCGACTCGGAAGCTGACCTGGTTGTCCTTGCTCATCAGCGCGTCTCATTTCGCGATCCGAGGTGAGTGCCGCCCCGGTGTGCTTGCTTTCTTGCATGTTTACTCGCTATCTAGTGCATTTACTAGAGGGCACGCATACATGCTCTCTATCTAGCTGTTATTCAGGCATGACCACATGTCAAGTTGATGAAACACTATCAAACTAGTGTACATGTTTGCAAGCATGATTACTTACCTACTTGCTAGCAAGTGAGCAAGCGCGGCGTGCCGTCTACTCGCGGCGTAGGATCATCAGCAATGACTCAACCAGCGCCCGACGTGCACGCCATCGGAATCAGCGACCTCCGACCCGGCGACCAAATCGTGGGCATCCAACACGACGGCAACGCCAGCCCCTATGTCGCCTGTACCAACCTCACCGTCACTGACGCTGCATCCGCAGCAGGCGCCACAGGACACATCGAATTCCGCAACAGAGCCACCGACCCCGCTGGCTTCACCCGACGGTGGTGGAGCGGCATCGGCTACACCGACCACTCCATCTTCCACGTCACACGGACCTAGATTCTCCGATGATCCTCGGTGCCATCATCGCCAGCGTGTCCCTGCTATTCCTGGCGGCAGCTTTCATACCGCAAGCCCGGCAGAACCCGCCAGACCCATCACAAGTCGATCTCGCAGAACCCGACGACGAACGCCGCCGAGCGGCGAAGGGGCTCCTGGACGCCATACCCGAGATCCAGCAGATCAAAACCGCTGCACAACAACATGGTTGGAACATCACGTTCTACGACCTAGACCGGTGCGTGTTCGTCTCGAAGCAAAGCAACACCCTCGTCATGACCCGCTGGGGCGACCCCAACACCCCCGTGCTCTACGCCGAAGCCGACCAACTCAAGAACGGCTGCCACAGCACCATCACCGTGCACCTACTCGACAACACTGACGGCAACCCACCCGACGAACACGTCCGCATCCTGCAACAGTTCTTCGCCGACCACGCCACCGAACCACTGCACGCCAATCGACGGTAAACAGCCGAAACACCCAGCACCCTAAGCTGATCCAGCTTCACACAGCAGAGCCGACGCGACCGAGACTACCCCTCTCCTACAGATAAGAATCGACCTCTAGTCTGCTGCGGCACGAAGCCGCATCGCCTCGCGCCGCAACGCAGCACCCAGCTCGGCAGGCGCAGCCGGATGATCAGCAGCAGTATCGAGGTAACGCGCGGCCCGAAACAAGAAGGCCGACGGCAACGCGATCGACGGCCCGTGCGCCTCGGCGATGAAAAATCCCAGCAGCGACAACGCGGTCGTGATCTCACGCAGCGGCGACTCAACTAGATCGTCCAAAGGCCGACAAAACTCACCAACCGCACCGTGTCACCCGCCCCGATTCCCCCAATGGCTAAAGCCGCCGGTCCCCTCGGGGCGCACCGATGGCCCGTGCAACCCCGTTACCTGACGCGTCTTCGTGTAGACCTGGGCTGGTATCGCCGCGGTGGCGTGCTTGAACTGCGGTTCAGCAATTCCTTTGCGGACGCAGCCGCCAGGGTCGAATGTTGAGCGTCAGGGCCCACTGCCAACCGTGACGGAGTCCACCGTCTGTAACCGAACGCCCCGATTGCGACCACTCCGCAGACCGCGGCATAGATACAAGTACTCACCGTCGCTGACGCATAGCCGATCGCTGCAAGGATCGTTGTCATCGTGGCGAGGGCAACGCAAGCCAGCGCAGCGAAATCGCCGTGAGGGATGAATCGAATGTCGCTGAGCACCGCCTCACGTCGCCAGGCGTCCCGAACCTGGCCGACATCGGCGCCAGGATTCTCCGTAAGGTATTCGTCGGCCGCATCACACCAGGCTGCAAACCCCTTGGCTGCACCGAGAATCGTGGGTGAGGCCGGCGAATCTGGGCTGTGCTGGAGAAATTCCTCGATCCGCCGGCGAGTGTATTCGGCATCCCGACGGATGTTGTAGGCCAATACTGCCTGCTCGGTCACCAACATTGCTCGCCAACTCCCTTGTCTCTCTTGCGATTTCGCCATGCGAATTCAGCCCAAGCGATGATTTCCCAGGCGGTGATGCTGACTCGCCTCGGGTGCTTAGTGTTGCTGCGCGCTCTTGAGCCAGTCAAGGGACGGCGGACTGGCGTTTCCTTGACTGGATCAATGTTTTCAGAGGTCTGACTGTCGCCGCGCTGCGGGTGTGTGCGGCCTATTTCAAATGCTTAGCGACGGGTGGCGTTGACGCAGGAACCGCAACGCCCTCCCGATTGGAATGTACGAGCTTTGGCAGGCGCCCGACGTGCCCGGCTCGTTGTGGTTGCGATTTCCGGTGATGTTGATTCCGAGCGCAACGTCGAGTTTTCGGTTGTAGACCGCACCTCCGCTATCGCCCGGGTGTGAGCAGTACGAGGCGCGTGTGGTCCTGACTGATGCTGCGGCGCCCTGAGGTGTCATCTCGGCGGCAACTTCAGTCACCTTCCCGCAGTTGGCATTATCGTGGTTCAGTCCGATCAGGCATGCAGGGTCACCGACCGCAGCCACGGCGGGATCGTCCGGAATGTTGCGCCAACTGTAGCCCTGCAGCTTTCGTCCTGGATACATCTGCACCAGCGAAATATCGGTGTACCAGCCATCTTTGGGCTTCGGAAAAGTCTCTTCGAAACCAACAGGCCGCGAATGATCCCCTGCGGAGTAGATCTTGAGGGTCGTACCGTCGTCGTCCTGATAGTGGCGGCCATCCTCATCGCGGAAGCAGTGACTGGCGGTGATGAAGTACCGGGTACCGTCGTCATCCCACGCGGGATAGCCGACGCTGCACGAATACCAGCTACCGCCTTTGTAAACGTCGAACTGCATTCCCGGCCATGCCCAGTCGGCGTCAGTCTGCGCAGTCGCCGCCGGCGCACCCACCACCGCGAATGAACAGGCCAAAACCACGAATATTACTGCGCCGTAACCCAAATAGCCCTTGGCCACCATGGATCCCCTCGGTTCAAATAAACCGTCACACCCTGATGTTCGCGGTATCTCGCCGGAAGAACTCCCGGACGATGCGACCCAAGTCGAACAGAGACCAGCCCACAGCCCGCTGGATCTCCCGCACACCCATGGGCGTGTCCAGCACCGTCGAGCTCGCCGCGGTGCGCACGTCCGCCTCGACGTGATCGAGGCGCCTGAGATAGTCGGCGCGACGCGAACCATCGACCAACCATGCAACGTCACGGGCGCGGGCCAGGAATCCGTCGAAGTCTTCGATCTGCATGCGCAAATCATTTCGGCTCATGTTCTAAATGCTAAGAGCGAACTGAGGGTCCGGCAATTCACTCTCAGGGCGGCCACCTGCTTGGACGCCGAGCCAGCAGGCCGGCGGCTTGTTTCCAGTGTGGAAATTGGCTTCACAACGACCCAGCACCAGGCCTCGTATTCGCGCCGGCCGGCGGAGGAGGCGGCAAGAGCGGGCGGTTCCGCGGGTCGGATGATCTTCCCCGAGCCCGAGTTGCGATTTTCGCATCTTTGCTCGTAGCCTGAAGGTATGAGCCAGGACGACATCGCGCGCCGCGTTGCCGAAAGCATCCCGGCGGCCACTACCCACGCACAGGTCGCTGGGCAGATCGGCTTGTCTGCGGAGAAGCTCTCCAAGTCTCTCAATGGCCGCCGAGCGTTCTCCTCGGTCGAGTTGGCTCAGCTTGCCGAGGTACTGCACGTGGATGTGCATTGGCTGATCACTGGGCGGCCTGACCCACACCGTCTCGTTGTGGCCGCACGCCACGACTTCGACCACGAAACCGGATACCGTGACGTTCCCGGCCGCCAAGACGACCAGCGAGTCCTTGATGACATCGCCCTGGCCTATCGTCAGGCTTTCGTCGTATGCGTGCCAGCGCAGGTCACGCTGCCGGGCACCGTCGGTGGGATTCGGCAGGCGCTTGGGGCCGGTTTCGTGCGTCGCTTCGCCGACCGTCTGGAAACCCACCTGGGCGTCGATGTCATCCGCGTTCCGGACATATCGACCGCCTATTCCTTCCATGTGTTGTCACGCAAAGTCATTGTGCTGCAGGCGACCGGAAACTGGTTCCGTGAAAACTGGTCCCTGGCCCACGAACTCGGCCACCTCGCTGCCGGGCACCACGCCGACAACCTCACCGATGCCCTACGGGATCGCCATGAGCTCGACGCGAACAGCTTTGCCGCCGAACTGCTTTTACCAGAAACCACCCTTCGCGCCATCGCATGGGACAGCATCACCGAGACAGAGCTCGCTGATCTCATATGGGGGTTCGGTGTATCCACCGACGCCCTCACTCGCCGCCTGGATAAGCTCGCCATCATCGTCCCCGGCAACATCCGTGCGGCGCTTTCCTTGTCCACTCAGAAGCTGCTGCGCTGGTACTGGTCCGGGCAACACGACCATGGCCCCGATCAGATCACCGAACGTATCGACGAAGCGGCCACCCGCCGCTTTCCCCGTAAGCTCCAAGAGATCCACAGCGACCTCATCGCTGCAGGCCGTCTCCACAAAGGCACCCTGGCCTGGATGCTTGGAATCGACCGCGACGCCTTAGAGGTCGATGAACCACCCACCCCGGAACCCGTGAGCACCGACACACTGGCCAGCGCCCTGGGCCTTTAAGTGACGCAGCTGTTCTTGCCGGACAACACCGTCCTGATCAACTTCGCCATCATTGGCCGCATGGATCTACTCGCCGGACTCCTCAACGGGCGAGGCTGCTGGTGTCTATCCATCGCCCGCGAATGCGCCAATTCCCAGCCCTACCAACCCGATCTATCCCAAGCCCCCGCAATATTCGGTCCACCACTGATCCCCGATCGCGCAGAACACGCAGAGGCACTCGTCTTGCGCGACAACATAGCCACCCCCGGCGACCCCACCACCAAACACCGCGGCGAAGCCGAAACCATCGCCATCATCACGCGCCGCCGCATCAAAGGCTTCTTCCTCACCGATGATCGAGACGCCACCGAACTGGCCATTCGCCACGGCATCAAGGTCGTCACCACGTGGGATCTGCTTCGCCTGGCCTACAAAGTAAACAAGGTGACCAAACCAGCGCTGACCGGCTACCTCCGCACTCTGAAATCTCAGCGGCGTGGCCAACCGCCAATGGTCACCAACCCCGAGCAGCTCGACGACTGGCTATAGACCGCGGGCTACCTCATTCTCATGCACAAAACCGGAAAACAAGCCGGTCGGGAGGCCACTTCTTCAAGCCAGGGTTAGCAGCTCTCAATGGCCGGAAGAGGCCCACTCAAGAACGGCCGCAATGCCGGGGCCGACCTGGACAACTCGCAGTCCACCATCGAGCTCGACGGCCGAGGTGATGTCTTTGGCGGCCGCGGCGATCGCGCCGCGCACGCGAGGGGCGTCGGCGCTGGAAATCGGGATCGCTCGACCGGCGTAATACAGGGTTGCGGCCGGATAGGGCTCCGGATCGTCTTCGCCAATCACTCGCTCGGTGTTGGGCGCGTGCGGTGGAACCATGTTCGCCATAGGCACGAATTGTAATGCCGGTTGCGGGATCTGACTCCTCGCCTTCATGCGGCGCCGAGCTTGTCTGTGGCGGAAACACCGAGCCCGTATACAAACTCTAATTTGTATTGCTAGTGTCATCTTTATGTTGACTGCGTCTACGGTAGATCCCGAGTATTGGGTCCAGAAGACCCAGTGGTACACCCCCTGGCTGGACGCGAAAGCCGTCGCGGCGATCCTGGGGGTGCAAGAGACGACCGTGCGCCAATATGCCGCCCGCGGCGCCGAAGGCTTTCCAATACCGGCGTCCAAGGACGGAATCCGCAACCAGTGGTCACCCGATCAGATCTACCAGTTCATTCTCACCGAGCGCCCGCAGTTGCGGGACCGCATACCGCGGCTGTATTGCCCGCTGACCCCAATGATTCCAGCGATCTTCCTGTTCGCCGAAAGCCAAAGCGTGCAGCGGTGGGAAGGCCAAGCACAGTTCGTCGACATCGCGGTACATCGCTGGCAACCCAGCGATACCCGGGGGCCTATCGCGGTCGCATATCCTCCCCCACTGGGCGAACCAGCCTGGCGGTACGCGCCCAAACTATTGGCCCAATTGCCCGACGTCGAGGCAGTCGCGGTCGTCACCGCCGAGATACAGCCCTTCAGCGACCGATCCGGCTTCCAAGCCGCACTCGGAGTCGCCCAGCGCGGCGCTGACGCCGCAGCGCTGCGCCTGCCTTGGCAATCACTTCATGCCAAGGATGTGCTTGAGTACGGCTGGAACGATCTGGCGAACCTGCTGCGCCAAGATGTCCCATGGTGGTCGCTCAATCTGCGCGATATGAGCGACATCCTGAACTGGCGGCCCGGGCGGCCGCGGCAACCGGTGCGGCCGTTGGGTGTTGGATACAACGAATCAGTTCTACGACGGCTCATCCCCTACAGTCCGGCTGCAGATACCGCGACGCTGTCCAATCTCATCGATCGCGTCAATCGACTGATCGAGGACCCGCTCGAAGATTCAGGGCTCCCCACCGGAGTGGGTGAAGAAACTCCCGGTTTAGTGCAGGCCGCCGAGGCCAGCTTCCAGCTGCAGGAGGTGCCGGCAGACCCCACACCGCAGGAGATGCTGTGGCTGCTGAATCGGCCCGTATCAGACCCGACGATCGCCAATGCCGCAGCCAATGTCCTGCCGGCAGTGCGAACGCTGGAAACCGCGTCAGCCTACGTCATGCGAGTCTGCGAACCCCTGGACCCACTGGCCCGAGAATGGCTCAACCGATGCATCCCCGCAGCCAAAAACGACACGGCAGCACTGGGATTCAGCTTCCCGCGCCAGTCGGTACACAACGACGAAAAGATCGTGCGGTACCTGCGGCACACGCTGCCAGACGGGTCAATCGACGACACAACCTGGATCATCGAGACAGACGCGAAGGCCTTCTACGTGACAGTAGGCACCCGGGTGCCCGCCTCAGGCACACTCACCGAACTCGCCGTAGACACCACATGGGGCTTCTTCAAAGACAGCACCGGCGCCGTCTGGGCATTGCCGTCCTCCGGATACAACCGGTATTACAACAGCGGTTACGGCGGCACCGGACCAAAAGAGCTCCTCGCCACCATCATCGCGCTCCATACAGACGCTGCGGGAGATGTCGCATCCGCACGCGTCGACGATGATGAACGCCGCCGGCCGCCGCTATGGCGCTACATCACCCACACCGACCCGCCGCTTCGAATTGGAGCCGCCCACCTCGCTGGGATCGCGAAATGAGTACCCGCAGAAGAAGAGAGTGGACACCGTACGGGGTTCCACAGATAGCGCAGAGGACCGCTGAGATCACCGCGCCGTACCTCGAAGAACTCAAGGCAACCAGTGAGCACCCCGGGATCGTGAGCATGGAGCGAGAAATGCAGCTGCTCAACGCATCCCCGACACTGCACTGGATGAACAAATCGGCGGTACTGGTGGCCGCAGGACTAGCCGCCCACGGCATACCCGATCACACCCTTGCCGAGGTCTTAGCCAGCGGCAACATCGCCCCAAACGGCTTTCTGTGCTTCGAAAGACCGATCCGTAAGGTGCCCTGGCACGACGGCTTGGACGTCACATGGGATGCCATGGCCTGGGGCACCCTCTACGACGGCCCCACCCCGCGCTTCGCGGTCGACATGCTCTCACGGATGACAGACGTCCGTGATCGAATCAGCGTCCTACGATCCACATCCCCACTCATCGGGGTCGGCGGATTATTCGTTGACTTCGATGAAGTCATGACACAAGCCGAAATCCGCGGGCCCGAATTCGATGACGGACGACCGCTAACCAATGAGTACCTCCTCGAGGTCACCCGGATGATCGCGTCGGTGTTGTTGACGATCGGGCAGCCACGCATGGTCTCGCAGAAGGTGCTCCAGGAAAGCGACGGCGTCGTGCGCACACCCGGCCCCGATTCAGAACCCCACGAAGTCATACTGATCGACCTACTGCGGCCCCCACGCGAAGCATCAGGCAACTGGACACGACGCAACCGCAAGGAACACGACCATCGGTGGTGGGTACGAGGACACTACAAAATGCAGCCCTACGGCCCGCAAAACAGCAAACGCAAACTAATCTTCGTGTGGCCACACACCAAAGGACCCGCAGACAAACCGCTCGATAAACGACAGCGCGTCAACATCATTCGAGCAGAACCGCCGAAGAACACGTAGCGCTGACAGCCGCCAGTCGGTGCACAGTCCCGCTATCCGTCGACAGAATCACTGACACTCCCCTCTGGCTAAATAGCGAGAAGCCAATTTCCAAATTGGAAATTGGAAACTCGGCGGGGGCTCGGGCATGCAGGCCCGATCCGATCATGAGTTAGGACTAGTCGCACTAGTCCTATTGGAGTTAGAGTTGTTGTGTGAAGACGATTACCAGCACCGACGCCAAGGCCCGCCTGAATGCGGTGTTGGCGGAAGTGGAGCGCACCGGTGAGCCGGTCACCATCACTAGCCACGGCCGACCCGTCGCGGTGTTATCGCCCGCGCAGGCGACGCCGCGCACCTTCGGCCAGTTCCCGAACCTGGTGGTGCCGAAGACATTTGATGATCCGCTTCCAGCTGATGAGTTGTCGGCGTGGGAACCGGCGTCGTGACGGCGATCCTGCTGGACACCAACGCGCTGCTGTGGCTGGTCTCTACCCCGGACAAGATCGTCACCTCTGCACAACAGACGTTGGCTGATCCGGCCAACGAATTGATCGTCTCGGCAGCCTCGGCGTGGGAGGTGGCGATCAAGACTCGGATTGGACGATTGGACGGTGGGCCGCTGCTGTCGGCCTGGGATGAGACGCTCGCGGCCATCAACGCTTCCGCTCTGCCGATCGAGTCCGCCGACGCGATCATGGCCGGTCAACTCAACTGGGCACACAAAGACCCCTTCGACCGGGTGATCGTCGCGCAAGCGGCACGCCGGAGCCTGACCATCGCGACGAGCGATGGTCAGATCGCTACCGGTGCCCTCACGGCCGTCATGAAGATTCGCAAAGGGCAGCGTTAGGAGACCGAGCGCATGAAACCGTTGCAAGGCACCGTCATCAGCAATCCCGACGCACCGCTGCGCGGCCATCGCGTCCAGATCGTGGGACGGCAAAAAGACGCAGTGCCGGGTCGCCCCGCGGTGCGCTGCTCGATTCTCGATGGCCCAGTGCTCGGCGCAACCTCCACCGGACTGGCCGTATCCGATGTCGAATGGGACGACCCAGCAGCGCTGGCACAGTGGCTACGCGAGACTCCCGCTCCGCCGAGCCGCCCATTCCCCAGCGCAAGGCGCCACAACGTATCCGAAGCGGCATCTCAGGTCGGGCCGGGGCCGACGCGGTGAGGACCCTACGGCTACAGGCGGTTCTGCGCGAGGTGGTGCCGCCGGTGCAGCGGGTTCTGGATGTGCCCGCCTCCACGACGCTGCCAGAGCTACACGAGCTGTTGCAGGCCGGGTTTGGATGGACCGACTCACATCTGCACCAGTTCGAGACCCCCGACGCGGTGTACGGTCCGATCCTGCCAGGCCAGGAAGTAGACCCACCGGACCAGCGTGACGAAAACCGAGTCACCCTGGCCGACCTCGGCGATACATTCAACTACCGGTACGACTTCGGCGATAACTGGAACCACCACATCACCCTGTTAGGCCGCGGAGACCCGGTGCCTGGATGTGTGGACGGTTACGGCAGCTGCCCGCCCGAGGACTGCGGCGGCCCCGGAGGCTACACCGAGCTCCTCGACGCCCTCTACGACCCCGGACACCCCGATCACGACCACATGAGCACATGGGTCGGTACAAGGCTGCGCCCCTTCGACCAGGTAGCCACCGACACCTGGGTCAAACACGTGGTCGGCACGGTTCCAGAATCGGTCAGCATCCTGCTGCAAGCCGTAGCCGGCGGAGTGCGACTGACTCCGGGTGCCCGACTGCCTCGCACCATCGTGCGTCACATGCAACAGCACCGCCCCCACTGGCAGCTCGATGATCGTCCCGCCACTCTCGAAGAAGATCTGTACCCATTGCTGGTTCTACACGGAGTGCTGCGCACCTGCGGGCTGCTGCAGCTACGCCACGGCGTCCTGGCACCCACCAAGGCAGCCGACAATGATCTGGCCGTTGTACGCCGGCTACGCACCCTCTACGAGCCCCACACCTTCACAACGGTCCTCACCGAACTCACCACTGCCTCATTGGCCGCTCACGGCCCTATCCCGGTGCGGGAACTCGGATCCCGCATATTCGCGCTCCTCGGCCCGGGCTGGGTCCGCGACGGTGCGCCCTTGACCGCGTTCGATGTGCAGCTGCACATTGAACAACAACGCTCCCTGATGAGCGCCCTGGACCTCATCGACACCAGCGACCGAACCACCTGGGCCGCAGGCCCATCCGCGCAATCACTACTCCCCCGCACAGCCCTGCTCACCCACACCTGGACCAGCTGACACACCCGCGACCGGCCCCCGCGGTCCCTTGGATACGTTCTCGAGAATCCGATTGACCAACTCGGGAACACGCTGCGTGGCAGGACCTGTCCAACATTCATCAAACAGCCCGCCAGTCGGCTCGGTGTTGATCTCCACCGTCGTCGCGCCTGCCGCCTTCGCGATCATGGCGAACTGACTGGCCGGATGCACAGTCCCGGAAGTACCGATCGCAACGAATAATTCAGCAGCAGAAAGCTTCTCAACAACAGCATCCAGCCCGATCGTGCGTTCGCCGAACCAAACAACATGCGGCCGCCACGACACTTCCGTTTCCAGAACATCGTGCGTCCAGTCCAGGACCTCACCGGTCTCAACATTCCGAATCTTGCCGACCTCCCCATGCATCGCCGTCACCCGGCTGCTCCCCGCCCGCTGGTGAAGATCGTCAATGTTCTGAGTGACCAGGTGCATGCTCTCACCCAACACACACTCCAGGCGGGCCAACGCGTAATGAGCCGTGTTGGGTTCAGCCTCGGCCGATCGCCGACGCAAGCCGTTGTAGAACCGCTGAACGGTCACGGGATCGGCCGCGAAACCCTCTAGTGTCGCCACATCCGCAACTCGGTGCCCCTCCCACAGGCCATCAGGGCCCCGAAACGCCGACAGCCCCGACTCGACACTGATCCCTGCACCGGTCAGCACCACCAAACCTGCCATCATCTTCTCCGTTGTTCCTGTCGGTACCGCGCTAAGACGCATCTCCCTCAGTGTGTGGCAACTCCGGGGGCACCCACGCTGCACTGAACTCGACATACTCGCCGTCAATAGGCCATACACGACCGAAGTGATCGGCATAGCCGAGGACGACGCGTTGACTACCGTTAGATCGATGGTCCTGGACGAGGATGGCGACCGCGGGGTGACCACCTGCGGTGCGTAAACCGGGCGCTAACGGTGCGATCGAGGTGGTCTCCCAGGCTTCGGAACTGTCCTTCATTGAAGGTATGGGGTCACTCATTGCTGTAAATCTCCTCTATCTGGAATGAAATATGTCATGTGGATTCGACTCGACCCGAGAATCGATGCTGTCCGCTTTGGTAGGCCGTTGCTCATGTCCCATGTCTCCATTCTTCTGATTAGCAATCCCGGATATCACACAACCGGAGTATGTATGGTCCGCTGCTCAACGGGCACGGTGATATTCGTTCTGGAATCTATGACTGGCGACAACACAATCAGCCCTACACCCATAACCAACCCTGCGACGCCAATCCACCGGCAGCGGGCCGACGCCCGCCTCCTTGCTGGCACCAGATAGACCACACCCAAGACCACCGCTATCACGCCCCCGATTACTGGCGCCCAATCGCTGATAGCGCCCAGCACGCCGTTCACTGACAACGTCAATACCAGCTCAGTCACCACAACCTCCTTGTCCCCGTGGCTCGTACGATCAATGGACTGTGTCGATGCCACCTGGCGTGTATGCCAGCAATACCATTGCCGCGGAGCACATCAAACCGAGTAAAACAACGCCGGTCGCAAACTTGTGTCTCAACCAAACCGCCCCGATGGCCAGCAGAATCCCCACGAGGACCCCTACCGTGCCCACGGTGCCGAACCAACTTGGAACTTCTCCAAACATCGACAATGCCTCCACCACAACCACTTTCGCCGCCATCTCCCTTTGCTCGTTATGTCAGTCGGAGTAAATGCGTTCAATGGCTGGGCCGTCGTCGTGCCGGCACGCTTTCCATTCCGTCCAGCCCAGGCGCACAGACCAAATAGCCGCCCAGGCGCACGCGCCCACCCATGGCGACGCCCAGAACCAACCCATGAAGTCGACCATCGACACAGCGATGCTCACCATCCCGTACGCGCAGAAGAGCCACTTGACCGCCGTCATCGAGGGCGGAATTACGAACGTGGTCCAGCCGTCGAGATCGTCTGCGACGACATGCAACACCGCATCATCAGCACTATTCATTTCCTGCCCCTCCTGGGTTCAGCCACTTTGCCGTCCACCTCGACGTCGTATCTGATGTCTTGTCCGTCGACCTTCGTGGTGATACTCACCATCTTCAAGTTCGACCCGTCACTCATTCGGGCCCAGCAGGTCTGTTCCTTCCCGACCTGCGCGGGTAGATCGCCATCGCATTTGACCGAGCGGGTATCAACATTCCAGCGCGCCAAAACACGCCCGATTCCGGCCTCGAGATCGTGCTTGGGCATGCTGTGGCTCGGGCCCATGCTTGCGTGGAAGCTGCAGCTGCACACAAGAGCTGCCGCGGCGAGCGCCGCGATGAAAAAAGGCAGTCGTTTCAAAATGCGCCTCACTTAGGCCGGTTCGTGGTGTCAGGCGGTGCCGCGAACGACTCCTTGAAAGTCGGCCGGGCGCCGTCCCCGAGCACGGCGCACACCTGGTAGTAGTAGGCGACACTGTCAACCTCTCCGTTGTTCACGCGCTTGAATGCCTTCCAAATCGGGCTCGCATGCGCTTTGTCGGAGTCGCGGTACACCGTGAGCTGACCACCCCAGCGCGCGACCTCCGGGGAACTGTCAACCCACTCGTAGCCCGCGTTGCGGACGAGGACTTCACCGACGTAGCAGCCGAACACGAAGATGGACTCGGCGACAGCGTCAGAGCCGGGCTCTCGGAACTTGCTTAAGACCTCGTCGACCCGGTTCAACGAGGCCGGGGTGTAGTCGAGCTCGATACCGGAGATGTTCTGCTCGGCGTCAACGGCAGACTTGGCCAGCTCAGCGGCGTGATCCGCCGTCGGGGCCACCGGCAGCCGCAGTGCGCGCCCCGCCCATGCGGGTCCGTTCACGGCTGCACCAGGAAGTCGCCCACCTGCACTTTGACCGCGGTAATCTGCAACTCGTCTGGCCAGCCGGGCGAGTTTGTTCATCGTTTCCTCCGGGATTCACCGTCGTTGAGCCATTTGTCGAATGCAGGGCTGAGTACTTCGCATGCGGAGCACCGTTCGTGGTCTTCCCAGGGCATGTAGGTGGAGAACAGTGCGGGGATTCCGACGCTCCCAGTGGCTGATCCGGCTGTTTGACTCGTGCAGAGCGGCACCCAATAGCTGTGGTCGTAGGCAAGCATCACGCTCGGCTTCGGTCGCCGGTCATCGCTTGGTTCCACGGACCGTAAGTCAGGGAACACTGCGCCGACGCGGTGCGCGATTACTCTTCCGTCGTCGTCGGGAGTCCACCAGTCTCCTAGATGTACACGCATCAGAAGTCCCAATCATCTTGCTCAGGAATGTCTTGCGTCGCTTTCCTGGCTTCGCGCCAGTCGTCTTGCACCTGGCGCACCAGGGAGCCGTCCATGATGTCCTGGTAGATGTGGGTGGTCTGTACTGGGCAACGGTCGTTCGGGCAGTGCAGTCCATCGTTGTGCGCGACAAGAACGCGGTTTGGCCAATCGAAACCGTCATCATCTGACGGGCCGCAGCCACACGTATACGGATGTATAGCTCCCGACCTCTGGAAATCGTTGATGTTTCGGACTTCACCATCGGTCCAAAGCGGCAGGTGCTGTTCTCGCTCATATGCGTCCATCGACACCTCCTCTTCGCCGGGTCGGCGCTACGACGATTCGCCTGCCTCTCTTACGGGCTACGTTATGCAGACGTGCTCGCGAGTTCCGAGACTCTGCGGTCTTTCTCGTTGTTCAAATCGCGAGGCCAGTGACAGCCGTTGATCTCGACATGTGCGGGAATATCCGATTCTGGGACGCGATGAATCTTGAGGCGGTGCTCGCCCTGCGGCTCAAACACGTCGTCCTCATCGTCGCCGAGAGCATCCAGATAGCGCTCATGCGCAGCATCGTCGTAGTCGATGCGTACGAGGTCGAACTCGCTAGCGCTGTACTCCTGAGCGCTCGCGTGGATGACATCGCCTTCTTGGTCGTCTCTCACGCACCAGACGTGACGCTCCGCGCGAGCAACCAGCCGGGGCACAAGGCATTCGGCCACAGCGGGAGGGTCGTCGCTGTAATCGAGATCCCACATGTGCGGGATTAGGAGCGACAGAACTCGACGGCAGTAATCCGCCTGACCAGGCGATGCGTACATCTCTGTGGAGTAGAGGCCTCCATTGAGATCTTCAATTAACAGAACGGTATCGAGGCCGGCCGCGTCATAGCGGCGCACTTCCCCTGTGGCAGAGATGTGCAATGTCGCGGTGTGAGCCCGATACTCGAAGACCACCACCGGGCAATTATCGCCCTCTAAGGCGGCACCGATCACCACGCAGTGGTACTCACCGTAGTGGTACTCGCCGATCACATGAGGCTCGGTATAGGTGGTCACCGACACTGGCCCCAACTTGTCTGGCACCACACTAGATTCGCTTGTTGTTGCGTTTGAACTCTTCTTGTTCATTAGATTGCCTCACTTCGGATTTCGGTTCGTCTATCGGACGTTTCTGGCGTTAGCGTTGAAGCCAGCGCGCCCCATCAATCGTGATGTCGTCAGGGACGTCAGCTTGCGGGATTCGCTCGACCCGGACGTGCTCGTCGCGGTCGTCGTCCTCCTCGATTCCGATGTCGTCAATTTCGAGGCAATCAACCGCGTGATCGAAGTCGCTGTCGCTGTATTCGCTAGCGCTGGCATGCAGAATGCGTCCGGTGTCAGCTCGAATGCACCACACGCGTCGCTCAGCGCGAGCGGCCAGTGCAGCGATAAACGTCTGCGCGCACTCCCCGATCCACGTTCCGGACCCGTGGCTCTCGTCGGGAAGGTACGGCAAAAGTAACGTCAGCACACGGCGGGCATAGTCGGCCTGCTCCTGTGTTGCGTGCACCTCAATGGCGGTGAGGCCACCGCTGGACGGTTCCCCAGACACGCACAGCGAAGCGGAATCGTCCCTGGCATACGAAGACGGCCCGTGGCCGTAACCAGCAATATGAACGGTGGCTACGTCCTCTCCGAAATGGAAAACAACCTGACGTCGTTGGCCTTTGAGCGACGCCCCGATCAACACCGCCCGATGCGCAGAAACCACTCCCAATGTATCGGGCACCTCAGCTGTTGTTGTCGTTGTGTCCACAGGCATTAGCCTTCCATTTGTTGAGTACCTATCGCGGATCGATCTCGTCGGCTGCGGCGGTGAGGACGCGAGCTACCGCCCGCAGCCCTTCCGGCGACCCCAGCTCACCGAGAGGTTTCCTGCCTATCTCATCTGGGACTGTGATAGTCAGGTCCACGCCGCCACGCGGGCAGATGGACGCAGTGTGAATCTCAACCTGCCCCGGAATCAATGCCGTCTGCTCGTTCATGTTCACCCATCAACCTTCCTGCCTTCGATGGCTGTATTCAAGACGACCGACCCGTAGCCCCAGGGCCTTCGTCCTCGAAGTGTCACAGTGCAGCGCCCAGTGCACTGCCTCTGCGTGATAAAGCCGACCGCGACTGCCGCGATCATCACTGCCAGTCCCGCGGCAGCCGAGGGTGACGGCGCGAGCGTACAGAACCCTGCGCAATAGCTCGGTTCAGATCAGCGATATCGAGCAGCTCAACCGATTTCGGTACGTCAGAGAGCCTTTTCGTTGTCGTCGGTGGGATTCGTCCAACTGAACTCGGTGGCGTCTTCTGGATGTGCGGCTTCACTTTCGAGTTGTTCGATGCATCCCGGAGTGTGGCGTAGCTTGTCCCCAAGAACAGGTCGCACGATATCCCTTGCCGCTAACTGTATTTGGGATGGTCGACGTAATCGATCCTGACTAAGACTTCGAACTCAGGGTCCTGTCGCTGGATCAGAGATCTCAGAAAGCTCATACGGTGCCGGCCATTGGCATAGCTGGTTTTGCCGTCGGAGTACTGCGTGAAATGTAGCGGCCAAATAACCCAGCTCCTGATCACTCGCGCAAGCTCGGTTGTGGTGGCGGCATCTGGCCACGCGTCCCAGTACCGGGAGCGCGGATTCGGATCGGCATCGTGGAAGAGCCGTTGTCCCAGAAGCAGATTCCGGCGCCCTACCGTCGTGGCCTGTCTGGCGGCTTCGACGATATCGCCCTCGCGATCGAAAAACGGTTTCAAGTACTTCTCGAGCAACTCTTGGTACGGCGCTGTCCAGAAGGCGGCCTCGTTGGCCGCCTGATTCTGCCAGCGGGCCCCCAGTAAGCGTTGCATCGAGAACTGGAGCTTTTGATGGTCGAGCTTTCCCAGACCGTGTGGATAGGGTGCGTCCCGGATAGGGATTGTCGTGTACAGGGCGTAGTCGCCCGATGGCGGCGACTCGTTATGGCTCATCAGAACGCTTTTTAGGCCACGGCCTCGACCAGGGGCGGCAGGACCGGGTGCGTGGCCATCAGAGCCGCGTACTGCATATCGGCGAGGACGGTCCGCGATGATGCCCCCAGCCCGAGCAGAAGCGTTTCCCAGCCGCGTAACTGCATTTCCGAGTAGGTGTGCGTTGTCCATTGCGGGGTCCCGACCAGCGGGGTGCCCATCAGCCGGGATGCCAACTCGCCCATCTTGCCGGCCAGCAGCTTCGCGACGTCGGTTGAGCCGCCTTCGCGGCCGACTTGAGCCAACGCCGCCGCCCGTAGCTTGGCCATCTCATCGTTGCCGGGCCACTGCTCAAACATGTGGTCATGCTGCTCGACAAGCCAGCCCGCGACCTCACGAACCTCAGCCTCAATGTGCTCCTCGGGCACACTCATCACCCACTGCCAATGCTCCGGCGCCGCGATCTCAAGACGGTGCCGACCCTTCGGCTCATGCAACGGATTCGGAATGATCACATGATCAGTCTCATCGGCAACAACCACAACCTGCCGATCGAACCACCCAGGCAGACCCGAATGATAAGCGCGCGCAACAACGATGGATGGTTGTTCACCAATGGCCCTGGCATATTCGGCCAACACCAACGCCGACGGCTCCATACCCCGCCAGCTGTGACGCACATCAGCCGGCACGCGGGTGTCCAGGTGGGCGATCGACACCCCGGCCGGCAGGTACACACCCGCAGGAATCCAGGACAATCCGTGGCGCTCAGCGGCCACGAACCGCACCGAGTTTGACCCTGCGCCGAACACCGCAACCGACCAGCCACCAGTAATCAGCGAGCCCGCCGGCCGCTCCGGATCATTCAACGCCGACACCAACGCCATCGCCGCCGAAAACTCCGGAGTGGCCCGCAACCCCTCCCCCGTGGCCTGCTGACCGAGCTGAAACGCTTTCATCGCAGTAGTTTTCGCCCCCATGCCCATGACATTGGGGGGCTGCGGAACTGGCGGCGGACCACCCACCGCACCACCAGCACCGCCGGGAGGAACCACCGCCGCCGACGGCGGCACCACAGGATTCGCCGGCACACCCGCGGGAGGCGGAGCCGTCAACGGCACCCCTCCACCGGCCATAGCCGCCGGAGGAACCGCACCCACATTCGACGGCGCCGCGGTTACCGTCTGCGGACCAGCCGGCGCCGCAGGCGTCGACGGAGCCGTAGCGCCAGTCACCGGAGTCGAAGGCATCGTCGAGGTTGGTGGCGGCTTAAACGACTGCGCCGCAGCAGCAGAAGCGGCCGACGCCGTCGACGGCGAAGACTGTGAAAACCCTTGCGCCGCACCAGAAAGAAACTGTTGCGCCGGATTCAACCCACCTGCAGAACCCGACCCCATACTTGACAGACCACTACCCATATTGCCCGACGAACCCATGTTCGGCATCGACGACCCGCCCTTAGGCATCATCGACGTCAACCCACCACCAGAACCCAAACTAGACACCGGATTTGAACCACCAGAGGGCGCCGACGGCAGCGACGTCGGCAACGACGACGCCTTACCCATCACATCACCCGAAGACGCAGCATTCCCCACACCGGGCGTTTTCTGGGCACCGAAATTTGAATTCTTTTCTGCCGAGTCCGGGTTCCGCTGCTTGTCCCAGGCATGCGATTCTGGTGTGGCCTTCGATGGCCCGCTCTTTTCAGCGGGATCACGCTGACCGCTCCTGCGGCTGTCGAGAGCGTGAGTGTCTCCAGGGGACTTTGGCCCGTCGCGGTGGCCGTTGTCGATCGGTTTGACCTTGAAATGGTCTGATGGCCCAGCCGGTGCGTGGTTTTTCAACGGGGTCAAGCCGGGGGCGGCCTGCTCCACGGGTGGCAAGATGCCTTCGTATCGGGCGTCGTTCATCTTGCGGGCTGCCTTGATCAGTTGCTCGATCTCACGCTTGAGCTGGTCGATACGAGCTCGCTTATACTCACCGCCCAGTGCTCCAAACATTGGCGAGGCCGTCAGTAACTGGATCTCGAACTCCCGCACTGAAATCAGTGACTCATAAGCGTGGGTTGTCGCAACGATCTGCGTCTTCGCCTCGGTGAAAGCCACAGCCGCGTCAGCGATCACCTCTGCAGACATGGAACCGAATTCCGTCATCTTCGAGTGTTGCCCGCCCACAAGCAGGACACCGCTCACCTGAGTATCGAAACCCTCAACCAAAGCCCGGTTGAGGTCTTTCGAATCATCCCGCGACTTATTCAACGCTTGCGTCGCTGTGGCACTCAGCTTCCCGTACTGCGTCCCGATCGACGCCAGCTGCGTTTCATCGATATCGGGCCAAAACGGAACAAGATCATGCGGAGACTCTGGCTTCTCAATCACACGCGCGCCTTAACGGGGAGCCAATGCGTAGCACATGCTGTTGATTGCATTCCCGAAGTCATTCGCCGCCTGCCACAACCGATCGTCACCGGGGACGTAGGTAGGAAGGCGAGATGCGAACAACGAGATGTACTGGGACTGTGTCTTCAGCAATGACTGCAGCACCGGGTTTGTTGCCTTGTCCGCGAAACTGTTGAGATCTTGCGCCTCGGACTTCAGCACAGGAATCACTTCACTCGCCTGGGCGCGTTGCTCTGGCGACCAGCGATCCGCGGGAATGTTTGGGTCTGTACTCAGCCAACCTTTCTGTTTCGCGAGGTAGCTGCTCGTAGCAGGCGCCCATTCTGCGCATACCGGGTCTGCGACCGTCGGGACGGTCGCGGTGAGAGACGGTGGGGCGGCGGTGATCGTGACTGGTGCTGCGGTGACCGGAGCGGACGCAGGCTCGGAGGTGCTGGTAGCGATCACTGCGCCGACAACGCCCCCGAGGATCAGGGCGGCGGCCGCGGCCGCGCCCGCGATCGCCACGGCCTTGTTGCGGCGGGTGCGCACCGCGGTGGCGGCAGTGTGGTTCAGCTGCTCCTGCGCGGCAGGGTTGTCGCGGAGTTCGCGGACCGCGGTGTCGACAGCGGCAGCGGGGGTGCCGAGCTCGGTGAGGTTCTTGACGTGCCGGGCCAGCGGGACCTGTGCCTCGCTGTAGAGCGGTGCGGGTCCGGAGGTGTTGGCGGGCACGAAGCGGCGTACCAGGTCTTCGGTCAGGCCTGATGCGTGGGCGAGTTCGGTGGCGCTGATCCAGCGGTCGCTGGGTGCTGGTGCATAAGTGGTCATATCAAGGTTCCTCCCCCGCTGTTGTTGACGTTGTCGGCGCCTTGCTTGTCGGAAGAGATGATGCGGTTGACGGCGTCCTTGACGTTGTCACGCAGCTGGTCGACCGAGGAGTTTACGATCAACGCTTCCTTCTTCCAGGTTGCGGCTATCTGGTTGAGGACGGCGATCGTCTGCGCGCTTTTCGGGTCGCTACCGGTCGGCGGGGCGGGGGTATCGGTAGGCAGGTGCATACTCAGAGTTCCCGCGAGCCGCAGGCCGGCCTCCATGTCGCCTCGAATAGTCATCGTTGGTAATCCCCCTTTCAGGTTTCCCGGCTCGAGTTGGCGTTGTCGATCGCGTCGCGAATGTTCTCGCGCAGTTGGTCGACTGAGGCGTTGACAATTTCTGCCGAGGCTTTGTGTGTGGCGGCTATCTGGTTAAGGACGGCGATCACCTGCAGACTTTTCGGGTCGCTGCCCGTGGGCAGCAGCGGGGTGTCGGTAGGCAGGTGCATGCTGAAGTTAGACGCGATCCGCTCACCCTCGGTCATCATCTCGTCAGACATCGAGCGCCTCCCTGGTCGTCGCAGATAACAAGTCTAAGCGCTTAGCACGGAATCCGACAGAGAACTATCCATGCAGGTCGCGAACTGAATTGTTGGGCGGAAGCATGTTTACGCCTGATTTTGCACTTGTTTTAGGTGTATCTTTGAGTGTATGAGCAAGAGGGTAAGTCTGATCCTGAAAGACGTTGACGAGGCGGTTATCGCTCCATATCTGGATGAAGACTCTGATGCGTTTGAAGTGCTGCGGCAGTGGGCAGAACTACGCGGCCAAGCCGGTATCAAGTCCGAGGCGGCAGTCCTTCGAGTGCTTCTTCAGGCCGGTGTCGAGGCGGTGCGCAATCATGCCCTGGAAGGCGGGTACTCCCAGCTCGCGCAGGAGTTCAACGCTGAGGGTGCCCATGCCGAGCGCCTGGCGGCTCGCGCTCGGTACACGGAACGAACCGAGACACATCTGTGAGTCGTGCGCTGCGTAGTCAGGCTTACCGTGTCGATCTGGGACATGGTGCAAAGCCCTGGGTGATTCTCAGTAACAACTCCAGGAACCGAAACCTAGACACTGTGCTGGCGGCGCGTATCACAACGACCAGCAAGAATGCTCATTTGCCGACGGTGGTGACGTTGACTGCAGCGGACCCGCTGGTGGGGTTTGTGCTCGTCGACGACATCGTGCAGCTCTATCACGACGAGCTCACCGAGTTGTTAGGCGCGTTGTCGCCGTCGACGATGAATGCGATCAGCAAGGCACTCAGGATTGTGCTTCCTTGATGGTCAACCCGAAACACGATATTCACTCGACGGAATCGAGTTGCGCTCGTAGTTCAGCGACCCTCGTCTGGGTTTTGCGCACTTGGAGCTCAACGCTGTAGACCCAATGTTTTCGGGGGGTCGTTGGTGTATCCGCAGCGCCAGGATCTGCTCTCGCGGCGGCAATTCCACACCTGGCAGCGGGCGGCGTGGTCCAAACTGCCGTATCCGTCGAACAAGCCGGGTTTGGCTGCGACGATCTGGCGGGTTTGACGCAGAATCTGCCGGATCCACTCTCGCGACCGGCCTTCGGCGGCGGCGATCTGGTCCAAGGTTTGGCCATCTATGGCGGGCCATCAGGACGCGCCAGTTCCGCCTCACTGCGTCGGGGCGGCCTTTGAGCGCGGTGGAGGTGGCCAATGTGATGGCGATTCGGGACATCAGGGCATCGGCCGCGGCGGTATCAACCACCGCTTCCAAACCCTCGTCTGTGTATGCGGGTTCGCACCAGTCTGTCTCTGGGTGTGACCTCATCTGAGGGGCTCTGAGGCGGTGTTGCCGAAACACGGGGCACCCCAGATCCCGCGGCCAGCGGTCTTAGCCTCGGTCTCAGCGGAGGCGATCTGCGGCGCCCAGATGCTGGGCCGGTGGTTGTAGATGTAGGCGTGGGCGTGTCCGGCGCGGGCAGCTTCAATGGCGTAGTTGCGGCCGTCGGCCAAGATGATCGCGGCCACGGTGCGGCCGTAGCGGTCGTGGGCGTCGCCATGGGGGTCGGTGACGACCGTGACTGAGACACCTTTGGGTAGGAGGGTTTTCGCGTATTCGGAGGCTTGTGGTCCGCCGCAGCCGATGCTGTAGCGGGGTTTGACGGTTTCGTAGGGGTGTCGATTCCGGCGATCCGTAGCCGCAGACGGCCCCGGGCAGTCGAGGACGAGGACACGTCTATGGTGTCGCCATCGACGACCTTGACTATCTGCGCCGCGAAACCGTCCGCGACATCGGGAACTTTGTTGGTGACCGATGATGCCCCGAATGTGCCGTTGGTGGCCCACCACCCGGCCGCGATTACCGCCACCAGGGCCACCAGCTTCCAGATTTTTCGGCGGTGGCGACGCAGCATCACATCGCCGCCTTGGCAAGCACCGCCGCGATCGCGGGCAATGTCGCACCAGCGGGGCTGTCGGCCGCGTGGCGGTAGGCCGTGCGCAGCGCCGAAGACTGCTGCGGGGCCAGCGCGGACCCGCTGAGGTGTTCGACGATTCGGGACAGCGCGACTACATCATCCAAATCCAGGTTCCCGGTCACCGTGGCGGCCCGATCAACGGTGCGTATTGGCGGGCTGGTACGCGTCGTCCGGTGGCCGGACCACCGTTGATCTGCCAGCAGCCAGGGCACGGCACTTCCTCACCTTCAGAGGAGTCTTCGCCGGCCAGCGACTCTCCACACAACCCACGTGGAACCTTGATATGCAGATCGTCGAGCAGGCCTTGCCACCAGCCGACGATATGCACCACGTTATTGGCGACCTCGACATCTTCAATTCGGACGCTTGGACTAGAACCAATGTTCACTGATTCCCACCTTCTGATCCTGTATCAGCAAGTGCGGCAGCTAATTCAGTGTCGAGCTCACGCTGATAGTCGGGCATCAACTGCCCCAGGATCACGCTTTGGGTGCTATGGCGGGCACCGGCCACAAGATGCCGCCGGGCCGCCTCGTCTCGGTCAGCACCTGCCTGCGCAATCAGGGCGATAACGCGCCCCAGCAGTTCTGCGGACAAACGCCACGTCTGTGCCGCCCACGCTGAAGGCGCCTGCCGGCGCTTCTTCTCGATCACCGGCCCCAGGGCGGCACAGCGCGCTGGGTCGCCGTCCAGATCCACCAACAGAATCCGTGCATACAGGTCGCGAAACGCCTCGGCGCGCGAAACCATGTGCGGCTCCAGACCCGAGGCGATGTTCAGCAGCTTCGGGCCCTCATCGGTCTCATACAGACCGCAGTTGACTGCGCACATCCATACCTGCGTCAAATCATTCATTGCGCCTTCCCCTGCTCACTTGATTGTTCCCGCTAGATCCGACATCGCCGATCACCAGATCGTGGTCGAGCCAGTGATGCAGGTTCAGTTCCGACGCTAAGGCTGGTAACGGGACGTTCTCAAGAGGAGCTCGCCCACAAGAACGAGCGGCATGGTCTTAGTATCTGGCTATGCCTAGAAAGTGCCTGCGTGCGGTGGCCATCGTGTTTGTGGCGGCAGTTTTGGTGGCCGGGTGCAGTGTGCCCGGTACCCCGGTTGCTGGGCAGGGCCGTCAGGTTTCTGCGCTTGAGACGCTACCTGATACAGCCGAGTTGTCGTCTGTCCTGCGAGCACCGATGAAGGTTTTTGTGAATGGATATTATTCGGGTCAGCAGTGGGTGGAATTGGCGAGGAATTCTGAGCCGAAAAGCTCCGAATGCGAGCCAGTTGCATCGCTATCGGACCGGGTGGCCGATATCAGCGGCGCTGATTCGGTGGCGATGGAACGTTGGTACACCGATGATTCTGCGGATCCGATGGACGACCAGAAGCCTTGGGCACGAAACAAATACGTAGTGCTGGTGTATGTCGTCGCGTTTCAGAGCGAAGACGCTGCCAAGGAATGGTTCGTGCGCTCGGTTGATCTGTGGAAAGGATGCCCCGGACAAAGCATTACACGCAGCATCGGTACCAACGTTCAATACAACGACAAGATCCTGGACGTTCAAAACCCAAGTGATGACGCGGTTTCCGCGATTTTGTTACGCAAGGGTCAAGGAGATGTCGTTCCGGCTGATGAATGGGCCACGCCCAGGCAAGTCGGTCGCGCGTTGAGCCTTACTTCTCGATTCGTGATCGATACGAGTGTCGAGAATATGAACACGGTGCGAGGTGCGCGGCAGGCGTCGGGCACAGAAGCGCTTGCGGTGGCGCAGCTCGTGGAGGCGAACGCAGCCGAGTGACGAAGCGCGTACCGCTGCCGCTCCTTCGGTAGGGCGCGTAGAGCGTGGCCAGCATGCTGCGAACTTGGAACTACTAATCGGGCAATGCGCCGATATCAGGCCCGCCGTCGTTTTTGCAATCTCGGTTTGCGCTGCTCGTCCTGCCTTGACGTTGCTCCCACTGATCTCGCTCTGTTTGATGCTGCTGCCGCAAGAGACGCCTGGGGTCTGGACATTCCGTTGTCTGCTTCGCCGCGGTCCCATCTGGCTCCACCTTTGTGGCAGGGCTCCCCGGGTGCCACGAACAAGCCACCCGCACTCGCGGCCTGGAACAGCGGAAACGACACCAGGCCGCGCCTGGGCGCCCATCTTCGGGTGGTGCGGTAGAGGGTGGCGGAGAAGTCGTTGCGAGCGTCAGCGTCGATGTGAGGCCCCGGAAGCGGGTTCCGAGGCCATGCCTAGTCGCACCCATGCTGGTATTTGCGCAGGTCAGTGGTTCGCGCGTCAGCTCCATTGCCGCAAGCCGTTTCGATGCAATTATGTTGCTAGTCACTGAACCGCAGGCGAGCCGACATGCTGACCATAACGTGTGACATACACCTCTTGACACCATGGCTTTATTCGCCATGCGTCGCATACATGCGCCAACCATGCGCGTTGCCCCTCAAAGGGCTGTTCAGGTTGCCTTTAGAACTACCAAAACGATGTCATGCTAAATAGCTTCGATAACGATAACTACGAGTACCAACTTGCTGGCATCGCAGAGGCCTTGCCGCATTACCTATGTAACAGTTTAGTCACAACCTAATAGGTCAACTCTTTCAACCAGGTGTATAACCGAGAGCTACATAGCTGTCCAAATACCTTTGCTACGAATTGTTCAACAAGCCGCTAACCGGCTGCGTCACACATAGCTCGACTGGCTGTGGTACTGGCTGCCCAGGTGGCCTACTAGCTGGCGGTATGGCTGGCGGTGGTGCTGGCTTTGCAAAGCACCTTCACATGGGCATATGACGAAACGGTTCGCAACATATGCACGGCGGTTAACGCAAGGACAGCACATCAAATGTCTAGGACGGACAGCATGATCGCATGCCAGTTGGCTGGCGGATCGGTACGCAACAACACCCTTTGCTACGTCTGGCATCAGGTGCTCTGCATGGCCGATCATGACGTGCGACATGCCGTTTCTATGGGGGTTGTGCACGTGGCAAGACGCATTAGACTCCAAGCGGTATGGGAACCAATCGTCCCGACTCCGCATCCGGTGGAACATCTTCGCTGGTTGAAAGGCTTTCACAATGAACACAGTAGTGTCGTCACTACCCGAAGTTCCGGTGGTCGACTACTCACGCTTGTCGCGTGTTTACGTGGTGGGCAACGGTAAGGGAGGGGTCGGTAAGTCGAACACGACTGCACACTTGGGCGCTCTTGTTGCCTTGGATGGTGCGCGTGTCCTGCTTGTCGACCTCAATGGTCAGGGCAATATCGGTCATCTGCTCGGCTATGCGAATACCGAGCAAGATGATCAGGGACGAAACCTGTTCAGTGCTGTAACCACCGGCGTGCCCCTGACACCCATTAAGGATGTGCGGCCAGGCCTGGATGTCGTCGCAGGTGGGCACTACGTGCGAATGATTAACTCGGTGCTGCAGGGGGAGGCTGGCACGCATGCGGGTGTGTTCCGCTCTCACTTTGGCCTAGCGCTTGCCCTAGTGCAGCTGGCTGATCAGTACGGTCTGATCATCATTGACTCGCCACCAGAGAATCAGACGCTGCTCAGATTGGCCTTGGGTGCGGCCCGATTCGTGATCGTTCCGATGAAGACTGATGGTCTTTCTCGGATAGGTTTGCGAGATATCGCCCGCGATATCCGCGAGATGCGTGAGCACAATCCGTACCTGATGCTGCTGGCTGTGTTCGTTTTCGGATCAGGTTCGGGCTCCAAGAAGATTAGGCGCGAGTTGAGGAAGCGTGTCAGCGCGGACCTTGGTCAGAGCGGCGACGTACTTCTCGATGAGTTCGTGCGGCACGCCGAGACGGTCGCGGATCAATCCGTGATGTACGGCCTGCTGGCTCATGAACTCGATGCCGAACTCAAGAACAACCCAAAGCTGATCGCTGAGACCGCGCGAGCAGTAGCCCAGGACTACGACGCGCTGGCCGAAGCGGTCCTTACCAGGGCTGCGAATCGACAAGCAGAAATGATTGAACAAGGAGTGTGGCCATGAGTCTGAGAGAGCAAAACGTACCGTCGACGGACCTGTCTGATTTGAATGCGCCAGCCCCCGCTCGTGGCCGCGGCGGCGGAGCGTTGGCGAACCTGATTGCGCAGCCGACCCCGCCGGTGTCTCCCACCGCGAAGCCGCCCACTTCCGAAGACGTGCCGCCCGATGAGCCTGGGCTCGAGTCAACAGGGGACGAGTTTGTCGGTGTCGCTCCGCCCGCGTCGATCATTTCAGTGCGTCAATCGAGTCAGCTCGGCTCGGTAAAGAAGGGCAAGCCGATCAGCGGTGTTTACGTCGCTGAGGGTGTCAAGAAGCGCTTTGAGAAATTCCGGTACGACAACAAGCTCACCAATGTGCAGGTGGTGCTGCGTGCGGTGTCGTCCCAGCGCGACAAACTGGCTCAGATCATCGAACAATCCAAGTACGACACTGCGCCGGCGGCGCCGGGCTTCTCCTCTGATCCGTCGACAGTGAAGTACATCGGTGGTGGCAGCGCACAGGTCACTTTCAAGCCCACTCTCGAGCAGGCCGCTGAGTTAGATGCGATCGGCGACCAGATCGGGTTTGACAAGCGCAGCACGTGGCTTGCCCCAGTACTCAACAGCTTCCTTCCGGGAAGAAAAGAGACTAAACGCGAGTGAGAAGCCATAGCTCGTGACAAAGTTGAGTCGCACCGGGCGGTTGAAGGTAAGAAGCCCGTACGGAATGTGTTCGCGACCATCATCGACCGTTGGCCTGACGTAGAACCTGAACCTGCCGACAATGGAAAATCGACGACCAACCTTTTTTACCAGATAGGCCCCTGAAATGGGGAAATGCAGGTTTTGTGTCCTGGTTGCGGCGGACAGGGTCGTTAGGCGCTGGCGGCTGGTGCCCATCGGTGGCAGGCGAGTTAGTGCCACAGCGTGGTTTGTGGCGTGATTACGCAGGTCGCAGGCGGTGCTGTGACCGGTTTAGACGACTCGTTTGACGACGATGGAGCCGGTGGGGGCGCTGCTGTATTTGACGGGTACGCCGGACTGCTGGGCTTCGATGACTTTGTTGTCGCCGGCGTAGATCTGGACGTGTTCTGGGACGCCGGGTGCGGAGAAGTTGGAGAAGATCAGGTCGCCGGGTTGGGCGTCGCGGGGGTCGATGGTTTGGCCGACGTTGATCTGGTCGTAGGTGGTGCGGGGTAGGAGTACTTGGCCGTCGGTGGCTTGGGCGACTGCCCATTGGGATAGGCCGCTGCAGTCGAATCCGCCGCCGGTGGGGCCCGCGGTGTTGCCGCCGCCCCAGATGTAGGGGAGTCCGAGCGCGCGGTCGGCGTTGTGGACGACTTTGGCGCCGGTGCTGGGGTCGTGGTCGGTGTTGTCTTTGTCTCGTTGTGAGGTGGGGTCGTCGGCGGTGGCTGCTGTGGCCGCTTGCGTGAGGGGTTGCAGCGCGGAGCTTAAGCCGCTTAGTGCGCTGGTGGGTGATCCGCCGGCGGGCATTTGTGGGATTTGGGGCATCTGTTGCATGGGTGAGGCGCCGGCTGGCATGGGTGTTTGGCTGGAGGTCAGGGGGTTGCGCGCGGGTGTTGTTGGTTGGGCGGCCAGGAGTGTGTCGTGCTGGTCGGTGGGATCGGTGGGATCGGTGGGGTCTTGGGCGTTGGGGTCGTCGGGGTTGTCGCCGTGGTGATGGTGTGAGGGGTCGTTGGGACTGTCGGGGGTGGATGGGTGGTCGTCGGTGTTGGGGAGGTCCTCGGTGGCGGCGTCGACGCCGGTGGCGGCTTGGCCGTATTGGGTTGCGGTGTCGACGACTAGGGCGTGGGTTTCGGCGATGCGTGTGTTTCCGGCGCGTAGGAGTGCGGCGTGGCCTTCGGGGGTGTTGGCGAAGGGGCCGTAGGTGTTTTTGTCGGTGCGCCAGGCGGTTTCGATGGCTGCCAGGGAGGTTCGGGCGGTGTGGGCGATCGTGGGGCCGGTGGACATGGCGGTGATCGCGGCGGTGTGGGCGGTGTGTAGTTGGGTGCGTTTGGTGTGCAGGGTGTTGGAGGTGTGCTGGGCTGCGGTGTATGCGGGGCCGTCCCAGTGGGGTGGGCCAT
>NZ_LJYL01000018.1:0-869 GCF_001440135.1 Mycobacteroides sp. H003
CTGGCCCGCATCGGCTACCGCATCGGATTCGCCCTACTCAACGACTCACAACACCAAGTCGCCGACCGGCTCACCCACATCCCACTGAGCTGGTTCACCGCCGAACGCACCGCCATGGCCCGCCAGGCAATCTCCTCCGGCGGCCCCGACCTCGTCGGATTCATCTCCAACCTGCTGACGCCGATGATCGGCGCAGCACTACTACCGGCAGCCATCACCATCGGATTGTTCTTCGTCTCATACAAACTCGGCATCGCCGCCGCCATCACCTTGCCACTCATAGTCGGCGCGCTACTGGCGAGTATCCGCATCGTCCGCACCGCCGACGAAGCAGACACCAAGGCGCACAGCGCACTGACCGAACGCATCCTGGAATTCGCACGCACCCAAGCCGCCCTACGAGCCAGCCGACGCGTGAACCCCGCCCGCAGCCAGGCCGGCCAAGCCGTCGCGACAGCACGTGGTGCGACCATGCGGCTCTTGCTCTTTCAGATCCCCGGTCAGCTGCTGTTCAGCATCGTCAGCCAGATCACCCTCATCCTGCTCGCCGGCACCACCACAGCCCTCGCGGTGCGCGGCGAGATCGGAGCACCCGAAGCCGTCGCACTCATGGTCATCGTGGTCCGATTCCTGGAACCATTCACCGTCCTAGCGGGCCTGGGCGGGGCGGTCGAAAACTCGCGCGCCATATTTGAGCGCCTCAACACCATCATCACCACCGACGCCGCCGATCAACCCGGAGACGCCGTCGCATCCGCCCACACCCCCGCCCCACGCATCGAATTCCGCAACGTCACCTTCCGCTACGACAGCACCAGCGAACACGTCCTCAACGACATCAACTTCATCCTGGAACCAGGGAGCACCAC
>NZ_LJYL01000019.1:0-273199 GCF_001440135.1 Mycobacteroides sp. H003
TGCATTCATCGTGAAGTACACCATTGGCCTGCGCATCAGCGACGAGGGAGAAGCGGCCGGAGCCGACGAATCCCAACACGCTGAAGGCGCATACGACTTTGTCGCACTGGGAAGTGGTTCGGTCATCGGCCGCCACAGCAGCGGCAGGGAGGAATGAGGGACATGAAGCTGGTCACCGCGATCGTCAAACCGTTCACGCTGGAAGATGTCAAGACTGGCCTGGAGCAGGCGGGCATCCTCGGCATGACGGTCAGCGAGGTGCAGGGCTACGGCCGGCAGAAGGGCCACACCGAGGTGTACCGCGGCGCTGAGTACTCGGTGGACTTCGTGCCGAAGGTTCGTGTCGAGGTAGTGGTAGACGACAGCGCTGTCGACAAGGTGGTGGAGGTCATCGTGACCGCCGCACGCACCGGCAAGATCGGCGACGGCAAGGTCTGGGTGAGCCCCGTTGACTCGGTGGTGCGGGTACGCACCGGCGAGCGGGGCGCCGATGCCCTCTAACACTTAGGACGGTAATCACATGGGCGCCGCAACGGACCTCGTGGCCGCCAGGGCGCAGCTGCTCGGTGATAGCGGCCGGCTGAATGCCGGCGCGATTCGCGAGGCGATGACCGACCTCAATGAGCTTTGGCTGACATCCAAGGCCGCTGAGGTTGGCATCACCGACTCCAGTGGATTTGCCATCGTGGCACTCGGTGGACTTGGTCGCCGCGAGATGCTGCCGCACTCGGATTTGGATCTGGTGCTGCTGCACGACGAGAACATCTCGACGGAGACTCTCAGTGAGGTCGCAGACGGCCTGTGGTACCCGTTGTGGGACGCCAATATTCGGCTCGACCACAGTGTCCGCACGGTGGCCGACACCCTGCATGTCGCCGGGCAGGAGATGTCGGCGGCATTGGCGCTGCTCGATGCCAGGCATATCGCCGGGGACGCGCAGTTGTCCAGCCTGATGATCGGGGGCGTACGCCAACAATGGCGTTCGCAGATCCGGACCCGACTCGACGAGTTGATCGAGTACACGCAGGCACGATGGCGGCGCAGCGGCGAGATCGCACACCGGGCCGAACCCGATCTGAAGTCCGGCCGCGGCGGTCTGCGCGATGTTCAGCTACTTCGGGCGCTGGCCATCGCCCAGCTCACCGATAGCGGGCTGGCGAAGTCGTTCGATGGCGCGCACGCAGTAATCCTGGATGTGCGCACTGAACTGCACCGAGTCGCCGGACGGGAGCGTGATCAACTGCTGGCTCAGTTCGCTGACGAGATCGGTGCGGCGCTGCGTATCGGCGATCGGTTTGATCTGGCCAGAATGCTGTCCGACGCCGCCCGCACCATCAGCTATTCGGTGGATGTAGGGCTGCGGACGGCCGGTAATTCGATTCCCCGGCGGGGCATTTCGGTACTGCGGCGCACGGTCCGCCGTCCGATCGACGAGGGTGTGGTGGAGCATGCCGGGGAGGTGGTGCTTGCCCGTGATGCTCGTCCCGAGCGCGACCCGTCGCTGATCCTGCGGGTGGCGGCGGCATCGGCGACCACCGGACTGCCGATCTCCTCGTCCACGTTGAGTCGGCTTGCCGAATCGGCACCGGAGCTTCGTGCGCCGTGGCCACGGGAGGCGCTCAAGGATCTGCTGGTGCTGCTGGAGGCCGGTCCGCCTGCGGTCGCCACCATCGAGGCGCTGGACCGAACCGGGTTGTGGGGCAGGCTCTTCCCTGAATGGGGGCCGGTGCGGGATCTGCCGCCACGCGACATCGTGCACATCTGGACCGTCGACAGGCACCTTGTCGAAACAGTCGCGCGGGCGAGCGCCTTCACCACCAGGGTGTCTCGCCCCGATCTGCTGGTTCTCGGTGCACTGGTGCACGACATCGGCAAGGGCCGCGGCGGTGATCACAGCGTTGTCGGCGCGGATCTGGCCGTGCAGATCGGTACCCGGCTGGGGCTGTGGCCGTCCGATGTGGACTTGCTGTCCAAGATCGTGCGGTACCACCTGCTGCTGCCCAACACTGCCACCCGGCGTGATCTCGGTGACCCGGAAACCATTGACACCGTGGTCAATACACTCGGCGGCGATCTGCTGCTGCTGGAGTTGTTGCAGCAGCTTGCCGAGGCGGACTCGCTGGCCACCGGTCCGGGGGTGTGGGGTGACTGGAAGGCGTCGCTGATCGGGGAGTTGGTGCGCAAATGCCGGATGGTGATGCGTGGTGAATCGCTGCCCGAACCCGATCCCATCGATCCGGAACTGCTTTCGCTGGCGGCCGATGGTGGGGTTCAGGTACGCCTAGTGCCTGCGGGGTCGCCGCACATGTACACCGTGAGCATGATCGCGCCCGATCAACGCGGACTGCTCTACAAGGCCGCCGGGGTGCTGTCGCTGAATTCGTTGCGGGTGTTCTCGGCCTCGGTGGCCAGCCACGCCGGCTCGGCCATTAACACCTTCGAGGTGTCGCCGCGGTTCGGATCGCCTCCGGCGGCGGGGCTGCTGCGCCAGCAGCTGATCTCCGCTATCGACGGCGATACCGACATCATCGCGACGCTCGATGAGCGCGAACGCGAGTCAGCGCAGTTCTCCACCGGCCTTGTCGGGGATGCGACACCCGCGGTTCCCACCAATTACGTGCCGGCGCCGCCGCGCATCCGCTGGTTCGAGCCCGCCGGGAACCTCGACCAGCAGATCGTGGAGATCCGCACCTCCGATGCGCCTGGGCTGCTGGCGCGCATCACCGCGACCCTGGAACGACACGGCGTGGACATCGCATGGGCCAGGGTCAACACCCTCGGTTCTTCGGTGGTCGACACCTTCTGTCTCAGCACCGGTCCCGAGCAGGCAGTGCTGGAGGCGGCCATCGCCTCGGTGCTGCCTGTGGCCGCACCCGAGCCGAAGAAGGCCGCCAGCTAGCTCAGGCAAGCGATCTGGCAGCGGTTGGCAGCGCCGCGGGTAGTGATGGCAGCAGGTCACAGGCGATTGTCGGGGCATGGCATTTCTTGAGGATCGGATGAGCGGCGGGCACCCGTCGAACATGCACCCCCGTGCGGAGCTTGTGAAAGACGCCTTCGCCACGATGGCGGCCCTGGATCTTGACGGCTATCTGAAGTTCTTCTCAGATGACGTCGAGCACGTGCTCGCGCCCCTTCCGAAGATCACGGGCAAGAAGAGTCTCAGGCCTGCCTTGGCGCGGGGCTTCCGGGCGTGCGTTTCCGGACTCACCGTGTCGCCGCTGAGCGTCGTGCAGCAGGGCGACTCGGTGATCAGTGACCGCGTCGACATCGCCAAGCTAGGCCCCTTGTGGGTGCGGTTCCGGATCAAAGCCACCATGAAGTTTGTCGATGACAAAGTCGTCTTCTGGCGCGACAGCATCGACTACCTCAGCCTCATCGGGTGGAGCCTGCGTGGCGTTGTCGGCATCCTCATTCCGTCGCTGCGCCCGCAACCTCCCGTCACCGGGTAGGTGCGGGACAGGCGGGGAAGGCCGGCGTCTCCAGATTGCCTGCCACGACGGAGGCACAAAAGGGGCCGCCAGCTAGGCTGGTCGACGTGTTTGAATCGCTGTCTGACCGGTTGACCGACGCCCTTGCTGGCCTACGGGGTAAGGGACGTCTGTCCGACGCCGATATCGACGCGACCTGCCGGACCATCCGGCTGGCGCTGCTGGAAGCCGATGTCGCGCTGCCCGTGGTGCGTACCTTCATCGGACGCATCAAGGAACGTGCCAAGGGTGCCGAGGTTTCCGGTGCGCTGAACCCGGCGCAGCAGGTCGTCAAGATCGTTAACGAAGAGCTCATCGGCATTCTGGGTGGGGAAACCCGTCAGCTGGCGTTCGCCAAGACTCCGCCGACCGTGATCATGCTTGCCGGTCTGCAAGGTGCCGGTAAGACGACCCTCGCCGGCAAGCTGGCCAAATGGCTTAAAGGACAAGGCCATACCCCGCTTCTGGTGGCCTGCGACCTACAGCGCCCCGGTGCGGTGAACCAGCTTCAGGTGGTGGGTGAACGCGCCGGGGTTTCCGTCTTCGCCCCGCATCCGGGCACCTCGACCGGCGGTCTGGAGGTCGGCTCGCTGGTCGGCGACCCGGTTGCGGTGGCACGAGACGGCCTGGCCCATGCCAAGGCTCAACACTTCGATGTGGTGCTCGTCGACACCGCCGGCCGTCTCGGTATCGACGCCGAATTGATGGACCAGGCCGCCCGGATCCGCGAAGCCGTCGATCCCGACGAGGTGCTGTTCGTCCTCGACGCCATGATCGGTCAGGACGCGGTGAGCACCGCTGAAGCCTTCCGTGCGGGTGTCGGATTCACCGGTGTCGTCCTGACCAAGCTCGACGGTGACGCCCGTGGTGGTGCCGCACTCTCGGTACGCGAGATCACCGGCACCCCGATCCTGTTCGCGTCCACCGGCGAGAAGCTTGAGGACTTCGACGTCTTCCACCCGGACCGGATGGCGAGCCGCATCCTGGGCATGGGTGACCTGCTGTCCCTCATCGAACAAGCCGAACAGCATTTCGACGCCGAACAGTCCCTGGCCGCGGCCGAGAAGATCACCTCCGGAGAACTCACGCTCGAGGACTTCCTGGAGCAGATGCTCGCGATCCGCAAGATGGGGCCCATCGGCAACCTGTTGGGCATGCTGCCGGGCGCCGGCCAGATGAAGGACGCGTTGGCCGCCGTCGATGACAAGCAACTCGACCGGGTGCAGGCCATCATTCGCGGCATGACGCCCGCCGAACGAAGCGACCCGAAGATCATCAACGCGTCCCGGCGGCTGCGGATCGCCAACGGTTCGGGCGTGACGGTCTCGGAGGTCAACCAGCTGGTGGACCGTTTCTTCGAGGCACGCAAAATGATGTCGTCGATGGCGGGCCGTATGGGTATGGGCGCCATCAACCGCAAGAGCAACCGCAAGGGCGGCAAGAACACCAAGAAGGGCAAGAAGGGTTCGAAGGGCCCGACGCAGCCGAAGATGCGGGGTGGATTCCCCGGCATGGCTGGGCTTCCCGGGGGAATGCCCGCCGGATTCCCCGATCTCTCGGGGATGCCCGAGGGACTGGGTGAGCTGCCTCCGGGTCTGGCCGATATCGACATCTCGAAGTTGAAGTTCCCCAAGAACTGAGCCCGATGCGCTTGCACCTGCGGGGACGAACTTTTCCGTCGGAAGAGTCTGTCGATCTGTGGGTATGTGAGGGCGTCCTCAGCCTGGAACCAATCGCCGGCGCCGACACCATCTTTGACGGCGGATGGCTGCTGCCGGGGCTTGTCGACGCGCACTGCCACGTCGGCGTCGGGCCGCACGGACCGACATCGCTTGAGGAGGCGGTCGCTCAGGCCGAGGCCGAGCGCGAGGTGGGCGCGCTGCTGTTGCGCGACGCCGGATCTCCGGTAGACACCCGTGGCTTCGACGACCGGGCGGACCTGCCGAAGATCATCCGCGCGGGTAGACATCTGGCCAAACCCAAGCGGTACATACCTGGCCTGCCCATCGATATCGAGGATGAATCGCAACTTCCGGAAGCCGTTGCGCTCCAAGCGCGTTGGGGTGATGGCTGGGTGAAGTTGGTAGGGGACTGGATCGATCGTTCCGTGGGTGACCTGGCCCCGCTGTGGTCGGACGACATCCTCAAAGAGGCCATCGATACCGCGCATGCCCACGGTGCCCGCGTCACCGCACACGTTTTTGGCGAGGACGCGCTGCCGGGCCTGATACGCGCGGGGATCGACTGCATCGAACACGGCACCGGACTCACCGATGACACCATCGCCCTGATGGTCGAGCACGGCACCGCGCTCGTCCCGACTGTCATCAACATCGAGAATTTCCCCGGAATCGCCGATTCCGCAAGCAAATACCCGGTGTACGCCCAGCACATGCGCGACCTGTACGCCGGTCTGCATACGACATTCGGGAACGCGTACGACGCCGGAATTCCGATCTACGCGGGCACCGACGCCGGCGGCGGGATCGCGCATGGGCGTATCGCCGATGAGGTCGCCGCACTCACCCGCATCGGCATGGATGCCACCGATGCGCTGGGTGCGGCCTCGTGGCGGGCCCGCGAGTGGCTGGGGAGGCCGGGTCTGGAGCACGGCGCACCCGCCGATGTGGTCGGATACCGCGAGGACCCGCGGACCGGGCCGCAGGTGCTCTCGCGACCGGATCTCGTTCTGCTGCGCGGGCAGATTCGTTAGAGTTCGGCCATGCGTTATGGGGTGGTGCTGCTGATGACTGTCGGACTGCTTGTCGCCGTGCCGGGGACCGCCCAGGCCGATACCACCTGTGCGGAATTCAATGGCGCCGACGATGCCGGAAAACTCGCAGCGGTTCAGGAGGCGGCGGCTGCGGGCAATGCCATCGCTCAGATCTCGCCGCCGGACGCCGTGTCGTTGGCTGTTGCCATGTGCCGGGTACGTGTCTCGGAGACTGTTGTTCAGGTATTGAACTCCGACGGTAAGGGTGGATACCGCTAGAGCGAACCGACGGTGACCTGACCGTCGTTGGCGAAGCCCCAGTCGAACAGGCTCGTGGCCTGGTCCCAATACGTCGGCCCGCCCTCGTGCACCAGGCCGTACATCATGGACACCACAAGGCGCTTGCCGTCGCGCTCAGCGGCCACGACATAGGTCTTGCGGGCCATGTCCGTGAAGCCGGTCTTGCCGCCGATCACTCCCGGATAGCGGTACATCAGCTCGTTCTGATTGCGCAGCCCGCGCCCCGGGAAGGGCGCGCCCGGCTGGGCGGTGATCCCGGCGAACACCGGATTGGCCAGTGCCGCACGGAATATGACGGCTAGATCGTGCGGGGTGGAGCGCATGTCCATGCCAGGTGCATCCAGACCCGACGGTGAGTCGGTGTGGGTGGACGTCGCACCCAGGGCCGCGGCCTTGGCGTTCATCTTGTCGACGGTGGCCTGTCGTCCGCCGAGTAGGTGCGCCAGTGTGTTGGCCGCATCATTGCCAGACTCCAGCAGTGCCGCGTCGAGCAGCTCGCGCGCGGTGTAGGTCTGGCCCGCCTTGATGCCCACGCAGTTGCATTCGGCTTTCGCGTCCGCGGCATCGGCGACCACGGTGGCATCCAGCGGCACCTCGTCGAGAGCCACCAGGGCCAGCAGCACCTTGATGGTGCTCGCGGGGGGATGTACGGCGTAGGGGTCGCGTGCGGCAAGGATCTGACCGGAGTCCAGATCCGCCACCAACCATGCTTGCGCCGGACCCTCCGGCGGCGGTGCCGCCGTATCGGCATGCGCGACACCGGGGATCGCGAGCATGAGGAGCAGGGCGCTGAGCACCGCGAATACGCGGAAGCGGCGAGGCCGCGGCAGGGAAGACATCGGCTCCGACACTAGCGCGGCGGGTATCGGGAACATAACCGGACTGCGGTCCGTTTATGTGGTCATGACTAATCACGTGCAGTTTGGATTGGACACGTTCGCCGACGTTCCCGCGGGTATGACCAACCCCGAAGCGATCCGCGCCGTGGTCGAGGAGGGGGTGCGCGCGGACCAGGTCGGCGTCGACATCTTCGCGATCGGGGAGCATCACCGCACCGAGTTCGTAGGGGAGTCGCCGGAGATGATGCTGTCCGCGATCGCGGCGCGTACCGAGCGGGTCACCCTCGCGACTGCCGTGACGGTGCTCAGTACCGACGATCCGGTGCGGGTGTATCAGCGGTTCGCGACCCTCGACGGAATCTCCCATGGCCGTGCCGAGGTCGTGCTTGGCCGGGGGTCGTTCACGGATTCCTTCCCGTTGTTCGGATACGACCTGGCGGAGTACGACGAACTCTTCGAGGAGAAGTTCGATCTCATGGCCAAGCTGCTGCCGGGAGACCCGGTGACCTGGTCGGGGAAGCTGCGCGCCGGGTTGGACAACGTCGAGGTGTATCCCAAGACAGAGAACGGTTTGCGGGCGTGGGTGGGCGTGGGCGGATCGCCGGAATCGGTGGTCCGCAGCGTGCGGTACCGCATACCCATGATCCTGGCGATCATCGGTGGTGACCCCATGCGATTCGAGCCGTACGTCGACCTCTACCGGCGGGCTCAAGATCAGCTCGGTGTCACCGAGCCGATGCCGCTGGGCATTCACAGTCCGGGGCATATCGCGGAATCCGATGAGGAGGCGATCGCACAGTATTGGCCGGGCTTCCGGGAATTGCGCACCACGATCGGGCGTGAGCGTGGCTGGCCGGCGCCGCGGTACGAGGAGTACCTGGCCGAGGTGAAGTCGGGATCGCTGTATGTCGGTTCACCCGACACGGTGGCGGCCAAGATGGCCAAAACCATTCGTGGTCTCGGTGCCGACCGGTTCAGCCTGGTGTACCAGGCCGCGCAGCCGGGGCTGGGCATGCAAAACGTCGAGCTGTATGGCACCGAGGTCATTCCCCGGGTGCGGGACCTGCTGGCTGCGGACGAGGCCGGCGCGGCCTAAGCGAAGTTGTAGGTGGCCAACGCCTTGGCCACCACCTGTCCGGTGCCGTCGGACACGGTGACCTCGATATTCGACAGACGCTTACCGCGGCGGACCACCTGGCCCACCGCGGTAAGGTCGGCCGCCTCGGCCGCCGAGACGTAGTTGACCGTCAATGAAGCCGTTGAGCCGCCGAACTTTTCGGGCACGACGTCGTCGGCCCACGCCGCCGCCATGGCCGCGGTATCGGCGAGGGTCGCGATCGCGCCGCCGTGCACGGTGTGGCCCATGGTGGCCAGCTCGGGCCGGAAAGGCATGCTCAGCACGGCGCGATCGGTGCCGATCTCGGCCAACACGATTCCCAGGTGCTGACACAGCGGGGAGTTCGGGACGAATTGCGTGATGATTTCGGTCCGAGTGGGCATGCTCACAAGTTATGACATCCGCCTGGACCATCGACGAAGTTTCCGACCGCCTGCAGATCCAGCAGCTCCTGGTCGATTACGCGACCGCCATCGACACCCGCCAGTTCGACGACCTGGACGAGGTGTTCACCAACGACGCATATATCGACTATCGCGCGATGGGTGGGGTGGACGGCGAGTATCCCGACGTCAAGGCGTGGCTGGCGCAGGTGCTGCCGGCATTCCCGATGTATGCGCACATGCTGGGAAACGTGTCGATCAGTTTCGACGACGAAGAGCGCAGCTCGGCCACCGTGCGCAGCCTGTGTTTCAACCCGATGGTTCCGGGCGGCGACACCGAACAGGTGCTTTTTCTGGGACTTTGGTACGACGACGCGGTAGTGCGGACACGGCACGGCTGGCGCCTGACACGGCGCGTCGAGACGAAGTGCTTCAATCGGCTGGTGTAGTCCGGCCGGGAGGATTTGGGCTGGTAGGCCCCGCTCTGGCACAATGGCAAACCGTCCGTTGTGCTGGCCATGGCCAGCTGCGGTCAGACCCACGCGAGGCAAAACCGGATCGTGCATGTCCGCACGGATCGCCGAATTGCCGCGTGATACCTCAAGGAGAAGTTGTAGTCATGGCTGTCAAGATCAAGCTCACCCGCCTCGGGAAGATCCGCAACCCGCAGTACCGCATCCAGATCGCCGATGCGCGCACGCGCCGCGAAGGCCGCGCCATCGAGGTGATCGGCCGGTACCACCCGAAGGAAGAGCCCAGCCTCATCGAGATCGATTCCGAGCGTGCGCAGTACTGGCTGTCCGTCGGCGCGCAGCCGACCGACCCGGTGCTGGCCCTGCTGAAGATCACCGGTGACTGGCAGAAGTTCAAGGGCCTGCCCGGCGCCGAGGGCACCCTGAAGGTCAAGGAGCCCAAGCCCAGCAAGCTGGAGCTGTTCAACGCCGCTCTGGCCGAGGCCGACGGTGCCCCCACCGGTGAGGCCATCCAGCAGAAAAAGAAGAAGGCCCCGAAGAAGGCCGAGCAGGACGAGGCCGCCGAGGCCCCGGCCGCCGAAGCCGCCGAGGCTCCGGCCGAATCTGCTGACGCCGCAAGCGAATAGGACCTCAGATGAGTTCTGTGGTGGTCGACGCCGTCGAGCATCTGGTACGAGGAATCGTCGATAACCCCGACGATGTCCGCGTTGACCTAGTGACGAATCGTCGCGGCCGCACCGTAGAGGTTCACGTCCACCCCGACGATCTCGGAAAGGTGATCGGTCGGGGCGGGCGTACCGCCACCGCGCTGCGCACCCTGGTCGCGGGTGTGGGTGGCCGCGGCATCCGGGTCGACGTGGTGGACACCGACCGGTAGCTCCGATGGAGCTTGTGGTCGGGCGTATCGCCAAGGCGCACGGCGTCACCGGCGAGTTGTCGGTCGAAATCCGTACTGACGATCCAGACGAGCGTTTCGCCGTCGGTTCGGTGCTGACCGGGCGGCTGCCCCGGGGCGGCGGTAATCGTGAATTCACCGTCGAATCGGTACGTGAGCACACCGGAAGGCTGCTGATCAGACTTTCCGGCGTGGCCGACCGTGACGCGGCAGACGCTTTGCGCGGCACCCTTTTCACGGTTGAGGCCGGCGAGCTTCCTGCGCTTCAAGATCCCGACGAGTTCTACGACCATCAGCTCGAAGGGCTTACGGTGCGGACCCGGGAGGGTGCGATCGTCGGAACCGTTTCCGAGGTGCTGCACACCCCGGGTGGCGAGCTGCTTGCGGTGAAACCTCACAACAGGGACCAGCGCGGCGAGATCCTAGTGCCGTTTGTCTCCGCGATCGTCACGTCGATCTCCTTGGCAGACAAGGTGATCGAGATAGATCCCCCCGAAGGTCTGTTGGACCTGTCGTGAGCATCCCGGCATGAAAATAGACGTCGTCACGATCTTCCCGGACTATCTGCAGCCGGTGCGGCAGTCTCTGCCGGGCAAGGCAATCGAGGCCGGGCTTGTCGATGTCGCGGTGCACGATCTGCGGCGCTGGACGCACGACGTCCACAAGTCCGTCGACGATTCACCCTACGGCGGTGGTCCCGGCATGGTGATGAAGCCGACGGTCTGGGGTGAAGCCCTGGACGAGATCTGCACGCCGGAAACGCTTTTGGTGGTACCAACGCCCGCCGGTTACCCCTTCACGCAGGAGAGTGCCCATCAATGGTCCACTGAAGACCATCTGGTGATCGCGTGTGGACGCTACGAGGGAATCGATCAGCGAGTCGCCGATGACGCTGCGACCCGGATGCGGGTGCGCGAGGTGTCGATCGGCGATTATGTGCTCAATGGCGGCGAGGTCGCCGCGCTGGTGATCATCGAGGCGGTACTGCGGCTGATTCCCGGGGTGCTGGGCAATGCGCTTTCCGCGCAAGAAGACTCACACTCCGACGGGCTTTTGGAGGGGCCGTCCTACACCAGACCGCCGAGTTGGCGGGGGATCGATGTACCCCCGGTGTTGCTCTCAGGTGATCACGCCAAGATTGCGGCCTGGCGGGCCGAGCAGTCGCGTCAGCGGACGGCGCAGCGTCGCCCGGATCTACTCGGCTTCGATACGTCCACCGGGGAACATGGTGGAGACGGCCTGAGTTAGCGTGTTGCGCGCCGTCACGTCGTTGGCGGTCTGCAGGGACGACACCACCACGATGAATCGACGGTCGGGACCGACCACGCCGGTCGACAGATGCATCCACGCGGATCCGACACAGCACATCCAGCCCTGCTTCACCGCGACGGGCTCGCCGGGGATTCCGTCCGGGATTCCGAAACGCTGGGGGTAGCCGTCGATGCCGTTGGGTGTCGAACGGGCCAAGTCGTCGACGATGATGTTCGCGCGCTCGGGTGGTAGGCCACCGGTGCCGGAAAGCAGCATGTCGTAGTACTGCACTAGGTCGTTGGCAGTGCTGATGGTGTTCCACCACATCCCGTCGGAGGGCACGGTGGTGGAGGGCAGCCCGTATCGCGCGGCGACCCGGGTGATGATCGAGTTTCCGCCCCCGCGCTGCCAGAAGATCTCGGCTGCGCTGTCATCGGAGGACTGCAGCATCCGGTCGAAGGAGGCACGATCTGCGGGAGTCAGAGTGACGTCGCCGGTCGATTCCCGCATCAGCAGGTCGTCGGCGATAAACAGCTTCGCCACAGAGGCGATGGCAATGGTGCTGTTGTTGCCGTTGGTGACCACGGCACCGGAGGCGCGGTCCTTGATGACCGCGGTGAGTACGGCGCCGGCACTCTTGGCCTGGGTGGTTGCTGCGATGGTGCGCTCGGGCAGGGTCTCGAAGGATGGGGGGCTTTCCACTTCGAAGACCGGCGCAGGCTCGGCGGGGGCACTGACAACTGCCAGCACCGGGGTAGCCGGGTCGCTGCGCACCGATGCCACACATCCAGAGGTCAGGGCGGTCACTGCAGTGAGCGTTAAGCCCGCAAACAGGTGATGGCCGCGCATAACCTAGACCCCCTCTGCGGTCAGACTCTGAATTGTTACCTATGTGACAGGTGTTCCGGTCACGGTAGCTTACCGGTACTGTCTGGATAGCCGCTGCCCAAGGGGTGCTCGGGTGGGCGATTTCACTGAAAGGGCCCCTGTCTGGCACAATCGGGTAGCTGTCTGCTGCCGCTTGGCCGCAAGTCAGACAGAACTACGCAACTACTGATCGGCGCAGGTGCATACCCGGTATGCGATCCGGCCGCGCGATTGAGTCGAGAGACCAAGAGGGAAGTACACCGATGAACACGCTGGACTTTGTCGACCAGGCGTCGCTGCGCCAGGATGTGCCCGACTTCCGCCCCGGTGACACCGTCAACGTGCACGTCAAGGTGATCGAGGGCTCCAAGGAGCGCATCCAGGTCTTCAAGGGTGCCGTGCTGCGTCGCTCCGGTGGTGGCGTGAGTGCCACCTTCACGGTCCGCAAGGAAAGCTACGGCGTCGGCGTCGAGCGCACCTTCCCGGTGCACTCGCCGAACATCGACCACATCGAGATCGTCACCCGTGGTGCGGTCCGTCGCGCGAAGCTGTACTACCTGCGTGAGCTGCGCGGCAAGAAGGCCAAGATCAAGGAGAAGCGCTGACCGAGTCGGCGCTTTCGTGACAGCACCGGTGTCCGGGGAATCAGGGCCGTCTGAAACGTCCGCGCAGACTACTGCCGACGCTCCCGAAACCGAACCAGCCGCTGAGGCATCATCCGCAGCATCGTCGAAAGACGAAGACAGCGGCTCCGGCATGCTCAAAGAGGTCGGCGTCCTCCTGCTGATCGCTCTGGTCCTGTACTGCATCACACAGAATTTCATCGCCCGGCCGTATCTCATTCCGTCGGAGTCGATGGAGCCGACCTTGCACGGCTGCCGTGGTTGCACCGGTGACCGGATCATGGTCGACAAGGTGGTGTTCCGGTTCACCAATCCGGAGCCCGGCGACGTTGTGGTGTTCAAAGGCCCCCCGGAGTGGAACGGCAACTACCGATCGATCCGGTCGGACAACACCGCCGTCCGATACCTGCAGAACGCTCTGTCGTTCATCGGTGTGGTACCACCGGACGAGAACGATCTGGTGAAACGTGTCATCGCCACTGGCGGGCAGACAGTGCAATGCCGCTGGGATACGGGCCTGACGGTCGACGGCAAGAAGCTCAACGAGCCGTATCTGGATCCGGAAACCATCGGTCCCGGTAGCGACATCGACCCCACCAACGCCTGCTGGAGTTTCCAGTTCGGGCCCGTCAAGGTGCCGGAAGGCAAGCTGTGGATGATGGGGGACAACCGGACGCACAGCGGCGACTCGCGCGCACACTGCCAGAGCCTCGAACGTGATGCCGGGCCGGCGATGGATGAGCGTCAGCGCGTCTATTGCACGGGCGACCCGAACATCGGCACTGTGCCGGTGGACAACGTCATCGGCAAGGCGCGTTTCATCGCATGGCCGCCCGGACGGTGGGGCGGCGTCGCATCGGTGAACCCTCAGACCTAGTTCTCGCGGTATGAGTACCAGCTGGCCACCGCGGACGGTGATTCGCAAAGCATCCGGATTGCGGACCCTCGAATTGACCCTGGACAGAGTGGGTTTGGGTCCTGTCGCCGGTGTGGACGAGGCCGGACGTGGAGCCTGTGCGGGACCGTTGGTAATCGCCGCGTGTGTGCTTGGCCCAAACCAACGGAAAAGCCTTGCCGCGCTCAATGACTCCAAGAAGCTCAGCGAGAAGATGCGCGAGACGCTGTTTCCCCTTATCTGCCGGTACGCCGAGGCGTATCACGTGGTGTCGGTGCCAGCCGAAGAAGTGGACCGCATCGGCGTGCACGTGGCCAACATCGAGGGAATGCGGCGCGCGGTGGCCGGTCTGGGCGTCAAGCCGGGATATGTGTTGACGGACGGATTCCGGGTGCCGGGACTGCCGGTGCCCTCCCTGCCGGTCATCGGTGGCGACGCCTCGGCGGCATGTATCGCCGCGGCCAGCGTGCTGGCGAAGGTCAGCCGGGATCGAGTGATGGTGGCCATGGATTCCGATCATCCGGGGTACGGATTCGCGGTGCACAAGGGCTACAGCACGGCCGTCCATACCGAGGCGCTGCAGCGTCTGGGGCCGTCAGTTCAGCATCGACAGTCGTTCGTGAACGTGCGCAATGCGGCGCAAGGAAGTTCACAGGGGGGATAATGGAAAGTCTATGAGCGCTGAAGACCTCGAAAAGTATGAAACCGAGATGGAACTCTCGCTGTATCGCGAGTACAAGGACATCGTCGGGCAGTTCAGCTACGTGGTGGAGACCGAGCGACGGTTTTACCTGGCCAATAGCGTCGAGGTGATTCCACGGAACACCGACTCCGAGGTGTACTTCGAGCTGCGCCTTTCTGACGCGTGGGTGTGGGACCTGTTCCGGCCGGCGCGCTTCGTCAAACACGTGCGCGTGATCACCTTCAAGGACGTCAACATCGAAGAGGTCGACAAGCCAGAACTGCGCCTACCGGAGTAGATCTCCGATAGGCGCAGCTCTGTTTGGCCGTACGTGCTTTACGGGATGCTGACGCAACCCACGTTGTCGACGCATCCGCCGCCGCCACCCGGGCCGCCGTGGCCGCCGCCGACGCCGGGGATGTGGCCTCCGCCGCCCTCGGGCCCGCCGCCTCCGGTCGGACCGCCCGGGATGCTGCCGCTCCCGCCGCCGGGTCCGCCGCCTCCGGTCGGACCGCCGGGGATGGCGCCGGATCCGCCCTCGGGACCACCGCTACCGGTCGGGCCGCCGGGTGCCGGGGTGCCTTCCGGTGCACTGCTGGGCGCGGGAACGGTCGTCGTGGTTGTTGTGGTCGTCGTGCTGGTGCTCGTCGGGCCACTGTCGGTGCTCGTGCCACACCCGGTCAGAGCCGCGCCAATAATGATGGCGAATCCGGCAAAAACCTTGGTGGGCTTGGCTGTTGGCATTCTCATGTGATGCTCCCGGTTAGAGGTGTGGGGCTTCTTTGATCTTGCTGTTCTCGTTGCCCAGCGTCTTGCAGTAGGCCAACGCAGAGTTTCGTGCTGCCGTCGACTGCAGACCACTGGGTTCTTGTTGGTTCTCGTCCTTGAGCATCTTGATGACGGCCTCATTTTGCGTGGCCTCATCCTGGGTGAGGTATTCCTTGCAGGTGGTGTCACCACCTTGATTGATCACACTGGAACAGCCCGCCAGCGAGATGGCCGCGGCCATGCCGGCGGCCACCGCGAGCTTCTTCGAAATGGACGGAATCACCAGGGCTCCTTCTGTTGTGGACTGCTGAGATCTGTTGCTACTCATCGCCTGCCGCTGACGAGGCGCACGAGGAACAAGAGAATGCAGGCGCCCGCGAGTGCAGTGACGAATGTCAGAATCCAGCCGAAGCCGTAGGTGCCGACGTTGAGCAGACTCAGCAAGAATCCGCCCAGCAGCCCGCCCACGATCCCCACCACGATGTTGAGCAGGAGCCCTTGCTGGGCGTCGGTGCCCATGATCTTGCTGGCCACCCATCCGGCGAGGCCGCCGATCACGATCCATGCGATCCAGCCGATGCCAAAGCCGAGGTGAGCTGCCGCAACATCAGCGGCCAGAGGTGAAATCATTTGTGGTTTCCTGGTTCTCGTGGGAGTGGAGCGGGCTGCTGTGCGGTGTGTTGCTACTTCTCGGCGTCTTCGCGTGCCTGATGCACCGCAGCCTCGGCGCGGGCCTTCTCGGCCTCGGCTTCCTTGGTGGCTACCTCACGCTGGGCTTCGGCCTTGTCCTGCTGCGCCTGACCTTCGCGCTCCAGCGACTCGTCATCGGTCAGCTTGCCGAAGGCTTCCTTGGCCTTGCCCTTGACGTCTTCGACGACGCCCTTGATCCCGGCCTCGAGACCGCTGTCCTTGTTGTCATCGCTCATCTGTCGCTCCTTTTCAGTGCGTGCGCGGTGCAACCGCTCGATGTCGCCTCGTCGTGAGGCGACCAAATCCACCGTAGCAAGGGTTGTGTACCACGTAAACTACTTTGTAAACAAATAGCCGCTGGCCAGCTGTTTAGCTGGCAGAGGTACCGTCGTGGAGGACGGCAAAGCCGCCACGGGAACGCCGTCATAACCCGAACCCCGAAATGCACGGTGGGAGTGACCGACGCAGTGGACGAGACGGACAACCGAACAGGTGCAGGCACCCCGGAGGGGCGCCGCCCACGATCGCTGACCCGTGCGGAAATCCTTGATACCGCGATCGCGCTGGTGGACCGCGATGGGTTGGATCAGCTGACGATGCGGCGGCTCGGTTCCGCCTGCGGCGTCGAAGCGATGGCCCTCTACCGCCACGTCCATGGCCGCCAGGACCTACTCGGCGGCATTGTGGACCATTTGGTCGAAAAGCTGTACGACGATCAACTCGCTGCCCGACGGCAGGAAGACGGTTGGCAGGACTATCTCGTTCGGCTCGCGCATGGGGTGCGGGCGATTGCCATCGATCACCCGCACCTGTTTCCGACGTTGGCGACCCGGCCACCGGAGGCCCCATGGGTTCGGCCGCCGCTGCGGAGCATGAAGTGGATGGAGACCTTCCTGGACACACTGATCTCCTATGGCTTCGACGACCGGGGAGCAGTGACCGCCTATCGCGCGTACACCACCTTCCTGCTGGGCCAGCTGCTCCTGGAGGTTTCAGCACGCGGCGTCTCGCTGAGTCCGGTAGAAGACGAGCTGCCCGAGAAGACGCTGCGGAGCCTTTCGAACTACCCGAATCTGCAGCGGATGCAGCAACAGCTCAGTGAAGACCACAGCGCGACAGAGTTCGAAGAGGCGCTCGAATCGCTACTTGATCGGCTCGAGGGCAACGCGCCGCGCTAGGTCGCGGCCATGGTTTGCTGGGCGCTGCCCCTCCAGGCCTGACAGATTCTGGCCGGCTGTGATGGGAATTACTCGCCAGCAGGACATCGTTCGAGTTGCGGATCTCGTGGGCGTGTCCCATTCTCGGCCGATGGGTATTTTGCTGAGGGCGATGGCGATGATTGCGCCGGCAATTGTGGTCGCCCTGCCGTTGGGCTCGCCAGCCGTCGCGGTGGCTGCGCCTGGTGTGCACTGTGCGCCATCGAAGGCCAGCAAGGACGTGTGCACCGCGACGGACGACGTCGAGATCAAGTCGGCCCCCAACTCCAAGGACCTGCCGGGACCCGCAACGGGTGCGATCGGCAAGGTTGCGCCGGTGGTTCATCCGGTCAAGATGTGGAACTAGTGGGCGGACTGCCCTAACGCAGTAGGCGCTCGACCACGCGCCGGATGTATCGAAGTCCTGGTTCTCTGTGTGAGCACCGTCCAGACCCGCGGTAGGAGCCGCCTGCGGCCGCCGTCCTGTGGAGGAACGCCGGAATGTGGATAACTCTCCACCGTGAGGCATCTCAGCTGAGCCTGTGTCGGCACCGGCGCAGATGGTGTGGCCATGACAACCAGCACACGTGCACAGATCGGCAGCCGTGGAGAGGATCTCGCCGCTGATTACCTGAGCAAGGACGGTTTCACGGTCCTCGATCGCAATTGGCGGTGCCGGTACGGAGAATTGGACATCATCGCAGCCGACGGCGAAGCGTTGGTTTTTGTTGAGGTGAAGACACGTACCGGCCGCGCGTTCGGAACACCTGCGGAGGCCGTGACGCACACCAAGTTACGTAGGCTGCGGCGGCTTGCGGGCATCTGGCTGGCGGCGCAGGACGGTTCGTGGGTGGCCGTGCGTATCGATGTCATCGAAGTGCGGTTGAGCGGCTCGGGACCGGCGATCACCCACATCCGCGGGGTGAGCTGAGATGGCCCTAGGGAGAGCTTATTCCGTTGCGGTCAAGGCGGTAACCGGCCAAACGGTCGAAATCGAGGCCGATATCAGTGCTGGGCTCCCCGGTGTGCACCTGGTCGGGCTGCCCGATGCCGCACTGCAGGAATCTCGTGACCGTGTGCGCGCGGCGATCACCAACTGCGGGTTCACCTGGCCGTCGTCGCGTCTGACCTTGGCGCTGTCACCTGCGACATTGCCGAAGATGGGATCGGTGTATGACCTGGCGCTGGCAACCGCCGTGCTGTCGGCCGGTAACGCGATCCCGCCGACGAGGCTGGAAAAGAGCCTGTTACTAGGGGAGTTGGCGCTCGACGGGCGCGTGCGCCCGATCCGCGGAGTGCTCCCCGCAGTGCTGGCGGCCAAACGCGACGGGTGGCCAACCGTGGTGGTACCCGAGGCGAATCTAGGGGAGGCGGGTTTGGTCGACGGTATCGAGGTGCTGGGTGCTCGGACCTTGCGGCAACTGACGGGCTGGCTGTGTGCTGATGGCGAGCTGGAGCCGGTGCGGCCGGTGGACGTGCCATGCAAGAGCGATATGCCGGACATGGCGGACGTTGTTGGACATGCCGATGCGCGATTCGCGGTCGAGGTGGCGGCGGCGGGCGCTCACCACCTCATGCTGACCGGTCCGCCAGGCATCGGCAAAACAATGCTGGCGCAACGATTACCGGGGCTGCTGCCACCGCTGACCGATAGCGAGGCACTTGAGGTCACGGCTATCCATTCGGTGGCGGGTCTGTTGACGACGCAGCAGCCGTTGATCACCCAGCCACCGTTCGTGGCGCCACATCACACGTCGAGCGTCGCGGCTCTCGTCGGCGGCGGCTCCGGTATCGCCAAGCCTGGCGCGGTAAGTCGAGCTCACCGTGGCGTGTTGTTTCTCGATGAATGCGCCGAACTCTCGACGCCCGCACTGGAGGCACTGCGTACGCCGTTGGAGGATGGGGAGATTCGGTTGGCGCGCCGTGACGGCGTCGTCGTGTACCCGGCCAGATTCCAGTTGGTACTGGCGGCCAATCCGTGCCCGTGCGCGCCGGCGAACCCGCGAGACTGCACGTGTCCGGCTCCGGTACGTCGTCGCTACCTGGGCAAGTTGTCCGGTCCGCTTCTCGATCGGGTGGATCTTCGGGTAAAGATGCACCCGGTCAGCCAAAGCGCGCTCAGCGAGGCTGCCGAGGGCACGGTGCTTGTGCGCGAGCGTGTCCTCTTGGCGCGTGAGCGGGCGGCGCAGCGATGGTCGGCTTATGGATTCCGTGTCAATGCTGATGCCCCCGGTCCGCTGTTGCGTAAGGAGTTTCGACCGTCGAGGACGGTTATGGAGCCGCTGCGTAACGCCATGGAACGCGGGCTCATCAGTGTTCGCGCTTTGGACCGATGCCTACGTGTCGCGTGGACTCTCGCCGACCTCGGCGGGCGTGACTTCCCGGGCACCGAGGATGTCAAGCTCGCATTGACGTTTCGCGATAAACGATGAGCGATGTGTCGCCCGATTGGGCCTACCTATCCAGGGTGGCTGAGGCGCCCTGCGCGGAACTCGCGGCCATGGTGTCGGTGTTCGGCGTGCAGGAGACGGCAGAGCGCGTCCGGCGCTTGGCGGTACCGGACAGGGTGCGCACCATCGTGCAGTCCCGCCACGACATCGACAGCAGTCGCCAGGATCTGGAGACCCTGGCCCGCCTTGGTGGGCGCTTGGTGACACCCGATGATCCGGAATGGCCAGGGTGGCAGTTCCAGGATTTCGCAACGCTCGATACGAAACGCATGCCCAATGGACGAGCGCCGCTGGCACTCTGGGTACTTGGTGAGCACTCCCTATCAGAGGTCACGTCACGGGCTGCAGCACTCGTCGGTACGCGCGCCTGCACCGGATATGGCGAGCATGTAGCGGCCGAACTCGCATCGGGTTTGGCGGCCCATGAGATGGCGGTGGTATCGGGCGGTGCGTTCGGCATTGATGGTGCTGCGCATCGGGCGGCACTGGCCTGCGAGGGCATCACAGTCGCGGTGCTGGCAGGCGGTGTAGACGTGCCGTACCCGTCCGCTCACTCCGGGCTGCTCTACCGAATCGCTCGACACGGATTGGTGGTCAGCGAGTACCCGCCGGGAGTGCGGCCTGCGCGATATCGATTTCTCACCCGAAATCGATTGGTGGCAGCACTTTCCGGCGCCACCGTGGTGGTCGAGGCGGGGGTGCGCAGCGGTGCCGCCAATACCGCGGCATGGGCGCGCGGGCTTGGAAAGCCCGTCGGCGCGGTGCCCGGGCCGATCACATCGGCGGCGTCGGCGGGTACCCATGTCGAGATTGCAGAGCGCGGTGCGCGGCTCGTTGTCTGCGCACAAGATGTGATCGAGTTGGCCGGCAGATTGGGCGAATTCGCGGCCGATCCAGAACGCCCCGCCAGCATTGTCGACGGGCTCGGCGAGGACGAGAAGCGGGTCTACGACGCATTGCCCGGACGGGGCAGCGCCTCGATTCAACAGCTGATTGCCGAGTCGGGACTGACCAGCGGCCAGGTGCAGGGCGCACTGGCGATCCTCGAACTTGAGGAATTGGTGGTGGACGCGGACGGTGGCTGGAAGATTAGACGCCGCGGCCGAGCCCGATGACCCTGACACTAAGCGGACATATCGGCGATGGTCTGGCGGAAGGAACGCGGCGTACGTCCGGTGTGCGATGCTTCATCGCGACACTCGCGGATACATCCCACGTGTCGTCCTGTGTGCGTGACATTTTCACGCATCTCTCGTCTTCGTCGAGCGGGATGTCCGGTGGCCCCTTTCCATGGTGCAGCGAAGTAGTTCGCCAATGCCATCATCGGCTTTGTCTGACAGCTAGAACGATTTCTTATGAAGTGCCGCAGTCTGAGTTTTTCCTGTGAATATTTGGGCCTGCTTATCCGGGCGTGGCTTCGTATTGTCCAGGTACTGAAAGAGTCTGCGCAGCTGCGGCTTTCGATTGAGGGGGGTACCCAAAGCGCAAGGAAATACAAGGCGTTCGAGTGTGTTGTGGCAGTGGACGATTGCCAACCGATTGAGGATCGGCGTTGCGGCCTCCGCCGAATCCAGGCATATTGGAATTGGGTGCTTTCAATGACTGCGACGCCCACCGGAGAGGTCTGCCAGGGCTGTCACTGTCGGTTATCGAATCTGCGATCCGACGAATTCGCTTTCAGCAGTCCATATTTCGATGATCCACGGGGTATCTTTTGATGTCTCGATGATCAACGGTTGGTTGATAGAAGTCAACTATGTGTTGAAGATCACAGGCATGCGATACCCCGGTAGGGTATGAAGGAAATATGAGATCTGATCCGAAGTCCGCGTGGACGGCGCTCAAAGAGGGCAATGAGCGTTTTGTGGGTGGTTTTCCGCAGCATCCGAGTCAGAGCATCGCGCGTCGTACTGAGCTGGCAAATGGTCAGAGCCCTGATGTGCTGTTGTTCGGCTGTTCGGATAGCCGGGTGGCCGCGGAGATCATTTTCGATCAGGGCCTTGGCGATATGTTCATCGTGCGTACCGCCGGTCAGGTGATCGACTCGGCGGTGTTGGGCTCGATCGAGTACGCGGTGGCGGTGCTGGGTGTGCCGTTGATCGCGATCCTGGGTCATGACTCGTGTGGCGCGGTGGGGGCCACGGTGGCCGCCCTGGATAGCGGCGAGGTGCCCGGCGGGCATATCCGGGACTTGGTGGTGCGGGTGATGCCCTCGATCCTGGGTGGCCGCAAGGATGGGCTGTCCCGGATTGATGAGTTCGAGGCCCGCCACGTGGAGGAGACCGGCATCAAACTGCTGCAGCGCTCCCAGGTGGTCGCCGATGCCGTTGAGGCCAACAAGCTCGCCATCGTGTACCTGACCTACAAACTCGCCGACGGACGCATCGTCCTGCACGGCCACGTCGGCGACATCGACAAGTCCTGAGTTGGCCACCATGAACCGGAAGAGCAGCGGGTCCATGACTTTAGATAACAGATCTCAGGATGACGTGGAAATGGACGATCGCAAGGGCGATGCCGTGGTGTCTAAGACCGCCGATGCCGTCATAACTCGTGAGGCCGCAATCGGCAGCGAGGCTAGGCTTTCGTGGCTGCTTTCGGGACTTGCGGGCATGGTCGGCGCGGTCGCCTTCCTGCACAGCGCAGGCTACTTCGTGACATTCATGACCGGAAACACCGAACGTGCGGTGCTGACGTGGTTCAAGGTCACCGACAAACAGCAGGTGGCGGGTGCGGGTCCGATTGCCGCTATCTCGATGATCGGCGCCTTCCTGTTCGGGGTGATCGTCGCCTCCTTCTGCCGGAGAAAATTTTGGAAGAATCATCCGCACGGTGCGACGGTGCTGACCACGGTGGGTCTCCTCGCGGCTGCCGCGGTTGACTTCTATCAGGACCGGAGTTTCACGGCGAACATTGACGTGCATTTCACGCCGATTTTGTTGTTGGCCTTCTCGATTGGAGCGCTCAACACGTCGTTTGTGAAGAAGGGTGAAACCGCCATTCCCTTGAGCTACGTCACGGGAACCGTGGTCAAGTTGGGGCAAGGAATCGAACGCCATCTCTTTGGCAAGGGTTCGGTCTTTGAATGGCTTGGGTACGCGATGCTCTACCTGTCGTTCATCCTCGGTGCTGCCACGGGCGGGGTCATTGCCTCGGTCTACAGCGGATCCAAGGTGATACTCACCGTCGGATTAATATGTGGTGCAACGACACTCGTCACATTTTTCCACTCGGATCGCAAGACCATTCTCGGTTGAGTGATACGGCGATCCCTTCCGGTTGCATTGCCAGATCGATTTTCCAGAACAGTTGTTCAACCAAAGTAGGAAGGAAGCGCGGCATGGAGCCCGGATTTCAGATTTACGAGTCCCACAAGGCTGAATCGAGCAGCCCCATCGAGCACATGAACGACCTCGCCACGGCGATGATCATTGCGGTCCTTTTCATCGCGCTGGGAGTGGCCAAGTTCGGGCCGCTTTGGCTTATCAACTACTGACCCTGCCTTGTCAACCGCGGGAACTCCTGTCTGGCCTGTGGGTGATTCGCTATGGAACTGAGGCAGCTTGAGTACTTTCTCGCGGTCGCCGAACACTCGAATTTCACCCGCGCCGCGGAGGCTTTGCATGTCGCTCAGCCTTGGGTAAGTGCTCAGGTCCGGAGACTGGAGCGGGAGCTCGGTCACGAGCTTTTCGACCGTTCGAGCAGAGCACTCAAGCTGACCGAGTTTGGCAAGATGTTGTTCCCGCTCGCCGAAACGGCACTTCAGACCGTGGGCAAGATACGGTCGACCGCAAGCGCCATGGCGGGCGTCCTGTGTGGGCATCTGGCTATTGGAACGCTCGATCATCCGCTGCCGTTACTCGCCGATGCCTTGGCCGCGTTCCACCAAGCGCATCCGGCAGTGTCGATCACACTGACCGAAGCGCGATCGGATCAACTCACGGCGGGGTTGTTAGAACGCAAACTCGACGTCGCCGTGGTCAGGCAGGGCTCGTCAACGCCCCCGCTGTTACGCGAGCAGCCTCTCGCCCAACAGAACATCGTGGCCGTCGTCCATCGCGACGACCCCTTGGCATCGCATGCGTCGATCAGTCTTGAGGATCTGCGCAACCGTGCGCTCATCAGTCATCCGCAGGGGTCCGGGATTCGGGCAATCCTTGATCAGGCTTGCCTGGCACAAGGATTCGTTCCTGACATCGCCTTCGAGACGAGCTCAATCGACATGATGAATCACCTCGCTACCCGGGATCTGGGCGTTGCCGTAACGCCCGAGTTTCCTGCTGATCGTCTGGACCGAGTTCGCCAGATCGACCTGTCAGATGAGGTGATGCGTGGGCGCCTCACGCTGGTGTGGAGAGAGAAGGGCGCCACGCCGGAAGCTGAGGCCTTCGCCGCATATATGAGCGAATTGTGCAGCGCGCAGACCAATCTCGTGGGTGCGCCGTAGTCACTGTCCGGAGGTCGACAACGCGTACCACTCGAACGCGACGAATACCGCAAGCACGATGAGGATCACGTTGACCATGGTCAATTTCCATTCATTGCGGCGGACATGAACACCAAAGGCCCCCGCCTGCAACACTGCGAGTCCGGCAGCGGCAAGCGGACTCAGCACCGGGGCGATCCCGGTGGCGTGCGGGAGCACCACGCCGATTCCGCCGAGCACTTCCAGCCCGCCGATCGCCTTGACCACGTGAGGTCTGAAATCGGTGGCCCAGGCGAGGTTGGGATTGGCGGCGATCTTTTCATACGGGGTGATCAGTTTGAACACGCCCGCGCCGAGATGCACCACGGCGAGCACACCGGCGCAGATCCACAACCAGGTATCCATCGCGCCAGTATGCCCGGCCGTAACGGTGGTATTCGGCAATCCCGATAAAGATCATGACCGTTGTGCGGAAGGCCTGAACGCGATTGCCAGCTAGTGGGGGATGATGGTTGGGAAGGAAGGATGTGGCGGATTTCGTGACTGAAACGGGTGAGTTGACGCGGCGCCCTCGTGGCCGGCCGCGCAAAGGCGGCGAGGGAGTGTCGGCCGACGCGATCTTCACCGCGGCGCTGCAAGCGTTCGCCACGCATGGCTATCAGGGCATGTCGATGCGCACCCTCAATCGCGAGCTGGGCGTAAGCCATAACCTGCTACATCAACGTTTTTCGTCCAAGGAACAGCTGTGGTATGCGGCCGTCGACTGGGGATTTCAGGCGATCATCGACAAGGTGCTGGCAGATGACGACGAGAGCCTGAATTCTGCGGAGCGGATCAAACGATTCATCAAGATGTTTGTGATCTTCGCGGCCGAACACCCCGAATTGATCCGGATCATGGACATCGAGGCGGGCCAGGACAGCGAGCGGCTGCAACACATCTGTCAGGCCTACGTCATCCCCATGCAGGAACGGCTCGGGCCGGTGTACGAGGAGGCGGTCAAGGCAGGCGAACTGCGCGATGTGCCGCTGCAGACCAGCTTCTTTCTCATCACGTCCGGCACCGCCGCCTTGTTCAGTAGCGGAGCGCTGGCTCGTACCGTCTTCGGCGATGCCGTGTTCGATCCGGATCAGGTGCACGCGCACGCCGAGGCCGCCGCAGAGCTGATCGTCAGGGGCATGCTGCCCTGACGGGGGCGCCCATTCACGGGCATTCCTCCGTATAGTCAAGGCAATTGACATGGAGGATTCGACGCAGGAGGCGATATGGCACGCCCGCTCCACGAGTTACAGGTCGTTCGCACCGAACAAGTGACGCCGCACATCACCCGGGTGGTGCTTGGCGGTAACGGATTCGACGGTTTCGAGGCCAACGCGGATACCGACAGCTACGCCAAGCTGATATTCCTTCCCGAGGGCCACGAAGGGCCGGGTCCGCGCGACATCGATCAGGCGCGCGACATGCAGGCCACGGTGCGCACGTACACCATCCGTTCCGTAGATGCCGACCGTCGCGAGATCGCGATCGACTTTGTGGTGCACGGCGACACTGGGGTGGCGGGCCCGTGGGCTGCACGGGCCACGCCAGGTGACAAGCTGTATCTCACCGACTCGCACGGCGCCTACTCGCCAGATCCCGCCGCTGACTGGCATCTGCTCGCCGGCGATGAATCGGCCGTCCCGGCGATCACCGTCGCGCTGCAAGCACTTCCAGAGGGCGCCCGCGCCAAGGTGTTCATCGAGGTGGCAGGCCCGCAGGATGAGATCGCCTTCGACACCCGCGGCGATGTCGAGATTGTCTGGGTTCACCGGGGCGCTGGTGCCGACGAGGTCGATGAGAGCCTGGCGGGGGATAACGCCCGTTGGTGGCGGCGGTTCGCTCGGCGGAGTGGCTGCCCGGACAGGTGCAGGTATTCATCCACGGCGAGGCCCAGACCGTCATGCACAACCTGCGGCCGTACATACGCAAGGAACGTGGGGTCGCACCGAAGTGGGCCGCCTCGATTTCGGGCTATTGGCGCCGTGGGCGAACCGAGGAGACTTTCCGCGTGTGGAAGCAGGAGCTAGCGGCCGCCGAAGCTACCGTGGGGGAGTGACTCCGCAGCTGACCGCGATTCTCGACGAGTTCGCCGAGCATCTGGCGCTGGAGCGCGGACGGTCGGTACACACCCAACGGGCCTATCGTGGCGATCTCACCTCGTTGTTTGATCACCTGTCGGCGACCAATCCGCAGGCATCCCTGGCTGATCTGTCATTGCCGGTGTTGCGGTCATGGCTCGGCGCTCAGGCCCGGCAGGGTGCGGCGCGGTCTACGGTCGCGCGGCGTACTTCGGCGGTGAAGATTTTCACCGCGTGGGCGACCCGTCGCGGATTGATGAAGACGGATCCCGCGATTCGCCTACAACAGCCCAAATCTCGCCGTACCCTCCCCGCGGTGCTACGACAAGACCAGGCCGTGGCGGTGATGGAAGCCGCGCATTCGGGTGCCGAGCAAGATGATCCGATGGCACTGCGGGATCGGCTGATCGTGGAGATGCTCTATGCCACCGGGATTCGGGTCAGTGAGCTTTGCGGTTTGGATGTGGACGATATCGATAGGTCGCGAAAGGTGTTGCGCGTCTTGGGTAAGGGCGACAAGGAGCGCACCGTGCCGTTTGGAGGTCCCGCCGCCGATGCGCTGACGGCGTGGCTGGAGCGCGGTCGGGCGGATCTCGCCAACTCGGGCTCGGGGGCTGCGCTGCTCCTGGGTGCGCGTGGCCGGCGTATCGATCCGCGTCAGGTTCGCACCGTGGTGCATCAAACCATGTCCGCCGTGCCCGGGGCGCCGGATATTGGCCCGCATGGTCTGCGGCACAGCGCCGCAACGCATCTGCTGGAAGGTGGCGCGGACTTGCGTGTCGTTCAGGAGCTGCTCGGGCACTCCACGCTGGCCACCACGCAGCTATATACCCACGTCACCGTGGCGCGTCTGCGAGCCGTCCACGATCAGGCGCACCCGCGGGCGTGACGGTGTCACGGCCGCCCTCGCCATAGCCGGTTGGCCCAGCGCCGAATTCGCCGGGGACGGACATGGGCTGCCAAGTCCGCCTTCTCCTGCCGCGATTGCTTGCGCATCATGCGGTCCACTTCACGCTGGTAGTAGCTCATCGATCCGCCATGACCACCGGCCGCCCATAGGGCTACCACCACCAACAGGATAAGCAACGCGGTCAATCCGGCTACGGTAGGCATGGCGTGCACCCGCGATTCGAAACGGCTTCGAGATGTCCTGCGCCTAAACGTATCTCAATCGGGGTACGGGCGCGGAAGGCTTTCGGTACACCGAACCTACACATTGGTAGCTCACCTGCTTCGGTCTCTTGCGGCGCCGACTACACCAAGTACGTTTACGATAAGCCATTAATCGTAAATTGAATAGTCGGTTATATCGGGAATCACACCTTTTTTCTCTATGATTCAGATCACTTTGTCCCGGCGACGGGGCCTGGACGGCGGGTGTATCTTCTTGTTTCGCAAGAGTTTTGACTGATTTTTTGCCAGCATGTCAGTGTCGAAGTCCGCAGGCGGACGGCCGGTACGTCATTTCTTGCCTTGCGGCGCGGTGCTGGGCGGAGCCAACAGCGGGGCTACTTGATCGATGGCGGCGGCCAGTAGCAATGTGGCCGGCTTTCCGGACCTGCCAAGAATGCGCTTACCTCGACCGCGTCTGGATCCCATGCCGCCCGCGAAACCATTCAGAGTTTGGACTGTCAGATTGAAGGGCCTTACTTGCCAAGATATTTCGCGGACCTTTCCGTTCTCGTCGAGTCGTAGTACCCAGGTGGCATTGCCGGAGCGCGTACCTACAGTCACCGCGCCGATGAGAACCCGAGTCCTGTCATCGCCGAATTCTTCCAGTTCATCTACAGCCGTGAGGATTTCGCACAAGATCTCCATCAGCTCGGAGACGCCTCGGCCTACGATCGGGGTACTCATGACGGGGGAGTGATAGGTCACGTCACTTGCCAATGCGGCAACCATAGCGTGAGAGTCACGGTCCCGTAGCGCGATACCGAACTCATGCATATTGGCTCCTTCGGGTCTGTGGCGCTCAGTTCATCTCAATTCATCGCGTACAGGCGATCCTCAGCGCGGCGCCCCAACCAGATGTCCGTGCTCTGGCGCACCCACGGGCGCAACGCTGTTCGGGACCGCGTCGCGGCTGGCGGCTCTGTCGTGTACCACCACTGGCCACCAGAACCAGCGGCCCAGCAGGGTCGCGATGGCGGGCACGAGGAACGATCGCACGATCAGGGTGTCCATCAGCAGGCCGAGGCCGACCGCCGTACCGAGCTGGGCGATATTGCGCGCCGGCGCAACGATCATCGCGAACATGGTGAAACCGAAGACCAGGCCTGCGGTTGTCACCACCCCGCCGGTGTTGGCCATAGAGCGGATGACACCCGTCTTGATGCCCGCGTGTATCTCTTCCCGGAACCGGGCCACCAACAGCATGTTGTAATCGGCGCCGACGGCGACAAGGAACACGAATGACAGTGGCGCCACCGACCAATGCAGCGGGATACCGACGAGGTCCTGCCAGACAAACACGGTGAGGCCCAGCGCCGAGACGTAGGACAGCGCGACAGTCCCGATGACCACCATCGCGGCGACGAGGCTGCGCAGCAGGATCAGTATCACGCAGAACACGAAGGCGAACGCGGCCACGGCGCTGGTGATGAAGTCCTCGCGTGTGAAGGCCTCGATGTTCAGCAGGGTGCCGCCCGGCCCTCCGATACTCACCGTGCTGCCTGCCAACGATGTGCTCTTGATGGACTGCAGTGCCGTCGGAATGATCTCGGAGCTCAGGTCCATGGCCTCCTGGCTGAACCCCTCCTTTTCCGGAGTGACGACCATCCGGGTCACTTTGCCGTCGGGGGAGAAGAAGTACGGCATAGCGCTTTTGAAGAGTGGATTCTCGAAGGCCTGCGTGGGTATGAAGAAGGAGTTGCTCGGGTCGCCTGCCGTGAAGCTCTTGCTGAGGTCATCGGTGAACTGAGTGATCTCGGTGACCTGGGGCAGCAGGACCTGCAGGGTGCTCTGCAGTGGTGCGATAACCGCGTTGACCTGGGTGATGAAGTCCTTGAGTCCCGGCAGCTGCGCACCGAGCGCCGGCAAGGTCTGTGCCAGCGTGCCGGTTCCGTTCACCAGATTGCCGACAAGCCCGTCGAAACGGTGCAGATCGTCGAAGAGGGAGAACCCGGTGAGTGCGGCCTGGCAATAGTCGTTATCGCGGCAGTTCGGGATCCCGCCGATGAAGTCCTCGGCGGGTTTGGCCGTCCCGCGCAACGAGTCGACCTTCTGCACCACGGCGGCCAGGCTGGTGCGTAATTCCGTTGCACCTGAATGTATCTGGGTCGCACCTACCGTGCCGGTGCGCAGCGCCTGCTCCAGGCCCCGCACTGTCAGCGAAAGTTGGCCCCACCCGGCCGCTGAGAGCGGTCAGGTCCTCGATGCGCTGCGTAAGCAGTTTGGTCATTTGGGTCAGCCGCCCACCGACATAACCGGCTTGCGCGGGCAGTGTCCCCAGTTCCAAGGGGGCCGCCAGTGGCCGGGTGATGCCCTGCACGTTGCTGATACCGGGGATATTCAGTACGGCATTGCTCATTTTCGCCAGGGCGATCAGATCCGCGGAGTTGCGCATGTCGTGGTCTGCTTCCACGATGAAGACGCTGGGGGACATGATATTTGGCGGCAAATGACGGTCCGAGGCGGCGAAGCCGACGTTCGCGGGGGAGTCGCTGGGCTGAGCTTGCCGCTCGTTGTAACTGGGCTGGAACCCGGGCACCGCTAGAAATGCGATCGCGAGCACGGCCAAGCTGCCTGCCAACACCGGCCCCGGCCACCGCACCACGTACGTGGCGATGCGCCGCCACCGGCGCTGCGACTTCTCCTCGCGCGGCTCGAAGAATCCGAATCTGCTACCCGCAGCCAGTGCGGCGGGCGCGAGAGTCAGCGCTGCGGCGAGGGTGACCACCACCGCAACCGTGCAGGGCAGCCCCGATGTACTGAAGATAGCCAGGCGGGTGAAGACCATGCAGGCTGTCGCCCCGGCAACGGTGAGCCCCGAGGCGATAATGATGTGTTGCACCCCCGCCAGGGCCGTGTAGTAGGCCTCGACCGGGTCTTCGCCGGCTCGCCGTGCCTCCTGGTATCTGCCCAAAAGGAAAATGCCGTAGTCGATTCCGGCACCCAGCACGATCACCGCCAGTAGCGCCGAGGCGAAGATCGACACGCCGATGACTTGGTGTTCGCCGAGGAACGCGACGATGGGTCGGCCGACGGCAAGCCCCGCTCCCGCGACGAGCAGTGGCAGTGCGATGGTGATCGGCGAGCGGTACACCACCAACAAGATGAGGCCCACCAGCCCCGCACATGCGATCAGCAGGATCAGGATCGAGTCGTTGATCGACACCAGCTCGTCGTTCACCACCGCGGAGGGGCCCGTCAGGTGCGCGGTGATTCCTTTGGGCGGCGGGTACTGGGCGATGAGTTCGCGGATCTTCGCGGTCGATTCCATGGCCAGGGCAGTCCCCATGTTGCCCTTGAGGTTGATCAGGACGTATGCGGCCTTCCCGTCGGCACTTTCGTTGGCCGGCGCGAACTGCGGATCGGACCACAGATCCATGGAGGAGTTGACGTGCTTCTTGTCCTGGTTGATCCGATCGAGGATCGACGAGTAGTACTGGTGCGCTTCGGCGCCCAGCGGAGCTTCGCCCTCGAGGAGGAGATAGACAAAGTTGTTGGTACCGGCACCGCCGAAGTAATCGCCCATCTTCGAGATCGCCTGCACGGAGGCGGCGTCATCGGGCAGAAACGAGCGGGCGTGCTGTTTGATCACCGTTTCTAGCTGGGGCACAGCGAGATTGAGAATGCCGGCCGCGCCAAGCCACACTACGAGGATAGGTATCGAGAACCGGTAGAGCAGCCGCGCCAGCAGCGGTCGTCCCGGTGTGGGTGCCACGTCGGCGGGGCCGGCCCACAACTTGTCCCATACCTGTACGCGAAACTTGTCCAAGAGATTCACGCCACCGCCACCTGACAGGAGACGGCCGATGCGTCGGCCGCGCTTTGGTCACGTGTGAGCCCGTCGATCGTGATGCGACAAGACATCTGCCCCGAACTGGATTGCGCGACGAGTCCCGCTGGGACGACAAGTTGTTTGGCATGCAGGGTGGTCTGCCAGGGAAGCGTGCCCGACACTTCGCGTACGGCGCCGTCGACATCCAGGTAGGACGCGGTGATCGCGCTGCCTGCGGGCCCGTCGAGCCGGTACTCGACGACCTTGTCCCGTGGCTTGCCGATGACTGGTGGCTTGGCCGAATGGCCGATGGCGGGGTCAGGAATGTCGCTGAGCCGCAGATGGGCTATGTAGGCCCCGGCGATGCAGAGAACCGCCGTCGATACCAGATACACCCACGCGCCACGCATTCCAGCTCCTCATTGATCCGGTTGGTGAGCGTTGACGTTAACTGGCTGATTGTTAATTTAACAGTTGGTCATATGAACATCACACCGATCGGTCTACTGTGATGTCGCGCACATGAATACTCGGCACGGGAAGGCTCGAGGCTGGTACAAGGGACTGATGACACGGGCAGGTACCAAGGGCATGCCCCGCGCCGAGCGGGAGCAGCAGATCCTCGATGCCGCGTGCCAGGAGTTCGGCCGCAGCGGATACGCGGGCATGTCCCTGGCGGCGGTGGCATCGGCGGTCGGTGTATCCAAGCCCATGGTGCTGGCGTATTTCGGGTCCAAGGAGCAGCTCTACATCGCGTGCGTGCAGCGCGCTGGAGCGATCGTCGGTGACCACATCGCTGCGGCAATGGAGGCGGCCCCGCCCACACTCGCGTTGCCACGGGCAGTGCTGCAGGCGATCTTTCAGGCGTTGGCACCCCGCCCATCCGATTGGCTGGTGATCTGGGATCAGACGCTGCCTGAGGACAGTGATGCACTCGCGGCTGCCCGGATCGCCAGAATGCGTCTCGCTGCCCTGGCCGGCCAGGGCGTGGCAGCGGTGGGAAGTGCGGCCACCGAGCTGCGCGATCCGCAGGACATCGGTGTGCTCACGCAGGGCTGGATGGGGATGGTCGGCGCCATGATCACCTGGTGGATCCGGCACCCCGAGCAGAGCGCGGAGCAGATGGCCGAACGTGCCAGCCGGCTGATCACGATCATTGCCAGCGCCGGCATCTCCGAGGCGGAGTCGCCCGACGGGGCTGCCGCGCCGCGCCCGGGCAAGCCCGTGCGAGGGTCCGGTTCCGGGCAGCCGCTTAACGCGGCATTCGACCTTTTCGGCCGCCGTTGGGCCATTCTGGCGCTCTGGGAGCTACGGTCCGGGTCGAAGACTTTCTCTGAGCTCAGGCAGCATATGAGTGACGTCGGGGAGGTATCGAGCGGCGTCCTCACCACACGCCTTAGCGAGCTGACCGCCGCCCACATCGTGCGCAGCCAGGGCGGGCAGTACTCGCTGACGGCGGTGGGCAAGGCGTTGCTCGTCGCGCTGGCCCCGCTGGAATTGTGGGCAAGGGCCTGGTCGAAATCGGTCCGATGATTAGAGTGCCAAGCATGCGCGCCGGAATTCTGGTGGCGGCCACCGCCGCCGTTGTGGGCCTCGGACTCGTGGCCGCGGGAACGGCGACCGCTGATGTCTACCCGCCATGGTGGGTGTGCATGGCCAACGGCGGTGAGATGCGTGCGTTTTACCAAGTGGTCACCGAGCAGGACGCACTCGACAGATTCCACGATGCGCTTACCAGGCTGTCGCAGGCCACCGGAAAGCCCGCGCACGTCGACATCTGTCAGCCCGCCTGAAGCGGTTTGAGTCGCAGTGGCGTAGTGGCCAACAGTCCCAGCGGGTCCAGGTAGTTCGCCGCCGAAGCAGGCCCGCGCAACGCGCCCCAGTGCAAACAAGCCGCACCATCGCAGCCGGGATGTCCGGGCCGCAATGTCCCGATGACCGCTCCTTCGCTCACGCGCTGACCAGGCTTGACCAGCGGGGTAACCGGCTCGTAGGTGGTGCGCAGGCCGCCGACGTGTTCGATCGAGACCAGCGTCCTACCGGCGAGAGATCCTGCGTACACCACGATGCCCGGCCCGGCCGCAGCCACCCGCTGATCGGGGAAGCCGGCCAAATCGACCCCGCGATGGCCCCGATTCCAACGCTCGCGCGGCTTGTCGAAGTGCCGGGTTACCGCAGGTCGAGGACGTAGCGGCCAGCCGAAACGATCACCCGTGTCACCCGGTGCGGTGGCAGCCACGGGGGAGGCAGTCAGCGCCACGGCCAGGATCAGTCCGGGACAGCCGACCCTTCTGAACCTCACGACATCATCGTGACCGGACGATTGTGGTGGAGGAAAGAGCCATTTCGGCCCCTGTGGACAACCTCCGGGGTCTGCACCCGATGCTTCGGTGCGTGGCGAAAAGCACTCGTCGCAGCATGTAAACTCATGACCGCAACTCGCCTAGCGGGTTGACTTCGCGCGTCTGTACACGAACTCGTGACCAGCATGCCGGGCGGTCCCATCCAGGGTTTCCTTCGGGAATCGAGGAATGGGTTCCGGCATCAGCAGACGCTAGGGCCCAGGATCACCCGATCCCGGGCGACAACCGACAAAAGGAACCATGGACTCATGGCTGTAGTAACTATGAAGCAGCTGCTTGACAGCGGCGCGCACTTCGGGCACCAGACCCGTCGTTGGAACCCCAAGATGAAGCGGTTCATCTTCACCGACCGCAACGGCATCTACATCATCGACTTGCAGCAGACGCTGACCTACATCGACAAGGCGTACGAGTTCGTCAAGGAGACCGTCGCTCACGGTGGGTCGGTCATGTTCGTCGGCACCAAGAAGCAGGCTCAGGAGCCCATCGCCGAAGAGGCGACTCGCGTTGGCATGCCTTACGTCAACCAGCGCTGGCTGGGCGGCATGCTCACCAACTTCTCCACTGTTCACAAGCGTCTGCAGCGCCTCAAGGAGCTGGAGTCGATGGAGCAGACCGGTGGCTTCGAGGGACGCACCAAGAAGGAAATCCTCATGCTCACGCGTGAGAAGAACAAGCTTGAGCGCAGCCTCGGCGGTATCCGGGACATGCAGAAGGTGCCGTCGGCGATCTTCGTGGTGGATACCAACAAGGAGCACCTCGCCGTAGCCGAGGCCCGCAAGCTGAACATCCCGATCATCGCGATCCTGGACACCAACTGCGATCCCGATGTCGTTGACTACCCGATCCCGGGCAACGATGACGCGATCCGCAGCGCCGCGCTGCTCACCAAGGTCGTCGCTTCCGCGATCGCCGAGGGCCTGCAGGCCCGCTCCGGCCTGGCCGGTGGCGACGAGAAGCCAGAGGCCGCCGAGCCACTTGCCGAGTGGGAGCAGGAACTGCTTGCCTCCGCTGTCGCAACCACCGACGACGGTGCTGCGCCCGCGGCCGAGACCACCGAAACCACAACCGAGGAAGGCTAAATGGCGAATTTCACAGCCGCCGATGTGAAGCGGCTCCGGGAACTGACCGGTGCCGGAATGCTCGACTGCAAGAACGCCCTGGCCGAGTCCGACGGTGATTTCGACAAGGCCGTCGAGGTGCTGCGCATCAAGGGTGCCAAGGACGTCGGCAAGCGTGCCGAGCGCGCCACCGCTGAGGGCCTGGTTGTCGCGCGTGACGGCGCACTTGTCGAGCTGAACTCCGAGACCGACTTTGTCGCCAAGAACGCCGAGTTCCAGGGCCTGGCCGACGCCATCGTCGGTGCGGCCGCTGCCGGCAAGATCGGCGAGGTCGACGCCCTCCTGGCCGCCAAGGTCGAGGACGGCCGGACCGTTGAGCAGGCGATCGCCGACCTGGCCGCCAAGATCGGTGAGAAGTTGGAGCTGCGCCGGGTGGCGTACTTCGATGGCACTGTCGAGGCATACCTGCACAAGCGCGCCGCGGACCTGCCGCCGGCCGTGGGCGTGCTGGTCGAGTACACCGGTTCGGACGAGGGTGCCGCGCACTCCGTGGCGCTGCAGATCGCTGCGCTCAAGGCCAAGTACCTGACGCGCGAAGACGTTCCGGCCGACGTGGTCGAGAATGAGCGTCGCATCGCCGAGGAGACCGCCAAGGCCGAGGGCAAGCCCGAGGCCGCGCTGCCCAAGATCGTCGAGGGACGCGTGACTGGCTACTACAAGGATGTCGTGCTGCTGGATCAGCCGTCGGTGTCCGACAACAAGAAGTCCGTCAAGGCGCTGCTTGACGAGGCCGGTGTCACCGTGACCCGCTTTGCGCGGTTCGAGGTCGGCCAAGCCTAGGTTTCTCAAAACAATTCGGCCCCGCCAGGATTCGTTCCTGTGCGGGGCCGAACTGTTTGTGCGCTAGCCTCGGGCAATGCCAGCTGTTGGGCCTGATGCAAAGCGGTATCCCAAAGGGGAGGCCAAGCGCCGGGAGATCCTCGCCGCGGCGTTGACGGTGTTGGAGCGCGACGGGGAGGCCGGCGCCTCGATGCGTGTCATAGCCAAGGAAGCCAACATCAGCCTGGCCGGGCTCATGCACTACTTCCCGACGCGCGATGTGATCCTCACCGAGATCCAGCGCGATGCCGACGCCAGATTTGAACATTGGTATGGCAATTCGGACTCCGAGATCGACCCCGGCGAGGTGCTCGCACAAGCGATGCTCGACAAGGCGAGTAAGCCCGGCTCCGGGACGGTGTATCTCTCACTGGCGGCCGCCGCGGCCGTTGACCCGGGCCATCCTGCCGGCGCTTACCTGCGGGAGAGGTACGAGAGGATGCGCACGCTCATCGCCGAGTACGTGCGAGGGCGCCAAGCCGCGGGCGAGGTTCCCGAGCATGTCGATGCCGAATTCGCTGCGGCGGCGCTGATCGCGGCCGCAGACGGCATTCAGATCCAATGGATGTCGGATCCATCCATCGACATGGGCAGCCACATGCGGCGGGTGTGGGAGCGGCTACTGGCCTAGAAAACCATACAGTGTATGGTTTTCGTATGAAATGGATCGTCTCCGTCGTGGCATCGGCCGTCGTCGTGGCATTGGGATTGGCCGCTTGCAGCCCGCAGCAGGAGAGTTCGAAGGACGACTCCGCCTGGGATCGCGGGTTCTACTGGGGTACTGCAACTGCGGGCTACCAGGTGGAGGGCAGTGCTCCCGACAGCAATTGGCGACGCTATGTCGATCGCACCGCCGGTAGGCCGGTAGAGCCCGGGGCTGATCCACTGGGGGCTGGCCCGGTCGACCCGTACCGGCAGGCCGATGATTTCCGCCATCGATACGCCGAAGACATCGCCAATGCTCATGCCATGGGCGTCAATACATTTCGATTCGGGCTGGAGTGGTCGCGGGTGATGCCCGAGCCGGGCAAATGGGACGAGAAGGAACTGGCGTACTACGACTCCATCGTCGCGACGCTACGCGAGAACGGCATGACGCCGATGATCACGCTCATGCACTGGGTATACCCGGGCTGGGTCGCCGACCGCGGCGGCTTCATGAACAACATCGCGGCGTTCGAAGACTTTGCCAAGGCAATCACCAAACGCTATGCCGGACAAGGGGTGCTGTGGGTCAGCATCAACGAGCCACTGGCTTTCGGGGCGATGGAGGTGCGCACCGGCGCGATCAAACCCGATCAGTTCGAAGGCTTCCTGGATCGTCTTGCGCAGGCTCATCGTGCGGTGTACCGGGCCGCGCACGACGCCGACCCCAAGGCCAAGGTGACCACCAACGAGGCCTACATCCCCCCGGATGTGTTGGCGCAGTTCGCAGGCTTCGGGGTGAAGGGTCTGGATGGTTCGTTCTTCGACCGGGTCACCGGCAGCCTGGATTACCTGGGCTTTGACTACTACACCGGCACCGCCCGGGACAATCCGGCCTCGACGCAGAGCATGGCCGCACGCTGGAACATCAAGTTGCAGCCCGAGGACATCTACTACGTGTCGCGGCATTACGCGCAGCGATACCCCGGGCTGCCGATCTACATCGTCGAGAACGGCATGGTCACCGACAATGGAAAGCCGCGCTCTGACGGCGTGACCCGATCGCAGTACCTCAACGACACCGTCTTCTGGCTACAGCGGGCCAAGGCCGACGGTATCCCGATCATCGGGTACAACTACTGGTCGCTGGTCGACAACTACGAATGGGGAAGTTACCGGCCACGTTTCGGCCTCTACACCGTAGACGCGCTGGGTGATCCGGCACTGAAGCGCGTGCCCACCGATGCCGTCCAGACCTACACCCAGATCACCCGGGATGCAGGCACCGCAGCCGGCTACCGCCCGGCGATCCCGGCGGCGAAATGCTCCACGACGGTAGGGCGGGACAGCTGTGCGCCACTTGACCCGAACGGGCCGACGGTGCCGTTGCGTTAACGGCCGAGCAGGAAGTCGCGGTCGGGGTCGTCCGGTGGCACCGCGGGATCGCCGTCGACGATGAGGTCGGCGCGGGCCGCGGTGGGATCCCGGCGGAAGTGCGCTTCCTCCTCGTTGAGCCACAATCGCCAGAACTCGCGGAGCTCCTCGCCATCGCGAACCTCCGCGCGGCGCCTACGGGTCAGTTGGCAGGTCTGCACCCAGATCAGCGAACTCAACCAGCGGTCGGCGGCTGCGCGGCCCGAGCCGACGCCCTCGAGAATCAGCACCGACGGCGGTGCGCACTGCTCCGGTGGGCCGAATTCTCGGGTCGTCCAGTCGTAGCGCCGGTACCGCGCCAAGTTGCCGTGCGCCCAGGGCGCGAGAATCTGCTCCTCGAACCGCGGCCACCACCCGAAGAACGTCTCCCAGGACGCGAAGTCGTCGGTGTGCAGCAGTGCCGTGGACGGGGTTGTCGCCGATACCGCTGTGTGTAGTCGTGCAGCAAAGGTGCTCTTGCCGGCGGCGCCCCTGCCGTCGATGGCCACAACACGCACATCGCCGCAGTGTGGCTCGCTCTCGCTGATGATCGTGGCCAGCCACGCGAAGCTTCGCAGTGGTGCCGGTGTCGCCATGGCGCGAGCTTACTGGTGCTCGGCTAGCCTGTTGCGGTGGACTGGACAGAGCTAATCGGCAGCCTGGCCGGTGTGCTGTTCGTGATCCTCGCTGTCCGCCAGAATATTTGGACCTTCCCGGTCGCGATCGTCAGCTCGCTGTTCTACATCGTGGTCTTTAGCCGGCAGACCCTGTACGCCGACGCTGCCCTGCAGGTCATGTTTATCGCGCTGGCCGCTCAGGGCTGGTACCTGTGGCGGCGGGGAAGCCCGGATCGGCATGGTGTCGTGGTGCGGCGGACGCCACGGCGGGCGTGGCTGCCGTTGGCGTTGTCCCTGGCGGTCCTGGTGGCGGGACTGTATGCGTTCCTGATCACGTTCACCGATTCCAATGCCCCTCAGCTTGATTCGGCGATCACCGGGCTCAGTATCGTCTCCCAATTCATGATGAACCGAAAATGGATCGAGAATTGGGCACTTTGGATCATCACCGACACGTTCTCCGTAGGTGTTTATCTGTTCAAGGGGTTGAACCTGACGGCAGGTCTATACGCGTTTCTCACCGTGATGGCCGCCGTCGGGCTATGGAGCTGGCGCAAAGAATTGCGGACGGAGACGACCGTCGACTCGGTATGAACAACCTGCCCCTTCCAACATATATCGGACAGGGGGCCTTGCGGCAAGGCCCCGGTCATACCGCACAATCGCTGGCCGAACGTCAGATGCCATGAATGAGAACGGAAACGGGGAAGTCCAGTTGACGACATACGAGGAAGAACTGGAATCCGAGCGGGAGTACATCGCTGGGCTCTATGTGCGGCTCGACGCCGAGCGTGCGCGCGTTAAGGGGCGATACCGCAGTACCCTGCGTGCGCCTGTCGATCAGCAGAACGGTGCGGCCATGGTCGAGCGCGACGACGAGGTGCGCGCACTGGCCAGTCAGGCGCAACGCTTGGATGTCGCCGACGACGGACTGTGCTTCGGCCGGCTGGATGCCGTCTCGGGAGAGCGGTCCTACGTCGGACGCATCGGTCTTCTGGACGAGACGAATGACTACGAACCACTGCTGATCGATTGGCGGGCTCCGGCAGCGCAGGCCTTCTACATCGCCACCGGGGCCAACCCGGAAAACACTCGGCGCCGGCGCCAATTTCGGACTCGGGGACGTCACGTCGACGCGTTCTCCGACGAAATCCTGGGCCGTCCCGACAGTGAAGATCGCGACGGCGAACGCGGAAGCATGAGTGATGCGGCGCTGCTCGCGGCCGTGAACGCACCGCGCGGCAACGGCATGCGCGACATCGTGGCGACCATCCAGGCCGAGCAGGACCGGATCATCCGGCTCGATCATCCTGGCGTGCTGGTCATCGAGGGCGGTCCCGGCACAGGCAAAACCGTCGTGGCGCTGCACCGCGTCGCCTACCTGCTGTACACCCAGCGCAAGCGGATGGAACGCCACGGTGTGCTGGTTGTGGGCCCGAATGCGGCCTTCCTCAGCCATATTTCGCGGGTCCTGCCGTCGTTGGGCGAGACGAACGTGGTGTTCACGACGGCGGGAGATCTGCTGCCCGGTCTGAAGGTGACGGCGGAGGATGGAGCGGAGGCCGCGCGTCTCAAGGGCTCGCTGCAGATTCTTGACGTGCTCGCGGCTGCGGTCGCGGATCGGCAGCGGACCCCCGTGGAACCACTGCGCATCCAGCTCACCGACGTTTCGGTGCGCATCGATGCCGATATAGCGCAGTGGGCCATCGAAGAGGCGCGTGCGAGCAGGCTCCCGCACAACGATGCGCGAACGGTCTTCACCGACGTACTGACGTGGGCGATCACGGAGCGGGCGATCCCACGTATCGGCAAGGGGTGGCTCACACGCGAGGACCGCAAGGCCTGGGAGCACCTGCGCGCGGAGCTGCTGGATGAACTCGGGGATCACGAGGGATTCGCCGCCGCACTCGACGAGCTATGGCCGATGCTGACGCCGGAGATGCTCTTGTCGGAGCTGTACACCTCACCGGAGCGGCTGCGCGCTGCCGGTGCGGATCCGGCACTGGCACGCCCTGTCGGTGACGCATGGACGGTCTCAGACGTACCCCTGCTCGATGAGCTTGTCGACCTGGTGGGCCGCGATAAGGCCGCAGAGGAGGCGGCTGAAGAGGAGCGCAGGGCCGAGGCCGAGTACGCGGCCGGGGTGTTGGACCTGATGACCGGCCGTGAAGACATGATGGACGACGAAGACCACCTCTTCGCCACCGATCTGCTCGGCGCCGAGGACCTCGCGGAACGATTCACCGAACGTGACACCCGCGACCTGGTCGAACGCGCGTCGGCCGACCGGGACTGGACGTACGGGCACATCGTGATCGACGAGGCGCAGGAGCTGTCCGAAATGGACTGGCGAGTTTTGATGCGCCGGTGTCCAAGCCGCTCGTTCACGGTGGTCGGGGACCTGGCTCAGCGCCGAGCGGTGGCCGGTGCCACCTCCTGGGACGCGATTCTGGCCCCGTATGTGCCGGGACGCTGGCTATACCGGTCGTTGTCGGTGAACTACCGCACCCCGGCCGAGATCATGGCCGTCGCCGCGGCGCTGCTTGCCGAGTTCGCACCGGGCGTCCAGCCACCCGAATCCGTCCGTTCCTGTGGCGTGCGCCCCTGGTCGAGACATCTCACCGAGGGCGAATTATCAAAAGCCATCGAGGAATTCACGAGCGATGAAGACGCTCGGGAGGGCACGAGTGTGGTGATCGGGCCACCGGGTGTACCCGGCACGGTGCCCGCCGCCGAGACCAAGGGCCTGGAGTTCGACGCGGTGCTGGTCGTGGAGCCGGAACGGATCCTGGCGGATGGGCCGCGCGGTGCGGCCGAGCTCTATGTGGCGCTCACCCGCGCCACACAGCGCCTGGGCGTGCTGCACGTGGCGCCGTTGCCGCAAGCTCTCGTCGGCCTCACCGAAACCACAGTCGGCCCCGGCTCGGTTCGCCGGGTCGTGCCAACGAGCGTCGCCCAATAAGGCAGGATAGACACCGCCGTCGCGGCCTTCCGATGAGCCGCTTGCGCGATGAGCGGAAGCAGCGGGCCCGATGGCTGAGTTTTGTGCACCGGCGTTGTTGAACCCGTACCGAGGAGGCGTGATGACTCGCGATGTGAGCCGCACCGGATATAAGCGGGTGCTGCTCAAGCTCGGCGGCGAGATGTTCGGCGGGGGAGCTGTCGGTCTTGACCCGGATGTGGTCCATAGGGTGGCCAGCCAAATTGCCGAGGTGGTTCGCAGCGGTGCCGAGGTGGCGGTCGTCATCGGCGGTGGCAACTTCTTCCGCGGCGCGCAGCTGCAGCAGCGCGGGATGGAACGGACGCGCTCGGACTACATGGGCATGCTCGGCACCGTCATGAATAGCCTTGCGCTGCAAGACTTTCTGGAAAAAGAAGGCATTGTCACGCGCGTGCAGACGGCTATCACCATGGGCCAGGTTGCCGAACCGTACATCCCGCTGCGGGCCAGGAGGCATCTGGAGAAGGGCCGCGTTGTCATCTTCGGTGCCGGCATGGGATTGCCGTACTTCTCCACCGACACCACCGCGGCACAGCGTGCGCTGGAGATCGGCGCCGAGGTGGTGCTGATGGCCAAGGCGGTCGACGGCATCTTCACCGATGACCCGCGCGCCAATCCTGACGCCGAGTTCCTGCCGGAGATCACGCACCGCGAGGTCATTGATCGCGGATTGCAGGTCGCCGATGCCACCGCGTTCAGCCTGTGTATGGACAACCGGATGCCAATCCTGGTGTTCAACCTGCTTACCGAAGGCAATATCGCCAGGGCGGTCGCAGGTGAGAAGATCGGAACGCTGGTAACACCATGATGAGCCGCTTGCGCGAAGATCATCAGACCCGATGGGAGATCAATCGTGATTGACGAGGTTCTTCTCGACGCCGAGGAGAAGATGGAAAAGGCCGTGTCGGTCGCCCGCGATGACTTCGCGACGATTCGCACGGGCCGTGCCAACCCTGGAATGTTTCAGCGGGTTGTCATCGACTACTACGGCACCATCACCCCCATCACGCAGATCGCCGGCATCAACGTGCCCGAGGCTCGCCTGGTGGTCATCAAGCCGTACGAGGCCAATCAGCTCAAGGCCATCGAGGAGGCGATCCGCAACTCGGACCTGGGCCTGAACCCGAGCAACGACGGCAGCATCATTCGCGTTGCCATTCCGCAGCTCACCGAGGAACGTCGTCGCGAGCTCGTCAAGCAGGCCAAGGGCAAGGGCGAGGACGCCAAGGTGACCCTGCGCAACATCCGGCGTAAGGCCAATGACGAACTGAACCGGATCAAGAAGGACGGCGAGGCCGGCGAGGACGAAGTGGGCCGCGCGGAAAAGGATCTGGACAAGACCACCTCCCAGTACGTGACTCAGATCGATGAGTTGGTGAAGCACAAAGAAGGCGAGTTACTGGAGGTCTAGGGCCCCCGGTAATGACGACCATGGGAGATACCGACGCGGCTCCGGCCCCCGGCAACAGCCCTGCGCCCCCTTCGGGGACGAAGTCCCGGGCCGGACGCAATTTGCCGGCGGCCATCGGCGTCGGCGCTGTTCTCGCCGCCATGATCATTTTCTCGCTGCTGTACCAGAAGGAGATCTGGGTCGGCATCATCTCGGTCTTCCTCGGCATCGCGATGTGGGAGGTGACCAAGCGGCTGCGCCAGGCCGACATCTCGGTGCCATTCATCCCGCTCTTCGTTGGTGGGCAGGCCATGATCTGGCTGACCTGGCCGTGGGGGACCGCCGGAGCGTTGGGTGCGTTTGGCGCCACCGTCGTGGTCTGCATGATCTGGCGCCTGGTCGGGCACGGGTTGAACCAGCAGCCGGTGAACTATCTGCGCGATGTCGCCATCACGGTGTTCGTCGCCGCGTGGATCCCGCTGTTCGCATCCTTCGGCGCGCTTCTGGTCTATCCGGAAAATGGCGCTGAGCAGGTCTTCTGCCTCATGCTCGGGGTCACCTTCTCCGACATCGGAGGGTATGCGGCCGGTGTGCTGTTCGGTAAGCATCCGATGGCACCCGCAATCAGTCCCAAGAAATCCTGGGAGGGCTTGGCCGGCTCGCTCCTGGTGGGCACGACCGCATCGACCCTGGCGGTGACCTTCCTGCTGGGTCACCATCCCTTTGTCGGTGTGGCACTGGGCATCATGCTCGTCATCACGGGAACCCTCGGCGACTTGGTCGAGTCGCAGGTCAAGCGCGACTTGGGCATCAAGGACATGGGCACGCTGCTGCCCGGACACGGCGGCATCATGGACCGTCTGGACTCGTTGCTGCCTTCCGCGGTGGCCACCTGGATCGTGTTGACGCTCTTTATCTAAGTCGGGTGTGTGGCGACGAGTTCTCGGTACAGCACCGTTTGGTAGACGAGGATGAGTGCCAACGCGTAGACGACCGCGGGCAGCAGGAATATCAGAGCCAGAATGCTGAGGAGCAGCATCAGGCCGGAGGATTCCGGCTTCAGTAGGAGTAGGCCGAGGCCCGCGGACATGAGTGCCACCGAGGTCACCGTCAGGAGTGCTGACCCGAGTAGACAGCGTGCCCAGTTATGCCGAAAGTGGTCTAGTGCGATGGCGATTCCTACGAGGCCGCCAACATTTTCCAGCATGATCGTAGGCAGCACCAATAGGGTGACGGAAAGCCAAAGGCCCCCTGCCAGGGTGCCGGCCACCCAGCTGTCGATCGAGTTCAATGCGTACGTGGCGATGGCGTAGGCCAGCACGACGATGCCAGTGCTCCACAGGACCGACCTGGATGCGAATCCAAGCAGCACAGGCCACGCGCGCAACGCACGGGCAGAAGCCCGCAGTGTGTGCCAGGACTCGGTAAGACCCCTCACACCTATCGCGTTTTGAGCGCCTGGCGCAGGTCTACTCCGGCGAACGGTCCCGGCACATGGCCATCAACCGTGAACCGGTACAGGGCGGTCTGAAAGATTCCGGTGAGCGCGGCTCCGATGATGGAGCCCGCCAGGATCCACAGCGCGCCGAGTGCCACGAGCACGCCCGTCACGGCGGTGACGTTCGCGGCGACCCCCAGGTAGATCAACCCGGCCCCGGGCAGCGTCAACATCGCGGTGAAAAAGTTCAGGCCCACGACGCCGACGACGTTCTGGCCCCAGGCGTTCTTGAGTGTTTCCTTGGTCTTCTTGACGGCGTCGATCGCGCCGAGATTCTGCAGCACGATCGTGGGCAGCACCTGGAAGGACACCACGCGCCAGGCGACGTCCAGCAATCGCCCGACGAACGGCACCCGCTCCTCGATGGCGCTGATGATCCAGGAGACGACACCGGTGATAAGAACCCAGGGGAGCAGACGTCCGCCGCGCTGGGCTGCTGCCGAGATTCCCCCGGCGACGCTCGGGTCTCCGCCCTCTAGTGCGATGTTCGCCTGTGAGATGAGCGCCGCCTGCCAGAACGTCGCGACGTACATCAGCACGAAGTACCCGACGGCGAAGACCGGGTAAAAGAGCGGCGGCACCGAATCTCCGGTCGTCGCGGGCAGTAGCAGGACGCCGAGGGTCACCATTCCGATGAGCACAAGCAACGCGGTGAGCCCGGACAAAATCGGGAAGACGACGAGCTCCTTACGTGAGCTCAGCACCTTCGCGGATGTCTTGAAGATTTGCCACGATGTCGACAGCGTGCTGGTGACGGCCATCAGATTTCCCCCTGGTCATTGACGGATCAATGAGGCTCAAGATACCAGTGCAGTAGCTACCCGCATGGGTGGCTGGTTTGATGGACATATGTCTCGTCGCGACGTTCAGATCCCGACAGCCGACGGGCAATGCCCGGGCACTCTGCACCTGCCGGACCAGCCCGGCCCCGCTGTCATCCTCTACCCCGACGCAGGCGGTGCCCGCGAGGTCATGCGCGAGATGGGAGACCGCCTCGCGACGCTGGGATACGTCGCATTGGTGCCCGACGTCTACTACCGCGAAGGCGATTGGGAACCTTTCGATCTGGCGACCGCGTTCGGTGACCCGCAGGAGCGTGGTCGTCTCTTCGCGACCATGGCCACCCTCACCCCCGAGCGCATCGATGCCGACGCGGGGGCCTTTCTGGATTTCCTCGACCAGCAGGTCGAGGTCACGGGCGACACGGTAGGTCTGACCGGATACTGCATGGGAGGGCGGATCTCGTTGCGGGTAGCGGCGACTCACGCTCCCCGGGTGGGCGCCGCCGCGTCATTCCACGGTGGCAACCTGGCCAAGGCCGACGACCCGAATAGTCCGCACCACCTCGCCGACCGGATCACCGGTGCCGTGCTGGTTGCCGCCGCAGAGCAGGACGCCTCCTTTCCGCCCGAGCAGGAGCAGCTCCTGGCGCAGGTGCTGACCGATGCCGGGGTGCGACACACCATCGAGACATACCCCGCCCGGCACGGGTTCGCGGTCACGGACAACGCCACCTACGACGAGGCGACGGCCGCGCGGCATTGGCAAGCCCTCGCCGAGCTCTACGGCTCACACCTGGGGGTTTAATGCTGTTCGAGCCCAGGCTGCGGGCCGGAATTCACGATGGCACCATCTCGGTGGCTTACCGCCGCTGGAAGCGCCCCCAGGTGAAGATCGGTGGTCGTTACCGCGTCGGCTCGGATCGCATTCGTTCCATGACCGAGTTCGATTTCATCGAGGTCGATGCTGTCGATGAGATCACGGCGCGCGACATCGGCGATGCCGACGCGCTACTAGCCGGTTATCCCTCAGCCGCGGCAGCGCGAAGCGATGTCGGCGCGAGCGGTGACGATCCTTTGTACCGCTTGGCGTTTCGAAAGATAGCGATGGTCGATCCGCGCGCGGAGCTGGCCTCTGCGGTAGCGCTCACGGATGCCGACATCGCCGACATCGACGCGCGATTGGATCGGATGGACCGCAGCGCCACGCCGGGGCCGTGGACTCGCGAGGTGCTGCGAGAGATCGCCCAGCGCCCGCAGGTGCGTGCCAAAGACCTCGAATCTTGCTCCCGCTGGCCCGATTTGGCGACGTTCAAGGTGCACGTGCGCAAGCTCAAGAACCTTGGTCTGACCCTGAGTCTGCCGGTGGGTTATCGGCTCTCACCGCGTGGTGAGGAGTATCTGGCCCGGGCGCTGAGCTAGCAGCTGAATTCCCGGCCGCTGCCGTCGGATGGGGTGGTCTCCTTCAGGCAACCAAAGGGCTCGATCCCGGCATCACTGACCCGAATCGCGGACTTGGTTTTGGTGTTGGCGCAGAACAATCCGGAAGTCTCACTACGGCAAGCGAAATCCCCGAACGTCAGGCGGCCGCCGTAGTCGAGTGGGTTTCCGTCGCCGCTTTGGAAGGGACCTGGGTCGCCATGGAGCCCACCCACGGTGACCTGCTGGCCATTGAAATCTGTCCATCCGCCGACCCAGTTGCCCTCGGCGCCGGCGGGCCGCTTTGGCGGATTCGTGAGGTTGACCAGGCAAGACAGTGTGCCGGGCTCGATGTTGCTCGTCATGCATCGCGTCTTGCCCGAGGGAGTCTTGAACGCGACATTCTCCCCGAGATCAGTCTTCTGGCCATCCTGGCTGGTCGCCGAGTGAAAGTTGGTGGCATTCACCGGCGCTCCCTTGGAAATCCACTGCGCCACAGCGTCATATGGCGTACCTGCGACGGGTTCCGGCAATTCGATGGGAGTCGTCGTGGTGGTCGTGGTGGGGGCCTTGCTTGTGGTGCTACTTGGCGTTGGTGTGCTCGATGAGGGAGTGGTCGGGGAGACCGAGGCTCCTTTCGAGCATCCTGCGACCAGGAGCGTCGCTCCCAGCATGATCAGACCACCGTGTAACAGGGCACGCATGCAGCCAGGCTAGCTGGCTGCCACCGACTGACGGGTAGGCGCGGCGGCTGCCACCTCGATTGCAGGATTCTTCTCAGCTGCGGCGGGCCTGCTGGCACGGGCGTTCAGCCAGCAGGCCAGTGCGCCGAGCGCCAGCCCGATACCGATGCCGACATCCACACGCTGGCCGAGAATCGCCCACGACAACAGTCCTGCGACGGCAGGGATGACGCAAAACAGCATGGCCACCGCGGAAGCGCCGAACCGGCTCACAGCGTGGACGTACGTGGAGATGCCGAGTACCGCGCTGAACACCACCATGGCGCACACCGCCCAGGTGGCCTTCCATGGATCATGTACGGCAGTGGGCGTCAGCAGGGCCAATATGCCGGCGGGCACCAGCCCGGCGATGTTCTGGATGGTGCAGTTGACCCGAAAATCCACACCTGCGCAGAAACGCTGCTGGTACACGCCCCCCGCGGCCAGGCCGAGCAGCGCGATCAAGAGCAGCACCAGCACCGTGTCGACGCCGCCCGTCGCGAGCAGCCGGCTGGCGCAGGCGGCCAGCACGGCAACGATGCCGAGCACCAGGGCAAGGACTCGCCACCCGTTGAGCCGCTCACCCAGAAACAGGGCCGCGAGCACTGCGGTGACAACAGGATTCATGGAAATGACGACCGCGCCAAGGACGGCGGGCGCGCCGTGTTCGAGGGCTTCGTACAACGCGCAGAACTGCACCGCCTGCATCAACAGGCCGGTAATGACGACGTGCCCGAGCTTGCGACCCGTCGGCCAGGCCGCCTTGGCCAGTAGGGCCCAGGCGGCGACGATCAGACCGGCGAAGGTGAAGCGGGCGACCAGCACCAGCATGGGTGTCATGGCGGACACCGCGAGCGCGCCAACGGGGTAGCCCAGTGCGTAGAGGAATGTCAGCATCGACGCGAACCACATCGGCATCTTCTGCATGCCTGCCATGGTCGCCGGTCTCGACGACCGATGTCCAACGATAATTACTGATCAAAATCAATCAGCAATTGTTATCAATTGATACATCCCGCCCAGTGTGGAGCTCATGATCACCCGACGTGGAGAAACATTGATCAAGAATTGTGATCGGACTACGGTGGCGATATGGCGAGTTCGACACTCGATATAGCACCGCTGCGGTCGCTGGTCGCAGTGGCGGATTGCGGGGGATTCCACCGGGCCGCGGCCGTGCTGCATCTGACCCAATCCGCGGTCAGTCAGCATGTGCGCAAGCTGGAGGCCGCGGTCGGAGAGCCGGTGGTCCGGCGTTCGGGGCGCGGTGTGGTGTTCACCGATAAGGGTGCGCAGCTGCTGGCGCACGCTCGTCGTATCCTTGCCGCGCACGACAGTGCGGTCGACGATCTGATCGCCGGCCAAGAACGCACGCTGATTCTGGGTGTCACCGAGCACGGCGCGGATTTGATACTGCCCAGCATCACCACTGCGCTGCGCAGTCATCTCCCGGATTGGTCGGTGCGGGTGCGGTTCGATCGCAACCTTTATCTCGCCGAATCCGTGGACCGGGGGAGCATGGATCTGGCGGTCATCCTCGACGGATCGGGCCTGGATCGGGCCAACGCGGTGGGCACCGTTCGGCTGCGGTGGGTTGCGGCGCGTGGCTACAAGGCGAGTTCCATTGAGCCCCTGCAGGTCGTGACCTTCACCGAACCGTGCACCCTGCGTGCGCCCATGTTCAGCGCGCTGCACACGCTGGGGCGCCAGTACCAGATTGTGGGGGAATCACCGGACTTATCGGGGTTGTACGCGGGCCTGCGATCCGGGTTGGGAATGGCGCTGCTGCCCATCATCGGGTGGCTGCCCGACGGCATCGCCCCGGTCGAGGCCATGCCCGCGGCGAACCTGGCGACCCTATCGGTCGTCGGCCGCCGCGGGCTTGAAGCCGGCGTGTATGCCGCTGTGGAAGGGGCTGCACGCGAGGCGCTTTCGGGCGCCGCCGCGGCGATCGCCTAGACCAATTCTGCGGCAGCGGTGCGGTGGGCTCTCAGCACCGTATCGGCGATATCGAACTCCTCATCGTCTCGCGTAAATGTGCGGTTGCGTGACTCGGCGACGAGGATGCGCCACAGGTCAGGATCGAGCGTGTCGGCGATGTCCTCGGCGGTGAAGTACCAGTCGGGCAGGTCCGGCCGGCCAATCGCCGCGTGCATGTCCGACGGATGGTGCCCGACGATCAGCAAGGTGCCCCCCGGTGCCACTGCTGCGGCCAGCGCGGCGAACACGGGCTCGCGCAGCTTTGTCGGCAGGTGCATGAAATGCGAGGTCACCAAATCGAATTGCCGATTCGGCTGCCATGTTGTCAGGTCGGCCTGCATCCAGGTGATCCTGTTGGCGAGCTCGGGGTCGGCTCTGGTGGCATTATCGGCGGCACGAAGCAGGGCGGTCTCCGCGAAATCCATTCCGGTGACCTGCCAGCCCTTCTGGGCCAGCCAGATCGCGTCACCGCCCTCGCCGCAGCCGGCGTCGAGCGCGGTTCGTGGCGGCAGTGACGAAATCTCATTGACCAGTTGTGGATTGGCGTTCCCGCTCCATAGTGCGTCGTGCGACCGGTAAAACTCATCCCAGGACTTCTCGTCGGACGGCGGGTTCTGGTGATCACGCATGTTGTAGCTCCTGGGCGTCGGCGACCGCGAGGTCGGCGTTGATGATCGCGGCGACCTCGGTTCCGGCCGCCGCAGAAGTGATGACCTGTGCCTTGATATCGGTGACGTTTCCGGCGGCGTAGATCCCCGGCGCCGCGGTGGCTCCTCTGGTGACCGGCAGATATGTCCCCAACAGATGGTCTTCGAGTCGCATTTCCTGCGCCGTCAGGCGTACCGGCGCCAACATGTCGACGCGCGCCGACACCACGGTCGCGACGACCAGCGCATCACACGGAAGCACGGCGCCGGTTCCCAGCTCTACCGCGGTGAGCGAGTCATCGCTGATCCGCAGGCGTGCAACGGGGCCGTCCACCACGCCGATGTCCCGGCGAGCCAGCTGCGCCGCATCCTCGGGTGATAGCGGAAAATCGTTGTGCCGCACCAGGCTGACGTTATCGCTGAGCTGGCGGAAGAGCAGCGCGTGGTGAACCGCTAGTGGGCCGGTGCCGAGCACGGCGATGGCGCGATCGCGCACTTCCCAGCCGTGGCAGTAGGCGCAGTGCAGGACGTCACGGCCCCAACGCTCGGCTAGGCCCTCGATATCGGGTAGTTCATCCACCACTCCGGTGGCCACCAGAACGCGGCGGGCTTGCACCGTTGAGGTCGTGCCGTCTGGCCAATCCACCGTCACGTCGAAATGGTTGTCCGCGTGGGATACCGAGGTGGCGCGCGCGTCGCGGAAGGCCGCGCCGTACTCTGCCGCCTCGCCGCGCCCGATATCAAACAGCTCGGACGGCGGAGTCGACTCGCGTCCGAGGTAGTTGTGAACCCGATCCGCCGGCGCGTTGCGCGGGTGGTGATCGTCGATCACGACCACCGACCGCCGCGACCGAGCGAGGGTGATGGCGGCCGACAGGCCCGCGGCACCGCCACCGATGATGGCTACATCCCAGAGTTTGTTCATGACACCACTATTCGGGCGGACCTGCGAAATGCGCAAGCTTTCTTGCCAAAGCAGCAATTTGGCCGCCATCATGGTTGGTATGGACGACCAGAATCAGCGGTTAGAGGCCGTGCTTGACGCGCTGGGGCCCCGGCTGCGGGCGCTGCGCCTGCATCGTCAGGTCACCCTGGCGCAGTTGTCCGACACGACGGGTATTTCCGAGAGCACGCTGTCGCGCCTGGAATCCGGTCAGCGGCGGCCCACTCTGGAACTTCTGCTGCTGCTGGCCGAGGCACACCAGGTGCCGCTCGACGAGCTGGTGAACGCACCCGCCACGGGTGACCCGCGCATCCACCCCAAACCGTTCAAACGACACGGGTCGGTCTATCTGCCGCTGTCACGCCGGCCCGGTGGGGTGCAGTGCTACAAGCAGATCATCCCGCCGCATTCGCCGAAGGGGGAACCGAACCTGAAGGTCCATGAGGGCTATGAGTGGATGTACGTGCTCTCCGGAAAGGTCCGCCTACTGCTCGGCGAGCTGGACCTGATTCTGCCCGCCGGTGAAGCCGCCGAGTTCGATACGCATATCCCGCATTGGTTCGGCAATCCGACCGATAAACCCGTCGAGGTATTGCACATTTTCGGCCCGCAGGGGGAGCGGATGCATGTGCGGGCACGTTCCGGTTCGGGGAACTAGCGCGAGCCTGGGATACTAGGTGGGTTATGTCTGCCGATAAAGGGTCCCTGCCGCTGGTTTTCGACGCGCCGCGCCGGGCCATGCCGCCGCGTCACCTGGCGGATATGACGGCCGAGCAGACGCGTGAGGCTGTGACCGCATTGGGGCTTCCGGCGTTTCGTGCCAAGCAGATCGCCAACCAGTACTACGGACGGCTGGTGGGCGACCCCGCGGCAATGACAGACCTTCCAGCGGGGGCGCGCGATGGTGTGGGCGAAGCACTGTTTCCCCGGCTGCTTCATCCGCTGCGCCAGGTGGCCTGTGATTCCGGGGACACTCGAAAGACGTTGTGGCGCTTACATGACGGCAGCACCGTCGAGTCCGTACTGATGCGCTACACCGACCGCAACACGCTGTGTATCTCTTCGCAGGCGGGGTGTGGCATGGCCTGCCCGTTCTGTGCCACCGGGCAGGGTGGACTGACGCGCAACCTCTCGGCCGCGGAGATCCTGGAGCAGGTCCGCGATGCCGCGGCCTCACTGCGTGACGGTGAGCTGCCGGGCGGCCCCGGCCGGTTGTCGAACATCGTCTTCATGGGCATGGGTGAGCCCCTGGCCAACTACAACCGGGTGCTCACAGTGCTGCGCAAGATCACGGCGCCGCCCCCCGACGGATTCGGTATCTCGCAGCGCGGTGTCACGGTCTCGACAGTGGGGCTGGCGCCGGCCATTCGCAAACTTGCCGATGAGGGACTAGGGGTCACTCTGGCGGTGTCGTTGCACTGCCCGGACGATGAGCTGCGCGACACCCTGGTGCCGGTCAACACCCGGTGGGCCATCAGCGAGGTGCTCGATGCCGCGCGGTACTACGCCGATGTCACGGGACGTCGGGTGTCCATTGAGTACGCGCTCATCCGCGATGTGAACGATCAGCCCTGGCGCGCTGACATGCTCGGTAAGAAGCTGCGAAAAGCCTTGGGGCAGTTCGTTCATGTGAATCTGATTCCGCTTAATCCGACGCCGGGCAGTCAATGGGATGCCAGCCCGAAGCCGGTCGAGCGTGAGTTCGTGCGACGCGTGCGCGAGCAGGGGGTTTCCTGCACGGTGCGTGATACCCGAGGTCGCGAGATTGCCGCCGCATGCGGCCAATTGGCCGCGTCCGAGCGCTAGCTAGCGGATACGGCCCGAGCGGCGACCGAAGTAGTCGTTCGCGGTGAAGGCCAGCACGATGACGGCGAAACCGACACAGAAGATGTCTTCGACCTTGCCGACGTGATTGCCCTTGAGGAGCAGCAGCAAGAAGGCCGCGATGGCGAGGCCCAGGATGTGGAAGATGCGGGGGTTCTGGCCCGAGAGCCCACGCCCGAACGCTGCGGACGGCACGTCCTCGACATCGACTCCGTCGTGCTTGACAACCTCAGTCGTGGCCACCGCCAGCCCTCCAATCTCAGACGTCTACTACAGCCCATAGTGTGCCACGCCCATCCGCTCCCGGGTACGCACACCCCGCACGGCGTGGAAACTTGACCTGATGCGACAGTGACACTTGTGGTGACACCGAAATGATGTCACCATGACACCATGGATTTGCAACCGTATGTCGACTCGGTGCGTCGGGACCTCGCCATAGCCGCGAAAGCGGGCGGCGCCGAGGCCGAAGAGCTCGCGGATCGATTGACTGCTCCGTTGGAATCGGCGATCCGGCTCGCCCTGCTTGACGCGCTGTCGGCGGCGGCCGAGCACATCACCCGAGAGCTCGCACCTGCTTCCGTCGATCTGCGGTTGCGTGGCCGCGAGCCGGAATTCGTAGTGAGCCGGCCGGTGGATCAACAGGAGGCTGAACCCGCCGCCGCGATCGACGAGAGCGCCGGCACCTGGCGAGTGACGCTGCGACTCCCGGAAAGCTTGCGCGCCGTCGTCGAGGCCGCCGCCGGAAACGAGGGGATCTCGCTCAACAGCTGGCTGGTCCGCGCCACAGCCGCTGCGGCCAAAAAGCCCTCCAGTTCAACAGTATTCAGTACGGGTCGCACCATCAGCGGCTGGGTCCGCTAACAAAGGAAAGGGAAAACCATGACTGCTCTGCCGGAATTTGAAACGCTTGACCCCATCGCCGCCAAGGTTGAACTCGCCCGCGGCACACTGCAGATCGTCGCGAGCCAGCGCACCAATACCGTGGTGGACGTCCGGCCACGTGATGCAGGCAAGGCGCTGGACGTCAAGACCGCTGAGCGCACCAAGGTCACCTTCTCCAAGGGATTACTCTCGGTGCTTTCTTCACAAGGGCTGACCTTCCGCACGGGCACCATCGACATCATCATTGAGCTGCCCAGCCAGTCAATCCTGGACATCGCGGTGGCGTCGGCCGAAGTGCGCGCCGACGGCGCGTTCGGTGACGTGCAATTTCAGTCGGCCAGTGGTGATTTGTTGATCGACACCATCACCGGGGACGCCCGCATGAACACCGCCTCGGGCGGGGTATCGATCCGAGAGCTCACCGGCGATGCCGGCTTCAACACCGCTCGGGGAGAGCTCGCCGTGAAGGAGCTGCGCGGCAATATCAAGGCCGCCTCGTCCTCGGGATCGGTGACCATTGGATCGGCGGTCGTCGGCGGACTGATCTTCGACACCGCCAGCGGCGATACCTCCATCGGTATCGCGATGGGCACCGCCGCCCGGCTGCAGATCGGCACCGCCAGCGGCGTCGTCACCAATTCGCTGGACTCGGTGGACGGACCGTTGGCGGGGGACGAGGAATTCCTCGTGACGGTGCGTTCGGCCTCCGGTGATGTCGAACTGCACCGTCCGGTGGGAGTCGCGGGCTAGCCCAGGCCGCACAATATGTAGGTGACACGTAGTTCAGAGGTCTGCCGGGTGTTGCTGCTCGGCAGCACCGGATCCATCGGCACCCAGGCACTCGAGGTCATCGCCGCCAACCCCGAGCGCTTCGAGGTCGTCGGCCTGGCTGCGGGCGGCGGCAACGTCGATCTGCTGCGACAGCAGATCGACGACACCGGCGTCACCAACGTCGCGGTAGCCGATAAGCATGCCGCCGAACGCCTTGACCTACCCGTGCTGAGTGGGCCTGGTGCCGTCACCGAGCTGGTGGAGAACACCGAGGCCGACGTGGTGCTCAATGCGCTGGTCGGAGCGCTGGGTCTACGTCCGACGCTGGCCGCGCTAAAGACAGGGGCACGGCTGGCGCTGGCCAACAAGGAGTCTCTGGTGGCCGGTGGGCCGCTGGTCACCAAGGCAGCGGCTCCCGGCCAGATCGTTCCCGTCGACTCCGAGCACTCCGCGCTGGCGCAATGCCTGCGCGGTGGTAGCCGTGGCGAGGTGGCACAGCTGATCTTGACCGCATCCGGCGGCCCGTTCCGGGGCTGGAGCACTCAGCAGCTTGAAGACGTCACGCCGGAGCAGGCCGGAGCGCACCCCACCTGGTCAATGGGGCCGATGAACACCCTCAACTCGGCCTCGCTGGTCAACAAGGGACTGGAACTCATCGAGACCCATCTACTGTTCGACGTGCCGTACCAGCAGATCGGTGTCGTCGTTCACCCGCAGTCGATCGTGCACTCAATGGTGACGTTCACCGACGGGTCGACCCTGGCGCAGGCCAGTCCGCCCGACATGAAACTGCCCATCGCCCTGGCGCTGGGGTGGCCGGACCGGGTACCCGCCGCGGCCATGGCCTGCGATTTCAGCACCGCGTCCACCTGGGAGTTCGAGCCACTGGATGCGAAGGTGTTTCCCGCCGTCGACCTGGCCCGGAGCGCCGGAGAGGCGGGTGGATGCATGACCGCCGTCTACAACGCCGCCAACGAAACCGCGGCCGCTGCCTTCCTGGCCGGACGTATCGGATTCAGGTCGATCGTGCGAACAATTGCCGATGTGCTTGATGCCGCAGGCCAATGGGAGGGAACCTCGGGAGAACCCGCTACCGTTGACGATGTACTCGACGCGCAGCACTGGGCTGACCAGCGGGCTGCGCAATTGATCCTGGCGGAGGAAAATCGAACCTGATGGCTGCGTACGCGATCGGAATTGCGTTGTTCGCGCTGGCGATCTTGGTATCGGTGGCGCTGCACGAGTGTGGGCACATGTGGGTGGCGCAGGCCACCGGCATGAAGGTGCGTCGCTACTTCGTCGGGTTCGGGCCGACATTGTGGTCCACCAAGCGCAAGAGCAACCGCGGTGCCAACGACGTCATTGAGTACGGCTTCAAGGCCGTCCCGCTCGGTGGCTTCTGTGATATCGCGGGTATGACCTCGGTGGAACAGCTCACTCCCGAGGAAGCCGACCGTGCGATGTACAAGCAGAAGGTCTGGAAGCGGGTGGCGGTGCTGTTCGCCGGACCGGCCATGAACTTCCTCATCGGCATCGTGGTCTTCTACGGTGTGGTCCTGTTCTGGGGCCTGCCGGACAACAATGCCCCCACACACCCGGAGATCAAGCAGACGAGCTGCGTGGCGGCGCAAAAGAGTGCCGACACCACGGACATGGCGACGTGCACCGGGGAAGGGCCGGCGGCGCTCGGGGGCCTGCGCGAGGGTGATCAGGTGCTCGCCGTCGCAGGCAAGCAGCTCAGCACATCCAGCGACATGGTCACCGCGATCCGGGAGCTGCGCGGTCCGCAGGTCTTCGAGATCATCCGCGACGGCAAGCAGCAATCGCTCCTCGTCAACGTCGCCGAGACACAGCGCTGGGATGAGAAGGCAGGCAAGCTCATCTCGGTGGGTGCCGTGGGTGCCTCGCTGGGCACCTACGTGCCGCAGAAGCACTACAACCCATTGACGGCGGTTCCCGCCACCGGAAACCTCATCGGGACCGTTGCCGTCGAAACCGTAAAGGCCATCGGAAAGATCCCCACCAAGGTCGGTGCCCTCTGGGACTCCATCACCGGTAGTGAGCGGGCGATGGACACTCCGATGAGCATCGTTGGTGCGAGCCGCATGGGCGGCGAGACGGTCGAGCACGACATGTGGATCATGTTCTGGATCCTGTTGGCGCAGCTCAACTTTGCGCTCGGTGCCATCAACCTGCTGCCGTTGCTGCCGTTCGACGGAGGACACATCGCGGTGGCCACCTACGAGAAGCTCCGCAATATGGTCCGGTCGGCGCGCGGGCTCGCGGCAGGAGCTCCCGTCAACTACATGAAGTTGATGCCGGCGACATATCTCGTTTTGGTGGTGGTGGTCGGCTACATGCTGCTGACGATCACCGCCGACATCGTCAACCCGATTAGACTTTTTCAGTAGCGATCCAAACGGAGGATCACATGACCAGCCTGGGCATTCCGAGTGCACCGCCGCCGACACTGTCGCCACGGCGCAAGACACGTCAGCTGATGGTCGGAAGCGTGGGAGTGGGAAGCGACTCGCCGGTGTCGGTCCAGTCGATGTGCACCACCAAGACCCACGACGTGAACTCGACCCTGCAGCAGATCGCCGAGCTGACCGCCTCCGGCTGCGACATCGTGCGCGTCGCCTGCCCGCGGCAGGAGGACGCCGATGCGCTCGCCGAGATCGCCCGTAAGAGCAAGATCCCGGTCATCGCCGATATCCACTTCCAGCCCAAGTACATCTTCGCGGCGATCGACGCGGGCTGCGCCGCGGTGCGCGTGAATCCGGGGAACATCAAAGAGTTCGACGGCCGCGTCAAGGAGGTCGCCAAGGCCGCCGGTGACGCCGGGATCCCGATCCGCATCGGCGTGAACGCCGGCTCGCTCGATCCGCGCATTCTGGGCAAGTACGGCAAGGCGACACCGGAGGCACTCGTCGAGTCGGCGCTATGGGAGGCCGGCCTGTTCGAAGAGCACGGCTTCGGAGACATCAAGATCAGCGTGAAGCACAACGACCCGGTGATCATGGTCGCTGCCTACGAACTGCTCGCCTCGCAATGCGATTACCCGCTCCACCTCGGTGTCACCGAGGCCGGCCCGGCATTCCAGGGCACCATCAAGTCGGCCGTCGCCTTCGGTGCGCTGTTGTCCAAGGGCATCGGCGACACCATCCGGGTGTCCCTCTCGGCGCCACCCGCCGAGGAAATCAAGGTGGGCAACCAGATCCTGGAATCGCTCAATCTGCGTCCGCGGAAGCTGGAGATCGTGTCCTGCCCGTCCTGTGGCCGCGCGCAGGTGGACGTCTACACCCTGGCCAACGCAGTTTCCGCCGGGCTTGAGGGTATGGAGGTGCCACTGCGCGTCGCGGTCATGGGATGCGTCGTGAACGGACCGGGTGAGGCTCGCGAGGCCGATCTGGGCGTGGCGTCCGGAAACGGCAAGGGGCAGATTTTCGTGAAGGGCGAGGTCATCAAGACCGTGCCGGAGGCGCTGATTGTCGAGACACTCATCGATGAGGCCATGCGTTTGGCCGAGGAGATGGGCACCGAGATCGGAACCGACGGAACTCCTCCTGGCCAGCCGGTCGTGACCGTAAGCTGAACAAAGCTCGGCGTAACGGGACACACGGGAGCGATTGCCGATGACGACAACACTGCCGGCGCACGGTGCGCCCGGAGCGTCGTCGTCCGATGCCGTTCGCGTCCTCGGACTATCGGATACTGAGGCGGTGCGTGCGGTCCTGGACGCCGACCCGGTGGCCTCCTGCATGCTCGCCGCACGCGTCGAGGCTCGCGGTGCCGATCCCACGGCCATCGGTGGCGAGATCTGGTCCACGGGAGTGTTGACCGATTCCCTGTGCTTCGTCGGGACCACGATCATTCCTCTGGCCGGCGGTCCCGAGGCCACCCGGTTGTTTGCCGAACGCGCCATTGAGCAGCACCGTATCTGCCCCTCCCTGGTCGGCCCGGCCGATGTGGTGCTCGACATGTGGGGCCATCTCGATCCGGTCTGGGGCCCCGCGCGCGAAGTCCGCGCCTGCCAGCCCCTGCTGGCGATGCTCGACGCGCCGACATGTGCCGTCGACTCCGCGGTACGGCAGGTGCGCGCCGAGGAACTCGACCCGTATTTGAACGCTTCGATCCAGATGTTCATCGGCGAGATGGGTGTCGATCCGCGCAACGGTGATGGCGGCCGTGGGTACCGGCGGCGGGTGGCCGGCCTCATCGAGGCGGGCAGGGCGTGGGCACGTTTCGAGGATGGGCGGGTCATTTTCAAAGCGGAGGTCGGATCGCAATCGCGGTGCGTGAGCCAGATCCAGGGCGTATGGGTTGACCCGGAGTTCCGTGGCCGCGGGCTCGGCACTGCTGGGGTGGCCGCCGTGGCGGCAGCGGTCCATCGCAGCAGCCGCATCCCCAGCCTGTACGTGAACAGCTTCAATGAAGTGGCCCGTGCGTCTTATGCCCGGGCAGGATTTACGCGCATCGGCACATTCGCGACGGTTCTCGTTAGCTGATTCTGGCGAGCTAGTGCTCGCTACGCCCGTGCGCCTGCGGGGTTTTGGAGGCTCACGGCCATAACATCGACCCGATGTTCAGACGTGTGTGGTTCCTGCCGTTGTTCGGCACCGCCCTGTTGGTGGCCGGCGCGGTCGCGTGCACCCCGCGCCCCGACGGGCCCGGTCCGGTCGCAGAGAAGTTCTTCGAGGCGCTGGCCAACGGTGACACCGCCTCGGCGGCGAAGATGACCGATGACCCCGATGGCGCGAAAGTGGGTTTGGATCAAGCTTTCTCGGGCTTACAGGCAACTTCATTCAAGGCCGCCGTGAACGGATCGCAATACACTCAGGACACCGGTAGCGCCGACGCGACGTACGTCTGGCAATTGCCCAGAAAGCGCACCTGGACCTATAGCGGACGCTTGGAGATGCTGCGTACCGCGGGCAGTTGGCAGGTCCGCTGGGCACCGAGCGACCTGCATCCCAAACTCGGTGAGCGCCAATCGCTCTCGCTGCGAACCGATCCCGCCAAGCGGGCAACGGTCAACGAGTCGGGCGGTACCACCGTGCTGGCGCCGGCCAACCTGTACAAGATCTCCTTCGACGCGTCGCAGGCCGGTAAATCGCTGATGAGCACCGCCACCGCGCTGGCCGATGCCATCCGGCCCTACGACGACCAGATCAACGCTGCCTCGCTGGCTGAGCAGGCGAGCGCCCAGACCTCGCCGATGAATCTCATCACGCTGCGCAAGGACGATTGGGACAAGGTCTCCATCGCGCTGGAGACGCGGCCAGGGGCATTGCGACCCGGCGTGGTGATGACGCAGATCGCCGATCTGCTGCCCACCGATGATCGCTTCGCACCCGATATCGTCGCGCAGGTCAAGAAGGCAGTGCTCGATGAGCTGGATGGCGAGGCCGGCTGGCGGGTGGTCAGTGTCAACCAGAACGGTGTTGACACCGCGGTGCTCAACGAGGTGAAACCCAATCCGGCTCCGTCGAAGACGATCAGCCTGGATCGTGCCGTGCAGAACGCGGCGCAGAACGCTGTCAACACTCGCGGTCAAAAGGCCATGATGGTGGTGATCAAGCCGTCGACGGGGGACATCCTGGCGGTCGCGCAGAACGCCGCTGCCAACGCCGACGGTCCACTGGCCACCACGGGTCTGTTCCCGCCCGGATCGACATTCAAGATCATCACCGCGGGTGCGGCGCTCGAGCGCGGCATGGCCACTCCGGACACCATGGTGGGCTGCCCGAAGCGAGTCACCATCGGAGACCGCAGCATCCCCAACTACAACGAGTTCGATCTCGGCACGGTGCCCATGTGGCGGGCCTTCGCGAATTCGTGCAACACGACCTTCGCCAAACTGGCCAGTGAGATGCCGTTGGACGGTTTGACCGTCGCCGCTTCGCAATTCGGCATCGGTCCGGATTACGACGTCGCGGGGATCCCCACCATCTCCGGAAACGTGCCGCCCACGGTCAACCTGACTGAACGCACCGAGGATGGTTTCGGGCAGGGCAAGGTGCTGGTCACGCCGTTCGGCATGGCGCTGGCCGCGGCAACCGTCGCCAACGGAAAAACGCCTGTACCGCAGCTGATCTCGGGCCAGACCACCGGAATCACCGGTGAGCGTCCGCCGGTGACGTCCACAATGATCGACGGCCTGCGCGGAATGATGCGCGAGACCGTGCTCAGCGGCACCGCGATGGACCTCAAGGGCGAGGGTTCTGTCTACGGGAAGACCGGTGAGGCCGAGTTCCCGGGCGGTTCACACGCCTGGTTCGCGGGGTATCGCGGCGACATGGCCTTCGCCACGCTGATCGTCGGGGGCGGCGGCTCGGAAGCCGCTGTGCGGGCCACCCGCGTCATGTTCCAGTCGCTGCCGCCGGACTACCTGGCCTAGTCGGCGCTTGGCGCCAGTACGCAGAATTCGTTGCCCTCGGGATCGCCGAGCACGATCCAGCTCGATTCGCCCTGGCCGACGTCAATTCTGGTAGCGCCATGTTCTAGAAATCGATCCACCGCAGCCTGCTGGTCGGCACCGCGAAAGTCCAGGTGCAACTTGTTCTTGGCCACCTTCGGGTCGGGGGTCCCCAGGAAGAACAAGGACGGTGGATGTCGGTCGGGCTGGAACACCTCGACGGCCCCGTCATCGTCGATCGCGTACGGCCACTCCAGCGCGTCGGCCCACCAACGGCCGAGTGTGGCCGCATCATGGCAGTCGATCACAATCGCTTCTAATGTGAGTCCGGCGGACAGCCCCATGAAGCCGATTGTGCTCGCTGTCGCTAACGTTCCGCCGGGCGATTACGAACTACCATGTAGTAAAACAGCATCCAGGGAGGATCGAGAGCTTGCGCAGAGCATTTCGGAGTGTGCTTGTGGTGACCGGGCTCGCCAGCCTCCTGATGAACGTGGCCATCACCACACCAGCGACCCTCGGCCAGGCAACGGCCGCATCCCCTCGCGGGGTGGCATCCGTCTCACCCACGCCGGGTCAGACGGTCGGGGTGGCCATGCCGGTGACGGTTCATTTCGTGGCCCCTGTCGCCGATCGGCCCGCCGCGGAGCGTTCCATCAATTTCTCCGCGTCGAAGGTTCCGTCCGGGACATTCAGCTGGGTGGACGATGCGACGGTTCGTTTCACTCCTCGTGAGTATTGGCCCGCGCATTCGTCGATCACGGTGTCCGTGAACGGCGTGAGCGGTATGAAGTACAAGTTCCAGACCGGCTCGGAGGTGCTGGGCATCGCCAGCATCAGCGCGCACACCTTCACGGTCAAGATCGACGGCACGGTCATGCGTGAGATGCCCGCGTCGATGGGAAAGCCCAAGCACCCCACACCGGTCGGCTCGTTCACCGCCCTGGAAAAGCAGAGTCCGGTGGTCATGGATTCGCGGACCATCGGTATTCCGCTGAATGATCCGGAGGGCTACAAGCTGACCGTGTACTACGCGGTGCGGGTCACCTGGGGTGGCGTCTACGTGCACAGTGCCCCGTGGTCGACGGGAGCGCAGGGCAATTCGAACGTCAGCCACGGCTGCATCAACCTGAGTCCCGACAACGCGGCCTGGTACTACAACACCGTCGGTATCGGCGACCCCATCGTCATCAACGCGTAGCGATCTCGGCAGGCCCCGCTACGCTGCCTTCATGACTGTTCGTGCCGCATTGCGTCCGGGAACGCTGTCTCCCGAGCGCCAGGTTCCCGTGTCGATCGACCGCCCCGAATACGTGGGCAAGTCCGAGGTCGCGGAGGCCATCGGGGAGCCGTACGTTCAGACACCCGAGGTCGTCGAGAAGATGCGCGTCGCCGGCAGGATCGCGGCGCAGGCGCTGGCGCTTGCCGGTGAGGCCGTGGCCCCCGGGGTCACCACCGACGAGCTGGACCGGATCGCCCACGACTACATGGTTTCCCAGGGTGCCTACCCGTCAACGCTGGGGTACAAGGGATTTCCCAAGTCGTGCTGCACGTCGCTCAACGAGATCATCTGCCACGGGATACCGGACTCGACCGTGATCGAGGACGGCGACATCGTCAACATCGACGTCACCGCCTACATCGACGGCGTGCACGGAGACACCAATGCCACATTCCTGGCGGGGAATGTCTCCGAGGAACACCGGCTGCTGGTAGACCGCACCCGGGAGGCAACCATGCGGGCCATCAATGCCGTCAAGCCGGGCCGGGCACTCAGCGTCGTCGGACGGGTGATCGAGGCCTATGCAAAGCGTTTCGGTTACAACGTGGTTCGCTCCTTCACCGGGCACGGTGTGGGCCCCACGTTCCACAACGGGCTCATCGTGCCGCACTACGATGACCCCAATCTGGACATCGTCATCGAGCCGGGCATGACGTTCACCATCGAACCGATGATCAACCTCGGATCGCTGGACTATGAGATCTGGGACGACACCTGGACAGTGGCGACCACCGATAAACAATGGACCGCGCAGTTCGAGCACACCATGGTGGTCACCGACGACGGAGTAGAGATTCTGACACTGCCATGACGGGCGCCGTGTCCGGCGCGCTGCTGGTAGGGGGCGTCAGCTCCGACGCCGGTAAGAGTCTGGTGGTGACCGGCCTGTGTCGGCTACTGGCCCGCAAGGGGATTCGTGTCGCGCCGTTCAAGGCACAAAACATGTCCAACAACTCCGTGGTGACGATGGACGGGGGAGAGATCGGACGCGCGCAGGCATTGCAGGCACGCGCCTGCGGCCTGGAACCTTCGGTCCGATTCAATCCGGTACTGCTCAAGCCCGGTAGTGACCGGACCTCGCAGCTGGTGGTACGCGGGCAGGCGACAGGGAACGTTAGCGCGCGTTCCTATATCGAGCATCGCGAGGAACTGCGGCAGGTGGTGGCCACGGAATTATGTTCGCTGCGTGCGGAATTCGATGTGGTTATCTGCGAGGGTGCCGGCTCGGTCGCCGAAATCAACCTGCGAGCGACCGATATCGCCAACATGGGGCTGGCACAGGCCGCGGGCCTGCCGGTGGTGCTGGTCGGTGATATCGACCGGGGCGGTGTGCTGGCCCACCTGTTCGGATCGGTGGGCGTGCTCGAGCCCGCGGATCAACGACTCGTCGCCGGATTCATCGTCAACAAGTTTCGTGGTGACCGCACACTGCTGGATCCGGGACTCGAGCAGCTTGCCGCGCTGACCGGCCGAACCACCTACGGTGTGCTGCCCTACGACGACCAATTATGGCTTGATGCAGAGGATTCGGTCTCTGTGGTGGCATCGGCTCAGGTGGGCCGCCCCGCCACACCCATCGGGAGGGAATGGCTCCGGGTGGCCGCGGTGCGCCTGCCCCGAATCTCCAACTCGACCGATATCGAGGCCATCGCGTGTGAGCCCGGGGTGATCGTGCGGTGGGTTGCTCATCCCGCCGACATCGCCGATGCCGATGTGGTGGTCCTTCCCGGCACCAAGGCCACCGTCGCCGATCTGGCCTGGATGCGGGGCAACGGGATCGCCGACGCGGTTGTCGCACATGCCCGTTCGGGCGGCCCGGTGCTGGGCATTTGTGGCGGGTTCCAGATGCTTGCCACCACGATCGATGATCGCGTCGAGTCGGGTGCCGGCACGGTCAGTGGCTTGGGTCTGCTCGATATCGACATCGCCTTTCAACCGGTTAAGACGCTGCGGCACTGGCAGTCTCCGGGGCTGAGCGGCTATGAGATCCACCACGGAACGGTCACCCGCTCGGCGGTGCTGCCGTGGCTGACCGATCATCACGAGGGCGCTGCCCACGGTGCGGTCCGGGGCACCCATTGGCATGGCCTGCTGGACAACGACGATTTCCGGCGCAGATGGCTCACCGAGGCGGCGTCCGCGGCCGGACGCTCGGGATTCACCGTCGCGGCGGACACCAACGTCGCGGACCGCCGTGCGGCTCAGCTGGACAGATTGGCCGATCTCATCGACACCCACATCGACGTCGATGCGCTGGCAGCCGTGTGGCAAGAAGCCGGTCGTCCGGGATCGGAGCCGTCATATCCGGTAATCGAGCACAGTCGGTGATTGGGGCGCGGGTCGAATAGCCTGTGCGGGTGCACCGGGGCTTCAGGAACATCACAGCTATCGCAACATTCACACTGGCGCTAGTGGGCTGCACCCAGACGGTGTCGGGTACCGCCACCTGGCCGGGGGCGCGCATCGCGCAGTCGCTCCTGACGGCCGATGAGCTGCCGCAGGGCGCCAAGTACGACAGGGTTGTCGCCGATCTGGGGCCGGTGACGGTCAACAACCAGCAGGTAATCGGTGCGATGCCCTCGAATCCGCAAGGATGCGCGGACGGCTTGTCGCCCCGTTTGGCCAATGCGGGTAGAGCGGGCCCCGAGAACACCGCGCGATACATCGCGCGGTTCAACGGCGCGAACATCATCGTCAGCCTGTTGCGCGACACCATCGACCTGGCCAACGTGCAAGCGGTGGCGACCCGGTGCGCCAAGTACGAGGTGTTCTTCGACAAGAACTCGCCCGGGACGCCGATGATCACCGATCCGGTGCAAGGCGGACCTGTCGGCGTCCTCGTCTACAAGCAAACAATGATCATGCCCAAGGGCACGACTTCCCGGTACATGGCTTTCGCGAATATCCGGGGCGTGGCGATGGTGGCGACATCCTTCGACCTGCGCGATCCGTCGGTCAAGGCAGTCGCGACCATGCCCCATACCTTCCTGGACATCGTGGCGAAACAGGTCGACAAGATCGAACGCACCTGACGGCTCTGGGTGAAAGTTTCCTGAAAGGGCTGGTTAAAAGCCCAACCGGAACGGTCGCACTCAGGTAGCGTGCGCCCATGCCCAAGGTCTTCGCGCAAGCGGCTCATCTATGAGTCCGCCGCCCGAGCTTCGCCCCCCGCGCCCAGGGCCTCCACCTGCGCGTGACGGTGAATTGCACCAGGTCGTCACGATTGACGGCCGTACGGTGCAGGTCAACGTTTCGGGGCCGGATAAGGGAACCACCGTCGTCATGCTGGCCGCTGCCGGGCATTTCGCGCTCAGTTATCGCTCGGTATGCGAGCGGCTGCACACCGCGGGGCTGCGCACCGCGGTGATCGGCCACGACCCACATCTTCACGCCAAAGCCATCACCGGAGTGCTCGACGACATCGGCGTCAAGGTTGCGCTCCTGGTGGGAGATCGTGCGGGCGGTGAACTGGCCTGGGATCTGGCTGCCAGCAAACTCGACAGGTTTATTGGTCTCGTGGCGATCGACCGTGGACACCCGCGGGTCGCCGACCGCGCCGGGCTGATCCGGGACAAGCACTGCCCGCCGGTGGAGATCAATACCACCGTCTTGGTCACCTCGGACGCGACCCGTGCCATCGCCCGCGCCAGCCAGCGCTTCGTCTACGGCGACTATCGGATTGTCGAACTGATGGGCCGCCGATCGGCGACTCGTGACCTCACGCCGGAACTGGCGGCCGAGGTGGTCCTGCGCAGCAGCTCCTGGTGAGCTAGCTGCCCGCCTCGTACCAGTCCAGCCAGGAGTTCAACTCCCCGTAGGCCCGTGTGCGTGGTTCCGCGACCGACAAGAACACATCGTGTTTGGCATCGGGGATCGGGATGACCCGTTGATGGTTGCCGATGCATCCCGCCCAGCGCGCGATTTGCTGAACATCCAGCACCGCATCACCGTGCAGTGCCGCCGCCGCGCTGACGTCGCCCGGGAGGCTGCGGTCCGAGCGCAGGATCAGGTTGGGCACCCCGACGTCCAGGCCGCGATGTAGTTCGGCGTGCCCACGCCGGATCGCACTGATCCACCCGAACCGCACCGGAAATCCGCCGACCGGCTTCCATTCCAGGTTGTAGTCGAACTCTCCGTGGAAATCCTTGTGCAGGCTCGCTCCGTATGCGCCTTCGTGCGGAAGCGGAATCGCTTGTTTGGCGCGGAACCTCGAAATCGCCTTGACGGCCGCAGTGGTGCCGCCGCTGCGGAGGAGAGGACGGCCCTGAAGATCCAGCCAGGGGCTGTTGAGGATGAGACCCGAAACATCGCCCAGGCCGGTGGACACCCGTAGACGGTTGAGCCACAGCGAGACGATCAGACCGCCGGCGGAGTGCCCGTACACGAGCAGCGGTGCACCTGCGCTGTGTCCGGTGATGATGTTCACCGCGGCGTTGAGCTCGGCGTCGTAGAGCGATAGGTCGCTGATGTAGTGCGGGGTTTGGTGAGCGCGCCGGGAACGCCCGCATTTACGCAAGTCGAGCGCGAAGAAGCGATAGCCGCGGGCCGAGAAATGCTCGGCAAGCTCGGTGTGGAAGAAGTAGTCGGTATATCCGTGCACCATCAGCACCGCGCGCCCGGTATCCGGCTGAATTTCCGGCCGCACCAGTGTGGCGGTAATTACACCTTCGCCGTCAGGGTCAATGCCCAGTTCAATGGTTTTTCGAAGGTAGCCATCGAGGACATCGGATTCCCATGTCACGGGCATAGCCTAGTTGAAGGAATGACTGAATTACCCGCGCGATAACCTGTGTGTACTCCCCGGTAGTGGCGAAGCGTTGCCACTCCATCAGATTCGAAAAGGACAGTGAACCGGTGTCAAAAGCGCAGGTGGAGCAGACAGACGTTGCCCTGATTGGGTCAGGGATCATGAGCGCGACGCTCAGCGCCTTGCTGCGATTGGTCGAACCGGACCTGTCGATCACCTTGATCGAGCGCCTTGATGCGGCCGCCAGCGAAAGCAGCGACCCGTGGAACAACGCGGGTACCGGGCACTCGGCGCTCTGCGAGCTCAACTACACGCCGCAGAAGGCAGATGGCTCGATCGACATCACCAAGGCCATCACCGTCAACGAGCAGTTCCAGGTGTCGCGCCAGTTCTGGGCCTACGCCGTTGAGAACGGTGTACTGCCCGACGTCCGCGGATTCCTCAACCCCATCCCGCATGTGAGCTACGTGCACGGAGCCGACAAGGTCGAGTTCCTTCGTAAGCGCCACGATGCGTTGGTCGGCAACCCGCTGTTCGCGAAGATGGAGTTCATCAACGACGACGACGAGTTCGCGCGCCGACTGCCGCTCATGGCCGCCGGACGTGATTTCTCCGAACCGGTGGGATTGAACTGGAGCCAGGACGGGACCGATGTCGACTTCGGTGAGCTGTCAAAGCAGCTGGTGGGCTTCGGAGTCCGTACCGGTACCAACGCGATTTTCGGTGTCGAGGTCCGCAACATCAGCCGTGAGAGCGACGGTGGATGGCTTCTCAAGCTGGTCAACGGTCGTACGGGCGAGAAGCGCAAGCTCAAGGCCAAGTTCGTATTCGTCGGCGCCGGCGGTGGGGCTCTGGGTCTGCTGCAGAAGGCCGGAATCCCCGAAGCCAAGGGCTTCGGCGGGTTCCCGGTGAGTGGTGCCTTCTTGCGCACCAACAACACAGATCTCACCGAGGGGCACAAGGCCAAGGTGTACGGCTTCCCGCCGCTCGGTGCCCCGCCTATGTCCGCGCCGCATCTGGACACTCGCGTGATCAACGGCAAGGAATGGCTGCTTTTCGGACCGTTCGCCGGGTGGTCGCCCAAGTTCCTGAAGATGGGCAAGATCACCGATCTGCCCTCGACGGTGAAGCCCAATAACCTGGCGTCGATGATCGGTGTGGGTCTGACGGAGTTCGGTCTGGTGAACTTCCTGCTGAGCCAGTTGCGTCTGACACCGGACGATCGAATCGACATGCTGCGTGAATTCGCGCCCAAGGCACAGCGTTCCGATTGGGAGCTGATCACCGCCGGGCAGCGCGTACAGGTTATTCGGCCGGCCAAGGGCAAGGGTGGTGCGCTCGAATTCGGGACCATGGTGCTCAATTCGGCCGACGGCAGCATCGCCGGCCTGCTCGGGGCGTCGCCGGGTGCCTCCACCGCGGTGCCCGCCATGCTCGACGTCATGCAGCGTTGCTTCCCCGACCGGTTCGCGAACTGGATGCCCAAGCTCAAGGAAATGATTCCGTCGCTCGGCATCAGCCTGTCGGACGAGCCGTCACTGTTCGGTGAGGTATGGGACTGGGGGACACAGGTTCTCGGCCTGGAGCAGTGAGTACGGGGTGGTCCTGGTCCGCTGACCTGGACGCCGCGACACTCTACGGACTGCTGCGGTTGCGTGCCGAAGCATTCATTGTCGGCCAGAACTGCGCCTATCAGGATCTCGATGGTCGTGATCTCGAACCAGAGACCCGGCACTTCTGGATCAAGAACGAGAACGGCGATGTCGTCAGCGGCCTACGCGTGCTCGCGGATCCTGGCGGATCGGGTTTCTGGATCGGGCGGGTGTGTACGGCGGAGCACGAGCGTGGCCGCGGGCATGCGGCGCACCTGGTACGTGCGGTACTGACAGAGATCGACGGCGCACGCTGTCGTTTGAATGCGCAGGCACACCTGAAGGACATGTATGGCAAGCTGGGATTCGTGGTCTCCGGTGATGAATTCCTCGAGGACGAGATTCCGCACGTGCCCATGACCTGGAAGGCCGGAAATGGCTAGCACCACAGACGTTCCGGGCTATCCACTCAGTGCGATAGTCGGGCACGACCAGTTGCGGCTGGCACTCGTGCTTTCTGCGGTGCGCCCCGATATCGGTGGAGTGCTCATTCGTGGAGAGAAGGGCACTGCCAAGTCGACGGCGGTTCGTGCGTTGACGTCAGTGCTGCGAACGGTCGATGGTGCGCGTCTGGTCGAGCTACCGATCGGTGCGACCGAGGATCGGGTGGTCGGATCCCTCGACCTGCAAAAGGTCTTGCGCGATGGCGAACACGCTTTCTCCCCAGGGCTTCTGGCGCGTGCCGACGGCGGCGTGCTCTACGTGGACGAGGTCAACCTGCTGCATGACCATCTCGTTGACGTGATCCTCGATGCGGCGGCGATGGGCCGGGTGCATGTCGAGCGTGATGGCGTATCTCATTCCTACGATGCGCGATTCGTACTGATCGGCACCATGAATCCCGAAGAGGGGGAGCTGCGCCCGCAGCTGCTCGACCGTTTCGGATTCGCGGTCGATGTACATGCCTCACGCGATGTGGCGGTGCGCGCCGAGGTCATCCGCAGGCGCCTTGCGTACGAGGCTGACCCGGCGGGGTTCGTGACGCGCTACGCATCCGAGGAGGCCGAGCTGGCGGCGCGGATTGCCGACGCCCGGCGCCTGCTGCCGCGAGTCGTCCTGCCTGACGCTGAGCTACAGCGTGTCGCGGCGTTGTGCGCGGCCTTCGATGTGGATGGGATGCGTGCCGATCTGGTGGTGGCGCGTGCCGCCGTCGCGCATGCGGCATGGCGTGGTGCCGAGGTGGTCGGCGAGCCCGATATCCGGGTGGCCGCCGAGTTGGCACTGCCTCACAGGAGGCGCCGGGACCCGTTCGACGAACCCGGCCTGGATCCCGAACAGCTCGACCAGGCGATGCGCGATAGCGCGCCGCCGCAGGATCACGGCCCCGGCAACGACGATCCGGATCCCGATCCGGACGGCCCCGGTGGCGGCACGCCGGAACCTTCCGCGAACCCGCCCAAAAACGATGATTCACAGCAGGATTCGTCATCGGCGCCGCCGCCGCGGCAGAGCCCGGCGCCTTCTGCGACCTTTCGTGCGAAGACATTTCGGGTGCCCGGCGTCGGTATGGGGGCCCCGGGACGACGCTCGGCCGCACGCAACCGCACCGGCAAGGTCATCGCCCCGAGCTCCGATGAGGGATTCGGGGTACACGTAATCGGCACGCTGATGTCCGCGGCTGGCCGGGTGACCGAACCCGGCAGGCTGCCCAAACCGGTGCTGTCTGATCTGCAGTGGGCGATCAGGGAAGGCCGCGAAGGCAATCTGGTGATTTTCGTAGTCGATGCGTCCGGGTCGATGGCGGCACGTCAGAAGATGTCGGCGGTCAGTGGTGCCACCTTGTCGCTGCTGCGTGATGCGTATCAGCGACGCGACAAGGTTGCGGTCATCACCTTCCGCGGTCAGCAGGCGGCCACACTGCTGGCGCCGACGAGCTCGACGCATATCGCGGGGCGCAAGCTGCAGCAGTTCGATACTGGCGGCAAAACACCGCTGGCACAAGGACTTTTGGCGGCTCGGGATTTGGTGGCCCGTGAGCGAGGCCGCGATCCGCATCGCCGCGCGCTCGTGGTGGTGCTCACCGATGGCCGGGCTACCGGCGGGCCGGATCCGTTGGGCCGTACACGTCGAGCCGCAGGGATGTTGCGCGCCGAGCAGGTTGCGTGTGTGGTGATCGATTGCGAGACCTCTTTCGTGAGAATGGATCTGGCAGTCACACTGGCCCAGCAGCTTGATGCGCCGGTGATGCAGTTGGATCATCTGAACGCCGACCGGCTTGCCGGCGTGGTGCGCGGCGCCACTGCCGCCGCGTGAGATAGCGGAGGGGTTCAATGCCACAGGGACAACCGTTGGTGGTGCCAGAGGACGGGCTCACCACCAAGGCGCGGAGGAACGCACCGATACTGGCTGTGCACACGGGTGTCGGAAAAGGTAAGTCCACAGCCGCTTTTGGTATGGCGTTGCGGGCTTGGCATCACGGTGCCGACGTCGCTGTGTTCCAGTTCGTCAAGAGTGCGAAGTGGCGCGTCGGTGAGGAGTCGGTCTTCGGCGAGCTCGGCAAGCTGCACGACGAGCACGGGATCGGCGGCTCGGTGCAATGGCACAAGATGGGTTCAGGGTGGTCCTGGTCGCGTAAGTCGGGTACCGAGACCGACCACGCCGCCGATGCGGCCGCCGGATGGGCCGAGATCGCGCGGCGGCTGGCCGCGGAGGAACACGGCTTTTACGTGCTCGACGAGTTCACCTACCCGCTCAAGTGGGGGTGGGTGGATGTGGATGAAGTTGTCGAAGTACTTCGTTCCCGCCCCGGCACACAGCATGTGGTCATCACCGGACGCGACGCGCCACAACAGCTTCTGGATGCGGCCGACCTGGTGACCGAGATGACGAAGATCAAGCATCCGATGGACCAGGGCCGTAAGGGCCAACGCGGTATCGAATGGTAGAGCGTGGGGTCCGCTAGCGTTCCCGCGATCGTGATTGCCGCTCCCGCCTCGGGAAGCGGGAAGACCACGGTGGCCACGGGTTTGATGGGCGCGTTGCGACGGGCCGGGCACGCGGTGGCCCCGTTCAAGGTGGGGCCGGATTACATCGATCCCGGATATCACAGCCTGGCGACCGGTAAGCCGGGCCGCAACCTCGACAGCGTGCTGGTGGGTTCGGAGTTGATCGGCCCGTTGTTCCGCCACGGCGCGCACGGCGCGGATATCGCTGTGGTGGAAGGGGTCATGGGTCTCTTCGATGGGCGTATCACCGATGAAAAGGGCTCTACGGCCGAGATCGCGGGCCTCCTGAACGCGCCGGTGGTGTTGGTCGTGGATGTGAAGGGGCACAGCCAGAGCCTGGCGGCACTGTTGCACGGATTCGTGGTGTACGCCGCGGAGGCGGGCATCAGGATCGCTGGCGTGATCCTCAACCGGGTTGGGTCGGCACGGCATCGGGCGATCCTCACGGCGGCGGCCGATCGTGCCGGACTATCGGTACTGGGTGCGCTGCCGCGTACCGAGAAGTTGTCGGTTCCTTCGCGCCACCTGGGGCTGGTGACGGCTATCGAACATGGCCAGGCTGCCCTCGACGCGGTGGACGCGATGACCCACTTGGTCGCCGAACATGTGGACCTGCCCGCGATCGTCGCTGCCGCGCGTAGCGACGTGGCGACGGTTGCGTGGGATCCGGTGGACGTTGTCGGCGCCCCGGTGGCCGGCGAGCCGGTGGTCGCGTTGGCGGCGGGTCATGCGTTCACGTTCGGATATGCCGAGCATCGTGAGCTGTTGGCCGCGGCGGGTGCGGTGGTAGCCGAGTTCGACCCGCGCCGTGATGCCCTGCCCGACGAGACCTCAGCTCTGGTGCTGCCGGGGGGATTCCCGGAACAGTTCGCCACCGATCTGTCGTCCAATGAGCCACTGCGTCAACAGGTCCGTGACATGTCCGGGCCGATACACGCCGAATGCGCCGGCCTCACCTACCTGTGCAACGACCTCGACGGGGCTCCGATGTGTGGCGTGATCGACGCGCAAGCCCGCTTCACCGACTCACTTACCCTCGGATACCGCGAGGCGGTCTCGATCACCGGCTCCACCCTCTTTGATGAGGGAGAACGGTTGAGCGGGCATGAGTTTCATCGCACCACGGTCGACTACCGCGACGACACCCGACAGCCCGCCTGGGCCTGGGGCGCTGTCGGCGGCATCCGCCGCGAGGGCGTGGTGGCGGGAGAGGGGCGCATTCACGCCTCGTATCTACACACGCATCCGGCGGCGAACCCCAGGGCGGTGGTCCGGTTCGTGTCACGCGCCGCCACCTAGCGGCATAGACCGCAGGCTCTGAGCAGAGGGCGATAGTGGCAAATCCGCATAGTATGCGTGATTCGTGACATGAACCACCTAAAAATTCTCGATCTACGACACCGCCCGCCCCCCCGAAGACGTCAGCTGATATGTAGGCCCAGCCACTGGCATCAGTCTCAGGCTTTTGAAAGCCCACATGCGTGCCGATCGAACTCATGTATGCGAAGTAATACGCCCAATCACGAAATCGCTGACGCTGTAGAACGAAAACAGCTGTGACAGAGAATATTTAGGGGCTACAAGGCTTAGTACTAGAGCAGCGAAATTTGCCTGGTACCATCGTTGACATGCCGGGCCGCGGGGTATCTAAGTACCAGCTGCGCTCTGCGGTCGTACTGGCAATTTTGTGCTTATTCTTCGGAAGCGCTTGCCTGTTGCCCAGTGAGAGTTCGCTTTTAGCAAATGCGGCGACCTCGGCCTCGTTGTATGACACTGCCGAGGTTCATCATTGGGAACCCGTGCAGCACGGCATGGCCGTCACCCGTATCCGGCATGGGTTGATTGTGCAGCCGGTCGGTCTGCCGCTCGCCGTGTGGGTCTTTTCGCTTGGTGCCGCGGCACTGTTGGTTCTGTTGACGTCACGTCGCAGTGCGGTACTTTCACATACCCCGGATAATGCTGGGTGGCAACGACTTCTGTATCTAGGGATCAGTCGGCGCTGAGTGCTGCCGAGGCGGTGATGACTACCCGTCTTGTGCGAACCGAACCTTCACCAGCCGTGCAACGCGTCTTTTCCGTACGCCTGGGCGGCTCCATTTCCGATGATTGGACTGTTTTCTCGTGGCGACTTCTGCCTCTTTGTATGGAATTTCGTTGATTGTGAGCTTGCGCGTTGAATGGTGGATCTCATGATTGCGCGCCTTATATGCACAGGCTTCTTCCTGGCCGCGGCGGGGCTAACCGAGGCGGCCACGGCCGTCGCGGAGCCAAAAGATATGGCACCGCAGCTATATTCGAAGACCACGCGCGATGGATGGCATCTTGAGATCCGGCTGGACAACGAACGTGTCAATTCGGTGCCCAACCTGGCCGGGGCCGCCAACTCACGCGAGGCCTTCATTACGCTCTCGGGCACCGCGACCGCGACCGGTGGTGCCAACCCGATTACCGATAGCCTCTTCCTCATTGGCTATCAGCTCGGTTGCCAGTCCGACGTGTCATCCGGATTGCAGATCGGCGGATCTGCTGGCGTCGCGCCGTCAGTGAACGTTGGCGTGCTTCCGCTGCAAACAGTGGGCGTTGGTGGCAGTGCCGGAGTCAGCGGCTTTGTGCAAACCGTGTTGCAACCAGGCGTCATTGTCAATCTGCCGCTGGGCAACATGGTGTTGTCGTCGGGCAATACAGGGGCGTTGGATCTGGACAACGTGCACGTGAAGGCCGATGCCTGCGGAGGGGATGTCACTATTCGGTCCTTTGCCTCACTGCGTGTGTCCACCGGATTCGGTCACACCGAGTTCGCCATCTACGGCGACCCGATCAAGATCTGAACAATGCGATTATTTTGCGCGGCAATGCTCTTGGGCCTCCTGATGTGGCAAGCTCCGGCGACCGAGGCGGTGGCCGAACCTCCGCCGATTAACCCGATGCCCGCTGTTCCGGTGACGGTACCGGGCAGTGCTCCGAACAATCATGCGGCGACCCCGTCGCAGCCGGCGTTTGGATTATTACCCCTCCCCGGGCCAGGCACTCAGGTTTCGGCCGGGTTCGAAGCGGGGCACTCGGCTCGCATCAGTGGTGGGATGACGGGCGGGCGGTTGGAAGACCCGTGGGGGATTAGCGAGGGAACTACTCGGTGATTCGATTACTTTGTGTCGCAGTGATTGTCATGTTCTTTACCGTCGGCCTTGCCGCACCTGCGGCGGCGGAACTGTTACCGCCTAATCCGGCTCCTCATGGTCCGGTGATCGCGCCAGGTCAGTTGCCTGCGTTGAACGTGACGCGTGGGACTCGGTTGCCGTCTTCGATGTCCGGGGCGCATCGGCCGCGGATATCCGGTGGGATGGATGGGACCGGAGTATCCGGTGGTGTCAAGGCGAGTGCTGGATTCGGGGGCGGGAGCCTGGGGAGCTCCGCCGCAGTCCCATGACACGGTGATGGGGCCTGGTCCAGAGGCAGAACCTCCTCGTCGACGATGCGGGACCTGTAGGTCTCGTCGATAACAGTCCGCTGGCTTCGGTGCTCATCCCGGCGTGCCAGTCGGCCGCGTGTCTGCAATACTTGGCGATAATGAAAACCGTTATCATCATGACGCAACGGGCCACCTCAAGGGCTGATCGAGAGTAGGTTTCGTTAAGAAGCCACGGTGCGTGATGAAGCGTGACTCAAATACTTTGAGCGAAAGGGCGATTGGCTGATGGTATGGCACGCAGTACTAGCGAAGGCCGCATCGACGGTGGTAACCGGTGCGGTGGGAGTCGCCGCTTACGAGGTTGCGCGCAAGGCCGCCGCCAAGGTTCCCGTCCGTGACGCCAGTGTCACCGTTGCCTCCTGGGGGCTGCGCGGTGTGCGTAAGGCCGAGGAAGGCGCCGAACGTGCACGACTGGCGATCGGTGATGTTGTCGCGGAGGCTCGCGAGCGCATCGGGGAAGAGGCCCCGCCGCCCGTGGTAGGAGAATCCGGTCACGACCACGAGCACTGAGCCGCACATGGTCACTGTCGTATCTGACGCGGCCGGACGTCTGCGTGCCATCGCGACTGAGTTGAGCGGTGATGTGCGGCGCGCGGTGCTGATCGAGGACACGCTGCTGCATGTACAGGGAGTTCGTGCCGTACACGCGTATCCGCGCACGGCCGCGGTGGTGGTGTGGTACTCAAAGGCAAGTGGTTCGGCCGAGGACGTCCTCGACGCGCTGGCACGCGCCCTCGAAGCTCCGGTGCCGGAAACGCTGACCAGAGAACCACATTCGTCCGATGTGCGCAATGCCGACGTGGTGCGCATGGGCGTGGGCGGGGCGGCCCTGGTAGTGCTCGGACTTCGTCGATATCCGCTGCGGCGGCCGCCGCTGCTGGGACCGACCAGTCGCCTGTTGGCAACGGCGGTCACGATTTTCAGCGGATATCCGTTCCTGCGGGGGGCGCTTGCCGCATTGCGCAGCGGCAGATCGGCAGGTACGGATCTGCTGGTATCCGCGGCCACCGTGGCCAGCCTGGTGCTGCGCGAGAACGTGGTCGCACTGACGGTGTTGTGGCTGCTCAACATTGGCGAGTATCTGCAGGATCTGACGCTCCGGCGCACCCGTCGCGCCATCGCGGATCTGCTGTCGGGCAGTCAGGACACCTCGTGGGTCCGTCTCAGGGATGGCACCGAGGTCCAGGTCTCTACCGATTCACTGGCGGTCGGCGACGAGGTGGTGGTGCACGAGCAGGTGGCCATTCCGGTGGACGGGGAGGTCGTGGAGGGTGACGCGATCGTCGACCAGTCGGCCATCACCGGCGAAACCCTGCCAGTCAGCGTCGCCGCAGGGGGACGCGTGCATGCCGGATCGGTTGTCATGCGCGGTCGCATCGTTGTGCGTGCCGCGGCGGTGGGAGGGCAGACGATCATCGGCCGGATCATCACCCGGGTGGAGCAGGCGCAACGCGATCGGGCCCCGATTCAGACTGTCGGCGAAAACTTTTCGCGGCGATTCGTGCCGGCCTCGTTCCTGCTGTCCCTGGGCACCCTGGTGGTGACCAGGGATGTGCGGCGGGCCATGACGATGCTCTTGGTGGCCTGCCCGTGTGCGGTGGGCCTGTCTACCCCAACCGCGATTAGTGCCGCCATCGGCAACGGGGCGCGCAGGGGAATCCTGGTCAAGGGCGGGTCACATCTGGAACTGGCCGGCAGAGTAGACGCGTTCGTGTTCGACAAGACCGGAACGCTCACCATCGGACGTCCGGTGGTGACGAACATCGTTGCCTTCGAAGACGGCTGGGAACCCGAGCAGGTGCTCGCGTACGCGGCAAGCTCGGAGATTCACGCGCGGCACCCTTTGGGAGAGGCGGTTATTCGCTCGACCGAGGAACGCCACATCGCAATCCCGCCACACGAAGAGTGCGAAGTGCTCGTTGGCCTGGGGATGCGCACCAGAGCCGATGGGCGGACCCTGCTGCTGGGCAGCCCCGCACTGCTGACCAAGGAGAGCGTCCGGGTGACTCCGGAAGCCGACGAGTGGGTGGCCAAGCTCCGCCGCCGCGCCGAGACTCCGCTTCTGTTGGCGGTCGACGGTGTACTCGTCGGTCTGATCAGCCTGCGCGACGAGATCCGTCCCGAGGCCGCCGAGGTGCTGCAGGCGCTACGGTCCTTGGGTGTCAAACGGGTGGTCATGCTGACCGGTGATCACGCTGAAACGGCGCGTGCGGTGGCCGAGGAGCTGGGTATCGCGGAGTGGCAGGCCGAGGTGCTGCCCGAGGACAAACTCCAGGCTGTGAGTCGGCTCCGCAGCGACGGGCATTTTGTCGCGATGGTCGGTGACGGGGTCAACGACGCACCGGCGCTGGCGGCGGCTGATATCGGAATCGCGATGGGACTCAACGGAACCGATGTGGCGGTGGAAACCGCTGATGTTGCCCTGTCCAATGACGATCTGCGCAAGCTGCTCGATGTACGGGGTCTGGGCAGCCGGGCCGTGACCGTCATCCGGCAGAACTACGCCATGTCTATTGCCGTCAACGCGATCGGGCTGGCGATCGGTGCCGGGGGCGCGCTCTCGCCGGTTCTGGCCGCAATTCTGCACAACGCGTCCTCGGTCGCGGTGGTCACCAATAGTTCGCGTCTTATCGGCTATGAACTCGACAATCGCCCCGCACTCGCGTCGGTGCAACATCGGCCCGCGCCGTCAGCCCTGTCCGCAGTGGAGACGTGACCTTCCAGCAGAAGAGGCTGTGTCAGAAGAAATTCCGGGAATCAGGACCGATCTGCGGGAGCTTGCACAAGGGGAAGAATCACGTCGTCAACCATGCGGCGCATGTACGTCTCATCGATGACGGTTCGCTTGAGAGCCGCCGTCAGGCTGAGCCCCAGCGGGATGTCGTAGACGAGTGATAGATCACGATCCCGCGCAATCTCACCGCGCTCCACGGCTCGGGCGAACACGATCTCCATTCGCTTCTGAGTCTGCGATGCCAGCAGATTATCCAATGCCTCCGCCAACGTGGAGTCGTTGACGGCTTCGGCGATGATCCCCGCCAGCAAGTTGCCGGTGAGGATACTGCTTTCTTCCAGGTCGCTGTAATCCCGTGCCTCGTATAGAGCATGCAAATCCCCGTGCAAGCTCCCGGTGTCCGGTACGTCATCGAGTTTCCCCAGTGAAGGCCGTCCGTGCAGGATTGCATCGGCGGTGAGGGCCGCCTTGGAAGACCATCGCCGGTAGATGGCAGCCTTGCCGACCCCGGCGCGCGCGGCGATCTCGTCCATGCTCATCGCGTCGTAACCGTGTTCGGCGAGCACGATGAATGCTGCCTCCAGGATCGCGAGGTCCAAGGACCTGTTCAGGCGTCCGGATGTTCTTTGCCGCTGGATGGCAGTGTTTTTCGTCATCGGGTCCGCGCTGGAGTGTATTCGCGGAGGTTGAGCGGCCACCAAAACCAACGGCCCAGGAGTGCGGCGATGGCCGGGGTCATGAAGGACCGCACGATCAGGGTGTCGAACAACAACCCGAGGCCGATTGTCGTTCCGAGCTGCCCGACGATACGCAGGTCGCTAACAACCATGGCGCACATGGTGAATGCGAACACCAGGCCCGCATTCGTCACCACCTTGCCACTGCCGCCCATGGCCCGGATGAAACCTGTCTTGAGTCCGCCGTGGAGCTCTTCCTTGAATCGTGCGATGAGCAGCAGGTTGTAGTCCGATCCCACGGCCAACAGAATGATGACCGACAACGGGACCACGAACCAGTGCAGATCCATACCCAGCAGGTCCTGCCAAATCAGGACCGAGACCCCGATCGATGCGCCGAGTGAGATCGCTACCGTGCCGACGATGACCAGGGCCGCGACCACACTGCCGGTCACCAACAGCATGATGATGAAGATCAAGCACAGTGATGCGATGCCCGCGAGAATGAGGTCATACTTGGCTCCTTCCTGCAGGTCCTTGTTCGCCGCGGCGGTCCCGCCCAGGTAGACCTTGGCGTTCTCGAGCGGGGTGCCCTTGATCGAATCAGCCACCGCCTCTTTGATATTGCCGACGGTCGCGATCCCTTCCACCGAGGCGGGATTGCCTTGATGGGAGACGGTCATCCGGACGGCCTTCCCGTCGGGGGAGAGGAACATCTTCAGGCCGCGCTTGAAATCTGGATTGTCGAACACCTCGGGCGGCAGGTAGAACGAGTCGTCGTTCTTGGCTTCGTCGAAGTACTTGCCCATCAGGGTGGAGTTTTTGGTGCTCTCATCCATCTGGTTCATGATCCCGGACATGGTGCTGTGCATGGTCAGCAATGTGCCGTGCATGGACTTCATGATGGCGATCATGGGTGGGAACTCGGCGAGCATGCGGGGCATCAGGACATCGACTTTGTCCATGTTCACCAGCATGCCGTCCATGTCCTCGACCATCGCATCGACGCCGTCGAGAGCATCGAACACCGTCCGGCTGGCCCAGCAGATCGGAATGTCGGCGCAGTGCTTCTCCCAGTAGAAGTAGTTGCGAATCGGCCTGAAAAAGTCGTCGAAAGTTGCCATCAGGTCCCGCATGTCGTGCATCCGGCCTTGCATGACCTTCATCTGGCCGGTCATGTCGTGCATGATGCCGGTGAGCTCGCGCATCATGTCGTAGACGCGTTCCATGGTGCCGATCAAGGTCCCCATTTGATCGGCCATGGTCAGCATGTCCGCCATGCGGTCCTTCATGTACTTCATGTTCTGGATCTGGCCGGCGCCCTGGAGGCCGATCTGGAACGGTATCGAACTGTGCTCGATGGGTGTGCCCAGCGGCCGGGTGATCGCCTGCACTCGTCCGACGCCACGGGCATGAAACGCCGTCTTGGCAATTCGATCGATGACCAGCATGTCCGAGGGATTTCGCATGTCATGGTCGGCCTCGATCATGAGCATTTCGGGGTTCATCCGGGCTGGCGAGAAATGTCGTTCCGCTGCTGCGTAACCAACTTTCGAAGGCACGTTATCGGGCATGTACTGACGGTCGTCATATCCGGGGGTGTATCCGGGCAGGGTAAGTAGACCGATGAGTGCAATCCCCAGTGTCACAATGAGAATCGGTCCCGGCCAGCGCACCACCGCTGCTCCGATGCGCCGCCAGCCGCGTTCATCGTGTTTGCGTTTGGGCTCGAACAGCCCGAAGCGGCTGCCCAACGCCAGTACCGCGGGAGCCAGGGAGAGGGCTGCGGCGACGATGACGAGAATGACCAGTGCGCAGGGCACACCCATGGAACGAAACAGCGGCAGACGTGTCAGGCTGAGGCACAAGGTAGCGCCGACAATGGTCAGCCCAGATCCCAAGATGACATGTGACACACCGGAATACGCGGTATAGAAGGCGGCCTCTCGATCCTGGCCGGATTGCCGCGCTTCGTGATAACGACCCAGCAGGAAGATTACATAGTCGGTACCCGCGGCGATGCCCAGCATCGTGACCATGCTTACGGCATAGGTTGAGAGGCCAATGACATTGAGATTGCCCAATGTTGCGACAACGCCCTGGCCCGCCATCAGCTCGACGCCGACGATCACCAGCGCCACGAACATGGTGATCACGGATCGGTACACGAAGAGCAGCATCACGACGACGACGCCCACCGCTATCAGAGTCGTCTTCTGCATGCTCTTGTTGCCGGCCGTTCCGGTGTCCGCGCTGGCGGCGGTTCCTCCGGTGACGTAGGCCTGCACACCGTCGGGGCCGGGTGTCTCGGCGATGATCTTGCGAACGGCATCTACGGATTCATTCGCCAAGGTGGTTCCCTGGTCCCCGGCCAGGTTCACCTGGACATAGGCGGCTTTCCCATCGGCGCTCTGAGCGCCCGATGCGGTAAGCGGATCTCCCCAGTAGTCGGAGATGTGTTGGACGTGGGTCGGATCGGCCTCGAGTTTCTTGATGATCTCGTCGTAGAAGTGGTGCGCCTGGTCGGCCAGTTCTTGCTTCCCCTCCAACACGATCATGACGGAGCTGTCGGAGTCGAACTCCCCGAAGACTTTTCCGGTGTGCATCATCGCGATCATCGAGGGAGCGTCTTTGGGGGACATCGACACCGAATGTGCCTTGCCCACTTCATCAAGGGAGGGCGTGACGACATTGAGGATGATGGCGATACCCAGCCAGAAGAGGATGATCGGGATCGACAGAACCCGGATGATCCGTGCGATCCGTGGGGGCCGCGCCGCGTGGTCGCCGCTACCGTGCCTCATGCGGACTTCACCAGGCAGTAGATGTAGGCGTTGTGTTCGTTGGAAACTCGCTCCACCTTGACTTCGCCATTGACGATGATCCGGCAACCGATTGTGTCGCCGTTGCCTTGGGCCACGATGTTCCCACTCAACGACGGCAAGATCGAGACGATCTTGAACGACCATGGCAGCTGCACGGCGTCGACGCGCGTCGGCTGCGCATCCTCGTTGAAGTAGTTCACATCTGCCATGGCCCCGGGTTCTCCAAATACTTCGTATACGAGTGTCTTTGGGTTGTAGGGGACGGCATCTTTGGCGTTGTTGTCGGCAGAGGAGGCGAAGGAATCCGCACCGAAAATCCCGCGTACCCGTAACACTGCGAATCCGCCGATCGCGAGTACCGCGGCGATGAGCAGTGGCATCCACACCCGTCTTATGACGCGAAGCATCCCAAACCCCTTTGTGTTCAATGGAATTAGCAGATGACTGGCGGGCTTATGTTATGGAACTGCCGCAGTTGGTCGGGACGGGCATCTTTGCCCTACACGGAACTGGAGTTCCGCATGATGGTCGGGACGGTACCGCAGTTCCGTTCGGCGCGCGACACGAGTGAGCTAACTATGAGGACCTTTGGGGTGCCGTGATTTGCCGTTGCCCGCCCGGACCTCGCGTCGCGACCGGGTCGCGCCTTGTCACGAGCGTTTCTGCCCGATGCCGGTGGATGCCCGGCCACCTCACCAGTCACAAAACTAATGGCAAGTATGCACCGATTTCCGCCCAAAGCCCGCCTGGATCTTGATTGATAGGGGAAGCGATGAATTTAGGCTCACGGTGAGTAAATTGCATAAATATTTCATAGAGAAGGTCGGGTTAAATGTTCTCGAAATGCTGGCGTATGGCAACACTTGATAGCCTCTATGTTGTGACATTTAAGCAGCGTGATGGAGTGTTCACCGCCTTCAATGGCAAACAATTATGAGCATGAAAATATTTGTGAATTTCTTGTTTCCCGGCTATCAATGCGCTGTTAATGGGGAACGGGGTAGGGGTCTAAAAGTAGTCAATGTGCGATGCCTTCTCACAGTTTCAGCCGAGGCGTTGTGATCCTGATCTCCCGAGTCGCGAATTCCTTTCACGCACCCTATCTTTAGCCTTGTCGGGTTCTACTGCTAGTTGTCTCCGGTTCTACCAACAGGCAGATTGTCGTGCGCGAGGAGGACGTAGCAAGATGAAAAACGCGTCTGTGACCCCAGTTGCAGTTATCGGGTTGGGGTGCCGGCTTCCAGGTGGGATCGAGTCGCCCGAACAGTTCTGGGAGGCGCTGCTGCGCGGTGAGGACTTCGTTACTGAGGTGCCCCCTGCGCGCTGGGACTTGAGTGAGTACTACGACCCCGAGTCCGGCGTGCCCGGCAAGTCGCCTTCCAAGTGGGGGGCCTTCCTGGATGACGTTGGCGGCTTCGATGCGGACTTTTTCAGCATCAACGAGCGTGAGGCCGTCTCGATCGATCCTCAGCATCGTGTTTTGCTCGAAACATCTTGGCAGGCAGTGGAACATGCGGGCCTCAATCCGCGGACCCTTGCTGGCTCGCAGACCGGAGTGTTCGTGGGAGTGACCCACAACGACTATCAGTTGGTGGCCGCGGATGCGGCGGATCTCGGGGGTCCCTACGGATTCGCGGGTACAAACTTCTGCATGGCGTCGGGGCGCATCTCTTACGCCCTGGGTGTGCATGGGCCGTCATTGACGGTCGACGCCGGGTGTGCAGCGGGGTTGGCGACTGTGCATATGGGATGTCAGAGCCTGGCGGCAGGCGAAAGTGATCTCGTGCTCGCAGGCGGTGTCAACCTGGTCTTGGAACCCCGCAGGTATGTCGGTGCCTCGCAGCAGCGCATGCTCTCTCCGACCGGGCGCTGCCACACATTCACCGGCGAGGCAGACGGTTTCGTGATGTCTGAGGGCTGCGTCATGATTCTGCTGAAGCGGCTGGACGATGCGGTGCGAGACGGGGACCGGATTCTGGCGATCGTGCGGGGCACGGCGTCGAATCAGGATGGGCGCACAGTGAATCAGTCAACTCCGTCCTCGGACGCGCAGGCGGCCGCATGCCGTACTGCACTGGCGGCTGCCGGTGTGGACGCCAGCACCGTCGGACTCATCGAGGCGCACGGTACGGGCACACCCGTGGGTGATCCCATCGAGTACACGGGTCTGGCGCAGGTCTATGGAGTCGAGGGACCCTGCGCCGTGGGGTCGGTGAAGACCAACTTTGGGCACACCATGTCAGCGGCCGGTGCGCTGGGACTGATGAAGATCATTCTCGCGGTGGAGCATGGCGTGATTCCGCCAAACCTGCATTTCACCGGGATTCCCGACAAGCTTGCCGGCGTCACAACGAACCTTTTTGTGCCGCAATCGGTTATCCCATGGCCCGAGAACATCGAGGGCCCGCGGCGCGCCGGGGTATCGGCATATGGAATGTCAGGTTCCAACGTCCACGCTGTGGTGGAACAGGCTCCGCCCGCCGTGTCTGCGGAAACCAGCGTGGAATCGCCCCTGGGATCGCAGCTGATTTTCCCGGTGTCTTCGACGTCTGCCGACGAGTTGCGCCGGACTGCGGGCAGATTGGCCGACTGGCTCTCTGAAGGTGCCGATGTCCCGGTCGGGGACGTGGGATACACCCTGGCACGTCGCAGGGCGCACCGGCCGGTGCGCACCACCGTGGTGGCCAACGATGTCAACGAACTAGTGGCCGGGCTCCGCGAGGTTGCCGGTGACGAGGCCCCATATCAGGCGGCGGTTGCCGAGGATGACCGCGGCCCGGTCTGGCTCTTCTCCGGTCAAGGTTCGCAATGGGCGGCCATGGGTGCCGAATTGCTTGCTAAGGAACCGGTATTCGCCGCGACCATCGCCCGCCTCGAGCCACTGATCCAGGCGGAGTCCGGATTCTCGGTGAGCGAGGCGATCTCGGCGCCGGAGACGGTCACGGGTATCGACCGGGTTCAGCCGACGTTGTTCGCCATGCAGGTGTCATTGGCTGCCGCCATGGCTTCGTACGGAGTGAAGCCCGGAGCGGTCATCGGGCATTCGATGGGCGAGGCGGCAGCCGCGGTTGTCTCCGAGGCCCTGTCGTTGGAAGACGGCGTCAAGGTGATCTGCCGCCGTTCGAAGTTGATGCTGCGCATCTCGGGAGCTGGCGCCATGGCTTCCGTCGACCTGCCGGCTCAGCAGGTGGTCGCGGAACTGGCCGATCGGGAGATCGACGATGTGGTCCTGGCGGTGGTCGCGTCGCCGCAGTCGACGGTTGTCGGTGGTGCCACCGAGACAGTGCGGCAGCTCATCGCGGAGTGGTCGGACCGCGGATTGATGGCCCGTGAGGTGGCCGTCGACGTTGCGTCGCATTCACCGCAGGTGGACCCGATTCTGGACGATCTTGCCGATGCCCTCGAAGATCTGTCACCGCGGACACCGGTTGTGCCGCTGTACTCTTCGGTCTCGTTCGATCCGCGCGAGAAGCCCGTGATGGATGCCGATTACTGGGTGGACAACCTGCGTCACACGGTACGGTTCGCGGCGGCAGTGCAAGCGGCGCTGGACGACGGGTACCGCGTTTTCGGTGAGCTGGCACCACACCCGTTGCTGGTGTACCCCGCCGAACAGACCGCACGCAGCCTCGACATTCCCATGGTGGCCCTCGCCGGTATGCGCCGCGAGCAGGAGCTGCCGCATGGGCTTCGCGATTTTGTGGGAGACGTCTATACAGCCGGTGGTGCGGTGGACTTCTCGGTGCTCTACCCAGCGGGCGCCCTTGTGGATGTGCCGTTGCCGAGCTGGACCCGCCAGTCGTACCTGTTGGATCTGTCCGCGCAGGCGCAGGGCCAGAGCAGCCATACCGTTGCCGTCCACCCGCTGCTCGGCGCATATGTGCGACTGACCGAGGAGCCTGTGCGCCACATCTGGCAGGCCGATGTCGGCACCGAGGCACAGCCCTGGATCGCGGACCATCAGGTTCGTCATGTGGCGGTGTACCCGGGTGCCGCATACTGTGAGATGGCGCTGTCGGCCTCTGCCGCCGTATTCGGTGAAGGCTCAGTGGTACAGGACATTTCGTTCGAACAGCTGCTGACCTTGGGTGAGGCGACGCCGATATCGGCTACGGCCACGGCGAAGTCTGCGGATGTACTCGAGTTCGTGGTGGATACCCACGACGAAGGTGAGACAGTCAAGCGCGCCACAGCGGTCTTGGGTAGTGGTGACGAGGCCGATGTTCCCGTGGCCTACGACCTAGCCGCGCTACGGGCGGAGCACCCGCACAGCGCGACGGGCGACGAGCTACGAGAGTCGTTCGACGAGCGGGGAGTGCAGTACGGCCCGGCCTTCCAGGGCTTGGTCTCCGCGTACCACGGCGACGAGTCTGTCAGGTCGGTGCTTGCGGAAGTGGCACTGCCTCGGGATGTTCGGGCGCAGCAGGGCAGTTACATCGTCCACCCCGCGCTCCTGGACGCTTGCTTCCAGTCCGTCATCGCGCTGCCGGATGTTCAGGCGGCCAGCAAGAACGCGCTACCGCTTCCCAAGGGTGTGCGCAGCCTGCACGCCTACGAATCCGCACGTTCCACGCAGTACTGCTACACCCGGGTGACCAAGGTGATTGGTAACGAGGTGGAAGCCGATATCGATCTGCTGGACGAGAAAGGCGCCGTGTTGGTTGCGGTGCGGGGCTTCCGATTCGGTACCGGCGCCTCGGACGACGAGCAGCGCGATCAGCTGCTCAACAACCGCCTGCTTGCCATCGAATGGCAGCAGCAGCGGTTGCCCGAGGAGGTATCGGGCGGGCCGCGCCGGTGGCTGCTGGTCAGCACGGGTGAGACCGTGGACCCGTGGGCATCGGAGCTGATCGATGCGCTGAAACTGCGCAACAGTGAGGTGGCGCTGATTCAGTGGCGGCCAGACACCGATCGTGTTGCGGCACTGAAGCTTCTGTACGACCAGCTGGAGGCCGGCGGATTTGACGGTGTGCTCGTCGTCACCGCCCCCGGGGCCGCCGCAGGTGCGGACAGGGTGGCCCTGCAGGGGGCCGATCAGGTTCGGCATCTGGTGCGGATCACCCGCGAATTGGTGGACCTGCCGGGCGAGCCGCCGCGGCTGTACGTGGTGACTCGCAACGCTCAGACGGTTGTCGACGGCGACATCACCAATCTGGAACAGGCCGGATTGCGGGGGCTGGTGCGCGTTATCGGCGCCGAATATCCGCACCTGCGTGTCACGCACATCGATGTCGACGGCCACACCGCCGCCCAGAACGTGGCGGGCGAGTTGGCTTCCGGGTCGGAAGAGGACGAGACCGCATGGCGTGACGACCACTGGTACCGGGCACGCCTGAACCTGGGTCCGCTCGGCCCCGACGACTGGCGCAGTACCGTTGCGACACCGGACAATGAGGGAGTTCGGTTCGAGGTCCGCACGCCGGGCGACCTGCAGTCACTCGGGTTCGTCGCGTTTGATCGGGTGGCCCCCGGGCCGGGACAGATCGAAGTCTCGGTCACGGCCACCAGCATCAACTTCGCCGACGTGCTGAACGTGTACGGCCGGTACTCGAGTTTCGAAGGCCGGCAGGAGCTCGGCGTCGACTTCGCGGGCGTGGTGACGGCCGTCGGTGAGGGCGTCACCCAGCATCAGGTGGGTGACCGCGTGGGCGGCATGACGCCGACCGGCGCCTGGAGAAGCTTCGTCGTGGTCGATGCCAACCTTGCCGCGACGCTCCCGGCCGAGGTGCCCGATAGAGAGGCAGCAGCCGTCCCGGGCGCTCATGTCACCGCCTGGTACGGGCTCCATGAACTCGCCAGGATCTCCGCGGAGGACAAGGTGTTGATCCATTCCGGTACCGGTGGTGTGGGACAGGCAGCGATTGCCATCGCCCGTGCCGCGGGGGCCGAGATTTACGCCACCGCGGGCAGCGAAGAGCGGCGAGAATTGTTGCGCAGCTGGGGTATCAAGCACGTATACGACTCGCGCAGCACAGAATTCGCAGACCTGATCCGTCGTGACACCGACGGCTACGGCGTGGACATCGTGCTCAACTCGCTCACCGGTGCCGCGCAACGGGCCGGGGTGGAACTGCTGACCTTCGGTGGCCGCTTCATCGAAATCGGCAAGCGTGACATCTACGGCGACACCCGGCTGGGGCTGTTTCCCTTCCGGCGGAACCTGTCGTTCCACGCCGTCGACCTTGTCCTGGTATCGAAGACACGGCCACAAGCGATCTACCGCACCCTGACAGCGCTGTACGGGCAGATGGCAGAGGGCGTGCTGCCGTTGCCGGAGATCTCGTCCTCTCCATTGCAAGAGGCGGCGGAGTCGATCCGTGTGATGGGTGCTGCGGGGCATACCGGAAAGCTCGTTCTGGACCTGCCTAAGGCGGGCGAGGTCGACGCGGTGATCCCGGCGTCGCATGCGCCAGCGTTCCGCCGAGAGGGTGCGTACGTGATCACCGGTGGCCTCGGCGGGCTGGGCTTGTTCCTGGCGAAGAAGCTGGCGGCTGCCGGGGTCGGCCGGATCATCCTCAACGGTCGCAGCGCTCCGAAGCCCGAGGCCGTAGAGGCTATTGAGCAGATCCGGCACGCCGGCATCGAAGTCGATGTGGTGCTTGGCGATATCGCCGAACCGGAGACGTCACAACGTCTGGTGGCGGCAGCCACGGAGACCGGGAAGCCTGTGCGCGGCGTGCTGCATGCCGCCGCCCTGGTGCACGATGCCACGCTCGCCAACATCACCGACGAACTGATCGACCGTGGAGACTGGCGGCCCAAGGTACATGGCGCCTGGAATCTGCACGAGGCCACCGCGGAGCAACCGCTGGACTGGTTCTGCTCGTTCTCCTCGATTGCGGCGCTGGTGGGCTCTCCGGGACAGGGTGCCTACGCGGCGGCCAACAGCTGGCTGGACGGATTCACGCACTGGCGACGTGCCCAGGGCTTACCGGCAACTGTCATCGCCTGGGGTGCCTGGTCGGAGATCGGGCAGGGCACGCATCTGGCGAACGCGGACGCTGCAATCCTCCCGGACGAGGGTGCCTACGCCTTCGACACCGTGCTTCGGCACAACCGGGCGTACACCGCCTATGCGCCGATGGCAGGCATATCGTGGCTGGCCGACTTCGTCGAGCGCAGTCCGTTTGCCCAGGCATTCCGTGATGCGGGTCAATCTCAAACGGAGACAAACAAGTTCCTCGATGAGCTCAACGCGCTGCCGCGTGAGGAGTGGCCGACCCGACTCCGGAAACTGGTCGCCGAGCAGGTGGGCCTGGTGCTCCGGCGATCGATCGATCCCGACCGATCCCTCCCGGATTATGGCCTGGACTCATTGGGCAACCTCGAAATTCGTACCCGTATCCAAGCGGACACCGGCGTCCGTATCGGTCCGGCTGATGTATCGACAGTGCGGTCTTTGGCGTCGCATCTGTACGACAAGCTGGCCGATCAGGAATCCGAAGTCGCTTCGTCTTAAGGGGATTGAAATGCGTGGTGGACCAGTAACGGTGTCGTTGACCGACAAGTGGGAGCCGTCTGCGGGATCGGTGATCACCTGGCAGCCTTCACCGGCCTCGTACGCGAAGGCCCTTGAAGCGCCGGTGAGTGAGATTCCCCCGAGCTTCATGCAGGTGCAGCATCTCCGCACATATCTGCGACAGGCCGCCAAGGGTCTGGACTTCTCGCGCGTGCTCGTCTTCACCTTGGATATGCCGGGGCGGTGCGACAAGCGGGCCATGGGTCATGTGATCAATGCCCACCTGCGGAGACACGACACGTATCGGAGCTGGTTCTCGCTCGACGATGATCAGAACATCGTTCGGCGCACCATCGCCGACCCCGCCGACGTGGAGTTCGTCCAGGTCAAGTTGGGCGAGATGACCTCCGACGAGGTGCGGGAGATGGTGGTCTCGGAGACCCCGGACCCCTTCCGATGGGACTGCTTCCGATTCGGAATCATCCAGAGCTCGGGGCATTTCACCTTCTACTTCAGTGTGGACCATCTGCACCTGGATGCGACTTTTGCGCGCTTGCTGATCATGGAGATCCTCATGGGATACAAGGCGCTGGTTCAGGGCGGCGCCCCGATCGAGCTTCCGCCCGCGGGCAGCTACGGCGACTACTGCATCAGGCAGCATGAGTTTCTTTCCGGGCTGACCCCTGATTCCGAACCGGTGCGCGAGTGGACTCAGTTCGCCGAGAACAACCGCGGCAGCCTCCCGGATTTCCCGCTGCCGCTGGGTGATCACGGTGTGCCCTGCGGTACCGCGATCGTCACCGAGCAGCTGCTCGATGAGCAGCAGGCCCTGAAGTTCGAGTCGCGCTGCATCGACGCGGGGGCGCGATTCATCGGTGGCGTGATGGCCGCTCTCGGATTCGCCGAACGTGAATTGACCGGTACAGACACCTATTACGGCATCACCCCGAGCGACGCCCGCGACGAGGCGGACATGTTCACGACGGGATGGTTCACCGGGCTGGTGCCGATAACGGCCCCCGTTGACGGGACCTTTGGTGCGGCAGCCGTCGCGGCGCAGGAATCGTTTGACCGTGGCAGGCAGCTGGTGAATGTCCCCTTCTACCGGGTCCTGGAATTGGTGCCGGAGCTGAACTGGCCACGGCCGTACCACCCCATGATCAATTTCTTCGACGGTGGTGCTCCGCCACTTTCGCAGTTGTTCACCAACCCGCTGCTGGTAAGCAATCCCATCGGTCTGTATGCCGAAAGCAAGTCGGTGTACCAGCTGACGATCTTCATCTCGCGATTCCCGACGGAGACGACGCTGATGATCGCGTACCCGGACAACCCCATCGCGCGGGAGTCGATCACCCGCTACGTAGACCTCGTGAAGTCCACGTTCGCAGGGGTTTGCGAGCAGAATGACGCTGTGCACGCGCGGTAGTCATGTGGACCATCGTGTTATTGATGGCACTTGGTGTGAGCGTTGAGCCCACCCGACTGGGACTGACAGTCCTGATGTTGAACAGGCCGCGACCGCTGCTGCAGCTGTTCGTGTTCCTGTGCGGTGCATTCGTCATGGGGTTGAGCCTCGGACTGACGCTGTTGTTTGTCCTTCGGGTGTCTCCGATGGGACAGGCCGATGTTTCGGGGCCCTACATCCAAGTCGCGCTTGGCGTTCTGGCCCTGTTGGTAGCGGCGGTGCTGGCCATCACGGCCTCGATCCGTCGACCTGCCGCCGCTCCGCGCGCACCGCGGGCGGGCTTGGCCGACAAGGTCGCGAGGCGAGTGCGAGGGTTCATGCAGAACAACTCGTTGTGGGTGGCGGGGGTCAGTGGACTGGGAATTGCCTTGCCGTCGGCGGACTTCCTTGCGGTTATCGCCCTCATCCACGCCTCGGGTGCCACACAGCCCATTCAGTCCATGGCACTGCTCTTCTTCAACGCGGTGGCCTTCTCGATGGTGGCGCTGCCATTGTTGAGTTATGCGGCCATGCCGGCGCGGACGTACGAGATGGTGTCGGCCTTGCACACCTGGGTTCGGTCCCGCCGGCGGATCGATGTCGCGCTGATCGTCGCAATCCTCGGCCTGATCATTCTCAGTCTGGGAACGATCGGCATTCTGCGGGCGTGATGTCGCTGGGTTCCCGTTGTGGTGGGGGTATCCATTCGGTGGTGCCGTCTTGGTGTTTTCGGGTGGTCCAGCCGTGGCCTAGGAGGCGGTGGTGGGGTCCGCAGGCGAAGGTGAGGTTGTCGATGTTGGTGGGGCCGTCGTGGGTCCATTCGTTGATGTGGTGGACTTCGCAGAGGTATCCGGGGACTTCGCAGTCGGGGTGGGTGCATCCGCGGTCTGTGGCGTGCAACACGATCCGCTGATCGGGGCTCGCAATCCTTTTGGCGCGTCCCAGGTACAGTGGTCGGCCATCGTCGTTGAAAATCGTCAGGTAGTGGTGGGCGTGGGATGCCATGCGGATCAGATCGCGCAGGGGAAGTCGGGTACCGGCGCCGGTGATCGCGATACCGGCAGCGGATTCGAGTTCGGGCAGCGTGGTGGTGACTACCACGGTCACCGGCAGTCCGTGATGGGAGCCCAGTTTCCCTGAGGCCAATGTTGATCGTAGGGCGGCGCGCAGGGCGTCGTGGTTACGTTGGGCGCTGCTGCGGTTATCGCGTTCGGCGACTTCAGATGTGGGTTCCCCGTCGACCATGGGCGTTTGGTCGTTCGGGTTGCACATGCCGGGTGCGGCCAGTTTGCAGAACACTGCATCCAAATAGGCACGAGTCTCCGGATCTAACAATCCCGAGACGGGTGACATGCCGTCGAAGCCCTGTTGTCCGATCGTCACACCGCGGCGCCGGGCCCGATCGGCGTCGGAGAACTGGCCGTCGGGGTTCAGCAAGGCCATCATGCGTTCAGCGCCGACACGTAGCTGCTCGGGCCGAAGCTGCAAAGCCATCACGGCCAACTGCTGTTCGGCGGCTTCCCGGGTCGGCGCATCCACGACCACCGGGAGCCGGTCGAAGAACTGCCGGATGATCCGCACATGTTCCTCGCCGATATCGCCTCGGCTCAGGGCGGCAGCCACATTGGGTAGCTGCGGCGCCATCTCCTCGCCGGTGAGCACGCGGCGCGGGGCTAGTTGTTCGGCGTCGGCGATGCGCCGCCGGGCCGCACCCTTGCTGATATGCAGCCGCCGCGACAACACATCCGCATACGAGGTGCCGCCCAACTCGACGGGGGAGGCCTGGGATGTCACCATTGGGATCAATCCCGTTCCGCGCGATGACAGCCGGCGCTGCACCACCTCCAACCGCGCCATCACCGTCACGGCCTCCGACGCCGTCATCTCGACCGATTCAGCGCAGAAGGCATCGACGGACGCCTCCAACACCTCGATCGAACTCATGTTCGAAGTCTAGCCTCGCTCGCCGACAAACAGCCGCATGATGTGACACTAGAAACCAAAGTGACAAAAGGGTTTTCGGCCCCGGGTTCAGCTCAGCAGTAGCGCGAGCGCCACAACGCCGACAAGCACGGCCGCGGCAAGAGCATCACGCCATCCCGGATAGATGGGATGCGCGGAGATGCGGCCCGCGCCTCCGCGTGCGGTGATCGCGTCACCCATCTCGGTGGCGCGGCGCAGCGAGACGACCATCGCGGCTGTACACAGATCGACGACTTCCGCACGCCGCGAGGGCTTCTCCGGTTGCGGCGGTTGAAGCCTGCGCGCGGCCGCCAACAACCGGAATTCCTCGGAGAGCATGGGAAACATCCGGAACGCTAGGGAAATGGTGATTGCCCAATCGTCGACGGGCGCCCGCAGGATGCGCAGGGGGCGACACAAAAGTGCTACTGCGGGAGCGATATCGGCGACCTGTGTCGTCCATGAGATCACCGCGCCGAGCCCGATCAGAACCAGCCCCAGCGACGTCACGCGCAGGAAATCCAGGAAGCCGCCGACGCCGATGGTGACCGGTCCGAATGTCAACTCGGGCGTGCCACCGTTCACGATGGTGAACAAGCTGCCCGCCACCACAAGCAGCCCCACCCACCGCGGGACGGACGGGATGCATCTTGGGGAGATGCCGGCAACACCCGCGGTCACGAGGATCAGCAGGGCGACGAGCCCGATCGCAGTCCACGACGGCATGACGGTCAGCAACACCGATATTGCCAGCGCGGCCAGGAGTTTGGTGCCGGCCCACAGTGCATGGAGGGGTGACGGCCCCGGAACGGGCCGCATCAGCATCAATGGACGTCGTTGACTCATCCGGCGTTCACCAACTCACCCTGTTCCAGACGGATGGTGCGGGGACACAACGGAGCGAGGCTGTCGGTGTCGTGGGAGATCACGACGACGGCTTGACCACCGCCACGGATGCGTACCAGCAGATCGATGAGGTCGGCTTGGGCGTCAACGTCCAGACCCGCCAGCGGCTCATCGAGGATCAGCAGGCGCGGCGAGCGGGCGAGCAGTCCGGCCAGGGCGACTCGCCGCAGCTGCCCGCCACTGAGCCGATCGATAAGCACCCCAGCGATACTCGGGTCCAGGCTGACCGAGGTTAGCGCGCGATCAATACTCTCGGTATCGGCGACCGAGTACCCGGCGAGTGCGGCCACCGCGGCACCGGCGTGCCCCCGCAGCAGCTGTAGTCGCGCGGCCTGGAAGCACAACGCAACCGCGCCAACCTGTTCGGCGGTGGGGCGGCCATCGAGAAGGCATTGGCCCGCTGACGGTTCCAGGAGGCCCGCCATGATCCACGCCAGGGTGGACTTGCCGGAACCGTTGCCACCGCAGAGCAGTATTCCGTCGCCGGAACGAACCTGCAGTGACACATCGCGCAGCACCGGCTGTGACCACGGCGTGCCGACCGCATAGTCGAACGAGACTCCTTGCACGTCGAGAATCGTTTCCCCACCAAGAGATTCGGTAGGGGATGGGCGTTCGGCGCCTTCCCGATCTTCTCGTACCTCAATACCGCCCAACGCCACCACACGATCGGCGGCGTCGGCCTCCTGCGGGTAGTGGGTGATGTGCACCAGCCCTAGACGGTGATGGGTGGTGAGTCCGTCGAGCACGTTGATGAGCGTCTGCCGGCCGTCGTGGTCGACCATGGTGGTCACCTCATCGGCGATGAGCAGCGCGGGTTCGCGCGCGAGCGCCGACGCGACCGCGAGCCGCTGCAGTTCTCCGCCGGACAGACCCGCGGTGTCCCGGTCGCTCATCTCACCCAGACCCACTTCGGCGAGCAGACCGTCGATATCGATCTCGCGGTCGTGCGGCAGCCCCCACACGATGTCGTCGGCCAGACGCAAACCCAGCACCTGGCTTTCCGGATGCTGCAAGACCAGCGCGGTCCCACCCACCTGGCCCAGGCCCACGCCGCCGGGGCGCTCGATGGTGCCGGCAGTCGGAGGAACACCCGCGAGAAGACGCATGAGGGTGGACTTGCCGGAGCCGTTGGCGCCGGTCACCGCGATGTGCTCGCCGACATCGACGCGCATGGTTACCGCGGTCAGGGCATCCCGGTCGGCTCCGGCGTACCGGTAACCGGCGCCGGTGAGAACGGTTGGCAGTGGGCCGGGCGGGGTGGTGTCGTGCCCCGCGGGCAGCGTCCCCACCGAGGACAGGTCGGTGATTTCCTCCAGTCTGCGCAGCACTGGCGTCAGCACCCGCCAACCGAAGGAGGTCCCGAAGATGACGATGAGCCACACCGAGACCCCGAAGAACCAGGGCCAGTGCACGATCCAGCCCTGCACGGCGTGATCCAATCCCGCTGCGGCGCTGCCGAGTAGCGGCACGCCACTCAACAGCGTCGCGAACCCGCCGACGTTGGCGGACACCGCGCCCAGGACAACCTCGCGCAGACTCCGCAAGGCCGCGAACACCCCGACGCAGAAGGACGAGACCAGCACGCCCCACAGCGCGGCGACAGCCAACATTGTTGCCGCGCCGCGATTCCGGCGCCGCACCTGACCGGCGATCGCACCCATGTACGCACATGTGAGCGCCGAGACCAGCCCCCCGAATCCGGCGATCAGAAAGCTGATGAGGCCGGCGGCGACACAGGCGGCCAACGCCACCCGGATGCGATGCCGGTAACACAGCACTCCCATCGGGACCGCTCCCAACCAGGCGAACACCACTGCGCCGGGCAGCACGATAGAGACCACAGCGATCGCCCCCATGAGGGCAGCAGTCATCGCGGCCTGGGCCAACTCCGCTGGTTGCATACGATTCGGTTGCACTGGCACCGATTAGAGCACGGCTAACCCAGCCGCGTGATTCACGTCCACGTAAACTCGCGCGGTGACTCATGACGCCTACCTCGTCGGCCTCCGCCTCACCGGACGCAAGGTCGTGGTCGTCGGCGCCGGATCCGTCGCGCAGCGGCGTCTCGGGCTGCTGATCGCCAGCGGTGCCGATGTCCACGTGATCGCGCCCAGCGCGACACCGGCCGTTGAAGGCATGGCCTCGATCACCCTCAGTCTGCGGCCGTACCAGGACGGCGACCTCGAAGATGCTTGGTACGCCATCGCCTGCACCGATGACCCAGCCGTCAACGCCGCGGTGGTGTCGGAAGCCGAGCGACGTCACATCTTCTGCGTCCGGGCCGATTCCGCCCGGGAGGGCACCGCGGTCACCCCCGCGTCCTTCAATCACGACGGCATCGCCGTCGGTGTCCTGACCGGTGGACAGCACAAGCGCTCGGCGGCGCTGCGATCGGCCATCCACGAGGCGCTGCAGCGTGGACTCATCACCGAGACCGCGGAGGTGAAGCCCGAAGGCGTCGCGCTTGTCGGCGGGGGACCGGGTGATCCTGATCTCATTACCGTTCGCGGACGCAGGCTCCTCGCGCAGGCCGATGTGGTCGTCGCCGACCGGCTCGCGCCCGCCGAGCTTCTGGCCGATCTGGGCCCACATGTCGAGGTCATCGATGCCGCCAAGATCCCGTATGGCCGCGCGATGGCCCAGCAGGAGATCAACCGGGTGCTCATCGAACGGGCGCAGGAAGGCAAGTTCGTCGTCCGTCTCAAGGGCGGTGACCCCTTCGTCTTCGCCCGTGGCTACGAGGAAGTCCTGGCCTGCGCCGAAGCAGGTGTGCAGGTGACCGTCGTACCAGGTGTGACCAGCGCGATCTCCGTTCCTGCGGCGGCCGGGGTGCCGGTCACGCATCGTGCGGTCAACCATGAGTTCGTGGTCGTCAGCGGACACGTCGCACCCGGGCATCCGGAATCGTTAGTGAATTGGGACGCGCTTGCCGCCTTGAAGGGGACCATCGTCTTGCTGATGGCCGTCGAGCGCATCGAGCAGTTTGCGAAGGTCCTCATCGAGGGTGGCCGACCTGCGGATACTCCAGTGCTGGTGGTGCAACACGGCACCACCGACGAGCAACGCGTGCTGCGCGCCGACCTTGCTACTGCGCCCGAGCGCATTCGCTCGCAGGGCATCAGGCCGCCCGCGATCATCGTGATCGGCCCCGTTGCTGCTTATGGCGCCTCTTCGTGACCTAAGGGCACGTTAAGAGGACGGTAAGGTGTCCTGCATGCCTGCCCTCAGCGTCGAGCAGCTCACTCAAAAGGCGCGAGAACTCCTGCCGTCCCGGCACTATCTATATGCCGTCATCGCGATCGCCGGTATGCAGTTTCTGGCCACCATGGACGGCACCATAGCGGTGGTCACGCTGCCCAAGATCCAGGCCGAGCTGCACCTCAACGATGCCACCCGCAGCTGGGTCATCACCGCGTACATGCTGTCCTTCGGTGGACTGATGTTGCTCGGTGGACGCCTCGGTGACACCTTCGGCCGTAAGCGCGTCTTCATCGGCGGCATCGCGTTGTTCACCCTTGCCTCCATCGGGGTGGGCCTTGCGCAAGAGGACATCGGTCTGGCTGTTTTCCGTCTCATCCAGGGAGTCGGCGCGGCTGTCGCCTCGCCGACAGCGCTGGCGTTGGTGGCCACCACCTTCCCCAAGGGGCCGCTGCGTACCGCAGCCGTCGCGGTATTCGGTGCCATGACCGGGGTGGGCTCCATCGCCGGACTGATTGTCGGCGGTGCCCTGGCCGAGGTGTCCTGGCGTCTGGCCTTCCTTATCAATGTGCCCGCCGGTGCGCTGATGATCTACCTGGCCGTGCGGTCATTGACCGAGACCGAACGCGAACCGATGAAGCTGGACGTCACGGGATCGGTGTTGGCGACCGTCGGCTGTACCGCTGCGGTGTTCGGCTTCACCCAGGGGCCCGACCGCGGATGGGACTCGCCCTACACGATCGTGTCGCTGGTCGTCGCCGCCGTGCTCCTGATCGCCTTCCTGCTCGTGGAACGCACCGCGGAAAACCCGGTGCTGCCGCTCAGCCTGTTCAAGGATCGCAACAGGGTCGCCACCTTCGCGGCGATCTTCCTGGCCGGCGGCGTGCTGTTCACGCTGACCATCACCATCGGCCTGTACATGCAGGATCTGATGAAATACAGCCCGCTGCGAACCGGAATCTCTGCCATTCCATTCGTTGTCGGCATGGGAATCGGCTTGGCTCTGTCGTCCCAACTTGTCACGCGAATGGCGCCCCGGGTGCTGATCCTGTGCGGTGGAGTCGTGGTGTTCGCCGCGATGCTCTACGGCTCAACGATCGACCGGACCATCGCCTACTTCCCGAACTTCTCCATGGCCATCTTCGTTGGCGGACTCGGCATCGGCACCATCGTGGTGCCGGTGATCCTTTCGGCCATCACCGGGGTGGATGCCGACCGCATCGGGCCGCTATCGGCGATCTCCCTCATGCTGCAAAACCTCGGCGGCCCAATCGTTCTGGTGATCATTCAGGCCATCATCACCTCGCGCACGCTGTACCTGGGCGGCGCCAAGGGGCCGGTGCAGAACATGAACCAGGCGCAGCTGCACGCCCTCGATCACGGTTACACTTACGGGCTGCTGTGGATCGCCGGAACCGCTGTGCTGGTCGGGGTGGCGGCGCTGTTCATCAGCTACACCGCCGCCGACGTCGCGCACGCACAGAAGGCGCAGACCGCGCACGACCAGGGTCTGGACGAAGAAGAGCTGGCTTAGCAGTCTTGCGGGGTGTAGTCCCCGGCGCGGAACAGCAGTCCGTTGGTGATGGGGATGCCGTCATTGACGGTGATGTGACACGACATGCGGAAGACGCTCGGAGGTCCGGCCGCGGTCACCCGAAGAACCGGGGGTGCCCCGTTGAGCTGGACTGTGCGTTCCCAGTAGTACCCGGCGAACGTGTGCCCCGACTCTTCCCGGAGCTGATTGCCGTCTTGATAGGAGACGGTGAAATCGGCATTGCCGATTCCGATCGCCGACAACGAGTACTTGACCGTGGCCGGGGCGGCATCGGCCGGTGCCGCGACTCCCAAACCGAACACCGCCACCGCCGGAATGATCGCCCACGCACGCATGCGCTCGATGCTAGCCGGAGGCCGCAACGGCGCGCCGATATGCTGTGCAACCGTAACTGACGGTCTTCGCCCGAGAGGCTCAACGAAAAACATGGTCTTCGCCCGAGAGGCTCATCAATGATCACCCGGCTCTCCGAGCTATTCGTACGCACCCTGCGCGACGACCCGGCGGACGCCGAGGTTCCCAGCCACAAGCTGCTCATCCGCGCGGGCTATGTGCGCCCTATTGCCCCGGGTGTCTATAGCTGGCTGCCGCTCGGTCTTCGGGTCCTTCGCAAGATCGAGAACATCGTCCGTGAAGAGATGAATGCCATTGGTGGTCAGGAGATCCTGCTGCCCGCTTTGCTTCCGCGCGCACCGTACGAGACCACCAACCGGTGGACCGAGTACGGCGACTCGCTGTTCCGGCTCAAGGACCGCCGCGATAACGACATGATGCTCGGCCCTACCCACGAGGAGTTGTTCGCGCTCACCGTGAAGGGGGAGTACAGCTCCTACAAGGATTTTCCGGTCATCCTCTACCAGGTTCAGACCAAGTATCGCGACGAGGCGCGTCCCCGCGCGGGCATTCTGCGCGGTCGCGAATTCGTCATGAAGGACTCGTACTCCTTTGATACCTCCGACGACGGCCTCAAGACGGCCTATCACGCACACCGCGAGGCCTACCAACGGATCTTCGGCAGGCTGGGCCTGGACTACGTGATTGTCGCGGCCACCTCGGGAGCGATGGGTGGTAGCGCGTCCGAGGAGTTCCTGGCTGAAAGCCCCACCGGGGAAGACACTTTCGTGCGGTGCGTGGAATCCGGTTATGCCGCCAACGTAGAGGCCGTCATCACTCCGGCACCGCCTGCGCGGTCTGTGGACGGACTCCCTGCGGCCGTCGTGCACGAGACGGGCGATACCCCGACCATCGCGACGCTGGTGGACTGGGCGAATTCGGCTGATCTCGGCGCGACCGTCACGGCGGCCGACACCCTCAAGAACATTCTGCTGAAGGTGCGCCAGCCCGGCGGCGAGTGGGAGCTGCTGGCTGTCGGAGTGCCCGGGGACCGCGAGGTCGACGACAAGCGACTCGGTGCCGCGCTGGAGCCTGCCGAATACGAGCTGCTCGGTGATGCGGACTTCGCCAAACACCCGTTCCTGGTGCGCGGCTACATCGGGCCGAAGGGGTTGATCGCCAACGGTGTTCGCTACCTCGTCGATCCACGGGTCGTGGAGGGCACCAGCTGGATCACCGGCGCCGACGAACCCGGAAAACATGTGGTCAACCTCGTCGCGGGGCGTGACTTCACCCCCGACGGCACCATCGAGGCCGCCGAGGTTCGCGATGGCGATCCGTCACCCGATGGCGCAGGTCAGCTGGTGTCGGCACGCGGAATCGAAATCGGCCACATCTTCCAGTTGGGCCGCAAGTACACCGACGCGTTCACCGTGGATGTGCTCGGGGAGAACGGCAAGCCCGTGCGGCTCACCCAGGGTTCCTACGGCATCGGTGTCTCGCGGCTGGTGGCCGTCGTCGCCGAGCAGCAGCACGACGAGCTTGGACTGCGGTGGCCGGCCGCGGTATCGCCATTCGACGTGCACGTGGTTATCGCGAACAAGGACGAGGCCGCGCGAGCCGGTGCCGAAGCGCTGGCCGCCGATCTGGACCGGCTGGGTCACGAGGTGCTGCTCGACGATCGGACGGCCTCGCCGGGCGTGAAATTCAAGGACGCCGAGCTGCTCGGTGTGCCCTGGATTGTGGTGATCGGCCGTGGCTGGGCCGACGGCACCATCGAGCTGCGCAACCGATTCACGGGAGAGGCGCAGTCCATTGCGGTGGCCGATGCAGTGACGTCCGTCACGGCGGCGATTCAGTAGGCGATATTGTAATAGTCATGCCGTCCTTCAAGCTCGCCCCGCTGGTTGAAAGTGATTTCGACACAAGCGATTTCGTGTACACGTTCTCCACGCCCCTGCCCAAGGATGCGGCAACGGTGTGGGCCGAACTCAATGGCGAAAGCCCGCTGCATTGGTGCAAGGCGATCAACAAGATCAGCTGGACTTCACCGGAGCCGCGTGGCGTGGGTTCCACCCGCACCGCCAAGCTCGCGCTTCCCGGTGCGGCAGTGCACGAGCGGTTCATTGTGTGGGAGGAGAGCCCCGAGCGATATCGCAACGCGTTCACGGTCGAGACGGCGACCTTTCCGGGCACCAAGCGTTTCGGCGAGCTTTATGAGGTGGTGGGCACCGCGACGGGATCGTTGTTTACCTGGAGCTTCTTCATCGAGCCCTCGCTCGGGTTCACCCGCTACCTCAAGCCGGTGATCCGTCGTGGGTTGTCCGGACTGATCAGCGACACCCAGAAGCACTTCGCTTAGTTTTCGTTCCCTCCCGGGAACGCCACACTGGCAGGCGTGATGTCGGAAGCCACTCGCCACCGCGCCGCGCGAATCGCGCTCTCGGTGAGCATTCGCACCGCGAATCCACGATCGTCACTGTTGTCGGCCTGCTCGGCGACGGCCCGCCAGCGCGCCGCGGTGTCCGCCTCGAGCTGCAGCGCCAGCTTCGTGGCATCGGCGGGGTTTGTCACCGGGAACGGCACCTTGTAACCGGCGGCAGCTACCGGTGCGGCCACCGAACGGGCGCGCAATTTGGCGATGCACTCCTCACGGCACTGTCGATGCTCGATCAGGCACTCGGTGACCAGCCAATTGTTGTCGGGCACCGAGTGCGCGGACACCAGTCCGTACGCGTAGATGGCCGCGTGCTCATTGGCCAGGGCGTCGGCCAGCGCAGTGTCGTCGGAGGAGGAGGCCGGCTGCGGGGTGGGCTCGGTCGTGGTCATGGCAGATCGACCTCGGCTGCCGAGGCGCATGCCGCGCTGATCGAGGCCAGCAGGCCGGCGCGGTATCCGCTGTGTTTGGTGGCCAGGTCCATCGCCGATCGCGATGAGTCCTTGAGTTGGGTCTTGACCTGATCGACCTGCGGAGGTGATACCGGTGCGGTGGTGGTGCTGGAAGTCGGTGCGTTCGTGGTCGCCCCTGGGACGCGCGCGAGCTCCTTGGTCAGCGCGACGCCGTGCGCGCGGCGGATTGTCGCCACAGCCATCAATGCGGCTGCCGCATCTGGATTGGCGGTGGCCGCCGCAGACGCCGATGCCGCATCACGCTGCGCAAGGTCGATCTGGGTGAGCAGGTCGTCCACCTCGGGTTTGGTGTCGGGTGCCTGCTGGCACGCGGCGGCCACGACGGCGACGCCGAGTGCGGCCCCGCCGATCAACAGGTCGCGGCGCGACAGGCTTCTGGGCATTCGCCCATCCTGCCAGTGCGCGCGGTTGGCGCATGACAGCCCTCGCCGGGCGTAAGGTGGAGTGCTGGTCAGGACGAGAGTCCGACTAGTGTGTGCAAGCTGAACCGCCCGACAACTCAAGATGAGGAGCCACAATCGCCATGGGGCTGCCATCCGATGACCAGGTGATCGAGCTGCTGGGTCCCGAGTTCTCCCGGTCAGGGGTCGAGATCGAGAGCGTTGTCGTCAACGAAGCCACGGTTCCCGCCCGCATAACTGTGGTGGTCGACTCGGATTCTCCCGTGGACTTGGACGCGGTCGCCGCACTGAGCCGGACCGCATCGGGATTGTTGGACGAGGCGGACACCGGCTGGGAGGCGTACGACCTGGAGATCACTACGCCCGGCGTCGACCGGCCGCTGACCACTCCCACGCATTTTCGGCGTGCACATGGTCGGCTGGCGCAGATTCGCCTCACCGATGGCGAAGACTTACTCGGCCGCATCGGCATCGCGAACGATGACGGGATACAGGTGGTGCTGCGTAAGCCCGTCAAGGGCACCGGCTGGACCGTGCGTGATCTTGCGTTCTCCGACATCGAGAGCGCGGTTGTGCAGGTGGAGTTCACAACACCCAACCCGCAGGAACTCAATCTGGCTGGGGCAGCCGAAACTGGAGGTGGCGCATGAATATCGATCCCGCGGCGGTAAACCTGATGGCTGCCGATAAGGGCATCACGGTTGACGAGGCGATTGACATCATCAAGTCGGCGCTCCTGACGGCCTACCGGCATACCGACGGCCACGAACCCAATGCGCGTATCGAACTCGATCGCAAGACGGGTGTGGTCCGCGTGCTGGCTCGCGAGACCGACGAGGACGGCAATCTCATCACCGAATGGGATGCCACGCCAGAAGGATTCGGCCGCATCGCGGCCACCACCGCCCGGCAGGTGTTCCAGCAGGGTGTGCGCGATGCGGAGAACGAGCACAAGTTCGGCGAGTTCTCCACGCGTGAGGGCGAGATTGTCGGCGGTGTGATCCAGCGCGACGCCCGGGCCAACGCGCGTGGTCTTGTCGTGGTTCGCATGGGCAGTGAGACGAAGGGCTCCGAAGGTGTGATCCCGGCGGCCGAACAAGTGCCGGGCGAGGAGTACCGCCACGGAGATCGGTTGCGCTGCTACGTCGTCGGGGTGTCTCGCGGTGCGCGTGAGCCGTTGATCACCTTGTCCAGGACCCACCCGAATCTGGTGCGTAAGCTGTTCTCGCTCGAGGTCCCGGAGATCAGCGACGGTTCCGTGGAGATCGTCGCGGTGGCCCGCGAGGCGGGGCACCGGTCCAAGATCGCGGTGGCTTCGAAGGTATCCGGGCTCAACGCTAAGGGGGCCTGCATCGGCCCCATGGGCCAGCGCGTGCGCAATGTGATGAGCGAGCTTGCCGGCGAGAAGATCGACATCATCGATTACGACCCGGATCCCGCGCGGTTCGTCGCGAATGCGCTCTCGCCCGCCAAGGTGGTGTCGGTCTCGGTCATCGATGAGGCGGGTAAGGCTGCGCGCGTCATCGTCCCCGACTTCCAGCTTTCTCTGGCCATCGGTAAAGAAGGGCAGAACGCAAGGCTCGCTGCGCGTCTGACCGGGTGGCGTATCGACATCAGAAGCGACGCAGACGCCGAAAACTAGCGCCAGTAGTACTCAGTAGCCCGTAGGTACTGACCAAAGTCCCTATCGGCACATAACTTGCATCTCATATACAAGTTATGTGCAACTAACGCGGTTCACCGACCTGGGTCTGCGCATCGTGATGCGGCTGGCCAATGCAGGGCCGGGCGTTCAATTGCGCACCGATGATCTTGCCGCCCAACTCTGTGTGTCCTATACGCACGCCACGAAAGTTGTTGCCCGACTTTCGGAAATGGGCGCGATCGAGTCCACGCGTGGCCGCCATGGGGGAGTCTGCATCACGCAGGGCGGGCTCGACCGTCGAGTCGGATCATTGGCCCGGAAGTTGGAGCGCGAGGGCGAGGTCATCGACTGCGAGGGAGGGGTGCCCTGCCCCCTTCGGCACAACTGTCGCCTGCGCGACGCGCTTCGCTCGGCGCAAGAGGCATTCTTCGCCGAGCTCGATCAGTGGACTGTGGCCGAAATCGCCCGTCCAACAATGGAAAGGAAGTAGTCACGTGCTATCAGCAGAGTCGCTGGCAGTCATCCGTCAAACTCTCCCCGCGGTTGCCGGGGCCATTGACGAGATCACACCGTTTTTCTACTCCAAGATGTTCGCGGCGCACCCCGAACTGCTTCGTGATCTGTTCAACCGCGGCAACCAGGCGGCGGGGGAGCAGCCGAAGGCGCTGGCCGCGTCGATCGCGTCGTTCGCCGGCATGGTGTTGGAAGGCAATGGTGCCCAATATGATTCGGTGCTAGACAGGATCGCGCACAAGCATGCCTCGCTGGGAATTGTCGCCGAGCAGTATCCGATCGTCTACGAGCACCTGTTCGCCGCGATAGCCGAAGTGTTGGGGGACGCGGTGACCGCAGAGGTCGCGGCGGCCTGGAGCGAGTTCTACTGGCTCATGGCCAATGAGTTGATCGCGCGGGAGAAGGCCCTGTACGGCGCTGCCGGGGTCGCGCCGGGCGATGTGTGGCGGCAGGTTGTGGTGGTACGCCGCCAGCTGGAATCGGCGGATGTGGCTGGATTCGAGTTACGCGCGGTATTCGGCGAACTGCCGAGCTTCCTGCCAGGGCAGTACATATCGGTGCAAGTTACCTTGCCGGACGGGGCCAGGCAGATTCGTCAATACAGTTTGTCCCGGGGCGCTCATGAGGGTGGCTGGCGTATTGCCGTCAAGCGAATCAGCGCCGGTGGCACCCCTGCGGGTGAGGTGTCGAACTTCATCTACGACAACATCTTCGAGGGGCAACAGCTGCGGGTCTCGGTGCCCATGGGCGAATTCACCCTGGACGATTCGGCCGATCCGCTGGTCCTGGTATCCGCCGGTATCGGCTGCACGCCCATCATGGGGATGCTGCAGGAGCTCGTGGCCACGCAATCGCCGCGAGAGGTTGTGGTCCTGCACGCCGATCAGTCGGCGGCCGCCCACGCCTACCGGCACGAGTTGGCGGATCTAGTCGGCCGACTGCCCGCCGGCCAGCTGCACACGTGGTACGAACGGGCACATGTGGAGCACCCCGAGCACGGTGTCGGCCGCATGAGCCTGCACCGACTGCCACTCAATCGACTGTCCACGGTGTTCGTCTGCGGCCCGCGGCCGTTCATGTCGGCCATCAACGAAGACCTGGTGTCTTTGGGGATTCCGCAGGAGCAGATCAACCACGAATTGTTTGGGCCCTTGGCGTCGGCCATGGCATGACACGCATCGACGTCGCGGTGGCCGCATTGGCCGCATTCTGGTTGGGCTTGGTGGTGGCGATCTCGTTCATCGAGGCGCCACTGAAATTCCGGGCCCCAGGCGTCACCGTTCAGATAGGGCTCGGGATAGGCCGCCTGGTGTTCGGTGCGCTGAACGCGGTGGAGGGTGTGGTGGCCTTGGCCCTGGTGTTACTGATGGTGGCGGGCGACCTCTCCTCGGCCGCGGTCGCCGCGGTCCTTGCGACATGCGGCTGCCTTGCGGTTCAGCTGGTGGTTGTGCGGCCAGCCATGATGAGGCGAACCAATGCGATTCGCGACGGGGGCGAATATGCCGGGCGCAGTCGCCTGCACCTGGCATACGTCGCGGTCGAGTGCATCAAGACGGTGGCGTTAATCGGTGTCGTGATGCTCATCGTGGCAGGGGTTCGGTGACCGGAATACACCCGTGTCATTCGAGGCTGTAGCCCGATTCATAAATAAGGTGTCGCGGACGGTAGACTAAGCCGTGATCCAGCGCGAGACTTCGGCGTTCGCACATGCCCCGACCGGTGAACCGGTACGGACATGCATCGGATGCCGGGGGCGAGAGTTGGCTGCAGATCTGCTTCGTGTGGTTGCTGCGGATGATCGGCATGTTGTTGTCGATACCCGCCGCAGACTGCCCGGCCGAGGTGCGTGGTTGCACAGGTCGGCGCAGTGTTACCACCTGGCGGTGAAGCGGCGGGCTTTCGCTCGAGCGCTCCGGATCGGCGGAACCCCGGATACCTCCGTGGTCTTCGAACATGTTGAGCAATACCAAGAGATTGGCAACGACAAACAATGAGCACACCGTGAAGCGTCGATGATGATCGTCCATCACAGCTAACACGAGGCACGGCGCCTGAAGCCGCTGCCTCGCAGACAGGAGAGCAGTGGCAGGCAAGGCCCGGGTACACGAGTTAGCTAAAGAGCTCGGTGTGACCAGTAAAGAAGTTCTCGCCCGACTGAGTGATCAGGGCGAATTTGTGAAGTCCGCGTCCTCGACGGTGGAGGCCCCCGTCGCGCGGCGTCTTCGTGAGGCATTCGGCGGTGGCGATAAGCCCGCCGCGTCCAATGGCGCGCCCGCCGAGGCGGCGGCTCCACCCAAGAAGGCCGGTCCTAAGCCGGGAGCTCCCAAGCCGGCGCCGAAGAAGGTTGCTGAGCCAGTTGTCGAGGCCCCCCCTGCGCCGCAGCCTGCGGCCGCACCGGTGCCCGCACCCACACCCGCTGCGCCCGCGGCTCCCAAGCCGAACGCTGCGCCGGCGCCCGCTGCGGAAGCACCCGCACCCGCGCCTGCCGCGCCGGCACCCCGTCCGGGCGCCACGCCCGGCCCCAAGCCCGGTGCTCCCCGAGTACCGCGCGTGGGTAACAACCCGTTCTCGTCGGCACAGCCGGTCGAACGTCCCGCTGTCCCGCGGCCGCAAGCGCCGCGTCCCGGAGCTCCTCGCCCCGGGGGAGCTTCCCCGAGCAATATGCCTCCGCGACCGTCGCCCGGATCCATGGGCCCGCGTCCGCCGCGTCCCGGCGGTGGCCCGCGTCCCGGTGGCGGACGTCCCGGTGGTCCCGGTGGCGGACGTCCGGGCGGTCCCGGTGGTGGCGGCGGCGGTAACTACCGCGGCGGCGGTGCCGGTGGCGGCGCTCCCGCTGGTGGTCCCCCCGGCGCTGGTGCCGGCGGTTTCCGCGGTCGCCCCGGTGGCGGCGGCGGAGGTGGCCGTCCCGGTCAGCGCGGTGGCGCGGCCGGTGCCTTCGGCCGTCCCGGCGGTGCCCCGAAGCGCGGTCGCAAGTCGAAGCGGGCAAAACGCGCCGAGTACGAGAACATGCAGGCGCCGGTCGTCGGTGGCGTGCGGTTGCCGCATGGCAATGGTGAGGTCATCCGGCTCGCTCGCGGTGCTTCGCTGAGCGACTTCGCGGAGAAGATCGATGCCAACCCGGCCTCGCTGGTGCAGGCGCTGTTCAACCTCGGCGAGATGGTGACCGCCACCCAGTCTGTGGGTGACGAGACCCTCGAGCTGCTGGGCAGCGAGATGAACTACAACGTTCAGGTCGTCAGCCCCGAGGACGAAGACCGCGAACTGCTGCAGTCCTTCGACCTCACCTACGGCGAGGACGAGGGCGGCGAAGACGATCTGGAGGTCCGCCCGCCGGTCGTCACCGTCATGGGTCACGTCGACCACGGCAAGACCCGCCTGCTCGACACCATCCGGCAGGCCAACGTCCGTGAGGGCGAGGCCGGTGGCATCACCCAGCACATCGGTGCCTACCAGGTCCTCACTCAGCTGGACGGCAACGAGCGACTGGTCACCTTCATCGACACCCCGGGTCACGAGGCGTTCACCGCCATGCGTGCGCGTGGTGCCAAGGCCACCGATATCGCGATCCTGGTGGTCGCCGCCGATGACGGCGTCATGCCGCAGACGGTGGAAGCCATCAACCACGCCCAGGCAGCCGACGTGCCGATCGTGGTCGCGGTCAACAAGATCGACAAGGAAGGTGCCGACCCGGCCAAGATCCGGGCGCAGCTCACCGAGTACAACCTGGTGGCCGAGGACTTCGGTGGCGACACCATGTTCGTCGACATCTCCGCCAAGCAGGGCACCAACATCGATGCGCTGCTGGAGGCGGTCCTGCTGACCGCCGACGCAGCGCTGGACCTGCGGGCCAACCCCGATATGGAGGCCCAGGGTGTGGCTATCGAGGCGCACCTGGACCGCGGTCGCGGTCCGGTGGCCACGGTGCTCATCCAGCGCGGCACCCTGCGGGTCGGCGACTCGATCGTCGCCGGAGACGCATACGGCCGTGTGCGCCGCATGGTGGACGAGCATGGCGAAGACGTCGAAGAGGCACTGCCATCACGTCCGGTTCAGGTCATCGGTTTCACCTCGGTGCCCGGGGCCGGCGACAACCTGCTTGTCGTCGACGAAGACCGCATCGCCCGGCAGATCGCCGACCGTCGCAGTGCGCGCAAGCGCAACGCGCTGGCTGCTCGTAGCCGCAAGCGGATCAGCCTGGACGACCTGGATGCCGCGCTGAAGGAAACCAGCCAGCTGAACCTGATCCTGAAGGGCGACAACGCAGGTACGGTCGAAGCCCTGGAAGAGGCGCTGCTCGGTATCGCGATCGACGACGAGGTGCAGCTGCGGGTCATCGACCGCGGTGTCGGTGGTGTCACCGAAACCAACGTCAACCTGGCGTCGGCCTCGGATGCCATCATCATCGGCTTCAATGTGCGGGCCGAGGGCAAGGCGACAGAGCTGGCCAACCGCGAGGGTGTCGACATTCGGTACTACTCGGTGATCTACCAGGCCATCGACGAGATCGAGAGCGCGCTCAAGGGCATGCTCAAGCCGGTCTACGAAGAGGTCGAGCTGGGTCGCGCCGAGATTCGTGCGATGTTCCGGTCTTCCAAGGTCGGCAATATCGCCGGTTGCCTGGTCACCTCGGGCATCATCCGCCGCAACGCCAAGGCACGACTGTTGCGCGACAACATCGTGGTCGCCGAGACGGTCACCATCTCATCGCTGCGGCGCGAGAAGGATGACGTCGTCGAGGTCCGCGACGGTTACGAGTGCGGTCTGACGCTGACCTATAACGACATCAAGGAAGGCGACGTCATCGAGGCGTACGAACTCCGCGAGAAGGAACGGGTCTAACGTGGCCGATCCGGCTCGCGCGCGGCGACTGGCCAAGAGGATCGGAGCCATCGTCGCCTCGGCGATCGAGTACGAAATCAAGGACCCGAGGCTGACGATGGTCACGGTCACCGATACCCGGGTGACCAACGATCTTCACGATGCGACCGTGTACTACACCGTGATGGGGCAGACTCTGTCCGACGAGCCGGATCTCGCCGGCGCGGCGGCTGCGCTAGAAAAGGCAAAGGGTGTGCTTCGAACCAAGGTGGGTGCCGGGACCGGAGTGAGGTTCACGCCCACCCTGACCTTCGTGCTCGACACGATGGCCGATTCCGCCCGGCACATGGAGGAACTGCTGGACCGGACGCGCGCGGCCGATGCCGCGCTCGCCGAGGTCCGCCAGGGAGCCGTCCATGCCGGTGACGCCGATCCCTACAAGGCGTCTCCCGACGAGGAATCTGCACCTGACGAGGACGATGAGCGCCGTCCCGATTGAGACGGGTGCCGTGGGGGCACGCGTAGACGTAGAGGGTGCGGTGGAGCTCCTGGCCAAGGCCAGGAGAGTGGTGATCATCTGCCATGTGCATCCCGACGCCGACACCGTGGGCAGCGGGTTGGCCCTTGGCCAGGTGCTGGTGGCCAAGGGCGTCGATGTTCAGGTGAGTTTTGGGGCACCGGCAACGCCTCCGGAGTCGGTGGGAACGCTGCCGGGCGCGGAGCTACTGGTCCCACCGCATGAGCTGCGTCGCGACCCCGATCTGGTGGTCACGGTCGACAGCCCGAGCGTGCGGCGGCTTGGTCAACTCGGCGAGCTGGTCGAGGGTTCCGCACCGGTGTTGGTGATCGATCACCACGTGTCCAATGAGCTCTTCGGTACGGCGAATTACGTTGACATCGAAGCTGATTCGACCACGATGATGGTGGCGCGGCTGCTCGACGCGTGGCGGGTGGACATCACCCCCGAGATGGCCCATTGTCTGTACGCCGGTTTGGTCACCGACAGTGGATCGTTCCGTTGGGCCACCGCGCAGGGGCACCGGTTGGCCGCGCGGTTGTTGGACTTGGGTGCCGACGGTGTGAACATCACCCGTACGTTCATGGATTCACATCCGTTTGTGTGGCTGCCGATCTTGTCGCGTGTGCTGGGCACCGCGGAGCTGATTCCCGATGCGGTCGGGGGTGCCGGATTGGTGTATGCCGTTGTCACCCACGATGTCTGGTCTTGCGCGCGCACCGAGGAAGTCGAGTCGATCGTCGATATCGTCCGCACCACCACCGAGGCCGAGGTTGCGGTGGTGTTCAAGGAGATCGAGCCCGACCATTGGTCGATATCGATGCGGGCCCGCTCTGCGGTGGACCTTTCCGCGGTAGCGGGCACCTTCGGCGGCGGTGGACATCGGCTGGCCGCCGGGTTCTCGGCGACCGGCCCGGTCGACGAGGTGGTGGCGGCGCTGGTCCGCGCCCTTGACTGACGCCACCGGCCTGTCCGGGCTGGCCCGCCGGATCATCGCTTTGGCGGTGCCCGCGCTGGGAGTGCTGGCGGCCGAACCGCTGTATCTGCTGTTCGATATCGCCATGGTGGGTCGGCTGGGCGCGGTGCCGCTGGCGGGCTTGGCCGTCGGGGGACTGGTGCTTTCGCTTGTCGGGACGCAACTGACTTTCCTGTCGTACGGCACCACGGCCCGTGCCGCACGGCGTTTCGGCTCCGGTGATCGTCCTGGGGCGGTTCATGAGGGAGTGCAGGCGACCTGGCTGGCGCTCATCATCGGGGCCGCCGTGGTGCTCGTGGTTAATGTGGTGGCCTCGCCGGTGGTGCGGGTTATCGCTGCATCGCCCGATGTAGCCGCTCAAGGCCTCACGTGGGTGCGTATCGCGATCTTCGCGGCGCCCGCGATCCTGATCTCACTCGCAGGCAATGGGTGGATGCGGGGAGTGCAGAACACAGTCAGGCCGTTGCGGTATGTGATTGTCGGCTTTGCGGTTTCGGCAGTGCTGTGTCCGGTACTGATCTACGGGTTGCTGAGTGCGCCCCGGATGGGTTTGGCGGGGTCCGCCATCGCCAATCTGGTGGGGCAGTGGCTGGCCGCGATCCTCTTCTTACGGGCCCTGCACGCCGAGCAGGTTCGACTTCGGATGGATCCGCCGGTGTTGCGTGCGCAGCTGGTGCTGGCGCGTGATCTGCTGGTGCGCAGTCTGGCGTTTCAGGCCTGCTTCATCAGTGCCGCGGCGGTGGCCGCGCGGTTCGGGGCGGCAGCACTGGCGGCGCACCAGGTGGTCCTGCAGATGTGGAGTTTTCTTGCGCTGGTTCTTGATTCGCTTGCCATCGCGGCGCAAACCCTTGTCGGCGCCGCGCTGGGAGCCGGCCGGGTGCCGCAGGCCAAGTCTGTGGCGCGAAGGGTGACGGTGTTCTCACTGGGCTTCGCGGTGGTGTTGGCGGCGCTTCTGGCGCTCGGTGCGCCGGTGTTGCCTGGGCTGTTCACCTCCGATGTCGCGGTGCTGCATCAGATGCGGGTGCCGTGGTGGTTCCTGGTGTGCCAGTTGCCGATTTCGGGTGTGGTGTTCGCGCTGGACGGAGTGCTGCTGGGTGCCGCCGACGCCCGGTTCATGCGCAACGCCACCATGATCAGCGCATTGTGTGGATTCCTGCCGCTGGTGTGGTTATCGCTGGCGTACGGATGGGGACTGGCCGGAATCTGGTCCGGCCTTACCCTTTTCCTGGTGCTGCGGCTGATGTTGGTTGGTTGGCGCGCGTTGTCCGGACGCTGGGCGGTGCCGGGGTCCGGCTCGTGATCACTGCGCAGGTGGGTACTGCGGATACGGATATCCGGCCGGTGGCGGTGGGTATCCCGACGGCGGGTAGCTCTGGTAGACCGGTGGCTGTGCGGCCAAATGCCGAATCTGCCTGATCTGCCCCATGTTTCCGAAGATCGCGATCCAGTTCATGACCAGGATGGACAGAAAGCTCCACCACCCGGCTGCCAGATTGTGGGTCTGTGCGTCGCGGTAGGCGGCCTCGCACTGCTCAAGTGTGCCGGTGATCGTGTAGGACCGGGTGCTGAACATGATCAGCATCCCGGTGTGTTTGGTGAGCCGCACCTGGAAGTACCTGGGTGCTGCTGTCGGATAGTGCTGCGGGTACGACATGAACTCTCCCCCTGATCGTGTAGCTCACTTGATGATATCGGGGGTTTGCCAGGCTGCACCTATGTGATCCAGGTCACTTGCGGAGTATCCTGGGAAACGCTGGATGAGGAGGTGTTTCGAAATGAACCTTGATCGATTTGCCGTGTGGACCGGCTACTTCCTCGGGCTGGTGTCAGTCACGATCACCGCGCTGGGGCTGGCGGCGTTGGCCTCCGGGCATCACGGCTGGGGAATGGTCGCGGCCATTGCGTTACTGGTCACCGCAGGGCTCGGATTCGCGGTAGTCGGCGGCACGGTGCACCACGACCACAAAGTCCACAAGGAAACGCCGCACCTGATGTAGGGGTTTGAAAGATCGGCTCGATAGATGCTCCTAGAATGTAGCCTTACCTAAGTTAGGTCCATCGATCGAACGGAGCCACTCGCGCCGATGAACAGTTCCACCGGTTATCGAATCGGGCGAGAGATCACCGACGTGGCTGCTGAGGTCGTCGATGCGGGTCCTCCGCCATTGCCCTTATTTGAGGGCACCCGCTACGGACTGCGGCCGGTGGATCCGGAAAGTGCGGACCCGGACATGCTCAGTGAGTGGTTTGCTCGTCCACATCTGCTCGAGACGTGGGAGCAGCCCTGGTCGGCCGTGCGATGGCGCGAAGATTCCTCGTATCGACTGGCCGGGCATTACTCGCTGCCTTGCATCCTCTCGGTAGATGGCGTCGAGGCAGGCTATGTGGAGATGTATCGATCTGCCCGGGATGAGATCGCCCGGATCTACGACGTTCATCCGCACGACACGGGGTTTCACATAGCGACTGCTGCCACCGAGCATCTGGGCCGGGGGGTCATTTCCGAGTGGATCCGGTTACTCCCGTTCGCCGTGTTCGAGGCCGACCCTGCATGTCGCCGGATGATGGGTGATCCAGCGGTCGACAATCCGTCGATCCTGAAGGTGCTCGCCCGCCTCGGTTGGACCGCGATGGGTGAGTTCGATGTTCGGCCGGACCGCCGGATTGCCCTGTACCGGTTCGACCGCTAGGAGTTCTGGCTACGCCCGCGCGCCATGATCGCGGCGCGGCGTTCCTCGACACCCTCGGCGATGGAATTCTGCTCGATCCACCGATGCGCGTCGTCCAGGGCCACCTGCAGGCCGTTGCCGACAAGCTCGGACTCGATGCGCCGGTAGGAGGCCAGGAGCTCACGTACCGCGGGCTGGTTGTTCCCGGCGATGGTCGCGGCGAGCCGCTTGGCCGCCGGCAGCAGGTCCTCGTGGGCAACCACCTCGGTGACCAGGCCGGCTCGTAACGCGTCCTCGGCCGAGAGGTAGTCGCCGGTGAGGCTCATGCGCCGCGCCAGGCCACGTCCGACCGACAGCGGCAGCAGCGTGGTCAGTCCCCAGGTGGGCAGGATGCCAACGCGCGCATGGGTATCGGCGAAACGAGCCTTTTCGGAGGCGATCAGGATGTCGCAGGCCAACGCCAGCTCCAGGCCGCCGGTGACGGCGGCGCCGTTGATGGCACCGATGACCGGCTTGGACAGCTCCGGCCACCACGGGTCCAGGGTGTCGGCCCGATCGCCGCTGCCCAACTCCTTGAGGTCGACGCCTGCACAGAACACCGGGTCGGCGGCGGTCAGGATCATCACGTCGACGTTATCGTCAGCGTCGGCAGCGGTGACGGCCTTGACGATCTCGTCGCCGAGCGCCTTGCTCAGCGCATTGCGGGCCTGCGGACGGTTGAGCGTGATGGTGCAGATCCGGTCTTCGGTCTGCGTCAAGAGAATTCGTTCGGTCATGCGTCGATAACCTCCTTGGCGATACGTTCGGCGTGGACGGCGCGGCCTCCGAAGAGTGCCGAATTGCTGACTGCCCGTTTGTAATACAGGTGGGCCGGGTGTTCCCAGGTAAATCCGATGCCGCCATGGCTCTGAATGGCCTTGGCGGTTACCTCTACCGCTCCCGCGGACGCTACCTGCTGGGCGATGCTCGTGGCCAGCGCAGGGTCGTCAAGGCTTGGGTCGTCATGTGACCATGCCGCATGATAGGCGGCGCCACGCACATTCCCGGCGGCCGCGGCCATGTCGGCAAGGCGGTGCTTGACGGCCTGGAACGACCCGATGATCCGTCCGAACTGAATTCGGGACTTGGCGTATTCGGTTGTCACGTCCAGCATGTGGGCAGCGATACCGGCCTGTTCGGCCGCCAGCGCGGTGGCGGCAACGTCCAGCGCATGCGATACGGCCGAGGCGCCGTTTCCGGCTTCGCCGATCACCCGTGCGGGAGTCGAGTCGAAGTGGATGTTGGCCTGGCGCCGGGTCAGATCCAGGGTGGCCAGGGCATGCCGATCAACGCCCGGCGCGTTCCCGTCGACCGCGAAAAGTGTTGGGCCCGAGTCGGTATCGGCCAGCACCAGAATCACGTCCGCGGTGGCGCCGTCTGGAACGTGCTCGGCGTCGCCGGTGAGCTTCCATCCGTCGTCGTCGGATTCAGCGGACACTGTGATGGCGTCGGCGAGCCGGGTTCGCCCTCCGGCCAGCGTGATCGTCTTGGCGCCGGAGGCCAATGCGGGTACCCATTCGGTAAGGGCGTCGCCGTCGCCGCTGGCCACCAGCGCGGCGGCGCCGAGTGCTGCGCTCGATATCCACGGTAGACACGCCAGCGCTCGTCCCAATTCCTCTGCGACGATGGCTAATTCGATTACGCCCAGGCCTCCGCCGCCATATTCTTCGGGCAGGCTCAGTCCCACGACACCCAGCTCGGACCCGAGGGCGTGCCAGGCCTCCAGGTCGGTGGTTCCGGCATCGGCGATCTGGCGTACATGCTCGGGTGTCCAGACCCGTTCGCACCAACTACGCACCAGCGAACGCAGGTCGCCGTGCTCTTCGGTGAACTCGAATTCAGCCACGGGGCACCTCTTTCCATGCTTTGTCGGTGTCGACCCGGATATCGCCCGGTAACCCGAGAACGCGCTCCCCGATGATGTTGCGCATCACGTCGGAGGTGCCGCCCTCGATGGTGTTGGCTTTGGACCGCAGGAAGGCCCACATGGTGTCGGCGCGGCGGTCATCCTCGACGACGCGCCGCATGTCGTAAGAGGCGTACAGAGTCGCCTCGATGCCTAGCAGTTCGACACAGAAGTCGTAGATCTGCTGGTTGAGCTCCGCGCCCATCAGCTTGCCGATCGACCCCTCCGGACCCATGGGCGCATCGCCCTGGGCGGCGATCCTCATCTGGGTGCCATAGCGGTTTCCCTCTGAGCGCACGAACAGGTTGGTCAGCTTGGCCCGCAGCTCGGGGGTGTGTAGGTCGGGGCGTTGCTTCCACAGATTCAGTGCGTTGCCGATGGATCCGCCGGCGCGACCGTGGTCGAACGCCCCGCCCAGCGCGCTGCGCTCGTTCATCAGCGTTGTCATCGAGACTCGCCAGCCGTCGCCCTCGTTGCCCAGCCGATGTGCATCCGGGATGCGAACATCGGTGAGGTACACCTCGTTGAACTCGGCATCTCCGGTCATTTGGCGCAGCGGACGGACCTCGACGCCCGGATCGGTCATATCGACTACGAAATAAGTCAGGCCGCGGTGCTTGGGCACGTCGGGATTGCTGCGAGCCACCAACAGTGCCCAGCGTGCCTGATGGGCGCCAGAGGTCCACACCTTCTGGCCGTTGATGACCCATTCGTCGCCGTCTCGTATCGCGCGGGTGGCCAGGCCCGCGAGGTCGGAACCGGCCCCGGGCTCACTGAACAGCTGACACCAGAGCTCCTCACCGGTGAACAGCGGGCGCAGAATCCGCTGGGTCAGCTCGGGTTGCCCGTGCGCGAGCACCGTGGGTGCCGCCATGCCGTAGCCGATCACGTTGATAAACAACGGGTCTGGCATGCCCGCCGCGCGCAGGATGGTGTCGGAAACGGACTGGAGCGCAGGAGGCGCGTCGAGGCCGCCGAGGCCGACCGGGAACTGAACCCAGGCCAGGCCCGCGTCATAGACGGCGCCCAGCAGCTCGGTAACAGGGGTGGAAGCGGGGGGATGGCTGGCGAGAACCTCGTGCGCGGCGGCCGCGATGCGTTCGCGTAGCGCGCTAGACGGCTCCGATGACGTCACTGGCATGACTTACGTATACACGCGCATGTGAACTAACCGGTGGGTGGGGCATGGCGTCATCGGAATTGTCTTTCTACTGTCGTAGGTATGTGCAGGAACATCACCGAACTACGCGGGTTGGAACCTGCTGCGACCGACCAGGAGATCGAGGCGGCGGCGCGGCAGTACATCCGCAAGATCAGCGGGATTCAGAAGACCTCCGATGCCAACCGGGAAGCGTTCGAGCATGCGGTGGCGGAGGTGACGGCCACGACGATGCGGCTGCTCGCCGTGCTGCCTGCGCGGCGTCAGCCACCCAAGACGGTGCCCCCGTTGCGGCGACCCGAGGTACAGGCACGCATCGCGGCGCGCGGCTGACCGATCTGATCTCAGAACTTGTAGGCGGGCGCGAGAATGTTTGCGACCCGGCGATTTTCCACGAGGCAACCGGGGCCGTCGGGGGAGTACTTCTGCGATGCGTAGTACAGCGACTGCTGGACCACGCCATAGCTGGTCTTGAAGGTGATCATGCAGGACACCCACCACTGGTTGTTCCAGTCTGTGGGTTTCATGATGTTGTACTCGGCGGCGCGGTGACCCTGAATGGTTGTCTCCACGCCGTCGGCCGGCAGTGAGTCCTCATACGTGCGCCACACGACCGCCTCGACGGCCAATTGATAGTTGTTGCGCGAGTCGTACCGGCAGCGCAGCCCCTCTTCGGGCGCGGGTGGCGTCTGGTCAAGGCCCGCGGCAGCGATGACCGAGCTGGGGATCTCGTAACAGGGATCAAAGGGGCGCGGATCGGTGACCGGGACAACCGGCCATTTGATCGTGGTGGTAGCGGCCCCCGTGCTCGCGGGTCCGGTCATCGGTGCCGTAGAGAACCGCAGCTGGAAGGGTGCGCTGGTGGTGTGCTCTGACGGTGCGGTACGCCAGACCACGAAGCCGCCCAGCGTCAGCGCCATCAGGGCAACGCAGAATCCAGCTCGGACTACGCCTGCCCGTTGGGCCATGCGAATTCACCTCAATCTGATCGGCCGCGGTGCGCCGAAGTCTAGCCGCGTGTCTATCTCATACGGAACATCGAAAACACTAGAACACGTTCTAGTCCGGGAGTATCGTGACGCCATGGCACGAATTGGGAATTACGCGGACGACGATGTGGCCGGCTGGTTGATGGGTTCGCCCGAGATGGCGCCCGGCTTCGCCGGATTTTCGGATGCGGTCTACAACCGCAGCCGGCTTCCGATCGGGGTACGAGAACTCGCACGTATGGCTGTGGCCTTTGCGAACGAATGCTCCGTCTGCCAGAACACCCGTTTCGTTCAGAGCGGAGAGTTGGACGCCGACTTCTATGCGGACGCCGACCAGTGGCGCACTTCGCCGCGATACAGCGACGCCGAGCGGATCGCGGCCGAATTCGCGCATCGCTTCGCGACCGATCATGTCGGATTACGGGAGGACGACGAGTTCTGGGCGCGAGCCCACGAGCACCTCGATGACGGGCTCTTGACGGACCTGGCGCTGTCCTGCGCATTCTGGGTGGGAAGCGGACGTGCGTTGCGAGTTCTCGACGTGGGACAGAGTTGCAAGATAAACCTGTAGGTACATTGGCCGGATGACGCAGGAACGGGAGCCCAGGCTGTGGGCGATCAGCGACCTGCATGTCGGGCAGTCGGCCAACAAGTCTGTTCTCGAGGAACTGCATCCGGCCTCGCCTGAGGACTGGCTGATCGTCGCCGGTGATGTGGCCGAGCGTAGTGATGACATCCGGGGCGCGCTGGATCTGTTGCGGCGCAGGTTCGCCAAGGTGATCTGGGTGCCGGGTAACCATGAACTATGGACGACCGCGCGTGATCCCATGCAGATCTTCGGGCAGTCTCGCTATGACTATCTGGTCAATATGTGCGATGAGATGGGCGTCGTCACCCCCGAGCATCCGTATCCGGTGTGGGTGGAACAGGGTGGTCCCGCGACCATCGTGCCGATGTTCGTGTTGTACGACTACACGTTTCTGCCGGAGGGGGCCAACTCCAAGGCCGAGGGTCTCAAGATCGCCCGCGATCGCAATGTCGTGGCGACCGACGAGTTCCTGCTCTCCAGTGAGCCTTTCGCGACGCGCGATGCATGGTGCCGGGATCGGTTGCGGTACACCAGGAAGCGACTGGAAGATCTGGACTGGATGACGCCGACAGTCCTGGTGAACCACTTTCCTCTGGTGCGTGAACCCTGTGATGCGCTGTTCTATCCGGAGTTTTCGTTGTGGTGCGGAACTACCGAGACCGCGGACTGGCATACCCGCTACAACGCGGTCTGCTCGGTGTACGGACATCTGCACATCCCGAGGACCACCTGGTATGACGATGTCCGGTTCGAGGAGGTATCGGTTGGCTATCCGCGGGAATGGGCCCAGCGCAAACCGTATTCGTGGCTCAGGCAGATCCTTCCCGTCCCGCACTATCCACCCGGATACCTCAACGAGTTCGGCGGTCATTTTGAGATCACCGAACAGATGAGGGTGTCGGCCAAGCGATTCCGTGAACGGCTTGCCAAGGAGCGCGCCAGTGACTGATGAGTTGATCGCGTCGGTGGTTCCCGATGTGCTGTCCTCGGCCGAGTTGTACGAGGATCCACCGGGGTTGACACCGCTGCCGGAGGAGGAGCCGCTGATCGCCAAGTCGGTGGCCAAGCGGCGCAATGAATTCATCACCGTGCGGTACTGCGCGCGGCAGGCCTTGTCCGTTCTTGGCGTGCCCGAGGTCCCGATCCTCAAGGGGGACAAGGGGCAGCCATTGTGGCCCCACGGTGTGGTGGGCAGCATGACGCACACCGAGGGATTTCGCGGCGCGGTGGTGGGCCGCGTAGGCGAAGTGCGTTCGGTGGGGATCGATGCCGAACCGCATGACGTCTTGCCCAACGGAGTGCTCAAATCGATCACCCTTCCGGTCGAACGCGATGAACTCGCTGCCTTGCCAGGGGGCACGCATTGGGATCGATTGCTGTTCTGCGCCAAGGAGACGACGTATAAGGCGTGGTTCCCGCTGACAACGCGGTGGCTCGGTTTCGAGGACGCCCACATCACGCTCGACCCGGACGGGACCTTCACCTCACGAATCCTGGTGGACGGCAAGGCCAACGACGGCAGCGTGCTCTCGACGTTCGACGGCCGGTGGATCATCGACAAGGGTCTGATCTTGACCGCCATCGTGGTGCCGTGACCGATCCCTTGAGTCGTGCGGGCCTCGTAATTGTCGATAAGCCCGCCGGGATGACGAGCCATGACGTGGTTTCCCGCTGCCGAAGGCTGTTTTCCACGCGCAAGGTCGGGCATGCGGGCACTCTCGATCCGATGGCCACGGGGGTCCTCGTGATCGGTATCGAACGAGCCACCAAGATCATGGGATTGCTGACGTTGACCACCAAGTCGTACGCGGCCACCATCCGTTTTGGGCAGAGCACCAGCACTGATGACGCCGAAGGTGAGGTGCTGCAAACGGTATCGGCTTCTCATCTGACCGATACGGATATCGAGGCGGCCGTGGCCCGGCTGCGCGGGGATATCGAGCAGGTGCCGTCCTCGGTGAGCGCTATCAAAGTGGATGGGCAACGCGCGTACAAGCTCGCGCGGGAGGGGCAGTCTGTCGAGCTGGCGGCCAGGCCCGTGCGCATCTCGCGGTTCGATGTGTTGGCGGTGCGGCGGCCGGGCGATGGCTATGTCGATGTGGACGTGGAAGTCGACTGCTCCTCGGGGACCTACATTCGGGCGCTGGCCCGTGATGCGGGGGCCGCGCTGGGTGTTGGTGGGCATCTGACGGCATTGCGGCGCACCAGGGTTGGTGATTTCTCGCTGGAGAGGGCGCGCACACTCGACGAGCTCGCCGACGATGCGACGTTGACACTGGATCTGGACACCGCTTGCCGGGATGGATTCCCCCGACGTGACTTGGATGCGGCGGAGGTTGATTCGGTGCGCAATGGGCGTCCGTTAGCGGCGGCCGGCATCGAGGGGACCTACGCGGCGGTGGATGCCGATAATCGCGTCATCGCGTTGTTGGCCGATAAGGGTTCTCGCACCACGTCGGTGGTGGTGCTGCGTCCGGCGAATTTGTAAAGACTATCCGAAAACCGCCTTGTGCCACCACCATTTGGGATCGCTGAACCACGAGCCGAAGTTGCCCGACTTCAGAACTCGTAGTTCGGTCATGTCGATGTTGTATCGCTCGTACAGTGCGGGGAACTCGGACAACTCTGATTCGTCGCCGATGTTGACGTTCACACTGATGTAGAGAGTGTCGCCTCGGCCCCGATAGGAGTCGACTTGGGGGTTCTTATCCAGCCATTCGAAGAACGCGGCTTCATCGAGTTCGGAGTAGTAACGCACACCCGTAGCCTTGAGGACAGCATTGCCCTCCTTCATAAACTCGGCTATTTCGACTGGCGGCCACATGTTTGCATGAGTACCCGCGTCTCCTACCGCCCACTCGTGGTCGGCATTGTCCGAAAGCGCATGTTTCTCACCCAGGTTCGGCCCGTCCGTCGCGGTTGAGTCTGTGCCGAATACTTCGTTGTGCCACCATCGGTCGGGGCTGCTGAACCAATAGCCAAGCCGCCCTGTGTTTAGAACACGCAGCTCTCTCGGATCGATGCGATACCGACGGTATAGCGCGGCAAGCTCGTGTAGTGCGTCTTCGTCCAAGGCGTCGACGATTACCTTGATGTACAACGTGAATCGCTGCCCTTGGTAGGAGTCGACACTGGGGATCTTGTTAAGCCATTCGAAGAACGCGGCTTCGTCGAAAGACATCTGATACTGAACGCCTGTGGCTTCGAGCACCACATTGTTGACGTCATTCATCGTGTATGTCCTCCTGGGTAGGCATCTTTGATCTTTTTGCCGTTCTTGTCGATCACGTCCCAGTGGGGACCGCCGTGTGCATCTCCAGGGCGAGCTGGCGAGCCCGGTCCAGTAGGTACCCAAACGTTCCCATCGGCGTCCTCCCATCCGAAGCGATTCTTGCCCCTGGCGCTGGGGTTTGGCACCCACCTGTCTCCGGCTTTGGGTGGCACGAAGCCTTCCGCTGTGCCTGGCTGGCCAGGTGCCTTTGCGCCGGTCTTGTCGAACGCGTCACCAGGTGGTTTGTAGTTCGAGTAGACGACCGTTTCCCCGGTAATCGTTGCGATCGACAACCCTATGATCGCACCGAGGCCCGCAGCGGTGACCGCTTCTGCGCTAAAAGTGATACCGCCCAACGTCGTAAGGAATGGGCGGATGCATGCCGCAAGCGATGACGCGCAGGCGTCCACCGCCGTGGCTGCAATCTCGGCGCCACCTGCGGTAGCACGGCCACGAGTGATAACAGCGATCGCGGCGATGGCGGCCAGTCCAACACCGAGAGTGGTGGCGATGGCGAACTGCATATCTGAGCGCAGCTGATTAAGCGCCGCGTGGTGGGCGGTTGTCGAGGTCGCGAGATCGGTTGCCGCCAGCTTGATTCTGCCCGCACTTGTCGAGAGCGTCGTGAGGTGCTCGCTGAGGTTCGGGATATCCGGAGCATGAAAATTGCTCAATGCGCTAGCCGCGAGCCTCAGATCGGATTCGCCCCGTGAGATCGCGTCATTATCGGCAAAGGTCTTCCACGCCTTGGCCGCACTGTCGAGCTTGTCGGTATCACCGTCCGGGATCTCACCGCCCGCCACCTGAGCAACGACTTTCTTGTACAGGTCGGGCACATCAGACTCAAGACCCGGGCCGTTGTGTTTTGACGATGCCACACCGACGACGACGTCTGCCCCATAAGGCAATTCGGACGGGATCGTCCGGGGGCAAGCCGGGCCCGTTCCCTTGTTGGGATCGCGGTTCGCTCTCCAATCGGCGATGGCCCAGTTGTAACCCGCTGCGGTCAGGATGTCGCCCAGGCGTTGCAGCGCTCGTGCATATTCGGTGCTCGCCGTGGTGAGAGCAGCGGCACGATTGTCGTACCCCGAAGACCAGGCTTTGACGGCTTGATAGCCGCCGGCCATTCCGCTGGTTTCCAGGGTGAGAGCACGGGAAAGAGGTTTGAACGCGGCTTGGACGTCGCTCGAGAGTTTGTAGCAGGTGTTGGCGGCCGCGTAGTACGCCGCTGATTCGACGACAACGGGCATATCAACCCCGCGTCATTCGAAGATTGGCTTCTTGTGCCTCCGAGTAGGCGCCGTGAGCGGTTCGCGCGGCCTCTTCCATCTGGTTCAGCCCCTCGACAAGCTCACGCGCCGCATCCATCCATTCCTTGTGGGCTTCGGAGTAGGCGGCAGCAGCGGCACCGGTCCACTGCCCGCTTTGCACAAGTGTCTGAGCGCGCGACTCCAGCTGGTCGAGGTTCTCGGTGACAAACTCCTTGAAACCCCGAGCGCGCGACGTCACCTGCTCGATGTGGTCAAGATCGAAGGAGAACTCCGATTCCACGTGAGCGGCCATTCCCTCAGCCCGCCTGTGTCGACGTGATGGACGAGGCGGTGGAGGTCTCCTGCGCGTGGAATGCCGCAGCATTTGAGTCCAGCGTAGAGGCGATATCCGCCAGCGCGTTCCATACTTTTGTTGCGCCGTCTTGCATTTCGTCCCATCCGGACCGGTAGGCATCGGCGGCGCTGCCCTTCCAGACGCCGAACAACGACTGGACGTCGCGATCCAGTGAACTTGACCCCGCTCTCATTTGGTCGGCAAGGCCTGCGGCGAACTTACTGAGCGCACCGACCTCGTCGATTACCACCTGCAGCGGCGGATTGCCGGCTGATGTCATTGCCTCGCCCTCCCTGGGTTCGATGCGGTCTTTTATGGGTCTGACGCGGCCCGCGGCGATTCGGTTCCGCCTTTTTCACGGATGTTCATACCCCCAAAAGACAGGTCAGTCGGGCGGGCGGATCCACCGGCTTGGCGGGTGCAACTCCCTGGGCATCCACATCAGCGGCTGCCGGTCGGCGAAATGCGGGTCGAGCTCGGGGTTCCCGGGGAACCGGCCCTCGCCATCGGGCCAGAGGATCTGCAGGTACCGCACGCGGTTCGTCCGGTTGAACCACAGCCCGAACCCGAACTCGTTGTCATACCAACTCGGATCGATGGGCGAGAGCTTGACCTGGTAGTCGTCCACGGCGGGCAGGGCGAGCACATCCTCGAACGTCTCGCCGACCTGCAGCACCCGGCCTTCCTGTGCCTGCTTGGCGACTGCGTTGAGAGCACGCTGCATCATGGTGATGTCGTTGACGCCGTAGATTGCCAGCTCGGGTAGGCGCATGGTGTGCCACAGTCCCACGGTGTAGGCGAACGGTGGGCTTTCCTCCGTCGAGGTGGGGCCGATTCCCAGTGCGCTCCAACCGTATTCGGTGACGCTGCCGATGATGTCGCGATCGCTGTCGTTGTAGTCGTGGCGGTCGCCGTAGTCGACACACAGGAGGCACTCACACGCCGCGTGGTCGGTCATTTCAGTCGAGTACGACCCAAATCGATTGAGCTGCAGGGTTTCCCAGCTCCAGCTTCTTCTCGCCGCTGTCTGGTCCGGCGCTGTCAATCGACACCGAGATGGTTCCGGCGAAGTCCCGTCGTTCGTCGACCGTCACCCGGGCATCCAATGCCACGCCGACCGTGTCGAAGTAGCGCAGCATTTCAGGATCTGAGTCGGAGATCCGGGCCACTACGCCGGTGTCACCGTTGGCGCAGTCCGACAGCTGGCGAGCCGGGGGAGTGGGCACCTGCCCGTCGGGGCCGGGAATCGGGTCGCCGTGCGGATCGCGCTGCGGGTGACCGAGCTTCGCGTCGATCTTGGCCAGCAGCAGATCCGAGACGGCGTGCTCGAGCACCTCAGCCTCGTCGTGTACCTCGTCCCACCCGTAGCCGAGTTCGTTGACCAGATAGGTCTCCAGCAGCCGATGTCTGCGGACCATGAGTACCGCGGCCTTGCGGCCCTGGCTCGTCAACGTCACGGCGCCGTACTTCTCGTGATCCACCAGACCTTGGTCGGCGAGCTTGCGGATCGACTCGGAGGCGGTGCTCGCCGACACGCCCATGCGTTCGGCCAGCATCTTGGTGCTTACCTTCTCGCGCGACCACTCCTGCGCGGTCCAGATCACCTTGAGGTAATCCTGGGCAACCGTCGTCAGGTCGGTGTCGGCGGATCCGGCGGGTCGGTCGGATCGAGTGGGGCTCACGATGCTTAGCCTAACCAGGCGCCAAGGGATGCTCAGCCTAACCAGCCGCCGCGTCCCGAAAGCCAAGTCGGCCTTCTCGCATCTTCCGAAGTAGGCTTTATGCCGTGCAACGCTGGCGCGGGCAAGACGAAATCCCGTCCGATTGGGGTCGGTGCGTTCTGACGATCGGCGTATTCGATGGTGTACACCGAGGTCACGCCGAGCTGATCGGGCGTGCGGTGAAGGCGGCGCGCGAGCTCAATCTCAAGAGCGTCCTGATGACCTTCGATCCCCACCCGATGGAAGTGGTGTTCCCGGGAACCCATCCGGCCCAGCTCACAACCCTGACCCGGCGCGCCGAACTGGCCGAGGAACTGGGTGTCGATGTCTTCCTGGTGGTGCCGTTCACCCCTGAATTCATGAAGCTCTCGCCCGAGCGATACGTGCACGAGCTGCTGGTCGAGCGTCTGCACGTGGCCGAGGTGGTGGTCGGGGAGAACTTCACCTTCGGCAAGAAGGCCGCCGGGAATGTCCACATGCTCAAGAAGGCGGGCGAGCGATTCGGCTTCAAGGTCGACGCTGTCTCTCTTGTCACCGAGCATGCGGTCACGTTCTCCTCGACGTACATCAGATCCTGCGTCGACGCCGGAGACATGGTGGCGGCCACCGAAGCATTGGGCCGTCCACACCGCGTCGAAGGCGTCGTGGTCCGAGGTGACGGTCGTGGGCGGGAACTGGGCTTCCCGACGGCCAACGTGGCGCCGCCGATGTTCGCCGCCATTCCCGCCGACGGGGTGTATGCGGCCTGGTTCACGCTGCTCGGGCACGGTCCCACCATGGGAACCGTCGTGCCGGGTGAGCGCTATCAGGCGGCCGTCTCGGTGGGCAGCAACCCCACGTTCTCCGGCAAGGCGCGCACCGTCGAGGCGTTCATCATGGACACCGCAGCGGATCTCTATGGCCAGCATGTCGCCGTGGATTTCGTGGCGCGGGTCCGCAGCATGGAGAAGTTCGATTCGGTCGACGCACTCGTGGACGAGATGGGGCGCGATGCCCAGAAAGCTCGCACGATTTTGGCGCGAGGCTAGCCCGCCGGTACACTCCAACACCGGTGTGAGCTGCAGTTCGCGGTGGCCCGCCAGAAACATTCGACGCGAACCCCAGTGATGGAGAAGCTTGCCGTGGCATTGACTACCGAGCAGAAGAAAGAAATCCTCACCCAGTACGGGCTGCACGAGACCGACACCGGTTCTCCCGAGGCCCAGGTCGCGATGCTGACCAAGCGCATCGTCGATCTGACTGAGCACCTGAAGACTCACAAGCACGATCACCACAGCCGTCGTGGTCTGCTGCTGCTGGTCGGCCGTCGCCGCCGGCTGCTCAAGTACATCGCCAAGGTCGACGTCGCGCGTTACCGCTCGCTGATCGAGCGCCTGGGTCTGCGCCGCTGACTTTGTCTTCTCCTCGGCTGGGTCGTTCTGGAATCCGAGGCGCGGTATCTGTCGCTCTTGTCGTTGTCGGTGCGGTCGTGTTGTCGGCGTGTTCGATGGCACCGGCCACCGATGGCCTGGCCGTTGGTGACTGCGTCAATCTCAGCGGCACCGATCAGCACGCCAAGCTGGTCAAGGAACCGTGCGGTAGTCCTCAGTCCAATTTCAAGGTCTTCGCCAAGGCGGCGACCGATGCGGACTGTCCCCGCGACGCCGACTCCTCCTACTACGCCAAGCGCGGATTCGGTCGCAAGAGTCAGGCTCTGTGCCTGGACATCGACTGGGTGGTTGGCAGCTGCATGAGCGTCCCCGACAAATGGGACGGTGACCCGGTGCGGGTCGACTGCAACGACGTCAACGCTCAGAACAAGAAGCGCGTCACTCAAGTCCTACAGGAAGTCTCGACCGCCGACGAATGCATCACCGGGCTTGGCTACCCGTACGTCGATCGCAACTTCACCGTATGCGTGGAGGAACTGCCCTGATCAAGGTGCATGGCCGCAAACGCCGCAGGTGATAGGGTGTCTGGGTTGTCATGCTGGTCCCGCCGGGTAACGGGCGGTCTTCGGTAGTGGCTGCCGGGTTCGACGTTTGTGCTCATCGATTCCCCGGCGGCTTCGATCGAACGGCCGTGGCCGATCACCTTCCGGGTCCACTTCGCGCTGGTACGTCCGCGCGCTGACCGCGTGATGGCACGCATGCCCAATGCAGCTATGTGCTGCTCACTGAGAATGTATGAGAGGTATTCCAGAACCTATGTCTGTTACAGAAATTGAAGAAGGCGTTTTCGAGTCCACCGCGACCATCGACAACGGGACCTTCGGCACCCGCACCATCCGGTTCGAGACCGGACGGCTGGCCCAGCAGGCCGCCGGCTCTGTCGTCGCCTACCTGGATGACGAGACCATGCTGCTGTCGGCCACGACCGCCAGTAAGAGCCCCAAGGATCATTTCGACTTCTTCCCGCTGACCATTGACGTCGAGGAGCGGATGTATGCGGCGGGCCGGATTCCCGGATCGTTCTTCCGCCGTGAGGGACGTCCCTCCACCGACGCCATCCTGACCTGTCGTCTCATCGACCGGCCGCTGCGCCCGACTTTCGTCAGCGGGCTCCGCAACGAAATCCAGGTCGTGGTGACGGTGCTGAGCCTGAACCCCGCCGACCTGTACGACGTGCTGGCCATCAACGCCGCGTCGGCGTCCACGCAGATCGCCGGGCTGCCCTTCACCGGCCCCGTCGGCGGTGTCCGGGTCGCCCTGATCGAGGGCCAGTGGGTTGCGTTCCCGACGATCGAGCAGCTGGAGACGGCCGTGTTCGACATGGTCGTCGCCGGTCGTAAGACCGCCGACGATGTCGCGATCATGATGGTCGAGGCCGAGGCCACCGACAACGTCATCGCACTCGTGGAAGGCGGAGCCGGCGCTCCCACGGAAGCCGTCGTCGCCGAGGGCCTTGAGGCCGCCAAGCCGTTCATCGCCGCGCTGTGCACCGCGCAGCAGGAGCTGGCCGAGAAGGCCGCCAAGCCCGTCGGCGAGTACCCCTTGTTCCCCGACTACCAGGACGACGCATTCGCCGCCGTCGCTGCCGTGGCCACCGAGCCGCTGTCGCAGGCGCTGTCCATCGCGGGCAAGGCCGAGCGCGACGAGAAGACCGATGAAATCAAGGTCGAGGTTCTGGGGCGTCTGCAGGAGGGCTTCGATGGCCGCGAGAAGGAGATCGGCGCGGCATTTCGTTCGCTCACCAAGAAGCTGGTGCGCCAGCGCATCCTGAAGGACCAGTTCCGTATCGACGGCCGCGGTGTCACCGACATCCGCGCACTGTCGGCCGAGGTGGCTGTGATCCCGCGGGCACACGGCAGCGCGCTCTTCGAGCGTGGCGAGACCCAGATCATGGGCGTCACCACCCTTGACATGGTCAAGATGGCCCAGCAGATCGACTCGCTGGGGCCGGAGACCTCGAAGCGCTACATGCACCACTACAACTTCCCGCCGTTCTCGACCGGTGAGACCGGTCGCGTCGGCTCGCCCAAGCGTCGCGAGATCGGTCACGGCGCTCTGGCCGAGCGTGCGCTCATGCCGGTGCTGCCGAGCGTCGAGGAGTTCCCGTACGCCATCCGTCAGGTCTCCGAAGCGTTGGGATCCAACGGATCCACCTCGATGGGTTCGGTCTGCGCCTCGACACTGTCGCTGCTGAACGCCGGTGTGCCGCTGAAGGCTCCCGTCGCCGGTATCGCCATGGGCCTGGTGTCCGATGACATCGAACTGGCCGACGGCACCACCGAGCGTCGCTTCGTTGCGCTCACCGACATCCTGGGCGCCGAAGATGCCTTCGGTGACATGGACTTCAAGGTCGCCGGCACCAAGGACTTCGTCACGGCGCTGCAGCTCGACACCAAGCTCGACGGCATCCCGTCGCAGGTGCTGGCCGCCGCCCTGTCGCAGGCCAAGGACGCCCGCGCCACCATCCTCGAGGTGATGGCAGAAGCCATCGACGCACCCGACGAGATGAGCCCGTACGCGCCGCGCATCACGACCATCAAGGTGCCGGTCGACAAGATCGGTGAGGTGATCGGGCCCAAGGGCAAGATGATCAACTCGATCACCGAGGAGACCGGCGCCAGCATCTCCATCGAGGATGACGGCACCGTCTTCGTGGGCGCCTCCAACGGTGAGGCGGCGCAGGCCGCGATCGACAAGATCAACGCCATTGCCAACCCGCAGCTGCCCAAGATCGGTGAGCGTTTCCTCGGAACCGTGGTCAAGACAACTGATTTCGGTGCGTTCGTGTCGCTGCTTCCGGGCCGCGACGGACTGGTGCACATCAGCAAGCTCGGCAAGGGCAAGCGGATCGCCAAGGTCGAGGACGTGGTCAAGGTCGGCGACAAGATTCAGGTCGAGATCGCCGACATCGACAACCGCGGCAAGATCTCGCTGGTCCCCGTCGGCGACGACGAGGCCGCGGATGCTTCCGCCGACAGTAACGGTGCGGCCGAGGCCAAGCCGGCAGATGCCGTCGCGGAGTAGCGTTCCGAGCGCCGTACGTCGCACGGTCCTTCCAGGTGGTCTCCGAGTAGTCACCGAGGCGATGCCCTCGGTGCGCTCGGCGTCCGTCGGCGTGTGGGTCGACGTCGGCTCACGCGATGAGGGGCGCAGTGTCGCCGGTGCGGCACACTTCCTCGAACACCTGCTGTTCAAGTCGACGCCCACACGGTCGGCGGCCGATATCGCACAGTCGATTGACGCCGTCGGCGGTGAGCTGAACGCATTCACCGCGCGCGAGCAGACCTGCTACTACGCACACGTGCTGGACTCCGATCTGGAGCTGGCGATCGACCTGGTGGCCGATGTGGTGCTGCGCGGCCGATGCGCCAGTGAGGATGTCGAGGTCGAGCGCGATGTCGTGCTCGAAGAAATCGCGATGCGCGACGACGACCCCGAGGACCTGTTGGGGGAGGCATTCCTCGGGGCTCTGTTCGGAGATCATCCGATAGGCCGCAGTGTGCTCGGCAGCTCGGAATCCATATCGACGATGACGCGGTCCCAGCTGCATTCGTTTCACGTCCGCCGGTATCGGCCCGAGCGCATGGTGTTGGCCGTGGCCGGGAACATCGAGCACGATCGCGTAGTGCGCTTGGCGCGCAAGTACTTCAAGTCGCATCTGGATTCTTCGGTGAAGACGGTGGCGCCCCGTAAGGGGAGCGGTCGAGTCACCGCGACACCGGGGCTGGAATTGGTGTCGCGGGACGGCGAGCAGGTACACCTGTCGCTGGGCGTGCGTACCCCCGGACGTGGCTGGCAGTACCGCTGGGCGTTGTCGGTGCTCAACAGTGCGTTGGGTGGCGGGCTCAGTTCCCGCCTGTTCCAAGAGATTCGCGAGCAGCGTGGACTGGTGTACGCGGTCTATTCGACGGTGGACACCTTCTCCGATACCGGAGCGTTGTCGGTGTACGCGGGCTGCTCACCGGAGCGCTTCGACGAGGTGGCCAAGGTGACCTCGCAGGTACTGGGGTCGGTCGTCGAGGGCGGATTCACCGCGGCGGAGATCGAACGGGCCAAGGGTGCGCTTTCTGGAGGACTTGTTCTAGGGCTTGAGGATTCGGCGTCTCGTATGAACAGAATGGGCCGCAGCGAACTGAACAACGGTAAGCACCGCACGATTTCGGCGACCCTGGACAAGATCGAGGCGGTGACGGTCGACGAAGTCAATGGCATCGCCCGGCAGTTGCTCAGCGGCCGAGCCGGTGCGGCCGTAGTCGGTCCGTACCGATCCAAGCGGACGCTGCCGCGCGCACTGCGAACGATGATCGAATCCGCGAGCTAGGTGCGCGTCGGCAAGATATTCTCTTACTGATGGCCGCCAACGCGATCCAGCGCGTCAGAGAACTGGCGGCTGGCAGATACACCGGGATCGCGACCGCGATAATTCTGTTGTCGTGGTTGGGTTTCGCGTTCCTCCCGCAGCACGCCACCGCCCACAAGCAAGCGCCCATGGCCGAGCATATGCACGGCATGGATCACGCGAACATGGCGCCGATGGCCACGCCGGTGGTGCATCAGCCCGCGTTGTGGATTGCCATCGTCTCCTGGATTGTCATGACCATCGCGATGATGGGACCGGCCACACTTCCCGCGGTCCGGTACGTCGAGCAGAACGTGCCACGGGGCCGTTGGCGTGCGCTGATTCTCTATGCGGCGGTCTGGCTCGCAATGTGGACGGTGGTCGGGCTGATCATCACCCTGGCGCTCCTTGCCGCCGGCAACTTCAACCGGTGGTGGTTGCTCGCGGGGGTGCTCCTGCTGACGGCGATGTGGCAGCTCACTCCGATGAAGTGTCGGGCGCTCGGCGAATGCCACCGCTCGCTACCACTGCCCCCGGACGGCTGGCCGGCGGCCAAGGGCCTCATGCGATTCGGAGCAATCAGCGGGTGGGCGTGCATCCGTTCCTGCTGGGCGATGATGCTGACGATGGCCGTCGCGCCCTCGGCGCACCTGGCGTGGATGGTGGGATTGACCGCCGCGGTCACCTGGGAGCGATTCACCCGGTATCCGCGCCGAACGGCATGGCTTCTCGCGGGCCTGTTCGTCGTCGCGGCTGCTGCGGTCGGGGTTTTCGCCATCCAATAGGGTTCGGGCATGGACATCAACGGCAGCGTCGCCATCGTCACCGGAGCCGGTTCGGGAATTGGACAGGCCCTCGCCTGGGGTCTGGCGGATGACGGAGCCAGGGTCGTGGCCGCGGACATCGATGCCGATGCTGTGGCGGCCACTGCCGCGGCGCGGGCGGGCCGCATCATCGGACAGCGTGCAGATGCCAGCTCGAGCACCGATATCGAGGCCCTTATCGCCTTGGCGGAGAAGGAATTTGGCCCCGTCGATCTCTACGCGGCCAACGCAGGCATTGGCTGTGGGCTGGGACTGGATATCGGCGAGGCCGCTTGGGACCTCGCCTTCGATGTGAATCTGCGCGCACATATCCGGGCGGCAACCTTGCTGACGCCGAAATGGGTGGAGCGCGGGCGCGGCTATTTTGTGTCGGTCGCTTCTGCTGCCGGGCTGCTCACCCAGCTCGGTTCGCCGGCCTATTCGGTGACCAAGCACGCGGCCGTCGGTTTTGCCGAATGGCTGTCGATCACATATGGCGACAAGGGGATCGGGGTGAGCTGTCTATGCCCGATGGGGGTGAAGACCCCCTTGCTTGACGGTCTCACGCAATCCGATGATCCCGCGACCAAGGTGGCCGGTAGCTCGATCACGGCCGCCGGGGAGGTACTGCAACCCGAGGCCGTCGCGAGGATCACGCTGGATGCGGTACGTGCCGAGACCTTCCTGGTGCTACCGCACCCGCAGGTGCTCGACATGTACCGGCAGAAGGGCGCCGATTACGACCGGTGGATTGCCGGCATGCGTCGCTACCAGGGCGTACTCGAAGAGCAGGTCAAGTCCTCGTAGTCGGAGCACTCACATAAATGTGTGATGCAAATCACACGTTCATGATTTGTGTGACTAACTCAGCTCTTGTCGTATCGCACCCCCGACCTGCTAGCGTTGACGTAAGTTAGCAATTCGTCAACGAAGATGAGGGTGGTAACCGCGCACATGGCAGTCGATAACCCTGTTGACGTAGTGGTCATCGGAGCCGGCATGGCCGGACTGGGGATGGCCGCTCGATTGCGCCAGGCCCGGGTGGAAAGTCTGCTGGTTCTCGAGCAAGCGCCCGAGGTCGGCGGCTACTGGCGGCGCAACACGTTCGCTTCCGTCGCCGGTGATGAGTTGGCGGTGCAGCAGTCGTATGCGTTTTCGCCCAACACATCCGCCCGTTCGGTGTGGGCCACGCGTGACAATGTCCTGTCCTATCACCGTGACCTCATCGCGCGGCATAACCTCGAGCCGGTACTGCGACTGCGGCATCGGGTGACGGCGCTTGCGTACGAACCCGCGAAGGCCACCTGGCGGATCACGGTGGCGGGTAAGAAATCGATCTTCGCGCGACGCGTCATCGTGGCGGTTGGCGCTGGAACATCGCCGGTACCACCGCAACTCGACGGTATCGAGCAGTTCGACGGCCCCGTGCTCAGCACGGCGGACTGGGACCCGGACTTCGATTTCACCGGCCGTAATGTGGCGGTGATCGCGGCGGGCGCCAGCACCGTGCATGTGGTGCCCGAACTGGTCAAGAAGGCGGCACGGGTGCGGGTGTTTCAGCGCACTCCGGACTGGGTGCTGCCACGCTGGGGCGGAGAATCGTCGAGCACGGCCGGGCGGCTGCTTTCGCGTGCATCGGGATCCATTGCGGGACGGGTGGCCGGCCGTTCGCATGAGGCGCTGCGCCGGGGTTTGGTGTGGCGGGGAGTTGGCACCCGGTTCGTCGAGGCGGTGGCCGAGAATCACCTCAACCGCAATGTGAAGGATCCTTGGTTACGTCGCAACCTGCTTCCGGCCTATCGTGCGGGCAGCCGCCGGATTCTGTTCTCCGATGAGTTCTATTCGGCTCTGCAGCAAGACAATTGCAAGCTGGTTCCGTGGCCCGTCACCGGAGTGAGCGCCATTGGAGTGCGATCGGCCGATGCCATGACTCACAAGGCCGACTGTCTGGTCTTCGCGCTCGATACCCCCGAGGTGCTGATCGAAGCGCCGTTCTCCATCAAGGGGGTGGACGGCTCCACGCTGGACGAGCAATGGGGTTCCCAGCCGAAGGCCTTCCGCGGCGTGAACGTGCCCGGGTTCCCCAATCTGTTTCTGCTCACCGGTCCGGGTTCCGGTTCCAACGCGTTGGCGGGCCTGTCGCATATCGAGGCGCAAATCGATTATGTGACAGCGTCACTGGCTCTGGTTGATTCGTTGGCTTTCGTCTCCATCGAGGTGCGCCGAGAGCCCCTGGAGCGTGAGCAGGCGCGCGCGATACGGCGATTCGATCGAACCACCTGGCGCGATGGTGCGTTCCGCTGGTACAAGCCCACTGAAACTGTCGGTAGTGAGCTTTTCCCTGGTACGACAAGCGAATTCCGGCGTGCGCTGGCCGATCTGGATGCCGCCGACTACAAGATTCTTACCCAGCAGGAACTCATTTCCGCCCATTCGACGAAGTTAGGGGTAGCCCAATGACCGCAGTGCTCCCGGACGAGCTGACCAGAGAGAACACCAAGGACATCTCGAAGAACGACGAGTTCTTTGAGAATGTCCTGGTCAAGATCAAGGCCAGGCAGTGGACCCTGGCGGATTTCGACTGGGACAAGCCTGGGGCCGAGACCATCAACCCGGAGCAGTTCGACGACCTCAAGCAGTTCATGTCGGATCTGGTGTGGATCGAGCACATCGGTGGCCGGATGATGGGCACGCTGGGTATTACCGCGCCCAGCGACACGTTGCGGGAGATCTACAGCTACTTTCATGCCGAGGAGCAGCGGCACGCCAATGCCGAGATCGCGCTGATGCGCCGGTGGGGCATGCTCGAGGAGGGCGAAGTTCCGCCGCAGTCCGGCGATATCAAGGCCCTGTTGCAGGCGCTGCGCGGGTTCGACAACCTCGGTGACCGCCGACTGCCATTCGTCTACATGGCCACTGTCATCCCGTTCTTCGAGGTCGGGCTCGACGGCGCCGTCCTGAAATTCTTGTCCGGCGAGGTCGAGGATCCGCTGTTCCATGAGGTGTTCGCCAAGATCAACTCCGACGAATCACGGCATTTGGCAATTGGTTTCGCGGTGATGGACATGCTGGGCACCCGCAAGTTCTCCCGGATGCTGGTGGAGGATGTGGCGCCGCTGCTCAAGCCGGTGACGATCGTGCGCGCAGTTGGCTTGGCCAATCCTCACGTTATCCGCTTCGCGGGCTTTCTGACCCGGGTGGGTGACGCGATGCGAAACATGGGTATCGACACGATTCTGATTCAGCGTGCGTTCGATCGCTATGCCGAATCAGGCGGTCGTAAGAGCAGCAATGCCAGCCGGTTGCCTGTCTTCCGGGTGCTGCGTTACCCCATCGTCAACAGCACCTACTTCACCGACTTCGATCATCCTCTGCATAAGGTGGGTCGTGCGGTGAACAAGTTCAACGACAAAGTGCCGTACCGCAAGAAGATCAAGACACCGACGTGGACCAACGACCTCACCGCGGAGACCGCGGTGTAGGACGGACCCGACCGGCAGAGGAGGGGCTCTGAAGGACCAGATGGACCTGAAGTCCTTTGTTCCGGTCGTGTTCGTCCGCGACGTCTCTGCGAGTGCGGAGTACTTCGGAACGGCACTCGGATTCGCCGTCGACTTCCTGCACGGGACGCCGCCGTTCTATGGCGGTGTGTCGCGAGACTAGGTGTGCCTGCACCTACGTTTTGTTCGCCGACCGAACTTCGCCGAGCTTGCGGCCTCGGAACATTCCTTGATCCTGGGTGGGATCGAAGGGCCAGACGTCTGGCCACTCTTCGACGAATTCAGCAGCCGTGGTGCGCTGGTCGTCCAGGCCCCGGCCAAACAACCCTGGGGTGGAACGGATTTTCATGTCCGTGACCTGGACGGCAACGTTATCTCGTTTGTCAGCTACGAGCAGGGCGAGCTGCGCTAGGCGAGGAGGTCTGCGGGATCGGTGAAGGGCAGCTCGAGATCCTCGGCGACGTGGGCGTTGAGCAGGGCACCCTCGTGTGTCGAGAGCCCCTTGGCCAGTGCGGCATCCTGTCGGCAGGCCTGCTGCCAGCCCTTGTCCGCCAACGCCAAGACGTACGGCATGGTGGCGTTGGTCAAGGCGAAGGTGGATGTGCGGGGTACGGCGCCGGGCATGTTCGCCACGCAGTAGAACACGCTGTCATGCACGGAGTAGGTCGGCTCGTCGTGGGTGGTGGGCCGCGAGTCGGCGAAGCAACCGCCCTGGTCGATGGCGATGTCGACGAGTACCGAGCCGGGCTTCATCTGGGCTACAAGTGAATTCGACACGAGCTTGGGCGCCTTGGCGCCGGGGATGAGCACCGCGCCGATCACGAGGTCGGCCCGCTTGACGGCCCCCTCGAGGTCCATGGTGGACGAGTAGCGGGTCCGGATCGTGCCACCGAATTCGGCATCCAGCTCGCGCAGCTTGTTGAGGTTGACATCGAAAACCGTGACATGTGCGCCCATTCCGGCGGCAATCCGCGCGGCGTTGTACCCAGCGACACCTCCACCGATGACGACCACATCGGCGGGGCCGACGCCCGGAACGCCTCCCATCACCACGCCGCGGCCGCCTACCGGGGTCATCAGATGGTAGGCCCCGACCTGTGCGGAGAGCCGCCCCGCCACCTCACTCATCGGGGCCAACAGGGGGAGTGCGCCGTCGGCGGTCTGCACGGTCTCGTAGGCGATCGACGTGGTTTCGGACTTCAGCAGCGCCTCGGTGCAGGGCAGGGATGCGGCCAGGTGCAGGTAGGTGAAGAGAGTCTGGCCGCGACGCATCAGGGCGTACTCGGGCTCGATGGGTTCCTTGACCTTGAGGAGCAGATCGGCTTCGGCCCAGACCTGTTCGGCACCGTTGATAACCTGCGCGCCCGCGGCTTTGAAGTCCACATCGGATATCGAAGAGCCCTCACCCGCGCCGGCCTGGATGATCACCTCGTGGCCACGGCGGGTCAGCTCGGCCACACCGGCAGGGGTGGTGGCTACGCGGTACTCGTTGTTCTTGATCTCGGTAGGGATACCTACACGCATGATGCTTCTCCTGTTTCGGAACTAAGTCTCGTGTTCAAGTGTGAAGAAGCGTCGGGAAAGGCGCAATAATTATGTGGAAGATTCGGTACATTCCATCAATGACCGCGAAATCACCGGAATCTCGGTACGACATGCCAACCGCGCCGAATGATGTTCGGCGGGTGGATCTTGATGACGTCGACCGCCGCATTCTGAGGGAACTGCATGACGATGCACGTATACCCAACAGTGCGCTTGCCGAGGCCGTGGGGATCGCGGCGTCGACGTGTCACGGGCGGGTCCGGCGCCTGCAGGAAACCGGGGTGATCCGTGGATTCTTCACCGATGTCGACCCGGCCGCCGTCGGACGGCCTCTGCAGGCGATGATTTCGGTCAGTCTGCAAGCCAACGCGCGCGGAAAGATCCGTACCTTCATCCGGGACATACGTCAGCTGCCACAGGTCATCGACGTGTACTTCCTGGCGGGCGCCGACGACTACATCCTGCACGTGGCGGCCCGCGACACCGAGGACCTCAGGTCCTTCGTGGTTGAGAAACTCAACGCACAGCCCGATGTCGCGGGCACGCAGACGTCATTGATCTTCGAGCACCTACGTGGGGGAGCCCCTTTGTAGGCGTCGCCGCTCAGCTGGTTGCCGGCGCCGGGTCCTCCACGATGTCGCTCGTGTTGCCGTCCTGGCCCACGATCCCGTTCTCGTCCACCTCGTAGACGTGCGCTTCGGCGATGTTGAAGAACGTGCCGACCACGCGAACCCGCCCGGACACCACAGCCCCGGCCAGGATCGGGTGGTGGATGAGGCGTTCGACCTGGATCGCCACATTCACGACACCGAGCTGGTCGACTTCGTTGAACCCGTGTGCCTCCGCGCTGGCGCGTGCGGGGTGGTGTTCCTGGAAGGCGATGAGGCTGTCGCGGGCATAGTCGAGCCAGCGTCCCACTGGAGTGGTCGGGGTATCGGTCGACTCGGACAGCAGTGCCTTCATCGCGCCACATGAGGAATGTCCGCACACCACAACCGAACTCACATTGAGTTGGTTGATAGCGAAGTCCAGCGATGCGTCTACCGAGCCATCGGCGGGATCGGTGGGCACCACATTTCCGACATTGCGGATCGTGAACAGGTCACCGGGTCCACTAGCCGTGATCACATTGGGCAGGATGCGCGAATCACCGCAGGTCAGGAAGAGTGCATCGGGATCCTGGTAGTCGGCCAGTTCCGATACGTGCGGTCGCAGCGCACCCGAGCCGCGGCTGTTGTACTCGTTGATGCCATCGATGATCGATGCGCCCACACCGTCGTTGTCGCTGCGTCGCCACGACCGCCACGGCACTAGACCGACAGCGCGGGAAACGAAATGCCGCTGCGGTCGGGTGGTGTGGGCGTGGTGCAACTTGGCGTGCGAAGACTCCACGATCATGACGGTGCCGCCGGCAGCCTCATGGGCACGCTTCCAGTCCGAGATGGCCTCGGAGATGGCGTGATCGACGTAGTCGGCGTTGATCGCGAGCGTGACATGCGCGCCGGGGGGAACCGTGCTGAGCGTCTTGGTCAGTCGGGGCAGCGACAGGAAGCTCAGGGTGCCGTCGAGCTCGACATGCCACTGCCGCGACCCTTCGGTGCCGAACGGGCGGGCGTCCATGTGTGCCCGCATGACCCGGCCCACCAAGATGCCGATGGCCACCACGAGTCCGATGCCCACGCCTTCGAGCAGATTGAGGAAGACGACCGAGACGATGGTCACCGCGTAGACGGCCAGATCGCCTGTGCGCCAAGCCAGTTTCATGTGGGCCAACTTGACCAACTGGACACCGATGATGATCAGCAGACCGGCCAGGGCGGCCTTGGGAATGAGCTGCACCACACTGCTGAACAGCGAGGCGAATAGCAACACCCACACCCCGTGCAGGATCGATGAGGCACGAGTCTTGGCGCCCGCGGCCACGTTGGTCGAGCTGCGCACGATCACGCCGGTGATAGGCAAACCGCCCAGAAAACCCGAGGCCACGTTGGCGCTGCCCTGACCGATCATTTCGCGATCGAAGTTGGTGCGCGGACCGGTGTGCAGTTTGTCGACGGCGACCGCGGACAACAGCGACTCGACACTGGCAATCAAGGCGATGGTCAACACGCCCAAAAGCACTCCGGCCCAGTCTCCGTCGGCCGGACCGATCAGCGTAGGGAAACTGATCGCGTCAAAGAAGTCGCCCGACAAGGAGATCCGCTCGGCCGGGGAGTTAGTCAGGACGGCGAAGGCGGTCGCGGCCACGATGGCCACCAGGGCGCCGGGGATCATCCGAATCTTGGGCGGCAGCTTGGGCCACAGCAGCAGGATCGCAATGACCATGACGCCGATGATCACATCGGGCAGATGGTGATTCAGGACCCCCTGGGGCAGCGCCTTGAGGTTCTGCCAGGCAGAGCTCTGCGAAGTGCCGCCCATGAGGACATGGACCTGTTGCAAAGCGATGGTCACACCGATACCGGCGAGCATGGCGTGCACCACCACCGGCGCGATGGCCAGCGCGGCACGAGCGATCCGGCTCAGGCCGAACAGGATCTGCAGCAAGCCCGCACCAATGGTGATCAGGCAGGTCATCTGCCAGCCGAACTTGTTGATGATCTCGGCCACCACCACGGTCAGGCCGGCCGCCGGGCCGCTGACCTGCAATGGTGATCCGCCGATGGCACCGGCGACAATGCCACCGACCACCGCAGCGATCAGACCCGCCATCAGCGGGGCACCAGAAGCGATCGCGATACCCAAAGAAAGCGGCAGCGCGACGAGAAAAACGACGAGGGAGGCAGGGAGGTCGTGCCGCAGATTCTGCAGTAACGACGGCTTCGAAGCCTGCTCGGTGACGGAAGTCGTCATGACAGTAAGCCCTATCGGGAAGAGGGGTCGCTGCAGCTGCGACTAGATACGCGTGCGCGACAGAGTGGATAGATGGGTGGGTGAGACGCGTATGGCGGCTTTTTGCCGTCACGGCGACTGCTCAGCGTCGATCTATTCCCATGGTGATAAGGCGTTGTCGTCCCAAATTATCGGGCGCTCGTGAGAACACGAAGCCGCGTGACACCAAGAGCGCCAAGAGGGTGGCGCCCAACAGTGCTGTCATCACGAAAGCAGCCGGAACGGGTATCGAGCCGGGTTGCTGGCGGATCCGTGTAGCGGTCGCGCTGATAGGGCTCTTGACGTGCTCGTGGACTTCCTCGGGCAGCAGGTTCGATGCTGGCGAAGTTCCGATGATGGCTGCGCGCCACCCGAACATCTGCCCATGTGTGCCAGGGCCAAGGAAGCACAGGGCCGCAAGGAGGGCGATCGCGACGCCCCCTGCGCGCATGTATCGCTTGCGGCCCGACATGGGCTTAAGAGTACCAGTGCGGGCCTCAAACTGGAGGGATCGCAGCTAGGGATATGTTTCTGAGAGGAACCTGAGAGCGCCGCGTGACCCCGGCAAATGGTTGCCAGAGTCGTGACTACCGTCACAGTTGGTTGCTCGACCGGGCAAAATTACACCCGGCCGCCCCGTCAAAAAAAGGCTCAACCAGGAGTTGACATCATCGCCTGGCAAATCGATCGACCGATAGACATAGCGTAGCTCGGGTAGACGCCCGGTGTCGCCCCGGTGAACTTTCCTTGGTGCGGCAACATCGCCATTGCCCGGACGGGTGACTGTGCCGCTCGTAGTCGGGCGTCATCTGTGCCCTCTCGGCACCGGGGATTAGGGTGACCGGCGTGACTAATATCGCGACCGGAGTGCTCGGAGCGCAGGGCAAGGTTGGCCAGGCCATGTGTCAGGCCGTTGAGGCCGCCGGGGATCTTGACCTGGTGGCCGCCGTCGACAAAGACGACCCGCTGGAGGCGCTTACCGCGGCCCGCGTGGTCATCGACTTCACCCATCCCGATGTCGTCATGGATAATCTGAAATTCTTGATAAGCAACGGTATTCATGCCGTTGTCGGTACCACGGGTTTCACCGACGAACGCCTGGATCAGGTGCGGGCCTGGCTGGCCGACAGCCCGGGCACGGCGGTGCTGATCGCTCCGAACTTCGCGATCGGCGCCGTTCTGTCGATGAAGTTCGCTCAGCAGGCCGCCCGATTCTTCGAGTCGGTCGAGGTCATCGAGCTGCACCACCCCAACAAGGCAGACGCCCCCTCCGGGACAGCCACGCGCACCGCACGACTGATTGCCGAGGCCCGCAGGGGATTGCCGCCGAGCCCCGATGCCACCAGCACGGGGATCGAGGGGGCGCGTGGCGCCGATGTCGACGGGGTGCGGGTGCATGCGGTGCGTGTCGCCGGACTCGTCGCCCATCAGGAAGTGTTGTTCGGAACCACCGGCGAGACATTGACAATCCGCCACGACAGCATCGACCGGTCGTCGTTCGCGCCGGGTGTGCTGCTGGCCGTGCGCAATGTCGCCGCCCGGCCTGGCCTCACGATCGGCATCGAGCCCCTGCTGGAGCTGTAGTGTCCGCCGCAGCCCGGGTCAAGATCCTCATCGCGTTCATGTGCGCGGCGATGGTCGGGTACTTCCTGATCCTGGGCCGGATGGGCGTCACATTGATCGGCACCGGGAAACCGGCGGCGATCGGGCTGGGTCTTGCCGTGCTCATCCTTCCGTTCATCGGCCTATGGGCGATGGTCGCCACCCTTCGCGCGGGCTTCGCGCATCAACGGCTCGCAGGTCTGGCCTCGGAGTTAGGGCGCGATCTCGACGTGAGTGCCCTGCGTAGGACTCCGTCAGGGCGCATCAATCGCGAGGACGCCGACGCCCTCTTCGCGACGGTCAAAGCAGAGGTTGAGGCCGAACCCGACGACTGGGTGGGGTGGTATCGGCTGGCGCGCGCATATGACTATGCGGGGGATCGGGGCCGCGCCCGCGAGACGATGCGCACCGCCGTGCAGATGCAGCAGGACGGGGCAGTATGAGTCGTCTGCTGCTCGTTCATCACACGCCGTCGCCGGCCACGCGAGAACTGCTGGAAGCGGTGTTGGCGGGCGTGAAGGACCCTGACATCTCTGGAGTTGAGGTCGTGATCAGGCCCGCTCTTGCCGCCACGATTACCGACATGCTGGGTGCTGACGGCTACCTGTTTGGCACCACCGCGAATTTCGGATACATGTCCGGCGCCCTCAAACATTTCTTCGACACCGTCTACTACCCGAGCCTGGATCATGTCGCCACACGTCCCTACGGACTATGGGTGCACGGCAACAACGACACCGTCGGTGCGGTGTCGGCGGTGGACAAGATCGCGACCGGGCTCGCACTGGAGAAAGCGGCCGATGCGCTTGAGGTGGTCGGGCCGATCGACGCATCCGTGCGCGAGCAGGCCTATAACCTTGGCGGCACGCTCGCCGCGATCTTGATGCATTGAGGAGACTGGCATGCCCGGACTTGCCGAACTTGCCCTGGGAGCCGCGCCTATCGCCGGGGGTGCCCTGCTGGGTGCCGTCGCAGGCAATCTGAAGCCGCCGGATTTCCGGTCGTTAATCGCTAAAGACTTGGATCTACTCGACCGCATCCCGCAAGAGCAGACGGAGCGTCGCGCCGCGTTTCAACGTACGATCGATCAGCGGATCGACGATCTGATCGCCAGTACCGATCGCGGCCGGTCGCTGCGTGAGGCCGCGCTCTCCTACGGCGGTGGTTGGCGCGACGTTTTGGTGTTCATCGGTGCTGTTCTGTTCACGGTGATCTGGTGGAACGTCGAGCACACCCGGAGCAACTGGCTGGTCATGTTCCTGGTCATGCTGGCGCTGACGCTGGTGGCCGGTTTCTACGCGCTGCGCTCGCTATTGCGTTCGCTGCACGGACTGAGCGGCAGGTTGAGGCACCGGTCCCGGGGTTCGTCATAACGCACTCTGATAATTCCGTGGCAAATTCGAATCTGTCATATTCGAGATAGTCTGTTATCTCGGGCTTCAGAGATTACGCGATGTTAATCGAATGGAATCTCTGGTAGCGCCGGGCATCCACGCAATGGACATAGATTGTGGCTTATCTATTCAGCCCACATGAAATCGGAAACAGCCTTGAACGCCACGCTACGCGCAACCGATACTGTCGATATTCACCGGATGCTCTCGGTGGCAGAATCGGAATTGAACCATCTGCGCAAGTACACAACCATTTGGTATGTGGCCTGGTTGCGGGGCGATCTGGATAGATCCGCACTGCGTGCGGCGGCGACGGCTCTGCAGCACAAGCATCCGTTTCTCGCGGCCCGAGTCGACCCGGTCGGCCGCCGTTTTCGGGTAACCACCGAGCCCGTGAAGGACGTGGTGGCCCTGCGGACTGAGCCGCTGGACGATGTCGCGACACTTCCGGTGTTGTCGCTCGACGACGGAACCTTCGCGATCCTGGTGCATCCCAGAGAAGCGGGTCACGCCGTCGCGGTAGGAGTCGATCATTCGATCGCCGATGCGCGCCTGAGCTATGTCTACTTCTACGAACTGTGGGAGCTCTATACCCAGATCGTCACGACAGGTGAGATTCCACATCCACCGCGCCAACCGATTCCGGTGTCGCCGGAGTCCGCGATGGAGAGCCGGGGGCTCATGCGCACCGCTCTCCCGGACAAACATTGGTTCGGTGCTACGTCCTGGGGTGGCCGGCAGCAAGTATCTTCCGCCGCCTCAGCCCCCGTGCTGGGATGGAAGCAGCGCTTCGGTCCGGAGACCTCCGCCGCATTGCGGACCGCGGCGCGGCAACGTCAGACCACCGTGAACACACTGATTACCGGTGTGATCGCGCTCGCGGAGCGCGCGTTGATCTTCGTGGACACCGACGAGCCGGTGAACCTGGGCTTCGAATCGCTCGTCGACTATCGCCGCCATCTGACGCCGCCCGCCGAGCTCGGTGAGATCGCCAACGGAATCATGATCGCGCGAAGCCAAGTCTTGGTTCGCGGGAATGACGATCCCGTGCAGATCGGCGCTGAGGTGGCGCGTCAAATTCATGAGGACATTGACACGGGTTTTCTTGTGCAAAGCGTGCACCACATCGCTGACGGCGTTTTGACGGGCGGTTTTGGACCGTTCATCCGGATTACCAACCCCGGTGTGCTGCCCATCCCGCCCTTGCCGCAGGACGTGATCCTGGAAGACTTCGACGCCCAGCTGACCACGCCACCGGCCACCATCGCGGGCGGAGTGCTCGCGCCGCAGGCGTCCCGTTATGAGGTCTACTCGATCGGCGATGAGTTCACCATCGTGTGCAAATTTCCCGAGGCGTCGCTCACCGACGACCAGGCGGCCGCGCTGCGCACAGATATCGTCGCGCGGGTCCACGGGCTCGCGAACCGGTAAAGGGCGCTGCGCTCTCCGTGCGTCGGAGGCCGGGGATCGCCATGGCCGCACCGTAAGCTAGCTGCGTGCCCGTTCCCACTCCTTACGAGGATCTGTTGCGTCTCGTGCTCGACCACGGCACGCCGAAGTCGGATCGCACCGGCACCGGCACCCGCAGCGTCTTCGGCCACCAGCTGCGCTACCGCCTGGATGAGGGCTTCCCCTTGATCACCACCAAGCGAGTCCATCTGAAGTCGGTGATCTACGAGCTGCTGTGGTTCCTGCGCGGCGAATCCAACGTCCGCTGGCTCCAAGAGCGCGGGGTCACCATCTGGGATGAGTGGGCATCGGAGACGGGGGAGCTGGGTCCGGTGTACGGGGTGCAGTGGCGATCGTGGCCCACCCCCTCGGGTGATCACATCGACCAGATCAGTGCCGCGCTCGACCTGCTGCGCACCGACCCCGATTCGCGCCGCAACATCGTCTCGGCCTGGAACGTGGGCGAGATCCCGCAGATGGCGTTGCCGCCGTGTCACGCGTTCTTTCAGTTCTATGTTGCCGACGGCAAGCTGAGCTGTCAGCTGTATCAGCGCAGTGCCGACCTGTTTCTCGGCGTTCCGTTCAACATCGCCAGCTATGCACTACTCACCCATATGATGGCGGCGCAAGCAGGGCTGGGCGTGGGCGATTTCGTGTGGACCGGTGGCGACTGCCATATCTACGACAATCACATCGAGCAGGTCACCGAGCAGCTCAGTCGCGATCCGTATCCGTATCCCCGGCTTGTTCTGGCGCAGCGTGATTCGATATTCGACTACGAATACGAAGATGTCACGGTCGAGAACTATCAGCACCATCCGGCCATCAAGGCGCCTGTCGCGGTATGACGGGGACCATCGGGCTGATCTGGGCACAATCCCGCGACGGCGTCATCGGTGCGGATGGCGCCATCCCGTGGCGGCTGCCGGAGGATCAAGCACGCTTCAAGCGAATCACTATGGGGCACACGGTGATCATGGGCCGCAGGACCTGGGAGTCGCTGCCCTCCAGTGTCCGGCCGTTGCCGGGGCGGCCCAACATCGTGTTGACCCGGGATGCGTTGTTCGAACCAGACGGAGCGTTGGCCGTCGGGTGTGCCGACGCCGCGCTGGCCGCCTCTGATGAGGCGCCGTGGGTCATCGGAGGCGGCGAGATCTACCGGCTGTTCCTGCCCTTGGCACAGCGATGCGAGGTGACGGTGGTGGACGCCGATGTGCCGGGTGATGCCCTTGCTCCGGAGCTCGACGAGAGCTGGCTGGCAGAGGGAAATGATTGGCAGACAAGTGAATCCGGGTTGCGATACCAGTTCCTGAGTTACCGGAAGGTCGACGTGTGAGGCCTGCGCTCCTCCGAGTGGTCATCGTGATGGCCGCCGCGGTGCTGGCACTTACCGGCTGTACCCGCGTCGTTGACGGAACCGCGTCGGCCCCCGCTGCCGCCGCAGGCTGGGGCAGTAGCCAAGGTGCCGGTGTGACGGTGGGCGGCGCGGGCGACGTCGCAGCCGGGATCACGGTGTTCGTCGACTTCCAATGCCCGTTCTGTCAGCGATTCGAAGCCGAGTACGGCGAGGAGATCACGAAGTACGTCACCGAGGGGCGCTTGCAGGTGACCTATAGGCCGGTGAGCTTTCTGGACCCGATCTCGGCCAGCGGTGACTACTCATCGCGGGCATCGGCCGCGCTGTTCCTGATCGACAAGGCGGGTGCGGCCGATGCCGTGATCCTGGGCTTCATCGGGGAGATGTTCCGGAGGCAACCGGTCGAAGGCGTGGGGAACCTCACCAATCTGCAGATCAGCGAGATTGCCGCCGGTGCCGGAGTGACGGGCGATGTCTTGCACGAGATTTCGTCTCTTCAGATCACCGATGCCGATCGGCAGCGGACGGCGGGCAATGAGCAGCAGCTGACGGACCACGGCCTGGGCGGTGTCCCCGGCATCATTGACAGTTCGGGGGAGATGGTCGACCCGTCCGACGCCGATTGGTTGGCCCGCCTCGTGGGAGCCCGGTGAGCCGGGCGGGGTTGAGCATCGTGCAGGCGCGTCGCATCGCGATTGCGGCGCAGGGCTTCACCGACGTGCCCGCGACTTCGGTCACCCGTGCTCACTTGCGTAAACTCATCTCCAGAATTCAGGTACTACAACTGGATTCGGTATCCGTGGCGGTGCGTGCCCACTACGCCCCGGTGTTCAGCAGGCTCGGGCCCTACGACCGCTCGCTTCTTGATGACGCCGCCTGGAGCCACAGCGCGCGTACGCCTCGGCTGCTCATCGAGTATTGGGCGCACGAAGCGGCGCTGATGTCCATCCAGGACTGGCCGCTGATGCGCTGGCGCATGCGCGAGTACCGGCACGGGCGATGGGCGCGAAAGTTCGTCGAGGAGAACCCGGGCCTTGTTGATGAGGTGCTGGCTGCCGTCGCCGAACTCGGGCCGTGCACCGCCGGGCAGATCGAGGCATACCTGGAAAAGGAAGCGCCGGGCCGCAAGGGCCCATGGTGGGATCGCAGTGAGACCAAGTGGATCGCGGAAGCCCTGTTCTCTTCGGGCGAGCTGACCACCGACAAGCGCGTCGGGTTCTCGCGGCATTATCAGCTGGCGCACAAGGTGATTCCTGCCGACATCTACCAACGCGAAATCTCCGATGAGGAGGCCGTACTGGAACTGGCACGCCGCGCGGTGCGTGCGCTAGGCATGGGAACCGAGGCTGATATCCGCGACTACTTCCGGCTCTCGGCGGGGCAGATCAAACCGGCACTGGCCGCGCTCGCGGATGCGGGGGAAGTCGAGAGGGTAACCGTCGAGGGCTGGAGCGCACCAGCGTATCTGGCTGCCGGGCAGACGATTCCACGTGCCGACCGGGGCACGGCGTTGTTGTGCCCGTTCGATCCGCTGATCTTCTTCCGTCCCAGGGTCGAGCGGCTCTTCGACTTTCACTATCGCATCGAGATCTACACGCCGGCACCCAAGCGGCAGTACGGCTACTACGTCTGGCCGTTTCTGCTCGACGGGCGTCTGGTGGGCAGGGTCGATCTGAAGGCCGACCGCGCGGCCGGGACACTCAATGTCATCGGTGCGTTTGCCGAGCAGGGACAGGACCCGGCGCGCATCGCGGGGCCGCTTGCCGAACAGCTGACCGGTATGGCGTCGTGGTTGGGTCTGGATTCCGTCGCTGTCGGCAGGCGCGGCGACTTGGTCAGAGCGCTGGGCGGCGCGCTTCGAACGACACGGTGACGAGGTCGGCGACCTTCAGAGATTCCATCGCCATCGAGAACGGTTTCACCTGGTACGCCCGCTGCGATATCTCCGTGGTGAGGTGCAGCAGCTGGTCGTCGCCGTCCTCGGTCACCGCGAGGTCCAGCTCGACACTCTGCGTCACGCCATGGATCGTCAGCGGACCATGCATGCGGTAGTTCGCGGTCTTTTTGGTGATCGTCTCCGCGTGGAACTCGATGAGGGGAAAACGTTTGGCGTTCAGAGTCTTCAGCGCATTGGATCGCACGATGATCTTCTCCGGTGCCGAAAGTGGTGTGAGTCCACCTTCGCCACTTTCGACCTGCAGTGAGTCCACCTCGACGACGACACTGGCCGACGACGGCTGGTCATCGGGTCCGTCGACCGTGACGGTCCACGTCCTCATGGTGAGCGTCAATCGATGTCCCATCCGTGCGGCGGGTCCGGCTACGCCGGTGCGCAGGATCAGGGTGCCGTTCTCGGGTCCAAGCGTCCAGGAGCTCACGGGGCCGATCGTAAGGGTGTCATCTATCGCGCTGGCTGGGAACCGGTCGGCAACGGTTTGCGCCACTGATCGGCGTGCACCTCGATCCTGGTCTTTCCCGAGCCCGACCACGATGTGTTCAGGCCGAAATGCTGCGCCAACTGCACAATTCGCCGGCCGACGAACGTATCGGTGCGTGCGTGTACCTCGGCCTGCGCGTCCGGGTCGTTCCGGTGGTACGCCTCCAGTAGCGCTGCCGGTAACTCGGGGTGAGCACGAAACGCGCTGAACCCCAAGTAAAGAGTCGGATTATCCGAGGCAAGGCGCAGCGCATCTTGTTCGTGGAAGTAGGTGTACGCCCACTGGTCGTAGCGGTACCAGTCGGGTGGGTCGGGATTGACGGTGCGCTCGAAGTCGATCTCGGAGGTGGCGCAGGTTGTGCAGCAGGCGAAGCACATGCGCGCGAGGATGCCCTCGGATTCCAGCTGAGTGAAGGTGTAGTGAAGTCGGCCATAGTCGCCGGTGTCGGCCCATGTCGTCTGCTCGGCCAGCCGTTCGGTCCACATCTCGTGGACCAGTGCGGCGGCCTCCTCGGGATCGATCTGGCCGGAATCGTCTACCCATTCGGCGACGGATTCTTCGACCTCGTCCCGTGACCAGAACCCGGCTACGAGGTATGGGCGGATGAACGCCCGCAGCTCAGCCCGATCTCCGGTTTGCCATTCAAGGATGCGCACATGTCAAAGGTAGCGGTGGGAGTTGCGGAATGCATGCCGAGATGATGGCGGGAGTGCTCTGGTGACTGACCGGCCGCGACCGCCGATAGGGTGTTGCGCGTGGCTGAGATCGTGCCGCTGCGCGTGCAGCTGATAGCTAAGACCGACTTCATCGCGCCGGAAGACATCGACTGGAGCACCGATGCCGATGGTGGCCCGGCACTCGTCGAATTCGCCGGCCGGGCCTGCTACCAGAGCTGGTCCAAGCCCAATCCACGCACAGCCACCAATGAGAGCTACCTGCGTCACGTCATCGAGGTGGGGCATCTGTCGCTGCTGGAGCACGCGACGGTCACCTTCTACATCACCGGTATCTCCCGGTCCTGCACGCACGAGCTGATCCGGCACCGGCACTTCTCGTACTCGCAGCTTTCCCAGCGGTTCGTGCCCGAAGCGGACTCCAATGTGGTGCTGCCGCCCGCCGTCGCGGACGACCCGGAGCTGGTCGAGCTGGTTCGCAAGGCCACCGACGCGAGCCGTGCTGCCTACGTCGAACTGCTGGACAAGCTGGAATCCAAGCTCGCCGACGTTCCCAATGCCGTGTTGCGGCGTAAGCAGGCGCGACAGGCTGCCCGGTCTGTGCTGCCCAACGCCACCGAGACCCGCATTGTCGTCACCGGCAACTACCGGGCGTGGCGCCACTTCATCGCGATGCGCGCCAGCGAGCATGCCGACGTGGAGATTCGCCGGCTCGCGATTGCTTGTCTGCGCCAGCTCACCGACCTGGCGCCGTCGATCTTTGGTGACTTCGACATCGCGACCCTGGCCGACGGCACGGAGGTCGCGATCTCTCCGCTGGTCTACGAGGGATAGAACCGAGGGATACAACACAGCCGCCGGGGGATAACCGCTTGGTCGCGGCGGGTATTCTCGTGCCGTGACAGCAGGTGAAACAGTGGCGCGGCTCGGCACCGTGCTCACCGCGATGGTGACTCCTTTCGATGCCGATGGCGCCCTTGATGTCGACACCGCGGTCCGGTTGGCCGCGCACCTGGTCGACGCCGGGTGCGATGGCCTCGTGCTCTCCGGTACCACCGGAGAGTCTCCCGTGACGTCCGACGCCGAAAAGCTGACCCTGCTGCGTGAGGTGGTGGCCGCGGTGGGCGACCGCGCGCGCATCATCGCCGGGTCCGGCACCTACGACACCGCGCACAGCATCAAGCTCTCCCGTGAGTGCGAGGCTGCCGGAGCCGATGGCCTGCTCGTCGTCACCCCGTACTACTCGCGGCCCTCGCAGGCAGGGCTGCTTGCCCACTTCACCGCGGTCGCGGATGCGGTGAACGTCCCCGTCATCTTGTACGACATTCCGCCGCGCTCGGTCATCCCCATCGACTTTCACGTCATCCGCGAGCTGGCGGCACACCCGAACATCGTGGCTGTCAAGGATGCCAAGGGGGACCTGCATGGCGGTGCCCAGATCATCGCGGGCACCGATCTCGTCTACTACTCGGGCGACGACCCGCTGAACCTGCCCTGGTTGTCGGTGGGAGCGGTCGGATTCGTCAGCGTCATATCGCATTTCGTCGCCGGACCGTTGCGTGAGCTGCTGGTTGCCTACAACGCCGGCGACGTGGAAACGGCCCGCAAGCTCAATGCGCAGATCGCGCCCGTGACAGAGGCGTGCCGGCGGCTGGGAGCGGTGGGAGCAGTGAAGGCCGGGCTTCGGTTGCAGGGCATCGATGTTGGCGACCCCCGCCTGCCCAACGTTCCGCCGAGCCCGGAGCAGATCGAGGGATTGGCCGCGGATATGCGCGCCGCCGGGGTGCTGTAGGTGCCGATAACGCCACCCGAAGATCTGCGTGCGCCCGGTCCGCTCGCCGATGGCGCGTTGCGCGTCACCGCACTCGGCGGTATCAGCGAGATCGGCCGCAACATGACGGTTTTCGAACTGCGTGGGCGCCTCCTGATCATCGACTGCGGAGTGCTTTTCCCCGGTCATGACGAGCCCGGCGTGGACCTGATCCTTCCGGACATCCGCCACATCGAGGATCGTCTCGACGATGTCGAGGCGCTGGTCTTGACGCATGCGCACGAGGATCACATCGGAGCCATCCCCTTCCTGCTCAAGATGCGCCCCGATATCCCAGTGGTGGGTTCGGCTTTCACCCTCGCGTTGGTCGAGGCCAAGTGCCGCGAGCACCGCATCACCCCCCGGTTCATCAAGGTGAAGGAGGGCGAGCGGTCCACTCACGGCGCCTTTGAATGCGAGTACTTCGCGGTCAACCACTCCATTCCCGATGCACTTGCCATCGCCGTACACACCGAGGCCGGGACCATCCTGCATACCGGCGATATCAAGCTTGATCCGCTGCCTCCGGACCGGCGTCCCACCGACTTGCCCGGGCTGTCCGGACTGGGTGATCGGGGTGTCGATCTGTTCCTCGTCGACTCCACGAACTCCGAGGTGCCGGGAGTAGGTCCATCGGAGAGTGAGATCGCTCCCACCCTGAACCGGCTCATCGAGACCGCGCGCGGCCGGGTGATCATTGCGTGTTTCGCCAGCAATGTGGCACGGGTGCAACAGATCATCGATGCCTCGGTCGCGCACGGACGCCGTGTCGCGCTCGTGGGCCGATCGATGGTGCGCAACATGGGTATCGCACGCGATCTGGGCTTTCTCGACGTCGAGGACCGCGACCTGATCAACGTGGAGGCCGCGAACGAGCTGGCACCGCAACGCGTTGTGATGGTTACCACCGGCACACAGGGCGAGCCAATGGCTGCGCTATCACGCATGGCCCGTGGCGATCATCGCCAAATCACCCTGACTCCTGACGATTTGGTCATCTTGTCGTCATCGCTGGTGCCGGGCAATGAGGAAGCCGTCTACGGCATTATCGACTCGCTTGCGAAGGTGGGCACCCGGGTTGTGACAAACACCCATGCGCGGGTCCATGTTTCAGGACATGCCTATGCCGGGGAGCTGCTTTACCTCTACAACGCGGTACGCCCGCGCAATGTCATGCCGGTGCACGGCACCTGGCGGCATCTGCGTGCCAACGCCGACCTTGCGGTCAAGACCGGCGTCGACGAAGACCGGATCGTGTTGGCGGAGAACGGCGTGAGCGTCGACCTGCACAACGAGCGGGCGCGCATTGCGGGACGGGTGCCGGTGGGCAAGATGTTTGTCCACGGCCTGGTCGATGGCGACGTATCCGATGCCACCGTCGGCGAGCGTCTGGTTTTGAGCAATGGCGGATTCATCGCGGTCACCGTCGTGGTGCGTAGCAACGGACGCCCGGTCGGCAGGCCGGAGCTGTTCTCGCGCGGATTCTCCGATGACGCCAAGGCCCTGGACCCGGTGACCGAAATGGTGATCACCGAGTTGAATTCACTTGCCGAACAGTCGGTCACCGATACCGGCCGCATCGCGCAGTCGGTGCGGCGCGTGGTGGGCAAGTGGGTTGGCGAGACCTATCGCCGCCAGCCCATGATCGTGCCGACCGTGCTGACGGTCGACTAAGACTTTTCCGCGAGCACGGTCCGTTCGAGCTCGGTGGTCGAGAGCCTGCGTCCAGCGGGCGCCAGATAACGCGTCTGGAATTCGGGCCCGCTGACATCCTCGAGCACCCGCCAGCCGTACTCGGCGAGCAGTGGCGCCACCGCGGCAGGGGAGAGACCGAACATCCATACCTGGCTGCGCATCCGAAAACGTTTGTACAGCATGGTGTTCCCGTACAGGTTCGAACCGTCTATGAAATCGCGTTGCACGTAGGTGAAGGCGAGGCGACTGCCTGGTGCAGCGGTGCTCAGATAGTCCAGCGTCGCCCGAACCGCGGGCTCGGAGAGGTACTGCGTGACGCCCTCCCAGATGAAGAAGGTGCGTGAGGTGCGATCGTGCCCGGCCCGCAGCAGTGCGTCGGACAGATTGTCATGCTGGAAGTGGACGGCCACCAGGTGCACCGACGGCGGTAGAACGCCCACCGCCTGCTGGATCGCACGTCGTTTGGCCGCGATGTTCACCGGCTGATCGACTTCGAAGACCGGTATCGATGAGGTTCGGGACAGTCGGCATCCCCGGCTGTCCATTCCCGCACCCAAATTGACGACCGCTTCCGCAATGTCTGCCCACGAGGCCAACTGATCATCGATGTAACGCTTACGGCACACAAAGATGGACCAGGCGCCTTGGCCGCTTCTCTCCGCCAGCGTGATCAACAGGTTCCGCAGCGTCGTCCACGCGGTGAGGCGGACAAACCACCGTGACGCGGTGGGCAGGATCCGGGCCGCCAGGTCGTCGTCGACGATCCGGGACCCGGGCGGCTCATGCTGCTCGATGGCTGCGATGGCCATGGGGCCGTACGCAGTCTGCGCGGCGGGATTTTTCCGTGACATGTCTAGCGCCTGTTGGTGAACCCGGCATCGACGGGGAGTGCGACGCCGGTGACGTACCGCGCATCCTCGGACACCAGCCAGGCCACGGCGTTGGCCATGTCCTCGGCGGGCATGAGAACCACCGGCAAGGCATGGCCGGTATCGGACATGCCTTCGGGCGCGCCGTTGGCGAACAGCTCTTCTGTCACCGGGTTCACCAGCATGGGGGTCGCGACACCGCCCGGGTGAATCGTGTTCACCCGGATACTGTGTGGCGCAAGCATGTTGGCATAGGACCGCATGAGCCCGACCAGCCCGTGTTTAGCGGCGGTATAGGCCAGTCCACCGGGAGTATTCATCACCATGCCGGTCAGGCCGGCCACCGAGCTGGTCAGCACGATCGATCCGCCCGCGCCGCGCTCGACCATCGACGGCCGGGCCACCTCGATCGTGTGATACACCCCGGTGAGATTGACATCGAGCACATCGGTCCAGCCATCCTCGCCGCTTTCTGGAGTGAGGGTGGCGATACCGGCGTTCGCAATCACGATGTCGACCGGCCCAAGGGCCTGGACACCGGCGTCGAAGGCGCTTTGCAATGCCTGCCGATCGCGCACATCGGCCTCGTGTGCCGAGATGGCACGCCCCAGGGCATCGACTTCCTTGACCGTGAGATCGAGATCTTCCGCGGTGGCCATCGGGTACTCCACGGAGGGTATCTGTGCGCAGATGTCCACCGCGATGACGTTGGCTCCCTCGGACGCCAGCTTGATGGCGTGGGCGCGGCCCTGGCCGCGGGCCGCCCCGGTGATGAACGCGACCTTGCCATCCAGCTTGCCCATGTCAGTGGGTCAGATCGCCCTTGGCCGGATCGCCTGCGGGAAGCGCTTCGGCGACAACGATTTCCGGCGCCTGACTGAGTAGCGGTCCTACCTTGCCGAACATCGCGGTGACGGCCGGCGCTTTCCCATGCTCCGCGAGTGCTTCGTTACTCGCCCACGACTCGACGAAGACGAAGCGATCGTGTGCCTCGTGCAGGGAGTAGAGATTGCAGCCCGCCTCGTCGTGGACCTGGGGAATGGTCTCCAGGAGTGCGGCACGAACTTCGTCGCGCTTGTCGGGCTGGGGATACAGGAACGCCACCACAGTGGGCATGGAACACCTCTCGTCGTTGGGAGTGGATCGAATTCCACCGTACCGAAGCCAGCTGGGGCGCCCTGCGGTCGATACGCTGTGGGGGATATCGAGGGAGGGATATGACCGATCACGACCTGGCGAGCGGGTCGCCCATCCGAACCGAGGTTGTCCTCACCGAAGAGGGGCGAGGCAAACTTGCAAAGGGCGCGCTTCAGACGGTTGCACGTTCCCGGGGCGTCTGGATTCTGCTCGTCGGGGCCGTGTTGTACGTCGCGTTCTTCTTTGTGTTTGTGGCGGCTGGCGCCGGTGTGGTGATCCTGATCGTTGTGATTGCGGCGGCGGCGCTGATCGCGTCGAGAATCCGTTCTCGTACCCAGCTGTCCATGCAGGCGATACCTGTCGGGACGGTGCAGCGTGCCGAGTTCGGGGCGTCAGAGTTCACGTTCTGGGTACTGCGCCCAACGACGAATGCCTTACTCGGGCAATCATTTCTGACCACTCGGCTGATGGTTTTGCGGGACTACGCCGAGATCAAGAACGTTGTGGTGAACGACAACGCCGTGGGGATCTTGTTTTCCGCGCGGCCGGGAATGCGTGAAGCCTTCCCCCGTGAACTCTTTCCTGACCAGGCCCTGGCGCTGATGTCTCGCTACACCAAGGTCAGCGGGACGTGGTCGCCTCCGTAGGCACCAGCGAGTTGATCCAGACGGAGTATTCATCGAGTGCGGCATTGAGACGCTTGCGGTCTACCTGGGTGCCGAACTGCTGAGCGCCAATCAAGATGCTGAAACCAATGCGTGCCATCGTGTCCGCCCGATCCGGAGCGAAGCCGGCTTCGATGTAGTGCTTGGTGAGATGTTGATGTCGTACCTGGTCCACGCGGTGCTGCGCCGCCGTCACGTAGCGGTCCGCCATCGCCCAGGCGCGAATGGCCTTCTCCACCTCATGGTCGGCCTCACGCGCTGCTTGCTCCAGCACGACCAGCCGTTCCTGCGGATCGGATACTTCGTCCACGCGGCGGCGCTGCGCGGTAGTGATGTCGTTCTCCCAGTAATCGATGACTGCTCGGTAGAAGCCCGCCCCACTGCCGAAGTGGTGGTACAGCGAGCCCGTGGTCACGCCGATTCGGCGGCATACCGCCGTCGTGGTGAGTGCGGGCTTGCCGCCAGCCGCCAGTAGTTCGAACGCGGCAGTGAAGTAGTCGTGGCGAGAGACCTTCTCGGTCATGCTCTCACCATAGATGAATCTATGTATGAGGGAAGTCGAATCTGAAAGGTAGCTGTGTCTATTTGGGTGGATGTTTCAGTTAACAATTTGTGTATGATTTATCACGTGGTAATGCACGCGAAATGCGTAGTGCAGTGATACTGGGAAACAGGGGAGGTACTAGCGATGTCGCAAAATTGGTTTGCGATGGTGGGCGCGGTAGCAGGTTTGGCGATGTCGGTGGGAACGGCGCTGCCCGCTGCGGCAGACCCACCGAAGGACCCGTACCCGGATACCAGCAAGTACGCGAAGTTCGACTTCGAGGGGTTCCGGATCGCCGACAAGCCTGGCGTGTGGTTTTCATCCACGTCCGGACTGAGTTGCGGCATTTGGGACGACGGCAGCTTCGGCTGCAATGGCGTTATCCCAGGAGCTCCAGCTGGCACCAATCAGGTGGGCTGGTTCTCCGGTGAAGGGTCCGCGCATTTCGATAACACCGAGCAGATTCGATTCACGTCCGGAGAAGCGCAGAGGGTACTGCCGGCCAATAACTACATCGAGTATCGCAATGTTCGTTGCGCGACAACGCCCGAGAATCATCTGTACTGCGGCGGAGCGGGTTCCGGTAAGGGCGGCTATTCGGGTGCCCGGTTCCTCGTTACGCCGGGCAAGACCTGGTTGGGCAACGAGCAGTAGCCGCTAATTGCGTGGGGCGTGCGGCACCGGGCACCCTGCCGGTGTCGCCGCCGTCGCGTCATGGTGGGTGTATGAGGTGTCGTGCATGTCGCCGAGCCTGGCCAGTGCCTGGTTGATCATCGTCGCGGACCACCACAGCAGTTCGCCATTGCGTTGTTGTGCACGGCGTTTGGCGCCCGGCAGCCTGTCCGTGAGTCGCCGCATCTGGACATTGGCGTGCACCGCGATGCCGGTTAGCGTGGTCCACGGTTGAAGACGCGCGTCGCGTAGGGGAGTTGCGCGCACAAGTGCGCGGACAAGGTCCTCGCCGCCGTAGTAGGCGGCGACACCCAGAACCGGGGTGAATACCAGTCGGCCGATCCTCCCGGCAATTCCCTTGTCCACGAAGCCGAATGCCGCGGTCATCATGACGTCAGTCCATTCCGAGGGGCCGCCGGCGTAGGCGACCATATAGTCCATCGTCTCCATGCCCTCGGCCACGGATTTCGGGATCAGCTCCTCGGCGACACCGAATACGTAGGCGATGTATGCCCAATACATCACTGCTGCTTCAAGATCGGCCATGCTGCGGGTGCGCCCGTGCTGATGGTCGATCAGTGGCGGGATGAGCCCGAAGGTCATCGCGGCACCCATCATCATCGAATTGGAGATCGGGTTGCCGTGATGAGCGAACTGTTCGTCGCCCCAGGAGCGCCGGAGCCCGGCGCGCACTTGTGCGTGCATCAGCCGAACCAGGACGGTGTCCTTGAAAGGTTGCGAAAAGCGTTCCAGGGCTCCGCGATAGGTCATCTTGCGGAACCACGCGGTGGTCTCCAGATTTCTCCGCAGGGTGTCGTTGACGAATCTGCCGGTAGCCCCGGTTGCATAGGCGACTTCATCGCCCACAAAGGTGCCGAAGGTGTCGCCGAACCCCATGCCGAACTTCGCCGCCAACGACGAGTTGTTCCATAGCTGGCGGCCCCGCTCCCAGAGCGCGGGGTCGTACCACGGGGGCGGATTATCGAGCTGCGCGAACAGCGCGACAAACTCTGCCGGCGGGTTTTCTATCGATTCGATGCCGTGGTCAAGGGCCCGGGTAAGCATCGCCCGTCCCTGGCGCGCGGGCATCTTCCGGATGCGGTCCACGACCGCATCCATCAGCTCGTCGCCCTGCCAGAGGTGATCGGCGAGCAGCCGGGTACGCGCCGTTTCCCTGGGGATCTCCTGGAAGTCCATCCACGGCGCCAGGATGTCCCTGCGGGATTGGGTCCACATGGCATCGAAGCGCAGCCGGGCAGGTGCGGGGCGCAGGTTCATACCTGCCCGCCAGTAGTAGTCGTTGGGATGTGTGCTGACCGTCGATAGGGCGCCGTTGCCACTCATGGGGAAAGGCTAGCGAGCACACAGGCATGTTGGCAACACTCATTGTCAAGTGTCTGGCCGGTTTTCCCGCGCCGGATCGACGGCGTCAATACAATCGGCCTCGCTATTTTGCTGACTCAGTAACCACGAATATCGGGAGGGCTTGGAATGCGGCTGCTGGCTCGGATAGTGGCACCTATCGCGCTGATGCTGGGACTAAGTGCCGGATCGCTGGCCTTCGCGATGGCGGACCCAGACATCCCCGGGGACCCAAATCCCTATCCCGACGTCAATAACGCCACCAAGTTCAAGCAGGCCGACTTCGAGCAGTTCTTGCGTGACGACACCGATGGGGCATGGTTTTCGACGCCGCGCGGGTTGACTTGTGCGATCTGGATCGACGGAAGCTTCGGCTGCAACGGCTCGTTCCCTGGGGCGCCTGCCAGTACGAACCAAGTCGCCTGGTTCCCGGGTGATTGGCGTGCTCATTTCGACACCACCAATGACGCGCTGTTCACGCCGGCGACGCGTCCGCCGGTGCTCACGCCCGGTAACTACTTCAACTACCGCGCCGTCAAATGCGCAGTCACCAAGGATCAGGGCGTCTACTGCTTCCGGGGTCATTCCGCGAGCAGCTTCAACGGCGATCAGTTCTATATCGCGGCGAATCAGTCCTGGCTGGGTGAGACCAAGCCCCGCCCCGCACGCTGAGCCGGGTTTCGCAGGTCACGAGACTGTCTCGGGATGGCCTCGCGTAGGTGACAAAACATTTGCTTACTAGCGGTTTTAGCCGTGTTGCAGATGGTGCAGATGTGACTGTTGCGACTAGGCTGTCGCCATGGCGAGTAAGACTGTCAGCCGTTCGCGTGGCCGGAACACCAAATCGGGACCCCGGTCGCGCAACACCGCGCCGACCCGTCGTCCGGCACCGCGCCGGCGTAATCAGCGTCGTAACCAGCATTGGACGACGCCGCTGGTGGCATTGGGCCGAGGGGCGCGTAGCGGGTGGCACGCCTGCGCCCACGGCGTGGGGTCGTTGTTCCGGTCGGTGGGCAGGGCTCACGACATCGAGCACGGTCACCGGCGCGACGGTGTAGCGCTGGCGTTGCTGGGCCTGGCCTTCGTGGTGGGCGCGAGCTCATGGTTCCACGCCGCCAAACCGGTAGGCGGCTGGATCGACGATGTCTTCCGCGCGGTCGTGGGATCCGGTGTCGCACTGGTGCCGATCATCGCCGTCGTCATCGCGGTGTTCTTGATGCGCACCGAGCCGAACCCGGAGGAGCGTCCGCGCCTACTGCTCGGCTTCGCCATGGTCGCGCTGCCGATCCTGGGGCTGTGGCATCTGTTCGCGGGTTCCCCCGATTCCCCAGAGGGGCGAGCGGACGCGGGAGGATTTGTCGGCTTCGTGATCGGTGGGCCGCTCGCACAAGGCCTCACCGCGTGGATCGCCGCGCCGCTACTCGTGATGGCGATCGTCTTCGGGGTGCTGCTACTGACCGGCACCACGATCCGCGACATCCCGGACACCCTTCGGAACATGTTCTCGCCCAGGGACTACGACGAATGGGATGAGGAGTGGGACGACGAAGACTACGTAGAGGACTACGAGCCCGAAGACGACTACGAGGCGACGCGTGAATTCACGCGCGGCGCCACCCCGATGGACAACTACCCGCTTGAGGAAGAGGCGGCGGCGCCAGAGCCGCCCGCTGCACCGGCTCCCAAGCCGGCGCCCGTGGTCAAGTCGACCAAGAAGTCCAAGCCGAAACCGCAGATGCCCGTTGTCGATCGGGTGGTCGAGGGCCCCTACGTGCTGCCCTCGCTGGATCTGCTCATCGCGGGAGATCCCCCGAAGGAAAGCAGCGCGGCGAACGACGACATGATCGCCGCGATCACCGGAGTGCTCGAACAGTTCAAGGTCGATGCGGCGGTCACCGGCTTCAACCGTGGTCCCACCGTCACCCGCTACGAGGTTGAGCTCGGCCCCGGCGTCAAGGTGGAGAAAATCACCGCCCTGCAACGCAATATCGCGTACGCGGTGGCTACCGACAGCGTGCGTCTGCTCGCGCCGATCCCCGGCAAGTCAGCGGTCGGCATTGAGGTGCCAAACACCGACCGAGAGATGGTGCGGCTGGCCGACGTGCTGACCGCACCCGAAACCCGCACCGATCACCATCCGCTGTTGATCGGCCTGGGCAAGGACATCGAGGGCGACTTCATCTCCGCCAACCTGGCCAAGATGCCGCACTTGCTGGTTGCCGGTTCCACCGGTTCGGGCAAGTCGAGCTTCGTCAACTCGATGCTCGTTTCGCTGCTGGCCCGCGCCACCCCGGAGGAGGTCAGGATGATCCTGATCGACCCCAAGATGGTGGAACTGACACCCTACGAAGGCATTCCGCACCTGATCACCCCGATCATCACCTCGCCGAAGAAGGCTGCGGCCGCCCTGGCCTGGCTGGTGGAAGAGATGGAGCAGCGATACCAGGACATGCAGGCCAGCCGGGTCCGGCACATCAACGACTTCAACGCGAAGGTGCGCTCCGGCGAGATCACCACCCCGCTGGGTAGCCAGCGTGAGTACCGTCCGTACCCCTTCATTCTCGCCGTCGTCGACGAGTTGGCTGACCTCATGATGACCGCGCCTCGTGACGTCGAGGACGCCATCGTGCGTATCACCCAGAAGGCGCGAGCGGCCGGTATCCACCTGGTGCTCGCCACCCAGCGTCCGTCGGTGGACGTGGTCACCGGCCTCATCAAGACGAATGTGCCTTCGCGCCTTGCCTTTGCGACCTCATCGCTGACCGACAGCCGCGTCATCCTGGACCAACCCGGCGCCGAGAAGCTCATCGGCATGGGTGACGGACTGTTCCTGCCGATGGGCGCCGGGCGGCCGATTCGCATGCAGGGCGCCTTCATCACCGACGAGGAGATCAGCGCCGTGGTGGCGGCGGCCAAGGAACAGGCCGAGCCCGACTACACCGAGGGTGTCACCGCGACCAAGGTCGGCGGCGGTCCCGGTAAAGAAGACGTCGATCCCGACATCGGTGACGACATGGACGCCTTCTTGCAGGCCGTCGAGCTCGTGGTGTCGAGTCAATTCGGCTCGACCTCAATGCTGCAGCGCAAGCTGCGGGTCGGCTTCGCCAAGGCGGGTCGCCTCATGGACCTGATGGAGACGCGCGGAATCGTCGGCCCCAGTGAGGGATCCAAGGCGCGCGAGGTCATGGTGAAGCCCGAGGACCTCGGCAGTGTGATGGCATCGATCCGCGGCGGCGGGGGAGCCGACGAGGAAGACGAAGACGACGGCGCGGTGCCCGAAGACTTCTAAGCGTTCTCGTCGCGCCGCAGTGCGATGGCGTCGCCCACATCGAAGGATGTGAATCCCTCGGGGGCGGCGATCTCCACGATCGGCTCGTCGCGGTTGTCCCACTCCAGGCGTAAGGCCGTGCTCATCACCGCGTGCATTTCATACATCGCGGTGATGTAGGTGAGTTCCAGGATCTCTTCGTCGGAGAGGTGGGCTTTCAGCGCGGCGAAGATCCCGTCGGGCACCCGGCCCCCGTCGAGAACCAGGCAGTCCGTGTAGGCCAGCACGGCCCGCTGCGCCGCGGTGAAGCAATCAGCGGTACTCCACGACGGGATCGCGGCGATCATTTCCTCGGACATACCCACCATGCGGCACGACTTGCAATGCTGGGAGAACACGAACTGGCTGCGACGAGCCCAACCGGCGCGTGTTTGGCCAAGCTCCCGCAGGACCGGGTCCAGCTTGCGATCGGGACTGCGGTAGAACGCGAAACCCTGAACCGAATGCTTCAGCGCCTCGGGTACGAGCGCGAAGACCGTCCACCAGTCACCGGGTGTGCCCGTGGTGGTCCCGGGATCGGAGACCGGATCGCGATCACCGAAGATCTGGTCATACATGCGATGGACAAGGAGGTCGTCGGTTTCGGCGCGGGAGACCTGGCGCAGTCTTGGCATGCCTCGATCATGGCCGACGATCGCGCCCAGAATGCCCGATGCGCAGAAATCAGAGGTGGGCGAGCATGCGGGTGTTGCCCAGGGTGTTCGGCTTCACGTAGCTCAAGTCGAGGAACTCGGCCACGCCGGTGTCGTAGGACCGGCACATCTCCTCGTAGACCTCGGCCGTCACCGGGGTGCCATCGATCTCGCGGAATCCGTGTTTGGTGAAGAAGTCGACCTCGAAGGTCAGTACGAAGACTCTTTTGAGTTCGAGTTCCCTGGCGACATCGAGCAGGCGGCTGACAATCGCGTGCCCAACCCCCGAGCCCTTGAGCCGGGGGTGCACCGCGATGGTGCGCACCTCACCGAGATCGGACCACAGCACATGCAGGGCTCCGCAGCCCACGACGTCCCCGTCGAGCTCGGCCACCCAGAACTCCTGAACCGCCTCGTACAGCGTCACAAGGTTCTTTTCCAGCAGGATGCGTCCGGCGTAGACGTCGACGAGCGCCTTGATAGCGGGCACATCGGAGGTACGGGCACGACGAACGGTCACCGCGGGAGCCGTGTTAGTCGAGATGCCGGATATACCTTCAGCGCTCATGCGTGAACAGTAGCTAGCTCTAGAACAGATAGGGTGTTTGACGTGCCGATGCCACCGGAAACCCAGCCTGATTCCGAGGCTTCGGCTGCGCCGGTGCCGGTGGTGAACATTGCCAACATCCTGACGGTGCTGCGCATCGTGCTCGTACCGGTGTTCATCGCTGTCCTGTTCACCGCGGGCGGGCACCAATCCTCCTGGCGCATTGCCGCTTTCGGGGTGTTCGCATTAGCCATCGCCACCGACCGCTACGACGGCGTGCTGGCCCGCCGGTATGGTCTGGTCACCCCGTTCGGCCAGCTTGCCGACCCGATTGCCGACAAGGCGCTTGTCGGTGCGGCACTGGTGGGGCTCAGCGTGCTCGGAGATCTCGCGTGGTGGGTTACCGCGGTCATCCTGGTGCGCGAGATCGGGATCACGGTGCTGCGTTTCTCGGTGCTCCGCCATGGGGTGATCCCCGCCAACCGGGGCGGCAAGCTCAAGACCACGGTGCAGTCACTGGCGATCGCCGGGTATCTGCTGCCATTGACGGGGCATTGGCACACCGCCGCTGCGGTCCTGATGGGGCTGGCGGTGGCACTCACCGTCATCACCGGTGTCGACTACCTGGTGCAGGCGCTGCGGCCCCGGCCGAAGGCCGAATAAGCCGGGCGTCGGCGAACCCCTTGCTGACCGTGATCACCGACTTTCTATGACGCCGAATGTGGCGCACGAGTCAAAATCCACATGAACACGTCGGGAACCTCGCGCTGCGTGGCAACGTTGAGCAAGGCAGACTCAACTAACACGCGGTACGGACACCGACGTTCAGGACGCAAAGGAGAAAGACATGGCGCTGTTGCTTAGAGAGGCCATCGGCGACACCCTGCGGAACGCCCGATCCGGGCAGGGCAGGACATTGCGCGAGGTATCGGACTCGGCACGCGTCAGCCTGGGATATCTGTCCGAGGTGGAACGTGGCCGCAAGGAAGCCTCCAGCGAGCTGCTGGCCGCGATCTGCGGTGCGCTCGATGTCCCGCTGTCGGAGGTGTTATCCGAGGTCAGCGCGAGGCTGGCGCATCGCGAGGCTGCCGTCGCGGCTCCGCAGCCCGCAGTGACGACAGCGGCCGGCTCGCTCAGCGGGATCGATGTCGCGACCAAGGTGGTCATTCCGCAGGTTCGCGCAATGGCGGCCGCCTAACTACTGTGGCGGTCGCATTGTTTTGCGCCCCGTAGGGGGTGTGGGGATCGGCATGCAACAGATAAGTTGGGACCCACGCAGTCGTAGGTAGCGACGACTACCGGCATCCAAGCAGAAGGCGGATCGATCTCATGGCTAACCCGTTCGTCAAGGCGTGGAAGTACTTGATGGCACTGTTCAACGCGAAGATTGACGAGAACGCAGACCCCAAGGTGCAGATTCAGCAGGCCATCGAGGAGGCCCAGCGGAACCACCAGGCGCTTTCGCAGCAGGCCGCCTCGGTAATCGGGAATCAGCGCCAGCTGGAGATGCGCCTCAACCGTCAGCTCGCCGACGTCGAGAAACTTCAGGTCAACGTTCGTCAGGCGCTGACCTTGGCCGATCAGGCCACCGGCTCGGGAGATGCATCCAAGGCGACCGAGTACAACAACGCCGCCGAGGCGTTCGCCGCCCAACTGGTTACCGCCGAGCAGAGCGTCGAGGACCTCAAGGCGCTGCACGACCAGGCGCTTGCCGCGGCCGCCCAGGCCAAGAAGGCCGTCGAGCAGAACGCGATGATGCTGCAGCAGCGGATCGCCGAGCGGACCAAGCTGCTGAGCCAGCTGGAGCAGGCCAAGATGCAGGAGCAGGTGTCCGCCTCGCTTCGGTCGATGAGCGAGCTTGCCGCCCCAGGCAACACCCCGAGTCTGGACGAGGTGCGCGACAAGATCGAGCGCCGTTACGCCAACGCCCTTGGTCAGGCCGAGCTGGCGCAGAACTCTGTGCAGGGCCGCATGATTGAGGTACAGCAGGCCAGTGTGCAGATGGCCGGACATTCGCGTCTGGAGCAGATCCGCGCCTCCATGAAGGGTGAGGCCCTGCCCAGCGGTGGCACGGCGACCCCGGCACCGGCGACGGCACCAGAGCAGGCTAATCCCGCTAACCCGCTGGGCCAGCAGTAGTTTTCTCTCTTCTTTCGCTTCAATCCGCCGAGTGGGGACGCAGCCGCGCCCACTCGGCGGATTTGTCGCATGGACAATTCGTCCTCGGCGACCGCCGAATTTTCGGGCACAATGTGAACATGACCCCCCAGCCGCCCCGTCGCACCGCGGTGCAAGGAGGCTGGGAGCAGCTGCTGCGCCGTGTGGTCAACAACGTCAACGATCTGGGCGAGGAACTCGCCGCACGCATGCGGGTGATGTCTGACAAACGCGAGAAACTGCTGCGGAGGCGTCTACGAGCCAAGCGGTGGAGTATCCGCTGGGCGCTGGCCTGCGCGGCCGGGCTGCTTGTCACGACGGTGCTTGCGACTACCGGCGCACCCCCCTGGCTGCTGATCATCCCGGCGCTGCTCACCGCCGGTTGTGCGATTCCGGCCACGTATCTGTTTGTGCGGTATCGGTACCTCAAGGCTGAGCCGTTGCCGCCGCCGCGGCCCGGAGTGGAACGACGGCTGCCGCCAATAGGTTCGATGGCGCGTCCGCCCATGGCGGCGCTGGATGCCGCCGAGCGCTCGCTGTTCTCTCTTCTCGGAGTGGTGGAGCGCGGCAACATGATTCCCGACAGCGAGGGGCGGCAGATTCTTACTGCGGCCAATCAGGCTGCGTATGTGATGGCCGCGACCGCCAAGGAAGTGGTGTCCATGGAGCGCGCCGCTGTCGCGGCGCCACACACCCGTGAGTATCTGCAACCGACCATTAGTGCGTTCACTGCGCAACTCGACACTGGTGTGCGTCAATACAACGAGTTGGTCACCGCGGCAGCGCAGTTGGTGTCGGCCGGAAATGGCGGGGCGGTCCTCGCCTCGCCGATGTCACGCGGTCCGCTACTCGATGACCTGGTGTCGGCAACCGACCGGCTCACCGGGTGGGCGGGTGCCCTCGACGAACTCGGCCAGCTGTCAGGGTAATCCCCGATCTTTCCCTGATCTTCGCGATCCGGGGTTCCTCAGGTGCCGATCCGACTGCCAGGCTTGCTCTATCGCAGTCGAGAGAACGGTGGGTACCGGTGTTGTGGAAGATCATTGGCGTGCTGCTGAGCGTGTGGCTGGCGTTTCTGGTCGTGGGCGCCATCTTCAAGCTCGTGGTACCGATGCTGGTGGCCGGTGTGGTGATTCTCGGGGGTGTCATGCTGTACCGCGCGGTCACCGACGCGGACAAATCCCGGCTGCCCTAGAGCCGCGGACGTACAGACGGGAAAACTATCCCCAGCAGGCCCCTCAGGAAACCGAGAGTGACGTTGAGAACGTCGCCGTAGTCACGCCAGAGCGTGATCTTTCCATCATTCGAGTGCTCGGTGACTCCGACGACCCAGAAGCCGATGTGTAGCGGGCCCACGATGATCACGTCGGTGCGCTCGGTCATCACGGTGTTTCCGGTGGCGGTGATTCGGTGAATCTTGACGCCAAATCCTGCCCCGGGCCAGTTCACGGCGGATAACACGCGCAACACAGCCTTGCGCCCACGCACCGCGGGCAGGCCCACATTCTCCCATCGGACATCGTCGGCGAGGACGGACTCGAGCACTGCCAAATCGCCTAGACCGGCAGCGCTCCAAAGGGTTTCGACGGCGGCAGTGGGGTCGGTTCTTGCCAGAATGTCGGTCATCAGCCAACGCTAGCGAGCACCGTCGCGGGGGAGAAGGGGCGCGATCAGATATCGGGGTGTGGCCCCAGGTCCGGCCAGCGGATTCGTACGACGGTTTTCAGAACCGCGCCCGCAGCGACGGCACCACGATGCCGATGAGGCCCCGCAGGAAAGCGCGAGACACCGCCGCGAAGTCGAAGTAATCGCGCCACAGGGTGATGGTGCCGCGCTCGCTCACCTCGAAGACACCGCACACCCAGAACTGTGTGCGTAAGGGGCCGAAGCTGAGGGCGTCGTAGCGCTCGTTCATCACGGTGTATCCGTTGGTGGTGGTGCGCTGAACATCGACCTCGAAACCGAACGACGTGTTCTCCAGCGCCCCGAACAATCGAAGTACAGCCTGTTTGCCGTGGATGGTGGGGAGCCCGACATTCTGATAGACGATGTTCTCGTCCAGTACGTCTCGTGCGAAGTCGATGTCGTCGTTCTGTACGGCCTCGAGAAATCGGGTGACAATCGCTCCGGGGTCCAGTCTGGTGGGCGATCCCGCGGTAACCATGAGACTAATTTATGTTAGATAATCTCAGTGCGCCAGAGTCGGTCGCAGTGCGGGAATGGCGATGCCGAGCAGGCCGCGCGCGAAGCCGACCGTGATGTTCAGGACATCCGCGTAGTCGCGCCACAGAGCTATGGTGCCGCGCGGCGTCACTTCGAACACTCCGCAGACCCAGAATCCGACGTGCAGGCGACCGACGATGAGGACGTCGGTGCGCTCGGTCATCACCGTATTGCCGGTGGCGGTGATCCGGTGAATCTTCACATCGAAACCAACGCCGGGGAGGTTGAGCCCGGATAAGGCACGCATCACCGAAGACCGCCCGCGAATCGCAGGCAAGCCGACGTTTTCCCAGCTGACGTTCTCATCCAGGACGGTGTCGATGGACGCCAGATCGCCGAGCCGCATGGCGTCCCAGAGACCCTCGACGATCTCCGTTGGGTTGATGGTGGTGAGAGTGTCCGTCATGCGCCCGACGCTAGCGGCTGTCGAAGGCTTTGGATAGGGGGCTGAACCAGACTTAGAAGCGCGGCCGCAGGGCGGGGATGGCGATGCCGACAAGGCCGCGCACCGTGGCCTTGAACATGTCGAACATGTCGAAGTAGTCGCGCCACAGGGTGATCTTTCCGTCGTCCGACACCTCGAAGACTCCGCATACCCAGAACTGCAGACGAAGTGGTCCGATGACGATGGCGTCGTGGCGCTCGTTCATCACACTGTTCCCGTTGGTGGTGGTGCGGTGGATTTGTACTTCGAATCCGAACTGCGGCTTGGTGAGTGGTTCGAAGACCTTAAGAGTCGCGCGCCGGCCATAGATGGTGGGCAGACCTACGTTCTGATAGACGAGGTCCTCGGCCAGCACCGATCCCGCGAAGTCGATGTCCTCGGTTTGCAGGGATTCCAGGAATCGGGTGACGGTCTCGGCTGGAGTCAACGTGGAAGGAGCCAGCGTGGCGTCAGTCATGCGTTTCAACCTAGCCCGAATCGCTGTGGCAGGGTAGGGCGGTGCGTGTTGCCGTGGTCGCCGGTCCGGATCCCGGGCATGCCTTTCCCGCCATCGCGTTGTGCCTGAAATTCGCGGCGGCCGGGCACGACCCCGTGTTGTTGACGGGAACGCGCTGGCTCGATCAGGCCCGTGCCGCCGGACTCGAGTCGGTAGAGCTTCTGGGGCTGCAGCCCCGGGTTGCCGATGACGACGCAGACGCGGGCGCCAAGATCCATCAGCGGGCGGCCCATATGGCGTTGGCCAATCTCGATCAGTTGGGGCAACTGGCGCCGGATCTCATCGTATCCGATGTGATCACCGCCTGCGGAGGCATGGCCGGTGAGTTGCTCGGTGTGCCGTGGGTGGAACTCAACCCGCATCCGCTGTACCTGCCGTCAAAAGGATTGCCGCCATTGGGAAGTGGACTGGCTCCTGGTGAGGGCTTGCGTGGCAGGCTGCGTGACGGGTTGATGCGTCGGTTGACGCAAAGGTCGATCGATGAAGGCTTGCGGCAGCGCTCGCAGGCGCGGGTAGAGATCGGATTGCCCGCCCGCGACCCCGGACCCGTCCGACGGCTGATCGCGACATTGCCCGCGCTGGAAGTGCCGCGTCCCGATTGGCCGGATGAGGCGGTCCTGGTGGGCCCCCTGCATTGGGAGCCCACCGACGCTGCGCTGCAGCCGCCGTTGGGTACGGGACCGGTGGTGGTGATCGCACCGTCGACGGCCTTCACCGGAGCTGAAGGGATGTCCGAACTGGCGATACGGGCTTTGGATTCAGTGGGTGCGCGCGTGGTTGTGTCCGCGCTGGATCCGCCCGCGTCGGGCCTGCCTTCGTGGGCGATTGCCGGGCTGGCGCGTCAGGATCTTTTGCTCGCCTGTGCCGATTTGGCCATTTGCGGTGGGGGACACGGCTTTCTGAGCAAGGCATTGCTGGCCGGGGTGCCTGCGGTGGTTGTTCCTGGCGGCGGCGACCAGTGGGAGTTGGCGAATCGTGTTGTGCGGCAAGGTAGTGCTGAGCTGGTGCGACCGCTGACCTGCGAGGCTATGGCGGCGGCGATCGGCAAGGTGCTGGGTGAGCAGCGCTACACCGAGGCAGCACGCCGGGCTGCTGCCGGTGCCGCGGACGTCACAGATCCGGTACGGGTGTGCCAGGACGTGGTGGCGGCCCTAAGGTGACCGTGTGCGTCTGACGGAGTTTCATGAGCTTGTCACCGGTCGATTCGGTCGGGTCTACGGCTCGTCGGTACTGGTCGACCATGTGTTGACCGCCCTCGGTGGACGGACGGCGTCGCAGGCAGTCGAAGACGGGGTGGAGCCGCGGGATGTGTGGCGGGCGCTATGTGCCGATTTCGATGTCCCACGCGATCAGTGGTGATGACTCGATGACACGCCGCATCGGCGCGCCTGCTTGATTCGAACAGATGTTCGCCTTACTCTGATTGCAGTCGAAGAGACGATCCGTGCAGGTAGATCGCTTGTCGGTGGGGTCGGTTAGCGTCCACCTCAACCGATCGGCAACCGAATCGGACCGATCTTCGAACACCGAGACGAAATGGAGAACACCATGGCGCAGGCACCGGATCGCGAGAAGGCGCTTGAACTCGCGCTCGCACAAATCGACAAGAGCTTCGGTAAGGGCTCGGTCATGCGGCTGGGTGACGAGGTGCGTCAGCCCATCTCCGTGATCCCGACCGGATCCATCGCGCTGGATGTGGCGCTTGGTATCGGTGGCCTGCCTCGTGGCCGCGTGGTCGAGATCTATGGACCGGAATCCTCGGGTAAGACCACCGTCGCGCTGCACGCGGTCGCCAACGCGCAAGCCGCCGGCGGTATCGCTGCGTTCATCGACGCCGAGCATGCGCTCGACCCCGAATACGCCAAGAAGCTCGGTGTCGATACCGACTCGCTGCTCGTCTCTCAGCCGGATACCGGTGAGCAGGCTCTGGAAATCGCCGACATGCTGGTGCGTTCCGGCGCCATCTCTCTTATCGTGATCGACTCGGTGGCGGCTTTGGTGCCTCGTGCCGAAATCGAGGGTGAGATGGGTGACAGCCATGTCGGTCTGCAGGCTCGTCTGATGAGCCAGGCCCTGCGCAAGATGACCGGTGCACTCAACAACTCGGGTACCACCGCGATCTTCATCAACCAGCTCCGCGAGAAGATCGGTGTGATGTTTGGTTCGCCCGAAACCACCACCGGTGGTAAGGCTTTGAAGTTCTACTCGTCGGTGCGTCTTGATGTGCGCCGTATCGAGACCCTCAAGGACGGCACCGATGCGGTGGGTAACCGCACTCGCGTCAAGGTGGTCAAGAACAAGGTGTCGCCGCCGTTCAAGCAGGCCGAGTTCGACATCCTCTACGGCAAGGGCATCTCCAAGGAGGGGTCGCTCATCGACATGGGCGTGGAGCAGGGCTTCATCCGCAAGTCCGGTTCCTGGTTCACCTACGAGGGTGAGCAGTTGGGTCAGGGCAAGGAAAATGCCCGCAACTTCCTGTTGGAGAACGTCGATGTCGCCAACGAGATCGAGAAGAAGATCAAGGAAAAGCTTGGTATCGGAGCGGTGCTGACCGATGACGAAGTCGTCCCGGCCCCAGTCGATTTCTGATTCTCCTTCCAGGGAATCCCTAGACGAACTGCGAGCCCGGGTCGCGTCGGTACCCGAAGCCCCGACGCGTGAACCGGTTGACTCGCGGGACGAGCAGGCGTGGTCATACTGCCTTCGCCTGTTGACAAGTCGCGCGCGTACCCGCGCCGAGTTGACCGAAAGGCTCACTCGGCGCGGGTACCCCGATGAGGTTTCCACGCGAATCATGCAACGGTTGGCGACCGCCGGCCTGATCAATGACGCCGACTTTGCCACTCAATGGGTGCAGTCCCGGCATACCTACGCAGGAAAAGGCAAGCGCGCCTTGGCCGCGGAGCTTCGGACCAAGGGAGTGTCGGCCGAGAATGCGGCCGCGGCCCTTGCGCAGATCGACGGGGACGCCGAGCGGTCACGTGCGGCACAGCTTGTCGCCAAAAAACTCCGGTCAGAAAATCTCGACGACGGGGGTATCAAAGCCGCGCGGCGATTGGTCGCCATGCTCGCGCGCCGCGGATACGGCCAATCCATGGCCTATGACGTGGTGAAGAACGCCCTTGCTTCCGAACAAGACCGACGCGACGTCGGGTAGTGGCGCGCGCAGACTGCTTATAGACCGAATGGACGTGCCGGGGCCTCGGGCGGTGGGTTGCCTTCGTCCGGCGCGTTGGATCTCATGCTCATCGACGCTTCGGCCGACGGTGACTGCACGCCCGGCAGGCACGGGACCTGGCGGGAGATCGTCTTGAATGGCCCGATCTCGGTGTCTTCATTGAGCATGGGGAGCGGACCACAATTCCCCTTGAAGTGCGCGTCCATGGTGAACGGAGTCGGGTTCACGCAGGTGAGATTCATTCCAACCGGTGTCGCGACCTGCAGGCAATCGAAGTTCAACGGAGCTCCGTAGGCCACCGGCGCACCCGTGAGTGCAGCCCCTGCGCACGCCGCTCCGAAAACGGCGGACACGCCAACGGCCAATACGATGTTTCGCATGAGGGTTATGGTAACGAAGTGATACCTGTTACGTAATACTCCGATTGTGATAGTTGAGTAAGAATCGGTCCTGTGATGCAGCTGTGAAGGCTATTTAGGTGTTCTTGGCGTAATGCCGTGCGGCCTTCGCCCTGTTTCCGCAGGTCGCCATGGAATGCCATCGGCGCGCGCCGTTCTTGGATGTGTCATAGAAGAACAGAACGCAGTGTGGGTGAGCGCATTGCTTGATCCGATCGGAGGAGTCGGATAGCAGGGTCAATAGGTTGTCGGCCGCCAGCCAACCCGGAAGCCAATGCGATTCGGGCACCTCGGCGGTGTTTACCGGCCCGTCGGGGGTCAGTGAGCGGCGGATCGCGCCGTGGGAGAGCACCGCGTTGATCTCGTCGCCCTGATCATCCTTCACCGCGCGATAAATGGCGTCGCGCGCAAAGAGCAACGCCTCCTGGGTCTTCTCGTTGGCGGTGCATCGATCATGAAGATTGTTGGTACGCAGCCAGATTCGTACGCCGTCAAGCGTGCTGAGCAGATCCTGCAGTCCGTCGCCGCTCATCCACCGGGTGTTCAACAGGTCCAGTGCGAGCGGTTCGCCGAGATGGGGACGTGGATCGGACATGGCCTGAGGCTAGCCGCCTCCTCTCTGGGGGAGTGTGTTGCATGAATTCTAACCGATAAAACTTGATAGGTGGTTGACACTGGGGATGCTTCGCGCTTACGGTCTAACCGGTAACAGAATTTTATTGGTTAGAGAGGATCTCTTATGGGCACTGTCATCGCGCCTCGTGTGGCCACCGGTCATATCGGATTGAACGTCAGTGATCTGGAGCGGTCGGTCGCGTTCTATCGGCAGGCGTTCGGATTCGAGCAACTTGCGGCCAACGAGGACGGCGCACAGCGGTTCGCCTTCCTCGGATTTGATGACGGACCCGTGCTCACCCTCTGGGAGCAAAGCGACGGGGAATTCTCGGCGGCCACACCGGGCTTGCACCATTTGTCGTTCCAAGTGGATTCGGTGCAGCAGGTGCGTGAGGTGGAGGCGGTCTTGAAGGAACTGTCGACGATTTTCGTGCATGAGGGCGTGGTGGCGCACCAGGAGGGCGCATCCTCGGGTGGAATCTTCTTCACCGACCCCGATGGGATTCGTCTCGAGGTATTCGCGTCGGCGGGCGTCGAGCAGCATGGGGCGCCAGCCGGCGACGCGCCGACATGCGGATTCTTCTGAGATGACGTACCACTTCGGCGAGCTTGCCGTACAGCGCCGAATGGGGCAGTCCGACAGCGCTATTAGAGTCGGGCGGATCATTTCGGCGCAGATACCGGAGCTTGCGGCGGCCTTTCTGGCCGCCCAGCCCCTGGTCTTCGTGTCGGCACGCGATGACGCTGGCCGGATGTGGGCGAGCCAGATCGTCGGGCCACCGGGTTTCGCGCATGCCACCGATGCCCAGACCATCGCGATTGACGGTGTGCCGGACCCCGACGACCCGCTGGCCGAGCCACTGCAATCGGAGCGCAAGATCGGCATGATCGCGTTGCAGCCGCAGCGCCGACGCCGGATGCGTGTGAACGGCACCGCCGTGCCGTCAGGGCGGGGTCTTATCGTCACCACTGATCAGGTGTATTCGAACTGCCCCAAGTACATCGCGCGACGCGATGTACTTGGGATCGGCTCGGCACTGCCCGGAGAGCCGCGCCACGCGACTGCCCTGAACGACGAACAGCAGCAACTGATCTCTGCAACGGATACCTTCATCATCGGCACCGCCGATAAGGAAGGCAATGCCGACGCGTCACACCGTGGGGGCAATTCAGGGTTCCTGCGGGTGCTCTCACCACAGGAGCTGCGGTGGCCCGATTACCTCGGCAACTCCATGTTCATGACGCTGGGGAACCTGCACGTCGATCCCCGGTGCGGTCTGCTGATACCGAACTGGCGCAACGGATCAACCCTGCAGCTCACGGGAACCGCACGCCTCAACTGGGATGAGAGCACCTTCGCCCCCGGTGCGCAGTGCTCCGTCGACTTCACCATCGACGAGGCCATCGAGACCGTCAACGCCAGCCCCTTACGGTGGGGTGAAGCCGATCCCTCGCCCGCCAACCCACCTCTCTGACAAAGAAAGACACATCATGCGTCCACCGCTGCCGCCGTTCGACATCGAATCTGCCCACCAGAAAGTCAGGGCCGCCGAGAATGCCTGGAACACACGTGATCCCGAGATCGTCGCCACCGCCTACACCGAAGATTCGGTATGGCGAAACCGCGACGAGTTCATTACCGGACACGCTGAAATCGTCGCCTTCCTGACCCGCAAATGGGCCAGGGAGAACGGGTACGCGCTGCGCAAGGAGCTGTGGGGATTCCGGGAGAACCGGATGGCGGTGCGCTTTCAATACGAATGGCACGACGAGGCCGGGCAGTGGTGGCGCAGCTACGGCAACGAGTTATGGGAGTTCACCGCCGAAGGGCTGATGTCACGGCGAGAGGCCAGCATCAACGACACCCCGATCGCCGAGACGGAACGCCGCATCTTCGGTCCGCGCCCGGCCGGTGACGAGTCGCCACTGCCGATCCGGTAGTTACTCCCCGTAATCCCGGCGTAGATCCTGATGAGCGGGATCCACGCCGCGGGTCTCCAACAGGTCCTTGGTGACCAATCCCGGCTCGGGCTGTGCGTGCGGAACCTCTAAGAGACTCTTCTTCTTTCGGCCTTCACGCAGCTGCCGCTCGATGTTGGTGGCCAGCGACGAGAGTGCGAAGTTGATGATGATCATGATGATCGCCACCACGACGAGCGCCGGCAGATAGTTTCCGTAGTACGACGCCGACCGGATGCCCGACCGCACCACCTCGATGTAACCGAAGGCATAGCCCAGCGCGGAGTCTTTGAGCGCGATGACCATCTGAGAGATCAATGCGGGCAGCATTGCCGCGATCGATTGGGGGAGCAGGATCAGTCGCATCATCTGCGACTTGCGCATGCCCAGCGCCACCGCGGCCTCGGACTGCCCCTTGGGAAGCGATTGAATGCCCGAGCGCAGGATCTCGGCGATGACCGAGCCGTTGTAGAGGGACAGTCCCGTCACCACGGCAGCGAACGCCAGGTATTCGGACGGGAACACTGCCTGCTGCCCGTACAGGTAGTACGAGAACACCATCAGAATGAGCACGGGGATCGCCCGGAAGAACTCGACGAGGGCGCTGGAAATCCAGCGCACCGTCCGGTGCTCGGAGAGCCGGCCGATGCCGAGCACCGCGCCGAGGACCAGCGCGAAGATGATCGACAGCGCCGCCGCGCTGATGGTGCCCACCAGGCCGGGCAGGATGTAGGTCGTCCACGTGTCGGGCTGCAGGAAGGGCGACCACTTTTCGGCGGTCAGCTGCTCATTGGCGATAAGTGTCCAGATCACCCACGCGCCGACGGCGACCACCAGCGCGGTGAACACGACGGCGATGATCCGATTGACCGCCCTGGCCTTTGGGCCGGGCGCGTCGTACATGACGGTGGCGCTGCCGGTCATCGCTTCACCGCCAATCGCTTCGCGAAGTATCCGAAGGTCAGTCCGATCGTCAACGTGATCACCATGTATCCCGCCGCGATGATGAGGAAGATCCAGACGATCTGATCGGCGAACAGCTCGATCTCCGACCGCATCAGCAGGGCCGCCTCGGCCACCCCGATCGCCGAGGCGATCGAGGTGTTCTTCACCAGCGCGATCAGCACGCTGCCCATGGGGGCCAGGACCGACCGCATGGCCTGCGGTAACACGATGAGCGTCAAGACCTTCCAGAACGGCAATCCGAGGGACCGGGCTGCCTCGGCCTGGCCCAACGGAACGGTGTTGAAGCCGGAGCGCAGCGTCTCGCATACGAAAGTTGCCGTGTACAAAGAGAAGCCGAGAACAGACAGCCAGAAGTTGTTGTTCCTGATGAAGTTGGAGTTCTCGGGCGCCAGCGCGATGCCGAGGTTCTGGTATAGCCCCACCGAACAGAACAAGATGATCAGGGTCAGCGGGGTATTGCGGACCAGGTTGACGTACCAGGTGCCGAAGATTCGCATGATCGGCACCGGTGAGACCCGGCATTCGGCCAGCAGTGTGCCCCACACCAGGGCGCCTATCGCAGAAAAGAATGTCAGCTTGAGCGTCGTCCAGAACGCCGGCCATAGCTGCGGCCCCATGTTCGCCCACAGCGCGTTCATGCGGCCTCACACGCCTTGTCGGCGACGGGCTTCACACCGGTGATCTTCTCGACCGCAGCCGGTGAGGGATCGGGCCGCAGCGCGTAGGTGCCGCCGGTGGCGCGCTTCTCCCAATCATCGATAGTGCTGTCGCCGAGAGCTTCCCGCAGATCGGCATCCCAGGTTCCGCTGGCGATCATCTTGTCGAGTGCGCGGTCGATGGCCTCGATGGCTGCGGTATCGCCCTTGGCCAGACCGATCCCGTACACCTCCCTGGAGAACGGGTCACCGTTTTTCTTCTGTTTCTTGGGTTTCCCGATGCACAACGGCTTGCTCAGCTCGTAGTTCATCTGAATCAGCTTGAACTCACCCTCGTACCGCTTGGCGTACCCGGCCAGGATGGTCTCGTCGGTGGTGAGTGCATCGACCTTGCCCCGCCGCAGTGCTTCTACGCACGAGGAGTACGAATCGAACTCCTGCAGCTGTGTGCCGGTCAGCAGATTCTTGACGTTCTGTGCGGGCGTCGATCCGGACACCGAACACAGCTTCTTGCCCCGGTTGAGGTCATCCAATGTGGTCAGCGAGTCATCGGCCTTGCGTACCAGGAGCCCTTGGTAGGTAATGAGATAGGGGCCCGCGAACGACACCTTCTGCGCGCGGCTGTAGTTGATCGAGTAACTCCCCGCGATCATGTCCACCGTGCCGTTGTCGATGAGCTGCTCGCGCTGCGCCGACGGCGTCTCATACCAGCGGATGGCCGGGTGCTTGACACCGAGTTCGTCGGCGATGGCGTTGACGACGTACTCGGAGATCTTGACGTCGAATCCGCTCATCTTTTTGTCGGGGTGCTGCAAGCCCACCCCGGGCTGATCGAATTTCGTACCGAGGACGACGGTTCCGCCCCGGATCGATCCAAGCAGCTGACGTGGCTCGGTACTGCCGCAGGAACTGACGAGGGCGGTCACCAAGGCAACTGCCGCCACCAGCGCGATGTGCCGTCGCATCAGTGCTTGAGCTTCTTCGCGTAAGCGGCCGATCAATGGCCGAGGATCTTTCCGAGGAAGTCCTTGGCGCGTTCGGACTTGGGATTGGTGAAGAAGCTTTCCGGGTCCGTGTCTTCGACGATGGCACCGTCGGCCATGAAGATGATGCGGTCTGCGGCCTTACGGGCGAATCCCATCTCATGGGTCACCACCAGCATGGTCATGCCCTCTTTGGCCAGCGACACCATGACATCGAGAACCTCGTTGACCATCTCGGGGTCCAGCGCGGAGGTGGGCTCATCGAACAGCATGACCTTGGGGCCCATGGCCAGCGATCTGGCGATCGCGACGCGTTGCTGCTGCCCGCCGGACAGTTGTGCGGGGTACTTGTCCTTCTGACTGGCGATGCCCACGCGTTCCAGCAGCTCGATGGCGTGCTTGCGCGCGGATTCCTTGTCCTTCTTGCGCACCTTCATGGGCGCGAGCGTCACGTTGTCGAGAATTGTCTTGTGTGAGAAGAGGTTGAAGGACTGGAAGACCATCCCTACCTCCGCGCGCAGGTTGGCCAGCGCGCGTCCCTCTTCGGGAAGGGCCTTGCCGTCGATTCGGATGGTGCCGGTGTCGATGGGTTCGAGGCGATTGATGGTGCGACACAAGGTCGACTTGCCCGAGCCGGAAGGCCCGAGGATGACAACGACCTGACCGCGTGGGATTTCCAGGGTGATGTCCTTGAGGACGTGCAAGTCGCCGAAGTGCTTGTCGACATGCTCAAGGGAGATCATCGGGATGCTTGTTGCGGGGGCGTTTTCCCCGCTCGTTGAGGTGTCGGTGCTCACCGGCATGGTCAGACAATACGGGTTCCCCACACTTTTGCAGCGTGGAACGCCGGGGTCCGCGAATAGGACGGTCCGCGATCCGGCACCTCGCCTGACCGACGTCAGCAAACATCTGCAATACTGGGGCCATGTGGACGCGACGGCGGTCTTCCGTCGAAGGCCCGCGAATCAAGGCGTCCGCAAGAGTCCTCGCATCTGTTCTGTTCATAGCGTCTTTTCCGGTCGCGGTGATCAACGGGGCAACGACCTGGGGCTGGATCGCGGCGAGTTTCGGGCTGGTCTGCGGATTATTTCTGCTGCCCAGCTCGCTAATGCGTTTGGTCACGCCATCGAGGCAGGTGACCGTCGATGCGGGGCGGCATCTGCGCGACAGCGAGATTCTCGAGCGGCCCCGGCCGCGGCGAGATATCTCCTTCGCGGTCGTCGCCGCGCTGATCGTGATGGTCGTCGTGCTCGGTGTTCTCGAAGCATTCGCCGCGCCCGGGCACCCGGAGTCGTGGATATGGGCCGGCTGGTGGATGTGGATAGGTGTGAACGCCGTCTGCAGCATCGACGATTGGTGGCAGGGCTGGCATGTTCCGGAGCGCGGGGTGCGATGACGCCGCGGTGGCGGAACCGCCGCCCATCGGCGCGAGAAACGGCCTGAACGCGGGCACGTACCATAAGTCCGTGACCAGTACCGTGACTTCCGATCAATCGGCGGTCCGGACGTACCAGGTCCGCACCTACGGCTGCCAGATGAATGTGCACGACTCCGAGCGGGTGTCGGGCCTCCTGGATGCGGCCGGATACGTCAAGGCCCCCGACGGCACCGACGCCGACATCATCATCTTCAACACCTGCGCGGTACGCGAGAACGCCGACAACAAGCTGTACGGAAACATCAGCCACCTGGCGCCCCGTAAGGCCGCCAACCCGAACATGCAGATCGCTGTCGGCGGCTGCCTCGCGCAGAAGGATCGCGAGGGCATGCTCAAGAAGGCGCCATGGGTCGACGTCGTCTTCGGCACCCACAACATCGGTTCGTTGCCCACGCTGCTGGAACGCGCGCGCCACAACAACGAGGCCCAGGTTGAGATTGTCGAGGCCCTTGAGCACTTTCCGTCCGCGCTGCCCGCGACGCGCGAATCGGCCTATGCGGCCTGGGTGTCGATCTCGGTGGGCTGCAACAACACCTGCACCTTCTGCATCGTGCCCTCGTTGCGCGGCAAGGAGATCGATCGTCGTCCCGGTGACATCCTCGCCGAGGTGCAGGCTCTGGTGGACCAGGGTGTGCTGGAGGTGACGCTGCTCGGGCAGAACGTCAACGCCTACGGCATCAACTTCGCCGATCCCGACATCGCCCGTGATCGTGGCGCTTTCGCCGACCTGCTGCGTGCCTGTGGCCGCATCGAGGGGCTGGAACGGGTGCGTTTCACCTCACCACATCCCGCCGAATTCACCGACGACGTCATCGAAGCCATGGCGCAGACACCCAATGTGTGTCCGCAGCTGCATATGCCGCTGCAGTCCGGTTCAGACCGCGTCCTGAAGGCGATGCGCCGTTCTTACCGCTCCGAGCGCTTCCTGTCGATCATCGACAAGGTGCGTGCGGTCATGCCGGACGCCGCGATCACCACCGACATCATCGTCGGCTTCCCCGGGGAGACCGAAGAAGACTTCGAGCAGACACTCGAGGTCGTGCGGCGGGCACGTTTTTCTAGCGCGTTCACGTTCCAGTACTCGATCAGGCCCGGTACCCCTGCTGCCGATCTTCCCGACCAGCTGCCGAAAGCCGTTGTGCAGGAACGCTATGACCGGCTCATCCTGTTACAGGAGTCCATCACGCTGGAAGAGAATCAAAAGCAGATCGGTCGACAGATCGAGGTGCTGATCGCCACCGGGGAAGGGCGCAAGGACGGTGAGACCGCGCGGATGAGCGGGCGCGCCCGCGACGGCCGGCTGGTGCACTTCCGGCCGCAGGGGCACATCGATGGGGAACTGCGGCCCGGAGACGTCATCACCGTCGACGTGACCGGCGCGGCACCGCATCACCTGATCGCCGACGGGGGAGTGCTCAGTCATCGGCGCACCCAGGCGGGTAATGCACACGAAACCGGCAAGAAGCCGTCCACATCGGGAATTGGCTTGGGCATGCCGGCCATCGGAGTCCCGAAGGCGGCAGAGCAGATTGAGGTTGCAGGGTGCGGGCTATGAGTGACGCGGAATCCGGAAAAGACGCCGAATTCGAGGAGTTCCGCAGGGACATCGATGCGGCCGAGAAAAAAGTCGCCGGTGAGATCGATCCGGGCGCCCGCGCCATGGTGGTGGCTGTCCTGGTCTTCGCCTTGCTGCTGACCTTCGTACTGCCGCATACCGGACACGCCAGAGGGTTCGACGTTCTGGTCAACGGCGCGATCGCAGACCAGGAATCGGTGCGGGTGCCGTCCAGGATCTTCGTCTGGCTTGCCATGGTCTTCGGTGTCGGGTTTTCCATGCTGGCATTACTGACACGCCGCTGGGTGCTGTCCTGGATCGCACTGGCAGGCTCGTTTGTCGCCAGTGTGATTGGCATGCTTGCGATTTGGACCCGTCAGACCGCCGGAGCCGGACATCCCGGGCCGGGCATCGGTTTGGTGGTCGCCTGGATCGCCGTCATCCTGTTGACCTTCCACTGGGCGCGTGTGGTGTGGTCGCGTACCGCCGTGCAGCTGGCGGCCGAGCAGCAGCGCCGCGAGGCCGCTAAACGCGATCAGCGCACGTTCCTCGATGACGCTTTCGAGGACGACGAGGGCGCGCAGTAACTAGCGCGAGCGGCTCTTGACCGCGGCCACCGCCGCATCGGCCCATTCCTGCCACTGTTTGGCGCTGGCACGGGCCTTCTCGGCATCCTTGGCTTTGCCCGCAGCCTCCGCCTTGGCGGCCTGCTCCTCGAACTGGCGTGCGCGATCACGGAACTGCTCGGCACGGGCTTCTGCCTCCGGGTCGCCCCAGCCGGACTCGCCGGCTTCGCGCACCTTCTTCTCCACCGCGCGCAGCCGCCGTTCCAGATCGGTCTGCTGCTCGCGCGGCACTTTTCCGATGGCATCCCATTTGTCGCCGATGGCCCGCAGCGCCGCCCGAGCAGCATCCACATCGGTCTCCGGATCGATCTTCTCGGCCTCGACCAGCAACGCGCGCTTGGCGTCGGCATTGGCCACGAATTCGGCATCGCGGGAGGCGGACTCGGCATTGCGCGCCGAGAAGAACTTGTCCTGAGCAGCCTTGAAACGGTGCCACAGGTTGTCGTCGGTCTCCCGGGGAGCCCGCCCGGCGGCCTTCCAGTCATTCAGCAGGTTCCGGAACGCGGCCGCGGTGGCACCCCAGTCGGTGGAATCCGAGAGTGCCTCGGCCTGCTTGCACAGGTCTTCCTTCTTCTCCCGTGCCCCGGCGCGTTCGCGATCGAGCTCGGCGAAGTGTGCGCCGCGCCTGCGGTTGAACGTCTCGCGTGCCGTCGAGTACCGCTTCCACAGGGCGTCGTCGGTCTTGCGGTCGACGCCGTGGATGGATTTCCACTCGTCGAGAATGGCGCGGATCCGGTCGCCGGCAGCCTTCCACTGGGTGGAGTTGGTCGCCAGTTCCTCGGCTTCGGCGGCAAGCTCCTCCTTGCGGGAGATGCTCGCTGAACGCGCCTCATCGCGCTGTGCGCGTGCTGCTGCCGCCTGGGTATCTGCGGACTCCACGAGCGCCGACAGCCGTGCCGAGAGCGAGTCCACATCGCCGAGGACAGCGGCGGTGGGCAGGGTCTGCGCCAAGTGCTCGGCAGCGGTCTTGATCTTGCGTGCATCGCCGGAACCCGAGCCGAGCCGCAGTTCCAGCAGCTGGATCTCCGTCTCCAGGTCTTCGAATCGGCGGCCGAAATGCGAGTACGCCGCGTCGGCATCCCCGGCCTGCCACGACCCGATCTGACGCTCGCCGGCGGAGGTGATCAGCCAGACGGTGCCGTCGTCATCTACGCGGCCGAACTTGTGCGGGTCACCGTGGTGAGCAGCAGGGGTGGGCGCCGATGCCGCGGGACGCCGCGGCATCGGATGAGGTTTCGGCCCCGGCCGGGGGACGGGGGCAACGCTCTCTTGCTGTGTTGAGAGTTCCGGCTGGGTCTGATCGGACATGAAACCTCTTCCTACAATTGTTGCCGCGCAACACGGCGCCCTAAGCTCACTACACCGTTCATTCAAACAGGTGTCATCGCCGCACGGGCGAACATATGCCAGATGATTCCGCAAGGAGGCCGCGATGTCCCAGGCGGATATCGCGTCGGCACTCGCCGTCGGAGCCGCCGCGGCTGTCGCGTTCGGCGATGTCATCCACCAGCGCACTGCCCACGCCGTGCCCGCCGATGATATCGGCGCATTGGGTCCCATCACCACGTTATTGCGGCATTGGCCCTGGTGGCTGGGCACGCTGATCAGCCTGGTGGGCTTCGGGCTGCAGGCTGCCGCGCTAGGTGTGGGCTCGGTTGTGCTGGTGCAGACGATCATGGTTTCCTCGTTGCTGTTCGCGCTGGTCATCGAGTCGCGGTGGGCCAAACGCAGGGTCACCGGATACCAGTGGGGAGCCGCGATTCTGCTTGCCGGCGCCATCTCCGTGGTGGTGTCGGTGGGCAACCCGGTGGCCGGCATGCCACATGCCACACCGCAGTTGTGGATGCAGGTTGCCGCCGTCATCGGACCCGTCACGCTGCTGTGTCTGGAGGGCGCCCGGCGGTGGCCCGGGCCGCGCCGGGCGGTGCTGCTGGCGGTGGCGTCGGGGATCATGTGGGGACTGATGGCCGTTCTCACCAAAGGTGTTGTCGATTCGCTTGGCCACGGCATTGTCCGCCTGTTGATCAACCCGGAAAGCTACGCGCTGGCGGCGGTCGGCATTACCGGGGTGGCGCTCCAGCAGTCCGCCTTCCACGCTGGGACTTTGGTGGCCTCGCTACCCACGATGACGGTGACCGAGCCCGTGGTCGCCTCGTTGCTGGGCATCTTGGTACTAGGTGAATCGTTTCGCACCAATACCTTTGGCGCCATGATGCTCGTGTTCGCAGTGGTGATCATGGTTGCTGCGACGGCGGCACTGGCGCGCAGCGAGGCGGTCCTGCAGGCGCGGGTCAGTGAAACGACCGGAAATACGCCACCGACGACCCCGAAGGTTTCCTAACGCCGTGGCTCTTTCGATAGCGATCTGCCCGTCGACCCCGCTGCTGGTGCCCGAGCTGGGCGGAGAGGCTGCCCAGGAAACCGCCGAGCTGCGCGAGGCCGCCATCATCGCGGTGCGAAGTCTGCCCACACAGTGGATAGCCATTGGGGCGGGGGACGGACGGTATGGCAGCGAAGTATCGGGCACATTCGCCGGATACGGGGTTGACGTGCGTGTTTCGCTGTCTTCGACGATATCCGGACCCACCCAACTCCCACTGCCGGTGCTCATCGCCGGATGGCTGCGGGCGCAGGTGCCAGCCGCTGCGGTGGAGGCGCGACTGGTCTCGGGCACGGATGGCGCCGCCATCGGGCGGGCATTGCGCGACGAGATCCACGCGATGCCGACGCCTCCGGGTGTGCTCGTCATCGCCGACGGCGCCAACACCCTCACCGACAAGGCGCCCGGGGGATACCGGCCCGAGTCCGGTGCCGCGCAGCAGGACCTTGTCGATGCGCTCACCCAGGGGGACGCGGCCGCGTTGCACCGCGTATCGGATGTCATCACCGGGGGCTCCGTCTACCAGGTGCTCGGCGGATTGGTGGGGTCCGATCAGGTCCAAGCTCAGTGTCTCTACCAGGGCTCCCCGTACGGGGTCGGGTACTTCGCGGGCACCTGGCAGGTGTCGTGATGCGGCCCATCGCGGTCATCGGCCCCACGGCTACAGGCAAATCGGCACTCGCATTGGATATCGCCGAGCGACTGGGTGGCGAGATCGTCAACGCCGACGCGATGCAGCTGTACCGCGGCATGGATATCGGTACGGCCAAGGTGCCTACGGCTGACCGCCGGGGCATTCCCCATCACATGCTCGATGTGCTCGAGGTGACCGAGACCGCCACCGTCGCGACCTATCAGCAGAAGGCCGTCGCGGCCATCGACACTTTGTTGGCGAGCGGGCATGTGCCCGTGATCGTCGGCGGATCGATGATGTACATCCAAGCCTTGCTTGATGATTGGGCGTTTCCGGCCACCGATGCGCAGGTGCGGGCCCGCTGGGAGCAGCGGCTGGCGGAGATCGGAGTCGCCGCGCTGCACGCCGAACTTGCGGTGCGCGACCCGGCGGCGGCAGCCATCATCTTGCCCACCGACGGGCGCCGCACGGTGCGGGCACTGGAGGTGATCGAGCTCACCGGGCAGCCGTTCGCGGCGTCGGCACCCACCATCGGGGCCCCGCGCTGGGACACCCTGATCGTCGGATTGGACTGGGAGACCTCGAAACTCGATGAGCGGATCGCGCGGCGCACCGACCTGATGTTCGAGCAGGGGTTTGTCGCGGAGGTCGAGCAGCTGCTGGACGCCGGATTGCGCGAGGGCGTGACCGCGTCACGGGCCATCGGATATGCCCAGGTGATCGCGGCTTTGGACGCCGGGGGAGGCTCCGATGATCTGTCGCAGGCGCGGGAACTGACATTCATCGGCACCCGGCGCTACGTGCGTCGTCAGCGATCGTGGTTCGGCCGCGATCACCGCATCATGTGGCTCGCGGGCGACGGCGGCGATGCAGGAGCACTCTGCGGCGAAATTGAGTCGCGGTGGCGCCTATCCTCGAATACGTGAAGTTCACCAAGGGCCACGGCACCCAGAACGACTTCGTGGTGTTGCCCGACATCCACACCAAGCGGGATCTGACGGTGCCCGCCGTTCAGGCGTTATGCGATCGGCAACGCGGCCTTGGGGCCGATGGCGTGCTGCGCGTGACCACCGTGGGCGCTGCCCTCGAGGGTGGGGTGCTGGACGAGAAGCCTGCCGGAGTGAGCAGCGAAGACTGGTTCATGGACTACCGCAATGCGGACGGTTCCATCGCGGAGATGTGCGGTAACGGCGTGCGGGTGTTCGCGCACTACCTGCGTTCGGTGGGGCTGGAACACCGGGACGAGTTCGTGGTCGCATCCCTGGCCGGGCCCCGGCCGGTACGTATCAACTCGTGGAGCCAGCTCACGGCCGATGTGACCGTCGACATGGGGCCGGTGAAGGAATTCGGCGCCGGCGAGGCAAGTGTTGGCGGTCGGCGGTTCTCCGGCCTCGCCATCGACGTCGGCAATCCGCATCTGGCGTGTGCGGACCCGGATCTGACCGTTGAGGATCTCCGCATACTCGACGTGGGTGCCCAGGTCAGCTTTGACGAGGTCCTGTTTCCCGACGGGGTGAACATCGAGGTGCTCACGGCCCCCGTGAACGGCACGGACGCTGCCGTCGGTGCGGTACACATGCGGGTCCACGAGCGCGGTGTCGGTGAGACACGTTCCTGCGGAACGGGAACCGTGGCGGCCGCCTATGCGGCGCTGCGCCACCTGGGGCAGTCGACCGGCGAGATCGTCGTCAACATCCCGGGCGGACAGGTCCGGGTGACGGTCACCGCAGAGTCCAGCTTCCTGCGCGGGCCTTCGATGCTGTTGGCCGACGGTGAGATTTCCGACGAATGGTGGGGCGGCATTGGCTCCTGCGGATAATTCGGATGCGATCGATGAGCCACCGGTGGGAGCATCGGTGCGCGACGAGCGACTCGCGCGAAGAGCAGACAGCAGAGACATGAATTCGACGACCTATCAGACACCCACCGATGGCGAACTCGCCCTCGAAGACCGCGCGGCACTCAAACGTGTGGCGGGGCTCTCCACCGAACTTGCCGACGTCACCGAGGTCGAGTACCGGCAGCTGCGCCTGGAACGGGTTGTGCTGGTGGGTGTCTGGACCGACGGGACGTCCCAGGAGGCCGACGCCAGCATGGCCGAACTCGCCGCGCTGGCCGAAACCGCAGGATCCGAGGTGCTCGAAGGTTTGATTCAACGTCGCCAAAAGCCCGATCCGGCAACATATATCGGCTCTGGCAAGGCGATAGAGCTACGGGAGATCGTGCTGGCCACCGGTGCCGACACCGTGATCTGCGACGGCGAGCTCAGCCCGGCGCAGCTGGTGGCCTTGGAGAAAGCGGTGAAGGTCAAGGTCATCGATCGCACCGCGCTGATTCTGGATATCTTCGCCCAACACGCCACCAGCCGCGAAGGCAAGGCCCAGGTGTCTTTGGCGCAGATGGAATACATGCTGCCGCGACTGCGCGGCTGGGGTGAATCCATGTCTCGTCAGGCCGGTGGTCGTGCCGGAGGCGCCGGTGGCGGCGTGGGTACCCGCGGCCCCGGTGAGACGAAGATCGAGACCGATCGGCGCCGAATCCGTGAGCGCATGTCCAAGCTGCGTCGCGAGATCCGCGACATGAAGAAGGTGCGTGACACCAAGCGCAGCCGTCGGCTCGAAAGCGATGTGCCCTCGATCGCCATCGTCGGTTACACCAATGCCGGTAAGTCGAGCCTGCTGAACGCGATCACCGGAGCCGGGGTGCTGGTCCAGGACGCACTGTTCGCAACACTCGAACCGACAACCCGCCGCGGAACGTTTGACGACGGACGCGAATTCGTCATCACGGACACCGTCGGTTTCGTACGGCACCTGCCCACCCAGTTGGTCGAGGCCTTCCGGTCCACTCTGGAGGAGGTGGCCGACGCCGACCTGCTGGTCCATGTGGTGGACGGCTCGGACGTGGCGCCGCTGGCCCAGATCGAAGCGGTGCGTGCGGTCATCAGCGACGTCGTCGCGGATCACGATTCGTCGGCGGCACCGGAGCTGTTGGTGATCAACAAGATCGACGCGGCCAGTGATCTTGCCCTGGCGCAGTTGCGTCGTGCGCTGCCCAAAGCGCTGTTCGTGTCGGCGCACACCGGCGACGGCATTGCCAAGCTGCGCGACGCGCTCGCCGAGACGGTGCCCCGTGGCGATGTGCCCGTCGACGTGGTCGTCCCTTATGAGCGTGGTGACTTGGTGGCCCGGATCCATACCGACGGGCATGTGCAATCCACCGAGCACCTCGCGGCCGGCACGCGGGTGATCGCCAGAGTGCCGCAGGCGCTGGCCGCCAGCCTGCTGGAACTGAAGTAGCGGCTCTAGTCGCGCTCGACAAGACGTGGCGGGATGTACGCGCGCACGGGCGGCGGTGTGCCCTCGAACCGTTCGATCTGCACGAGTACGTGCTGACCGGTGCAGCCCTGAGCCAACGACGAGGTGCCTGCGTCGTCGGTGAGTACGTTCGGGTTCCCGTGTGCGCAGGGCGAATCAGGGTCGGCCGGATCGATCGGATCGAACCATGCCCCGGTGGACAGCTGCACCACGTGGCGCCGCAGGCCCTCGTCGAGAACAGCGCCCGCCAGGCAGGTGCCCCGGTCGTTGAACACCCGCACCACGTCACCATCGGCGATACCGCGTTCGGTGGCGTCGGTCGGGTGCATGCGGATGGGTTCGCGTCTCTGAACCTTCGAGCGTTGGCTGGTGCCGCCGAAATCGAGCTGGCTGTGCAGCCGGGTACGGGGCTGGTTCGCGATCAGATGTAACGGGAAGCTTTGGGCACGTTCGCCGTTCAGCCATTCGGTGGGTTCGTACCACTGTGGATGTCCGCCGCAGTCGGCATACCCGAAGCCATCGATGGTTTCCGAGAAGATCTCGATGCGTCCGCTCGGGGTGTGCAGCGGGTGTGCGTCGGGGTTCTCGCGGAAATCCGATAGCAGCGTCAGACCCGGGTCGGTGGGCAGCCGCAGGTACCCCTGTTCCCAGAACTCCTCGAACGTCGGCACCGGGAAGTCCAGAGCGCCCGCCCATTCGGTGTAGATGTGGCGCAGCCATTGCGCGGCGGTGCGCCCTTCGGCGAATTGCTCGCCGAATCCGAGCCGATCGGACAGGGCTGAGAACGTGGTGAAATCGTCGCGAGAGTTGGCATACGGCGGTGCGACGGCCTTCATCGCCACTAAAAGCGGGTCATTGCGGCTTCCGGAGAAATCGTCGCGTTCGAGGCTGGTGGTGGACGGCACCACGATGTCGGCGTGCTTGGCCATCGCCGTCCATACCGGATCATGTACGACGACCGTGTCGACGCGGGCCAGGCCCCGGCGCAACCGCGGCAGATTCTGGTGGTGGTGGAACGGGTTGCCACCCGCCCAGTAAACGCATTTGATGTCGGGCAGGGTGAGCGTCTGGCCGTTGTAGGCGAGTGTTTCGCCGGGGCGCAGCAGCAGCTCACTGATGGCCGCCACTGGAATGAAGCTCTCGACGGGGTTGGGTCCCTGCGGGAAGGTAGGCAGGCAGCAGCTGACCGGCGCGAGTCCCGCCTCGTTCATCGAGCCATAGCCGTGGCCGAAGCCACCTCCGGGAATGCCGATCTGACCCAGCATTGCCGCCAGGGTCAGTCCCATCCATGGGGCCTGCTCGCCGTACCGCACTCGCTGCAGCGACCAGCTGACCGTCACCAGGGTCCGACCGGCCGCCATGCGCCGGGCCAGGGTGCGCAATTGGTCAGGATTCAGGCCGCTGATGCTTGCCGCCCATTCGGGGCTCTTGGGCACGCCGTCCTCCGCGCCCAGCAGATACCGTTCGAATCGTTCATAACCGGTGCAATAGGCGTTCAGGAACGTGAGATCTGCAAGACCCTCGGTGGCCAACACATGGGCCAGTGCGAGCATGACCGCGACGTCTGTCCCGGGAACGGGTGCATGCCATTCGCACTCGCCGTCGATGTCATCGCGCAGCGGACTGAACGAGACGATGCGCCCTCCACGGGCACGGAACCTGTCGAGGGCATCGCGGGCCGGATGCGCGGTGGTGCCGCCGTGGTTCACCCCCGTGTTCTTGAGAGCGATGCCGCCGAATGCCACCAGCAGATCGGTGTTCTCGACGATGACATCCCATGACGTCGACCTCTTGAAGAGCCCATCGTGGGTGCCGACGACGTGCGGCATGATGACGCCGGTGGCGCCCAGGCTGTAGGAATGGCGCGAAAAGGTATACCCGCCGAGCAGTTTCAGGAACCGGTGCACCTGACTCTGAGCGTGATGGAATCGTCCCGCGCTGGCCCAGCCGTACGAGCCGCCGTAGATGGCTTGGTTGCCGTGGGTGTCGACGATGCGTCGCAGTTCATCGGCCAGTAGTTCGGTGAGCTCATCCCAGGACACCTCCACGTACTCGTCCGAGCCGCGGGCAGTACTGGGGCCGGGCCCGTCCCGCAGCCAGCCGCGCCGCACAGACGGTGCGGTAACCCGGGCCTGGTGGCGGATCGAACCAGGAATGTTCTGCAGCAGCGGGGAGGGGTCCAGATCCGTCGGGATGGGCGTGACACCGATCACTTCGCCGTCGCGGACCTCGGGCGTGAATGCACCCCAGTGGGTATGTGAAAGCGCCAGCCTGGTCACCTCAATCAGCCTAGGCTTTCTGTCCGTCGAAACCGGGTAGGCGAGTACCAACCGACCAGTGGGTTGGTATACATTCTGCCAAGTACGTAAATCCAAACCGGAAGGTGATCATGGCCGGCGCCGTTAAGTTCAAACGCACCATCTTCGAACCCGAGCACGAACTGTTCCGCGAGTCGTTCAAGACCTTCCTGGAACGGCATGCAGAGCCTTACCGCGAGGAGTGGGACGAGAACAAGATCGTCGACCGCTCGCTGTGGGTCGAGGCCGGCAAGCAGGGCTTTTTGGGCACCGATATGCCCGAGGAGTTCGGTGGCGGCGGGCTCGTGGATTTCCGCTACAACGCGATCATCGGTGAAGAGATCACCAAGGCCCGTCAGTCGGGTATCGGTTTCACCCTGCACAACGATGTCGCGGGCCCGTACTTCCGGGATCTGGCCAACGACGAGCAGAAGGCACGCTGGTTCCCGGGATTCTGTTCCGGCGAGCTGATCAGCGCCATCGCCATGACCGAGCCGGGGACCGGCAGCGACTTGCAGGGCATCAAGACCCGCGCGGTCAAGGACGGCGATCATTACATTCTCAATGGCGCGAAGACCTTCATCACCAACGGCATCAACGCCGACCTGGTGATCGTGGTCGCACAGACCGACCCCGAAAAGGGTGCGCTGGGCTTCAGCCTGATCGTCGTCGAGCGCGGCATGGAGGGCTTTGAGCGCGGCCGCAAGCTCGACAAGATGGGTCTGGACGCCCAGGACACCGCCGAGCTGTCCTTCACCGACGTTCGCGTGCCCGCCGCCAACCTGCTGGGCGAAGAGGGCCAGGGCTTCATCTACCTCATGCAGAACCTGCCGCAGGAACGCATGTCGATTGCGGTCGTCGCGGCTGCGGCGATGGAAACCATGCTCGAGGCGACCATCGAGTACACATCCGAGCGCAAGGCGTTCGGCAAGCCGATCAAGAGCTTCCAGAACAGCCGCTTTGTGCTGGCCGAGCTCGCCACCGACGCGACCATGATCCGAATCATGGTCGACGAATTCATCACGCTGCTCAACAAGAAAGAACTGAGCGTCGAGCAGGCCGCGATGGCCAAGTGGTACAGCACCGAGAAGCAGGTTCACCTGATCGACCGCTGCCTGCAGCTGCACGGCGGTTACGGCTTCATGCGTGAATACCCGGTGGCGCGTGCCTACATGGACTCTCGTATCCAGACGATCTACGGCGGAACCACCGAGATCATGAAGGAGATCATCGGGCGTTCGCTCTAGTCGCGGATGCGTATTCGTGACGCCACGGCCGCCGACGCGGCCGCGTGCGCAGCGATCTATGCGCCGTATGTCACCGAGACGGCTATTTCGTTCGAGGAGGTGCCGCCGTCGGATGTCGTTCTTGCCGAACGCATCCAGACGGCGGCCCACCGCCATGCCTGGCTAGTCGCCGAGGACGCCGGAGAGATTCTCGGGTACGCCTATGCGGTGCCATGGAAGTCTCGCACGGCCTATCAGTGGGCTTGCGAGGTGAGTGTGTATGTAGACGGTGCGCGCCGGCAGCGCGGAGCGGGTCGTCAGTTGTACGCGGCGCTGTTGGAGCGTTTGCGCTCTCTCGGCTATCGCACCGTGCTGGCCGTTGTCGTAGTGCCTAATCTGGCGAGCGAAAAACTACACCTGGCAATGGGATTCGAACAGGTGGCGCTGTATCGACGCATCGGTTACAAGCTGGGTAGCTGGCACGACGTGGCGCACTTCCAGCTCTTCTTAACGTCCGTCGAGGATGCTTCTGCGCCCGGGCCGCCGCCCGGGTCGGCCTAGACCTTGCGGATAACGGTGACGACCTTGCCGAGGATGGCGGCGTCGTTACCGGGGATGGGCTCGAAGAGCGGGTTGTGCGGCATCAGCCACACCTGACCCGTCGTCCGCTTGAATGTTTTGACGGTCGCCTCACCATCGATCATCGCCGCCACGATGTCGCCGTTGTCGGCGACGTTCTGCTGGCGGACCACCACCCAGTCGCCATCGCAGATCGCGGCGTCGATCATCGATTCGCCGACGACCTTGAGCAGGAACAGCGATCCCTCGCCGACAAGTTCGCGGGGGAGCGGGAACACATCCTCAACGGCCTCCTCGGCCAGGATCGGGCCACCGGCGGCGATCCGTCCCAGCACGGGCACGAACGTGGGCTCCGGCAGATCGCCCGAACCCACCACATCGGTGGTGGCAGACGGGGTGTGGGTGTCATCGATACCCCGAACATCAACGGCGCGTGGACGGTTCGGATCACGCCGCAGGAAGCCCTTCTGTTCGAGGGTGCGTAGTTGATGGGCGACCGACGACGTCGAGGTAAGCCCGACGGCGTCTCCGATTTCGCGGATGCTCGGGGGGTAGCCCCGTTCATTCACCGATGCGCGGATGACCTCCAGGATGGTCCGCTGGCGCTCGGTCAGTGAACCGGTGGCGGGTCCCTTGCTGGGTGTATCGCTCATGGACCCGAATCTAGACCTGTCGACGACATTTATCAAACATGTGTTCGATGCGTGTCGTCAATGACGGTCGCTGGCCCGGCCATCTGGAGTGTCGATGCTGGTCAGAACCACTTGTCGGTGGCGGATGCTACAAATCGATCACATGTTCGGACATCGAACACATGATCGAGTACATTCGAACATAAGAGCGAACGGGCTTACCGATCGACAGGACAGGAAGGGCATACCGATGAGCACAAACGTTCTCACCACGCCGCGTCTTCGCACCGCCGAGCACGCATCACGCGAGTGCGCCCCGCAGGCGCGTGCGTACAGCGCCCAGTACCCGCTGACCCAGCGCCGGGCACTGCCGGTGCGCACCGTCGCCTACCGGAGGCCTTCCGGACGGCCGGTTGCGTACCGGGGTAACGGCATCCGAGTCTCGTCGGTGCCACATCGGGTGCACCGTCGTAGCCCGGTGAGCCTTAAGGCCACCATCGTTGTCTCGGTGGGTGCTGCCGTGGCGACCATGTGGCTGTTGATGCTCGGCCAGGTCAGCGCTGCCGGAATCGGGGGAGTTGACGTGCCGGACCGTGTGGCGGTTGTCCAGGTCGCTCCGGGAGAGACCCTGGCCGATGTGGCCTCGCGTGTCGCACCGGGTGCGCCGCGCTCGGCTGTGGTGTCCAAGATCCGTGAACTCAATGAACTCGACTCGGCGACAGTGCAAGCCGGTCAGACGCTGGTTTCTCCGGTCGGCTGATCGGCGAACGGGCGTGACCTTCGAACGTGCGGGAGCACGGGTATCCTCGACACCGGTCTGGGCGCGTTGTGCTGTGCGTCAGCTCACCCAGCCCAACGACTTGGAGTCCAGAACCGGCGAAGGAGCAGTAATGCACTGTCCGTTCTGCCGGCATCCAGACTCGCGCGTAGTCGATTCCCGTGAGGCGGATGAGGGTCAGGCGATACGGCGACGTCGATCGTGCCCGGAATGTGGCCGTCGTTTCACCACTGTCGAGACCGCTGTGCTCGCCGTTGTGAAGCGCAGCGGTGTCACCGAGCCGTTCAGCCGCGACAAGGTCATCAAGGGCGTACGCCGTGCCTGCCAGGGCCGCGATGTCGATGACGACGCGCTGAATCTGCTTGCTCAGCAAGTCGAGGACGCCGTCAGGGCGGCCGGATCTCCGGAAATTCCCAGCAATGAGGTGGGCCTGGCCATCCTTGGCCCACTTCGCGACCTGGACGAGGTCGCGTACCTGCGTTTCGCCTCGGTGTACCGCGGATTCAGCTCTGCCGAGGACTTCGAACGCGAGATCGCCGCGTTGCGCGCGCATCGGGACGCACCGACCGGGTCCTAGACCCAGGTGGCGGTGTCGCGCGTCACTAGTCCAGCGTCAATGATTGATCGGCGACGACATGGCCACCGATCGTCACCCAGCCCTCCGGGCTCCATTGCGTGAGAATTTGTGAACCCTTGCCCTGATTGACGATCAGATCACGGCTCAACAGATCGGTCATCCGCGCCGCCACCGACCCGGTTGCTTCGTCCTCGTTGACACCCAGGTCGAACGCGAATACCCGCGATCGCACCAGACTCGTATTGCGGTCCTGCCACGCCCAGACGCAATGCAGTAGTTCGTCGGCGTAGTCGGAAGGATCGGCAGCATCCACATCGCTGGGGGAGTCCAGCTCGTGGAAATCGGTCTCGGGTGACCACTCGGACCGAGCGCGTATCCACGTGCGGTCGTCATAGCTCACCTGGAGCACGCCTGCGGGAACCTGCAGGGTGTTGACCGGTGTCCCGCGTTCACGCAGCCACCACGCCAATCCGACGGTCGGATGTCCGGCGAAGGGCAGCTCGGCGGCCGGGGTGAAGATCCGCAGATGTGCGGTGTTGGATCCTTCGGCGGGAAGATCGACGAAAACTGTTTCGCTGAAACCCAGCCGGGTAGCGACCTCCTGGCGTGCCGACGCTGGAACGTCGGCGCCATTAACGATCCCTAGGGGATTGCCGAAGTTGCCTGTCTCATCGGTGAATACGCGGACAACCGCGACATCAACACTCATGCGTCGACTCTACGTCTCGCGCACGCCGCGCACCGGGATACCCCGTGAACTGCGCAATCCTTCGGTACCGCTTGAGCTCTCGTGGCTAGGTGGCGCTGCGCTCGTCGGTGCCCATGGCATCGAGCACCGCCATCCGGGTCCGTGCGGCCCCACTGATCGTGTGCTCGGTGATGCCGGTGCGCAACAGTCGGCGCAACTCATTCTCGTCGTATTCGGCGGGCTCGGTGGAGTCGATGAATTGGCGCACGATGCTGATGAATCGATCGGGGTCGTCGTGGAAGGGGAAATGCCCGGAGTGCTCGAAGATCTCTAGTGTCGAGCCGGGCATCGCCGCATGGGCGAAATGGCCGTGGCTAACCGGGATCACCAGGTCGTCGCTACCCCAAATCAGCTGCACGGGAACGGACTCGGTCAAATAACATCGGTCGAGCATGGTGACCACCTGGCCGCGCCAATCAACCACGGCACGCAGCGTCCGGGTGAACGCGGCCGAGGCCCGGGGCTCGGGCAGGTCGGCGAGAACCCGCAGGACGTCGGGGATGTCGCGGCCCATTCCGGCCCGTCCCAACGTCGCGCCGGCTATTGCGCCGGTCAGCCGGATCATCGGCATCGCCAGCGGTAGTCTGAGCAGGCCGATCGCATCTCCGATGACGGGCATTGACGCACAACGCAATACGATGTTGACGTCTTTGGTCACCCCGCCTGGCGCAACCAGGATCAGGCGCTCCACCAGGTGGGGGAACTGGTAGGTGAACTGCATCGCAACGCCGCCGCCTAGCGAATGCCCGACGACGGTGACCTTCTCGATGTCCAGCACGGCCAGCAAGTCCCGCATGCCATTGGCGTAGGCCGCCACCGAGTAGTCGGCGCGTGGTTTATCCGACTGGCCGTGCCCCAGCAGATCCGGGGCGATCACAGTGAAATGCTCGGCGAGCTGCGCGTGCACGCTGTCCCATGTCGCGGAGTTGTCGCCGATACCGTGGATGAGCAGAAGTGCGGGTCCCGATCCCGCGATTCGAAAGGCGCGCCGGTACCCGTGGATGGTGCGGAACGCCATCCGCGGACGCGTCGATGCGTCGGTGGCCGATTCAGCATTGTCGCCGACATCGGCACCCTCGGTGTGCTCGGTATCCGGCACCGGATGCAGGAGCCGCGGCGGAGGATTCATGTCAAGTATTTTGACCCTTCGCCGCAAATTTGGCGCGGCGAGCGGACAACAGGCTTAGAGAACAGGCCCATCGCCGGACGGATCCTCGCCGAACTTGGCCTGTTCAGCGAGGAAACGCTCGAATTCTCCGGCCAGTTCGTCACCGCTGGGAAGCTCCTCGTCCCGTGCCAGCAACGAGCGATTCTCCTGCGCCGCGACGAAGGCGTCGTACTGGCGTTCCAGCGCATGGACCACCTGAGCGACTTCTTCGCTGCCTTCCACCTGCTCGTTGATCTGGTTGCGCACCTTGCCGGCTGCCTCGGTAAGCGCCTGCAGATCCAGATCCAGATCGCCGGTCCTGGCGACTTCCTCCAGCAGGCGTTGCGAGGCCTCCGGGTAGTCGGTCTGTGCCAGGTAATGGGGAACGTGGACGGCGAAGCCGACCACATCGTGGCCGTGCTGGGCCAGACGGAACTCCAGCAGGTTGGAGGCGCTGCCCGGGACCTGGACCTCATCGATCCAGCCCGGGTGCTCGTCGAGGGTCTTGCGGTCGTTTCCGTGTGCGGTCAGGGTGATCGGGCGGGTATGCGGCACCGCCATCGGAATCGCGCCCAGTCCAATGGTCTTGCGTACGCCGAGTTGATCGGCCAGCAGCCGGATCGCGGTGACGAAACGCTCCCACTTCAGATCTGGCTCAAGCCCGGCCAGCAGCAGGAACGGTGTGCCCTTGGTGTCTTTGAGCGCATACAGGTTGAGTTCTGGCGTGGCGTACTCGGTGAAGTGATCGCTCTTGAACGTCATCACCGGACGGCGAGACCGGTAGTCGAGCAGATCGTCGATGGCGAATGACGCGACCAATTCGCTTTCGAGCGTGTCACGCAGGTGCGCGGCCGCCAGCTTCACGGCGTGACCGGAGTCGGAGAAGCCCTGCAACGCATGCACCAGAACCGGACCGCGCCCATCGGCGGATGCCAGCTGTGGACCCGGGAATTCCAGCTCGTACATGCCACTCTGATCGGGTCTGTACGGCTGCTGCTCCCCGTCGTTACTGCTTGTCATGATTCGCCTCCCTTCGCGTCCTCGTCCCACCAGTGTCCCTTACTGGCAGGCAAACGGCGAATGTACCTATGGCCTCAACGGCCCAGGCGGGATGCAAATTCCGGATGTGGGCGGCATTCGCCCAGCGCGAAATCCTTCAGGCCTTGAACTGATTGAGCGCGCGGATCTTGTTCATCACGTCGAGTGCGGCGACCTTGTAGGCCTCGGAGAACGTCGGGTAGTTGAAAACTGCGTCGACCAGGTATTCGACGGTGCCGCCGCAGCCCATCACCGCCTGTCCGATGTGGACCAGGTCGGTGGCATCGGAGCCGAAGATGTGCACTCCGAGCAGCCTGAGGTCCTCGGTGGACACCAGCAGCTTGAGCATTCCGTAGGAATCTCCGGCGATCTGTCCGCGCGCCAGCTCGCGATAACGCGAGACACCCACCTCGTAGGGAATCGCGTTCTTGGTGAGTTCAACCTCGGTGGCGCCCACATAGGACACTTCGGGGATGGAGTAGATGCCGATCGGTTGCAGATCGGTCATGCCTTTGGAGGGCTCGCCAAACGCGTGGTAGGCCGCGAGGCGGCCCTGATCCATCGAGGTGGCCGCCAGCGCGGGGAAGCCGATCACATCACCCACCGCGTAGATGTGGTCGACCTTGGTCTGAAAGTTCGCGTCAACCCAGATCCGGCCTCGGTTGTCGGCCTCCAGCCCGGCCCGGGCGAGGTCGAGCTGATCTGTCTGCCCCTGTCGTCCCGCGGAGTACATCACGGTGTCGGCGGGGATCTGTTTGCCGCTGGCCAATGTGGTCATGGTGCCCGAATCATTGACGTCGACGGCGGTGACCTCCTCGCCGAAACGGAAGGTCACGGCCAAGTCGCGCAGGTGAAAGCGAAGGGCCTCAACGACTTCGGGATCGCAGAAGTCCAGCATCGAGTCGCGTTTCTCCACCACGGTCACCTTGGTGCCCAGGGCGGCGAACATGGAGGCGTACTCGATTCCGATGACGCCCGCACCGACCACCACCATGGATCCGGGGATGAAGCGCAGATCCAGGATGCCGTCCGAATCCAGGACGCGGCGTTCGTCGAACGCCACACCGGCGGGCCGGGCGGGCTTGGTGCCGGTGGCCAGCACGACGTACTCGGCATGCAGTGTGGTGCGCTCGCCCCGGGAGGGTTCTTCCACTACGACGGTGTGCTCATCGGCGAACCGTCCGATGCCGCTGATCAGGTCGATCCGATTGCGCAGGAGCTGGGAACGCACCACCTCGATTTCCTTACGGATGACGTGTTCGGTGCGGGCCAGCAGATCCTCGGGAGTGATGTTCGCTTTCACCCGGTAGCTCGCGCCGTAGAGCTCGCGCTGGTTCATGCCGGTCAGGTAGAGGACGGCCTCGCGCAGCGTCTTGGACGGAATGGTTCCGGTGTTGGTGCAGACACCGCCGAGCATGTTGTCGCGTTCGACCACGGCCACCGACTTGCCCAGCTTGGCCGCGGCGATGGCGGCTTTCTGGCCGCCAGGGCCCGATCCGATGACGACGAGGTCGTAGGTGGGGGTTTCTGCTGCCGTGGATGAGCCGCTTGCGCGAAGGCCGTTGGTCATGGGTGTACTCAATACGCCGATTCGTCTAACCGTGCATGCCGTCCGTGTCACGGTGACATGAACAGTTGTCCCTCCCGAATCTCGCGCGCGCCTCCGGGGACCCGGGCCGTGCCGATGGCAGCATGTGACCGTGACGGCATCGCGGCTGGTAGCGACGATGGTTGTGGCTGGATGCTGCGCCGCGACATCGCCCGCATGCACGCGGGCAATCGACGGAACGCCCATGGAGTCATCCGGTGGCGCATCGTCCCCGTTGACCACCACCACCGCGCCGCTGCGGGCACCGGCGGGCCCGGTGGGGGCGCTCCTGCTGGCGCCGACGGACTTCCCGCATCAATATCCGGCCACCACGCTGGATCCTGGTGCCGCCGGTCTGGCGCTCCGCGACATCCGGGGCGTGCCCGATGCGGCTACCGTCGCCCCCACCACATGCACACCGGAACCCGTTCCGGCAGTGCCGCAGGACGCAGCGGTGGCGGTGGGCACCAACGAGTCCGACAATTCGACCATCACGGTGGCGGTACTTCGCGTGCCGCAACCGCTTGCCACCTACAAGACGCAACTGGAGCGCTGTACTTCGTATACCTTCACCGACCCGGACCAGGTCACGAGCACGGTGACGGCTTCCCAAGCAGTGGCTCCGCCCATCAACGCCGATGACTCGGTGGCGGTCAACCAAACGGTGTCGCCGTCCGGGGCAGGCAACGGTACACAAACCACCCTGTCGCTCATCGCGCAGATCGCCGATATACGAATCCAGGCCACCTACATGACTTTTCAGGGCACCGAGCCCGATGCGGTGCTCCTGGATCAGGCCTTCACCGCAGCTGTACTCAAGGTGCACGACAGCTTCCACTGATCGCGGGCTACCGGAGTGACCGTATCCCGTGGGGTGCGATGGAACGGCCCAGGTGCTCGATCTTGGCGACGAAGGGCGATGTCATCGCCCGCATGAGCGTGCCGTAGCCAATACCGAAGGCGATCTCGTCTCCGACAACCACCTGGTAATCACCGACGTCAACCACCAGATGGTCGCTGCTCATCCCGAGGACCGTGATGCCCTCGGGTGGCTGCAGGCCATCCGGGTCCACGTCCTGGCGGCCGAGGGCCAGGATTGCCTGGCGCACAGTCGCACTGCCGGTGCGGGCCGGTGCTTCGCCGAATGCCGCCTGAGCACGATGCCCCCAGGGTTGAGCGGGTTTCATCGCGACCTCGATGACTTCTGCACTCAAGGTGAAGGCATTCGTGTGCAGGCCGGGGATCGGCGTTCGGTACAGCGGGTCGACGCCGAGAAGAATGGCTTCACCGAGCCGGAGTTCGTCGATCCGGCCGACGTCGTGTGTGTGTAGCGCCCAGTTCAGGTTCGCAGAGTTGCCGCCTGAGACAACCTCGAGCGAGATCCCGTGCAGTGCTTCGATGTCGTTCGCGAGCCCCGTAAGGACGCCCATGTTCCGGTCGTCGGGCACGACGCCGCTCTGACAAGCGAGGTTGGCACCGAGCCCGGCGAGCCGCAACGAGGAGTGACCAAGAACGGCCCGCGCAGCGTCGGGGGCGTCGTCCAGCGCGATGCCCTCACGCAGGTCGCCCAGTTCAACCATGAGCACGACGGCATGTACCCGGTTCTGTTGGGACGCGGCCTTATCAAGCGCAGCCAGGACGACGGCCTCGGTGTTCAGACTGACATCGGCGACGTCAACGATCTGTGCCACTTGGCTGAGCATGGGTGAGCGGATTAACGTGCGCAGCGGTAGGCAGTCGAGGCTGGCCAGCCGAGCGAGGTTCGGTATCCGTGAGTCACCGAGTCCGCGGGCGCCGCCGCGCAGCATCGCCGCACCGACACCCGGCGAGCCCAACACTGCCTTGGTGATGCCGGTGACCCGGATGCCTACCCCGGTAAGCCGGTCAACCAGGATCCGCGTGTTCTGCTCGACCTTGTCGAGATCGGTCTCGAGCCGAAGTGTCACACAGGGGTGGTCGTGTCGGCTTTCCCAGCGAGGACAGGGAAAGCCGACAGCACCATCTCGACCAGTTCCGAAGCTGGGCGTGTCAGCGGGTCGGTGACCGGGAGGCCGAGCTCCGAATGATGCTCGGAGATCGCATCGTTCAGCTCGTCACCGGTCATTTCCTCGTGGTTGATCGTGACCCCGATGACGCGAGTATCGGCGAACGCCTCGATCAGTGCGATCTCGCTGGCTACGGTCGGCATCGGCACCATGGGGAAGTCGCCGAGCACCTTACGTTTTGGTGCGTGCTGCACGATCACGCCGGCCGGGCGGCTGCCCCGCAGGATGTGGGCCGACGTGATGTACGCGGGGTGGCTCAGCGCGCCCTGGCCCTCGACCACGATCACATCAGGGGCTTCACCCTCGAACGCGGCGACGACCTGGTGCTCGACTTCACCCGAGCAGAACTGGGGGACCAGCGCGTCCAGCGCGACGCCGTACTTTCCGCCCTGGATCAGGGTGGTCTGACCGGTGCCGACCATGACCGCCCTGATGCCGCGTGCATTCAATGCCTGGACCAGCAAGGTGGCGGTGGTGCGTTTCCCGATCGCCCCGTCCGTACCCAGGATCGCGATTCTTGGGCAGGTGACGTCGAAGATCCGGCCGGAGAACAGGTGCAGGTCGCGCTTGGACTTCGGTTGGCGTACATCGGTGATGGTGACTTCGGCGATCACAGCTGCTGCTACGAATTCGGCATCATCGTTGAGGAACTCGTGCAGGCCGTTGACAATGTGCATCCCGCGGGCGATACCGTCTAGCAGTACGAGCCGCTGCTCGTTCGACAGTAGGCCGTCGGCAGGCGCCAGCCCGCAGATCAGGTAGTCAGGTACGTGGCCGGCGTGAGCGACGGACTCGGCCAGCGATTCCAGCACCGGGATGCCGTTCGCCGTGCCGTCGAGGAGTCTCCCGGCATCTACTCCGGCCCGGAGGCTATCGATGACACTGAGGATCTCGTACTTCTCAGAGTGCCGGACCAGCCCGTTTGCGGTCTTGCCGTCCTGCTCGCCGAACTGTCCCTCGCAGTAGACGATCGCGGTGGAACCAATAGGCATCGGTAAGGGAACGGCCGCAAGGACCTCCTCGCTCCGTTCGGACGCATCGAGAAAAGGGGTACCGCTTGTGAGTGACGACATGGAATCCTCTGAGAAGTCTCAGAGGAGGCGACGGGATCGAGGTGGGGCGGTAAGCCCAACATCCAGCGAGTGGTCTGCCCTGAGGGTCGGCAAGATTACCGACGCCTTGATGCTACCCGATCGGCAATGGCGGCCCTGTTTTCGGCGGTGACCGTGGGTACATTGTCCACAATTGTGACGGCATCCACAGGTTCCCGGAGGCGCCGGCACAACGCGAGGTCGCTGTCGCGGGGTTGACGGTCCTGGCTGTCACGGTGCGGACATGACATCACTGATTCCCGGACCGCTCGGTCGTCCCGATTTTCGATTGAATCGGCCCTCTGCCCTGATCGCCGCGCTACCGGCGATGTTGGGGTTCATCCCGGAAGATTCCCTTGTCGTGGTCACACTCGCCGGTGGGCTCATCGAAGCGATACTGCGCAGGGACCTTCATGACCTGGACGGCACCGACTACGCGGCATTCGAGGTGCTGGCCGAGGTGTTGAGCCCGGGGCCGGCCGATGCGGTGATCGCAGTGGTCATCAGTGCGGACATGGACGAGCAGGAGGCCGGTGACATCATCCGGCGGCTAGCCAAACATGTAGAACGTCAGGGCATTTCGTTAATTGCCGGCCACACGGTAGACCGTGTCGGGCCCCAGGGCTGGTGGCGGTGTTATGACGGATGCGGCGCGGGCGGGCCCGTCGACGATCCCGAGTGCTCTCCGCTGACCGCGGCGGCGGTTTTGGCAGGCAGGACGGTGCATCGCCGTAGGGAGGATCTCGTGGCGCTGATCGCGCCCTCCGACACCGCGCGCACCTGCGCGCTGGCCGTCTCCTTGCGGCGGCCGTCTCAGGGACAAGGCGAGGCCAGCGTGGCAGACCAGCGTGCCGTGAATCGAGTGATGCGGGCGGCGTGCCGAACAGCGGAATTCCATTCACTGTCCAACCGTGAGCTGCTGGCGATGGCTCGCTCCCTGACGGTCGTGCGGGTTCGAGACACGTTGTGTGCGTTGGCTGTCGGTGCGCTGTCCGACGATGTGGAACGGCTGTGGCTGGCGCTGAGCCGATTGCTCCCTGACCCCTGGCGTGCGGAAGCGTTGGTGTTATTGGGATTTAGTGCCTATGTGCGCGGCGACGGTCCACTGGCTGGTGTCGCGCTGGATGCCGCGCTGACGGCCCGGCCGGACCATCGTCTGGGGCAGCTCCTGATGTCAGCGCTGCACTCCGGTATGCGCCCCGATGAGATTCGTGCCCTGGCCGATACCGGCTTCCGGCTGGCTCACGAGCTGGGAATCAGCCTGCCGCCTAGGCAAGTCCGAGGTGTGGGCTAGACCTTCTCCACCATGACGGCGTGCGCCATCTCGTGCGGCAGCTCGACGCTCTCATGCCCCGGAATGATGATGATGACGCCATCGGGGGAGGACTCCACGGTGACGCGCGCATTCGGCACCACACCGGCGTCCTTGAGGCGCGACAGCAGATCGGTATCGGCCTGCACGTGTTCGGCCAGGCGGCGCACCACCACGGCAACCTGTGAGCCCCCGGCAATCTCGGTGAGCCGCACGGCGCTCGCATTCTCGGACCGGTCAGGGGCGACACCCAGCTCGGAGAGACCGGGAATGGGGTTACCGAACGGGGAAGTGGTCGGGTTGTTGAGCACGGTGAGCAGTCGGCGCTCGACATCCTCGCTCATCACATGTTCCCAACGGCAAGCCTCGGCGTGCACGTCTTCCCAGGGCAGCCCGATGATGTCGACCAGCAGGCATTCGGCCAGCCGGTGCTTGCGCATCACCGAGACCGCCAGTGCGCGGCCCTTGTCGGTGAGTTCCAGGTGGCGGTCGCCGGCGACGTTCAGCAGGCCGTCGCGCTCCATCCGCGCCACCGTCTGGCTCACGGTCGGGCCGCTCTGCTCGAGCCTTTCGGCAATGCGGGCACGCAGCGGCACCACGCCCTCTTCTTCAAGGTCGTAGATCGTTCGCAGATACATCTCTGTCGTATCGACAAGATCGTTCACCACTCGCCCCTTACGGTCGTGCTTAGTCTACCGATCTACAACGCAAATCGGGGCGCTGCGCTTCCAGAACGCAGCGCCCCGAGGGCAGGGTAGTAGGTCAACTAGCTCGCGTACGAACGCAGGCGTTCTGCGCGGTCGCCGTGGCGCAGCTTCGTCATGACTTCACGCTCGATCTGACGCACCCGCTCGCGAGACAGTCCGAACAGCTTGCCGATCTGGTCGAGTGTGCGGGCCTGTCCGTCATCGAGTCCGTACCGGAGCCGGATGACCTGCTGCTCACGCTCGTCGAGAGTGGCCAGCACGCTGCGCACGTCCGAGTGCAGTAGTTCGGCGATGACGGCGTTCTCCGCCGACATGGCCTCGGTGTCCTCGATGAAGTCGCCAAGAGGCGCTTCCTCGTCGGTACCAACCGGCATGTCCAGACTTACCGGATCCCGGCTGTGGTCCAGCAGATCCCCGATCTTCTCCACGGGAATGCCGGACTCCTCGGCCAGTTCCTCGTCGCTGGCCTCGCGGCCAAGCCGCTGGTGCAGCTCACGCTTGATGCGAGCCAGCTTGTTCACCTGCTCCACCAGGTGCACTGGCAGGCGGATGGTGCGGCTCTGATCGGCCATGCCGCGGGTGATGGCCTGACGGATCCACCAGGTGGCGTAGGTCGAGAACTTGAACCCCTTGGCGTAGTCGAACTTCTCCATGGCGCGGATCAAGCCCAGGTTGCCCTCCTGGATGAGGTCCAGCAGCGGCATTCCGCGTCCGGTGTAGCGCTTGGCCAGCGACACCACCAGCCGCAGGTTGGCCTCCAGCAGGTGGCTGCGCGCGGCGCTACCTTCCCGCACGATGGCTGCCAGATCCTTCTTGCGGGCCTCGCCGAGGCGTTTCTTGGTGTCCAGAAGGTGCTGGGCGTACAGCCCCGCCTCGATCCGTTTGGCCAGCTCGACTTCGTCCTCCGCCGTGAGCAGAGCAGTCTTGCCGATGCCGTTCAAGTACACCCGCACGAGGTCGGCGGCTGGACTTTGGGTGTCCAGATCGTCGGACTCAGTAGTACGGGCCGGACGGGTCGTGGCGTTTGCCATCGCTGCCTCCTAGTTGATCCGTAGGTCTCATGAGTTGCAACGCCCGGGTGGCCCAGAAAGTTCCTGAGGTTCCCAAATGGCGCCGTCATTGACCTGCGGATTTCGAGTTAGCAGCTGAGAATGTCCTGAGAATTGACATAGCTGTCCCTAAGACGGGCCAGCGGAGCCTTCCGGCGGGGTGCGCGGTTGCGGCGGAGGCGCGGGATCAATCGCTCGGCGTTCCGCCGTGGGAAACAGCGAGTGCCGATGTTCCTGGGGCCCGTATCGCCGCGGTTCCTCGGCCTTGCGGGCAGGACGGTCGTTGGCGATGAGCACCGCCATCCAGGGCAGTGGGATCGATGCCGCCAAGATCGCCAGCGAGATCCATCCGTTGTGCCACACGCTGTAGGCCCAGGCGGCGCCCAGTAGTGCCGGGATCCGGAACGCCATCAGCGTCAAATAGCGGCGTACCCGGGCGCGGTGTTGTTCTTCGACCGAGACCGCGGCCGCTGTGATGAGTACAGGGTGGCCGTCGTCATCGAACGACAGCTCTTTTCTCATATCTCCAGGATGTCACAATGTAGGAATGGACACGCAGACGCTCGAGCGTCCGGACACCACCGTCGACGAGAGCACCGACAGTGACAGGCCGAAGGTCTTTCACTACGTCAAGAAGGACAAGATCGTGGAGAGCGCGGTCATGGGAAACCATGTGGTCGCCCTGTGCGGCGAGGTTTTTCCGGTCACCAAGTCAGCCAAGCCCGGCTCACCGGTGTGCCCCGACTGCAAGCGCATCTACGAAATGATGAAGAAGGACTAGCAGCCTTCGGGGGCTTTCTCCGGAGCCGCCTCATCGGGGCTGCTCGCGGCGGTGTTCTCGCCGTTTTGGGGGCTCAGCCATTCCCGCAGCTGCCGGGCGTGGGTGGCCCCGGCCGGCCAGTTCTCCTCGATCGCGGCATTCAGCTCGGCGCCCAGCACGATCGCGAATCCCAGCATGAACGCGAACAGCAAGAACGCGATGGGGGTCGCGAGGGCGCCGTAGGTGTATCCGGTGCGGGTGATCCAATTCAGGTAGAACCGCAGCCCCAGGCTGGCGATCACGAAGAACGTCACCGCCAACAGCGCACCGATCCATAGTCGGTGCGAGGGAAGCGGCCGCGGTAGGGATACCCGGTACAGCAGCGTCACCAGGGCCACCAGTGCGATGCCGAAGAGCGGGAAGTAGCCGTAACGCAGCACCGCATTCCACGAGTCGGGTACCACCTCGGCGATCCGCTTGGGTCCGAGGGCGATGACCGGCAAGGTCACCACCGCCATCGCCAGCGCGGCGACGTACAGGCCCAGCGCAAAGAACCGCTGGCGCACGGGATGGCGCAGGGGTGTCTGGTCGTGCGCCTCCACCACGGAGTCCACAAAGCTAGATATCGCCGAGGACCCTGCCCACAGTGAGATGACGAATCCGATGGACACCACCTCACCGCGCCCGTCGCGCATGATGTCGACGATGGTGGGCTCGATGATCTCGGTGACCACGCTCTTGCTGAAAACACTGTTGGCCACCCGCAGGATTCGCTCCTGGATCTCGGGCAGCGTGTCCGGTCCGAACAGCGGCCCGACGAACGTCAGGCTCCCCAGGATCCCCAAAAGAAGCGGCGGTAGTGATAACACCTGCCAGAAGGCGGCCTGCGCCGACTGCGCGAAAATCGAGTCGTCCCAACTCTTTACGGCCGTGCGGCGCATTACGTGCAAGACGTCTCGACCGAACGAGAAATGGCGTGGCTTATCACTCATGGCCACACCAGCATTCCTGATGGGATGGTCAGCAGTACTTACCGGGGGTGAAACCGCGGTGACTAATCCTCGTCCGGACCGCTGATGTACAGCACCGCCGACATCGCGCTCAGCTTCTCGGAGTGCTCGTTAGCGTGGTGCTGGCAAAAGAGCAGCTGCGCTCCCGACGGGAGTGTGGCGCGGACTCGAGCAGCCGCACCGCAACGATCGCAGCGGTCAGCCTTCGTCAGCTCTGGACTGGTCAGAGTTGCGTTCATGGCTCCTCCGTATCTCTCCTGAGCTTTGCGGTCCGGTGAACCGCTCGGCGCCTATGTATGTACTTTGTCAGACGTTTGGGGGGTTTCGGTTGTTCCCCGCGTGTGTCCGGTGTGTCGCGGCTCACGTCGAGGGTGTTACAGGGTTGAGGCAGGCTGGTGTGATGCAGTCGATGCCGCCGGGTGAACCCGAACTCGTTCACATCTGTTCCGACGAAGAGTGGGCGTTGGCGGGTGAACAGGGGGAGCATCGGCCCACGTCACTGGGCGAAACGGGATTTATTCACCTCTCCGAGCCGTACCAGGTTCACCTTCCGGCCAACCGCTTGTATCGCGGAAGGTGTGATCTGGTCGTATTGTCTGTTGCCCTGAATCTGCTGGACTCTCCGGTACGTTGGGAACCGGGCGTGCCTAGCGACCCCGAATCGATGCTGTTCCCTCATCTGTACGGACCGCTGCCGATCGCCGCAGTTACGTCCGTGGCGAACTTCCGGCCGGGATCGGATGGCTTTTTTGAGCCGCTGGCACCTAAGCACTTCCTAAGCTATCAACGTGGTAGCTAGACTGGCGTAGTTCGCCGGTCTTGAGATAAGGGGGTAACCGCGGTGGCCTCTTCAAATCACCCGCTTAAGACCGTGCTGGCCGATGAGCCCGCGGTTGGCGCCTCGTGGCGTCCAGAGCTTGCTGCGATGTTCAACCAGGGTGCCGTCACGGACGATGCTCTGAGCCTCGCCTTCACCGAGATCGTCGCCGAGAACTTTCGTCCGGGAGCGCTGCCTCTCGAACTGATGCGCCTTCGTGAGGCGGGCACCATCGTCGTGCCGCACGGTGTGTCATTGGGTCTTGCCGGAGCCGATCTGCCTGACGCCAAGCGCGTCAAGCACCTGGCCGCCCTGGCCGCGGAACTGAATGCTCCGATGATCAGCGAGCATGTGGCGTTCGTGCGGGCAGGCTTCGAAAGTGGGGGCCAGCACGGGGTGCTCGAGGCGGGGCACCTGGTGGCTCCGCCGCGCACCACATTGGCTTTGGATGTGTTGGTGGACAACGTTTCCCGAGTGCAAGACGACCTCGGTGTGCCGTTGGCGCTGGAGAATGTGGCCACCACCTTGCAGTGGCCCGAGAACGAGCTGAGCGAGCCCGACTACCTGCGGGAACTGTCCCGGCGCACCGGCTGTTGGCTGGTGCTCGACGTACCCAACCTGTATGCGACAGCGGTGGCCTCGGGCACCGACCCTGTTGCGATGCTGCGCCGTTTCCCGATCGAGCGTGTCGCGTACGTGCACATCGCCGGTGGCCGGTTCGAGGGCGACCTGTACTGGGACACCCACTCCGACACCATCATCGATCCGGTGGCGGATCTGCTCACCGAGCTCGTGGTGCTCACCTCGGGCCGCGGCCTGGGCGTGCTGATCGAGCGTGATGGGTCGATCGACGAAGCCAGCGTGAGCGCTGACCTTTCGGTGGTCCGCCAGGCGATCAAGGCCGGTGTTGTTCATGCTTGACAACCGCGAGGTCTTGCGGCGTCGGCAACTGTCGGTGCTGTCGGACCTGCTTGCCGGCAATGCCCCGTCGGGTTTCGACGAGTACACGGCGCTGACCGCCGGTGTGCAGCTGCGCAGCAAGCGGCGTTTCGATGTCGCCAATGCGGTGCCGTGGCTCGCTGAACTGCCCAACTGGGAGTACGAATTCGAGCAGTACGCGCGCCTGCACTCCATGCGGTGCTGCGTGCTGTGTGACGCCAAAGAGTTCCGCACATACAGCTACGAGCTGCCGCGTCTGCGCGACTGGATGATGGATCGCGAGGTTGCCGAGGGTCTTCGCCGGATCGCGCTCGTGCGTCGCGGCGGGCGGCGGGAACTTCAGATCGCCTTTGGAAAGAAGCTGCGTTACTTCGCATTACGGCCGGAGCGGGCCGAGGCATGATGACCGCTGTCATCGTCATAGCGACGGTGGCAGTGCTGCTGGTAGTTGGGCTGGGATTCCTGGTGGTGACCAATTCGGGTAGCCGACCGCGAAATCACCCGGATGCCCCGGATCATCAACAGACCGGCTACTCGGGTGCCAGCTACGGCCCGGACGCCGGGAGCTAGCCAGTAATGCTGGACGCGTGCAGATTTCGTACCGTCGGTGAAGACTGCACCTGTTGTGGATCAGGATAGGTTCCGAGCAGTCGATCGGCGGTTCCCGAGCTGGTGACGGTAAACCAGTAGTTCTCATTCTTGAAGTGGTGGTACCGGTGGTTTCGCCAGACCGCCCGATAGATCGCGTGACGCGGTTTGTAGTCGGTATGGACGAGGTAGTGCGTCCACTCGTAGAACACCAGGAACAACGCCACCGTGAGTGCGAAGGTGAGCCCAAGTCCCGTGCGCGGGAACGCAAAGAGCGCGGCCAGAGTCAATCCGATGATCACCACGACCAGACTCGGCCAGGGAATGAACACCAGCGGGATGTCCCGCGGATCCTGATGATGCAGGCGGTGATCACGGGCGAGCCGCGAGTCGATTTTCACCGGACCCACCGAGCGCGGGCGCCAATGCAGGATCCCGACGTGGATCAGCCACTCGGCGATGGGCGAGATCGCTACCAGCACAACGGGTGTAATGGCATCGGCAATTGTCCAGCCACCGACGGAGAGTCGGGCGCCCAGTAGAGCGGCGGCCCATACGACAAGCATCCATGGGGTGGGGTGCTTGACGAATTCGACAAGGGCATCGCGCAGAGTCATCGACTTACGTGCGGCACGGGTCATTTCTGGTTCTCCGATTCGTCCATAAGTTGCTCCAGGAGTTCGTCAAATGCCTTGGTGCCCAAGGCAAGCATGGCAACGGCAGCCTCTTGCGCGGCGTCTGCATCTTGCGTGGCGATGGCATCGGCGAGCGTGCGGTAGTGGCCGATGTCGCCGACTTCGGCGGCCATCACGTTGACGAGCACGTCCAGCGCCCGCACATACGAGTCGCGCATGGTGTTGAACACCAGCCGGAAGGCAATCGAGTCGGCGGTGTCGATGACTAGCTCCCAGAACCCGAGCGCTTGCCACATGCGTTGTAGCGGATCGTTTTCCGCTTCCAGGTCGGCGGTCATTGCGCGCAGCCGATCTGCGACACCGGGATCCTGGTGAGATCGTTGAGCGGCCAGGCGCGCCACCTGGGGGCCGATGATGGCCCGGGCCTCGATGACGCTTGCCAGTGTGCGGCGATCCACATCGCCGCCGTAGGCGAGCAGTAGTGGCAGCACGTCGAATCCGGCGTCGCTGCGGTAATCCCGGATCACCGTGGACCCGCCCTGACGGATGTGAATCAGGCCCGAGCGCTCCAACCGGCCCAGCGCTTCGCGGACCGCGGTGCGAGACACCCCGAGGGCTTCGGCGAGGGCGCGCTCGCTGGGCAGCGTGTCACCCGGGGTGCGGTCACCGGTGAGGACCTGCGCCGCGAGCTGGCTGAATATCTCATCGGGTATCGACTGCCGGGCGATCGGCTGCAGTGCCATGCCGTCACGGTAGCACCGCGATTGGTAAGAGGTCTAGTGGTCTGACCAATTTAATGTGATGGCATCGGCCTCGATCTCGACCAGCAGCGCCGGATCGATGAGCGCTGACACCTCGACCATGGTGGCTGCCGGGCGGATATCGCCGAAAAACTCGCCGTGGGCCAAACCGACCTCACGCCACCGCCCGATATCGGTGACGAAGATGCGGGTGCGTATGACATCGCCCAGGGTGGCGCCCGCTTGGCTAAGTGCCGACTCGATTCGGCGCAGCGCCTCGCGGGTCTGTTCGGCGATGTCGTCACCGCCGACAGGCGCTTGGCCCTCACGCGCCGCCGTGGTGCCGGCGACGGCGACGTGCGAGCCGACCCGGACCGCGCGCGAGTAGCCGACCGCTGCTTCCCATTCGCCGCCTGACGAAATGTTCACGCGTTCCATGGCGGCAGCGTAAGCGGCGGGGAATACCGGCGGCGATCGATTAATTGCACTGCGATGTGACCGGACGCATACGCATCGGAATTCAGCTGCGGCCCGCAAAGGCGCAGAACTACAAGCAGTGGCGCGACGCCGTGCTGCGCGCCGAAGACAAGGGAGTGGACGTCATCTTCGGCTATGACCACTTCCATTGGCCCGCAGGCACCCTCAGCAGCGAGGGAGTGGTGCTGGACGAGGTGCAGCCCGACGTCAACAATTTCGAGGGCTGGACCGCCCTGGGGTCGTGGGCAGAGGTCACCTCGCGGGCGGAGATCGGGCTGCTCGTGACGGGAGTGGGCTACCGCAATCCCGATCTGCTGGCCGATATGGCCCGCACCGTCGATCACATCAGCGATGGCCGGCTGATTCTCGGGGTCGGCGCCGGCTGGTACGAAAAGGACTACACCACCTATGGATACGAGTTCGGCACGACAGGTTCACGCTTCGATCTGTTCGAGGAAAGCCTAGTTCGGATCGAAAACCGGTTGGGCCAGCTGTTGCCGCCACCGGTGCGGCCCATCCCCATCCTGATCGGCGGCGGGGGAGAGAGGCGCACCATTCCGTTGGTGGCGCGCCACGCGCACATTTGGCATGCGTTCGCCGATATTGACACCTATCGGCGTAAGAACGACATCTTGATCGCCGAAGCGGAACGAATCGGCAGGGACCACAACGAGATCGAACGCTCGACCAGTTGGGGACTCGGTCCGGAGGGCCTGACCACTGCGGAAGCGGATGCGTATGCCGACGCGGGGGCCACGTTGTTCACTCTCGGGATCAACCCGGACCCCGACTATGACCTCTCGGTGCTCGATGCACCGCTGGCCTGGCGGGACTCACGCTCCTAGCGGCTGAATCGCGTAGTGCTCGTCGATGTCCAGTGCGGTGCGGACATCGGCGGTGACAATGGTCGGCGCGGCGGCCGGAGGCACCCGGTATTCGGGGCGCCAGGTGATATCCGAGGGAACCAGGATCAACAGGCCGTCGTGATCGCCGACCGGACCAAAACCGGGGGTTGGTTCTCCGAACGGCAGCACTCCCAGCTTGTCACGGATGAGCCTCTGGGTCTCCAGCACATCGGATACGCCGAAGCCGACCTCGCTGAGATGACGAATGTCGTTGACGTCGAAAGGATGGTCGATGCGGTTATCCAGAATGTTGCGCTCGATGAGCTCGAGTACCGCGTCATCGGGTCCGGTGAAGTAGATGCTGCGGGCCTGCCAGTTGGGTGCGCAGCCGAATTCGTCGTGCCATTGACCGTCGGTCTGCAGCGTTACCCGGGCTGAAAGCCATTCCTTTGCGGCTGCGAGGCTCCCGGCGGGAATCGTGAACGCGATGTGATGCGCGCCGTGATACGCGGGACCGGGAACCATCGTCAGCGTGCTGTCCCCGACGTGGACCGTGGCCCGATCGTCATCCACTTGTACCGGCAATCCCAGGGTTTCGGAGTAGAAACGGGCGGCGGCGGGCACGTCGGTAGCGGTGATCTGCACATCGTGGATCTTCATGACACGAGGCTAGGGTCTCAAGCGCCCTTGAGATCAAGCGAGCGGTTGCAGATCACCCAGGATCGTGGGCAGGAACTCCGCGACGGTGGGGTGGATGTGCACGGTGCGTTGAAGTGCTCGCGCGGGAACGTCGTACTGCATGGTGTCGAGCAGACAGTGCACCACCTCGTCGCCGCCCACGCCCAAGATGGTCGCACCGAGGATGAGGTCGGTATCGGCGTCCACCAAAACCTGCATATAGCCGTCGATTTCGCCCTTCTCGATGGCGCGACCCACTTGACTCATCGGCTTGCGCCCCGCAAGCACGGTGCGTCCGGAGGCACGCGCCTGCGTTTCGGTCATACCGACTCGGCCCAGCGGCGGATCGGTGTACAGGGCATAGCAGGGCAGCCGATCGGTGACTCGGCGTGGATCATCGTCGAGCAGGTTCGCGGCGACGATCTCGAAGTCGTTGTAGGAGGTGTGTGTGAACGCCCCGCGGCCGTTGCAGTCGCCCAACGCCCAGATGCCCGGCACGTTGGTGCGCAGCTGGTCATCGACCGTGATGTACCCGCGGTCGTCCGTGGCGACCCCGGCGTTCTCCAGGCCGAGGTCATCGGTGTTGGGCCGACGCCCCACGGCGACCAGCACATGGGACCCGATCACTTCGGGCGCACCCTGGGTGCAGTCGACGCCGACGCCGACCCCGTCGTCTTGACGGGAAAGGCTGATACAAGAGGCGTTGAGGCGGAAGGAGATTCCCTCACGTTCCAGGACTTCCTGGATGATCGCGGAGGCGTCGGGGTCCTCGCGTTCCACGAGGCGCGGGCCCCGGTGTACGACGGTGACCTGACTGCCGAACCTGCGGTAGATCTGCGCGAACTCCAGTCCGACGTAGCTGCCCCCGATGACGACGAGATGTTCTGGTATACCGTCGTATTCGATGAGCGAGCTGTTGGTGAACAGCGGAACATCGTCGACACCCGGCCAGTCCGGAACCACCGCACGGCCCCCGACGTTCAGGAAGACTTTGTCGGCGGTGATGATCTCGTCCCCGACGGCGAGTTCGGTGGGGGAGATGAAGTGCGCGTGCTCGTGATAGATGACGCAGCCAAGGTCCTTGAGCCACTTCTCGCCGCCGTTGCGCGAGGGCAAGATCACCGAATCCTTGCGTTCCCGCACCCGGGCCATGTCCATGCTCACCGAGCCGTCCAGGATCACTCCCCAGCGCGCCGCGTCTCGCGCCATGTGGGCGGCATGCGCGCTGGCGACCAGCGCCTTGGTGGGGCGACAGCCGGTGTTCACACAGGTGCCACCGAAGAGATGTCGTTCCACGATCGCCACCGTCATCCCCGCGTTGCCTAGGCGCGCGGCCAGAGAGGGGCCAGCTTGACCGGCGCCGACGACGACGGCGTCAAAATGTGCGCTCATCCGGCGAGCGCGACGGTGATGGCTACTGCCGCGACAACGGTGACCGCGTCCTCGGTCAGCGCGGCCGGTAGATCCTTACCGAAGACCGCGGCCAGCTGACCGCGTGCCCACGCCCCGCCTAGCGTGCCGATCACCGCGCCGAGCGCTCCGAGTAGAAGTCCGATGATGAGCCCGGGGGAGGTTCCGCCCGCCAGCGTGCCGAACACCGCCCCGTAAAAGGCGCCGAGCACCACTCTGGCCGCGAACGCGGGCGGCGCCTTGCGGCTTGGGGTCTTGGGCAGCTTGTCGTTGACGATCTCACCGACGGCCAAGACAGTGGCGACGATGGCGACGATCAGGCTTGCCAGAAAAGAAGCCCAGGTGCCCTCTAGTAGAAGGCATTTGGCAAAGGCGGCCCAGCTCAGCACGGCGAGAGGAGTCATCGCGCGCAGGCCCGCAACGATTCCGATGAGAAGGGCAGCGATATATAAACTGGTCATGGGTTCTCCCGATGCGTCAGCTGGAGCTTGATGCGCTAGAGCGTAGACCCGTGGCGCTGCGCGCGCGTCAGAACAGTGTGGGGTCGTCGAACCCTGGGGTGTGTTCGAGCTTGAGTAGTTCCCGTTTGGTCACCACGCCGCCGTATGCGGAGAAGCCATGCAGGCTGTGATCGGCGGCCAGCACGCGATGGCAGGGGACAAGTAGCGGAATCGGATTGCGGCCCAATGACTGTCCGACGGCTTGCGCTGCGCCCGGTGCACCGACGGCTGCTGCCACCTCACCGTAGCTGCGGGTCGAGCCGGGGCCGATGGCCCTTGTCACCGCGTAGACCTCGCGATCGAAATCGGTGATGCCGTCAAGGTCCAGTTGAACCCATTGCAGATCGTCGTCCTCACCGGCAAGGACACGCTTCAGGCCGTCGATCGCTTCGGCCACGAAGGGCGGCGGCGCCAGTTCACTTCCCGGTGGACGCCGGATCCTGGCCAGGGTGGCCGCATCGTCGTGCTCGGGCAGCTGTAACGCGACGATGCCGTTGTCGCTCCACGCGATGGCGCAGGCGCCAATGGCGGTGTCGAAGAAGCAATGGCCGACAGTGCTCACGCAGCCCAGTATGGCCGGACCCACCGACAGGTTGTCGCCGCCGGTGGGTCCGCGCCGTGGGGTGTCGCGACCGTCATTCCAGCGCGCGCCGCAGCTCCGCGATCACGGCAGCCTTTTCCTCGGCGCTGAGATCGGGATCGCTCGTGACGATCTCGATCTTGTGCTCGATGAACGCGCGCTCATCCGCCCTCTCCCGGTGCCGGCGACTGAGTTCTTCGAACTCCTGCCGACGGTCGGCGATGGGGCCGGTACCGGGAGGGGGAGGCGATCCGTTATCACTCATGATCGGCTGCTCCTGCTCGATCAACTCTTGACCACGAAAGAGTAATTCGGGTCCAGGAATAGTGGCGAGAATCCATGTCCGTCATTGCGAATCGTCGAGTCGGCCGCGCGCAGCAGCGCCCATTGGCCCCAGGTTCCGGCCGCATCGCGGCCCACCAGCATCGTGTTGAGGAATCCGAGCCAGCGGGTGCTGGTGTAGCTGTTCTGGAACGTCTCGACGATCGGTCCCCAGCTGCCCACCCATCCGGAGGTCTGTTCGGCGGTCGTGGATTGATAATCGAAGCGGTACACCAGATCCCAGCGGTTTGCCGCACGGTTGTGCAGCAGCACCTCGTTGCGCCACCGGTTCGGTGCGATTTCGAACGATTGATTCCAGACGAGCAGGGTCTGCAGACCCCAGCCGTGCGAGGAGGTGCTGCGCAGGTATGCCGTCAGGTTCGCGAACGGAATGTCGGTCTGCCAGTGATCCGAGCGTGCCCAGTCGAACACCTTGAAGCGGGCGATGTCCTGCGCGTGATAGGAGACGAACGCCTCGACACCCTTTTGTGCCCGGTTGGTGGCGGTCAGATACAGGTAGTCGGCCACGTTTCCGCCGGGCTGGTGTGGGCAGACGATCTCGTAGTAGAACGAGGTACCGCGGGCGAAGCGGGTGCGAAAGCTGTTCGTGTAGAACATGCCGTAGCCGACACCGCCCGGGGGCGGGGTTATCCCCGCGGCCAGTTCGGCGATGTCCGCCACCCCGGCAGCCTCGGCCAGTGTTTCCTCGGCCTCGCGGCGGGTGGCCGCCGAAAGCTTCGGATGTGATTGCAGCACAGCCAGCTTCGATGCTAGGAACGCCCGTTCTGCATAGGGGTCCTTGGCGGTCTCGGCGGTCAGCTTGCGAAATTTGCTGCGCCGGTCGGCGACCTCGCCGTCCAGGGGAGCCGGCGCGGTCACTTCCTTCTCGAGTGTTGCGGTCATGGTGTGTCCTTCGATTCCAGCCCGATGACTATCACCGGGGTGGCACCATGCTGTGGCTGAGCGGGGCCGCTCGACATGCGTAGCGGGCTACTCCATTCGCGCTTCGATCTGTGCAGGCCTGGTTGTCGGCTGTGCTACTTGGGTGCGGGAGCGATGTCCTCGCCGGGTGTGTCTGCCAGCGCCCCTTGGGGTTCGGCGCTCGCTGCGATCTCGCTGAGATCTCCCGAGGCTTCGGCGGGGGTCAGTGTGGCCTTGCGCCATGTGTACGCGACCAGTGCCACCCAGGCGATGACGATCGCCAGGTAGATGGGCGTACGTACCGAGTCGGGAGTATCGAAGTACCGCAGTAGGGTGCGGGCGTTGGTGAGCACCAGGATGCCGCCGACCGCGGTGCCGAGCACCACCGAGTTGACGCGCGAGACGAGCCAGGCCGCGATGGGCGCGGCGATCACACCGCCCAGGGCCAGCCCGGCGATCACGATCAGGTTGTTGAAGAACTCGGAGCCGAGGCCGAACAGGAAGCCGATGCTCGCCGAGACGGCGACGATGAACTCTGACGCACTCACCGAGCCGATCACCGTGCGGGGAGCGGCCTTTCCGCTAGTGAGCAAGGTGCTTGTCGTGATGGGTCCCCAGCCGCCGCCACCGGAGGCGTCGATGAATCCGCCGAAGAGGCCCAGCGGGGCCAGGAACCTCGCCGAGAACGGTGTCGTCGGCGCGTAGTTCCCACGCGGCGGGTTGGTGCTGAATCGGTAGATGAGGTAGACGCCGATGGCCAGCAGGATCCCCGCCGTGATCGGTGCCGCGGATTCTGTGGACAACCGTGACAGCACGGTGGCCCCGAGGAACGCGCCGATGCCGCCGGGTATGCCCAACCGCAGCAGGACCCGCTTGTCGACATTGCCGAACCGCCAGTGGGAGACACCCGAGGCCAGCGTCGTGGCGACCTCGGCAAAGTGCACGGCGGCACTGGCGTGGGCGGCGCCGACACCGGTAAATACCAGCAGCGTCGTGGCCGTGACCCCGAACGCCATACCGAGCGTCCCGTCGACGATCTGGGCGCCAAGACCCACGAGGGTAAAGATGAGAAGTTTGATCACGGGAGATGCTCCTGGCGGGTATTTGTGCGTCTAGCAGGAGTTTCGACAGTAGAGGTGGCAGGTTCCGAATTCGCCGGTTGTTCTTACCGTGATCGAAACCTGTGACTGTCCTGCCAGCCCACTGTGAGACCCGCAGATCCCGTCCCCGTGCGGAGCGGAAAAGGCTTAGTCCAGGTAGTCGCGCAGCACCTGTGAACGGCTCGGGTGGCGCAGCTTCGACATGGTCTTGGACTCGATCTGCCGGATGCGCTCACGGGTCACCCCGTACACCTGCCCGATCTCGTCGAGCGTGCGCGGCTGGCCGTCGGTCAGACCGAACCGCAGACGCACCACGCCGGCCTCACGCTCGGAAAGCGTCTCCAGCACCGACTGCAGCTGATCCTGCAGCAGGGTGAAGGACACCGCGTCCACCGCGACCACGGCTTCGGAATCCTCGATGAAGTCACCGAGCTGCGAGTCACCCTCGTCACCGATGGTCTGGTCCAGCGAGATGGGCTCACGCGCGTACTGCTGGATCTCCAGCACCTTCTCCGGCGTGATGTCCATTTCCTTGGCCAGCTCTTCGGGCGTGGGCTCGCGGCCCAGGTCCTGGAGCAGCTCACGCTGAATGCGGCCGAGCTTGTTGATGACCTCGACCATGTGCACCGGGATACGGATGGTGCGGGCCTGGTCGGCCATCGCGCGGGTGATGGCCTGACGGATCCACCAGGTCGCGTAGGTCGAGAACTTGTAACCCTTTGTGTAGTCGAACTTCTCGACCGCGCGGATCAGACCCAGGTTGCCTTCCTGGATGAGGTCCAGGAACGCCATGCCGCGGCCGGTGTAGCGCTTGGCCAGCGAGACCACCAGACGCAGGTTGGCCTCCAGTAGATGGTTCTTGGCGCGATCGCCGTCACGGCAGATCCAGGACATGTCACGGCGCTGTGCGGCCGGAAGCTTCTCGCCCTTTTCGGCCAGCTCGGTGACGATCTGGGTGGCGTAAAGGCCTGCCTCGATCCGCTTGGCCAGCTCAACTTCCTCTTCGGCGTTGAGCAGGGCCACCTTGCCGATCTGCTTGAGGTAGGCGCGCACCGAGTCCGCGGAAGCGGTGAGCTCGGCGTCCTTACGGGCCTGGCGCAGCGCCTCGGACTCTTCCTCGTCCCAGACGAAATCGCCTGAGGCCTTGTCCTTCTCGGAGGGCTCGTCACCTTCGGCCTCAGCCTCGGGCTCGGGATCGGCGGCAACCTCGGCGAGGTCGGCCTCGATGTCCACGTCGTCGGCGAGGTCGGGGTCCAGATCCTCGCCGGGCTCGATGTCGGCGTCCTCGGGGCTGCCCTGCGGTTCGAGGGAGGGATCGACTGCCTTGGCCGCAGCCTTCTTGGCCGGTGCCTTCTTGGCGGGGGCCTTCTTCGCGGGCGCCGCCTTCTTGGCGGGGGCCTTGGTCGCAGCCTTAGCGGGCGCCTTCTTGGCCGGCGCCTTCTTGGCCGGCGCCTTGACGGCAGCCTTCACCGGTGCCTTCTTGGCCGCTTCGGTTTCCGGAGCTGCTGCTTTCGTGGCTGCCACTGACGCCCTTTCCTGGCTGCTTCGTCGACGAGCATGGGCATGCAAAATCGAGAATTCGGCTGTCTGCTTGATGTTCGCCGCGAACGTGGGGGACCCGCGTGCGGCTAGGTGTTACATCGCTGTCTGCCATTGTAACGACAACACCGCAGAACCTGTGAAAAAGCTAAGGTGAAACGCCAGCGTGTGCGGCCATCGCCGCGCCGACGATTCCCGCCGTGTTCTGCAGAGCAGCCGCCACCACCGGGGTGCGATTGGTCAGCAGCGGCACCCATTTGTCGGCCTTGCGGCTAATGCCCCCACCCACGATGAACAGGTCGGGCCACAGTGCGTTCTCCACCGCCTCCAGGACCTTGGTGACCTCGGGCGCCCACTGCTTGTAGCTCCAGTCGTTCTTTTCCTTGACCGACGACGCGGCACGATGTTCGGCCTCCATGCCGCCGACCTCGATGTGTCCGAACTCGGTGTTGGGCAACAGGACTCCATTGTGCAGGACCGCGGATCCGATCCCGGTTCCGAACGTCAAGAGCACGACGACGCCCGACTGATCCTTGCCCGCGCCGTACCGATCCTCGGCGAGCCCGGCGGCATCGGCGTCATTGAGCACGGCAACGGTTTGGCCACCCAATTCGGCGCTAATGATGTCGTGGACGTTGACGCCCAGCCACGATTTGTCGACGTTCGCGGCGGTGCGTGCCTCGCCATGCACGATCACACCCGGGTAGGTCACACCGACGGGTCCGGTCCACGAGAAATCACGCACGACTGTGGCGATGGTCTCGGCGACAGCCTTCGGCGTGGCGGGCTGAGGAGTCGGGTACTTCACCCGCTCGCCGATCATCTCGCCGGTTGTCAGGTCCACGATCGCGCCCTTGATACCGCTGCCGCCGACGTCGATTCCGAAACCGCGCTGCTCGGACGTGCCGGCTCCCGTCGCGGGTGCGGCCAGTCCGGATTCGGTGGCGGTCATCGGCGCTCCTTGGTTCTGGGTCTGCCTGGTTCGCGGAGCGGGCCGCGAACACAGCCGGAATGCACGGAATGCGAGTGACACCCTAATGCCCCGGGGGACGCCGCGCGTGTTGCTCGCGCCTGTGCTGCGATAGACGCGTGGGAATCGAAGCGGGAGCGCTGCGTTCGGTGGCGATACGGCTGGCCTCGGAGGCCGCCGAATTCGTGCGGCATCGTCGTGGAAGCGCCGATTGGGCGACGTCCGTACGGACCAAGACCTCCGACACCGATCCGGTGACCCTGGTGGACACCGACTGCGAACGGCTGCTGCGTCGCCGGCTATCGGCGTTGCGTCCCGATGACTCCATCCTGGGGGAGGAGGACGGCGAGACCGGTGGTTCGTCGCCGGAGGCGGGCGCGGGGCACGTGCGCTGGGTGATCGATCCGATCGACGGCACGGTGAACTTCGTTTACGGCATTCCTGCCTACGCCGTGTCGGTGGCCGCACAGGTCGACGGAGTTACGGTGGCGGCTGCGGTGGCCGATATCGCGGCCGATCGCGTCTTCTCGGCGGCGTCAGGCCACGGTGCCACTGTGCGTGAGGCCAATGGCCTGCAGTGGCCGTTGGAGTGCAATCCGATCCGGGAGACGCGGCTTGCGCTGGTGGCCACGGGCTTCGCCTATTCGGCGGTGCGGCGGGAACGTCAGGCGCAGCTGGTCGCGCAGGTGTTGCCCAAGGTGCGTGACGTACGGCGGATCGGGTCGGCAGCACTGGATCTGTGTGCGGTGGCCGAGGGGCGCGTCGATGCCCAATACGAACATGGGCTGGGGCCGTGGGACTGGGCGGGAGGCGCCCTCATCGCACGCGAGGCCGGTGCCGTACTGGTGTTGCCGGGCAAGGATGCGGTGAGCGCCGACGGCGCGCTCATCTCGGCCGCGGCGCCCGGAATCGCCGAGGAGTTCGGTCATCTCCTCACCAATATCGGCGCGATGACGCCGATTCCCGGCTAACAGGTGCTCTGGCGAGCCTTGAGGATGAAATCAGAGTTGGCCTGGTTACCGGATTTGAGGCTGTTGAGCGCCGAGGTGACCGCATTGCCTGAGGCAAGCTCGGTGAACTCACTGCCAAGGGCGAGATCCACCGAATTGTCGGATCGGTTGTCCTCGATGAACTCCACACACGGCGCGACCAGCGAGAGCGTCAGCGCGTTGGCGTACCCGGACTCCCCGAAGCGGATCTGCCCGACGCAGTTCAGGCGGGATCCGCTGGGGTAGAACGGGTCGTTATCGGCGGTCGGTGAGGGGAATCCCAGGTCGCGCAGCGTGGCGGATACGTCCCCGGCCTGACCGGCCTGGCCGTTGGCGTTCAGGACGCGCGCCTTGACGTCGTTGAGCATGGCGGGGCTGGTTCCTGACAGCGAGGACCGCGACACCGGCTTACCGATGGTTCCGGATCCGGGTTCGGTCTGCTGAGCGGGCGGGTTACATGCCGTCGCCTCTTTGACCGGCGCCTCCCGGGTGAGCGCCGAGGCCCAGACGAACACGGTGACGACCAGGAGCGCTATCCCCACACATAGGGCTGGCAAATAGTTCCGGCGGCGGAACGGGCGCCCGTACTTGTCTACCGAGGTGCCCTCGGTGATGTCTGCGACCACGGATGGCACTCTAGGCCAGCGGACTTCCCGGCGACAGACGACGAAATAGACTGGGCGTCCACTACCGTGTGATGCAAATCACACAAGGAACCGACGAGATCCGGGCACTAATAGTTTGTGATGTCCGTTTCAGCCTGGTACAAAGCCTTGCTGCGCCTATGCAGAAGCTTGATGACGAGATGTTGATAAGGGGATGGACGCATGGCTACCGACTACGACGCTCCGAGGCGATCCGACGCCGACGATGTGTCAGAGGACTCGTTAGAGGAGCTCAAGGCTCGTCGTAACGAAGCACAGTCGGCGGTGGTCGATGTCGATGAGGCGGAAACCGCCGAATCGTTCGAGCTACCAGGTGCCGACCTGTCCGGCGAGGAACTTTCGGTTCGGGTCATCCCGAAGCAGGCCGACGAGTTCACGTGTTCGAGCTGCTTCCTGGTGCACCACCGCAGCCGGCTGGCCAGTGAGAAGAACGGCCAGCTGATCTGCACCGACTGCGCGGCCTGAGGTTCGGCGCTAGTCGCGGCCCAGCCGCGTACTAGCTCCGCAGGGCCGCCAGTACCCGATCGGGGTGGCGGCTGCTCACCAGCCAGTAGGGGGTGGGATCGTCGGCATCGTCGAGCACCACCAAAACCAGCGGGCCGATCCATGCCCGGTGCACGACGAAGGCCGCGGGATCGAGTTGGCGGCCGAGCGCCGCACTTTTCGCGCTAGCCGGGATAGCCGCTGACTTGGCGATGACGCTGACCGGTAAGTGGGCCGAGCCCGCGCGCAACTCTGGTGCGCCGTCCGGGCCGGTCGTCACCTCTACGCGGATCCTGCTGAACCACAACAGGACTCCCGCGACAATTGCGAACAGGATTGGGTACGGCACCCAGTTGGGCAGCTGCCGCATGCTCTGGTTGATCTCCAGCGCGAGCAGCGTTGCCGCGCCGAAGCCGGGCAGCGCCCACCACCATGGAACCCAGAGCCGCTCGGAGTAGCGGATGGGTGGCGCGTCGCTGGGGGAGTCCGTCACGCGGCCAAGGGTAGTCTGGGCGATCGTGCCCACACCTACGAGATTGGCCATCGTTCGCCTGGACCGCGAACTGCCTCTGCCCTCCCGCGCGCATGCCGATGATGCGGGAGTAGATCTCTATAGCGCCGAAGACCTGGTGATCGAACCCGGCCGCCGGGCGCTGGTGGGTACCGGTATCGCCGTGGCTATCCCATCGGGGATGGTCGGGTTGGTGCACCCCCGCTCGGGTCTGGCTGCGCGCGTGGGTCTTTCGATCGTTAACAGTCCCGGCACCATCGACGCCGGGTACCGTGGCGAGGTGAAGCTCAGCCTGATCAACCTGGACCCCGAGGCCCCGATCGTCATTGCCCGTGGCGACCGGATCGCCCAGTTGCTGGTTCAGCAGGTCGAGTTACCGGAGCTTGTTGAAGTGGATTCTTTTGACGAGGCCGGTCTGGCGGTGACCACCCGCGGCACGGGTGGGCACGGGTCCAGCGGCGGACATGCGAGTTTGTGATGGCTTTACACCGCAGTGGTGGTCTCAACGACCTGGACGATTCGGCCGACGCCTCTTCGGGGTCGGACGAATCGTTGGACGGCCCATACGAGATCGAGGATTTCGACAGCCCTGAGGACGCCGGAGTCGGACGCCTGGACCTGGGTTCGGTACTCATCCCGGTGCCCGAGGCCGGCCAGATTCAGGTCGAACTGACCGCCGCGGGCACTCCCGGCGCGGTTTTCGTGCTCACGCCCAACGGGCGCTATTCGGTGGCCGCGTACGCCGCACCGAAATCCGCCGGCCTGTGGCGCGAGATCGCGGGCGAGTTGGCTGAATCGCTCCGCAAGGAGGCCGCCGAGGTCTCCATCGCGGACGGTCCGTGGGGCCGTGAGGTCGTCGGAGTCGCCGAGGGAGGCTCCGTGCGCTTCATCGGCGTCGACGGATACCGGTGGATGATCCGCTGCGTGCTGCAGGGTCCCGCCGAGACCTTCGACGCACTGGCGCAGGAGGCCCGCGACGCGGTCGCCGATACCGTCGTCCGTCGCGATGACAGCCCGTACCCCGTGCGGACCCCACTGCCGGTCGCGCTGCCCGAACCGATGCTGGAGCAGCTGCAGGCGGCGCAGGCACAGGCGATGGCCCAGGCCGAAGCCGAGTCCGGCGCTCAGGAGCCCGCACCGCAGGACGATCCAACGCCGGCGGCCCGCCGCAGCGTCTCGGGATCGGCCATGCAGCAGCTGCGGTCCACGATCACCGGCGGCTAGTCGGGATCGAACCGGAACACCGACAGCGTTCCGGCCAGCGCCTCGAACTCATCCGGAGTTCCGTGGCGCACCAGTCCGGCGTTTCTCGCGAACCGCACGCCCACGGGAACCTTCACGGCGAATACCCGCAGCGCCCGCCGCGCTATCTCGGGCGGCACGCTGATGATCCTGACGTGCTGGACACGGTGTCGCCGGGTGAGGGTTCCTGAGCCGGCCGCGGCGGCATTACGCGGCCAATCCGAGCCCGGATAGCCCCCGACCGCGTAGAGGTGACCGTCCATCTCGAACGGTGTGATGGGTGTGGGACGGGGACGGCCCGTCGTGCGGCCGGGCACCGTCAGTACCACCGCCGGGCCGGTCGGGATGCCGATGCGGTGAAATGCCCGCACCACCTTGTTCATCGGTTTGAGCCACCGCGGCGGGATGCTGGTCATGGATGTCACCGGTTCCGCGGTGCGGACTCGGTGTGCGTGAACTCGGCCCGGAATCTGTCGGCCCAGGCGGCGAAGGTCTCCGCGGGACGCCCAAGTATCCGGTTCACCTCCTGCGTGACCACCGCCGGCACCCTGACCGTGGCGGCCTGCATCGCCAAATACGCGTCGGCGAACTCGGTCGCAAACCCCAGACCCGTGAAGTGCTGACGCACGAGATCGTCGGAAACCTGTAGGTACTCCAACGGCCGATGCAGAACATCCCCGAGTACCGCGACGAGGTCGGTGTTGGTGAATGCCTGCGGACCGGTCAGCGAAATGCGCTGCCCGACGAGATCGTCCGTGAGCAGCGCGTGGGCCGCGATCTCGGAGATGTCGCGGTCCGCGATCGGGGCACTTGAGGCGGACGCATGCGGTCCTCGGACCACGTTGCCCGCTGCGAGCTGGCCCGCCCACATCCCAAGAAAATTCGATGCAAAGATGGTTGGGCGCAAGCTCACCCACTCCACTCCGGAATCGATGGCGTACTGCTCCACCTCCTTGTTTCGGTCGCCACGGAACCGTGACGGTTGCCGGGAGAAGTCGTCGTCGCAGTTGATCGCCGAGAGGGCAACCAGGCGGGTAACTCCCTCGCGTACAGCCTGATCCACAAAATCGGCGAGATCTTCCCCAAGTGCCCGGGAATTCAGGAAGACGGCGGTGGCGCCGCTGATACCGGCGCGCGCCGACTCGATGGATTTCACCTGCGGCGAGAAATCCGCGTGCTCGGGGTGGCGGGTGACCGCGCGCACCTCGGCGCCAGCCCTTGCCAGTAGGTCCACCAGCGGGCGCCCCACATTGCCTGTTGCGCCGGTAACGAGAATTGTCATGTCGGATACTCCAATTCGGGAGGTTCGGATGGCTCTGCATGTTTCGGCCAAAGCGGCCACATGAGTACGACGGGACGCGAGCGCGGAAAGTTACTGGCGGGATCGGTAACGTTCCGGGCCGTGGAATCGTCGTAGTGACATGAGTTCCTCGTCCACGCACGACGCGCTGGTGGCCGCGGCCTGGCGCGAGCATTACCCCTACCTGGTGAATCTCGCCTATCAGATGCTCGGAGATGTCGGCGATGCCGAGGACTGCGCCCAAGAGGCGTTCGTGCGGTTGGCCCGCGCGGATGAGACGCAGATCGACGAGCCGCGCGCGTGGTTATCGGTGGTGACCGGTCGGTTGTGCCTGGACCAACTGCGTTCGGCACGTATGCGCCGCGAGCAGACCGGTATCACATCGATAGTGGAATCCGGTGCACCGCTGTATTTTTCGGTGACCGCAGATCCGGTCGACAGAGTCACTCTGGACGACGAGGTACGAGGCGCCCTCTGGGAGGTATTACGAGCGCTCAGTCCCGGCGAGCGGGTCGCGTTCGTCTTGCATGACGTATTCGGAGTCCCGTTCGAGGAGATCGCGTCTACGGTGGGCCGCCCGGTGGGCACGTGCCGTCAGCTTGCCCGGCGCGCCCGGATCAGATTCCAGCAGTCCCCATCGCGCACCGGTGATGTCACCGGTGCCGAGCACCGGGAACTGATCGAAAAGTTCGTGACCGCCTGCGCCAACGGCGATCTGTCCGGGCTGATGGGGGTGCTGGATTCCAGCGTCTGGGGGGTCGGCACCATCATCGGAGACTCCGCACCGGCGCCGCAGGTCAACCACGGACGCACCGATGTCGCCACGAATCTGCTCATGTACCTGGGTCATGGCGCCACCCTGGTGGGTGGGCCGTTCGGGCAACCAGTTCTGCTGGCCTTCATGCAGCGCAGGCTCTTCGCGGTCGTCACCTTGACGGTGCGTGACGGCCTGGTGCTCAAGATCGAGGCCACGGCCGACCCGGCGGCACGAGGACTCTGACTCAAATATCGCTCAGCGCACCGACGCAGGCCTGCCCCAGGCAGGACGGGTCCGCGCCCAGCTGATCGAGGGTGAATGTGCGCAGTGCGCCGCGCGGTGCCCAGGACGCCCAGTCCTGGCCGACCGCGAGGGGATGTATCGGATCATCGGTGGCCGCCGCCACCGCCAGCGGCACGGCCAATCCGCGGATGTCGTCGGCAGTCGGGTTCACAAAGGCCGACACCGCATCCATGGCGTTGGGCAGGCCGGGCCACTGGGCGGCCCATGAGCGGGCGAGCTCAGCGCCCAGCCAGGCGGGGCTGCTGGCCTGCATTGCGGCTGTCACCGCCGCCAACCCGTCGGCGCGCAGCGATTCCGCGGTGACCCGGGCGGACACCGAAGCAGGCGAGTTTTCCGGCTTGCCCGTCCACGCGGGCATCGCCGCCAGCACCGCCACCGTGGCCCCGGGGTTTTGCAGCGCCCACGTCAGGGCCACGGCGGTGCCGATGGACATCCCGCCGACAACGATCGGGCCTTTGCGGGCTGCCCGATCAAGTACCCGCAGGTAGCCGTTGACCAGGTCATTCGGCTCCGGACGTACCGCGATCAGGGCGGCACCCGCGTCGCTGAGCGCGGGGCCGAACGCCCGGGTGATGAAGTCGTCGTCGGAGCCGGTGCCGGGCATGAGAACCGCCATGTGGCCCTCAAGTTCGGGGGATAGGCCGCGTGCGGCAATACCGTTGATGGGCGTCACGCACCTGATCTTGCCCGGTGTGCGGGACACCCCGGGGGCCGCCTGGCATCGGGGCGTGCAAAGGTCTACCGTGGCGGTTGCACCGATGAGCTGCTTGCGCCAAAGCGGCTCCACGAGCGATCACACGATCGGGCATGTTGAGAGGCCAGGACGAGAAGTGGCTACCACAGGCGGTTATCTGCGTCGACTAACTCGTCGGCTGACAGAGGACCTGGAGCAAGTAGACGCCGAGAAAATCGGTGACGACGCCGCCGCCACCGGTGCTCAGCGCGTCATCGATTGTCAGCGGGGCCAAGAGGTCACCATGTGTGGGACGTTGCGCACGGTGGAAACCAACTCCAAGGGCTGCGTGGCCGGCGTAAAGGCCGAGCTGTTCGACGGCACCGACACCGTGACGCTGGTCTGGCTGGGCCAGCGCCGCATTCCGGGGATCGAGTCGGGCCGCACCCTGCTGGTGCGCGGCCGGCTCGGCAAGCTCGAGAACGGCGGCAAGGTGATTCACAACCCGTACTACGAGATTCAGCGCTAAGTGCCGGAGACCCCATCACACGAGCCTGAGGAAGGCTCGGCTGATTCCGACGCGCACGAGGGCCCGCATCTGAGGATCAGCGTGCCCGGGACCAAGCCCGAGGAGCCGGGAAGCTCACCGCTACACGAAATGTGGCATCAGGCCGGGGGTTGGCAGGGAATCGTCTACTCGTCGATTCCGGTCATCGTTTTCGTTGTCGCGGTCAGCGTCTCCTCGCTGATGCCCGCGATCGTCTCGGCCCTGGTCGCGGCGACCCTGATCCTGATCTGGCGCCTGATCCGGCGCGAGTCACTGCAACCGGCGTTCTCCGGGTTCATCAGCGTTGGTATCAGCGCGCTGATCGCCTACCTGCTCGGAGAAGCAAAGGGCTACTTCCTCATTGGGATCTGGGCCAACTTCTTCTGGGGCACGGTCTTCCTGGTGTCGGTCATCATTCGCCGACCGATCGTCGGCTATGCGTACAGCTGGGCGACCGGCGGTGACATGTCGTGGCGCGCCAACCGGCGCATCGTGATGGCTTTCGATATCGCCACGGTGTCGTGGATCGTGTTGTTCGCCACTCGATTTGTGGTGCAGCAGTGGCTGTACCTCGCGGGTAACACGGCCTGGCTGGGCGGCACCAAGATCGCGATGGGCTGGCCACTGACGGCCGTCGGCGCATTGATCACGCTGTTGGTGATCCGTTATGTGCGCCGCCACACCGACAACGCGCTCGAGGAATCCCCGAGCAGCCCCTAACCGAGTACGACGCGGTGGAGCTCGTCCTCGATATCCGCGGTAGCGACCAGGATCAGCTCATCGCCGCCTTCGAGGGGCTCGTCGGGCTGTACCGGAATGACCCGTGACCCGCGCAGAATCGCCACCAGCACCGCGTCGCGGGGGAGTTCCAGTTTTCGCACCGGCTTACCGGCCCACGGGGTGTCATCGGGAAGGGTGATCTCCACCAGATTGGCCTGCCCGCGCCGGAACTCCATGAGGCGCACCACGTCACCCACGGCGACGGCCTCCTCGACCAGGGAGGCCAGCATGCGCGGGGTGGACACCGCGACATCGACGCCCCAGGCATCGTCGAAGAGCCACTCGTTGCGTGGATCGTTCACGCGGGCCACCACGCGCGGTACCGCGAACTCGGTCTTGGCGAGCAGGCTCAGCACCAGATTGGCCTTGTCGTCACCGGTCGCGGCGATCACCACATCAAAGGTGTGCAGCTCTTCGGCTTCCAGCAGGCTGATCTCGCAGGCGTCACCGAGCCGCCAATGGGCCTCGGGTACCGCCTCGGGGTCGATGTGCTCGGGGTTACGTTCCAGCAGGGTGACCTCGTGCCGGCTCTCGATGAGCTCACGCGCGATCGAGCGCCCGACGGCCCCTGCGCCTCCGATAGCGACCTTCATCGGGCACCCCCGTGGTCGTCGTCGGCATCCTCGCCGGGTGGCTGCGCCGCGATCGCCATCGCCTCGGCGGCCCGTCCCGACACCGCAGAGACGTACACCTCGTCGCTGTCCTGGATGACCGTCTTGGCGTCGGGAAGCAGGCCCGTGCCGAACCGGATGATGAAGGCCGCGCGCGCACCGGTGGCAGTCTCCAGCGCCGTGATGCGCTTACCGATCCATTCTTCATGCAGAGCCAGTTCGGTGACCACGACCGAACCGGACGGATCACGCCACTTGGTGGTGTCGCTTTCCCTGGTGAGGGCGTGCAGCAGACGATCGGTCGTCCACGGCACGGTGGCGACGGTGGGGATGCCTAGCCGCTCGTAGACGGCGGCACGCTTGGCGTCGTAGATACGGGCCACCACACGCTCGACACCGAAGGTCTCACGGGCCGCCCGGGCCGAGATGATGTTCGAGTTGTCACCGGAGGAGACCGCGGCGAAGGCCTGTGCCCGCTCGATCCCTGCCCGTAATAGAACGTCGCGATCAAAACCCATGCCGACGATGCGTTCGCCGGTGAATTCGGGGCTGAGCCGGTTGAAGGCGGAGGCTTCCTTGTCGATGATCGCCACCTCGTGGCCGATTCTGGCCAGGCCTCCGGCCAGCGCGGCGCCCACGCGCCCGCAGCCCATCACCACTACTCGCACCGGAAGACCTTTCTGGGTAGGCGTTCGTCTTAGTACCAGTCGCAATACTGAACGCCGCGTCACGGCACCCGACACAGCGATGTCAAGTGAGACCGTACCGCGATTGCTCGCGTGGCCTAATGTTGGCGTTCGTGTCTACGCTTTCCAAGCTGTCGACGGCGGCTCGGCGCCTGCTAATCGGCCGACCGTTTCGTAGCGACAGCCTTGGCCATACCCTGCTGCCGAAGCGCATCGCGCTACCGGTTTTCGCCTCCGACGCGCTGTCCTCGGTGGCGTACGCGCCCGAGGAAATCTTCCTGGTGTTGTCGGTCGCGGGGATGTCCGCCTATGCGATGACGCCGTGGATCGGGCTCGCGGTCGCCGCCGTCATGATGGTGGTGGTGGCGAGTTACCGGCAGAACGTGCACGCCTACCCGTCCGGTGGTGGTGACTATGAGGTGGTCACCACCAATCTGGGGCCTACCGCGGGCCTGACAGTCGGCAGCGCCCTACTGGTGGATTACGTGTTGACCGTTGCCGTTTCCATGTCCTCGGCGATGTCGAACATCGGTTCGGCCATTCCGCTTGTCGCGCAGCACAAGGTCGCTTTCGCAGTGGTCGCCATCGTGATCCTGATGTCGATGAATCTGCGCGGAGTCCGCGAATCAGGCGCCGCGTTCGCGATTCCCACATACGCCTTCATGGTCAGCATGTACCTCATGTTGGGCTGGGGGCTGTTCCAGATCTACGTACTCGGCACTCCGCTGAAGGCGGAGTCGGCATCCTTTGAGATGCATGGCGAAGGCAGCGGCATCCTGGGCTTCGCGCTGGTCTTCCTTGTCGCGCGGGCTTTCTCGTCGGGTTGCGCGGCACTGACGGGTGTGGAAGCGATCAGCAATGGCGTGCCCGCCTTCCGGAAACCCAAGTCACGCAACGCGGCCACGACGCTGTTGCTCCTCGGCGGCATCGCCATCACCCTGTTTATGGGCATCATCCTGTTGGCCGAGCGCACCGGAGCCAAGATCGCCGAGGACCCTGCCACGCAATTGGTGGGTGCGCCAGCCAACTACCACCAAAAGACCCTGGTCGCCCAGCTGGCTGAGGCGGTGTTCGGTGACTTCCGGATCGGCTTCTTGTTCATCACCGTGGTGACGGCGCTCATCTTGGTGCTGGCCGCCAACACCGCATTCAACGGTTTCCCGGTGCTCGGATCGATTCTGGCGCAGGACCGTTACCTGCCGCGCCAGCTGCACACGCGCGGTGACCGGTTGGCGTTCTCCAACGGCATCATCTTTTTGTCGGCCGTCGCCATCCTGTTCGTGGTGGCGTTCAAGGCCGAGGTGACCGCCCTCATCCAGCTCTACATCGTCGGTGTCTTCGTGTCCTTCACGCTCAGCCAAATTGGCATGGTGCGGCACTGGACCCGGTTGCTCAAGACCGAGACCGACCCGGCGGTGCGCGGCAAGATGATCCGCTCGCGCATCATCAACACCATCGGTTTCATCATGACCGGGGCGGTGCTGCTGGTTGTCCTGGTCACCAAATTCCTTGCCGGAGCATGGATCGCCATCCTGGCGATGGGTCTGCTGTTCGTGCTCATGAAGATGATCCACAAGCACTACAACACGGTGGCGCGCGAGCTGGACAATCACGCGGGTGAGGTGGTGCTGCCCAGCCGCACCCATGCCGTCGTCCTCGTCTCCAAGGTGCATCAGCCGACGCTGCGCGCCCTGGCCTACGCGCGGGCCACTCGTCCCGACGTACTGGAAGCGGTCACCGTCAGCGTCGATGATCGAGATACCCGGGAGCTTGTCAGGGATTGGGAGACAAGCGATATCAGCACCCCGCTGAAAGTGATCGCGTCCCCGTACCGCGAAATCACCCGGCCGATCCTGGACTACGTCAAGCGCATCAGCAAGGAAGCGCCGCGCACTGTTGTCTGCATCTTCATCCCCGAGTATGTGGTGGGGCACTGGTGGGAGCAGGTGCTGCATAACCAAAGTGCGCTACGACTCAAGGGCCGCTTGCTGTTCGTCCCCAATGTCATGGTGACATCCGTTCCGTGGCAGCTTGACTCGTCCGAACGTCGCCGCGAACTCGACAGGCAGTCCGCACCCGGCGACTCGCGGCGAGGGTTCGACTCCTAGATGGCAATCGGCGAAATTCTCGAAGTCCAGACCGGCGGGCCTGCTAACGGGGGCAGCGTGGTGGCTCGGCACGACGGGCGCGTCATCTTCGTCAGATACGCGTTACCGGGCGAGCGGGTACGTGTCCAGATCACCGATGATCGGCAAGCCAGCTTCTGGCATGGCGCCGCCATTGAGGTCCTCGACCCGTCACCGCACCGCATCGACCCGATATGTCCCATCGCGCACGGTAGTGGCGAATCTGGTTGCTGTGACCTATCTTTCGTCGACCCGGTGTATCTGCGTGAACTCAAGGGCGATGTGGTGAGCCAGCAGCTGGCGCGGCTTGGCAAGTACGAGTGGCAAGGCGTGGCCGAACAGCTGGGAGATGGAGATTCCACCGGGTGGCGGACTCGGGTGCGTTTGGATGTGAATGCCCTGGGCCAGCCCGGTTTTCACCGGTATCACAGCGACGAGCTGGTGACCGACCTGCGCTGTGCCCAGGTTGTGTCGGGGTTGCTCGATGGGCTCGATGAACCGGCTCTCGGCGCGGAGGGGCCGCTGCACGCGGTGATGGACGATCAGGGGCGCCGGCATGTTCTGCGTGGGCGTTCGGTGGTCGAGGGTGAAGACGTCGCGGTTCAGAAAGTGGGGGACCGGCACTGGTTGGTGCCGGTGACGGCTTTCTGGCAGGCGCACCGCGACGCGGCGAACACCTACAGCCGGCTGGTCTCGGAATGGGCCGAGCTGGAACCGGGCATGACCGCTTGGGATTTGTACGGTGGCGTCGGGGTTTTCGCCGCGGCACTGGGAGAAGCAGTGGGAACCAAGGGGCGTGTGGTCAGCGTCGACACCTCCCGGCCGGCATTTCGCAGCGCCAAGAACGCTTTGGGAGATCTGCGACAGGTCAGCATGATCTGCGGATCGGTACGCCACGCCCTGCGTGACCTGGGTAAGGCCGATGTCGCGGTGCTGGACCCGCCCCGGGCGGGCGCCGGCCGTGACGTCATCGGGCGAATTGCCGAGGCGGGCGTACCCAGGGTTATCCATATCGGTTGTGAGGCAGCGGCATTCGCGCGCGATGTGGGTTTGTACCTGGAGCGTGGATATCAGGTGCGTGAGTTGCGGCTGTTCGATGCGTTCCCACTGACTCACCACATCGAAAGCTTTGCGCTGCTCACCCGCTGAGACAGCGGCAGGTGTAAAGATCTTATAAAGTAGGTCCCTAGGTGTGCCGGGAAGTCTGGTCGGCGGAACTTTGCCCTGCCACGAGGAACGGACACCGAGCCATGCGCCTGCGCCAACGCGTCTTCACCCGCGGATCGTGGGCGGAGTCCTCTCGGGCCGCGGAGATCCTGCGCAAGGAAACCGTCGGCGGTGTGCTGCTGGTGGTGGCCGCGATGACCGCACTGCTGTGGGCCAACTCGCCGTGGAGCTCCTGGTACTACCGGCTGGGGGCCATCACGGTCGGGCCGGAGCGCTTGCACCTGAATCTCACCCTGGCGGGCTGGGCGACCGACGGGCTGTTGGCCATTTTCTTCTTCGTTGTGGGGGTCGAACTCAAACGCGAGTTCGTGGCGGGCGATCTACGCGACCCGGGACGAGCGGCCTTGCCGATCGTCGCGGCGGTCGGCGGCATGCTCGTTCCGGCCGCCATCTATCTGGCGGTCAACGCACCGGGCGGTGGAGAGGCCGTGCGTGGCTGGGCTATACCGACCGCCACCGATATCGCCTTCGCGCTCGCTGTGCTCGCCGTGATTTCTACCCATCTGCCCTCGGCGCTGCGCACCTTCTTGCTCACCCTGGCGGTGGTTGACGACCTGCTGGCCGTCATCGTGATCGCGGTGTTCTACACCGATGAGCTGCACTGGGCGCCACTAGGCCTGGCGCTCATCCCGCTCGCGCTGTTCGCGGTGGCGGTGCAGCGCCGCCGCCGGGAATGGTGGCTGCTGGTACCGCTGGCGCTTGCGACCTGGGCGCTGGTACACGCCTCGGGGGTGCACGCGACGGTGGCGGGTGTGCTCTTGGGATTCACCGTTCCTGTCCTCAGGCGTGATGGCCGTACCGATGTACATGGGATGGCCGAGCGATTCGAGCATCGGATGCGACCGGTGTCCGCGGGTGTGGCGGTGCCGGTGTTCGCATTCTTTGCCGCGGGTGTCACCCTGGGCGGCTTCGCCGGGCTGTGGCAGGCGCTGCGGGATCCGGTGGCGCTGGGCGTGGTGCTGGGCCTGGTGGTGGGTAAACCTATTGGCATCTTCCTCACCACCTACCTGCTGGCGCGGTTCACGCGCGCGAGTCTCGACGACGACCTCAGCTGGCTCGACATCGCCGGCGTGGCGCTGCTCGCGGGCATCGGATTCACGGTGTCCCTGCTCATCGGCGAACTGGCGTTCGGCACCGGGTCGGCTGCCGAGCACGTCAAGGTCGGTGTATTAGCCGGATCGTTGACCTCGGCGGCAGTCGCCTCCGTGGTGCTGCGGCTGCGTAACCGCGCGTATCGGCGGATCGAGGCCAAGGAGACCCTTGACGCAGATCACGATGGAGTACCCGATGTTTTTGGCTCCGCTCCAAGCGACCGAATCTGAATCGCTGCGTAGACTGTCCTGATGCTTGACGACATCAGAGGACCGGGTGACCTGCAGGGTCTCTCGAAGCGAGAGCTGGACTTACTCGCCGACGAGATCCGCGAGTTCCTGATCCATAAGGTCGCCGCGACCGGCGGCCACCTTGGACCCAACCTGGGCGTCGTCGAGCTGACTCTGGCCCTGCATCGCGTCTTCGAGTCCCCGTATGACCCGATTGTCTTCGACACCGGTCATCAGGCGTACGTGCACAAGATCCTCACCGGGCGTTCTGGTGACTTCGACACGCTGCGGCAGAAGGACGGCTTGTCCGGATATCCATCGCGTGCCGAAAGCGAGCACGACTGGGTGGAATCCAGCCACGCCTCGACCGCGCTGTCGTACGCCGATGGACTCGCGAAGGCATTCGAACTGACCGGCCAGCGCCGCCGACATGTGGTCGCGGTGGTCGGCGACGGCGCGCTCACCGGCGGCATGTGCTGGGAGGCCCTGAACAACATCGCCGCCGCCGCGCATCGGCGCATCATCATCGTCGTCAACGACAACGGGCGCAGTTATGCGCCGACCATCGGTGGGCTCGCCTCGCACCTGGCGGGGCTGCGGCTCACCCCCTCGTACGAGAAGGTGCTCGACGAGAGTAAGAAGCTGCTGCGCGGCATGCCGGTGGTCGGACCGCTGGCGTATGCGTTGATGCACAGCCTCAAGGTCGGGGTCAAGGACGCGGTGTCACCGCAGGTGATGTTCACCGATCTGGGCATCAAATACGTTGGGCCCGTTGATGGCCACGACGAGCAGGCGGTGGAGGACGCGCTGCGCCGCGCCCGTGGATACGGTGGCCCGGTCATCGTGCACGTGATCACCCGCAAGGGGATGGGGTACGCGCCGGCCGAGGACGACGAGGCCGAGCAGATGCACTCCACCGGCATCATCGACCCGAAAACCGGCCGCTCCATCAAGGCGTCGGCGCCGGGCTGGACATCGGTGTTCTCCGACTCACTCATCGAGGTGGCGAGCGAACACCGCAACATCGTGGCGATCACCGCGGCCATGCCGGGCCCGACCGGGCTCAGCAAGTTCGGTGAGCGGTTTCCCGATCGGCTGTTCGACGTCGGTATCGCCGAGCAGCACGCCGTCACCTCCGCCGCCGGGCTCGCGATGGGCGGTCTGCACCCCGTGGTCGCGATCTACTCCACCTTCCTGAACCGTGCGTTCGATCAGGTGATGATGGACGTTGCGCTGCACAAGCTTCCGGTGACCTTCGTACTGGACCGGGCCGGTATCACGGGAAGCGACGGGGCCAGCCACAACGGCATGTGGGACCTGTCGATCCTGAACGTGGTGCCCGGCATGCGGGTCGCGGCGCCGCGTGATGCGTCGCGGCTGCGTGAGGAGCTGACCGAGGCGCTGGCGGTCGATGACGGACCGACCGCACTGCGGTTCCCGAAAGGCGAAGTCGCGGAGGATATCCCGGCGGTCGAGCGACGCGATGGTGTCGACATACTTGCGCGGCCGCTTAGCGGATTGCATGCCGATGTGCTGTTGGTGGCGGTCGGCTCGTTCGCCTCGACAGCGTTGGCGACGGCCGAGAGGCTCGGCAAGCAGGGAATCGGCGTGACCGTCGTCGATCCGCGCTGGGTGCTTCCGGTGCCCGGCCATGTGATCGAGCTGGCTCGCCAGCACCGGTTGGTGGTGACGCTGGAAGACAGCGGCGTGCACGGCGGAGCGGGTAGCGCGGTGACTGCGGCAATGCAGGATGCCGATGTGGATATTCCGGCCCGCAATATTGGTGTGCCGCAACAGTTCCTGGATCACGCATCGCGCGGCCAGGTCCTTGAGCAGCTCGGTTTGACCGATCAGCACATTGCCCGCAAGATCACCGGTTGGGTGGCTGCCATGAGCCGCGAGATCGGGGAGAGCACCGTGAACCCGGCCACGCAGCAGGTCGACTAACTCTGAGTCCCGCCTTTCGGCGCGTTCAGCGAGCTATCGAGATTCTGTCAAATGTGCTTGCCGGTCTTCTTGATGGCGTCTATCGCATTGGCCGTGTACAACGCCGGGTCGAGGTAGAGCTGGTACTCGTAAACATCGTTGCCGTTCTTTCTCCTTGCGGTGACACCGACGATTAGTCCCGCGAGGCCGACTCCCATGCCTAGAAACTCCTTATCGTCGTCGCGTTTGGTCGAGTTTGTGATCCAGCGCTGAACATCTTCTGGTCGGAATCCCCAGCGGTAGATCCCAGAGCGCAGCTCGGCGTGGGCATCCTCGATAGTGGCTGGCGCGCTGAACCAAACGATGAGGTCAAGTGTGTCTGCTAGATCGGTGGATGCGAACGTTATGTTCTGTGTGACAACGTTCTCCTCGGCGGAGGGCCCCAAGAAGGTGAATGTGAGTTCGGCGCCGCCGGGGGTGCCAATCATCGGCTCGCTTTTTGAACCCGCGAGTCCCACGGCTTGTCTGGTGAGTTCCCGGTTTCTTAAGTCAAACCGGGCGTGTTTACTGCGTTCGATTTCGGCGATACCGGCCTCGGTAAGCAGTGAAAATCCCTGGTCATTGACAGTAGGTCCGGTCACTTCTTTCCCTTCTCGGATCCAGCCAGCGCAACCACTGACCAGCATCGTTGTGATGAGTAGGAGGCACTGCAACTTCCTCATCGGTGGATCTCAACTTTCCAGCCGTCGATGAAGCGCTTCACGATGTCATCGATTTGGTTGCCAAGCCGCTGACTTTCCATGCGTTGATTAAAGTTCGACTCAATGATTTGGCGCGCGAGGTCCGGATTGTCACGCAGCAGGTTCTGATAAGCGGGCAGGGTGTCCTGAGTGATGAGGTTCCAGCGTTGGTCGGCGTACGAGATGTTTCCGTTGGGGAATGGTGTCTTCACTTCGATCGAGCCGGGGCCCGGCGGGTCGAATTTGAATGTCTCCGGGAACAATTCGGCGTATGAATGCGCACCCGGTATCGATGGGGCTCCCAGCATGGTCATACCCCAAGTGACCACGCCGCCTGTGCCCGGATGGTTGCGCATGCGGTCGTAGTCATCGGCGATTATGTCCCACTGCTCACGATGTAGAAGTTGCGTGTTTCCCTTGGCAATGAGCTCTGGATTCCCTGTTGCTGCTCCATCGGCGATTTCATGCCAGGCTTTTTGGGTGGGCGGGTCCAACAAACCTGCTCTGAACAATCTGTCCGTCTCGGCGGTGCCGCCGTTCAGATACGCCTCATGCATGGCGGCTTGGTCCATGAAGATTTCCTTCTGCATGGACAGCAGGGTTGTTTGGTAGAACTGCAGCTCGCTTGCAGGCATGTTCGCGAGCTGGTGGATTCTATCTTTGATCTGGTCCGGAATCCCTGGGATGTTCGGGAGGTTCGCTTCTATCTGCTTGGCCACTTGCTGCATTTGATCTAAGTCGTAGAACGCCCCGGCGAAGGACGGGCCGATCATGTTGGCCATGCCCGCCCACTGAAGCTCCGGATGGTCTAGGAACAACTTGCCGTAGTACTCGTACACCTTGCGGATGGTGTCCGCATTCGCTTGGGCGCCCTTGGAAGGATCCCATGTCGACGGGTCAATTCCCGCCGCTTCTAACGCCTCTCGTTGCCAGTATCCCTGAAGGAAATTCTTATACATGGGGTCGTTGGGGTCCAGTTGTCCCGCATCGAATGCGGCATCGAGGATTGGTTTGGCCGCATCCGGATGCTCCTTCATCCACTCCTGGAACTCTGCGGATTTGACGATCTGGGCGACTTCCTCCCGCGACTTTCCTTGCAGGGAAGGAGGTTCGTAGTCATCACCCTGGGCCTCGTCTTTTGACCAAGCCTTGATCTCGTCGAACTTGGCATCGAGGTCGAAGGACACGGCTTCGTCCGCCTCGACGAGTTTGTGCCGTCCGTCCTCAACGAGTGCTTGATGATGATCGCGGCGTGCGGGCGCGTTCTTGTCATTGGCCTGCGCCGCTGACAGGGAAACCTTCCACGCATCGGAAACCTCGAACTGCTCGTGTAGCGCGTCATCCACGCGGGCCAAAGCCACGTTGCGGGCATCGCCCATGCGGGTCGCCCCCGCCCGTAACGACGCGACACCGGCATCAATCGCCTTGGCGATCCGCATGCCCATTGAGTGTTCTTTTTGTGCGGCCGCCAGACGGGCGTCGGCCTCCTTGCCACTGCCTCGGCTGTGCTCTTCCTCGGCTTCGCGCAGGGCCTTATCGAGTTGGCCTTCGTAGCTGGTGTTTCCGTTTTCGAGTCCGGTGGCTAACTTGTCCAGAAACGACGGGTCCCATGCGCGCGCTTGCGAAACGGTAAGGCTCATCGTTGTGCTGCCCCGCGTATTGCCGCGGTGTTGGCACCTTCCAAGCTTTCGAAGTTGGTGGCGTTTGCACGTGTGGTCGTGGCCATTGATTGCAGTTTCTTCGCGATGCCTTCGTACGCCTCTCGTACGGGTTGTGTCGTCGCTGCTGCCGTTACACCAGCTTTACTGCCTGGTAGGGCGCCGGTGGCGCCGGAAGCGTCGTACTGCCCAGCGATGTAGGTGATGTTGCCGGCGATCTCATCGAACCGTGTTGCCAGATCGCGCAAGCTCTCCGGGTTCGTGCGCAGAGTCATGGGTGTTCTCCTGGCCGGGACATAAGTCGTTGATTACTTACTACGACGGGCCCCGGGGTTATTTGGTTCCATGAAAGTTCGGAGCTGGCACATCGACGAGCCTGGCATGAATCGCCTGCTCAGCCGGTCAGCGCTTCGGTCAGTACCGGGACGGTCAGTTCCCGCTGCCATGGGCGGGCGCCGTGGCCGGCGAGTAGTTCCTCGACGTCTCCGTTGCCGTCCCAGTCCCAGCAGAGCCGCCGCACGATTTCCGGGGTGACGATGTTCTCCACGGGTACCGAGATCTGCTCGGAGAGCGCCGACAGGGCCGTGCGCGCGGCTTCCAGGCGGGCGTAGGCCTCGGGCTTGCGTCGCGACCACCGCGACACCGGCGGTGGCCCGGTGGTGGGTTCATTGACCGGCGGCGGGGCGTCTGCGTTGCGTGCCTTCGCCAGCGCTGCGAGCCATCGGTCGGCCTGCTGTTTCTGTCGGGGGCCGCCGAAGACCGGGAGAGCGATCAGTTCGTTGCGTGTCTTCGGATCTGCCATGGCAGCTTCCACGATTGCCGAATCGGGCAGTGTACGTCCAGGGGCCACATCGCGTGCCCGGGCCAGTTCGTCACGGCTGAGCCATAATTCGCGTACCGCCGCCAACTGTCCGGGCTTGCGAATCTTGTGGATTCCGGAGGTGCGACGCCAGTTGTCCCGTCGGGTCGCCGAGGCCGGTGTGTGCGCCAGGTACTCGAATTCCTGCCGGGCCCACTCGGTCTTGTCTTGTTCGGCCAGAACCTCGGCGATCTTCTCGCGTAGCTCGACGAGCACCTCGACGTCCAGCGCCGCGTAGTTGAGCCAATCGTCCGGTAGCGGACGTTTAGACCAGTCGGCGGCGCCATGTCCCTTGGCCAGGCCCAGCCCCAGCAGTCGATGGACCATCGCGGCCAGGTTCACCTTCTCGAAACCGGCCAGCCGCCCGGCCAATTCAGTGTCATAGAGCGACGGCGGTCTCATCTCCAGTTCGGCCAGGCAGGGCAGATCCTGGTCGGCGGCGTGCAAGATCCACTCGTCGGCACCCAGCACCTCGATGATTGGCCCGAGTGCGTCCGGAACGTTGGTCGGATCCAGCAGCACGGTTCCGGCTCCGCGTCGGCGAATCTGGATCAGGTAGGCCCGGTTGGAGTACCGGAATCCCGAAGCCCGCTCCGCGTCGACCGCAAATGCGCCCGTCCCGGATGCCAAACGTTTAGCCGCCATACGGATCTCATCCGTTGACGCGGTGATTGGCGGCACCCCTTCGGCGGGGCGAAGCAGTGGTGTCGGTTCGGGAAGCTCGGAGTCGTTGTCCATATCTGAGTCAGCAGCGTAGGCGCTAAGCGCGGTGGCGCGACCCCAGGTCGGTCACACCTACCGGTGGTAGGCCCGCCGCATGCTCCAACACCTCGCAGAATGCCTCGACGTGGGTTTCGATATCGGTACCGGTGGCGGTCCAGGACGCCCGCAGCTCCAACTGGTGAGCGCGCCCGGGGCCGGCGATATCGCCGTAACGGACCGAGGTGGTTGCGGTCACGGTTCCACCCAACGCCGTCAGATCTGTGGTGCGGGTGTTCAGGGCGTCCACGAGCCAGCTCCACGCAACTTCCGGTAGCAACGGGTCCACGGCCTCGGTGGCGTCCAGATCGGCCTGGATGTAGGCGACCAGCCGCATGGTGCCGTTCCACGCCTCATCACCCTCCGGGTCGTGCAGCAGGATTAGCCTGCCAAACGCATCACCTTCGGATTGTTCGGGCACGTTATCGGTGTCGAGGTGCTTGATTTCCGCGCCGAGCGCATAGCTGAACGGAGCCAATCGTTGCGGGGGACGAATAGTGCCCAGCTCGATCTCCGGACGCACGGTCACGGAGTTCATCGCGTCGACCGCCGCGCGGAACGGGGCTGGTTCGGCAGACGTCACAGCAATGGACGGTAGCGCGCTGGGCCGACATGCTCCCGCAGGCGCGCCGTGCAAGGTTGCCATGGCAGCATGGGCAGTGATGACCGGATTGAATGAAGATCGCGCGACGCAGGCAAAAACCCGTCGTGAGCTGCCGCTTTCTCCCTATCTGGCGGCTGCCGCCGGAAGAGCCCCCAGCCGCCCCCCGGTGTGGTTCATGCGGCAGGCCGGGCGTTCGCTGCCCGAGTACCGCGCGGTGCGCGCCGACCACGCCATGCTGGACGCTTGTTTTAATCCTGAACTGGTTTGCGAGATCACGCTCCAGCCGATCCGCCGGCACCAGGTTGATGCCGCCATCTTGTTCTCCGACATCGTGGTCCCGCTCAAGGCGGCCGGTATCGATCTGGACATCGTTCCGGATGTGGGGCCCGTGATCGCCAACCCGGTGCGCACCACCGCCGATGTGGCGAAGCTGCCGCGCCTGGAGCCCGGACAGGTCGAGGCCGTCAGTGATGCCGTGCGACTGCTGGTCGCCGAACTGGGCGCGACGCCACTGATCGGTTTTGCCGGTGCCCCCTTCACGCTGGCCTCCTATCTGGTCGAGGGCGGCCCGAGTCGTCACCATCAGCGCACCAAGGCGCTGCTGCAGGGCGACCCGCAGACCTGGCATGCGCTGATGACCGCGTTGACCGATGTCACCATCGCCTTCCTGCGTGCACAGCTCGACGCCGGTGTGGACGCGCTGCAACTGTTCGACTCGTGGGCCGGTGCGTTATCGCTGGCCGACTACCGTTCAGCTGTATTGCCGCACAGCACAAGGATTTTCGGTGAATTCGCGCATGAGGGCGTACCCATGACGCACTTCGGAGTGGGCACCGCCGAGCTATTGGGCGCCATGGGAGAGGCCGGCGCTACCGTGGTCGGTGTGGACTGGCGCACCCCGCTGGATGTGGCGGCGGGTCGGGTCGGCGCTGGAAAAGCCTTGCAGGGCAACCTCGATCCAGCAGTACTGCTGGCCGGGTGGCCGGTGGTGGAGCGCGAGGTGCGCCGGATTGTCGCCGAGGGCCGCCAGGCAGTGGCTGACGGTGCCGCGGGACATATCTTCAATCTGGGACACGGCGTGCTGCCGGATACCGATCCGGTAGTCCTCACCGATGCGGTGGCGCTGGTGCATTCGTTGTGACCTCAGCGGCACGGCCGTCCTCACCCTCCATTGCCGTTGTGGGGGGCGGTATTTCGGGGTTGACGGCGGCATATCGGCTGCGGTGTGAACTCGGCGATGGTCCGCGCATCACCGTGTACGACCCCGCCGAGCAGCTGGGTGGAATCCTTCGCACCATCACCCTGGGTGAGCATCGAGTTGATATCGGCGCCGAGGCATTTATCACCCGGCGCCCCGAGGTACTGGATCTCCTGGATGAACTGGGACTGGCGGACCGCCGGATCGATACCACCGGTGCGCGGCCGCTCATCTACGCCGGCGGCAGTCTGCACCCGCTGCCCGCGCGAACGGTGAACGGCATCCCGGCCTCGGGGTCTTCGGTGGTGGGCCTCGTCGACGAGGAGACCGTGGTGCGCATCGACAGCGAGCCTGAGCGCGATATGCACTGGACCGTGGGCGCCGATCCCACCGTTGCCGACCTGGTCTCGCTGCGATTCGGGCCGCAGGTGGTCGCGCGGCTCGTCGACCCCCTGCTCGGTGGGGTGTACGCGGGTTCGGCCGCGACGACTGGCCTGCGGACCGCCGCGCCCGGGATAGCCCGGGCCCTCGACGAGGGGGCCAGCAGCCTGCTGGTCGCCACCCGGCAAGCATTGCCGCCGATATCGGCCACCGGCATCTTCGGTGCCATCGACGGCGGCTACACGGTGCTGGTGGAAGAACTCTGGCGCCGCGCCCGCGCCGAACACCGGCGGCTCGCGGTGACCGGCATCGCGCGTGACGGTGAGAGCTGGGCGGTCACCGGCGTCGGCGCATCTGAGCACGCGGACGTGGTCGTTGTCGCGGTCCCCGCGCCTCGCGCCGCGGACATCCTCGATGCGGTGGCACCCGAATCGGCGGAGGCTGCGCGCGCCGTCCCGGTGGCGTCCTCGGTGGTCGTCGCACTGACGTTGCCCGGCGACGCCCCCATTCCGGCCAACTCCGGCGTGCTCGTCGCATCCGGAGAAGCTTTACACACCAAGGCCTTGACGTTCTCGACCGGCAAGTGGGGGATGCGCGGACGAAGCACCCAGGTGGTGCGTTTGTCCTACGGGCGTTTCGGCGACACCGTGGCGCGAGCCACCAGCGACGAGCAGCTGCTGCACTGGGCCGTCACCGACCTCGAAACCGTGCTGGGCGCGTCGGTGACGCCCATCGATACGGCGCTGGCCCGCTGGATCGACGCCATGCCCCAGTACGGACCCGGCCACGCTGACGTCGCCGACGCCATCCGCGGCGGGTTGCCGCCGGGGATCGCCGTGGCTGGCTCGTACCTGGACGGAATTGGAGTACCGGCTTGTGTGTCCTCCGCCTCTCGAGCGGCACAGGACAGCGTGGCACGATGGGGGCATGGCTAGCCTCGATTTCGACACCCTCAACTCGACCATTCGCTACCTGATGTTCTCGGTGTTCCAGGTGCGCGAAGGAGGATTGGGCGAGGATCGCGACGGCGCCGCCGACGAGGTGGCCACCCTGATCAAACGGCATGAGGACGATGGTGTCGTGGTTCGCGGCATCTACGACGTGGCAGGCCTGCGCGCCGACGCCGACTTCATGATCTGGTCGCACGCCGAGTCCATCGAGAAGCTGCAGGCGCTGTACAGCGATTTCCGTCGCACCACCGCCCTGGGCCGGGCCAGCACCCCGGTGTGGAGCAATGCGGCCCTGCACCGTCCGGCCGAGTTCAACAAGAGCCACATCCCGGCGTTTCTCGCGGGGGAGGAGCCCGGCGCCTACATCTGCGTGTATCCCTTTGTGCGGTCCTACGATTGGTACCTGCTGCCCGATGAGGAGCGGCGCAAGATGCTCGCCGATCACGGTATCGCCGCGCGTGCTTACAAGGATGTGCGTGCCAACACCGTGCCCGCCTTCGCGCTCGGCGACTACGAGTGGCTGCTGGCCTTCGAGGCACCCGAGCTGTATCGCATCGTCGACCTGATGCGCGATTTGCGTGCCACCGAGGCCCGGTTGCACGTGCGCGAGGAGACGCCGTTCTTTACCGGCCCGCGGGTCTCTGCCGAGGAACTCGTCGCCCGGCTTCCCTAGACCATTTCGCCGAGACCGAGGTTATGGCGAATTTGTGCGAGACGAAACCGCCACAACCTAGGTTTCGGCGGGCTGCAGGCGCAGAGAGATCGAGTTAATGCAGTAGCGCTGATCGGTAGGCGTGGGATAGCCCTCGCCCTCGAACACGTGCCCTAGGTGGCTGTGGCAGTTGGCGCACAGCACCTCGACCCGGCGCATGCCCAGCGACTTGTCCGGCTTCAGGATCACCGCATCCGAGTTGGCCGGGTCGAAGAACGACGGCCAGCCGCAATGGGATTCGAACTTCTCGGTGCTGCGGAACAGTTCGGCCCCGCATGCTCGGCAGGCGTACACGCCCTCGGTCTTGGTGTCGGTGTACTCACCGACGAAAGGGCGTTCGGTGCCGGCCCGGCGCAGCACCGCGAACTCGTCAGGAGTCAGTCGCTCCCGCCACTGTTCGTCGGTCAGATTCACCTTCGGGTCGTTCGATGTCGTCATCGTCCGCTGACTCCTTAGTGCCTATCGCCGCGCCCATCCAGTCTGGATCTAGCCCGCTATCCAGTGTGCCAGCGGCCTTGGCATCCCGATACCGAAGCACCAGCACCATCATCACGACGATGAGCAGCAGGCACCATCCGTAGGTGATCTTCAGATACTCCAGGGCGCGACCCGTGGTGGGCCAATGCACCAGCAGCCAGCGGTCCATGGAGAAGAACCCGTAGATCGCCAGCCAGGCCGGCCAATTCCGCAACACCGAATTGGGCAGCACGATCGTCATCACGAACGGGAACAGCGCCATCGAGTAGTAGCCCTGTCCCAGCCCCAGCAGCAGGAACGAGGCCGTCAGCACCACACCACCGGTGGTCAGCGCCCAGAACCGGGGGTCGCGGCGGCGGTAGTACTTGTAGAGGAGCCACACACTCGCCAGGGCGATCAGTAGGAACGCGATGCGCAGCACGGCGGTCAATGGTGCGGGAAGCCCGTAGTACACGGCGTTTCCGGCGATGGAGCTGTTGAAGTAATCGCGGGTTTCGCCCAGGTATTTCACGGTGCGCCGCAAGTAGTCCCAGCCGTCGACGATCCTGACCTTGTGCGGGCCGAACATCGCGACCGCGTTGAAGAACGCGGGGATGCCGAAAGCGGCGACGAACACCCGCCACTGCCGGTTGAGTAGCGGCAACAACAACAGCGGTAACAGCAGCGGTTTGATCACCAGTGTCAGCCCGATCGCGACACCGGCCAGCCAATCGGACTTCGCGTTCCCATTGAGCAGCCAGCGGAAGAACAGCACCTCGAGCAGCAGCATCACACCGTTGATGTTGGTGAAAACCAGTGTGTTAGTGACACTCTCGGTGCAGAACATGGCCAGCAGCAGCGCGGGCGCGGCGACCGAGGTCAGTGTGAAGTTGAACAGCCGCAGCAGGAAGTAGGCCGCGATCACGATGGCGACGGCGTTGATGCTGATGAACCAGTACCGCGACGCGTCAACGGGCAGATACCCGAACGGGGAGAGCAGCAGCGTGCCGCCGGGCGGATAGATGTAATGCGGATCGACGTAGCTGAAGTTCTCGTTGTACACCGGCTGGTGCCGTTTGAAGGCGATGACGGCCCGGTACACCGGCCCGAAGTCGTCGGTGATGTAGCCGTTGGTGCCCAGCACGTAGGCGCGGTGAATGATCGACATGATCGCGACGGGCCACAGCACCGACCGCAGGATCGTCGCGACCGATGGCGGTGCGGTCGGAGGTTTCAACGAGTTCTTGAAGCCCGAAATGAACGTATCGACTGACACCACGCAGGCACCGTACCTTGAGCGCCCGGTGCAGTTCCGGCAAGTACGACTAGGCCGGGCAGAACGTGTCGGTCTCGGGGAGCTTTCCGTCGTTGAGATATGCCAGGGCGGGTGGCTGCGCGCATCCGGTGTAGACAATCGCGCCGTGGCCGATGCCCTGCCACATGACGCGCTTGCTGGCCGCCTTGGCGTTGATGATCACCGCGGCGGTCGCCGAGACGCCCTCGCTGCCGGAGATCGGGTCGTGTTGTCCGCCCAGGATGAGCACGTTGATCTTCAGGTCCTGCGGAGGGTTCGGCTTGGATCCGCTGGGCCATTGCAGGCAGTTCACCAGTTCTAGGGCGGACGTGCGCCCGAACAGCGGGTACTGCTTGCCCCAGGCCACCACCAGCTCGCGTACCCGGTCGGGGGTGGGCCGTGCCAGCGAGTCACTGCACGAGTTCACGAACTGTCCGTCGGAATCGCGCAGCGCGTTGGCCCGGTCCACCAGCGGGGTGAGCGCGCCGCTATCGGGACCGCGCGCCGCGTTCAGCGCATTCGCGAGGTTCTGCACGACGGCGGTGCCGTCGCCGACCGGATATGCCAGCGCGGTGGTGATCGCCCTGACAACCGTCGCCCGCGACCACGGCAGTCCGCCGTTCTGAGCGCGGTTCAGCAGGTCGCCGACGGCACCCGCGGGATCGGGTCCCAGTGGGCAGTTGTTCGCCACACACTGGGCCGCGAATGCGTCGAATGCGGATTGCTGGCCCTTGAGTCGCTGCTCGGCGGCGGCCTCGGCGGTGATGTCGGCGGCCACCGGCGAGTCGAGCATCAGCCGGGCGACCTTGTTGGGATGGGATCCCGCGTACGCCAGTGCGACTCGGGCACCGCTGCCGATGCCGAGGAGCGCCAGGTTGGGCACATCCCATTGGGCGCGGAGCGCCTCCAGGTCTTCTGCGGCGTGCGCGTCGTTGTAGGCGGAGTCGCCGGGGGAGATGGTGTCGGTGCAGTTGGTGGTCGCGGTCTCGACGATCTTGCCCAGGCTCGCTACCGGATCGTCTCCGCCACGGTTTTGCGCCAAGTCCCGCATATCCCGCAGATCCCAGGTGTCACGGCACGTGATGGCATCGGATCGTCCGATACCGCGGCGATCGACCGCGACGACGGGACGTTGCCTGAGCACCTGTGCGCCGGGCCCGTTGAGCCATGTCGCCAGCTGCACCGAGGAGGGGAGATCCGAGCCGGTGGTGAACACCAGCGGGCCCGCGTCGGCAGGTGTCTGCGAGGTCTTGGCACGCACCGCGCCCAGGGTCACGCTGCCCGGTGCGCCGTTGATCGGATCCAGCGGGGCCTTGTACTCGGCGCATTCGAGCGTGAATGTCGGCGACGTGGTGATGTTGGCGCTGCCGAGCACCTCACGGGTGCAGTCCTGCCAGGACAGGTCGACCTTCGGTTTGTCGATGGACGGCGGGCCGTCCGGCGGTGCTGTGGTGGCGGGGCCGACATTTCCGTGGCCCTCGTCCATGGCGAAATGCGGTCCCGCCGAGGGGCCGGGAGCACACCCAGCCAGTATCACGGCAACCGCCATCGCCCCCGTCAGCCGTGCACGCATGCCGACCACAGTATCGGGTGAATGTTCCTCAAGCCCGGACGTGCCGCGTGAAGAGGTAGCCGTCCGCATCCGCGAGCAGCAACACCCGCCGCCATGACGTGAGTACTTCGGTGGGGCTGGACACGATCCGGGCCCCACCGCCGCCGACCGTGGTGGGCGCCACCGTCAGGCACAGCTCGTCGACGAGATCGGCCGCGAGCAGGGTGCCGAGCAATGACGGGCCGCCCTCACACAGCACCCGGGACAGACCGCGACGGTGCAGCTCTGCCAACGCGGCGCGCAGATCGACCTTCCCGGCATGCTCGGCGACGAGGACCTGTGCATCGGACACGCGGGAGGCGACGTTCGCTGCCCCGGCCGCTGTGGTCACCACGATGGGCGCGACCTCCGACTCGGTGAACAGGGGAGTGCTTGGGTCTACCGTTCCCGACCCCGTGACCACGGCAATCACCGGAACCTCACCCTGTCCACGGGCCTGGCGGCGCTGGCGCAGCCCGACCGGCAGATGCGCGCCGTGATAGCGCTCGGCCCGCACGGTGCCCGCCCCGACGAGAATCACATCGGCGTTGGCGCGCATGGCCGCGAACACCGCGCGATCGCCGTCGCCGCCAAGTCCACCGGACAATCCGGTCACCGTCGCCGCGCCGTCCAGGCTGCCAATCATGCTGGCGCGCACGCAAAGTGCATTGCCGTTGGGGTAGTCGTACAGGTTGGCCAGCTCGCTGGGATCCGCGGGTGTACCGGTGGTCAGCTGTGTGAGCTGTATCCCAGCTGGGCCCCGAATCGCCTCTTCACCGTCACTGTCGGCCACAAAGAGATCTCAACACGCCGTTACGCTGCCCGTGTGACTGATCCGCAATCCGGTGCCGCTCCGGGCCATTTCCCGTCGCTTCGCTCGCCCGGGAACCCCCAGCACCTTGCTGACCGGCACCCCACCGTCTCCAACGAGCGGCTGATTGCCCAGCTGGTGCCGCCTCCGACGTTCACTTCGGTGAGTTTCGACTCGTACCGGCCCGACCCCAACGAGCCGACGCAGGCCGCGGCGGTGGAATCGTGCCGCGCTTTCGCTCAGGAGGCGACGACCCGCCGTGCGGGTAAGAAGAAGCTGTTCGGCAAGCGCGAGGTACTGCCCGGGGTCGGGATCTATCTCGACGGCGGGTTCGGTGTCGGTAAGACGCACCTTTTGGCGTCGATCTATCACACCGTTCCCGGCCCCAAGGCGTTCGCGAGCTTCGGAGAATTGACGCAGGTAGCAGGAGTCTTCGGCTTCCTGGAGTGCATCGAGCTGCTGTCGGACTACACGGTGGTGTGCATCGACGAGTTCGAGCTGGATGACCCGGGCAACACCACGCTGGTGTCGCGGCTGCTCTCGGAGCTGGTGGCGCGCGGAGTGTCGATTGCCGCGACCTCCAACACGCTGCCCGAGCAGCTCGGTGAGGGTCGCTTCGCGGCACAGGACTTCCTGCGCGAGATCAACACGCTGTCGGCGATCTTCAACACCGTGCGGGTCGAGGGGCCCGATTACCGGCACCGCGACCTACCACCGGCTCCCGAGCCGCACACCGATGACGAGCTTCGTGGGCTGGCGGCATCTATTGATGGCGCTACCTTCGACCAGTTCGACGATCTATGCCGGCACTTGGCGAGCATGCATCCGTCGCGGTATCTGACGCTGATCGAAGGGGTGACAGCGGTGTTCATCGCGGGCGTGGAGCAGGTGCACGATCAGGCGGTGGCGCTGCGGATCGTTGCCCTGACGGATCGCCTGTACGACGCGGGCATCCCGGTCGAGGCCTCGGGGGCGAAGCTGGACACGATCTTCGATGACGAGATGGTGGCCGGCGGTTTCCGCAAGAAATACTTGCGCGCCACCTCACGGCTACTGGCGCTCAGCGCGGCGCCGCTACCGAGTTCTCTATGACCCGCTGCATCACGTAGTCGTTCTCCAGACGCTCGCCCACCTGGAATGTTTTGGTACCGCTGCGGTTGAAGCCGTGCTTGGCGTAAAAGCGCTGTGCGCGTTCATTTTCCTGGTTGACGCCCAGCCAGACTCCCGTCGCGCCGCGCGCGGCGGCTTCGGCAAGGGCCGCGTCCATCAGCGCGCCCGCCACCCCTGCCTGATGGAATTCGGGCAGCACATACATCTTGGAGAGCTGCATCGCGGGCCGCAGGGTGACGGCCCGCTGCACGTCGGGATCCTCGGCGACGCCGTCCACGAGCATCGCGTACCCGACGATGACGCCGTTCTCACGTGCTGCCAGTACCCGGTGCTCTCGGATGTACTCGTCGAAGTTGCTCGTGCTGAGGTTGGCGGCGATGAATGCCGCGATGTCCTCCGGCGTTGAGGAGGGTGGACATGCGAGTGGGAAGGTGCGGGCGGCGACGGCCGCGACTTCTGCGCTGTCGGCAGCCGTCGCGGTGCTGACCTGAATCGGCATGACCGGCACGCTACCTATACTTGGCGCGGTTCCGAGACTGCGACCCATGTTGATGACCAACCCTGAGGAGCACCATATGACGCGGCGCGTGACGGCCTTCGGCGAGATTCGTGACGCCGTGGTGGGGCAGGGCCTGCGCACACTCGCCCGCACCACACCCTGGGTGGAAACCGAGCTGGTGGGTATCGCGCAGGTGGTCAAGCCCGCGGATGTGTGCCTGGACGTGGGTGCGGCTGCCGGTTTCTATACGGCGGAGCTGGCGCGTCTGGTGGGTGCCGACGGTCTGGTGTACAGCCTGGAGCCGCTGCGGTTTGCCCACGCCACCTCGTCGGCGGCCCTGGGTCTGCGCAGTGCGCAGAACGTGCGTCGGCACGCCGTGGCGCTGGGTACCAATCCTGGTGAACAGGTCATGAGCGTTCCGCTGCGCAACGGCAAGCCCATTACCGGCCGGTCCTTTGTCGATGCCGGGGCCGACGGGCTGGGCTCAAACGCCGAGTTCGATGAGCACATCCGGGTGGTTGTCGACACCGAGACGTTCGACGGGTTCTGTGACCGGCTGAGCATCAAGCGGATCGATTTCGTGAAGATCGATGTCGAGGGCGCCGAACTCGACGTTCTGGTCAGCGGCGAGAAGACCCTTGAGCGCACCCGACCGGCAATGATGCTGGAGGTCGAAGATCGCCACATGGAGCGGTTCGGGCGCACCGCCGAGGACATTGTCGCGTGGTTCACGGCGCGGGATTACCGGATGTCTGTGTGGAGCGCCGACTCCTGGCGGCCCGTGGACAAGGTCACTGAGACCTTCCGGAATTACCTGTTCCAGCCCCGCTGAGCAGCTCGCGCGCGATGTCTCAGAGGTCCCACTGGGCCAGGTGAACCTGGGTTTGAGCCGACCGCAGCACGATGTGGCGCACCGGCCCGCGGTAGACATCCCAGTACACCGCTCCGCTCACGGTCGAACCCTGCGGGGCGTTGCGCAGCGCGTAGTTCAGATCGTCAGGCTCATCGGTGCGCTGGGGCTCGTAGGCATCGCCGGTCTCCGGTGAGATGCCGCCCAGCTTGAGTGCCATCAGCAACGCGTACGCGTTGGGCACCTTGGTCGGCCGGATGGTGACGTACGCCTTCCAGATGATGCCGCGCGGGGGAGCCATTCCGGCAGGAATACCGGTGGGTTCGATGTTGTGCACGGTGACGTCGGCGCCGATGGTGCCGTAATCGAAATGCAGCGTCTCGCCGATGTGCCCGATGGGCGCCACGCGCTCGGGTTGCGCAGTCGCGGCCGGTGCCCAGGCCATGGCGATGGCGGCGAGGACGGCGAGGAGCTGGAGAGCGGGGCGTAGACGCACCCAGCGATCTTGGCACACGCCGTACCGGGGACGGTGCCACATGGCTCTTCCGTATTCGCCCGGTAGGAAGTCGCCGACGACCTACCATGTCCTGATTGGAGCGGTCCGCCAAGCCATGAGGGGACGTGAGGATGCGCGTATTGGTCACGGGCGGTACCGGATTCGTGGGCGGATGGACGGCGAAGGCTATTGCCGATGCCGGGCATCAGGTCCGTTTTCTGGTGCGTAAGGAAGCCCGGTTGCACACCACGGTGGCGACGCTGGGGGTCGACGTATCCGACTACACCGTCGGCGATATCACCGACCGGGAGTCGGTCGAGACCGCGCTCGACGGGTGCGATGCGGTGCTGCACAGCGCGGCCATGGTCAGCACCGATCCCACCGAGGCCGATCGGATGATGGCCATCAATCTGGAGGGCACCCAGAACGTTCTTGGCACGGCTGTTGATCGTGGTCTGGACCCGATAGTGCACGTTTCGAGCATCACCGCGCTGTTCCGGCCCGGTCTGCGGACGTTCGCGGCCGACCTGCCCGCGGCGGGAGGCAGCGACGGATACGGGCAGTCCAAGGCGCGGGTCGAGCTCTATGTGCGCGAGCTGCAGGCCGCTGGCGCACCGGTGACCATCACCTACCCGGGCATGGTGCTCGGCCCTCCCGCCGGGGATCAGTTCGGCGAGGCGGCCGAGGGCGTGCGCTGGGCCCTGTTGATGAGGTCGGTCCCGGGACGCAGTGCGGCATGGTTGGTGGTCGACGTCCGGGACCTGGCCGCGTTGCACGCCGCTCTGTTGGAGACCGGGCACGGCCCCCGGCGCTACACCGCGGGGGGCTATCGGCTGGAGGTGGATGAGCTGGTGAATCTGTTGACCGAGGCGGCGGGCAGCACGGTGCTGGCCGTTCCGGTGCCTGATTCCGTGCTGCGTGTGGCGGGAACGGTGATGGATCAGCTCGGCCGGTATGTGCCGCTGGGTACCCCGATGACCGAGGCAGGCATGCAGTACTACACACAGATGCCCGCGTCTGACGACTCGCCCAGCGAGCGTGAACTCGGGATAACCTACCGCGATCCGGGAGAAACTTTGGCGGACACCATCATTGCGTTGCGCAGACAGAAGGCCACCTCGAAGTTGTTTGGCTTATGGCCCTTCTCCGAATAGAGCGCACCACCGCGCTGCCCGTCGCCGAAGCGTTCGCGCGTATCACCGACTGGCCGCGGCATAGCGAGCACATCCCCCTGACAACGGTGTCGGTGACGAGCGATCCGCCGGCGCGGGTCGGCACCACATTTGTGGGGCGAACAGGGCTAGGGGCCATAGGTTTTGACGACCCGATGACAGTTACCCGATGGGAGCCGCCGCGATCGGGGAGTCCCGGCCGTTGCCGATTGGAGAAGACGGGGAGCCTTATCCTGGGGTGGGCCGAGATCGAGGTACGTGCCCAGGGCAGTGGTGCACGCGTGATCTGGACCGAGGATGTGAACATTCGAGGTCTGCCCCGGGTCTTCGACCGATTGGCGAAGATGGGCGGGCAGTGGATGTTCGGCCGCGCGATCGACGGATTGTTGCGCTAACGCTCGGCGCGCCACTTGGCGATGGCGGTTCCGATCTCCGTGGCGGGTGGCTCGCCGTAGATCCATTCGCGGGCGATGCGATGCCAGTTGCCGGTGACATTGAGCTGTCCGAGTACGCCGAAGGTGTAGAAATCCGCACGGCGCGAGAAGATGTGCTCGGGAGGCAGGTTTTGGCGGCGCATTCCGGAGAACTCGCCGGAACGCGGGTCGACGGCGAGAATCATTGCACTGGAGGCAATTTCCGGGGTAATGGTCATCTCCTCGTCGACGAGGTTCCACCCCGAAGCCGCGTGGCAGTACTCCAGACAGTCCTGAGGGCTGACGTCTGCATGCGGGTCGATGATCCCGCGCGCCACCATCGCCTGATACATGTCCTCGGCGCGGCCCTCGGTGGCGGCGCGCATGATGTGTCGTTCGAAGTCAACGTGTTCGGGGTTCATCCGGTTGTACAAGCCGAAGTCCACAAATCCCAGGGTGCCGTTGGCCGCCCGCAGGATGTTCCCCGGGTGCGGGTCGCCACAGAAGTCGTTGTCCTGGAACAGCGATCCGATATAGAACCGGAAAATCAGCTCACCGATCCGGTTGCGCTCGTCGTCGGGGAGCGTCTGCATGACAGGGAACGACTGGCCGTCCAGGAACTCCGTCACGAGAACCTGTGATGTGCACAATTCGGAGACACAGTCGGGGATCACGATGAAGGGGTGCCCGCGATAGCGTTCGGCGATCTCGTGTTGCGTGCGTGCCTCTCGCAGGTAATCGAGTTCGCTTTCCAAATTCATGGAGATCTCTTCCATGAAGGCCGAATTCGACAGCGTCGGTACCGCTTTGCGCCAGAACTTGGTAAAGAGTGCAAGATTCTGCATGTCTGCGCGTACCGCGTCGTCCACGCCAGGGTACTTGACTTTCACCGCGACCTCGCGGTTGTCGTGCAGCACTGCCCGGTATACCTGGCCGATGGACGCCGCGGCGACCGGAGTCTCGTCGAAATCGCGGAAGTTCTTGTTCAGCTTGCCCAGATTGGACTCGATGATCGGCAGCATCACCGTGAAGGGCTCACGTGGAGCCTGATCGCGCAGCCGGGCCAATTTCTGCCGGAAGCGTTCGCGATGGGCCTCCGGCACCATGTCGACTTCCAGCATCGAAAGCAGCTGGCCGAGCTTCATCGCCGAACCTTTGAGGCTGCCGAGCACGGTTACGAGCTGATCGGCAGCCTGCAGGGTGGATCGTTCCGCGAGCAGCGCGCGCGCCTTTTCGGATCGCCCGATCATGGAGATGCGATTGCTTGCGGTACGCACCGCCTGCCCGGCCGCCAGCTTGCCCAGCGCCCGGCCGCGGGTGATGCGTGCCAGGGGTACCCCGTCGGTCATGCGGTGCCCCCGCGTGTGCTGGTGAATGCCAGATGTAGCGGCTGGTCCGGATCAAGCGTCAGGCCGTTGAACTCGGCGATGGAGGCGGCCAGTCCGGACAGCACGGTGGTCAGGTACTCCACGAACCTCTCGATAGGCATTGGTTCGGCACGTTGCTGATTGGGGCCCAGGAACCATTCGGTGGCGGTGCCGATGGCGCCCGCGGCAGAGGTGACTGCAAGGTCGGCATCGTCGATGTCCACCGTCTCGTCGTCGATCGCGTTCGACAGTATCTCCGCGATGTCGTGCGTCATCTGCTGCGCGGTCTCCACCAGACGCTCGGTGCCGTCACTGGAATTGACGAAGTGACCATGCACGATGAAGCGCAACACGTTCGGGTGATCGGAGATCATTCGGGCGTACTCGTTGGCACCATGCTCAACCAACTCGCGAGCCGAGTCGGTCATCAGATTGATCCGGTCCATGGCCGCGTTCCACACCATGTCCTGCACGCGTTCCAGTACGGCGCTGTGCAGATCGGCCTTGTCTTCGAAGTACCGATACAGCTTGGGTTTGGCGACTCCGGCCTCGCGGGCGATATCGTCCATGCTGACGGTGGAGCCGGTCGCGTCGATGGCGCGAAAAGCGGCGTCTAACAATTCTTCTCGGGCAACCTTGCGGCGGTCGCCACGCCGCGCGGCGCCGGGGCCGACTTTCGACGCGATGGCTGTACTCACACTCTCCACGCCTCTCATCACCAGTGATGGTACGTGTGCCAGGCCCGTGGTTCGCCGGTTCGGACGACACACGTCTGCTGCCTATTGTGCTCACGCGGTGCGATATGGATACTACCAGTAGTACTCAGAGTACTATCGTGAATCGCCAGGTCAGACGTCAATGGAGACGTCTCAGGAAGGAGTTCCGTCATGGCTGTTGTCGAGCAGGGCCGGCGAGGTGTCGCGGCACGCGAGTTGCCCAAGGTGCGCCGGATGAACTTCCGGTTCGGTGAGCCGGTTCCCATGAAGAAGCACTATGTCGAGGGCGACATCGTCTTCAGTCACTTGGTTTCGCTGCTTTCCGGTGCGTTTCCTCCCGGCGAGGAATCCTTCATCAGGTCCGTGCGCAACTACGCCGATCAGATCACCGACCCGGTGTTGAAGAAGCGGGTCGCGGGCTTCATCGGGCAGGAGGCCATGCACGGCCGTGAACATCGCAAGCTCAACGAGAAGATCATCGATATGGGCTACCCCTTGGTCCGGATCATGAATTTCGAGGAGGGCAGCCGGCGCGAGAAGTTCCTCATCGCGCTGGAGAAACGCGCACCCAAAATTGCGCACCTGGCCATGACGGCGGCCGCCGAGCACTACACGGCGGTATTGGCTCAGCGGGTGCTTTCCAGTGCTGAGCTACAAGAGATTCCGATGTCCGAAGAGATTCACCACCTGCTGAACTGGCACGCCATGGAGGAGATGGAGCATAAGTCGGTCGCCTTCGATGTGTATCGCTCGGTGGGTGGCCCGGAGTCGGTACGCATCGGTGTGATGTCACTGATCTGGGCGGGCACGCTGCCCTTGATGACGCTGGCCGTTCTGGCATCGATCCTCACCGATCCGAGTGGATGGAAGCCGTTGGCGGTGCTGCGGCAGACCATCGATGTGTACCGCGGCCCGCTGGTCAAGGGCTTGATGCGGGATATTGCCGAATACATGCGGCCTGGATTCCATCCGGACGATGTGGATACCGAGGAGCTGCTCGAAAAGTGGCAGGGAATCCTTTTCGGTTCTGAGGGTGAGCTGAATGATCGACTGCCGGGTCGTCGCGCGGTGGGCCAGTGACGGCCGAAGCGATCCGAGTCGCCAGTAGCGATGTCGCCGGGAGCACCGTCCTGGAGGTCGAAATCTACGGCAGTACACACGTTCTGGACTGGCCGCCGGGTAAGAAGCTGCTCGACGTGTTGCTGGATGCGGGCATCGACGCGCCGTACGTGTGTCGCGAATCCGCCTGCGCCACCTGCATGTGCTCGGTGCGATCGGGCAAGACGAGGATGCTGATGAACGAGTCTCTCATCGACAGCGAGGTGGCCGAGGGGTTCACGCTGGCGTGCCAGACGCTCCCGGAATCCGATCGGGTGCACATCTTCTTCGATGCGTGAGCAAGGACCTCGCGCGTTGTGGCGCACCCGCGAAGGCGCAGCCGGGCCTTCACGGGTGGGCATGAATCAGCAGGGATAAGCTGAGGACCTGCTGATCGGATGAGGTGGATCGACTATGGCGACATTTGACCTGCTGGTACGCGGGGGCCTGGTGTTCGACGGGACGGGTGCGCCTGGCCAAGTGCTGGACGTCGGGGTGCGCGGCGGCAAAGTGGTGGCCATGGCACCAGATCTTTCGAGTGCCGAGGCCGGCGAGGTCATCGATGCCAACGGCAAGTGGGTCATTCCCGGCATGGTCGACGTGCACACCCACTACGACGCCGAGGTGCTGGTCAGTCCGGGACTGGGCGAGTCGGTGCGGCACGGTGTCACCTCTGTCATCTACGGCAACTGCTCCATGTCCGCGGTGTACGCCGATCCCGAGGATGTCGCAGATCTATTCGCCCGGGTGGAGGCCCTGCCGTGGGACGCGGTTCACTCGGCGCTCAAGGAGCACAAGGATTGGGACGGGCCACGCGGCTACCGCACGTTCATCGAGTCACTTCCGTTGGGCGCCAATGTCGCAACGCTGATCGGACACTCTGATATCCGTGCCGCGGTGATGGGACTTGCGCGGGCAACCGATTACGACGAGCGCCCCACATCCGAGGAACTGGCGCGGATGCGCACGATGGTGACCGATGCGCTCGACGCGGGTTTCGTCGGCCTGTCCACCGACCGGCTGCGCTTCTCCAAGCTGGAGGGCACCCGGTTTGCTGGTCGGCAATTGCCGTCTACCTACGCGACCTGGCGCGAGTACGGCGCACTGTATGACGTGGTGCGCCGGCGTGGCGCCGTGGTGCAGTCGAATCTCGACGTGGAGAAGCGCCCCGAGACCGTCATGCACTTCCTGCTCAGCGGTGCGCGCCCGTGGCGTCGTTCGCTCAAGACCACGCTGCTGGCGGCCTTCGATCTGAAGAGCAACAGGTCGGTGATCAAGCTTCTCAAGGCGGCCACCGGTGGCCTCAACCCGCTGCTGCGCTCCCAGGTGAACTTCCAGCTCCTGGCGGTGCCTTTCCATCTGTATTCCGACGGTATGGATTTGGTGATCTTTGAGGAGTTCGCCTCGGGCACGGCGGCATTGGATATTCGTGATCAGCTCCAGCGGGTCGACCTGATCAAGGATGAGGGATATCGTCGCCGGTTCCGCAAGGAGATGGCCCAGAAATACGGAGTGGTGGCCTGGAACCGCGACATGTACGACACCGAGATCGTCGGGTGCCCCGATGAATCTGTGGTGGGCAAGTCGTTCGGTCAGGTGGCCGACGCGCGCGGGGTGCAGCCGGTCGACGCCTTCCTGGACCTGGTGTCCGAGTACCCCGGAAAGGTGCGCTGGCACACCACGATCGCCAATGACCGAACCGATGTGCTCAACGAGGCCATCAAATACCGCTATTTCCAGCTGGGTAACAACGACTCCGGGGCACACCTGCGCAACATGTCCTTTTACAACGCGGGGCTGCGGTTACTCAAGCGTGTCAAAGAGGCCCGAGAGGCGGGTGCTCCGTTCATGCCGCTGGAAGCCGCGGTGCATCGGCTTACCGGCGAACTCGGTGAATGGTATGGACTGGACGCCGGGCGGCTGCGTATCGGCGACACCGCCGATATCGCGGTGATTGATCCTGCGGGCCTTGATGATTCGCTGGAGGATTACCATGAGCAGTACATGGAGGAGTTCGGAGTGTCCCGGCAGGTGTGCCGCAACGACAAGGCGATCGCGGCCACGGTTGTCGGTGGCCAGCGGGTGTACTCCTACGGCACGTTCGTAGACGGCTTCGGCAGTACGGTCAAGGCGGGCAGGTTCCTGGCCGCGAGTTAGCCGAGCCAGCCCATGTTCTTCCCGAAGGTCTGGGCGGCGGGGGACAACGAACCCAGCTCGCTGCTGCGCTGCACGTAACCCTGGATCGCTGTCATGAACTGCATGGGGTTGTAGACATCTTCCTCGTTGGCCCAATGGTTGTCGCCGGCATAGCGAAAGATGCTGATATTCGTTGCTTCCCAGATACTTCCGTCGCCGGGGTCTTTCATCCGGTTGACCAGCTCACAGATGACCCAGCCGTGTTCCTCGTCGACGACATGCCAGTTGGAGAAGTAGTGCGGCATCTCAGCCCCGGGGAACTCCGACATGGTCTTGACCATGGACTCGCGGATGGCCTCCCGGCCCTCGAAGGTGCCGTAGGTCGGTTCGATGTAACTGGCGTCCTCGGCGAAAAGATCCGCGTACTTGGCCCACTCGCCCTTGGGGCCGATCTCATCGACCACCCGAAGGTGATGGTCGAACATGTTCTGCAGCTCGTCGCGTGACCACTGTCCCATGGCGGGACCCTAACACCGCGGTTCATTCTGGATCCGGGCTTTCGGCGGTATCAAGCCGGAATTGAAAGCGGCGCACAGAAATTCGTGCGTCTACAGCAGTCCGAGCTGCCGCAGATCCGTGGCGTACTTGACGATGAGATCCCGGGTGAGGTGGGGAATGTCGGTGTTCTGGGTGGCCTGAACACCCTCGCGGAACCTAATGGCGGGGAGGAATGCACCGTTGTGTGCGTGCTGCGGATACCGGTACGCGTGCAGTAGCGGCAGCAGGGAGTGCTGTTTCTGTTTTTCGGGCAGGCCGCGGATGGCGGTGTCGAAGCGGTCGAACCAGTCGCTGTAGTTGTCGATGCGCTGGATGGGGTATCCGGCGTCGATGAGCCAGTCGACGAAGTTGTCCAGCGAGATGCCGTCGGAGTGTGGGTTCACCGAGTCGTACGTGTGGAAGCTTTCCGACGCGGCGACCGCGATGCCGAGGAAGGTAATCGCCGATGCCGTGAAATCGGCGGGTAGCCCGTCATAGTGGGCAAGTGGGCGATCGCCCGTCGCCTGTGGCTGATAGAAGGAGCCGGGTGCGATGCCGGTGGCGATCAGGCTCAGGATCAGTCGGGTGAATTGGTCGGGGACGTTGAGCTGGCCGGTGTAGTGGCTGTGGGCCAGGATCATGTCGGAGCGGAATACCGCGACCGGCAGGCCACACAGGTCGTGTGCTTCCCGCAGTAGTACCTCGCCGGCCCACTTGGCATTGCCGTATCCGTTGGCGTATCCGTCGTCGAGGGGCCTGATCGCACTGATGGTGCGGATGTCGGAGTCCTCGTCGAACACCTTGGGGTCCACCGAGATCGCCACGGCGACGGTGGACAGGTAGGTGACGGGTTTGATCTTGGTGGTCAGTGCCAGTTTGATGATTTCCGCGGTGCCAACGACATTGGGGCCGAACAGCTGGTTGTAGGGGAGCACGTGGTTCACCAGGGCCGCCGGATGCACGATGACGTCGACCGTGTCGGCCAGGCGTTGCCAGGTGTCGGCATCCAGTCCCAGGTTCGGGTCACCGATATCGCCGGCGAGCACCTCCAGGTGCTTGTCGGCCAGTGCGCGGAAATGCGTCAGCAGTCCGGCGTCGCCACTATCGAATGCTTCTTCCAGGCGCCGGTAGGCGGCGTCGGAGTCCTTGCCGCGGATGACAGCGATGAGCTTGCCGCCGGTTTTGCCCAGGCGCTCAAGCCATTCCAGGGCCAGGAACCGTCCTAGATAGCCATTGGCTCCGGTCAGTAACACGGTCTGTGGGGTCCCGGTCGACCTCGGGAGTGCGGGGGCGGCACGCAGGGTGGCCTCGTCGATGAACTTGTCCAGGGTCAGGTCAGCGGCACGGATCTCAGTGTGCCCGGCGCCGTGCACGGACTCGGCGGTGGGCCGGAGTGATCCCGAGTCGCGGTGCCTTTCGACGATGTTCGCGATGGCCGCCACATCGTTGGCGGCACTGACGATGACGCCGACGGGAACCTCGACACCGAAGATGTCCCGCAGTAGATCTGAGAAGGAGAGCGCCGAAAGGGAATCGCCGCCGAGATCGATGAAGTGCGAGTCCGGGCCCACCTCGGCTACGGATAGGCCCAGCAATGCTGTCACCGCACGTTGCACGGTCTCAAGGACCGGCTTGCCCTCGTGTCCGGCGGCGTGAAGGGCTTGTAGTTCGAGCGCCTGGGCACTCGCGATATCGGAATACAGCTGTTCCAGACGGGCGCCGTACTTCTCGTGCAACTTCGGCCGGGCCAGCTTGGCGATACCGGTCAATAGGCCGTTGGCGGCGGTGAATGGTTCGGTCTCCACCAGGAAGTCGCGCGGTACCTCGTACGGTTGCAGCTCGGCTTCGCGGGCGACCTGCTGTAGCGACTCGGCAATCAGGCGTTTGAGTAGTTCGTCATCTCCATGACTTTGCTCGAAAGCCTCGGCGGTAGGTACCACCACGGCCAGCAGGTAGGACCGTTCGCTACTTCCGTAGACACAAATCTGTTGCACCAGTGGACTGTTGGCATACTCGGCTTCGAGGTTGGCGATCGCGACGAACTCGCCTTGGGAAAGCTTGATCACGTTGTTGCGCCGGTCGACGATCTGGATCTTGTCGGGTTCCAGCTCGGCGACAATATCCCCGGTCTTGTAGTAACCGTCCGGGTCAAACACATCGGCGGTGACGTCGGGACGCTTGAAATAGCCACCGAACACGGACTCGGCCTTCACCAGCAGCTCACCTCGCGGGTACGGCTTGTCGGTGGAGAAGTAGCCCAGCTCGGGCACATCGACCAGCTTGTAGTCGATGACGGGGGGACGCTGGATGCGTCCGTTCCGGACGATGACCCCGGCCTCGGTGGAGCCGTAGCCGTCGGTGATGCGGGCGTCCAGGCAGGATTCGATGAATGCCGCCAGTTCTTCGGATAGTGGTGCCGATCCGCAGACGATTGTCAAAACGCGTCCGCCGAAAAGGTTTTCACGGATATCGCTCTTGACTTCGGCATCGAGGGCGGCCAGGTCGGCCGCGGAGTCCAGCCCCGCACGGCGTTCGACTTCGTTGCGGTATCGCTGAAAGAGCATGTCGCACACGCGGGGAACGAGCGTCACCACCGTGGGCCGGGTGAGGGTGATGTCTTCGAACAGGGTGGACATATCGCTGGATGCCGCGAAGTACGCCAGACCACCACAGGCCAGGGCCGTGACCAGGCTGCCGCGTCCCATCACATGGCTCATCGGCATGAAGTTGAGGTTGATCAACGGAATCTCGGCCTTGGAGCTCAGGGTGTCGGCCCTTAGCCATGGTTTGGCGACCATCTTCTCGGTGTACGTCGCGCCCTTGGGGGTGCCCGTGCTTCCAGAGGTATAGATCACCAGCGCCAACGGGTCGGTGCCGTCCTCGGCGGTGAACAACGGCGCCTCGGGAAGGGCACGACCGTGCCCGATCACCGCGGACATCACCTCGACCGAGATCGGTAGGCCGGCCTCGGCTATCCGGTGTTGCGCCGACTCGACACTGTCGCGCTGCGCATCGACACCGGGGTGGTAATCGAAGACCGTGATATGCCGCAGCGACGGCGTGACGAGCGCTGATTCTATTGCCGCATCCAATAACTCGGCGCTCACCGCCAGTACCGAAGGCTCTGATTCGGCGAGGATTGCGGTCCAGTTCGATGCGGCCGAGCTGGTCTGCAGCGGTACCGCCACCGCGCCAAGATGGATGCACGCGAGATCGACCGCGGTGTAGTCGACGCTCGTGAAGCCGAGCATCGCGACGAAGTCGCCCGCGCACACCGGAGTACTCGGGTCGTGATGCCACGCCGAAGCCAGCGCGCGGGCCATGCCCCACAGTTCCCCGTAGGTGATGGTCTCGAACTCAGGTAGGGGACGAAGTGCCGACCGACCTGTCTCATCGGTGATGAGTTCCTGCACCCGGTGCCCGAGGGCCGGCCGATCGGCGTATCCATCCATGATGGTGGCGACTACCTGAGCGAGCCGCAGACCGGGCGCGGCGACCGCGGCGTCTACCGCAGTATCGGGTTTGGCGGCCCGGAACTGTGGATCCTCGGTGAAGAGCCGCCTGACACGGTCAACCAACCGCTGACGACGTGCTTCCTTGGTATTGGCAGCGGTGGCTTCGATCGTCATATCGGGCAGCTTACGAAACCCTGGATTCTGTAAGTGCGCGGGCTCACCTGGACCTACAGGAGCCCGAGCTGTTCCAGGTCCGTGGCGTACTTGACGATCAACTGCTGCGACAGATGCGGAATATCCGTGGTGCCGTCTTGCCCGACCGGACCGATTCCGGCGGCTTGCACCGCGTGCTGGAAACGCTTGGCCGGAACCACGCCGTGGTCTTCGGCACCGGAGGGCTGCTCGAACGCGTGCAGTAGTGGCAGCAGGGAGTGCTGCTTTTGCTTTTCGGGCAGGCCGCGGATGGCGGTGTCGAAGCGGTCGAACCAGTCGCCGTAGTTGTCGATGCGCTGGATGGGATATCCGGCGTCGATGAGCCAGTCGACGAAGTTGTCCAGCGAGATACCGTCGGAATGCGGATTGACGCAGTCGTAGGTCACATACGCCTCCGGGCCCTCCGGCACCTGAGTGCCCAGCGTGGTGATCGCCTCGGCAGTGAAATCACCCGGTAGCCCGTCATAGTGGGCGCGTGGGCGATCGCCCGTTGCCTGTGCTTGGTAGAACGAGCCGGGTGCGATGCCGGTGGCGATCAGGCTCAGGATCAGTCGGGTGAATTGGTCGGGGACGTTGAGCTGGCCGGTGTAGTGGCTGTGGGCCAGGATCATGTCGGAGCGGAACACCGCGACCGGCAGACCGCACAGGTCGTGTGCCTCCCGGAGCAGTACCTCACCGGCCCACTTGCTGTTGCCGTATCCGTTCGCATACAGCTCGTCCACGGGGCGCACCGCGCTGATGAGCCGGATGTCGGACTCTTCATCGAAGGTGCTCGGATCGACGTACGCCGCGACCGCCACCGTCGACAGGTAGGTGACGGGTTTGATCTTGGTGGTCAGTGCCAGTTTGATGATTTCAGCGGTGCCAACGACATTGGGGCCGAACAGCTGCCGGTAGGGCAGCACGTGGTTCACCAGAGCTGCCGGATGCACGATGACGTCGACCGTGTCGGCCAGGCGTTGCCAGGTGTCGGCATCCAGTCCCAGGTTCGGGTCACCGATATCGCCGGCGAGCACCTCCAGGTGCTTGTCGGCCAGTGCGCGGAAATGCGTCAGCAGTCCGGCGTCGCCGGTGTCGAACGCTTCTTCCAGGCGGCGGTACGCGGCGTCGGAATCCTTTCCGCGAACGATGACGATCAGCTTGCCGTCTGTTTTGTCCAGGCGCTCAAGCCATTCCAGGGCCAGATAGTGGCCCAGGTAACCGTTCGAGCCGGTGAGCAGCACGGTCTGTGGGGTTCCGGTCGCCCTCGGGAGCGCGGGGGCGGCACGCAGGGTGGCCTCGTCGATGAACTTGTCCAGGGTCAGGTCGGCGGCGCGGATCTCAGTGTGCCCGGCACCGTGCACCGTGTCGGCGGTGGGACGTGTACCGCCTGAATGACGTTGTTCGTCAATGAATTGCGCGACACTGCCGAGGTCGTTGGCGGCACTGACGATGACGCCGACGGGAACCTCGACACCGAAGATGTCCCGCAGTAGATCTGAGAAGGACAGCGCCGAGAGCGAATCGCCACCCAGATCGGTGAAATGCGCGTCCGCGGCCAGCTCGGCCGACGAGACGCCGAGCAAGGCCTGCGCGGCCTTGAGTACTGTTTCCAGCGCAGGCTTGTCGGGATCGACGCTGTGCAGCTCGCGCAACTCGGCGGCCTGCTGTTCGGCGATGTCGGCGTACATCTGTTCCAGACGATCGCCGTAGTGTGCCTTGAGGTTCGGGCGAGCCAGCTTGGCGATACCGGTCAGCAGTCCGTTGCCCTGGGTGAACGGCTGCGGCTCGATGATGAAGTCGCGCGGGATCTCGTAGGACTGCAACTGCAGCTCTCTGGCGATGTCCTGCAGGGATTCGGCGATGGTCGCCTTGAGTGCCGTCTCGTCACCCTTGGCGGCGGCGACGGCCTGAGGTGTCGGTACGACGACCGCCAGCAGGTAGGACCGCTCGCTGCTGCCGTACACGTAGATCTGATGCACCACTGGACTGTTGGCGTACTCGGCTTCCAGGGTCGCGACCGCGACGAACTCGCCCTGGGACAGCTTGAGAACGTTGTTGCGGCGATCGACAATCCGGATGTTGTCATGTGCGAGCTCGGTGACGATATCGCCGGTCATGTAGAAACCGTTCTCGTCGAAGACGCCCGCGGTGACCTCGGGGCGCTTGTAGTACCCGAGGAACATGCCGTCCGTCTTCAGCAGCAGCTCGCCCCGTGGATGCGGCTGGTCGGTGGAGAAGTAGCCCAGCTCGGGCACATCGACGAGCTTGTACTCGATGACCGGGGGCCGCTGCACAATTCCATCGCGGAACACCATGCCGGCTTCGGTGGATCCATAACCGTCGGTCAGATGAAGTTCGAAGCAGGACTCGATGAACTCGCCCAGCTCATCGGACAGTGGCGCAGAGCCCACCATGACCGCCAGCACGCGGCCACCAAAGAGGCCGTTGCGGATCTCGGCCTTGACCTCGGCGGCCACCGCATCCGCATCGGCGGTGCGATCACCGGCCAGGCGACGGTCCACCTCTGTCTGGAACCGCTGGAAGACCATGTCGCAGACCCGGGGGACCAGGGCAAGAGCGGTGGGACGAATCAGCTCCATGTCTTCGAAAAGTGTTGACATGTCGCTGGATGCGGCGAAATAGCCGAGGCCACCGGTGGACAGGGTGGAGGTAAGTGTTCCGCGGCCCATGATGTGACTCATCGGCATGAAGTTCAGGCCGATCATGGGCAGGTTTTCGGTGCCAGCCATGACGTCTTCGCGAATCCACCAGCGGCGCACGATGTTTTCACTGTGCATGGCGCCCTTCGGGGCCCCGGTGCTTCCGGAGGTGTAAATGAGCAGTGCCAGCGGATCGTCGCCGGGGGATGGCGCGTAGAGCGGGGCCGCGGGAAGATCGGAGCCGCGGGCGATCACCGCATCGAGTGTTTCGATGGCGATACCGGTTCCCGCAAGCCGTGCCCCGGCGGCCTCGTAGGCCTCGCGTTGCGCATCGATTTCAGGGGTGTAATCGAACACCACGACCTGTTTGATCGAGGGGGTCGCGAGTACGGATTCCAGTGCCACGCCGATCAATTCGACGCTGACGGCGAGGGTGTTGGGTTCGGCCTCGGCAAGGATGGTGGTCCACTGTGAAGCCGGCGCGCTGGTCTGCAGTGGCACTGCCACTCCGCCGAGAATCATGATCGCCAGATCCAGCACGGTGTAGTCGATGCTGGTGAATCCCAGGGTCGCCACCAGATCGCCACCCTTGACCGGGTGGGCTGGGTCATGGTGCCACGACGCGGCGACAGATTTTGTCCGGGACCATAATTCACCGTATGTGGTGGTTTCGAAACGGGGGAGCAGACGCTGGATGGTCCGGCCGTCATGGTCGGTGACCAATTCACGTGCCCGCTCGCCCAGTGCGGGGCGCGCGGCATATCCGGTCATCAAGGTTGCGATGGCCTCGGAGAGGTGTAGGCCTGGGCGCAACACCTGCTGGGCGACCGCGGGGTCGGGCAGGGTGTCGCGGAACTGGGGATCGCTCTCGCGCAGATTCTCGATACGACGGGTCAGCTGCTCCAGCTGCGGGTCGATGTCGTTGTTCACGGTCATGGGCAGCCTCACATCAACAGAGTGTTCTTAGGAAGTCTAAAAAGTAGATTACCTAAACTAACGATATATCCAGATATGGTATTCCTCACAATCGTCCGCCATCGTCGGGGGCGCAAACTCGTCAGATGAGTTGACCGTGAGGCGGTTGCACGGGAAGTGTGCGATGCGTGGCATGACCGTGCGCTACCTGCCAGGGAAGGTGGCATGGTGGCGCGGATGGTGGTTGCTGCCAGAGAAGCGTGCGGAGGCGACTGCTAGCGCTCGGTACGGGTGAACTCCACGATGTCGCGCCACCGGCTTCCGGTAGCCGAGGCGAAGTCGAAGCCCTCCGGTTCGGCCAGGGCCCGCAGCTCGGAGATGCCGAGGCGATCGGGGTCGAGGAAGATTTCCTGGAAGATCAGCCGCCCGCCGGGTTTGAGTGCCTTGTGCAGTGAGCGGATGCACGCCGTCTTGTCGGGGACTTCGCCGATCACGCTGGCGAGGAACGCAACGTCAAAAGACTTGTCCGGGAAAGGAAGTCCATTGCTGGCATCGCCCGAGTGAAATTCCGCGTTCCGGTACCCGGCCCGGTCGAGTTTGTGTTTGACCTTGTCGAGCATCTCGGGCTGTACGTCGAACAGGTCGAGGTGGCCGGCGGGGAGTCGCGGGGCTATCTGCACACTGAAGATCCCCGGACCAGGGCCGATCTCCAGCACCCGTTCGTCGCCCCGTAGTGCCAGCCGCTCGGCCACGGCTGCCGGATTGACGAACTTGCGATGAATCGGATTGTCGAGAATGAATGCCGCCTGGTGCGGAAACGGAAAGTCGCCAACCCGGCGCACCTGGCGTACCACGGTGTCCATCCATGTCGTAGGCATGAACTAAGGGTACCCTTACTTAGGTGGCGATGGGGCTCTCGCTAGTGGTGGCCACTACCGCTGCCACTGCTACTGCCACCGCCGTATCCGCCACCCGCACTGGGTGCTTGCGTTGGAGTGCTGTAGGTCGGTGCCTCCCGTGTGGGCGCTTCGCGGGTGGGTGCCACGGTTTCTGGGGCCGATGCGCGCGACGGCTGCGTTTCGCGCTCGACGGGTGTCTGCTTCGCCGGCGCCTCGGCGGTTGGCTGCGGGGCGGGCTCTGTCGTCCGCGGGGCAGGTGCCTCGGACGATGGAGCTTCGTACGTCGGCGTGCTGCGTTGCTTGGTGGGCTCGGGCGCGGCGGACGGTTCGGCCGTCGCCGATGGTTGCGGTGTCGAGACGGTTTGGCGTGGCGTAGAAGTCGCCGGTGTCTCGTGGGTCGGAGTGGCCGGCGTGCTCGCCGGTGCGGAGGTCTCGTCCTTCGGGGTGGTGGGCGCCGGAGCCACAGATGTGGTGGAGGGGGCCGGTGCACTGGTCGTGGCGCCGCCCGGGGGCCCCGATGTCGGCGTCGGTTCGTGTGACGGTTCGGTCGAGGGTGCCGGGCTCGTCGTACCGGAGGTCGCACGCGGCTCCGAGGAGGGTGCAGGAGTCAGGGGCGGGACCGTAGGCAGCGACGGGGGAGTGAAGTCCTCGGGCACCAGCTTGGGTGGTGCGGTAGGTGCGGGCACCGTCAGTACCGGTGGAGCGGAAGGCTTTACGTCGACGGGTGATGTCGATGTCGGTGACTTCTCGGGAGCCGGCGCCGGGGCTGCGAGCTCCTTACTGAAGTTTCGGACCGACTTGGTCGAGAGGTCCTTGATGAGATCTTGCGACGGGCGGGCGGACTTGTCCTCGGTCAGGAATTGCGCCAGGGACGCATCGAGGTTCACCACGGGCTCGGCCAGGGCCGGGCGATCGGTGATGCGGGCAACGGGCGACCAGTCACGCTCCAAGGGGTTGTCCCAGCCGCGATTGAGATTCCAATCGCGGTACTCAGCGGGGTTGATTCCATGGGACTGGTCCCAGAGATTGCGGCTGTACACCGGGTTGGTGTTCTGGAATTTCCAGTCGTAGTACTGCCGATACGGGTGGTACCTGTCGTACCAAGCCTGGTCACGGGGGTCGTCGTCGCGGAACTGACCCCACTCGTTGCGCCCGTCACGATCGCGACCGTCACGGTTGTAGCCCGACCAGTTGTAGCCATCCCAGTTGTAGCCCGCTCGGTCATACCCCCATCGGTCATAGCCCCACCGGTCATAACCCCAACGGTCGAACCCCATGAAGTCATATCCGTATCGGTTGAAGCCGGATAGCCCCCAGTTGAACCAGTCCAGGACGTTGTATCCGTACAGCAGCGACCACGATGGGTCGTAGCCGCCCAGATCGAGCAGGTTGGGAGTCAGGGGCGGGGCGACGGGAGCCGGCCAGTCGGCGACGGGATCGACCGGAATCCCGGGAGGCGGCGGAGTGGAGTAAGACTGCGGCGCATTGGGAACGGGTGCGCTCGCTGCGGCCGCATATCCCCAACTCGGCGGCGATGATGCCGGTGCGGCGGGTCCCACGTTGGCGGCCAGATTCGCGTCGGTGTTCACCTCCGGAGGCGCGGGCAGCGCGGGAAGCTGCTGGGCCTGTTCGGGGGTGTACTGGCGTAGCTGCTGCGTCAGTTGCAGATAGAGGTTCTGCAGAGTGGTGCGCTCATTGGAGGCGGAGATGAATTCCATTCCCTGTTTGGCCTCGTTGAGCGAGGTTCGGGCGTCGGTGAGTTGATCGGGCGAGGGTTGCTTGCCGGTGCTCAGGATGTCCTGAGCGTTCTTGAGTGGGGCGACCACGGCACGTATCGCGACGTCTTGGGAGTGGCCGGTGAAGACGGTTTTGTTCAGCGCCCACAGTGAATCGCCGGGCTCGGCGCCGTAGGCCGCGCCCATAAGCACCGCGACCAGCAGGCCGATCAGTGTCCCGAAGGCTGCCGCGCGCAGCTGTGGTTCGCCGGGCACGTACTTGCCCCACCGGTCGTCCGGTTCGGGATGTTCCTCGGGGTTCTCCCAAGCCCGCATCGCCGTGTCCTCGACGGGAGGCGGAACAATCGTCATGTCAACCCTCTGCACTACCGGCGTCCCTGTCACGTCGGGCAGGGACAACTATCAGCACTAATAGATACCGAACTCTAGGTATTCCATCGCCAGGGTAGTCATGGTCGTTACCGATTCTCAGTAGTACTGCATGTCTGCCGTCAGCGATGTTGGGACGCAATCAGTCTCGGTACATCGCCCACAGGGTGGGGCCGTCGGACACCGGTTTGATCTCATCGACGACCTTGAATCCGAAGCGTTCGTAGAGCGGGTTGTTGCGGATGTTCGAGCTCTCCAGATACGCGGGCCCCTCGAGCTGGTCGATCTGGTGTTTGAGGAGTTCGGACCCAATGCCTTTGCCGGGGATGGCGGCGCCGATGGTCGCCAGATACCAGTGCGGGTGTGTGGGACGGACGGCGGCAGCGGCGCGCGCGAGGGCAACACCACGCACCACGCCCAGCCGGATCGCTCCGAGCAGCAGCGGGATGGCCCGCATCCGCTGTGCGGCGGGCGGCTCCCAGCTGGGAGGGTCCCAATGGGCAGCTCCGACCGCCACGCCGTCTTCGTAGAGCAGGTACTCGCCCTGACCGGAGCCGTGCAGCGCCAGTGAGATGCCACGGAAGATGGCCACGTCTCGTCGGGGGTCGGAGTTCACCCATCGGACCACGGGATCCTCTGCGAATGCCGTGGCGATCACGCGGTGGGCAACGGCTTCATTGGTGGAGTCGATGTCTCGGATCTCGCGGGTCATATGTGTTCTACGAGCCCGGGGCGCCGAAGGTTCCCGATCAGGTGTCGGTGTGACGCATCACGAGGGCTGCCGCGAGCGCGGTGGCGACCAGGAGCAGCGTCGACACCCCGGCGACCGCATGGATTCCGTCCGTCCATCCGGTTCTGGCGAGTTCGGCCGCGGTGGCGCCGGCCTCGCCGCCGAGATCCTTGGCGCGCGCCATGGCCTGCCCGAGTGTCTCGTGCATGTGGGTGCGTGCGGCGAATATCGCCGAGGCGAGGGCGCCGAACAGCGCGAGCCCGAAGGCGGTCCCGAGTTCAAAGCTCATCTCCGAGATGCCCGTGGCCTGCCCGGCGCGCTCGGTCGGGGCGGCATTCAGCGCCACCGCCGAAACGAAGGTGAACATGACGCCGGCTCCGGCGCCGACGATCACCGTTGCCGCGATGTAGACGCCGACCGGCCCATGGGGGCCCAGCGCGAGCAGTACCGCGTTGCCCACGGCCATGGCCAGCAGAGACGTCACGAATGTCCAACGCTCGCCGAGTAGCCGCTCGATGCGTGCGGCGTCCATCGAGAAGTAGGCGACGGTCAGCGCCATCGGCAGTCCCAGGAACGCGGCGGCCAGCACGTCGAAACCGAGCACCGACTGCAGGTAGAGCCCGGTGAGGTAGGTGGTCGCACCGAAGGTGGCCATCGCGGCGATGGTGCCGACGATTGCCACGGTGAAGGTCCGATTGCGGAACAAGTCGAGTGCCAACAGGGGATGAGGATTCCGCATCTGCTGGCGGACGAATGCCGCGAGCGTCAGTACGCCGATAGCTCCGGTGATCGCCACCGCAGGTGAAAAGCCATGTGTGGCCATGACTTTCACGGCGTAGACAAAGGCCATGATGCCAACCATGGACAACGCGACGCCGGCGAGGTCGAACGGCTCCAGCACAGGGTTTCGGTATTCGGGAATGAGTGCGTTCGCGGTGAGCAGCAGCACGATCAGCACCGGGACGTTGATGAGGAATACCGAGCCCCACCAGTAGTGATGCAACAGCAGGCCACCGATGACGGGGCCGACCGCCGCACCGAAGGAGAACGCTGCGGCCCAGATGCCGACCGCGAGCGCCTTCTGGCGCGCATTGGGGAACATGACACCGATGAGCGCCAGGCTGGCAGGCAGCAGGGTGGCTCCGCCGATACCCATCAGGGCGCGGGCCGCGATCAGGGTCAGCGGTGTGGGTGCGAACGCCGCGATCACCGATGCGAGACCAAAAAGCGTCGCCCCCCACAGCATGAGGCGCCGCCGGCCCCACCGGTCACCCAGATTGCCCATGGTGATCAGCAGACCTGCGAGCAGGAATCCGTACACGTCCAGGATCCAGAGCTGCTCGGCCGCGGTCGGGTTGAGTGACTCGGACAGCCGTGGCATCGCCAGGAACAGCACCGAGACATCCATGGAGACCAGGAAGACCGGTAGTAGCAGGGTCGCGAGCCCGAACCAGGTACGGCGTCCAGCGCGGGCGCCTTCAGGCGTCGCGTTTTCGGTCGCTGTGCTCTTGCAGCTGGTCATGGGGTATCGCTCCGGATGATATTTGTGTGCGTACGGCGTACGCAGTAGACTGGGTACACTGTACGCAAATTGGCGAAGGTGGTCAATCGAGTTATGACAGGAGTGCCGTGACCGATCCGCGTCTAACGCTGGAATCGATTGTTGCCCAGGCTATTACGATCGCCGACTCGGATGGCTTGGCCGGTGTCTCCATGCGCAAGATCGCCGATGCCCTCGGGGTGGGGGCGATGTCGCTATACCGTCACGTGGCCGACAAGGATGCGCTGCTGGTCGAGATGACCGCTGAGGTCACCCGGCGATTCGCCTATCCCCAGGAGATGATGGGCGACCCGGACTGGCGTACACGGGTACGCGTCGCCGTCGAGTACGACTTCAATCTGTACAGCACTCACCCCTGGGTGCTGTTGGCGTACGCGGTGCCGCGCAACGGCATGCAACCCGAAACTCTGGTGTGTTTCGATTGGTTGCTGGAGACCTTCAGCCACCTCGGGGTCCCCGTGCCCGAGGCGGCGGAATTGGCGTTTCAGGTGTGGAGCTATTCGCAGGGTGTCGGCCTGGGCGCGGTTGGCGGGCAGCTTGTCTCCCCGGGCGCCCGTACGGACTTTTCGGGTTTGTCGGAGCTGATCGATGGCAACGTCGGTGTGCCGGAGTCCCCGCGACTGGCCGCGCTGGTGGGGGTGGGTGACCTGCCGCAGGTGACCAATCCGCGCGAGGTGATCGTCAAGGGTGTCGAGATCCTGTGCGACGGCATTGCCAGGCGCTACGCATCGGCTACAGATAGCCGGCGATAACGGCGGCTTCCTCACGCAGTTGCTCCGCTGCCCCGGCCTGGCCGAGCATCTCGTAGCGTGCGGCTTCGGTGGCCCGGTCTTCGATCTGTGAGTGCAGAATCGCGCGAACATCTGCGGGGGAGAGCACCCTACGGGCCGCCTCCGCTGATCCGAGACCGCTTGCCGCGCCGGCGATATGAGTGTTGTTCTGCACTGTCTGTGTGGCACCGTCCACCGACTCGGCGTTGTCGATCGCGGCGATCGCCGTCCGCAGTGCGCTGACGGCCAGGCTGTCGCGGGTCTTCATCGCTACGGAGAGATCTGCGCGCATGGTCGCGCGCAGCACGTAGGGGTCGTGGGTCGATGTCATGAGGTCTGGAGCCTATGGGGTGGCGAACGGTATCGGCCACCGAATAACCGGCGGCGCCACTGTGGTCAAGCGAGGCCGACACCGTCCTCGTACTCCACGATGTCGACTGTCGAGACCGCGCCATCGGGCATCGCCAGGATCCATCGTTCACCCGAAGCGGTGCTGGGATCCTCGATGTCGAAGAGCACCCGCTGACGTAGTTCACGAGCGATGGCCTGCGCCACCGCCTCGTGAGACCGAGTCACCGGCACATCGGGCGCCGCGATGATGCACAGCCCCATCCTGAATCCATCCGTGTACTCGGTGATCTGCACGTATCCCTGCGGGTCATCGATGGTATGGCCGTCTGACTCCAGTGCACATCCGCTTGCCCTGGTGCAGGCCGCCACCACCGCCGCATCAGATGCGGCTCGCTCCGCGAAAAAGTTCATGTAGCTCGGGTCGTTCACGGTTGATGCCCGAGGTCAGGCGTCGCCATCGCGTGGCTCGTCGTCGGAGTTGTTGCGCCACTCCGAAAATCGGCGGCGCACGTCGCTGGCGACATCGGTGACCCCTTGTCCGACGACGTTCACGACGCCGTCAAGGGTGGACCCGAAGTTGCGTAGTGCGGAGATCAGCGGATCGGTCGAGGAGTCGAAATTGTCTTTGTATGACCTTGCCGCGGAACGGAAATCAGAACCCAAATCGGACTGTGCGTCGTCTTCGCGCCGCGGGTAGTTTCCGCCGAGTATCGCGCCATATTCGCCGCGGTCGATCCACTTGCTCAGTTCGGCGGCCCGCAGCACCGAGAAGGGGTGCGATTGCAATTCCAGGTTCAGCAATTTGAGCACGCCGTCACGCATGTCCCCGGTGCGCTCGTACTCGGCGGCCTGCGCCAGGAAGCGTTGCGTATCCATCTCGTCGAGGCGTGACCCGCCGGCCAGCTTCATCTCCACGCGGATGGCGGTATCCACGTCCTGCCCGCAGAGCATTCCGGCGCGGTCGCCGGAGAGTTCGGACTTGCGCTGCCATTCCATGAGCGCGGCGACGACGGCGCGCAGCGCCCACCCGCCGATCGGCATCCAGCCGAGATTCCCGGCCAGCCGCATCAGGTGCAGCAGCATTGTGCGATACACGGCATGCCCGGACAGTGCGTGCCCGAGTTCGTGGCCGACGACGAAGCGCAGCTCCTGTTCATTCATCAGGTCCAATAGGCCGGAGGTGAGCACGATGAACGGCCGGTCCATCCCGATGGTGAACGCGTTGGCGTACGGCCCTTGAATGACGTACAGCTCGGGGATTTCGGGGGCGTCGAGGATGCGGGCGCAATCATTGAGGGTGTCGTTGAGCGAGCTGAACTGACGGTCGTCGACGCGGATGGCGGTGGCCAGGTACATCAGCCGATGCTGGCGTTCGCGCAACAGTGCGGCCAGCGCCTTGAGGACGGTGTCGAAGCCCTTGAGACTACGCAGTGTTTGCAGAGCGGCCCGGTCCGCGGGGTGCTCCCAGGCGCGGGTGCTAATTCCGGGAAACTCGATATAGGTACGAGTGGGCAGATCGGACATGACATTCAACCTATCTGGTTACCTTGTTGAGCGCGCGGAACCGGCGAGATCAGGATACGCAGCAGCTGTTAGCGGATGCCGCGCAGGCAACGCCGGTGCCGATGTCATGTGTCCCCCCCGGATGTGCTTCTTGTTAGGTCAGACGATTGCGCATTCGTTTTGGTTCCCGCCGTCCTATTCGTTCATGCTCCGCAGCTCTTTCTGGTACCACTCCGACTTACTTCTCACTGCGTCCATCAACGTCGGGTACTGGCCGATCCCGTTGGGGCCGTCACCGCCAAGTTCGAAGACGGTGCCGGGTTCGTCGCTGAAGTATGAGTGGGCAACGGCGATGGTCATGACGTAATCGTCCTCAGTGCCGAGGACGGGAATCAGTTGGTTGAAGGAGTGGGCACCGAAGTATTCGGGAGTCAGCGACGCGCCCTCGATGTACGCCTTCATGCCCTCCCAGTTCTTCGAGCCGGGCATCGAGTCCGCGAATGAGAACAAGTCATCGAAGCCGCAGAAGAAGCGCAGGCCGTCGGAAATCTGGAGCAGTTCCCGGTGATCGGCGTCGAGATACAGGCCCCGCTGGCGTTCCTGCGCGCGGATGTCCTTGCGTGTTGCCGGCTGGAGCGGGCCAGGAAGGCCGTATAGAGGGTCCTTCTCGTGCAGGGCCTTCTGCTGGTCGGCGAGCATCGCCACGAGTGAGGACCATTGGTCGTGCCGGGCTGAGCTACTGGGGGACACGCAGGCGCACAGGAGTGCCGCGAGGAGAAAGACTGTCGCGCTGAATCGCATACGACCCCTAGGGCTGGCACCTATCAGAAACGATAGCAAACAATACGACGGCGGGATGCCGAAACTGGCCAGGCGGAGGCAATCTTGACAACGGACGATGTCAACATGATCATTGCCCTGGGCCGAAACGCCGCGGTCTCTTGGCGTAACGCGAAACAGTCAGCAGCACACGAGTTATGGGAGACCCGATGCGGGCGGTCAGGCATGTCATCAATGTTCTTACTAAGCCCGTCAGGGTCAGCTACCCGTGGACTCCCTCGCTGACCGAGCGTGTGAGCGGCCGGACGGTGTTGATCACCGGCGCCTCCAGCGGGATCGGGCGGCGACTGGCGGAAAGGGTCGCAGATGCCGGGGGGACTGCGATTGTCACCGCACGCCGGGCCGACGAGCTCGACGCCGTCGTGCGGGGAATCACCGCGCGAGGCGGGGCCGCCTACGCCGTATCCGGCGATTTGTCGACGGGCGAGGGCGCGGGAGCGGTGGCCACCGAGGTGCTGGAACGCTTTGGGGCGCCGGATATCTTGGTGCTGAATGCCGGGCGGTCGATCATGCGGTCGCTCGCGGAGTCCGAACACCGGCTGCACGACTACGAGCGGACGGTGGCGATCAACTACCTCGGCGGTGTGGGCCTGGTGCTGCGCCTGATGCCGGGCATGCGCGCCCGTGGCTCAGGGCATATCGTGCACAGCTCGTCGATCGGCGTGCTAGGTAATCTCCCTGAATTCTCCGCTTATGTCGGATCGAAGGCGGCCATGGACGCGGTGCTGCGCATCGCGGGCATCGAAAGCCGGGCCGACGGAGTGCGGGTCACCAACATCCACCTACCGCTTGTCGCAACGGACATGATCGCTCCGACCGACTGGAGTCAATACGCGTCGCTGACTTTGGAGGAGGGCGTCGACATGGTCGTCGATGCGATCCGGCGGCGGAGCCGCGAGGTGAACAACCCGCTGGGCGTCTTGTACCGGGATTCGTACCGAATTCTGCCCGGGATCGTCAGCCGGGTGCAGAGCGATTACTACCGTTGGTATTCCGGTGGTGGCAGGAGGGCGGATATCTCTGCCGAAGTGGTATCGGGCGCGTTGGCGGTAGACCCCAACTGAGTCCGCCGCGTCGATATACTCGCCGACTTATGGACAGCGTGCCTACGACCCTCGGTGCGCCGAGCGGGCCTGCCGAGCGGCCAGATGTAGAGGCGCCCGCCCATCCCGACAAGCTGGACGCCTCGCTGCTCCGGATCGCCGGCATATGCGGTCTGGCCAGTGTGATGGCCTTCTTGGACAGCACGGCCGTCACCGTCGCCCAACGCACGTTCGTCACCCAATTCGGGGCCAGTCAGGCCATGGTCTCCTGGACCATCGCCGGCTACATGCTTGCCTTCGCGACGGTGATCCCGATGAGTGGCTGGGCAGCCGACAGATACGGCACCAAGCGGCTGTTCCTGGCCGCGGTCCTGGTGTTCACGGTTGGCTCGCTGCTGTGCGCAGTAGCGCCGAATATATTGCTGCTCATCATCTTCCGTGTAATCCAGGGAGTTGGCGGCGGCATGTTGATGCCGTTGAGCTTCATGATCCTGACCCGAGAAGCGGGCCCGAAACGTCTTGGACGCGTTATCGCGATAGGGGCTGTTCCCTTCTTGCTCGGCCCGATCGGTGGGCCGATCCTGGGGGGATGGCTGATCGGCACCTATGGCTGGGAATGGATCTTCCTGATCAATCTGCCGATCGGATTGAGCGCTTTTCTGTTGGCGGCGCTCATGTTCCCGAAAGACCGTCCCGAGCCTTCCGAGAAACTCGACGTCGTCGGCGCGCTGTTGCTCTCACCTGGCGTGGCCACGTTGCTTGCCGGCATGTTGGCGATACCCGGGCGCGACAGCCTCGCCGACCCGCATGTCCTGCTACCTATAGCTATCGGCGCCGCATTGATTTTCGCCTTCGTGGTGCACACCAGAAACCGTGCGTCCCACCCGCTCATCGACCTGGGGCTGTTCGAAAACCCGGTGGTGCGGTGGGCCAACATCACCCAGTTCGCCTTCGCCGCCACATTTGTGGGGGCCGGGTTGCTTGTGCCGAGCTACTTTCAGGTGGCTCTGCATCAGACGCCGATGCAGTCGGGGATGTCCATGGTGGCCATGGGAATCGGTCTCGTACTGACCGTGCCCCTGGCAGGGGTGTTCATGGACAAGCGCGGTCCGGGCACGATCGTCTTGATCGGGCTGCCCCTGATCGCGGTGGGCCTGGGGGTATTCACCTACGGAGTCGCGCGGCCCGAGGCTCACTCGGCGATATTGCTGATCGGATTACTGATCATGGGCATGGGTGTTGGCTGCACGTCGACGCCGCTTTCAGCGGCGTGCGTCCAGTCGCTGGCACCTGCGCGGGTGGCGCGGGGTACCACACTGTTGAGTGTCAACGACCAGGTGGGGGGGTCGGTTGGGGCCGCGTTGATGGCAATGTTGTTGACCACTCAGTTCAACCGTGTCGGGGGCGGAATTGAGCCGGATCCGACGGCGGTATCGGGTGGCGAAACCGGTGCCGCCGGAATGGCGGATGGCTCACCGATGAACTCGTATTCAGATTTTGCGGGTGATGCATCTCAATTGCTGTCACATGCGTACACAACGGTATTTCTTGTCGCCGTCGCATTAGCGGTAGTTACCGTTATCCCGGCGATTTTTCTACCGCGGGCAGTGGTGGTAAATATCAACCACTGAGGTGTGCGGCGCTTCTTGTTCACCCGCGGGCAATTGGGCGGCCAGCGACGGGATGCTAGGGTCCTTGCGCGGCTTAGGGAAGGCTTGCATAACCTGAGAAAACCCTTAAGCTGATCTGCCAGTGGTGTTCAATTGTGGGCTCAAGCCCCTGACCAGCGCTTAAAAGCTAAGGGGTCGTGTAGTGCGTGTCGTGTCGTTCGGGTATCAGGTCTGGGGTTACCGGACTTTGCAGGCGTTGATCGATCTGGGGCATGAGGTGGTGCTGGCGGTTACGCATCCCTCTAGTGAGGAAGCGTATAAGGCGATTTGGTCGGCGCCGGTTGATGAGCTTGCGCGTGAGCACGGTATTCCGGTGCATTTGGCGACGCGGGTGGATGCTGAAACC
>NZ_LJYL01000020.1:0-247937 GCF_001440135.1 Mycobacteroides sp. H003
GGGTGGAGCCGCGGCGGGCTCGGGGGTGGGTGCAGGCGCAGGTGCCGCGGCAGGAGCCGCGCCTGCCGCACCGATGACGCCGAGTTCGCCACCGACGGCGACGGTGTCGTCTTCGTTGGCCGAGATGCTCAGCAGCACACCGGCGACCGGCGACGGAATCTCGGTGTCGACCTTGTCGGTCGACACCTCGACGAGCGGCTCATCCACGCCGACCTCGTCGCCGACCTTCTTGAGCCAGCGGGTCACGGTGCCCTCGGTGACGGACTCGCCGAGCTCGGGCATCTTGACCGAGGTGCCGGGACCCGCCGGAGCGTCCGCGGCGGGAGCAGGAGCGGCCGGTTCCGCCGCGGGAGCAGGCGCGGGTTCGGGCTCCGGTTCGGGAGCGGGTGCAGGCTCGGGAGCCGGCGCGGCGGCCTCGGGGGCGGGCGCGGACTCCGCGGACTCTGCTTCGCCGGCCTCGCTGATCACGCCCAGCTCGCCGCCGATTTCGACGGTGTCATCCTCGCGGGCGACGATCTTGGTCAGCACACCCGAAGTGGGAGCGGGGATCTCGGTGTCCACCTTGTCGGTGGACACCTCGAGCAGCGGCTCGTCGACTTGGACCGTGTCGCCCTCTTGTTTGAGCCACCGTGTCACCGTCCCTTCGGTCACGCTCTCACCGAGGGCGGGCATCTGGACGGAGAAGGCCATGGTTTCCACTCCTGAAAAGGTTCCGATAGCGGCTCACACAACGTGGACATATCTGGCTTACCACAGCGACGTGGACAGCGGGTCAATCCTGTCACTGACTGGAACGGCGCGCCTGCCCGGGTCCAAGATCGGAGGGTGAGCGAGCGCACGGTCGTCTGCGTCATCAAGCCCGGCAGTCGCAAGGGGCCCGCCGTCGAGGTTGCCGACGACGGCGCCCTCACCCTGTTCGTGCGGGAGCCGGCCATCGACGGCAAAGCCAACAAGGCTGCGCTCGCTTTGCTTGCCGAGCACTTGGGCGTGCCGAAGTCGGCGGTGCGGCTCGTTGCCGGTCAGACCAGCAGACTGAAGCGATTCAGTGTGGGTTGACCGGTGGGATTACAGCCTGTTCTCAGAATTAGCTGGCACCATGGTCCAATGGCATGGATCGACGCCTTCCGAAGCAAGCGCGAGGGGCAGACCAAACAGGGCAACAACGACGACCTGCGCTACCTGGCGAATTGGGCCGCGGCGCGCACGGGCGTGGAGGCCTATGTCGAGCCGCAGACCAACTTCTCGGACGTCACCGTGATTCTCATCGCAGGTGACGGCGAGTGGACCCGCCGACGCGTCGGCGGGGTGGCGGGCGCGCGCCGAATCTCCGAGCGACTCAAGATCCCGGTGTACGACGTGCACCGCACGGGATACCCGCAACGCAAGCGTGATTACGACGCCCGGCAGAAAATCCTGAAGCGACGGGCAGCCGAGGAAGGCGCCTAGCCGACGTCAGCCGTTGGTGGCGATGTCCTCCAGCACCCCGAAGATGGTTCGCACCGGCACGCCGGTCCCGCCCTTGGCCGTGTAACCCCACGGTCCGCCGGTGTTGAACGCCGGGCCGGCAACGTCGATATGTGCCCACTGCACACCGTCGGCCACGAACTCGCGCAGGTACAGACCGGCCGCCAACATGCCGCCGTTGCGGTGGTTGGTGACGTTCGCCAGGTCGGCAACCCTGGATTTGAGATCGTCGCGCAGTTCCTCGGGCAGCGGCATGGCCCAACCGTTTTCGCCTACGGACTGCGAGATCGTCGACACCCGGTCGCGGAACTCGTCGGTGCCCATCACGCCAGGAGTGCGGGTGCCCAGGGCCACCACCTGTGCACCGGTCAGCGTCGCGGTGTCGATCAGATAGTCGGGCTCATCCTGGCAGGCCCGCACGATCGCGTCGGCGAGGATGAGGCGACCCTCCGCATCGGTGTTGATTACCTCGACGGTGGTGCCGTCCAGGTGGGTCAGCACGTCGCCGGGGCGCTGTGCCGTCGAGGACGGCATGTTCTCGGCCATGGGCACGGTCGCGATGACGTCGATGGGCAGCTGTTGGCGGGCGGCCAGCAAGGTCACCGCGATAACCGCTGCCGCTCCACCCATATCGGAGGTCATGTTCTCCATGCCGCCTGCGGGCTTGATCGAGATGCCACCGGTGTCGAAGGTGATGCCCTTGCCCACGAGCGCGACCTTCTTGGCCTTTTTGCCCTTGGCGCCCCGGTAGGTCAGCCGCACCAGCCGCGGTGGGCGCGAGGAGCCCTTGCCGACTCCGATGATGCCGCCGTAGCCGGCCTTGGCCAGTTCCTTCTCGTCGAGCACCTCGACCTCGATGCCCTCGGTCGTCGCCAGAGTTTTTGCCCGCTTGGCGAATTCGGCCGGGAACAGATGACTGGGCGGGGTGTTCACAAAGTCACGCGCGATGATCACAGCAGCCGCGATGGCGGCGCCGCGCTCCATGGCGTCTTTCTGCGCGCGGCCCTTGTCGGCGACGAGCAACGTAACCTTCTGCAGTCCAACGTCCTTCGGTGCGGTCTTGGCGCTGCGGAACTCCGCGAACCGGTATCCGCCAAGTGCCAGGCCCTGCACGGTGGCATCGACATCGCTCGCGGACAGCGTGGTGACCAGGGTTTCGACGTTGTCGAGCGAGCGGGCGGCCACGCCCGCGGCACGCCGAATCGTCTCGGCGCTGGGATCCCCCTTACCCAGGCCGACCGCCAGCACACTGGACACCGGCAGACCGTCCACGACCACCCGGGTGAGTTGCTCGCTCGAGCCGGTCGCGCCCACGGCCTTCAGAGCGGCCTCGATGGCCTTGACTGCCTTGCTGTCCAGCAGCTGCGCATCGACCACCTTGGGCCCCTTATCGGATTCTTTCTCCCCCGGGCGCACCCCCACCAGCAGCACCGCGGCGGAGACCCCGCGCTGCGGAATGGACGTGGCCAGGGTGAACGAAGGTGCCGTGTATGCGCTCATGAGATCACAGCCTAGTGAAAGCCGGTGATGCGCCAATTAGGGTGAACGCCATGACGGATCTCTTGCTCGGCCCTCTTCACGATCGGCACGCCGCACAAGGTGCCACCTTCGCCGAATTCGGCGGCTGGAATATGCCGGTGTCCTATGCCGGCACCGTGGGTGAGCACACCGCCACCCGGGAGGCCGTCGGACTGTTCGACGTGAGCCACCTCGGCAAGGCGCTGGTGCGTGGGCCGGGTGCCGCGGCGTTCGTCAACGCGTCTTTCACCAACGATCTCAACAAGATTGGGCCGGGCAAGGCGCAGTACACCTTGTGTTGCACCCCGACCGGCGGTGTCGTCGACGACCTCATCACCTACTACGTCTCCGATGACGAGATCTTCCTGGTGCCCAACGCCGCCAACACCGCAGCGGTGGTGGCCGCTCTGCAGGAGAAGGCGCCCGAGGGAATCACCATCACCAACCAGCACCGCGACTACGCGGTGCTGGCCGTGCAGGGACCCAAGTCGGCCGACGTGCTGCTGCGGCTCGGACTGCCGACCGATATGGAATACATGGCGTACGCCGACGCGACGCTCGACGGTCAGCCGGTGCGGGTGTGCCGGACCGGCTACACCGGCGAACACGGCTACGAACTGCTGCCGTCCTGGGATTCCGCCGGCGCCGTGTTCGACGCACTGCTGCCGGTGATCACCGAGGCAGGCGGCCAGCTGGCCGGTCTGGGCGCGCGCGACACGCTGCGCACCGAGATGGGCTATCCGCTGCACGGTCACGAGCTGTCCCTCGACATCAGTCCGGTGCAGGCGCGGGCAGGATGGGCCGTCGGATGGAAGAAGGACGCGTTCTGGGGGCGTGAGGCCCTCGCCCAGGAGAAGGCGGAAGGTCCGCGCCGCACCCTGCGTGGCCTGCGGGCCACCGGCCGCGGCGTGTTGCGACCCGATCTCACGGTGCTCTCGGGCGGCCAGCCGGTAGGGGTGACCACTTCGGGCACCTTCTCGCCGACTCTCAAGACCGGTATTGCATTGGCCCTGCTGGACAGCGCCGCCCAGATCGCTGACGGGGCCACCGTCGCCGTCGACGTGCGGGGCCGGGAGATCGAATGCGAGGTCGTCAAGCCGCCGTTCGTGGACGTCAACGTCGGATAATGGGTTCGGATTTGGCGACATTGGACAGCTAGACTGCCGAGCATGAATCCGCTTCCCGAGTTCACCCGGCAACTCAACCCGTCACCGGCCAGCCCGGCGCGTCGGGCTGAGGTACTGGCCGCGCCGGGCTTTGGGAAGTACTTCACCGACCACATGGTGTCCATCGATTGGAACGCCGAAAATGGTTGGCACAACGCGCAAGTGGTGCCCTACGGCCCCATCACACTTGACCCGTCGGCCATCGTGCTGCACTACGCGCAGGAGGTCTTCGAAGGGCTCAAGGCCTACCGGCAACCCGACGGGACCATCGCGGCGTTCCGGCCCGAAGCTAACGCCGAACGAATGATCCAGTCCTGCCGCCGCATCGCCATCCCCGAGCTGCCGCAAGAGCTGTTCATCGAGTCGCTGCGGCAGCTGATCGCCGTCGACTCCGACTGGGTGCCGCCGGGCGGCGGCGAGGAATCGCTGTATCTGCGGCCGTTCATCATCGCCACCGAGGCCGGTCTCGGGGTGCGGCCCGCCGCCGAGTACCGGTACCTGCTCATCGCCTCACCTGCTGGCGCGTACTTCCCACAGGGCATCAAGCCGGTCAGTGTCTGGCTCTCGCACGAATACGTGCGCGCCGCACCAGGCGGGATCGGCGCGGCCAAGACGGGTGGGAACTACGCCGCCTCGCTGGTCGCCCAGGCGCAGGCCGCCGAAGAGGGCTGCGATCAGGTGGTGTGGCTCGATGCCATCGAGCGCCGGTACATCGAAGAAATGGGTGGCATGAACCTGTTCTTCGTGTTCGGCCGCGACGGTGAGGCCCGCTTGGTTACTCCCGAACTATCCGGATCACTGCTGCCCGGTGTGACGCGGAAGTCCTTGTTGCAGCTGGCCTCCGATGCCGGATTCGCCATCGAGGAACGCAAGATCGACGTCGACGAGCTGGAGAAGAAGGCGGCCTCGGGAGAGATCACCGAGGTGTTCGCCTGCGGCACAGCCGCGGTCATCACGCCGGTTGGCCGCGTCAAGCACTCCAGCGGTGAATTCACCATTGGCGAAGGGCAACCCGGCGAGGTGACCATGGCGCTGCGCGACACGCTGACCGGAATCCAGCGCGGCACCTTCGCCGATACGCACGGCTGGATCACCAAGCTCGGCTAGGACGCCTGTGCGCGTACGGGGCGGCGATAGGTCACCGTGTCGAATTCGCGTCCGTACTCATCGACGGCCGTGACATCCATCTCGCTGACGAATGTCCCCGGCCGCACGTCGACGCGGATGAATGCGTAGTTGCGATACCGCACGCGCGACCAGGTGACCGCCTCGGCGTGCTTACTGCCGTCGGGCGCCCAGACGTAGCTGTTGGGAACCAAAGTGTCGGTGAGCTCGCGGCCCCGGTATCCCTCCGGCTCGCCCGGCTGAAAGTCATAGCGGGGCCGGCCCGCAGAACCCACGGTGTAGTACACGGTGCCATCCGATTCCGGGTCTACGGTGGACCGATCGCCGGCCTCTCGGGTCGGACGTCCCGCGCGAATCGGATCCGTGCGCTCGAAGACGTGGTTGTGTCCCTGCAGCACCAGATCCACCTGATAGCGGTCGAACAGCGCGCACCACGCGTCGCGCACGCCACCGTCGCTGGCATGCGACAGCGTCGTCGAATACGCGCAGTGGTGGAAGAAGCACACGATGAAGTCGATATTCGGATTTGCCCGATATGCCGCTAAAGTTCTTCCCACCCAACCGGTTTGGGCGCCGCCCGAGTAGCCTGTGTTCGCCCTGATCTCGTAGGACACGTCATTGGCGTCCAGGGACAGGACGGCGACATTGCCGTAGGTGAACGAGTACGCGGACGGGCACCCCGCGGGGCCGTTGCCGGGGAATCCGAGACGGGCCAGATGGCCGCCGTAGCCGTGATTTCCGTACGCGGCTTCCATGTCGTGATTGCCGGTGGCGAACATCCATGGTGTTGTCGAGGCGCTGGGCTCGATGGAGGTCAGGTAGACGTCCCAGACGAACGGATTGTATTTGTCGAACCCGGCCGCGGCCTTGCCGCCGGAAGATACGAACTCGGGCTTCTTTCCCATTCCGGATGGGTCCGCATAGGCGATGTCCCCGGCCAGGATATGAAAATCAGGTCGGCACGCCACGATCTGGTTCATGACGTTCTGTGTGTGCGGCGTGGCCGGGTCGTTGTCGGCGCTGTAGTAGCTGTCGTCGTATTCACCGGGGGCCAGATTTGGTGGGAGCGAGGGGGTCTCGTCGGTGCCCTGATCGCCCATCATGGTGAACCGGAAGGGGGCGAACGCGTTTCGTGCGGACGGAAGGGCCGTCGAAGCGGAACGGATATCGCTCGAGAATCCGTCGGTGGTGCGCCAGCGGTAGAAGTGCTCAGTGCCCCCGCCGAGTCCATGGACGGGAGCGTGCACGTAGAACTGTTCGGCTCCCAGCACCCCGTGATCGCTTGAGGGAATCTGTGTCACGAGATTGCGGACCTCGGCTTCGAGGGAGGCGCCGAGTTCGGGGGTAGGCCCATGGTCGAGAAAGATCTTGGTGCCGTGCGGATTTCTGGACAGCTGCCCGGAAAAGCTGAGCTGGCTGGACGAATCTGCGCCGTACCCCACCCGCCTGCCGGCCACACCCAGTGGTGCGTCATCGGCATACGCCCGCCGCCCAAACGGTGATACGCCCAGCGCGGCGACCGCGGCAGCGGCGGCCGATCCCCGCAGGAAGTTGCGACGCGAGACCGGATGGCGACGCAGATATCCGCGATGCCATTCGTACTGTTCGGCCATGGACATCGAGCGGGCGATCGGCTCGGGAATCCCCATATCCGGTGTCTCACCGGCGGGGGTCACAGGATTGCGCGGCATAAGTTCGAATAGTGGCCTACGGCACCAGGTAACGCGACCGCACAGGCCGGGGTGATCGCGAACTCTTGATGAATCTTTCGTCGCCGCCTCACGAGGCCGCAAATCCGAGTGCTGCCAGCGTGGTGGTCACCTCGATGCTCGCTCCTAACACGTCTCCGGTGATGCCACCGAACCTGCGCACGCAGTGGCGCACCAGCAGCACTCCGGCGCCCAGTGCGATCACCACCGCAACCGGCCCTTGCCATGGCCGCCAGGGCTGCGCGAGAAAGCCGACGGCCATCGCCGCGAGCACCCAGATCCCGGCCAGCCACAAAGGCTGCGACCCGGCCACCCGGGCACCGAAGCCGCTGTGCGCGGCACCTGGCACGCCGCGCCGACACGCCACCACCGCGCTGACGCGCCCCACCGCGATCGCCAGCGCGATGGCCAGCCACTCCTGCCGGGAGGCCAGCATTCCGAACGACAATGTCTGTGCCAGAAGGATGATGATCACCGCAGCAACCCCGAACGGTCCGGCCGAACCATCGCGCATCACGGTGAGTGCGCGCTCCGGTGGTCCGTAGCAGCCGAGCCCATCCGCGGTGTCCGACAGGCCGTCGATATGCATGCCGCGGGTCGCCAGCACCACCACCGTTGCGGCGGCAAGCCCCGCGATGGGCGCGATGTAGGCCGATGTCGCCAGGTAGGCGGTTGCCGCTGCGAGCGCACCGAGTGCGGCGCCCACCACGGGCAGCGCCGTCAGCACCGGGCCCGAGAGGGTGCCGGCGAGCCGTGCGGGAACTGGTGTCACGGTGGAGAATTCGAAGGCTCCGCCGATGGGCCGCAGCAGCCGCAGCAGCCTGTTCACGCGCCCGGCCCGTCGATTCGGGCCTCATCGAAGGTCGCCATCTGTGCCAGTGTGCCCGCGGCGGCCTGCAACACCGGTAGTGCGACGAGCGCCCCGGAGCCCTCACCCAAGCGCATCTGCAGATCCAGCACGGGATCCAGCCGGAGGCGTTGGAGGGCAAGCGAATGCGCCGGCTCGGTGGAGCGATGCCCGGCGAGCCACCACTGGCGTGCGCCCGGAGCCAGCTGCTCGGCCACCAGTGCGGCTGCGGTCACCACCAGCCCGTCGAGCAGCACAGGGGTGCGCCGCACCGCCGCGTGCGCCACGAAACCGGTGATTGCCGCCAGATCGGCGCCACCTGCCCGGGCGAGCAGCGCCACCGGGTCGGCACGCACATCTTTGGTGCGGCGCAACGCATCGCGTACCGCGGCGGTCTTGCGTGCCCACCCTGCGTCGTCGACTCCGGTGCCGCGGCCCACCACCGCCACCGGTTCGCTTCCGGTGAGCGCCGCCACCAGCACGGTCGCGGGAGTGGTGTTGCCGATGCCCATATCGCCCGCGATGAGCAGATCGGCTCCGGAGTCGATCTCGGCGTCGGCCAGGGCGATACCGGCAGCCAGCGCGGCATGAGCCTGCTCCTCGGTGAGAGCGTCCTCGACGGCGATATTGCCGCTGGGACGGCCCACGGCGATGTCGGCGACGCGCACACTGGCCCCCGCTAGCGCGGCGAGCACGTTGACGGCCGCGCCGCCCGCTTCGATGTTGCGCACCATCTGCGCGGTCACCGACGGGGGATAGGCGGACACTCCGGCGGCAGCCACACCGTGATCACCGGCGAAGACGATCACCCGAGGATGTTGGAATGCCTCAGGGGGGCAACGATTTTGGCAGGCCGCTACCCAAACCGAGAGCTCTTCCAGACGTCCCAGTGCGCCGTCCGGTTTGGTGAGCTGCCGTTGCCGGTCACGTGCGGCGGCGGCGATATCCGGGTTGGGTGCCGAGACCGGGGCGAAACGCGGTGCCTCGCCGCCGCTCACTCGGCCGCTCCCTTGATGGCCAGTGGCTGACCGGCCACCACCAAGAGGACCCGTTGACAGTGCTGTGCCACGGCCTGATTCAGGGCGCCGAGCTGATCGGCGAACAGCCGTCCGGATGCGGTGGCGGGCACAATGGTCAATCCGACCTCTGGGCTCACGATCACCAACTCGCTGCCATAAGAGCTGATCGCATCGACCAACTCATCGATATCGGAGGCCACAACCTCACCGCCACGGTCCCATGCCGCGCGGGCATCCATCCTCGCGGTCAGCCACCCCCCGAGATCGTCGACGAGCGTCGGCACCGCGTCGGGCGCGCGCAGTTCCTCGGCGATATCGGTTGTCTCGGCCGTCGACCAGCCATCGGGACGCCGAGACCGGTGTGCGGCAACCCTTTGCGTCCATGCCTCGTCCTCGCGGACAGATGTTCCGGTCGCCAGGTATCGCACGGGGCCCGAGGCGGGCAGCAGAGACTCGGCGAAACGTGATTTTCCCGAACGTATTCCACCGAGCACCAGCGTGGTAGCCACCTGAGGCTAGACCGGCTCGCCGCGGTTCACCCGGGGGCGTGGTGCACGCATCTTGCGTAACTGCGATGCGCGGCTGGCCGCGTACCAGCCGAGTTTGAAGCCGCCCTCGTCGCTGGTCGGGAAGCGTTCGGAGACGCGCTTGTTCACGAGTCTGCCGACGAAAACCCCGTCGACGATCATGACGATCATCAAGACCAGCATCGCCGGGGTCATCCACATCTGAACCTGCACAGACGGCACCGCGAACATGGTGAAGATCAGGAACAGCGCCAGAGGCATGAACAGCCCCAGCACATTGCGGCGTGAATCGACGATGTCGCGGGCGAACGCGCGCACGGGCCCCTTGTCGCGTGGCAACAGGTACGCCTCATCGCCGGCCATCATCTTCTCGCGGCTGTCGGACATCCTGGCGCGCCGCTCTGCGTTCTCGACCTTGCGCTCGGCCCGCGACAGTTTCGGCCCGCGCAGGGACTTGCGACGCTGCCGGGCCTCGGCACTGGTCAAGGGTGCCGGGGCAACAGGTCCACGACGCTTGCCGGCATCCCGCTTCGGGGTGGGGCGGCCCTTTCCGGCCTGCGCCGGCGATGTGACGTCCGTCTCACCGGCAGGTGATGAAGACTCGTCGGCGGCGCCGTTTTCGGAGGTGGATTTCTTTCGGCCGAGCAGATTCACACGCCCAGATTATCCTGCGCGAATGAGTCAGATTCTGGTGGCGCCCGACAGCTTCGGAGACACGCTCACCGCCACGGAGGCGGCGACCGCCATCGCGGAGGGCTGGGGAAGGACTCGCCCCGGCGACATCGTCATCCTCAGCCCCCAATCAGACGGGGGACCCGGGTTCGTCGACGTGCTGGCCGCGCAGCTGGTCACGGCGCACCGGCACGCGCTGCGAATACGCGGCCCTCTGGATGAGGATGTCGACGCCGAGTGGCTGCTCGACGGCACGACCGCCTACATCGAATGCGCGCAGGCCTGCGGGCTGCCGCTGCTCAAACGTGCGCCGTCGGTCGATACCGCCTGGCGTGCGCACAGCACCGGGGTCGGACAGCTGATCGCGGCGGCGCTCGATGGCGGAGCCACCCGAATCGTGGTCGGTCTTGGCGGCAGCAGCAGCACGGATGGGGGTGCGGGGCTCGTCGCGGGCCTTGGCGGGCTCGTTGTGGCTCAGCGGCGTCTGGCCACAACGGAATTGGTGGTCGCCAGCGACGTCGAGCATCCGCTGCTGGGCCCGCGTGGTGCGGCCGCGGTGTTCGGTCCGCAGAAGGGCGCAGACCCGGACACTGTCAGACGCCTGGAGGCGCGGCTGGCCGGGTGGGTCGCAGAAATGGAGGAGCAGACCGGCCGGGGCGTGCGGGACCTCGCCGGGGCCGGGGCCGCCGGCGGGATCGGCGCGGCGCTGCTCGCGCTCGGAGCGCGTCGCGAATCGGGAGCGCGAATCGTCGCCGAACACACCGGCCTGGACGCTGCGATCGTGCGGGCGGGCCTGGTGATCACCGGCGAAGGCAAGTTCGATGACCAAACCCTGCACGGCAAGGTGGCGGGGGCGGTCGCGAGCCGCGCCGCGACCTCCGGCATCCCGGTGTTGGTGCTGGCCGGGCAGGTTGCGCTGACGGCGGATGAATACGGGCGGGCCGGTATCGCGCGTGCTGAATCGATTGCCCAGTTCGCGGGGTCCGTGCGGTTGGCCATGGAGGATGCGGCGGGCCAGCTGGCGGGCCTGGCGGCCCAGGTCGCACGTGACTGGTCACATGGCTAGGGCGTAGATGTAGGAATACCCCTAGACGAGGTACCGTTGAGATCACAAGACGTTCATTACCTGGACGTCCGCCCGAGAGCTTCGACGCAGGGGAGATCCCACGATGACTGTCCAAGACGAATCGACTGCAACCTCCACCGAGGAAACTCATGGTGCCGTCTTGACCGACGCCGCCGCCGCCAAGGCCAAGGCGCTGCTGGATCAGGAAGGCCGCGACGATTTGTCGCTGCGCATCGCGGTCCAGCCCGGTGGTTGCGCGGGCCTGCGATACCAGCTGTTCTTCGACGACCGCACCCTGGACGGTGACCTGGTCACCGAGTTCGACGGTGTGAAGCTCACTGTGGACCGGATGAGTGCCCCGTACATCCAGGGCGCCTCGATCGACTTCGTCGACACCATCGAGAAGCAGGGCTTCACGATCGACAACCCGAACGCCACCGGCTCCTGCGCCTGCGGCGACTCGTTCAACTGATCAGAACGCGTTCGAGCCGCGCATGTACGCGGAGCACACGTAGATCTTGCCGTCGTTGATCAGTAGCTCGGCCTGCCCCTGAGGGGCGTCCTTACGCTTCTGGCTGGTCGCGGTGAACAGCACCTTGAGCTGGTACTCGGAGAAGTAGACGATCTTGTCGATCGATTTCACGGTGGCCGTCCCGAAGGTGTTCACGAACTGTTGAGCATTGGCGCGCACAATCGTGTCGTCGGTGTCCTTGTCGCGCACCGCGTCGTACAGGCCGCAGCCGGCATTGCGGGCCAGCGTCACGATGTCGAGCTTGGCCATCGCATCCAGGTAGCCCTGGATGGTCTGTTCGATCTTCGCCTCGCTGGGCCGGTGGGACACGCCGGAGTTCTTGGTCAGAAAGCCGAGCAGCAGCGCCAGCACCACCAATGCCGCCACCACCGCGGCCGGGGCGAGCCAGCCGGGCACCTTGCGCTTGCGGTCGGGGTAGTCGACCGGGGGAGGCATGGGCGGTAAACCAGGGTAGGGCACCGTCGAATAACCTGGTTCCGCCATTGACTCTCCTGAAATTTCGTTTCCCCAGATCGCACTCCCCGACAATCCAGGCTAGCAATCGGCCACAACCCCGGAACAGTTACGTTAGGTAAGCTTCTGTGGTTGTCCGTCGACTACCCAAGCCCGCCCGAATCCTACGAAGGGTCTCACGCGTGTCCATCATCGTCACCGGATCCATTGCAACCGACCACCTCATGAACTTCCCCGGCAAGTTCTCCGAGCAGCTCTTGGTCGAGCACCTGCAGAAGGTGTCCCTCAGCTTCCTGGTGGACGATCTGGAAATCCGTCGTGGAGGCGTCGCGGGGAACATCGCGTTCGCCATCGGCGTGCTCGGTGGCAAGCCCGCGCTGGTCGGCGCCGTGGGTGCGGACTTCAACGAGTACCGGTCCTGGCTCGAGGGCCACGGCGTCAACTGCGACGGCGTGCTGATCTCCCAGACCGCGCACACCGCGCGTTTCGTGTGCACGACAGATCAGGACATGGCTCAAATCGCGTCCTTCTATCCGGGTGCGATGTCCGAAGCCCGTGACATCTCGCTGGCAGATGTCGTATCGACCACCGGGACACCGGAATTGGTGATCATCGGAGCCAACGACCCCGATGCCATGTTCCGGCACACCGAGGAATGCCGCAGCCTGGGATTGCCGTTCGCGGCCGATCCGTCGCAGCAGTTGGCCCGGCTCTCCGGCGAGCAGGCCCGCGAACTCGTCGGCGGTGCCACCTACCTGTTCACCAACGACTACGAGTGGGATCTGTTGCTCTCCAAGACAGGGTGGACCGAGGCGGACGTGCGTGAGCGTGTCGAGCTGCGGATCACCACCCTGGGTCCCAACGGCGTCGAGATCGTGGAGAAGGACGGCACCTCCCTCAAGGTGGGTGTGGTCCCGGAGAAGGGGCAGGTCGACCCGACCGGTGTCGGCGACGCGTGGCGTGCCGGATTCCTCACCGCCCGTAGTGCCGGCCTGAGCCTGGAGCGTTCGGCACAGCTGGGATCGCTGGTGGCCACCCTGGTGCTGGAGACAGTGGGAACTCAGGAATGGCTGTGGGAGCGTGACGAGGCGCTGGCCCGCCTCGCCGACGCGTACGGCCCGGACGCCGCCGACGAGATCGGTGCAGCTCTTTAGAGCTGCACCGGGTACTGCGGCTCCTGGATGTTCGGCCGCACCGACTGCTCGACGAAGATCGCGTGCCACAGCATGAAGATCAGCACCGTCCACAGCCTGCGGCTGTGATCGGCGGCGCCGGCGGCGTGCTCGGTGAGCATCCGGCCGACAGCGGGCACGTCGATCAAGTGCCCGGCTTGCGTGGTCGCCAGCATCTCACGGGCCCAGTCGTGTAGCAGTCCGTCGACGAACCAGTGCCGGATGGGTACCGGGAAACCGAGCTTGGTCCGGTGCAGAACATGCGCCGGCACAATGGGTTCCAGTGCCCTGCGGAGTGCGTACTTCGTGGTTTCGCGGGTGATCTTCTCCCGGTAGGGCAGCTGCGAGGCCACCTTGAACACCTCGGGATCAAGGAACGGCACCCGCAGCTCGAGCGAGTTCGCCATCGTCATCTTGTCGGCCTTGACCAGAATGTCTCCGCGCAGCCAGGTGAAAAGGTCCACATACTGCATGCGTGCCACCGGATCCCAGCCCGCGCACCGCTCGTAGAGCTCAGCCGTGACGTCCTGATGTCCCCATTCCGGGCGATAGTGGGGGAGCACCGCGCGCAGTTGTTCGTCATCGAAGCTGCGGGCGTTTCCGTAGTAGCGCTGTTCCAGTGTCATCGAGCCGCGGTTCAGCAGACTCTTGCCGCGCACCCCGTCCGGGATGGCGGCCGATAGTCGTGCCGCCCCGCGTCGCAACACGCCGGGGAGGTATTCGAAAGGCTTGAGCGACAAGGGTTCCCGGTAGATCGTGTATCCACCGAAGAGCTCGTCGGCGCCCTCTCCGGAGAGCACCACCTTGACATGTTTACGGGCCTCTTTGGCCACGAAGTACAGCGGTACCAGGGATGGATCCGCCACCGGATCGTCCAGATACCAGACGATCTCGGGCAGCGCGGAAACGAACTCCTCCTGGCTGACCACCTTCACGACGTGCCGGGCACCGATCGCCTCGGCGGACTCGACCGCCACATCGACTTCGGAATAGCCTTGCCGCTCAAAGCCAGTCGTGAACGTAATGAGCTTCGGATTGTGCCGGATCGCCAGCGCGGCGATGGCCGTGGAGTCGATACCTCCGGACAGAAACGAACCCACCGTGACATCGGCCCGCATGTGCTTGGCCACCGAATCGGAAAGCACCTCGGTGATCTCGTCGTACCGGGACTGGCGGGTCGCGCGGGTGAACGGCGTGACGGCGAACCGGGCCGGGAAATAACGCGTGACGCGTGGCTCCTGGCCGGGGGTGATGCGCGCATACGAACCGGATTCCAGGCGGCGGATCTCGGTGTGCAGGCTCTCGGGCTCCGGAACATACTGCAGCGTTGTGTAGTGCTGCAGCGCCCGCAGGTCCAGTTCGGTCCCGATGCCCAACTGCTCCATCAAATCCAGCAGGCATTTCTTCTCGCTGCCCAGCGCGGTGCCGCCCGGGCCTGTCGCCATGAACAGCGGCTTTATGCCGAAAGGATCTCGCGCGCAGAACAACTCACGTTCGACCGTGTCCCAGATCGCGAAGGCGAACATGCCGCGCAGCCGGTGCAGCGCATCCGGGCCCCAGAAGTGGTACGCCGCCAGAATCGCCTCGCCGTCACCCTCGGTGGCGAATGCGGCGCCGTGCTCGGCCCGCAGCGTCTCCCTGAGTTCCAGGTAGTTGTAAATCTCGCCGTTGAAGACCAGCACGTATCGGTCCGGGCTGTCCGCCGGTCCCCAGCGCAACGGCTGATGCGAATGCGCGATGTCGATGATCGAGAGCCGGTTGAAACCGAAGAGCACGTTTTCCTCGTGCCAGATTCCCGGCTCATCGGGGCCGCGATGACGCATATGCACCATCGCCGCATCCACCGCAGGGCTATGAGATTCGAGCGAAGACCCGGGCGGGCCCAGCCACGCCACCAGTCCACACACGCGGCCAAGTATGCAACATCGCGCGACCTGTCCCAGGACCTAGGTCCCCACACCGGCCCCGTCGCTGCCCTGATGCGACCGCGTGGTCTACGCTGCGTAGTATTCGATTGCTGCCACTGGTCAGCGATGGATTCTGTACCGAAACAGGAGGCTTAAAACGTGACGTCACGGTCCGGCTCACGGCCGTCCCTGCTGGCCACTGTGGTGCTGTTGGGCGCGGCGAGCTTCCTGCTCAGCGGTTGTAGCGTCCAAGAAGTGCTGCGGTTCGGGTGGCCCGAGGGAATTACCCCCGAAGCCCACGACTACATGGCTCCCCTGTGGACCTGGGCAGTCGTGGCCTCGCTGGTCGTCGGCGTCATCGTGTGGGCACTGACGTTCTGGACCGTCGCGTTCCACCGGCATAAGCCGGGCGACACCGAGTTCCCGCGCCAGTTCGGCTACAACCTGCCGCTGGAGCTCATCTTGACGGTGGTGCCCTTCCTGATCATCGCGGTGCTCTTCTACTTCACCGTCGTGGTGCAGAACAAGGTCATGCACAAGGACCCGAACCCCGAGGTCGTCGTGGACGTGACCGCCTTCCAGTGGAACTGGAAGTTCGGCTACCAGAAGGTCGCGTTCAAGGACGGCAGCCTCAACTACGAAGGCGCTGACCCGGAACGCAAGAAGGCCATGACCTCCAAGCCCGAGGGCAAGGACGCGCACGGCAACGAGCTCGTCGGCCCGGTGCGCGGCCTGAACCGTGAGGACCGCACCTACCTGAACTTCGACAAGATCGAGACCGTCGGAACCTCCTCGGAGATCCCGGTGCTGGTGCTGCCCAGCGGCAAGAGCGTCGAGTTCCAGCTGGCCTCGGCCGACGTCATCCACTCGTTCCGGGTGGTCCCGTTCCTGTTCACGCGCGACGTGATGCCCGAGCCCAAGGCCAACAACTCCGACAACGTCTTCCAGGTCAGCAAGATCCTGAAGGAAGGCGCGTTCGTGGGTCGCTGCGTCGAGATGTGCGGCACCTACCACTCGATGATGGCCTTCGAGCTGCGTGTGGTGAGCCCCAACGACTTCAAGTTCTACCTGGAAGCGCGCAAGGCGGGTAAGACCAACGCCGAGGCGCTGGCATCGATCGGGCAGTCGCCGGTCTCGATTACCACCAGGCCGTTCGACGGCCGCCGCGGAGAGCTCGCGCCGGCGGACAACAACGCGGCGAAGAACTAGGCAGCGGGAAAGGTAGGAGCGCAGCATGCATATCGAAGCCCGACTCTTCGAGATCCTCACCGGATTCTTCGCCCTGGCCACTGTGGTCTACGCGGTGCTGACAGCCCTCTACGCCAATGGTGGTGTGGAATGGGCGGGGACCACTGCCATGGTGATGACCACGGGTCTGTCCTTGATCATCTCGACCTTCTTCCGCTTCGTGGCCCGGCGCCTGGACACCCGGCCCGAGGACTACGAAGACGCCGAGGTCGCCGACGGCGCCGGCGAGCTGGGCTTCTACAGCCCGCACAGCTGGTGGCCCATCATGATCGCGCTTGCCGCCGCCACCACCGCCGTGGGTGTGGCGCTATGGCTGCCGTGGCTGCTTGCCGCCGGTGCGGTGTTTGTTCTCAGCGCGGTCGCCGGTCTGGTCTTCGAGTACCACGTGGGCCCGGAGAAGCACTAGCTCATCGCGCGTTTCACCCCCTTCTCGCCGCCGCGCTCGTACTTTGCGGCGGGACTCCCGTTACTGGTGTGACATCTCCGTGTGCACTGTCACGTTTTCGATAACAATCCGGTGGTCAGTTTGGTTTTTACGGCCGTCGGGTTTCGTCGCCCCGGATTGCTTTGGCTATCGTTGCCATGGCCCCTCAGGCAGGTGGCCCGCCGGGGAGCGGGAAGTGACGAAAAGGAACTTGTGTAGATGAGTGGGACGGACAACCCAGGGTCGGGGACTCCCGGGGAAGTTCCGGATCTGGACGGTCCGAACGCGGATGGCGCAGCTGCTGACTCTTCCGGACCGGATTCCGCCGCGTTTCATTCACAGGCGTATTCGGCGCCCGAATCCGAGCAATTCACCAGTCCGTACGTGCCGTACGACGAGTACGACACCCAGCTGGTCGACGGTGAGGAGCCGCCTCCGCCGCGGTGGCCCTGGGTCGTCGGGGTGGCGGCGATCATTGCCGCCATCACCTTGGTGGCATCCGTCGCGTTGCTGGTGGCCGGACGATCGGATGAGACGACCGGTGCCGCCAAGAGCACCTCGGTCACGCCGACTCCGAGCACCACGCCGTGGAACGAGATCATCACCACCACGACGGAACCTCCGCCTCCACCACCTCCGCCGCCAACCACTGAACCGCCGCCACCTCCGCCTCCGCCGGTGGTGACCGAGACCGTGACGGTGGAACCTCCGGTTCCGGTGCCTCCGCCTCCGCCGCCGGTGACGACGCATGAGGCACCGCCGCCGGTGACGACCACCACGCCGCCGCCTCCTCCACCGCCGACGACTACGACCCCGGCTGGGCCCCGGCAGATCACGTACTCGGTGACGGGTTCGAAGGCCCCGCTGGATCGCATCTCGATCACGTGGACCGACGACTCCGGGCGCACCCGGGTAAACCCGAACGTCTACATCCCGTGGTCGATCACCGTCACCCCGATCTCGAACTCGGAGATCGGTTCGGTGTCGGCGAGCAGCTTCCTGCGCCTGAGCCAGCTCAATTGCACGATCACCACCAGCGATGGCCAGGTTCTGTCCGCCAACAACAACAATTCGGCGCAGGCAACCTGCTGATGCCAGCGGGTCGATTGGCCAAGCCACTGGAGGCACTTGCCGGTCCGGTGCGTCGATCCTCTCCGGAGGCCGTCGACCGGATGCTCATTGGGCTGTGCGCCGTCATCTGGCTGGCATTCGTCGGGATGTTGGTCGGCGCCATCGTTGTGATGACCGGACTGGGGGAGGGCGCGCCGGGATCGGCTGGGCCGTCGCTGGGGATCTACATCGTCATCGGGGTATCGCTGGCCGTCATCATCGGTGCCGTGCCGCTGCTACTGCGCGCCCGTAAGACGGCGGCTCAGCGCACGACGCGTGGCCCGTCAAAGGCCGTACCTAAATCCAAGGGTGCCAATGCTTCCGGGGCCGGCAGTGTGCCGTTGGGGCCGCCTCCCGCGGAGGCCTCGACCGAGAAACTCAAGACATTCGGCGGACTGGCGGACCACACGAGCCATGTTCCGAAGGATTACACCGGGCCCGGGTCACCGGCCTATCGGGCGGCCGCCGAGGCGGCATCGAAATCAGTGGTGGTCGATCGGCTGTGGCTGCGCGCCACCGTAGGGATCGCCGGTGCGATCGGTCTGGCGCTGCTGGCGGTGGTCACAGGCGCCTATCTGCTGGCAGTGGACAGCGACACCGCCGCCCTCGTCGCGTTCGTGTTCGGCGGGGTGATCACCTGCGCGATGGGCGCGATTCCGTGGGTGACCCTCAAGAAGCTGCGCGAGCTCGGTGCGCCAGGGTCTTAATCCGCGATCCCAGCGCGGGCAACGACTTTCGTGATGGTGGCGCGTACCAGCGATTCCTCCGGAACCGCGTTGCGACGGCCGAAATCCTCGGCCAGCTCGGCTCCCATGTAGCGTCCACCGATCCTGGTCGCCCATTCGCGCATCTCATCGAGATCACTGGTCAGTCGCGCTTCGGCTGTGAACTGGACGTAGGAGTAGGGCGGGCGCTGGTCGTCGACGGCCAGCGAGATGCGCGGATCCCGTCGAATGGCCTTGCCTTTCAATGTTTCCGTGCCCGTCGTGAAGATCAGCTCATCGCCGCCGGGTCCCTCATGGAGCAGAAACCAGACCGGTGTCACGATGGGCGCACCGTTGGCCCGTACCAGCCCCAGCATCCCGGTGCGGGTGCCCTCGGTGGCGAAGGCCCACCATTGCTCGCGAGTCATCTCGTGCATACGGCCAGGGTAAAGCAGTGGGGCCCCGCACACTTTTTCATGTGCGGGGCCCCACTGTCGAACTGACTTCTAGTGGCCGTGACCGTTTGTTGCCGGCTCGCCGTCCTGGTACTCCTTCAGAGCGAGCAGCGACTTGTGGTGCGCCTCGTGTTCGGCTTGCACCAGTGCGGCTTGTTCGTCGGCGGGGTCGGCGAACAGGAACGAGCCGGTGCCGGGTGCGCCGGCCGATCCGAGCTTGTTCATGCGTTGTGGCACTGCGGCGCCCTGGTATTCCAGCGGGATGGCGTGGCCGTGCTCGTCGACACCGGCCAGTGGCTGGTGCAGCTCGATGTATTCACCGTGCGGTAGTCGCTTGATGATGCCGGTCTCGATGCCGTGTTCGAGTACTGCGCGGTCGCTGCGTTGCAGGCCGATGGCCCAGCGGTAGGCCAGGTAGTACACGACGATTGGCAAGATGACCATGCCGATACGGCCGATCCAGGTTGTCGCGTTCAGCGAGATATGGAACTTCAACGCGATGATGTCGTTCATCGCGGCCAGCGTCAGGATCATGTAGAACGAGATCGCCGCCGCGCCGATGGCGGTGCGGACCGGAGCGTCACGCGGACGCTGCAGCAGGTTGTGATGCGCATCGTCGCCGGTCAGCTTCTTCTCGATGAATGGGTACATGGTCAGCAGACCGAACACCACACCCATGATGATCGCCACCGCGAACACCGCGGGCACGGTGTGCCCGAAGATGTACAGCTCCCATGCGGGCCACAGACGGGCCAGGCCCTCTGTCCATTGCATGTAGAAGTCGGGCTGGCTGCCCGCCGAGACCTGCGAGGGCTTGTAGGGGCCCAGCAACCAGATGGGGTTGATCTGCAGCAGGCCACTCATCAGCGCCAGGATGGCGGTGGTGAAGGCGAAGAACGCTCCACCCTTGAGTGCGAACACCGGCAGGATGCGCACGCCGACGACATTGGTTTCCTTGGCGCCCGGTCCGGGGAACTGCGTGTGCTTCTGGTACCACACCAGCGCCAGGTGAACGGCGATGAGCGCCAGGATGATCGCGGGGATCAACAGGATGTGCAGCGCGTACATGCGCGGGATCCAGATGTTGCCGGGGAAGTCGCCGCCGAACAGCGCCCAGTGCATCCAGGTGCCGACGACCGGGATGCCCAAGGTGATCGAGGACATCGCGGCGCGCAGACCGATACCGGAGAGCAGGTCGTCGGGCAGCGAGTAGCCGAAGTAGCCCTCGAACATCGCCAGAATCAGCAGCAGCGAGCCGATGACCCAGTTGGCCTCGCGGGGGCGGCGGAATGCGCCCGTGAAGAAGATGCGGGCCAGGTGCACCATGATCGAGGCCGCGAACATCAGCGCCGCCCAGTGGTGGATCTGTCGCACGAAGAGGCCGCCGCGCACCTCGAAGCTGATGTTCAGCGCGGTCTCGTACGCCTTGGACATCTGCACACCGCGCAGCGGCTGGTAGACGCCGTTGTAGGTGACCTCGGCCATCGACGGGTCGAAGAACAGGGTCAGGTACACACCCGAGAGCAGCAGGATGATGAAGCTGTACAGCGCGATCTCACCGAGCATGAACGACCAGTGCGTGGGGAAGACCTTGTTGATCTGCCGCTTCATTCCGGCGGCGAGGTGATACCGAGAGTCCATCGCCTCGCCCTGGGCGGCGGCGATCTTGCCTAGACGTGACGGCTTTTGGGCTGTGTCACTCATGATTTGCGCTCCCAGAATGCGGGTCCGACGGGTTCAACGAAGTCGCCATTGGCGACGAGGTATCCGTCCTTGTCGACGGTGATCGGCAGCTGTGCCAGCGCACGGGCGGCCGGCCCGAAGATGGGCTTGGCGAAGTGCAGTGCGTCGAACTGCGACTGGTGGCACGGGCACAGGATGCGGTAGGTCTGCTGCTCAAAAAGTGATGTGGGGCAACCCAGGTGCGAGCAGATCTTGGTGTACGCGAACAGGTCGCCGTAGTTGAAGCTTTCCTGTCCCTTGCGCTTGATCACCTTGCCCATGTCGCTGGGCCGCACCCGGATGATCATCACCGGGTTACGCACGCCCATGGCGATATGCGACAGCTTCTCGTGCGATTCGACGGTGGTGCCGTCGCCATCGGACTCGCGCCACGGGAACACGGTCTCCATGCCACCGGCGTCGATGTCCTCGGGCCGGATCTTCAGCAGGATTTGGGAGCTGCTGCCCACGGCCCGGCCGAGGTAGATGGTTTCACCCTTGTACCGCGGGGTCCAGCCGCTGGTGAGCAGCACCGGCTGCTTGCCGTTGGCGGTCGGGACCACGGGGGCCCAGGGGTTCTTGATCAAGCCACCGATGAAGGCGACCGCGGTGCCGGCCCCCATGGCGCCGACGCCGAACCCGAGGGCCCGGATCACCATCTTGCGGCGGGGGAGTGTCGAGGTCTCCAGGGTGTCCTGCAGCTGCGCGACGATGGTCTTACGGTCCACCTCGGATGAGCCCGGGCCGTCGTGGCGGTCCTGGATCGAGATCTCCTGGGGGACAAACTTCTTGGTGTAGAGCACCGCGCCGATACCCAGCGAGAGCACCGACAGGCCCAGGGTCAGGCCGTACAGCGGCGTCGCCAGGTTGTACATGGCGTTGCCCGGATCCCCGAACGGCTTGTACTCCCAAGGCCAGAACAGGAACACCCCGAGCAGGGCCAGACCGAACACACCACCGAGCGCGAACCACAGGGCGACTAGACGCTCGGCGCGCTTCTCGGCCTTGGTGCCCTCGACGGGCCAACGTGGTTCGCGGTAGACGATCTCGACACCGTCGAGGTTGGTGCCCAGCTTGACCAGCTCATCGCGGCTCATGGCCGCGAGCTGCTCGTCGGAGGGAATCTCTACTTTGGGATCGCCACTCACGCGCGCGCTCCAATCCACAGTGCCGCGGCAATGGCGGCGACGATGCCGATGATCCAAATGGCCATGCCCTCAGAAGCCGGCCCGAAGCCGCCCAGGCCGTAACCACCCGGGTCGGGGGTCTCGCTCGACGCCTTGACGTAGGCGACGATGTCCCGCTTCTCCTCGGGGGTCAGCTGACGGTCGGAGAACTTGGGCATGTTCTGTGGGCCGGTCAGCATGGCGGTGTAGATCTGCTGCTCATTGGCCGGGTCGAGCTCGGGGGCGAACTTGCCTGACGAGAGGGCGCCGCCGCGTCCGGTGAAGTTGTGGCAGGACGCGCAGTTCAACCGGAACAGATCGCCACCTCGAGCGATGTTGTTGCCGCGCAGCGACTCCTGAGCAATCGCGCCGTCGCCGTCGCGGATGACCTGGGGTCCGCCGCCATTGGCCTGGATGTAGGCACCGAGGGCGTCGGTCTGCTCCTCGTCGAAGATCGGGTCCTTGCGCTGGGCCTGGGCCTCGTTGCGCATCGCCGGCATACGGCCGGTGGACACCTGGAAGTAGACGGCCGCGTCACCCACGCCGATGAGGCTGGGGCCGCGGTCGGGCACACCCTGCAGGTTGGCGCCGTGACAGGTGATGCACGAGGTTTCGTACAGCTGCTTACCGGTACGCAGCAGCGCCGACTTGTCTTCGTCGGCCACCGCGACCTGCGGGGTGGGCGTGAAGGTAGAGGCCAAGCCACCGGCAACCACCAGCGCGATCAGCAGCAGCAAACCTGCTGAGATGCGACGGCGGAACTTGCGGCGCGCGCGATTCTTGGCGGCTGTGTTGTTTACGGGCTCCACGCTCAACTGTGGGGCTCCCTTCACCGGGTTGGGCTTCGTCATGGGGCTGTCAGCGGACAAAGTAGATGGTGGCGAACAATGCGACCCACACGATGTCGACGAAGTGCCAGTAGTAGGACACGACGATCGCGGAGGTGGCCTGGGCCGGAGTGAACTTGCTCATCCGGGTGCGAATCAGGAGGTAGACGAATGCGACCAGACCGCCGATGACGTGCAGACCGTGGAAGCCGGTGGCCAGGTAGAAGGTTGAGCCATAGGCGCTGCTGGCGATGGTGGTGCCCTCGTGCACGAGGTTCATGTACTCGTAGCCCTGTCCGAGGACGAAGAAGGTGCCCATGATGAGAGTGATGACGTACCAGCGGCGCAGCCCGAAAACATCGCCGCGCTCTGCAGCGAACACACCCATCTGACAGGTGAAGGATGAGGCGACCAGCACGGCGGTCACGGGGATGGCAAGACCCAAGTTCAGCTCGGTGGGCTCCGGCGGCCAGTTGCCACCGGACTGCGCCCGGGCGGTGAAGTAGAACGCAAAGAGTCCAGCAAAGAACATCAACTCACTGGAAAGCCACACAATGGTGCCAACACTCACCATATTGGGCCGGTTCAGTGAATGAACCCGCTGGGTAATGGCGGTTCCCGCCGGCGATCCTGGGGCTGCTGCGGTCGTCACGTCGTAAGTATGACGCTTTGTAGTTGTCGAGAGCCACCCGGGTCCGACATTGATTTGTGACCGACTCCCGACAACGGGTGTGGCCTCTGATGAGAGTGGTGCCGGTGACCTGCGTCCGGCGTGTCGCGGCCCGCCTGGGAGGCATTTAGTCCTTTGTTGTCCGGATTGTCTCCGTGGGACCATTTGCGGCGTGCTGGAACATTCCTGGCCCCAGGTACTGGGCGAGCTGACCAACCGTCGCGACCTGTCCGCGGGTCAAGCGGCCTGGGCCATGGACCAGATCATGACCGGCGCGGCCACCCCCGCTCAGATCGCGGCCTTCGGGGTGTCGATGCGGATGAAGCGCCCAACCTCCGATGAGGTCGGTGAGCTGGCCGACACCATGCTGTCGCACGCAATCGAATTTCCGTCGGACGGACCGGACGGCCAGATCGGCGCGAACGCCGTGGACATCGTCGGCACCGGGGGTGACGGCGCGAACACGGTGAACCTGTCCACCATGGCGTCCATTGTGGTGGCGGCGTGCGGAGTGCCGGTGGTCAAGCACGGCAACCGCGCGGCGTCCTCACTGGCCGGTGGCGCCGACACGCTGGAGACGCTGGGCGTACGTATCGATCTGGGGCCCGAAGCGGTGATGCGCAGCGTTGCCGAGGTGGGGATCGGCTTCTGCTTCGCGCCACATTTTCATCCGTCCTACAGGTATGCCTCCGTGGTGCGTCGCGAGATCGGTATCCCCACGGTGTTCAATTTGCTTGGCCCGCTGACGAACCCGGCCCGTCCGCGGGCGGGCCTGATCGGCTGCGCGTTCGCCGATCTGGCGGAGGTGACGGCGGGTGTCTTCGCCGGACGTGGATCCAGCGTGCTGGTGGTGCATGGTGACGACGGGCTCGACGAGCTGACTACCACCACGACCAGCACCATCTGGCGGGTTCAGGCGGGCACGGTTGACACGCTGCGGTTCGATCCGGCGGCGTTCGGTTTCGCGCGAGCCCGGCTCGAGGAGCTCGTCGGCGGCGATCCGGAGTTCAATGCCGCGGAGGTACGGGCGGTGCTTGGGGGGCGCACCGGTGCCGTCCGGGATGCGGTGGTGCTCAACGCCGCGGGCGCCATGGTCGCGCACGCCGGGCTGGCCAGCGACGCCCAATGGGTGCCTGCCTGGGAGGACGCGCTGACCCGGGTGTCCACCGCGATCGACTCCGGCGCGGCGGCCGCGCTGCTGGACAGGTGGATCGTCGTCAGCCAACGGCTCGGGGCGCAGTAGAAAGTCCGGGCCTGATCAGCTCGGCCATGCCCCAGTCGTCACGGAGGACGGCGCTGGCCATGCGCGCGCTGCGTGCGGTCGAGGCCCAATCTCGCAGGGGCCCTGAACATCCCGTGGGTTCGGCATAACCGCCGGTCGAGGACACGATGCGTACCCCGGGCTCGGCCAGCCAACGGGTGATCAGTCCGGTCTCCTCGGGCGCGGCCCCGCCGAACGGTTCGGCAGACGGCAGCACCACCTGGGCCGACGCGGATGCGGCCGCCACCACCGGCATCGGGGGGACACTGCGGCGCGCGACCGCGGCACCGGCCAGCTGACCATGTCGCATCACCGCGATCTGCCATCCGCCCTCACCGTCGGGACGCGCGGCGATCAGCTCCTCGATGCGCGCGAGGGCCCGCAGGCGGTGCTGACGGGCCAGTGCCTCGATGAGGGCGGCCGTCGCGTCACGTTGCCGCGCGGCGCTTTCATAGCGGCGCAGCGCACCGAGCTCGGCAACTCGGTCACACATGACGTGCAGCGGTTGTCCCTCGGTGCCGTTGAGGACCGCCTGCGCGGTCATGAGGGCGTCCCCATATTCGGCGGCGTCCATGCCAGCGGGGGCCGGGCACGGGGAGGCGGTGTCGTGTGGGTAGGACTGGCCGTTGCAGGCGGGACCGTGCCGCCCCGTGGCCCCGATACGCGCGGCACACGTACGCACGCCGGTGAACCGGGCCAGCGCCAGGGCGGCGGCCGTGGCATCACCCCGGGCACGAAACGGGCCCAGCATCCGGCGCCCGTTCGTGGTCCGGACCACGGCGAAACGGGGGAATGGTTCCTCGGTGAGCACCACCCACCACCAGCGATGCGGGAATCGCGACTTCCTGTTGTACGGCGGTGCGTGGGCACCCAGCAGTCGCAGCTCGCGAACCGCGGCCTCCAGCGGGTGCGCACACGTCACGTGGTCCACCGAGGTGGCGATGGTGACCATCTCGCGCATCCGGCCTCGCGGGTCCGCGCCGGTGAAGTACTGCTGCACCCGTCGGCGCAGGTTGACCGCGGTGCCCACGTACAGCACCTCGCCGGACGGCCCGCGAAACAGGTAAACGCCTGGGGCGTAAGGCATTCCATCGGCAAGTGAACGTTTGCCCCGCAAGGCGTTGGGCACTTGGGTGCGGTACCGGTGCAGCTCTGCCATGGTGTCGACGCCCTGGTTGCCCACCCGGCCGATCAAGGCATGCAGCACGTCGACGGTGGCCCGGGCGTCATCCAGGGCCCGGTGATTGGGAGTGGTCGATGCGCCGAGTAGCTGAGCCAGCGCGCCCAGGCTGACCCGTGGTGCCTCGTCTCGGGTCAGCACCCGGCGGGCCAGCCGGACCGTGCACAGCACCGTGGGCTGCGGCCAGTCGATCCCACACTGCCGCGCCGCTGCCTTGAGGAAACCGATATCGAAGCCGGCGTTATGTGCGACAAGTACTGCCCCGCGGGCGAATTCGAGAAACGTCGGCAGCACCTGTTCGATGGGCGGAGCGTCCACCAGCATGGCCGAGGTGATGCCGGTGAGGCGGACGATCTGTGGCGGCAGCGATCGCTTCGGGTCGACCAGGGTGGCCAGTTCTCCGAGCACCTCGCCGCCGCGCACCTTGACCGCGCCGATCTCGGTGATCGCGTCGTTTTCCGCGCTTCCGCCGGTCGTCTCCAGGTCTACCACCACAAAGGTGGTGTCACGCAGTGCTTGTGCCGACGGGGCTTGCGCCGACGACCCCGGTGAGGAGTGCACCCCATCGAAGGTCAGCTGCGTCATGACCTGACCGTATGACCCGGGACCGACATACCGGGGTCACGCCACGGGGGTACAGATCAACGCGAGCGCGTCGTTGGTGGTGTCGACGCCACGGTCGCCGATCGTCTCCTCGAGCCGGGACCGCAACACGCTGCGCGCGGCGGCATCCAGGGTGAGGTGATTGGAGTAGGTGAAGACCATGTCCAGGTACGCCTGTGTGGAGAAGTGCGGGCGGTCCAGGAAGTGCGAGTGGCGCACGTGGTAGCCCGATTTCTCGATGGTCGCCGAGACGGTGTCCTCGGTGTTGATGGAGGGGCGCTTGGTGGTGTCCATGAAATCGGCGTAGACGGTGTCCAGGTCCTGCTGGGTCGGGGAGGTTGGCACGATGCGGTTCCACACCAGTGCGAGGCGGCCTCCCGGGCGAAGCACGGTCAACACCTTCCGCAGCGCCGCGGTGGGCTCGACCCAGTGGAAGGACTGCGCGAAGAGCACGAGGTCGAATGTCCGGCCGGCCGGCTGCCAGTCCTCGAACGTGGCCACCTCGACGTCGATGCTCTTGGCGGCCGCGATCTGTGCCATGCGTGCGTCCGGTTCAACGGCCAGCACCTCGGCGCCGGCCGCGGCCAGTTGTGCCGCCGCGATCCCGGTTCCCGCTCCCACATCGAGGGCGCGGGTATGACCACCGGACACAAGCTCGTCGATCAGGGGTTGCGGGTACCGGGGGCGGTGACGGTCGTAGGCGTCGGCGGAGCCCCCAAACGATTCGGCCCGGCGGCGGTCGGTATGCGCTGGTTGCGACTGTTCCGTCATACCGCAAGGGTGCCAGGCGACGCCTACTTGTCGGTGGGCGCAGTTACCGTCCGCCTGAACCCGAAAGAAACGACTGATGGGAAAGGAGGAGCCATGCTTATCGATTGCGACGATTGCGCGATGCGCGGCCCGGGATGCGATGACTGCGTGGTCAGCGTGCTGCTGGGGGTGCCTCAGAGGCTTGCCGACGATGAACGTGCGGCGCTGGCTGTGCTGGCCGAGGCCGGGATGGCGCCCAGGCTGCGTCTGGTGCCGATTCAGCGCACCTACGACACGCCTGATTCGGCGAAGACGCCCGATGCCGGAGTCGCATAGGGCACACTCGAAACAGGTGCTTGATGGCCCACCCCGGGAACGGGGAGGAGAACCGACACTTACGCGACACTGACGTCGTTTCCCACTGCGGTGGACAACGTCGATGCCATTTCGTAACCTATCTGAGACCTATTGGCGCCGTAGTTTGCGGCGATCACATTGCAGTAAAGGGATGTTGTCTTGAGTGTCGGGCGTCTTCTTCGAAATCATTCGGATCGATCGACGCCCTCACCTCTCCGGCGCACGATGCTTGCAATGACTGCTGCCGCGCTGGTCGGCGGGGTATTTGCGGGTGGCCAGGTTGCGAGTGCCGACCCCAACAACGACGCCGTGAAGAAGCTCAACGAGCTGTCTCGCCAGGCTGAGGCAACCTCCGAAGCAGCTAACTCGGCGAAGATTGATCTCGACGCCAAGCTGGCGGCTCAGCGTGATGCCGAGAAGGCGGTTCTCGCCGATGAGGCTGTCGCGAAGGCTGCGCGCATGGCGGTCTCCACGTACCAAGTTGACGTCAACAAGGCGATGGTCGCTGCGTACATGGGTGGTAACACCAGCGGCTACGGCGCCGTGCTGACCTCCGACTCTCCGCAGAACCTCATCGACCAGTTGTCGGTGCAGCGCACGGTGGGAACCGAGATGCGTAGCCGGATGGACAGCTACCGCGCCGCGCAGTCCTCGGCGGATGAAGCCGAGCAACGGTCCCGTGACGCCGTCGAGCAGGCCCGGGTGGCCGCCGAACAGGCCAAGAATGTTCGCGCCTCGCTGCAGGCCAAGCAGAGTCAGCTGCAGGTGCAGATCGCGGTCGTCAAGTCGCAGTACAACACCCTGAACCCCGGCCAGCGCGCTCAGCTGGCGGCACTGGCACCCGTGCCCCCGCCACCTCCGGCCGAGCCGGGCGAGGCCCCGGACGCTCCCGAGCCGCTGATGCAGGCTGCGGCCGCTGCGCCCGCGCCGGAAGTCGCCGTCGGTGGTGGAGGTTCGGCCGTCGGTGCGAACGCCGTAGCCGCGGCGTTGACCCGGATCGGCGCGCCCTACTCGTGGGGCGGTTCCGGACCCAACGCCTTCGACTGCTCGGGCCTGGTGATGTGGGCCTACGGGCAGCAGGGTGTATCGCTGCCGCACTCCAGCCAGGCGCTCGCCCGTGGTGGCACGCCCGTGGCGCTGAGTGATCTGCAGCCGGGTGATGTCATCAACTTCTATGGGGACGCCTCACACACCGGTATCTATGTCGGCAACGGCATGATGGTGCACGCCTCCACCTATGGTGTTCCCGTCGCAGTCGCGCCGATCACCTCCTCCGGCCCGATCTACAACGCGCGCCGCTACTGAGCCGCGGCCGTCGCGCGCGGGTGTCCGGGGGAGCACGCTGGACATCGCTGCTCACAGTGGTTCTGCTGATTCTCTGCGGTTGTCGTGCACAGCCCGCCGCGCCGGCCACCGATGTGCGTGCAGCGATTCAGGCACTGCTGACGCGCTACTCCGCGAGCTTGCGCAGTGGTGATATCGCGGCACTGGATGCCGTCTTCATTCCCGGCGGACCCCAGCAGGCGCAGCGGCGGCTGCAGAAGAACCTATCGGGGCTGAAGACAGACACATTCGAGTATCGGCTGGCCGCCGACGTCCCGGCCGATCCTGTTGCACCGCAACAGCAATGGACATTGGATGTGGCGCTGTTCTATGCGGTCAGCGGAGTGGACAAGGTTGCGGTCCGGCGCCCTGCCACCGTCGGAGTGCTGCACGACAACGACGCCTGGCGGTTGGTCGACGCCGGCGCGGTCGCGGTGCCGTGGCAGTTCGCGCCCGCAGTGGAGACGCGCAGCAGGATGGGGGACCGGGAGGTGGTGGTGCTCGGGCATCCCGGTTCGGCGGTGGCGCCACGTCTTGCCGGCGAGATCGCCGGAGCATTGACGGCGCTGTCGGAATTCTGGGGACCGCAGTGGCAGGCGGGAGTGCTACTGGTCGCGGCAGATACAGACGCCGAATTCGCTGCTCTTGTCGGGGGCGAAGATACCGATGGAATAGCCGCCGCCGCCGTCGCCGACCGTGTCGAGAGCGGAGTCGCGGTGGGGCAACGGGTGATTTTTGCACCGGGCTCGGCAGGACTGCCACCGGATCAGTTCCGTGTGGTGCTGCGTCATGAGCTCTTCCATGCCGCCGCCCGTACGGTCACCGGCGATCACGCACCTCTCTGGTTGGTGGAGGGGGTGGCCGATTACAACGGGCGCCGCGGCAGCGGTACCCCCTTTCGGAACGCGGCACCCACACTGGCCAGTGCTCTTGCCGCGGGACGGATTCCGGACCATCTACCCACTGACGACGACCTCGGGAGTCCGGGAACGAAACGCACACAGGCGTACGAGGAGGCTTGGTCGGTGGCCCAGTACGTGGCCGAAACCTTCGGCGAACCGAAGCTGGTACAGCTGTACCGGTATGGGGCCGGCATCTCGCCGAGTGCGGCGGGTGTGGCCATCCAGCAGGCATTGGGCATCGACGAGGCGACACTGGTAAGGCAGTGGCAGAGCTGGCTCGGCTCCCGTCCACTACGGTAGGCGTCGTGACATTTCAGCCTGGCGGCCCGAGGCAACGGATCCTGTTGGTCACCAACGATTTTCCGCCCAGGCCCGGGGGTATTCAGTCCTACCTGCAAGAGCTGGTGACCCACCTGGCCGGATCGCATGAGGTGACCGTCTATGCGCCGCGGTGGAAAGGATGCGAGCGATACGACGCCGCGGCCGACTATCAGGTGGTGCGGCACCCGACCTCGTTGATGCTTCCGAGCCCTGGTGTCCGCCAGCGCATGGTGGATCTCATCAGATCGCAGCACTCCGACGTGGTGTGGTTCGGCGCGGCCGCGCCATTGGCACTGTTGTCGTCGGCCGCCAAGGCGGCGGGAGCCGCCGTAACAGCCGCCAGCACGCACGGGCACGAGGTCGGCTGGTCGATGCTCCCGGTGGCACGGTCTGCCCTGCGGCAGATCGGCGAGAGCACCGATGTCATCACCTATGTCAGCCGCTACACACGCAGACGCTTCGCCGCGGCCTTCGGTCCGCGTGCGGCACTGGAACATCTGCCATCCGGTGTTGACACCGGCCGGTTTCGCCCCGACCCCGCGGCACGCGAGGAGCTGCGCCACCGCTACGGGCTCGGCGAGCGGCCGACCATCGTGTGCGTCTCCCGGCTCGTTCCACGTAAGGGGCAAGACATGCTCATCGAGGCACTGCCGGCGATCCGGGAGCGCGTCGACGGCGCGGCGCTGGTGATCGTGGGCGGCGGTCCGTCCGCGGAACCGTTGCGGGCGTTGGCCAGTCGAGTCGGTGTTGATGAGCATGTGGTGTTCACCGGCGGAGTGCCATGGGAGGAGCTACCTGCGCATCACGCGATGGGCGATGTCTTCGCGATGCCCTGCCGTACCCGCGGAGCGGGGCTCGACGTGGAGGGCTTGGGGATAGTGTTCCTGGAGGCGTCGGCGTGCGGTGTCCCGGTGGTCGCCGGAAACTCGGGGGGCGCACCGGAAACCGTGCGTGACGGCGAGACGGGGTTTGTCGTCGATGGCAGATCGGTACCCGCGATCACGGACGCCATCGTCCAGATCCTGTCCGATCCCGTGCGGGCCGCGGCTATGGGGGAGGCGGGGCGCACCTGGGTGACCGACAACTGGCGCTGGGATCACCAGGCCGCCCGGTTCGCCGAGTTGGTCAGCGGCTCCGCATAAGGTCCAGGGATGGGCGATCTACTCGGGTGACCCCGAGTAGATCGCGTCGATGTCTGCCGCGAACTTCTCGGCCACCACATTGCGCTTCACCTTGAGCGTCGGCGTCATCTCGCCAGTGGCTTCGGTGAAGTCAACCGGCAAGATCCGGAACTTCTTGATGGCTTCGGCATGGGAGACAACCTGATTGGCTGCCTTGACGGCGGTTTCGATCTCCGCGAGTAGATCGGGATCCTGGACCAGGTCGGCGACGGTGGCCTCGGCGGGCTTGCCATTGCGCTGCTTCCAGCCGTCGATGGCTTCGGGGTCAATGGTGATGAGCGCACCGATGAACGGCTGCTTGTCGCCGACGGCCATCGCCTGACTGATCAACGGATGGGCGCGCAGCTGATCCTCCAGCACCGCGGGTGCGACGTTCTTACCGCCGGCGGTGACGATGATTTCCTTCTTGCGGCCGGTGATCGTGACGAACCCGTCCTCATCGATCGCGCCCAGGTCGCCGGTGTGGAACCAGCCGTCCACGATCGACTCGCTGGTGGCGGTCGGGTTGTTCCAGTACCCGCTGAACACGACGCCGCCGGACACCAGAAGTTCGCCGTCGTCGCCGAGCTTCACGGCGTTACCGGGCAACGGCCTACCGACACTGCCGATCTTGAGCCCACCGATCACGTTCACCGCGCAGGCTGCTGTCGTTTCGGTGAGCCCGTAGCCCTCGTAGATGGTCAGGCCGACGCCGCGGTAGAAGTGACCGAGTCGGGCACCCAGCGGCGCTCCACCGGAGATCGATGCCACGCATTCTCCGCCGAGTGCCGCGCGCAGCTTGCCGTATACGAGCTTGTCGAAGGCGGCGCGCTTGGCGCGCAACACGATGCCCGGTCCGCCGTTGTCCAGCGCCTGGCTGTACTCGACGGCGGTGTCGGCGGCGGCGTCGAAAATCTTTCCCTTGCCGTCGTTTTGGGCGTTCTGGCGAGCGGTGTTGTACACCTTTTCGAAGATGCGGGGGACGGAGACGATGAAGGTGGGCTTGAAGATCCCGAACGTTGGTACCAGCGTCTTGATGTCACTGGTGAATCCGACGCTGACCTTGGACTGGAAGCACGCCATCGCGATACCGCGCGCCAGTACGTGTGCCAGCGGCAGGAAGATCAGCGTCCGGCTGCCCTTCTGCAAGTAATCAGGGAAAACGGCACGCGCACCGCGGGTTTCGTACACCAGGTTGGAGTGGGTGAGCTGGCAGCCCTTGGGCCGGCCGGTGGTTCCCGAGGTGTAGATGAGAGTCGCGGGATCGCTGGCCTTGATGGCGCGGAGTCGGCCGCTGAGCTCGGCGGGGTCAACACTGGATCCAGCCTCGGCGAGCTCATCGAGAGCTGCGGGGGCGCTCGAACTGGCGATGTGAAACACGGTGTGCAGGTTGGGGAGTTCGGGTGCTAGTTCTTCGGCGATCTTGGCGTGGGCATCGGTCTCCACGAACAGCGCCACCGCCGCGGAATCCTGCAGCACCCACCGGACCTGATCGGCCGAGGACGTCTCGTAGATGGGAACCGTGATGGCGCCGATCGACAGCACTGCGTAGTCGATGATCGTCCACTCGTATCGTGTCGCCGAGATCAGTGCCACGCGATCCCCGGGCGCCACGCCCTTGGCGATCAGACCGTTGGCCACCGCACGGATCTGCGCGGCGGCCTCCGCGTAGGTGACGGGCGTCCACGTGTCGTCGATGAGACGGGAGAATGCCGCCTGGTTGGGGTCTTCACGCTCGTAGTCGTAGACGGCATGAACAACCGATGCGTTGTCCTCGACAGTGAATGGGGCAGGAACGCTGAACTCTCGCACCTGCTCAGACTAGTCGTGGCCTCAGGATCGTCGAAGACGTTGCCGCATTTCCTTCGGCGGCGAGGCTTAAGCTAGTGCGCGATGAACAGCATTCAGGTCGCCGACCAGACCTTTATCGCCGCGGATCCCGCGGACATCGGCCGCGCCATCTCGAACCCTGCCGATTGGCGTCGTTGGTGGCCTGACCTGCAGCTCAATGTTGTCGAGGAGCGCGGAGAAAAGGGCATCCGCTGGACGGTTGCCGGGCCGCTCACCGGAACAATGGAGGTGTGGCTGGAGCCCGCGCTGGACGGGGCGATCCTGCACTACTTCCTGCACGCAGAGCCGACCGGAGCCAGCGCCGCACAGGTGGCCAAGCTGAATCTGGCCCAGCTCAATCACGCGCGTCGGGTCACCGGCAAGCGGTTCGCCTTCGGGGTCAAGCAGCGGCTCGAGGCAGGCCGGACAATCGGCGAATCGTGGGTGCCGCAGGCCTGATCAGGCGGCAGCGAGCACGACCAGCGGTATGGGGCGGGACGTCGCCCGCTGGTAGGCGCTGTAATGGCCAGAGTTGTTGGTGTCGGCTAACTTCCACAACCGCTCGTAATCCGTGTCGCCGGGCAGGAGTGCCGTCGCCCGGACGCGGCGCCGTTGCCGGCCCAATTGCACCTGTACCTCCGGGTGGGCCTTCAGGTTGTGGTACCAGGCAGGATTGCGCCGCGCGCCACCGTTAGAGGCCACGATGACGAGATTGTCGCCGTCTTTGGCATAGGTCAGCGAGTTGACGCGCTGTGCCCCGGTCTTGGCGCCGATGGAGGTCAGCAGCAGGTTGGGGGCCATTCCCGGAACGTGATGACCCAGATAGCCTTTCGATGCGATGTAGATGCTCTGGTGCACGCCGAGCACCTTCGCCACCAGACGGCTCATGGGCGTCTCTCCTTCGCGCAGCTGCGGCGAATTGCCAGGATGGGAGTATCCGAGCGCCAGGGAGAAGGGTACCGTCTGTCAGGTGGCTGAGAAGACTACCCAAACGATTGCCATCGATGCCGAACCCGGCAAAGTGATGGCGGTGATCGCCGATATCGGCGCCTACCCGGAATGGGTGTCGGAGTACAAGGAAACCGAGGTGCTCGACACCGACGCCGAGGGCAGGGTCAAACGTGCCCGGTTGGTGCTGGACGCCGGTGTCCTCAAGGACACCCAGGTCCTGGAGTACGTGTGGTCTCCGGATGGCCGCAAGGTCACCTGGACCTTGGCGGAGAGTTCCCTCCTACGTTCGCTGGAAGGGACATACCTTTTGGCGCCCAAGGGGTCTGGTACCGAGGTGACGTATGAGCTCGCGGTCGACCTTCAAATTCCGATGATCGGAATGCTCAAGCGCAAGGCCGAACGCAAGATCACCGACTCCGCACTCAAGGATTTGAAGAAGCGAGTCGAATCTGACCGCTAGCGACGTCGGGGAGGATCTCGTGTCCCACCCCGCAGACGTCGCCCCCGATGTCCACGCGCCGTTGACAGCCACCATCGGCCTTTTCGTCGGCAAGGGGGGTGTGGGTAAGTCGACGCTGGCCGGTGCCACCGCGGTGCGCTACGCGCGCGCCGGGCAGCGGGTCCTCGCGGTGTCGACCGACCAAGCGCATTCCCTCGGCGACGTCTTCGGTGTCCGGGTGGATCCCACCCCGGGGGCTCATTGCGTCCGGGTGATCGAGGACCCGTATGGGGGACAACTCGACGTGATGGCCCTGGATACCCTGGGGCTGCTGGAGCAGCGCTGGGGTGACATCGCCGCGACGATCGCCGAGCAGTATCCCGAATCGGACATCGGATCGCTTGCCCCCGAAGAGCTTTCCGCACTGCCGGGTGTGCAGGAAATGCTTGGACTGCATGAGGTTCAACAACTCGCCGACACCGGCGAATGGGATGTCGTCGTCGTCGACTGTGCCTCGACAGCAGACGCGTTGCGCATGCTGACTCTGCCCGGAACCTTCGCGATGTATCTGGAACGGGCTTGGCCGCGGCATCGCCGACTCGGCGGTATCGGCACGCCTCGCGCCCAGATACTGGCCGAACTACTAGAACGCGTTGCGGCGTCGGCGGATCGGCTTGCGGGCTTGCTTTCGGACGCCGAACGGGTGGGGGCTCATCTGGTGCTGACTCCCGAACGGGTAGTGGTGGCCGAGGCCATTCGTACCGTGGGGGCGCTGGCGCTGATGGGTGTGCGCATCGATCAAGTGATCGTCAATCAGGTTCTCATTCAAGATGATTCGTACGAGTACCACAATCTGCCCGCGCATCCGGCATTCGACTGGTACATGCAGCGCATCGCCGATCAGGCCGCGGTGCTCGATGAGATGGGGGAGGCGATCGGGGACGTGGAGATGCTGTTGGTGCCGCATCTGCCGCGCGAGCCCATCGGGCCGGAGGCCCTGGGTGAGCTGGCCGAGTCGGTCCGGCGGCGCGATGGGGCCAAGCCTCCGGCGCCGCTGGCCACCATTGTCGAGCGCGAATCCGGGTCCGGAGCGGACACCGTATATCTGTTACGGCTAGAGTTACCGCAGATCGATCCGGCCACGTTGAGCCTCGGCCGGGTGGGAGATGACCTGGTCATCGGTGCAAATGGGATGCGCCGGCGGGTCCGGCTGGCCTCCGTGCTGCGGCGCTGTGTGGTTGTCGATGCCCGGCTTGTCGGTGGCGAGCTGACCATACGGTTTAGAGCGGATCCGGAGGTGTGGCCTACGTGACGGGTACCCATCCGGAACTCGCCCCCGAACTGCGGGCGTTGGCCGCGTCGATCCTCGACAAGCTCGACCCGGCGCTGCGGCAGGCCGCTCGCGCTCCTGCCGACGGTGCGGCTCCCGGAAAGTGCAACCAGCTGTTCTGCCCGGTCTGTGCGTTGGCAGCCCTGGTGGAAGGTGAGCATCACCCCCTGTTGGCAACGATCGCCGAACACAGCCTCGCGCTGGTGATGGTGGTGCGGGCGATGTTGGAGGCCGAGGGCTCGGGGGGCCCTGACGATCCCGATGACGGCCCCGAGGGTGGTTATCGCAGTCCGTTCCCGGCCCCGCCGCCGAGCTCGCAATCGACTGGGTACCAACCCATCCCGGTCGACATCGACGAGTGACGAGCACCCGTGCCTGTTCTGGGACATGGCGTCCCATATTTCCGGGACCTTTGACACTCCACGGAGATTCGCCGTCGCCGAGGGTAAGCTCGGCGCCAGCCCCGTGCTGCTCATGGGGATCGGGAGAGGATGCGCGCGATGTTCTATTGGCTGCTGAAGTACATCTTCATGGGGCCGATCTTGCAGCTGATGGGCCGGCCCAAGGTAGAAGGTCTGGAGAACATTCCATCGTCCGGGCCGGCGATCCTGGCCGGAAACCATCTCGCCGTGGTCGACAGTTTCTTCCTTCCGTTGGTCTCCACGCGCCGGGTGACCTTCCTGGCCAAGAGCGAGTACTTCACCGAACCCGGATTTAAGGGCTGGCTCAAGAAGGTCTTCTTCGGCGGATCAGGACAGGTCCCGATCGATAGAACTAGCGCCGACGCCGCCGAGAACGCGCTGAGCACCGCCAAGCGGCTACTCGGCGAGGGCAAGCTGCTGGGCATCTACCCCGAAGGCACCCGCTCCCCGGACGGCCGTCTCTACAAGGGCAAGACGGGCCTGGCGCGCATGGCGCTGGCCACCGGGGTGCCCGTCATCCCGATCGCGATGGTCGGCACCAATGTGATGAACCCGCCGGGCACGGCGCGCTGGCACTTTTCCAAGGTCACCGTGAAAATCGGCAAGCCGCTGGATTTCTCCCGCTTCGACGGGATGGCCGGAAACCGCTTCATCGAGCGAGCGGTCATCGACGAGGTGATGTACGAGCTGATGCAGCTGTCCGGTCAGGAGTACGTCGACATTTACGCGGCGTCGCTCAAGGACAAGCCCGCGGAACCCCCGCAGCAACCCGACCGCATCCCGGAGAGCGCCGCCGGTTAATCGGGGTTCCGTGCATCGTCCCTGCATCTGAGGTAACACCTCGCCGTGGGGCGTGGGTCAGCTATCCGCGCCGATACCGTTACTCTTGAGGCCACCCGCGGGAGAACTGAGAGATGCGAGGGCCGTGCCGAATTCAATAAACGAAACCGCCATCGCGGACGGCGGCTCCGTTCGTCGAGTTGCCAGATGGATCACGTGGGGTGGCCCGCTCGTCCTCGCTGTCGCCCTGCTGCTGCACGCGGTCGTCTTCATTCACTGGCCGACATACGCACTGCAGATCGACGTGTTGGTGTATCGATTCGGTGGCACACGAGTACTGGACGGACTGGACCTCTACTCGATCGGGCGCAACGGCGAGATCGACGATCTGCTGTTCACCTACACCCCGTTCGCGGCGCTGGTGTTCACCCCGCTGGCCTTCATCACCGATTTCACCGCGCAGATCCTGTCGCTCGTGGTTTTCCCGGCGCTGCTCGTCTACTCGGTGTGGCGCATGCTGGCCTGGCTGAATGTCTCCGCCAAGGCCGGGCTATGGGGGCTGCTGGCCCTGCTGGTCGGTCTGGTTTCGTGGCTGGAGCCGGTCCGGCTCTCCATCCAGCTTGGCCAGATCAATCTGTTGATCCTGGCGGTGGTCGTGACGGACCTCCTGGCGCCCAAACGGTGGAAGCTGGCCGGGATCGGTATCGGCATCGTGGCCGGCATCAAGCTGACCCCGATGATCTTCATCGTCTTCTTGTTCCTGGTGGGGCGGATTCGCGCGGCCGTCGTCGCGGCCATCACGCTGATCGCCACCATCGGTCTGGGCTTCATCTTCCTGCCGTCCGCCTCGCACTACTACTGGGTGGACCGTGCCTTCGAGAAGATCAGTCGCATCACCCGCGATCCCACTGCGAGCACCAGCATCAGCGGGCTTTTTCTCAGATTGAACCTGTCGGCCGGAACGGCCACTGCACTGTCGGTGCTGGTGATCGTGGCGAGCCTGGTGGTCGCGGTCCTGGCCTACCGGCGCGATCAGCTGCTGCTGGCGATCTCGATCGTGGGCATGGCATCGGCTGCGGCCTCGCCGTTCAGCTGGAGCCATCACTGGGTGTGGTTCGTGCCATTGGTCGTTCATCTGGGCTACCGCGGCTACGTGCTGGGTAAACGGGCGTCCGCGATCACGATGTGGGCATTCTGTGCGGTGTTCGCGGCGTGGTTCACCAGCCTGAGCGGCAAGACGCCGGACTCCGGCGCGTTGACGTTACGACCCGGCGGCGTCCTGAACGATCTGATCCCCAGTCTGTATGTGTTCGTTCATCTCGGGGTGCTCATGGCCAGCTGGATTTGGCTGCGGCGTGATCCGACGGACGTGAACGATGTTGTGCGCGAAGATGAGCCGACACACGCCGATGAGCTGACGCCGGCTTCTCCGGCGCACAACTAGGCGGCCCGCGTGCGTTACTTCTACGACACCGAGTTCATCGACGATGGCCGCACCATCGAACTCATCTCCATCGGGATGGTGTGCGAAGACGGCCGTGAGTACTACGCCGTCTCCACCGCCTTCGACCCGCAGCAGGCGGGTCCGTGGGTGCGCCAGAACGTCCTGCCCAAACTGCCCGCGCTGTCGTCGCCGCTGTGGCGCTCACGCGGGCAGATTCGCGACGAGCTGGCCGAGTTCCTCGGACTGAACGGTGGCGGGCCGGCCGACCCGATCGAGCTGTGGGCCTGGGTGGGTGCCTATGACCACGTGGCGCTGTGTCAGCTGTGGGGGGCCATGACGGAGCTGCCGCAGCCGGTTCCCCGGTTCACCCTCGAACTCAAGCAGCTGTGGTACGAGCTGGGCCGCCCGGCGGTGCCGAAACGGCCCGCCGACTCACACGATGCCCTGGTTGATGCCCGCTACAACCTGGCCCGCTACCGCGCGATGGTTCCGCCGGGCTGATCACCGCGAATCCCGGGTGAAAATCCGCTGGTAAGGGGCGGTTAAGATGGGTACGTGAACTGGACAGTCGACGTCCCCATCGACCAATTGCCGGAGCTGCCGCCGCTCCCGGCCGATCTGCGTCAGCGCCTGGATGCCGCGCTCGCCAAACCTGCTGCTCAGCAGCCGAGCTGGCCCGCGAATCAGGCCGCCGCCATGCGGACCGTGCTGGAAAGCGTGCCCCCGATCACCGTCCCCGCGGAGATCCAGCGTTTGCAGGGCCAGCTGGCCCAGGTAGCACGTGGTGAGGCATTCCTGCTGCAGGGCGGAGACTGCGCCGAGACCTTCGCCGACAACACCGAGCCGCATATCCGGGCCAACATCCGCGCACTGCTGCAGATGGCGGTGGTGCTGACGTACGGATCGAGCATGCCGGTGGTGAAGCTGGCCCGTATCGCCGGCCAATACGCCAAGCCGCGCAGCTCCGACACCGACGCACTGGGGCTGCGGTCCTACCGCGGCGACATGGTGAACGGATTCGCCCCCGATGCGGCACTGCGTGAGCACGACCCGTCGCGTCTGGTGCGCGCCTACGCGAACGCCAGCGCCGCGATGAACCTGGTGCGCGCGGTAACCGGCTCGGGGATGGCCTCGCTGGCACTGGTGCACGACTGGAACCGCGAATTCGTCCGTACCTCACCTGCCGGTGCCCGGTATGAGGCACTGGCCTCCGAGATCGATCGCGGGCTGAAGTTCATGAGTGCCTGCGGTGTGGCGGATTCGAACCTGGACACCGCCGAGATCTACGCCAGCCACGAGGCGCTGGTGCTCGACTACGAGCGCGCCATGCTGCGTTTGTCAGAGGACGAGAACGGCGAGCCGGCACTGTACGACCTGTCGGCGCATTACCTGTGGATCGGAGATCGCACGCGGCAGCTCGATCACGCGCATGTGGCCTTCGCGGAGATCATCGCAAACCCGATCGGGATGAAGATCGGCCCGACCACCACGCCCGATCAGGCCGTCGAATACGTGGAACGTCTTGACCCGCACAACAAGCCGGGCCGCCTGACGTTCGTCTCGCGGATGGGCAACTCGAAGGTGCGCGATCTGCTTCCGCCGATCATCGAGAAGGTGCAGGCGACCGGACATCAGGTCGTTTGGCAGTGTGACCCGATGCACGGCAACACCCACGAGTCGCCCAGCGGTTACAAGACGCGGCACTTCGATCGGATCGTCGATGAGGTGCAGGGATACTTCGAGGTGCACAACGCGCTCGGCACGCACCCCGGTGGTATTCACGTCGAGATCACCGGTGAGAACGTCACCGAATGTCTCGGTGGGGCACAGGACATTTCGGATGACGATCTGGCCGGTCGTTACGAAACGGCGTGCGATCCGCGTCTGAACACCCAGCAGTCGCTGGAGCTGGCGTTCCTCGTCGCGGAGATGCTCAGGGACTAAAGCAGGTTGGTGATGTTGGCGCCCAGCGACCAACATCCCGCCGCCACCGAGGTGGTGATGATGAGGACGATCACCAGCCACATGAAGATCGCGCGGCGGCTCTGCTGACGCTCGTACCGGTACTCCGAGTCGTCGATATCGGCGAAGAACGCTGATTCGTCAGGGTCACTGTCGAATTCGGGATCGTATTGGGGATCGTAGGCGGGCACCGGGTCCATCATCCGCGTGGGATTGGGCACCTTGGGACGTGCCGAGACGCTGGGCCGTGGTGAGACACCCAGGGCCGCGGCGGCCGAGGCGGTGTCGGCGGCATCCGTTTTGCCGGGGGCGCTGAGATTGCCTGTGGTGCGTCCGCCGGTCTCGATCAGTCGGCTGCGGTAAAGCTGTTCGGCGACATGCTGTTTAGAATCCCGGGGTGCGGGGACGCGGAAGGTGGGCAGTTGCAGATCCGCGGCGATGGCGTCCAGCTCGGCGCCCATCTGAGCGGCGTCGGCGTAGCGCGCGTCCGGGTCGCGGGAGGTGGCGCGCAGCACCAGTTCGTCGAACTCTTCCGGAATGCCGTCGATGGCCTCACTGGGTGCCTGTACATCGCGATCGATGCGTTGATAGGCCAGGGCCAGCGGCGTATCCCCGGTGAACGGTGTTGAACCGGTGAGCAATTCGTACATCAGGATGCCCGCCGAATAGACATCGCTGCGTGGGCCGGCCGAGCCGGTGCGCACCTGCTCGGGAGACAGGTACGCGGCCGTGCCCAAGATCACGCTGGTCGAGGTGATTCCGGCCTCGGCGACGGCACGCACCAGCCCGAAATCGGCGAGCTTGACCTCGCCGTCGTCAGAAATCAGCACGTTCTCGGGTTTGACGTCGCGGTGCACCAGTCCCGATCGGTGTGCGACCGCCAAGCCGCCGAGCAGCGGATTGAACACCGCCGCCACGGCATGGGGCGGCATGGGGCCACGTTCGCGCAACAACTCGCGCAGGGTGCCGCCGTCGATCAGCTCCATCACCAGGAAGGGGTGCTTACCGTCCATGCCCTGATCGAACACGGCCACCAGCCCTGGGTGGCGCAATCGTGCGACGGCCCGGGCTTCGAGCCGGAACCGTGCCAGAAACCCCGTGTCGGAGGCGTAGCGGCTGTCCATCACCTTCACGGCGACCGGACGGTCCAACCGGGTATCCAGCCCCCGGTACACGGTCGACATGCCGCCTGTCGCAATCGGCGCCTCAATGCGGTACCGACTATCGAGCACCGTCCCGATCATCGGATCGTGGCGGTGGGTCGGGGTCTTGGGCGATGTCATCGCATCGATGGTATCCAGTGATGCGGGAGTGCCCTGGCGTCAACGCCGCTTGTCGAGCATTTCGCGGACGGAGTTGAGCGTCGGCCCGGCGCCCGAGAACAGCATGGTCCGCCATTGACGGTGCAGGGCAATGGCCGGGTCGAACCGGCTGTACGTGACGCGCAGCCGGGTGCCGCCGGGCTCCGGGAGCAGGTTCCAGCGGGAGGTCACTTCGATTCCCGGGGCGGTCAACACCTGTTCGATGTGCTCGTGAGGCACCACGCTGGTGTAGGTGGTCCGCAGCACGCCATCGAAGCCGACGGCGGGCTGCGGATGGGTGATCAGGACGCGTGTCTCGCCGACCTCGACGGGTGCGTCGTTGACCTCTTTCACCTGTGAAGCGGTGAGCTCTAGGGAAACGAGAACATCCCAGACCTTCTCGACGGGGTAGGGGTAGTACTCGCTGTGGGTGACCGATGTCGGATCGCCGGAACTCGTCACGGTCCGAAGGTTACGCGCGTCACCACACCCGGAGGACGCTTTTGGGCGACGGTGGCGTGCGAGGCGACTAGCGTCATTCGTTATGAGCGCCATTCCATACGTTGCCGACACTCTCGACGCCGACGAGCCGCTGTTCTCCCTCAAAGAGGTGGCCACGCGCCTGCGGGTACCGGTTTCCAAGGTTCAGCAGTACTTGCGCGACGGTGAACTCATCGCAGTGCGACGCGATGGCGAAATCAAGGTTCCCGTCATCTTTTTCAGCCCCGAAGGCCCTGTGGTGAAGCATCTGTTCGGGCTGCTCTCGGTGCTGCGGGACGGGGGATATCACGAGCCCGAAATCATGCGTTGGCTGTTCACCGGTGACGAGTCGCTCACTGTGACCCGTGACGGCACCACCGAACGAATCGAGGCGGCCCGCCCGGTCGATGCGCTGCATGGTCACCAGGCCCGCGAGGTGCTGCGGCGGGCGCAGGCGATGGCCTACTAGTACTCGCGGGGATCGCGAGCTTCCGGCGCGGTGTTGATCATCCGCCAGGCGATGGCAGCGCAGGTTGCCGCGATCAGTACATGTATCCACACGTACATGCCGTGGGAGCCATCGGGTTTGAAGATCACCATGATCCAGGTAGAGAACCCGGCGATGGCTGCGATCGCGATGCGTGATTGCAGCAGCGGCGCTGCGATGGCCAGCGGCCAGGTGTAGTACCAGGGGAGTGCCGCCGGTGCCATGAGCACCACGATCACCATGGCCCACAGGATCCCGAACATTGCGTCGCGATCGTTGTGTCGGTGCCGCCACCACACCACGGGCAGGCTGACCGCGATCACCATGACCCCGATGATGCGGGTGATCTCCAGAAGAGCATCGAAATTTACGGTCACGAAAAGACCGGCGACGACGTTGATGATGTTGGCGACGGCGGTCGGCACTGTCAGCCAGTTGATGATCTTCACCGAACCGGCCAGGGCGGTCAGCCATCCCAGGCCGACGCCGGCGATCCAGGACAACAGCGCGAACACCGCGACAACGACGGACACCGAGGCTGCCGATGCCATCGCGAACGCGGTCACCGGGTGGCGCTGTGGGGAGTCCGCATCGGCGTTCTCGACCAGACGACGCATCCAGATCCACACCAGGAAAGGCAACGCAAGACCCGCGGTGGCCTTGACAGCCACCGCTAACGCGACCACCGATATGCCCCAAACATGGTGGCGCTCAAGGACGAGGGCAATGCCTGCCATCATCAGGCCGACCATCAGCATCTCGTTGTGTACACCGCCCATCAGATGGATGATCACCAGCGGGTTGAGCACACAGATCCACAATGCCTTGCTGGCGTTGGCCGAAAGGCAGCGGGCGACTCGAGGGGTGGCCCACACCAGCAGCGCCAATCCGGGCAGCATGAACAGGCGCAGCAGCATGGTTCCGGCCACCACATCATCACCGACGATCTGAGTGACAAATCGTGCGATGAGGATGAACAGTGGTCCATACGGCGCGGTGGTGGTGGACCAGATCGGACTGACGTTCTCTAGCAACGCGTTCGGGTTTTCGACCGGGCCCACCAGATAGGGATCGAATCCGTCGCGTAGCAACGCGCCCTGCGCCAGATAGGAGTAGGCATCCCGACTGAACACCGGAACCGAGGCGAGCAGTGGCAGCAGCCAGCACGGAATGACGACCAGGAGGGACTCTTTGGTCACCTTGCCCGCGATCACGTGGCGGCCCAGCCCGAGCCACGCCAGCAGCATGAGGACCACTCCGAGCCACATGCAGATCGAGGACACCACCAACCCGTGGCCGAAACGCAACCAGGACAGCCCAACCGATTCCAGCAGCGGGTCGTGCTGCCGGGTGCTACCCGCACCCAGTCCGCCGATGGCGATGAGGATGGCGCCACCGAATCCGGTGACTGCCGCGCGGCCGGCGGGGGACCTCAGGAAGGCTGCTGTCCACCCGGCACCCGGATCGAGTACCGCAGGTGCCGGTTCAGGGTTCGGTTCCAGGGGAGGCTGCACCGCCTTTGATGATGTGCTCACGTGATCATGCGCTCCGGTTGGACACCAATCGGACGAGATCGGACAGCGCGACACGGGCATCATCGGCGATATCGGCGCTGGACAGCTGCTCCAGCGCGCGGTGCGTGTGTTCCTCGATACGAGACTCCACTGCCGCGAGTGCACCCAAGTCGACGATGAGTGAACACATTTCGGCGACCTGATGATCGGTGAGTGGCGTGCCGATCCAGGAGTGAAGCATGTCCTCGGCGGCGTTGTCGTTGAGGCGTGCCAGACGCAGGGCTTCGGCCAGCAGCACGGTGCGCTTTCCGGAACGCAGGTCGTCCCCGGCGGGTTTCCCGGTCACCTTGGGATCCCCGAATACCCCGAGCACATCGTCGCGCAGCTGGAACGCGACACCGATATCCAGTCCGACGTCACCGAGAAGTCGCGAGGTCTCCGGGTTCTCGGCCGCGATCGCGACACCCAGCTGCAGGGGCCGCTGCACCGTATAACCGGCGGTCTTGAAGCGGATGACGCGCATGGCGGTCTCGACGGATTCGTCGCCCGAGGATTCGGACAGGATGTCCAGATATTGGCCGCCGAGCACCTCGCTGCGCAGGATCGACCACACACCTCGGGCCCTCGCATGGGCTTGAGGGGACAGCTGTGCGCCGACCACCATGTCATCAGCCCAGGTGAGTGCCAGATCGCCGAGCAGGATCGCCGCAGATATGCCGAACTGTTCGGGGGAGCCGGACCAGCCGTTCTCACGGTGCAGGGCGGCGAATTCGATATGGATGGTGGGTTCGCCGCGCCGGGTGGCGGAGCTGTCGATGACGTCGTCGTGGATGAGCGCGCAGGTGTGCAGCAGTTCCAGTGCGGCACACACCCGCAGCACCTCGGGGTTCCACGGGTCGGGGTCGTCGGTGACCGCTCGCCAGCCCCAGTAGGCGAACGCCGGTCGCAGCCGCTTGCCGCCACGCAGCACAAACCGGTCGAGGGCTGTGATCGCATGCTCATAGTTCGGGCCGATATGCGCGGTGTGCTCACGGCATTCGGCCAGGAACTGGCTCAGTTGGTCGCTTACCGCGTCGGTCAGGTGCCGGGCGTTGGCAGCGGCTACGTTGACACTCAGCGGTGCGTCCTCTCAGGGTGTGGTGGTGGGTCCCGGATGCCTACAGGTCTCCGAGAGTGAACCTAGAGTAATCCCACCTATCCTGAACGGGTGACAACCAACCCGCTCGACCATGACGCATCGGTCGCCGAGCTGCAGGATCCGGGGTCGATCGCCGATCGACTGGCCGGGGTTCAGCCCGGTGATGTCGCGTTCTCGGTGGAGTTCATGCCGCCTCGCGACGAGGCCGCCGAGGCGCGGTTGTGGCGGGCGGCAAGAGTTTTCGAGCGGTATCAGCCGGTGTTCGTCTCGGTGACCTATGGAGCGGGTGGCTCCACGCGTGATCGCACGGTGCGGGTGACCGGTGAGCTGGCCGAGAACACCACCTTGCTGCCGGTTGCGCACCTGACGGCCGTCGGGCACACCGTCGATGAGTTGCGGGCCATGGTGGGCGCATACGTGGACCGTGGGATCACCAATATCCTTGCCCTGCGGGGCGATCCGGCTGGGGATGTGAATGCTGAATGGATTCCGCACCCCGGTGGCCTGACCTATGCCGAGGAATTGGTGCGGCTGGTTCGTGACCTGGGTGACTTCCACGTGGGTGTCGCCTCTTTCCCGGAGGGCCATCCGCAGGCGATCGATCTGGAGCGCGACACTGCCAATCTGGTGAACAAGCTGCGGGCCGGAGCGGAGTACTCCATCACCCAGATGTTTTTCGACGTCGACGACTACCTGCGGCTACGCGATCGGGTGGTGGCCGCCGACCCCGAACAGGGCGCCAAGCCGATCGTTCCCGGGCTGATGCCCATTACGTCGCTGCGGTCGGTGCGCCGGCAGGTGGAGCTCTCCTCGTCCACGCTGCCCGCTGCGCTGGAAGAACAGCTCTTGCGTGCAGCCGGGGACGGACCCGAAGAGGACCGCGACGAGGTCCGCAAGGTCGGTGTCGAGGTCGCCACGTCGATGGCAGCGCGGCTGGTCGCCGAGGGTGTTCCGTGCCTGCACTTCATGACCCTGAACTTCGCGCGGGCCACGTCCGAGGTGCTGGAGAACCTCGGAGTGCGGGTTACTCCGGGAACTGGTCGGGCGTAAACCGAGGGGACTGGTCGCGGTCCAGCCAGGCCAGGGACGCCACCAGGGCACCGATTAGCAGGGCGGAAATCGTTATGAAGATCGCGGCTCCGTTGAAGGAGCGGGTGCTGGGGTCGGTGTAGCGGGAGGTCGCGGTGAACGTGCTGACCACGCCGGGAGTGAGTTTCCACTGCACGGCGTCGGAGCCGAGCATCTCCCCGTTGGTGGATTCGATATCGCCGGGAAACGAAATGGCCAGCGACACATCGGCATCTGAGGTGTCTTCCAGTGCGGTGAGATCGGCACGACCTTCCAGTACCACCACATCGCCGTTGCGGCGCAGGGTGAGATCGAATCCGGCGGCGTTCTTGTTCATCCCGGCCAACTGGGGGACTTCGGCGAACGTCAGATCGTTGAAGATGGCGCGCGACCCCACCATGCCGTTCTCTTCGTACTCGCTGACCTGAACCTTCTGGGCGAAGGACATGTTGCGTTCGAGCTGAGGGCCCTTGTCGTCTTTACCTTGCGGTTTGGCGACAGCGATCAGTTGCCCCGAGACGTGATCGTCGGTGGTGACGGTCATCGAGGCCTTGACGCGCACGCATCCCGACAGCAGCGGCAACGTCGTCAACAACAGCACTGCGGCAATACGCGCCGCACGCCCAGGGCTAGTCATCGCGGCTCATCGTGCCAGACGGCGGTCACGTCGGCCTGTCGATATCCGGGTTCCAGCGGCAAAGCCCGGCCAAGCACTGCGAATCGTCGGGGGTCTCCCGCGAACTGGTGTTGCCGGATGACATCGGTGAACCCGAGTCGGCGGTACAACCGCCACGCCCGGTTGGACTCGCCGGTGATCTCGGGGGTCGACAGCAGCACATGCGATTCGGAGCGACCGGCCAGCAGCCGCCGCGCCAACGCCTCACCGAAGCCGTGGCCCTGGAGTCCTGGGTCGACGTGCAATTCCGTCAGTTCGAAATACTGATCGAGCAGGGCGCTGATGTGGTCGCGGGGCACCCCGGACTTGCGTAGTCCCTGGCTGACCTGTTGGTGCCACCACTGGTCGGCGGCACCGCGGTAGCCATAGGCGATCCCGACGATGCGTGCCTGGTCCATGTGATCCTGGATGGATCCGGCGCTGTCAGAGGATGGGTCGACCGGAGAATCAAAGATCGCGGCCGCCTGCCAGCCCCGTCTGCGGCTGTGTTCGAGCCACATCGGAGCACGCTGGTCCTCGGTGCCATGCGGATAGCCCATGGCGATGACGTAGACACGAAGTGCTTCGCTGAGCCTGCGCTGCATATCGCGTTGCGACAAGTCGGCCAGGAAGGTCGTCAACGTGCGTCCTTTTGGTTTCTATATGGGCTTCGGGTGTACCGCCGGGTTTATCACGCTCTGCCCATTCCTGGGCGTTGTCTCTGTTTTCGCCGAGTCCGTCGGCGCGCCGCGCCGTGTCGGTTGCCCGGTCGGTGTGGCTGGGAGATTGGTGGGTGAACCGGGTGGTATAGCGGGTATTCACCTCGTATTATGAACGTGAGGGTGTTGTAACCGCGGCACCCTTGATAAAACGACACGACATACTCAACCGGTTGCGATGCGCCAGAGGGAGGGACCGATGCCACTCTCCGAGCACGAGCAGCGCATGCTCGACCAGATCGAGAGCGCGCTGTACGCGGAGGACCCCAAGTTTGCGTCGAGCGTGCGCGGAGGACGCCTGGGCGCGACCTCCGGTCGCCGCCGTCTGCAGGGTGCGGCGCTCTTCTGCATCGGCTTGGCGATGTTGGTGATCGGTGTCGCCGTGCCCGCTACTCAGATCGGAAACTTCCCGGTCCTGAGCGTGATCGGATTCGTCGTCATGTTCGGGGCCGCGGTTTTCGCGATCATCGGAAGCCGGCGCTCCGAGGCGAGTGCCGCCGGGCAAGGGGGACCGGGCGCATCCAGCGGCCGCACCCGTCGCCCCCGCGCTGCCGGATCGTTCGCGCAGCGCATGGAAGAGCGGTTCCGCCGCCGCTTCGACAACTGACAAACCTCATCTAAAGCAGTCCGGACTCACAGACCCGCGCAGTCGGCGCGGGTCTGTTGCTGTATGCGTTGCTGCCTGAGCAGTCCCACTCTGGGACGACTCGCCATGGGGTGATCGCTCGCAAGCCTGTTCGCCCGTGCAGGCCAAATCGTTATCAACTCGTCCGGATGCCGGTGCCCCACTCGCCCCCACGGGTTTGACCTGGGGAAACGGCAAGCCGAAGCCATTCGTCGACCTTCTGGTGGGCGCATGGTGGGGAGACACGCGGCAAATCAGATTCAAAGTGGGGGATTGTGGGGTAAAGTGGCGCCTATCGGAGGGAAGGGTAGCTCCGAAGGGTTCCGGGCAGGGAGGTGTCGAGGTGTTTCTCGGTACCTACACGCCCAAGCTCGACGACAAGGGGCGACTCACATTGCCCGCCAAGTTTCGGGACGCGCTAGCGGGAGGGTTGATGGTTACCAAAAGCCAGGACCACAGCCTCGCCGTCTACCCGCGGGCCGAGTTCGAGCAGCTGGCCCGTAAGGCCGCCACGGCTTCTCGGAGCAACCCTGAGGCCCGTGCCTTTCTGCGCAACCTGGCGGCGGCCACCGACGAACAGCATCCAGATGCGCAGGGGCGCATCACCCTGTCCGCCGATCACCGGCGATACGCGGATTTGTCCAAGGACTGCGTTGTCATCGGATCCGTTGACTACCTAGAGATTTGGGATGCTGCGAAGTGGCAGCAGTACCTGGAGGAACACGAAGAGAACTTCTCGGCGGCCAGCGATGAATCCCTCAATGGCATCTTCTGAGCGAGCCCGCGAAGCGCGGCCTCTGTCCGATACGGCCCTGGCGTACTTCCCCGACGCCAGGTTCGCACCATCGGGCAGGGACCGGGCTGCGCGGGCTCCTCGCACCTACCAGCGCTCCCATTGGGGCGTTTTCCGCTCCCGGAGGGGTACCGCCGTGTCTGACAACGATTTTCCGGCTGGCTCCGGGGCTGGATTCGGCCATGTTCCGGTCATGCTCGGCCGCTGCTATGAGCTGCTCGCTCCGGCGCTGACCGCCAGGTCCGCGGATGGGGCGGGTGCGGTGCTGATCGATGCCACTCTGGGCGCCGGCGGGCACACCGAGCACTTTCTCTCCGTGCTGCCGGGCCTGACGGTGATCGGCCTCGATCGTGATACCAATGCCCTTGAGATCGCCCGGAAGCGGCTGGAGGCCTTCGGGAAGCGATTCACCGGAGTGCATACCCGCTACGACGGTCTGGCGGACGCGCTTGACGGGTTGGGTTACCGCGCAACATCTTCAGTTGACGCAGTGCTCTTCGATCTGGGCGTGTCATCCATGCAGCTCGATCAGGCCGATCGTGGTTTCGCCTATTCGGTCGACGCCCCGTTGGACATGCGGATGAATTCGCACGACGAGCTGACCGCCGCCGACATCTTGAACACCTATACGGCACCCGAATTGTCCAGGGTGCTCAGTAGATTTGGCGAGGAACGCTTCGCGCGGCGAATTGCAGACGAGGTCGTCCGGCGCCGCGCCGCCCAACCCTTTACGCACAGTGCGCAGTTGGTTGAGCTGCTGTACGACACCATCCCAGCGGCCACCCGTCGTACCGGGGGTCATCCGGCGAAAAGAACCTTCCAGGCACTGCGGATCGCAGTCAACGCCGAGCTCGAATCCCTTGCGGCCGCGATACCTACCGCCATGGCAGCGCTGCGTCCGGGTGGTCGTATCGCGGTCATGGCGTATCAGTCGCTGGAGGACAAGATCGTCAAGGCGGAATTTGCGGCCGCCATCGCATCTCGGTCACCGATCGACCTACCGGTCGAGCTGCCCGGTGACGCGCCGGAGTTCGCGGCGATCACCCGCGGTGCCGAGCGGGCCGACGAGGCGGAAATAGAAGTCAATCCACGGAGCGCGCCAGTGCGGTTGCGGGCAATCGAACGAGTTGCGGACAGGAGGAGCGCATGATTGGGGTGCGCAAGAAAGCCGGCGAGTCCCCCAAGAAGAGCAATCCCGCCAAGCCCGCTAAACGTCGTGGTGCCGCTCCCAAGTCGGTCGGCGCCGGCCCGTCGCCGCGTCCGCGCCGTTCCGCCCCGCAGACCATGCCGATCCCGGTGCAGCGCAAGGCTCCCGAGAAGATCCGCCCGGCGACCAGCACACAACAGGCGAAGGCTCGCGCGAAGGCCCGTAAGGCCAAAGCGCCCAAAGTCATTCGGATACCGCTACGCGAACGGATCCTTACCCGCCTCTCCGAGGTGGACCTGCGGCCGCATGTGTGGATCGCCAAGGTGCCGTTTGTTGTGTTGGTTATCGGTGCCCTGGGTGTCGGCTTGGCCATCACATTGTGGCTCTCGACCGACGCCGCGGAACGCTCCTATCAGCTGGGCACTCAGCGGCGCACCAACGAGCAGCTGCTGCAACGCAAGGAAGCCCTCGAGCGCGATGTGCTACGTGCGGAATCGGCGCCGGCGCTGGCGGATTCGGCGCGCGACCTCGGCATGATCCCATCGCGTGATATCGCGCATCTGGTACGGGACCCGCAGGGCAATTGGCTGCTGGTGGGCGCCCCGAAACCAGCTGAGGGTGTTGCGCCGGCACCGCTGAACTCCGTGATCCCCGACGATGCCGATGCCGTTCCTAAGGCCGGTAACTCGGTCGAGGTCCCCGTACAGCTGCCACCCGTACCGCCTCCGGTGGCTGTGGTGCCCCACATGCCCCCGCCGGCCGCGGTACCCGCGCCTGTAGTGGAAGCTCCTGCGGGGCAGGAACCTGTCTTGGCGCCGCCGGCTCCGGTCATGCCCGCTCCTGTGGTCGCCGCACCGGACCCCGCCGCCGTGATACCGCCCCCAGTGGCCGACGCGCCGCAAGCATCAAATATCGCGAATTCTCCAGTTACCGGGGAACAATTCAATCCCGTGGCAACAACGAGTCCCCACCCGACGGCGTGAACCGGCAGGATCGCTCCCGGCCGGTCGGCGCTCGCCGTGTCCGGCGTCCGGCGTCTGCCGTGTCGCGGACCGCTGGATTCGCTTTCCGTCATCGCACGGGCAACATCATCATTTTTCTGACGTTGGCCGTCGTCGCCCTTCAGTTGTTCACTCTGCAGGGACCGCGCGCGGCGGGTCTGCGTGCCGAGGCCTCGGGACAGCTGAAGGTCACCGAGACCGAGAAGGCGTTGCGTGGCACCATCGTTGACCGCGTGGGCAACAAACTGGCTTTCACCATCGAGGCTCGTGCTCTCACCTTCCAGCCGAAGAAGATTCGTGAGCAGCTCAAGAAGTCGTGGGAGGAAAGCCTGAAAATCCTCCAGGACCCCGGGAAGAGCGACGCCGTTAAGGCCGCGGCGGCGAAAACACGGGCGGTCGATCCGGAACGGCGGCTGCAGGATATCGCTGCCGGAGTGTCGGCCAAGCTCGGAAACAAGCCCGATGCCAAGAGCCTGCTGAAGAAGATCCGCAGCGACGACACCTTCGCGTACCTGGCGCGTTCGGTAGACCCGGCGATCGCCGCCGAGATCGTCAAAGAATTCCCCGAGGTGGGCGCCGAGCGGCAGGACATTCGCCAGTATCCCGGCGGATCGCTGGCCGCCAATATTGTGGGCAGCATCGACTGGGAGGGGTATGGCCTTCTCGGGCTTGAGGATTCGCTGGACAGCGCGCTGGCCGGTAAGGACGGTTCCCAAACCTACGACCGCGGCTCCGATGGCGCGGTGATTCCCGGCAGTTATCGGGACCGCCACAATGCCGTCAACGGATCCACCGTCGAGCTCACATTGGACAACGACATCCAGTTCTACGTGCAGCAGCAGGTTCAGCAGGCCAAGGACCTGTCCGAGGCGCGGACGGTGTCGGCGGTCGTACTTGATTCCAAGACCGGTGAGGTCCTGGCCATGGCCAACGACAACACCTTTGATCCGTCGCAAAACCTCGGTAAGCAGGGCAACCGCGAGATGGGCAATCTGTCGGTGTCTTCACCGTTCGAGCCCGGATCGGTCAACAAGGTCATCACCGCCTCGGCGGTGATCGAGAACGATCTGTCCAATCCCGATGAGGTCTTGCAGGTTCCGGGTTCTATCAACATGGGTGGCGTCACCGTGCGGGATGCGTGGCCACACGGAACAGTGCCGTTTACCACTACCGGTGTCTTTGGGAAATCGTCCAACGTGGGCACGCTGATGCTGGCCCAGCGGGTCGGCCCGGAACGGTTCATGGATCTGGTGGACAAGTTCGGTCTGGGCCAGCGCACGGGCGTCGGCCTGCCCGGCGAAAGCTCGGGCATCGTGCCGCCGATCGAGCAGTGGTCGGGCAGCACCTTCTCGAACCTCCCGATCGGTCAGGGCTTGTCGATGACGCTGCTGCAGATGACGGGTATGTATCAGGCGATCGCCAACGACGGAGTGCGGATGCCGCCGCGCATCGTCAAGAGCATCACCGCACCTGATGGCACCCGTAAGGAAGAGCCACGCCCCGAGCCGGTACAGGTGGTCAACGCCGGAACCGCGCGCACCGTGCGGAACATGCTGCGCGCGGTGCTGCAACCGGATGCGCGTCAGATCCAGAACGGCACCGGCGCGTCCGGCGCTGTCGAGGGCTATCAGCTGAGCGGCAAGACCGGCACCGCCCAGCAGATCAACCCGGCCTGCGGGTGCTACTTCGACGACGTCTACTGGATCACCTTCGCCGGCATCGCCACCACCGATGATCCCCGGTACGTCATCGGTATCGAGATGAACGCGCCGAAACGCGGGTCCGACGGATCGCCGCACATGACTGCGGCCCCGCTGTTCCACAACATCGCGTCGTGGTTGATGCGGCGCCAAAACGTGCCGTTGTCACCCGATCCCGGACCACCGTTGATCTTGCAGGCGACCTGAGCCGGTCCTCATCCGATGAGGGGACGACTGCTCGCCCGGTACTGTCGTTTGACGCCCGGAGGCCATGGGCAGCAGAAGAACGGCAGGAGGTGATCGCAGGTGGCGGCATCCGGAACCCACCGGTTCCTTCCCTCAACGCGCCCGCAGCCGGTCTCCGACCTCGCCTCATTGATTTCGGCGGAACTGCGTGGGCCCAGTGCCGCGACCGTCACCGGCGTCACGCTGCGAGCCCAGGACGCGCGGGCGGGTGACCTCTTCGCGGCGCTGCCCGGTAGTAGCGCCCATGGCGCACAGTTCGCGTCCGAGGCGATCGCTGCGGGAGCTACTGCCGTGCTGACGGATGCCGCCGGGGCACAGCTGCTGGCCGAGCAGAGCCCGGATTTCTCGGATATCGCGGTATTGGTCCACCCGGTTCCCCGCGCGGTGCTCGGTGCGCTTGCGGCGAAGGTCTACGGGGAGCCTTCCCGCCAGCTGCAGGTGGTCGGCGTCACCGGAACCTCCGGGAAGACCACGACCACCTATCTGGTCGAGGCAGGGCTACGGGCGGCGGGCAAGCGGGTCGGTCTCATCGGCACAGTCGGGGTACGCATCGACGGCGAGGATGTCCCCAGCGCCCTAACCACACCCGAGGCGCCCGCTCTGCAGGAGCTGTTGGCCGAGATGGTGCAGCGTGGCGTGGACACCGTGGTCATGGAGGTTTCCAGTCATGCGCTGGCGCTCAACCGTGTGGACGGTACGCGTTTCGCGGTGGGGGCGTTCACGAATCTTTCGCGAGACCACCTGGACTTTCATCCCAGTATGGAGGATTACTTCGCGACGAAGGCCCGGCTGTTCCAGCGTGATTCGCCGCAGCGGGCGCAGCGCTCGGTCATTTGTGTCGATGATGACGCCGGGCGTGCCATGGCCGAACTGGCGCGCGCGGCGGGTCCCGGTACCGTCACGGTGAGTTCAGGCGACGGTGCCGTCGCGGACTGGACCTGTTCGGACGTGGAGGTCGGCCCCGACGGCGGTCAGCGGTTTGCCGCGAATGGTCCGGCAGGCAGCGTTGAGCTCGGTATCGCATTGCCGGGTCACTACAATGTGGCCAATTGTATTGTGGCCATTGCGATCTTGGAATTGCTCGGGATCGCAGCGGTGACCGCGGCGCCGGGGATCGCGATCGCCGGTGTGCCCGGACGTATGGAGTCGGTGGTCGCAGGCCAGCCGTTTCTCGCTGTTGTCGACTATGCCCACAAACCGGGCGCACTGCGCGCCGTCCTGGAGAGTCTGCGCAGCCATCGAGACGGACGGCTGGGGGTGGTGTTCGGCGCGGGCGGTAACCGAGACCGTGGCAAGCGTGCAGATATGGGGCAGGTGGCAGCCGAGCTGGCCGATCTCGTGGTGGTTACCGATGACAACCCGCGCGATGAGGAACCATCCGCCATTCGCGCGGAAATCGTCTCCGGCACAACTGGTTCAGCTGCCGAAGTGATCGAGATCGGCGACCGGCGTGCCGCTATCGGCTTCGCCGCACGGTGGGCGCACCCGGGGGATACCGTCCTGATCGCGGGCAAGGGGCACGAGAGCGGGCAGCGCGTCGGCGCGGTTTCGGTCCCGTTCGATGACCGGGTGGAGCTTCGTGTCGCGCTGGAAGGGCTGGAAAGCTCGAAAGGACTCGGGAGTCTGAATGATTGAGATGACTGTCGCCGAGATCACGGAGATCGTCGGTGGACGTCTCGACGGAATCAGTGCCGAGGAAGCCCTGCATACCACCGTCACGGGCACCGTCGAATTCGATTCACGCCAGGTGGGGCCCGGTGGACTGTTCTTGGCGCTGCCGGGTGCCCGGGTCGATGGTCACGATCATGCCGAGGGTGCGATCGCGGCGGGTGCCGTGGTCGTGCTGGCCGCCAGGCCGGTGGGTGTGCCCGCCATCGTGGTGCCGCCGACTGGCATAGCGCGTACCGAAGTATCTGCGCTGGAACATGATTCGGATGGGTCGGGTGCCGCGGTGCTGGCCGCCACCGCAGCGCTGGCGGCCGAGGTGGCCCGCCGGCTCTCGTGGCGGGGGCTGCGCATCGTGGGTGTCACCGGGTCGTCGGGCAAGACGTCGACAAAGGACCTCATCGCCGCGGTGCTCGAGCCGCTCGGTGAGGTGGTGGCGCCACCCGGATCCTTCAACAACGAGCTCGGCCATCCCTGGACCGTGCTGCGGGCGACGGATTCGACCAGGTTTCTGGTGTTGGAGCTGTCGGCTCGACGCCCCGGAAACATCGCGGACCTGGCCGCCATCGCGCCGCCGTCAATCGGTGTGGTGCTCAACGTCGGTACGGCACACCTGGGTGAGTTCGGTTCGCGACAGGCCATTGCCGACACCAAGGGTGAACTGCCGCAATCACTTTCCAGTGATGGTGTGGCGGTGCTGAATGCTGACGACTCGGCGGTGGCCGCCATGGCAGCCAAGACCCGGGCCCGGGTGGTCCGCACCAGCGCGCACGGCAGCGCCGATATCTGGGCGACAGACGTGAGCGTCGACGACCTGGCGCGTGCCCGCTTCACCCTGCATGCCGGTGACGAGGCCGTACCGGTTCAATTGGCTGTCCACGGCGAGCATCAGGTGAGCAACGCACTCGCGGCCGCCGCGGTCGCGCGGGAATGCGGCGCCACGCTGGCACAGGTTGCCGAAGCGCTCGCGGGGGCTGGTCCGGTCTCGCGGCGCCGCATGGAGGTCAGCACCCGAGATGACGGGGTGACGGTCATCAACGACGCGTACAACGCCAACCCGGATTCGATGATGGCCGGGCTCAAGGCCCTGGTGTCGATGGCTCGTCACGGTGCGCAGCCCCGTCGCAGCTGGGCGGTGCTGGGCGAGATGGCCGAGCTGGGGCCCGATGCGATATCCGAGCATGACCGCATCGGACGGGCCGCCGTGCGCTTAGATGTCAGTCGATTGGTAGTCGTCGGAACCGGGAGGTCGCAGCGGGCAATGCATGCGGGTGCAGTGATGGAGGGGTCGTGGGGGTCCGAGGCGGTGCTGGTGGACGATCCTGCGGCAGCCGCCACACTGCTGGCCGACGAGCTGGCGGCCGGTGACGTGGTGCTGGTCAAGGCGTCGCGGTCGGCCGGGCTGTGGGTCGTGGCCGATGAGCTGCTGAAGGTGGGTGACGCATGAGGCAGATCATCATCGCGGCCGGGATCGCGATCCTGGTTTCCATCATGCTGACCCCGGTGCTTATCCGGGTGTTCTCGCGGCAGGGCTTCGGTCAGGAGATCCGGGACGACGGACCGCAACATCATCAGAAGAAGCGTGGCACTCCCTCGATGGGCGGCGTCGCGATCCTGGCGGGTATGTGGGCCGGGTACTTCGGATCTCATCTGATCGGTATTGCGTTCGGATCCGATGGCCCCTCGGCCTCTGGGCTGTTGGTGCTTGCGCTGGCCACCATGCTCGGTGGTGTCGGTTTCATCGACGACTTCATCAAGATTCGCAAGGCGCGCAATCTCGGCCTCAACAAGACCTCCAAGACGGTCGGTCAGATCCTGTCGGCCTTGGTGTTCGGCGTGCTGGTGCTGCAGTTCCGCAATACGGACGGGTTGACGCCTGGTAGTGCGCAGCTGTCCTACGTGCGTGAGATCGCCACCGTGGCGATGCCCGCCGTGATCTTCGTGCTCTTCTGCGTGATCCTGGTGATGTCGTGGTCGAACGCGGTCAACTTCACCGACGGACTGGATGGGCTGGCCGGCGGATGCATGGCCATGGTGACCGGCGCCTATGTCATCGTGACCTTCTGGCAGTACCGCAACGCCTGCTCCACGCATCCCGGTGTGGCGTGCTACAACGTGCGCGACCCGCTGGACCTTGCCGTGATCGCCGCGGCGACGGCGGGTGCATGTATCGGGTTCCTGTGGTGGAACGCCGCACCCGCCAAGATTTTTATGGGGGACACCGGATCGCTGGCTCTTGGCGGCATCATCGCCGGCCTGTCGGTGACCACCCGAACCGAGCTGCTCGCGGTGGTGCTGGGAGCACTGTTCGTCGCCGAGATCGTGTCGGTGGTCCTGCAGATCGCCGCGTTCCGTACCACCGGCCGCAGGGTGTTCCGGATGGCGCCGTTCCACCATCATTTCGAGCTATTGGGTTGGGCGGAAACGACAGTCATCATCCGGTTCTGGCTGTTGACCGCGATTGCCTGCGGTCTCGGTCTGGCGTTGTTCTACGGCGAGTGGCTCGCCACGATCGGTGACTAACCGGCGATGACCGTTTCTGAGATGGACGAACTGCCCAGCCGAGCAAGGGTTCTGGTTTGCGGCGCGCGTGTCACAGGCGATGCCGTGGTCGCGGCGTTGACGGGGCTGGCCGACCTCGACCTGCGCATTACCGTCTGCGACGACAATGAGGACGCCCTGCGGGGCCATCGCGATGCGGGGCGCGGGGCGCTCACCACCGCCGAGGCGCAGCACCACATGGCCGATCAGGATCTGGTGATCGTCAGTCCCGGCTTCGGTCCTTCCTCGCCGATCGTGCTGGCCGCGGTGCATGCCGGGCTGCCCATCTGGGGTGATGTCGAATTGGCATGGCGTCTGGATGTTTCCGGCCGGTTTGGGCCGCCCAAGCGATGGCTGGTGGTGACCGGAACCAACGGAAAGACCACCACCACCGCCATGGTCCACGACATGCTGACGGCCGCGGGCCGCACCAGTGCGCTGTGCGGGAACATCGGCGACCCGGTGCTGAACGTGCTGGATCGCGATGTCGACTACCTGGCCGTCGAGCTGTCGAGCTTCCAGTTGCACTGGGCGCCCTCGGTGCGGCCGACCGCCGGCGTGGTGCTCAACGTGGCCGAGGATCACTTGGACTGGCACGGGGGAATGGACGCCTACACCCGGGACAAGGCGCGAGTGCTCGACGGCGAGGTCGCCGTCGTCGGTCTCGATGACGGGGTGGCGGCCGGACTGCTTTACGGCGCGGCGGCACCGATCAAGGCCGGGTTCCGCACCGGTGAACCCGGGGCCGGGGAGCTCGGAGTGCGTGACGGCCTGCTGGTGGACCGGGCGTTCGGGCCGGATGTACCCCTGATCGAGGTGGCCAAGCTTCCGGTCGCGGGTCCGATCGGTGTGCTCAACGCGCTGGCGGCCGCCGCGCTGGCGCGTGCGGTGGGTACGCCCGCGGAGGCTGTTGCGAGGGCGCTGGAGGCATTCCAGGTGGGGCGGCACCGTGCCGAGCTGGTGGCGCAGCGACACGATGTTTCGTACGTGGACGACTCGAAGGCCACCAATCCGCACGCTGCCGCGGCGTCCATCGCGGCCTATCGGCGCGTCATCTGGATTGCCGGGGGGTTGCTCAAGGGAGCGGCGGTCGATGATCTGGTGCGCGAATGTGCCGACCGGCTCGGTGCGGTTGTGCTGATCGGCACCGATCGGGGTGTGATTGCTGAGGCTTTGGCGCGACACGCGCCGGATGTACCCGTTGTTGCGGTTGTGACGCGCGAGGATGCTGGGGTGCAAGAGGCAAATGTGGTCTATGTGACTGATGAGGCGGATGGGGGTGGCGCTGATCTGGGTACCCGGGTCATGGCCGCGGCCGTCCGGCACGCCAGCGCTGTGGCCCTGCCTGGCGACACCGTGCTGCTGGCTCCGGCCGGCGCATCCTTCGACCAATTCAGCGGGTACTCCGAGCGTGGCGATCGATTCGCCGCGGCGGTGCGCGCACTTACCGGTTAGGTAATAGCGCCGTGTCGACCCTGACCGCTCCGTTCACCAGGTTTTTCCGCTCCGAGAACCGCGCTGCGGCGAAGACGGCGGCCAAGCCTGCCAAGAAATCGTCCGACGCGAAGACCGCTGGGTTGGTGGCCCGGACTCGTTTGGGTGCCTGGCTGAACCGGCCGATGACCTCGTTTCACCTGATCATCGCGACGGCCGCGCTGTTGACCACACTGGGCCTCATCATGGTGTTGTCCGCTTCGGGCGTTGAGTCCTATGACGTGGACGGGTCTGCGTGGGCGGTGTTCGGCAAGCAGGTGCTCTGGGTCTGCGTGGGTCTGGTCGGTTTCTACATCGCGCTGCGCACGCCGATCCGGGTGATGCGCAAGTACTCGTTCCCGGCATTCGTCTTCACCATCGTCTTGATCACCTTGGTGCTGGTGCCCGGAATCGGCACGTACTCCAACGGTTCTCGTGGCTGGTTCGTCTACGGCGGCATGTCGATGCAACCTTCGGAGCTCACCAAGATCGCCTTCGCGATCTGGGGTGCGCACCTGTTGGCTTCGCGCCGCATGGAGAAGGCCTCGCTGCGCGAGATGCTGGTTCCGTTGGTGCCGGCCGCGCTCATCGCCCTCGTGCTCATCGTCATTCAGCCCGACCTGGGGCAGACGGTGTCCATGAGCATCATCTTGCTGGCGCTGCTCTGGTATGCCGGGCTGCCGCTGAAGGTGTTCCTCAGTTCGGTGATCGCCGCCGTACTGGCCGCGGCAATCCTTGCCGTCTCCGCCGGGTACCGCTCTGATCGGGTCAAGGCGTGGCTGGATCCGTCGGCGGACCCGCAGGCCACCGGTTATCAGTCGCGTCAGGCTCGATTCGCGCTGGCCCAGGGTGGTTTCTTCGGCCAGGGTCTGGGGCAGGGTTCGGCGAAATGGCACTACCTGCCCAACGCCCACAACGACTTCATCTTCGCGATCATCGGCGAGGAACTCGGATTTGTCGGCTGCATGGGGGTGCTGGCGCTGTTCGGCGTCTTTGCATACACCGCCATGCGCATCGCCAAACGCAGTGCCGATCCGTTCCTGCGGATGCTGACCGCCACCGCCGGTATGTGGGTCATCGGTCAGTCCTTCATCAACATCGGATACGTGATCGGCCTACTGCCGGTGACCGGTATCCAGCTGCCGCTGATTTCTTCGGGTGGTACTGCCACGGCCACAGCCCTTTTCATGATCGGTCTGATCGCTAACGCGGCGCGCCACGAACCCGAGGCCGTCGCCGCACTGCGTGCGGGTTCGGGTGACCGGATGAACAGGCTGCTGCGGCTCCCGGCGCCGGAGCCGTATGTGGCGCCGCGCATCGACACCGCACGCGATCGACTGCGCGCCAAGTCGGCCGGACGAGGCGCCGAGACTGCCGATCGGCGGCCCGAGCGCACATGGCAGCAAGAATCGGCGCAGGGGGGCAAGCGCAAGCCACGTGCACGTACCGATAGCGACGCAGGGCATCATAGGCAGGTACAGCAGGTGCGCAGGGCCTCGGGCGCGCGCGCGAGCGGCCGGTCCCGTGAGCAATCCCGGGCCGGGAGTTCACGGGCCCGAAGCCATCGATAGCTGCTGAACATGTGATTGCCGCCAGACCGAAAGGATGCTCCCGGAGTGAGTGACGAACTTCGGCCGCTTTCGGTGGTACTGGCCGGCGGCGGTACCGCGGGACACGTCGAACCCGCCATGGCGGTTGCCGACGCACTGCGTGAGATCGACCCGTCGGTGCGGATCACCGCATTGGGTACCGAGCGTGGCCTGGAGACGCGGCTGGTGCCCGACCGTGGGTACGACCTGGAACTGATCGTGCCGGTGCCGCTCCCGCGCCGCCTCACCGGTGACCTCGTGCGGCTGCCGTTGCGGGTGCGCCGGGCAGTGCGGCAGACCCGGGCGGTGTTCGACAACGTCGGAGCGGACGTGGTCATCGGTTTCGGGGGTTACGTGGCGCTGCCCGCCTATCTGGCGGCTCGTCGAGGACCGCTGCGCCGTCCTCGTGTTCCGGTGGTTATTCACGAGGCCAACGCACGTGCCGGCCTTGCCAATCGGGTCGGGGCGCGCAGCGCGCAGCGCGTGCTGTCGGCCGTCTCGGATTCGGGACTGCGCCATGCCGAGGTGGTCGGGGTGCCGGTTCGTGGATCGATCACAGCGCTGGATCGCACCGCATTGCGGCAGGAGGCGCGTGCTCACTACGGATTCGACGACGATGCTCTCGTGCTCTTGGTATTCGGCGGGTCCCAGGGCGCGGTGTCCCTGAACAATGCCGTCTCGGCCGCAGCCAATGACCTTGCCGCTGCCGGTGTTTCGGTGCTGCATGCACACGGGCCGAAGAATACGATCGAGCTGCCACAGGGCGGTCCGCGGGATGTTCCGGGTGCCCCCAAATATGTGGCTCTGCCATACCTGGACCGCATGGACCTGGCCTACGCCGCGGCCGATATCGCCGTGTGCCGATCCGGCGCGATGACCGTCGCCGAGGTCTCGGCGGTCGGGTTGCCCGCCATCTACGTGCCCCTGCCCATCGGCAACGGCGAACAGCGGCTCAACGCGCTGCCGGTCGTCGAGGCCGGAGGTGGTGTGATCGTCGCCGACCGTGACCTCACTCCGGAGACATTGGCACACATGGTGATCGAAATCGCCTCCGATTCCGGCAAGCTTGCCGAGATGACGTCGGCCGCCGCGCTGTCGGGACATCCGGACGCCGCACGGCAGGTGGCTCAGGTGGCGCTCGAAGTCGCACGACAGCAGCGATCTCAGGGACGGAGTGCATCGCGATGAACATCGGCCCACTCCCGGAGCATCTGCGCCGCGTGCACATGGTCGGCATAGGCGGTGCCGGAATGTCGGGGATCGCCAGGATCCTGCTGGACAGGGGAGCGCAGGTTTCGGGCTCCGATGCCAAGGAATCTCGTGGCGTGCTCGCGCTGCGTACCCGCGGTGCCCTGGTCAATATCGGCCACGACGGCGACGCCTTGGATCTGCTGCCGGGCGGTCCCACCGTGGTGGTCACCACCCACGCGGCCATTCCCAAGACGAATCCTGAACTGGTGGAAGCTCATCGGCGTGGAATACCGGTCCTGCTGCGCCCGGTTGTGCTCGCGGACCTGATGGCCGGATACCGCACCCTCATGGTGACCGGAACACATGGCAAGACCAGCACCACCTCCATGCTCATTGTGGCGCTGCAGCATTGCGGATACGACCCATCGTTCGCGGTCGGTGGTGAACTCAACGAGGCCGGCACCAACGCCCACCACGGCAGTGGGGACGTGTTCGTGGCCGAGGCCGACGAAAGTGATGGTTCGCTGCTGCAGTACCGGCCGGATCTCATCGTCGTGACCAACATCGAGGCAGACCATCTCGATCACTTCGGCAGTGTCGAGGCCTATACCGCGGTATTCGACGAATTCACCGAAACTTTAGGTCCCGAAGGGGTCTTGGTGGTGTGTCTGGATGATCCGGGGTCCGCGGCGTTGGCACGCCGGGCCCACGAGCGCGGCCTACGAGTACGTGGCTACGGCAGCGCCGAACAGGCCGACGCCGCGGGTGTCCCGGTGGCCGGGTGGCTGCGTGATTGGCAGTTCAAGGACACCGGAGCGTTCGCGCAGATCCAGCTGGCGGGCGAGAAGACCTCGCGCACCATGCGACTGTCGGTGCCGGGTCGGCACATGGCCCTGAACGCGCTGGCCGCTGTGGTGGCGGCCGCCGAGATCGGGGCCTCTGTCGAGGATGTGCTCGATGGGCTGGCCGGATTTGAAGGTGTGCGCCGCCGATTCGAATTGGTCGGTCAGGTCGAGAGCGTCCGGGTCTTTGATGACTATGCGCACCATCCCACCGAGGTCCGCACGGTGCTGCAGGCGGTTTCCGGGATCGTCGCGCAACAGGGATTTGGACGCTCCGTCGTCGTCTTTCAGCCCCATTTGTACTCCCGCACAGCATCTTTCGCAACAGAGTTCGCCGAGGCGCTCAGTGTGGCCGATCTGGTGTTCGTGCTCGATGTCTACGGCGCGCGCGAAGCACCGCTGCCGGGTGTCAGCGGTGCGTTGATCGTCGAGCAGATCTCCGGGGTGCCGGTGCATTACCTGCCCGATCTGTCGACGGTGGCTGCGCATGTCGCCGCGGCCACGGCGCCGGGGGACCTGGTGATCACGATGGGTGCGGGCGATGTCACGCTGCAGGGCAAGGAGATCGTGCGCGCGTTGCGTGCGCGTGCCAATGACTGGCCGCCCCCGAGGAACGGTCAATGAGCGAGCCGGACAAGACTTCCGAGGAGGCGGCGGAGTCCGCTCCAGTGTCTGACGAGGTCGGGGATTCCGCTGCCGAGGCGATCGACGAGGATGCCAGTGCCGAGCAGGCGGGCGCCGACGAGTCCGCCGAGGGGCCGCGGATGCGGGCCCGGCGCGAGCGGATGGAGCGCCGCGACGCACAGCGGCGCGCCATCGCCCTGGAACAGGCGCGGCGTGAGGCGAAGGCGGCCGCCAAGGGCAAGCAGGTAGATCAGGGCAAGAGCGCGGGACGCGGGAAGGTTCAGGGTTTGCACACCCTGCTGCTCGCGGTGCTGCTCACCGTGATCGCGGTGGGGCTGGGGGCGATCCTGTACTTCACGCCCCTGATGTCCGTGCGCCAGACCGTGGTGACCGGCACCGGGGTGGTCACCCAAGAGGACGTCCTTCGAGAACTGAACATCGCCAAGGGCACGCGGCTGCTGCAGATCGATACCGCCGCCGCCGCGGACCGGGTGGCCAGCATCCGCCGGGTGGCCAGCGCGCGTGTGCAATGCGAGTACCCGTCCACCTTGCGCGTCACCATCGTCGAACGGGTCCCGGTTGCGGCGTGGGCGGGCGGCGACGGGACGCACCTCATCGACCGCGACGGGGTGGACTTCGCCAACGAACCGCCGCCGCCTGGCATCCCGGTGCTGGACGTGGTGGCTCCAGGCCCGCAGGACCCGACGACCAAGGCGGCACTGCAGGTTCTCACCTCGCTGGCACCCGACCTGGCGCGACAGGTCGCCAAGATCGCTGCGCCGTCGGTGTCGTCGATCACGCTCACTCTCGACGACGGTCGCACCATCGTCTGGGGGACCACCGACCGCACCGCGGAGAAGGCGGAAAAGCTGGGGGCCCTGCTTACCCAGCCCGGTCGCATGTACGACGTGTCCAGCCCGGACCTGCCCACGGTCAAGTAGGTGACCGGACTGCTCGCGGTTTCCAGAAATAGCCACGGGAAAATCCAGCGATCCATCGGCGCGCCTCCCGGGCGCGGCTAACCGCGCCCCCTACCGTTCTGTTTCAGCGGGACAACCTGACATAACTCTAAGCCTGAGGTAGAGGTTGAGAGTTTGCAGAGAGGCTCCAGCTACTCAGACCACGGCAGCAACCAGGGAGGAAGGCGACCATGACGCCTCCACACAACTACCTCGCGGTGATCAAGGTCGTCGGCATCGGGGGCGGCGGCGTCAACGCCGTCAACCGCATGATCGAGCACGGCCTCAAGGGGGTCGAGTTCATCGCGATCAACACCGATGCGCAGGCGCTGCTGATGAGCGACGCCGACGTCAAGCTCGACGTCGGTCGCGATTCCACGCGCGGCCTGGGTGCGGGTGCGGACCCCGACGTGGGCCGCAAGGCCGCCGAGGACGCCAAGGACGAGATCGAGGAGCTCCTCAAGGGCGCCGACATGGTCTTCGTCACCGCCGGTGAGGGTGGTGGCACCGGAACCGGTGGCGCACCCGTGGTGGCCAGCATTGCCCGCAAGCTCGGTGCGCTGACCATCGGCGTGGTCACCCGGCCGTTCTCCTTCGAGGGCAAGCGCCGCAGCGGCCAGGCCGAGCTCGGTATCGGCTCGTTGCGGGAAAGCTGCGACACCCTGATCGTCATTCCCAACGACCGCCTGCTGCAGATGGGCGACGCCGCGGTATCGCTCATGGACGCGTTCCGCAGCGCCGACGAGGTGCTACTCAACGGTGTTCAGGGCATCACCGACCTCATCACCACGCCGGGTCTGATCAACGTCGACTTCGCCGACGTGAAGAGCGTGATGTCCGGCGCCGGTAGCGCCCTGATGGGCATCGGGTCCTCCCGTGGCGACGGCAGGGCGCTCAAGGCCGCCGAGACCGCCATCAACTCACCGCTTCTCGAGGCCTCGATGGAAGGTGCTCAGGGCGTGCTGATGTCGATCGCCGGTGGCAGCGACCTGGGTCTGTTCGAGATCAACGAGGCGGCCTCGCTGGTGCAGGAATCGGCGCACCCCGAAGCCAACATCATCTTCGGAACCGTCATCGACGACTCGCTCGGTGACGAGGTGCGCGTCACCGTCATCGCCGCAGGTTTCGACGCCGGTGGTCCCAGCCGCAAGCCGATCAGCGGTACGGCAGCGCCTGGCACGGTGGCTCCCGGGAAGGCCGGCCAGGTCAACGGTTCCAACGGGACCAGCATTTTCGACACCATCGACGCACAGAGCCTGCCCAGGGACACCAACGGCTCTACGGTGACGCTCGGTGGCGGCGATGAGGACGATGTCGATGTGCCGCCCTTCATGCGGCGCTGACGGCTTGCTACTTAACCGACGAACTACCCTCTGACGTATGGGTTTTCGAGTTCGACGTGTCACCACCACCCGGCGCGGTGGCGTGTCACGTGCTCCTTTTGACAGTTTCAACCTCGGCGATCACGTTGGTGACGACCCCGATGCGGTGGCTGCTAACCGGTCACGCCTCGCGGGTGCGCTGAGCTTGCCGGACGATCATCTGATCTGGATGCAGCAGGTTCACGGCGACAACGTGCACCGCGTCGAGGGGCCCGGAACATCGGTTATCCCGGACACCGACGCGCTGTTGACCACCGAACCCGGTATCGCGCTCGCGGTCCTGACCGCGGACTGCGTCCCGGTGCTACTCGCCGATGCGAGCGCGGGAGTCATCGCGGGTGCCCACGCCGGTCGGGTCGGCGCCAAACTCGGCATCGTGCCGCGCACCGTCGAAGCCATGGTGGAAGCCGGTGCGGAGGTAGGCCGTATCTCGGCCTTTCTCGGGCCGGCGGTAAGCGGCCGGTATTACGAAGTGCCGGCCGATATGGCCGCGGATGTCGAGACGGCGCTGCCGGGGAGTCGCACTACGACCGGCGCCGGCACGCCGGGCCTGGATCTGCGGGCCGGAATCGCCCGGCAGCTTTCCGGATTGGGTGTGCGGGCAATCGACATCGATCCGCGCTGCACGGTCGAGGACCCGGATTTGTTCAGTTATCGCCGTGAGCCGCGTACCGGCCGGCTGGCCTCGGTGATCTGGCTCAGTTGATGACGCGTGCCGATGAGCTGAGCACCGCACTGGCCGCGGTGCGCGAGCGAGTCCGCGTTGCCGCCGAGGCTGTTGATCGCGACCCGCAAGAGATCGAACTGCTGCCCGTCACCAAGTTTTTCCCGGCGGCCGACGTCCAGGAGCTGTACTCGTTGGGCTGCCGCGCGTTCGGGGAATCGAGGGATCAGGAGGCTGCCGCCAAGGTGGCGGAGGTGGGCCATGCGGATATTCACTGGCACATGGTGGGCAATCTGCAGCGCAACAAGGCGAAATCGGTTGCCCACTGGGCCTATTCGGTGCATTCGGTGGACAATTCGCGGCTGGTCGCCGCGCTGGATACAGCGCGCGCAGCGGGGGACAGCAGCGAGCCACTGCACGTGTACCTCCAGATCAGCCTCGATGGCGATACCGCTCGGGGCGGAGTGGATATCGCTGACGTGGCCGGAGTCGACGAGCTGTGCGCGCAGGTGGTCGCCAGCGAGCATCTCGAGCTTGCCGGGTTGATGGCTCTGCCTCCTCGTGAGGCCGATGCCGACCAGGCCTTTCGTCGACTCCAGCAAGAACACGAACGCGTTCAGCGGCGCTATCCGCAGGCGAATCACTTATCGGCAGGAATGTCCAACGACCTGGAGACCGCCATTAAATATGGGTCCACTTGTGTGCGTGTCGGAACGGCGCTGATGGGGCAACGACCGCTAACGTCACGGTAGATCGTCACTCCAGTCACATTTGCAACACAGCTGTAGAGACCGAGCGAACAACTGAACTCCATATAGCCCACGCACGGAAGGTCACGCGATGAGCACGCTGCACAAGGTCAAGGCCTACTTCGGCATGGCTCCCATGGACGACTACGACGACGAGTACTACGACGACGTCGACGCGCATGCGCCCCGGCGCGCGTCCGCCGAGGATCGCCGGTACCCGCGCCGTGGCGAGCGGTTCGCCGACGATGCCGAGTACGGCTACGACGAGCCCGGCTACCGTTCCGGTGGTCCTGGTGGTTACGCCGAGGAGGATCGCTTTGCCGCCCGGCACCCTGCTCCGCGTGAGTTCGACCGTCCGGCACCGCGTTTGGGCTCATTGAGGGGTAGCGCTCCCACCCGTGGCGCGCTGGCCATGGATCCGCGCCGCGCCGCGATCTTCGAAGAGGGCAGCCCGTTGTCCAAGATCACCACGCTGCGCCCCAAGGACTACAGCGAGGCACGCACCATCGGTGAGCGGTTCCGCGACGGCACCCCGGTCATCATGGACCTGGTGTCGATGGACAACGCCGATGCCAAGCGCGTGGTGGATTTCGCGGCCGGACTCGCGTTCGCGTTGCGCGGTTCGTTCGACAAGGTGGCGACGAAGGTCTTCCTGCTGTCTCCGGCCGATATCGACGTCAGCGCCGAGGAGCGCCGCCGGATCGCCGAGAGCGGCTTCTACTCCTACCAGTAGACCTCTGACGAATTCGGGCGAGAAGATGCGAACTGCATCTTCTCGCCCGAATTCGCTTTAGTGGCAGGGCTTCACAGGCCGCGGATCATGCGGGTCGTCGGGGTCCGGGTCGCCGAACCATCGCGACGGTTCATGTGATCCGTACTCGTCATGCCAGTCCCACCACTCGTACGCGGGGGATTGGGGGTAGCCCGGCGGGGAGTCTTCCCATGTCTCCTGGCGGCCCAGTGCCGTCATGTCGAGGAAGGTCCAGGTGTTGTTGAACGCCTCGTCGCCTCGGTTGTTGATGAAGTAAGTGCGATACACACGGTCGCCGTCGCGGATGAACGCGTTGTGTCCGTGCCAGTCGTGCACGCCCAGGTCCCGATCGAAGGTGCTTTCGGGAACTATTGTGTACCAAGGGATTTTCCATCCCATGCGGTTTTTGATCCGCTCCAGGTCGGCCTGGGACCCACGCGAGACATAGGCCAGTGTCGTGTCGCGTGCGTTCAGGTGCGCCAGGTTGCCTATGTGGTCGGCCATCAACGAGCAGCCGGTACAGCCGTGTGCGGGCCAGTCTCCGGTACCGGGATCGATAAAGGCGCGGTACACGATGAGCTGACGGCGCCCCTGGAACAACTCGAGGAGGTTCATCGGCCCCTCCGGACCCTCGAACCGATAGGAGGCGTTCACCTCGGTCCAGGGCATGCGCCGTCTTTTGGCGGCCAATGCGTCACGCGCCCGGGTGAATGCCTTCTCTTCGACGAGCATCTGCTGGTATGCCATGTCCCATTCCGGTGCCGACACGATCGGGGGTGTCTTCATGATGTTGCCTTCTCTATGGTCTCGGCGAGGTGCTTTATTCGTGTCAGTCGGCGATCCCATGCCGCTCCCACGGCGCTGAGCTGCTCGGCGATGCGGGCGACCTGCTCGCCGTTGGCGCGATACTGCTTCTCCCGCCCCTGGGAGGTGGCGCGGACCAGGCCCGCCTTGTCGAGGACCGCGAGATGTTTGGTCACGGCCTGGCGGGTGACCGGCAGGCGCTCACTCAGTGTCGTGGCCGTCGCCACGCCGTCGTTGAGGATGAGGTCGAAGACCCGCCGCCGGGTCGGATCGCCGACCGCCGCCCACAGGTCGTCGTCGATTACTGCAGTCATGACCGCCCTGCCAGCTCGCCCACACAGGGAGCCAGCCGGGGCAGGTGCTGCGCCCAGCCTTCCTCATGCGACTCGTACTGTTCGACGACCTCGGCCTCGGTGCGTCCCTGTTCCCGGAAGCCGACTTCGGTCATGCGCACCCGCGTGCCCGCGCCCGAGGGCGTGAGCTCAAATGTCACCAGTAGCGAATTCCCGTCGTTCGCCAAGTGCCCTTCTGGATAACACCAACGGAATGAGAACAGCCGCGGCGGCTCCACGTCGACGAGCGTCAGGCCGTAGACATGGACCTCACCGGCTTCCTCGCCATGAAAGGAGATCTGGCCCCGGGCGCCCGGAGCCGGGGCGAACTCGGCGTCGTCCGGCCACCATTGCTTCATATGCTCCGGGCGGCTGATGACGGAGAAGACGACCTCCGGTAGGGCGTCGATGTACAGCTCGCGCTCGATGCGTTCGTATGACATGTCTCTCCCTACTCGCAACTATCGGTTGCGTTTCAGCATAGGGGGCGGCTCAATGATATGCAACCATTGGTTGCTAGTGGTGGCACCTGTGGCATGGCCCAGGGGTTTCGTTGTGTGACAGGCGGTCCGGTGGGGCCTGCCGGTAGGCTGCGACTGTTGTTAGAGAAGCCCGCGCGTGGTTTTCACGCTTGGTTGGTGAGGGATCCCTTGGCACTGTTTTTTGAGATCATTGGCTATGCGCTTCTGCTTTTCTGTTTGCTGCTGTTCGCACGCATAGTGATCGAGACGATTCAGTCCATTAGCCGTGACTGGCACCCGCGAGGTGCCACGGTGGTGATTCTGGAGCTCATCTTCACGGTCACCGACCCTCCGGTGCGGTTATTGCGCCGTCTCATTCCGCCCCTCTCCCTTGGCGCGGTGCGATTCGATTTGTCCATTACTTTGTTGCTTTTGGTCGGATTCTTTGGCATGCGGGTGGCGTTCCTGATGGCCGCTGGCTAAGCCTCCAGCGACGCTGAATTTCGGTATTCAACTCACATCGATCTGGATACGAATGCGCGTCATATCCAAAGCCTCAGAGTATTTTTATGCACGTCAGAGGGATACTTAACAAGCTCTGCTGCGACCGGCGGGTCGGATGTGACAGGATGGACGCCAGTTACAGTGAGACGCCACGTTCGCTTTACACTGCAATACGATTCCAGACGTCGAGACTTGATAGGGGCAGGCAATGCCGCTTACACCAGCTGATGTACATAACGTCGCGTTCAGTAAGCCACCCATCGGTAAGCGCGGATACAACGAGGATGAGGTTGACGCCTTCCTCGACCTGGTGGAGAACGAGCTGGCCCGCCTGATCGAGGAGAACTCGGATCTGCGTCAGCGGGTTCAGGAGCTGGACCAGGAGCTGGTCGAGGCCCGCAAGGGTGGCGGCGCCGCCCCCGTCTACGAGGCGCCCAAGCCCGAGAAGAAGCCGGAGCCCGCTAAGCCCGAGCCCACGCCGGCGCCGGTTGTGGCGGCCGCTCCCGTCGCGGCGTCGACCGAGGAGCACCATGTCCGCGCGGCCAAGATCTTGGGTCTGGCGCAGGACACCGCGGACCGTCTGACCGGGAACGCCAAGTCCGAGTCGGAAAAGCTGCTCGCCGATGCTCGCGCAAATGCGGACCAGATTGTCAGCGAGGCCCGCGCTACCGCCGATAAGACGGTCACCGAGGCACGGTCCAAGGCCGAGGCGCTACTCTCGGATGCCCAGACCCGTTCCGAGACCCAGCTGCGCCAGGCGCAGGAGAAGGCCGATGCCCTGCAATCCGATGCCGAGCGCAAGCACTCGGAGATCATGGGCACCATCAATCAGCAGCGCACGGTGCTGGAAGGTCGTCTGGAGCAGTTGCGTACATTCGAGCGCGAGTACCGCACCCGGCTCAAGACCTACCTGGAGTCTCAGCTCGAGGAGCTTGGCCAGCGCGGTTCGGCTGCACCCGTCGATGCGGGCGCCTCGAATGAAAACGCATCCAAGGAAGCCGGTTTCGGCCAGTTCAACCGTGGGAACAACTACTGATCTAGATCGGTCTATGCTCGCGGCACGTATGAGGAGTGATTCGCGATGCTGATCGTCGCACTGGTATTGGCCGCAGTCGGTCTGGCGGCCCTGGTGACCGCGGTGGTCACCAGTAATGAGGTTCTTGCCTTTGTCTGTATCGCCGCGGCCGCCGTCGGCGTGGTGCTCATGATCGTCGATGCGATCCGGGACCGGCATGCCGGTGCACTGGAATCCGACGAGGAGTCCGACCAGGACGCCGAGGCAGGCGAGAACGAGCCCGAAGGCGCAGATTCCGGGGAACCTGCCGCCGACTCTGCCGAGAGTGACGCGAAAGCCGATGTGGCGGAAGCTGATCCAAGCGAGACATCCGTGATCCCACGGGTGTCGGAGACGTCTTCCTCTGCCGCTGCCGCGGTGAGCCTCAAGGAGGTCGCCACCGCGGCGCACCACCACCCCTCGGCCGAAGAGACCTACGAGCAATTCGACGTCGACGACGATGATGAGGACGAGCCACACCGCTCGTGACCGGACCTTGCCAGATGTCGCGTAGCGCTGTCGTGGGCGTGGCCATCGCCGCGACGCTCGCACTGTCGGCATGCCACGCCGCCGAGCCCGCTGCGGGTGGACACTCGGATGCGGTGGCCGGCATTGTCTTGGTGACGGCCCAGACGACCGTCCCGCAGCCTCCTTCGTCCGGCACGCTGGGTGAGGAGCCGGACGGGGGAGCATTGTCCGCTCCGGTAAGCCCATTCGACACCACGTCGCTAGCGGTCATCAGGCTGGACCCTCCGCTGCTGCGCGCTGTCCAGGATGCCGCCAATAGCGCGGCGGCCGACGGTGTGACACTTGTGATCACGTCGGGCTGGCGGTCGCGGGCTTTCCAGCAGCAGTTACTCGATGACGCGGTACAGACATACGGAAGCCTGGCGGTAGCACGGCAGTGGGTGGCCACTCCCGACGAATCGCATCATGTGCAGGGCAAGGCCGTCGATATCGGCCCCGCATCGGCCTACGGGTGGATGCTGGCGCACAGCACGCAATTCGGCCTGTGCCAGGTCTTCGCCAACGAGAAGTGGCACTACGAGCTCACCGCGGATGCCGAAGGGCAATGCCCGCCGCTGCGTACCAACGCGGCAGGCTGACCCCAGACTCGCTTCTACTTCGGGCCGGCTGCGGCCTTGGTGAGCTGTCCTGAGATGGATTCCAGTGCCTGGGTGAGGCTTTGGAAAGGGATTTCGGGGTCGCGTTCGTGGTAGATGGCCGCGACGATGATCGGCAGGGTGACCGCCGCTTCAGGATATTTCGTGACGTCCATGCGGGCTGTCGCGTCCTCGACGGGGGTGCCCTGGTCGTAGAGACGGTTCGCTTGCTCGTGTAAATCTGACCAGAACGCGATGCCGCGATCGATGGCCGCGTCGATCTCGCCCCCGACCAGCACTGGACCATGACCGGGCACAACGGTTTTGGCGCCAAAGGCGCGGATACGCTCCAGCGCGGCGATCCAGTTGGGGATCGAACCCGACCAGACGACTTTCACGATGCCGTGGGTCAGTAGGTCACCGGAGAAAAGCACCTTGTGTTCGGGGAGGAAGGCGATCGCGTCTCCGACGGTGTGGGCCGGACCGAGCTCGTGCAACTCGACGTCGAGCTTGCCCACCCGAAGCGCCCTCTCGCCCGAGAAAGTGGTGTCCGCGGGACGGACGCGTACTTCATCGAAGCGGAAGGGCTTGGCCAGTGGGGCCAACACGTGCATATCTGATGACGGGTCGGCGCTGCCGCCCAGGAGCTCGGCGGTCAGATCGGCGTGCTCTTGCACCATGAGCGCACTGGCGGCTTCGGTGGCGATGATCTCGACATCGTTGGCGAATACCTGGTTACCGAAGAAGTGGTCGCCGTCGGTGTGCGTGTTGAATACGTATCGCACCGGGGCGCTGGCGGTGTGCTGCCCGAACGCATCACGCATCTCCTGCGCGTGCCGCACATCGTAAAGGGTGTCCACGACCAGTGATTCGCCATCGCTGACCACCAGACCCGCGTTGGCGAGCCCGAAACCCTCGTCGCCGGAGAGGAAAACGTGTGCGCCTCCGCCGAGTTGGACGAGTCCCTTGTGGAACGCACAGTCCTGTGTCATATCAGTTCCTGCCCTTCTTCTGCACGCAATGTGTTCGTGGCGGTCGTGAGGATGTCCTGCGTCGCATCCTCGCCGTCGGCGGTGATGCCCAGCGTCTTGAGGAAGAGTGCTGTCATCACGTAATGCCCGGTGAGCAAAACGATTTCGGCGATTTCGTTGTCTGAGTAGAACTTCTGGACGGCGTCGGTATTTGCGGGTGGGCCCGCGATCCCGGCAAGGAGTTCGTCGACGAAACCGATGAGCGCAGCGAGGCGCTCATCGCCGAACGAGTCTGCTCCGGACACCACCGCGTCGATCACCCCGGTCGGCACTCCGACTCGCTGTGCCTCGGGAGCATGGTGGTGTATCTCGTACTGCGCGCGCGTGACCGCTCCGACCCGCAAGATGACCAATTCTCTGGTCTCGGGGGACAATCCGCCGTCCCTGAAGGAGAGGCCCAGTGTGAGATAGGGCTTGGCACTGTTTTTCGTCATCACCAGGCCCCGGGTCAGATTGGCGGGGAACAGCTCGAATGCTTCCCGTTGCGCGGGGCTCAAATCGGCCACCGTCGGTAGAACGACGCTCATGGATTTCCTTTCCTCGGGCAGTCCTGGCGAGGGCCGTGCAATAAGAAACGGATCGTATCTTGTATGGATCGATCGTATCACGCGTAAGATACGCAACGTGTCTACCGGAGGCGTGAAGGAAAGCGCAGAAACGTCGCCGGCCGATGGCGGCACACGGCGGCGGGACGAAGCGCTGATGTCGGCAATCCGCGACGCGACGTATGCGGAGCTGAAGGAGCACGGATACTCCGGGGTCACTTTTGAGGGGGTGGCCCGTCGAGCCAAGACCAGCAAGCCGGTGCTGTACCGCCGTTACCGATCACGCGCGCACATGGTCGCCGACGCGCTGCCGACACTGCGATACCCACCTACCCGGCTCGCGTCGGCCAGCTCCCTGCGTGAAGACGTATTGGCACTGTTGGGGGCCTTGCTCCGGGAGCTGCAGCGCATCGGGATTGGGAACTATCGCTGCCTATTGGCGGAGGCCGACGACGAGTTGGCCGAAGAAATGACCACGGCAATTGCCGGATGGGTCGACCAAACGGTGCTGCAGGCATTGGCGGAGGCCCGCGAGCGCGGTGAGATTGGTCCGGAACACATTCCGCTGCCTGTGGCGACCAGCATGCTCGCGCTGATGCGCCACGAATTGTTCTTCACCCGCAAGCCGTTTGACGGCGACAAGCTTGCGGTGCTGTTCGACACGGTCTATCTGCCGTTGATCAATCTGACGTCGCGCGGTGGCTAGTGTGTCTGCCATTCCGCCACTTTGAACACGGTGTTGGCCGGGGTGTGAGATCAGCCGTGAGGGGCGGCACCGGTTTCTTAAGCCGACTCCTGTGCGTGGGTGCGCAGGAGCAGGGTGACCCAGCTGCGGTACGGGCGCCAGGTCTCGGCGATAGCGCTCAAGCGCGGGAGATCGTGCGCGGTGGCTGGGTCGAGGCCGTAGGCCGCGGCCATGGCTTTGGCGACGCGGGGTTCTGCGGTGGGGAACACATCGGGGTGTCCGACGCCGCGGATGAGGATCAGCTCGGCGGAGAATGTGCCGATGCCGGGGAGTTTCTTCAGCTCGGAGAGGGAGAGTTCGGGGGGCTGGTCGCGGAGGCGGGTCGGGTCGAGGAGCCCGTCTTCGGTGGCATAGGCGAGTGCGTGCAAGCGGGCGATCTTGGTGGCTGTCAGGCCGGGAACCACTGTGATGCAGCGCAATTGGTCCGGAGTGGGAAAGGCATGCAGCTTTCGACCGGCAACGTCGATGCTGTGGCCGTACTCTTTGGCGATGCGGTCCTTGATGCGGGCGGCCTGCTCCATGCGGATTCGATTGCCGATGATCGTCCAGGCCGCGGCCTCGTACGGGGAGTAGAACAAGACCGGCCGCAGGCCAGGGAACTCGGCCTGAAGGTTAGCGACGACCGAATCGCTCTTGCCGAGTGCGGGGAAGTGGGTGGCATCAATGTCTAGGGACAGGATGCGGGCGATCTGTGCTCGTACGGCGCCGGTGGCTGATCGTGTCGTCGTGGTGTTGTCGTCGGTGAGGCGGATGTAGTCGGCGTGGACGGGGGCGGAGTCGTGTCCGGCCGTCTCCTTCTGCCGCACGGCGCAGCCGATGATGGTGCGCCCGTCGTCGGCGGGGAAGGCCAGCCGCTGAACGCTGTGTATCAAGGCACCGGAAGGCGATGGCCCTGCGCGCCGTCGTAGTGGCATTGGTACCGCTCTGACAACGCCATCGCCTCGGTAGCCGCTGCGAGCAGTTCGGTCACGGTTGTGGTCGGTTGAGTCATGGGCGCCGCCGGCCGGCCGCCGTAGCGTCGATTGCAACAGTTGCGATCGAAGGAGCTCTGCTGTGGTGTTGCACCGATCATCGTGGATGGACAAGGACCTTGACGCGCTTGCCGATCTGGCGCGCCGGTTCTTCGAGAAGGAGTGCGCTCCCAACGAGGAGCGTTGGGGCCGGCAGCAGCAGGTCGATCGCGATGTCTGGCGCAAGGCGGGCGAACTCGGCCTGTTGTGTTTGAGTATCCCCGAGGAGTACGGCGGCGGTGGCGGTACGTTCGCACACGAGGCCGTTGTAGCGATCGAGCAGATCCGTGCAATGGCACCGAGTTTCGGCGGGGTGCTGCACAGCGCGATCATCGCGCACTACCTGAGCTCGTACGGCACCGAGGAACAGAAGACCACGTGGTTGCCGAAGATGGCCTCGGGTGAGGTCGTCAGCGCCATCGCGATGACCGAGCCTGGCACCGGCTCGGATCTGCAGGCGATCAAGACCAAGGCGGTCAAGGACGGCGACGACTATGTGATCAGCGGTGCGAAGACGTTCATCTCGAACGGCCAGACCGCGGATCTTGTTGTGGTCGCGGCGAAGACGGATCCGGAAGGTCGCGGGGTGGACAGTGTGTCGCTGATCCTGGTCGAGGCCCACCGTGAGGGTTTCCGGCGCGGACGCAATCTGGAGAAGATCGGCCAGCACGGTCAGGACACCTGTGAGCTGTTCTTCGATGACGTCCGGGTCCCGCAGTCTAATCTCGTTGGCGCGGTCGAAGGTCTCGGCTTCATCCAGTTGATGCAGCAGTTGCCGCAGGAGCGATTGGTGCTGGCGGTCATCGCGGCAGCGTCGATCGAGAAGACCGTCGACGTGACGCTGACCTACACCAAGGAGCGTGAGGCGTTCGGCCGCCCGATCTTCAAGTTCCAGAACACGCAGTTCGTGCTCGCCGAGAGCGACACCGTCAAGTCCGTCGCCTGGAGCTTCCTGGACGAGTGCGTGGTCAAGCACCTCGCCGGCGAATTGGATGTGCCGACGGCCGCGAAGGCGAAATGGTGGCTGACCGACCAGCAGGTCAAGGTGGCCGACGAATGCCTGCAGTTGTTCGGCGGCTATGGCTACATGCAGGAGTACCCGATCGCCAGGCTGTATGCCGACTCGCGTATCCAGAAGGTGTACGGCGGCACCAACGAGATCATGAAGACGATCATTGCGAAGTCACTGTGACGGGGCCACTTTCGGGCATCAAGGTCGTCGAACTCGCCGGTCTCGCGCCGGCGCCGTTCGGCTGCATGGTGCTGGCGGACCTTGGAGCGGACGTATTGCGCGTCGAGCGGGCCGGCACGCCGGGTGACGGCCTGACCCCTCCTGACGGTCCGCTCGACCGGGGCAAGCACACGATCGCGCTGAATCTCAAAGACCCCGAGGATGTTGGGACGCTGCTTGCCTTGGTGGCCAAGGCCGATGTGTTCGTCGAGGGGTTCCGCCCGGGTGTCGCCGAACGCTTGGGTATCGGACCCGAAGAGCTCGAAAAGCACAACCCGCGTTTGATTTACGGCCGGATGACCGGTTGGGGTCAGCAGGGGCCGCTGGCCAGCACCGCGGGCCATGACATCAACTACATCGCCCTGACCGGAGCGCTCGAGCTGATCGGCCGCCCCGGTGAGCGCCCCGTGCCGCCGGGAAACATCATCGGTGACTTCGCCGGTGGCGGCATGCTGCTGGCCATGGGAGTCCTCGCCGCGCTGTACGAACGCGAACGGTCCGGCAAGGGCCAGGTCATCGACGCGGCCATGGTTGACGGTGCGAGCCTGTACACCGCATTCATGCACGGAATGCATGCTGTCGGGTTGTGGAACCAGCCCCGGGGTGAGAACGCACTTGACGGCGGCGCACCGTTCTACGACACCTACGAATGCGCCGACGGCCGGTACGTGGCCGTCGGCTGTGTCGAATTCCCTTTCTACATGCAGCTTTTGGCGGCACTCGGCATCGACGACCCCGACTTGCCGTTCCAGCTTGACCCGACGGGCTGGCCGCAGCTCAAAGCGGTCATCGGAGCCAAGTTCAAGGAGCGCACCCGCGACGAGTGGGCCGCCGTGTTCACCGACTCCGACGCGTGTGTGACCCCGGTACTCAGTCCCTGGGAGGCGCATGAGCATGCGCACAACCAGATTCGCGATGCCTTCATCGAGGTCAACGGCGTCCGCCAGCCGGCGCCGGCGCCGCGGTTCAGCCGTACCCCGGCAGCGCACCCGGAACCGCAGACAGCGGATGAATCGACAGTGCGAAAGCTGTTGTCCGACTGGATGGTTTCCGACAGCCAGATCGCGCGGCTGCTCGGCTAGCTCTGGTAGGACCCGGGCGGACTGCCGGTCCACCGGCGGAACGCCCGGGAAAAGGCACTCGGTTCGGAGAATCCGAGCCGACGGGACAGCGCGGCGACGGTTTCGTCGCCGCGCACCAGGCTCGCGATCGCGGCATCGCGCAGAATCTGCTCCTTGATTTCGCGCGGCGACGTGTCTTCCTCACGAAGTTTTCGGCGGAGGGTCTGCGGGCTCATAGCCAGTTCCGCGGCGACCTCCTCGGCGCTGAGCCAGCCGCCCGACAAGCCCCGTTCGAGCAGGCGCCGCACCTGGTTCGAGGTCGAGGCCGTGTGTCCACGGTAGGACAGCACACTGGCCGGTGCGCCACGCAGAAAAGTATCCAGCGACGCGTCATCGCGAACGATCAGTGCGGACAGTTTGGCACTGTCGAACACCAGCGCCGGCCGCGCAGCCGAAAACACTACGGGCGCATCGAAGATGAGGTCGTAGTCGTCGACCTCCGGACGTGCGTCATAGGGCACTTCGACCTGACGCAGCGGTATCCGCTTGCCGACTGCCCAACTCATAAATCGATGGGTGATGGCGAGCAGGGTGTCGATCAGCAGGTCGACCGGCCGCTGGATCGTTGTCACGTCGATTGACAGCCGGGCAGCGTCACCGTCGACCGTGATCGCGACGGGCGGAATGCCCGGTACTGCCCGATTGACATCTTCGAACCGCCGCAGTGCCGCCCCCAGATCCGGCGCGTTGACTATCGCGAAACACAGCAGCCGAAAGGTGCCGCGTGGCACCGGATCCAGGCCGAGTCCGAGCAGTTCGTCATCGGTTTCGCGCCACAGTCGGCGAAAGAGCGCGCTGGCTTGTTCTGTGGTGACGCGGGAGCGGCCCTCGGCAAGCAGCATCGGTGAAATTCCGGCGGAACCCAACATCGCTTCGATATCCCAGCCCCAGTGCAGGGCCAGGCCGACAAACGCCTGCACCCGCTGAATCGGGATCGTATAGGCGGTCGTCAGGTCGGCGGGGGGCACGTGCTGAAGCTACTCCGGAAAGGGAGTGGGAAGGAACCCGGGGGAGCGGCCTCGTCATCGCGAGCGGTTCGGTCAAGAAGGCGAGAAGTTCGGTCATCGTCGGGCGGGCGGCGTAACCGTAGCGTCAAAACCAGATCGCCCGACGACGCGCAAGGAGCGTGCATGGCTACCAACGAAGATTTCCACCTCGACCGCCTCGATCAGTGGGGCGACGAACAGGAATTCAAGGTCGAGCCACTTCAGACCATCGCTTACGCAAAGGCGACCAACGATCCGATCGCCGCACATCTGGACGGCACCTACGCGCCGCCGGTGTTCGCGGTCGTTCCGGTCACCGCGATCATGGCCGACGCGACGATGAGCGTGGTGCCCGACGACTTGATGTTGCGGATCTTGCACGGCGAGCACGACTTCCGCTTCCACCGCCCGATCGTGCCCGGTGAGGTTCTCACCGTTCGCGCGAAGCCGGTCGGCATCGAGGGCAAAGACTCCGGTGTTGTCGTCACGACATTGCTCGAAACGCGGGACTCCAACGACGAACTGGTGAACGAGCAGTACTTCATCGGATTCTTCCGGGGCGGCAGATTCGAAGGTTCGTTCGGTGAGAAGAGCCCGGAGCACACCTTCGACGCGGCCCTGCGTGATAGCGAACCGGCGTTTACCTCGGTGCAGACTTTCGACGAGGATCAGACGTTCCGCTACAGCGATCCCGCTGGCGACCCGATGCCGATCCACCTGGACGACGACTTTGCCAAGGCTATGGGGTTGCCGGGCATCATCATTCACGGTCTGTGCACCATCGCGTTCACCTCGCATGCATTGCTGTCACAGGTCAGTCCCGAGGACCCCACCCGGTTGCGGCGGCTCGCGGTCCGGCTCAGCAAGCCCGCGCTGCCGAAGGAGACCATCACCACCACGTTCTGGAATACGGGTGGCGGTAGCTACGCATTCGAGACCGCCGGCGACGAGAAGGCCGGCAAGTTCGTGATCACCGACGGCCTGGCCGAAATCTCCTAGGAAGGTAAAAAGCTATGAGTAAGAGGGTATTTGTGGTCGGCGTCGGCTTGACCAAGTTCGAGAAGCCGGGGCGCCGGGAAGGCTGGGACTACCCGGCGATGGCCCAAGAGTCCGGTACGAAGGCTCTCGAGGACGCCGGTATCGCTTACGACCTGGTCGAGCAGGCCTACGCGGGCTTCTGCTACGGCGAGTCGTGCTCGGGTCACCGCGCGGTCTACAGCCTCGGCCTGACTGGGATCCCCGTGTTCAACGTCAACAGCAACTGTTCGACGGGATCGAGTGCGTTGTTCCTTGCCGCACAAGCGATTCGCGGTGGACTGGCGGACTGCACGCTGGCCATCGGGTTCGAGAAGATGCAGCCGGGTTCGCTCGGTTCGACCTACGACGACCGCGAGCAGCCGATGCAGAAGCACCTGGAGGCGATGGCCGAACTGCAGGAGTTCGCCTTCCCGGTCGCGCCGTGGATGTTCGGCGCTGCCGGTGTCGAGCACAACCAGAAGTACGGATCGACCCCGGAGCACTTCGCTCGGATCGCGGTCAAGAACCATGCCCACTCTGTGCACAACCCATACTCGCAGTTCCAGGACGTGTATACGGAGCAGCAGATCGTCGACGCGAAGATGATCTACGCCCCGGGCCAACTCACCCGTCCGATGTGCTCGCCGACCTCCGATGGTTCGGGTGCGGCCATCGTCGTCAGTGAGGGCTTCGTCGAGAAGTATGACTTGGCTTCTCAGGCAGTGGAAATCGTCGGACAGGCCCTCGTCACGGATACTCCCGGGACGTTCGAGAGCCAGAGCATGGCGACCCTGGTCGGTGCCGATATGAGTCGGACCGCGGCGAACCGTGTCTACGAGCAGGCCCAGATCACCCCTGATGACATCGATGTGATCGAACTGCACGACTGCTTTGCCCCGAACGAACTGCTCACCTACGAGGCATTGGGCCTGGCGGCCGAGGGCGAGGGACACAAGCTCATCGATAACGGCGACACCACCTATGGCGGCCGTTGGGTGGTCAACCCGTCGGGTGGACTGATTTCGAAGGGGCACCCTTTGGGTGCCACCGGTCTAGCGCAGTGCGCCGAACTGACCTGGCAGCTGCGCGGCACCGCCGATAAGCGTCAGGTCGAGGGCGCTGCCCGTAGATCGGGTGTCGCCCTACAGCACAACATTGGTCTGGGCGGTTCGGCCGTGGTCACCGCCTACAAATCAGCTGACCGCTGATTCCTGCTATCCAGCAACACATTCAGTACAAGAAAAGGAGTAGTCAGAAAATGGCAAACGCCAAAGGATCCCTGGAGATCGCCGCACCGCAGGAGAAGGTGTGGGCAATCTTATCCGCCCCGGCCCGGTTCGAAGAGTGGCTCACCCTGCACACCAAGTGGAAGACAGCCCCGCCGTCGGCCCTTTCTCAGGGTGCGACCATGAGCGAGGTGCTGACCATCATGGGTATGGCCAACACCATCGATTTCACCGTCGATGAATATGACGCCCCGAACTCGACGAGATTCTCGGGCACGGGTATGGCGGGCGCGAAGATCAGTTTCAGCCTGAAGGTCGAGCCTAAGGGTGCGGACGCCTCCATCGTGACCGTCGCCGCTGAGTTCGTCAGCCAGATGATGGTCGGTGCCATCGGCGGCGCCATCGAGCGCGCTTCGAACAAGGAAATCGCAGCCTCGCTGGAGAAGCTCGCCGCTCTGGCTGTTTGACCCAATCATCGACTTTCAGAAGGGAACTCACATGGGTTCAATGGAGAACAGGGTTGCCCTCGTCACCGGCGCCGGTCGCGGCATCGGCCGTGAGCACGCGCTGCTGCTTGCCAAGCTGGGCGCGAGTGTCGTCGTCAACGACCTCGGCGGCTCGAACGAGGGCGCCGGTGCCGATGCCGGTCCCGCCCAGGAAGTGGCGAACGAAATAGTCGCCGCTGGTGGCAAGGCCGTTGCCAGCACCGACAACATCGCCACCTGGGACGGCGCGAAAAACCTCGTCGAGCAAGCCATCGCGGAGTTCGGTGGTCTCGATATCGTCGTGAACAACGCTGGCATCCTGCGGGACGGCTTCGTCGCGTCGATGGATGAGGGGCAGTGGGACAGCGTCATCGCCGTGCACCTCAAGGGCCATTTCGCTGTGCTGCGGCACGCGGCGGGCTACTGGAAGGCACAGTCCAAGGCCGGGGACCCGGTCAACGCCGCGGTGATCAACACCGCGTCGGCATCGGGGACCTTCATGCCCAATGCTGGCCAGTCCAACTACGGTGCCGCCAAGGCGGGTATCGCCGCGATCACCGAGGTCGCGGCGATGGAGCTCGAGCGGTACGGGGTGCGGGTCAATGCGATCGCGCCGGTCGCCCGGACCCGCCTGACGCTGGCCACCCCCGGCATGAATGCGATGTTCCTCGAAGAGATTCCCGAGGGAGAATTCGACGCATTCAGTCCTGCCAACATCGCTCCGGTGGTCGCGTATCTGGCCGATGAGAAGTGCCCGCTCACTGGGAAGGTCCTGGCGGTCCAGGGCGGCGCCATCACCCTGCTCAAGGGGTGGACGTCGGTGGAAACCGTTGAGGTCGACGGGCCGTGGCTGCTCGACGAGCTACCCAACCAGCTGGACAAATGGGCAGAGCAGGTTTGATCGCGTGATCAACGAACGACGCACGGTCCACGACGGAGTGGGCACGCGAGAGTTGTTCGTCGAGGGGGATGGCCCCACCGTCGTGCTGTTGCACGGGTTCGGCCATCCCGCCGACGCATGGCGGCCTGTCCTCAATCGGCTCGCCGAAGCCGGCCAGGCGGCAGTTGCCGTCGATCTGCCCGGCTTCGGCGCCGCCGATCTGGCCGCGTCCAGTGCGTGGCTGCCCCAGGGCGATCGGTTCGTCGCCGCGGTGGTCGCTGCGCACAGCCAGCAGGCACCCGTGGTGCTGGTCGGCAATTCCCTCGGCGCATACCTGGCCGTCCGTGCGGCTGCGTCGCCGATGCGGCTACCGATCAGTGGCATCGTGTCGACGGCGACGCCGGGTCTGGGGTGGACGGCGTTGGTCCGTGCGGCGTTCGTCGGCGACGGGCGCTGGCTTACCTGGGGGGCGGGCATCAGTGCACCCAGATGGATCCGCAGATGCGGTGCCGACATGCTCGCCGGTTACCTTCTCTATGGTGACCGATCCAGGCTTGATCCGGAGTTGGTGCGGATTCTTAGTACACAGGTGTACAGCCGCCGCGGTGCCCGGGAATTGCTCGAACGGGCCACATCGATGAAATTTGCGGTCGATGCCGAGCCTGCGGTTGTGGGTGTTTCTTGTCCCGCGGTCTTCGTGCACGGACGCCGCGATCGACTCGTCGCATTCGCCTCGAGTGAAGGTTGGCACCTGGCTACGCCCGGTAGCCGACTGGTCGTGCTCGACAAGGCGGGCCACTGCCCGCAGCTTGACGCTCCGAACGAGATTTGCTCTCTGGCAAGAGAATTGGTCATGGCAACGCGCCGTGATTGCCGCCCCGCGTGAATGGACAAGATTATGGACAGTCGCAATAGCCGGACGGCCACCGCGACGGAACCTGCCGGACTGCCACGCATCGCCGTGCATAACCCCGCCGACGGCCGGATCGTCGGCAGCGTTTCGGACGAATCTGCCGCATCGGTCGGAGATACTGCGCGCGCACTGCGCGAGGCGCAGCCCGAATGGGAAGCCTTGGGGCCGAAGGGTCGTGCGCGCTGGCTGTTCGAGCTGCAAGCATGGCTGCTCGACCACTCGGCGCACATCGCCGATGTCCTGCAGGCCGAGACCGGTAAGCCGCGAGCCGACGCGGAGTTCGAAGTACCGGCGTGGGTGGACCTGATCAATTACTTCGCCCGCACTGCCGGCAAGCGTCTGGCCGACGAGCGGCCCAACCCGCACAGTCCCATCGGCTGGACCAAGAAACTCACGACCGTGTTCCGCCCCTATCCGCTGGTCGGCATCATCACGCCGTGGAACTTTCCGCTCGCCATGCCGGGCCTGGATATTCCACCGGCGCTGATGGCCGGTGCCGCCGTGCTGCTGAAACCCTCGGAGGTGACCCCGCTGAGCGCGGTGGAACTCGCGCGCGGCTGGGCGGAGATCGGCGCGCCGAAGGTCTTCGCGGTGGTGACCGGTCGCGGCGAGACGGGTGCGGCCGTGGTCGACGCGGTCGACTATGTCCAGTTCACCGGTTCGACGGGGACCGGAAAAGCCGTGGCACGACAGTGCATCGAACAGCTCAAGCCGTACAGCCTCGAATTGGGCGGCAAGGATCCGGCGCTGGTCCTCGCCGATGCCGATCTCGACCGCGCCGCACATGGCATCGCGTGGGGTGCGTTGTTCAACGCGGGCCAGACCTGTGTGTCGGTCGAGCGCGTCTACGTCGAGGCTCCGGTGTACGACGAGTTCGTCACGAAGCTCACCGAGTGGGTAGGGCGATTGCGTCAAGGTCAGGACGGCAGGGACTTCCGATTCGAGATAGGCCCGATGGCCAATGCCAACCAGCTCGACATCGTGCGGCGACATATCGACGAGGCGACGGCCGCCGGCGCGCGGGTGACGATCGGTGGCAAGCCGACCGGTGTCGGTACCTTCTTCGAGCCGACCGTGCTCGTCGACGTCGACCACACGATGGCGTGCATCCAGGAAGAGACGTTCGGTCCGACCATTCCGGTGATCAAGGTCGCCGACGAGGACGAAGCGATCCGGCTCGCGAACGACTCCCGCTACGGGTTGTCGGCATCGGTCTGGACCCGCGACAAGGCCCGCGGACAGGCGGTGGCCCGCCGGCTCGACGCTGGCGCCGTCAACATCAACGACGTCATCGCCAATCTGTTCAGTTTTGCGCTGCCGATGGGCGGCTGGAAGCAGTCCGGGGTCGGGTCGCGCTGGGGCGGTGCCGCCGGGGTACGCAAGTACTGCCGGCAGACCGCTGTCACCGAGCCGCGACTGCCGACGGTGATCGACGAACCCATGTGGTTTCCGTACTCGAAGACGCGCATCCGGCTCGTCTACGGCGCTCTGCGCGCATTCGGGGCACAGGGCCTGCAACGCATTGGTCTCACCAAAGGAGAAGGCTAGATGTCAGATCGTTCGGATATTTTGCGCGGCAAGGTGATAGCCATTACCGGAGGCGCTCGTGGTATCGGGTTCGCCACCGCCTCGATGTTGCGTGGTCTCGGCGCGAAGGTCGCGATCGGCGACGTCGACGAGCTGACGGTCAAGCAGTCCGGCGCCGACATCGATGTATTTGCAAGCAAACTGGACGTGACTGACCTCGCCTCGTTCACCACGTTCCTCGATGATGTCGAACGCGAACTCGGCCCGCTCGACGTGCTGATCAACAACGCCGGCGTCATGCCGGTCGGCCTGCTGGCCGACGAGCCGGACGCGGTGACCCGCCGGATGCTCGACATCAACGTCTACGGCGTGATCATCGGTACGAAACTCGCTGCGCAGCAGATGATTCCGCGCTCGGCGGGCCACGTGATCAATGTGGCCTCGCTCGCCGGTGAGACCTACACGCCCGGACTCGCCACCTACTGTGCCAGCAAGTCCGCGGTGCTCTCGTTCACCGACGCCGTCCGTCTGGAGAACCGAAAGACCGGTGTGGCGTTCTCGTCGGTGCTGCCGTCGTTCGTCAACACCGAACTCACTTCGGGCACGACCGGTATTCGCGGCATCAAGAACGCCGAACCGTCCGATATCGCGAATGCGATCGTCGGCCTCATCATCAACCCGCGTCCGAAGGTCCGCGTGACGCGACTGGCCGGTGTACTGATCGGGGCGCAGAAGTTCCTGCCGCGCATCCTCGGCGAGGAACTGAACCGGTTGTTCGGTGGCGAGCACATCTTCACCGACAAGGTGGACAACACCGCGCGCAAGGCGTACGAGGACCGCGCTCGCGGTCAAGCGTGAAAGTGATTCCGATGACGATACGTACGTTGGTCGAGGCATTCCAGTCGGTGGCCGCACGCCGTCCCGATGCCATTGCGATCCGTAGCGCTGACGGCGCTACGACTCTCACCTGGCGGCAGTACACCGAGAGGGTGCGCGCCATCGCGTCCGGTCTGGCGGCGCTGGGCGTGGTGCCCGGTGACACGGTCGCGCTGATGCTGACCAACCGGCCGGAGTTCCACGTGTGCGACACCGCGGTGTTGCACACCGGTGCGACTCCGTTCTCGGTATACAACACCAATCCTGCGGAGGTGCTCGCGTACCAGTTCGAGAATGCGGGAAATCGCATTGTCATCTGCGAGAAACAGTTTCTGCCAACAGTTCTCGCAGCGTCGGGGCAAGGTGGCAAGGTCGAGCAGGTGATCTGTGTCGATGGCGAAGCTGACGAGGCGATCAGTCTGGCCACGCTTGAGGCGACGCGGGCCCCTGACTTCGATTTCGACGCCACCTGGCGGGCCGTACAGCCGACGGACCTGCTGACCATCGTCTACACCTCGGGCACCACCGGCCCGCCGAAAGGCGTCGAGCTCACCCACCTGAATTTCATCGAGAACGCGCGCATCACCGACGATTTCGGCGGCATCAGCTCGTCGGATCGGGTGATCTCCTACCTCCCGGATGCCCACGCCGCTAACCGCTGGTTCGCGCATTACACCAACCTGCTCCATGGCGTCACAGTCACCACGGTCCCCGACGTCAAACAGGTGCTCGCCGCGTTGACCGACATTCGCCCTACCGGGTTCCTCGGGGTGCCACGGGTCTGGGTGAAGCTCAAGGCGGCACTGGAGCAGCGGATGGCCGAGGAACCCAACACGGTGAAGCGGAACCTGGCGCGGTGGGCCTTCGCGACTGGGCAGGCGAAAGCCCGCACCGAAACGGCCGGCCGCCAGCCCGGCGTCATCGGTGCGATCCGGTACCAACTCGCCGACAGGCTGGTGCTCTCGAAAGTCCGCGCGCAACTTGGCATGGATCAGGTGCGGATCGCCGTCACCGGTGCCGCGCCCATCCCGCCAGACGTGCACGAATTCATCCTCGGACTGGGCGTGCCGCTGTGCGAGGGCTGGGGGATGTCCGAATGCACTGCCGCGGTGACGGTGGGTCGTCCCGGGCGCATCAAGATCGGCACGGTCGGTCTGCCCGTGCCGGGAGCTGAACTGCGCATCGCCGACGACGGCGAAGTGTTGGTGCGCGGCCCCATGGTGATGCGCGGTTATCGCAAAGACGCTGAAAAAACCAGTGAAACAATCGATTCCGATGGATGGCTGCACACCGGCGACATCGGATCGATCGACGGTGAGGGCTTCCTGTCGATCGTGGATCGCAAGAAGGAGCTAATCATCAATGCGGCAGGCAAGAACATGTCGCCGACGAATATCGAGAACATGGTGGCGGCGAACTGTGCGTTGGTCGGGTCGGTGGCTGCCATCGGTGATGCGCGTCCTTACAACACCGCGCTGATCTGTTTGGATCCGGAGGTGGCTGCCGCGCACGCCGCCAAGCACGGGTTGCCGGACGGGGCGGTCGAGGCGCTCGCCACGGACGGTGTCATCCGGCAGATAATCGCTGCGGGGGTCGACGCCGCGAACGCCAAATTGTCTCGGGTGGAACAGATCAAGAAGTTCACCATCGTGTCCGATACGTGGGAGCCCGGCGGCGAATACCTGACGCCGACGAACAAGCTCAAGCGCAAGCCGATCTCGGTCGGTTACCGCGACGTGATCGAGCAGATGTATTCCTAGCCGGTGTTCGGCTCAGTCACTTTGACCGAGTGGGTGCTCGCGAATACCTCTGGGGGCGCTGCTATTGGGTGCCTCGTTTCGGATGACGTCGTCGCATCACCATGGATTGCAGCCATCAGTTCGCCGACCCTGTTGGGGATGTGGCAGGTAAGGGTCGCCTAGGGCGACGGTCGTTATTGAGCCCGCCGAGCAGTAGCGCCAGATGGCGGCGCCACGCGTTGGGGTTGCTTTGGCGGGTGACATCGGCCAAGGCGCCGACACTGAAGACGATGGCGAAGAAATCGTCGGGTTGTGCGTCGGGCCGTAACACGCCGCTGTCGTGGGCGCGTTGGACGAGTTTTGCCACGGCCGCTTCGATGCGGTGGCTCTGGGCTTGCGCTCGCTGACAGCCGCTGCGATACAGAACTTCGGTCATGCCGCGACTGCCGGCCATCTTTTCGCACGCGAACTCGAGGTACTGCGCAAACGCGTGCCAGGGGTCATCCCCGGCGGTGGCTTCCTCGGCGGCGTCGGCCATCGCGGAGAAGTTCTGTTCGAACACCGCGTCGATCAACTCGTCCTTGCCGGGAAAGTGCCGATAGACCGTGCCCACGCCGACCCCCGCGTAGTGCGCCACGTCATCAAGGGTGACGCCCAGGCCCCGCTCGGCGAACACCTCATCGGCGGCGAGGAGCAGTCGCGCGCGATTGCGTACCGCGTCCGCTCGCCGCGGGCGCTCGGGCAGCGTCTTGCTCACTTCACTCATCTCCTCGGGAATCCGACTAAGCGGAGGCATTGTCACCGTTTATGCTACGTTATCGATAAGCGGAGGAATCTCCACCGGTTATGGCGAGCTGCCCGCCGCATGCGGAAATGCGCTGTGGAGGTACGCCGGAACCACTCCAGAGAAGGCGAGGCATTGACATGACCATCCCGAACACCAGCGCCGGGCGCCGGCCCCTGTCGATCGTGACCGGCGGCACCGACGGCATCGGCAAAGAAGTGGCCCGCGAGTTGGCCCGCAGAGGCAAGCGGGTCTGGATCATTGGCCGCGACGAGGCCAAAGGCGCTGTGGCAGAAGAGGAATTGCGTGCCGATGGCGATGTGCGGTTCGTCGCCACCGACCTCGCGGTGCTGACACAGGTGCGGGCCCTATCGGAAACGATCCTCGCCGACACCGACGAGATCGAGATCCTGGTCCACTCAGCCGGAATCCTCGAGATCCGGCACGGACTCAACGACGACGGCATCGAGAAGAACTTCGCCATCAACTATCTGGCCCGATTCCTGCTCACCGAGCGGCTGCTCCCGGCCCTCATCAAAGCGCGGGCGCGCATCGTGATCATTGCCGGCGCCGGGATGAACAAGCTCGAGTTCGACTTCGAGAGCCTGCCCGGCATCCCGAACCTGACTCCCTTGAAAACCTTCACGCAATCTCAGGCCGCAAACGATGTCTGGACCCAGGACCTGGCCGCGCGGCTCGGCGGCTTCGGCGTGGTGGTCACGGGCGTCATGCCCGGCATGGTCGAGACCAACATCCGGCAGAACGAGGCCAACAGCTTCCTGCTCCGGGCGGTCGACAGCCGCTGGCTCAAGCCGTTGTTGCGTAAGACCCTGCTACTGAGCCCGGCCACCGCGGCCATCACGCCGGTATGGCTGGCCACCGACCCTGCCGCAGCCAGTGTGAACGGCGAATTCTTCGGCCCGAAAATGAAGCCCATTGCCGTGACCGTCGGCCCCAAAGACCCAGCGCTACAACAGCGTTTGCGCGACACCAGCGTCCGGCTCGTTGGCGGACAAGTCTGAAATCTACCGAGACCAGGTTTGCCAACCTGCAGCTTTCAAGCACTGATCTGAGCAGATACGTCGGTTCGTCCGACGGTGCCCACATCACCGGCGCGGCTATGTCAGGTGTTCGTGAACGCCGGTGTGCGGCGCTGCAATGTTGCGGCGATGCCTTCGCCGGCGTCGCTGGTGAGCGAGCACAGGACTTGGGCGCGAGCCTCGGTGCTTAGGTGTTGGCGGAGGTCGCCGATGCCGATGGCGCTGTTGAGCAGGTCCTTGGTTTGGCTGACGCCGAACGGGGCGTTGGTGGCGATCTGGGTGGCGAGTTCGATGGCGGTGGCCACGTCGGTTCCTTCGTCGACGACGCGTGAGGCGAGCCCCAGGCGATGGGCCTCTTCGGCGTCGAATGACACAGCGGTGTAGAGGATTTCGGCCGCGTTGGAGAATCCGATGAGGCGCGGCAGCCACCAGGAGGCGCCGAGATCGCCGCCCGAGAACCCGAGGCGGGTGAAGGCCGGGTTGAAGCGGGCGGTCGTGTCGGCAATCCTGATGTCCGCCATCGCGGAGAGGGCGAGGCCGGCGCCGACGGCGTGGCCGTGGACGGCCGCGATGACCGGTTGCGGGATTTCGCGGAGTGTCACAAACGTCTCGGCGGCGCGGGTGAGGGCATGGTGACGGCTTTGGACGGGCCCCTTGTTGCCGCCGGGGTCGAGTCCCGCGATCAAGTCCAGCCCGGCACAGAACGCGCGGCCGGCGCCGGTGAGCACGACGGCGCGGCAGTGCTCGTCATCGGCCAGTTGATGCAGCGTCTGCAGTAGCGATCTGCTCAGGTCGTCGGTGAGAGCGTTGAGCTTGTCGGGACGATTCAGCGTCACGACGGTCACCGGGCCATGTTTTTCGAGGAGCACCGGATCGGTGTTTTGAGCGGTGGCGGTGGTCATCGGGTTGTCCTGTCGTCGATGTGGATCTGGTAATCGGTGAGCAGAAATGCGCGGGTGGCCTGCCACCGGCGGTCGACGGTGGTTTCGAGTCCGGGGAGCCGCCGCATCGCCAGACCGCGTGCGGAGGCGAGGGATAGGTCGAGAAGGGTGCGCCCAGTGTCGTCGCCGAGGAGCGTGGGCAGCATCTCGGAGGCGATCTGGCCGAGTTGGCGGTCGAGGGCCCGTCCGAGATCTTCGACCGGCCCTCGCAGGTCGGCGTCGGTGCGGGCCGCTGACCACAATTCGGTTGCGGCCTGGAATGCGGGGCCGGTGTGGATTGCCCACACGTGGTCGAGTAGCGCGGCGAAGCGGTCACCTTCGTTCGTGTGATCGCGGACCTCATCACGCGCCTGAGTGGCCAGGCGGGTCGCCAGGTGCCCGACGGCCTCCACGATCAGTTCGGCGCGACCACGGAAGTAGTGCTGCTGGGCGCCTTGCGAAACACCGGCGCGTTCGGCGACCTTACGCGTGGTCAGCGCCGTGTACCCGTCCTCGATCAGGCAGGCAACCGCGGCGTCGAGCAGCGCGAGACGGGTTGCTTCGCGTCGTTCGGCATGGGTGCGCCGAGTTGCCGGCTGCGTCGCGTACATGTCGCGAACTTAGCACATATTTTTCAGTCGACTGGTAAATATATAACGCATTCAGTTGGTGGATCCGCGGGCTGCTTGGGCCTCGCAGCCAGTGAGTGGCTGAAGCGGATGACGCGTGACGCTCGAAAAGAACGGCCCTGCCGGCGGCGCCGCGGCCAATTGGCGAACTGATAACGACGTTGACGAGCACGAGCGCCGCTAGTGACAGCTCGGTTCTGACGATGCGGCTGGGCGCGCTTGCGGCAGTTGGTCTTTCGCTGCTTTGAACTCCTTGATCACCTCACTGGCTTTCTCGTGGGCCCCTTTGGCTTGCGGGCTGAGTGGCCTGTTGACGGGCTGAGGACGCGCCCGGATTCCAGCCCCGAGTCCGGACTTGGCGTAGTCGCCCTTGCGCAGCAGACCTTGGCTGTGTGGGCATGTCGGCGGTGACCCGACACTGGCAAATGCAAAAATCCACTCCGATTTGTTTTCGAAGTGGATTTTTGCACGCATCCAGCTAATTGCTTTGTGTCCGAGGGGGGACTTGAACCCCCACGCCCGTTAATAGGGCACTAGCACCTCAAGCTAGCGCGTCTGCCATTCCGCCACTCGGACAATCCTGCTGCAATCCGGGCCACTAGGCCCGTTGGCTGCCGTCACAGGCTAGCGGAAACACTGTACAGAGCCCAAACCGGCGGCAGACGCGTTGACGCCCGGTACCTGGCGACCGGTGCTCAGCTCCCGACAATGGTAGGAAAGGTAGTTGTGACTTCTGTGAAACCGGCGCCCGAGGATGAGGTCGTCGAACTGGTCAGCACGCTGATCCGTTTCGACACCTCTAACACCGGAGAGCTGGAGACCACCAAGGGCGAGGCCGAATGCGCCCGGTGGATCCAGCAGCAGCTGGAAGAGGTCGGATACACCTGTGAATACGTCGAGGCGGGTGCGCCCGGCCGTGGAAACCTCTTCGCACGGCTTCCCGGGGCGAATCCGGATCGTGGCGCCTTGCTCATCCACGGTCATTTGGATGTGGTTCCCGCCGAAGCCGCCGACTGGAGCGTGCATCCCTTCTCCGGGGCGGTGACCGACGGCTACGTGTGGGGACGCGGCGCCGTCGATATGAAGGACATGGTCGGCATGATGGTGGCCATCGCCCGGTACCTCAAACGATCAGGGACGGTCCCACCGCGGGATCTGATCTGGGCCTTCGTCTCGGACGAGGAAAACGGCGGCAAATGGGGCTCTCAGTGGCTCGTCGACAATCGCCCCGACCTGTTCGAGGGTGTCACCGAGGCCATCGGAGAGGTGGGCGGCTTCTCGCTCACCGTGCCACGCAAGGAAGGCGGTGAGCGGCGTCTGTACCTGCTGGAGACGGCGGAGAAGGGCATCGCGTGGATGCGGTTGACCGCCAAGGCGCGGGCCGGCCACGGCTCCATGGTGCATGAGGACAATGCCGTTACGGCGGTCGCCGAAGCCGTCGCCAAGCTTGGTCGGCACCGGTTCCCGCTGGTGCTGACCGAAGCGGTCACGCAGTTCCTTGCCGCGGTCGCCGAGGAGACCGGTTACGACTTCGACCCGGACTCACCGGATCTGGAGGGCACCGTCGCCAAGCTGGGCTCGATCGGCAAGATTGTCGGCGCGACCCTGCGTGATACCGCCAACCCGACCATGCTCAAGGCCGGCTACAAGGCGAATGTCATTCCGGCGACCGCCGAGGCCGTCATCGATTGCCGGGTGCTGCCCGGACGGCTGGAGGCTTTCGAGCGTGAGGTCGACGAGATCATCGGGCCCGACGTCGAACGCGAATGGGTGCAGTTACTCCCCGCCTACGAGACAACGTTCGACGGTGACCTTGTCGATGCGATGAATGCCGCGGTGCTCGAATTCGATCCAGAGGCCCGCACGGTGCCGTACATGCTGTCCGGCGGTACTGATGCAAAGGCATTCGCCCGGTTGGGTATTCGATGCTTCGGTTTCGCGCCGCTGAAGCTGCCGCCCGAACTGGATTTCGCTTCGTTGTTCCATGGTGTCGACGAGCGCGTGCCGGTCGACGCATTGACTTTCGGTACCAAGGTTCTTCAGCACTTCCTGCTCAACCACTGATTACGACCGACTGAAAGGACGCCCAGATGGCCTCTCCGTACGATTCCTTGCCGCAGCTGCCGACCTTCACCCTGACATCTGCCAGCGTCACCGATGGACAGCCACTCGGCATCGAGCAGGTGAGTGGGATCATGGGCGCTGGGGGACAGGACGTTTCGCCCGAGCTGAGCTGGTCCGGATTCCCCGAGGAAACGCAGAGCTTCGCCGTCACGGTGTACGACCCCGACGCCCCCACCGGTTCAGGTTTTTGGCACTGGGCGGTGGCGAACCTGCCCGCCACGACGACGCAGCTGCCCGCCGGTGTGGGCAACGGAAGCGACTTGCCGGGGGATGCGATTACGTTGGCCAATGACGCGAGCCTCAAGCGGTACATCGGTGCGGCACCGCCCGCCGGTCACGGACCGCACCGGTATTACATCGCCGTGCACGCCGTGGGCGTGCCGAAGCTGGAGCTGCCGGAGAGTGCCACTCCGGCGTATCTGGGCTTCAACCTGTTTGGGCATGCGATCGCCCGCGCTGTCATCCACGGCACCTACGAGCAGCGCTAGCTGCCTCGCGGGGGTCGGCTAGGAGGCGGAGCCAACCGCCTCGTGCAGGCTGCCGAACCCGCCGTCGCGCAGGTGTTGGGCGATCCCGTCGTGAATCCGCTTGGCGTAGAAGCCACCCCGGTAGATGAAGCCGGTGTAACCCTGCAGCAGTGAAGCCCCGGCGGTGATCCGTGCCCAGGCGTCGTCGGCATCCTCGATGCCGCCGACGCTGATCAGCACCAGACGGTCTCCCACTCGCCGGTGTAGCCGTCGCAGCACTTCGAGGGATCGGTTGGCTACCGGTGGCCCGGAAACGCCGCCGGCGCCCAGGCCTTCGACGCCCGGCGTCTTCAAGCGCGCACGGCTGATGGTGGTGTTGGTGGCGACGATCCCGGCCAGGCCCAGTTCCGCTGCTAAATCTGCGATCTCGTCGATATCGGCATCGGAGAGATCGGGGGCGATCTTTACGAGCACCGGGGTGGTGGTCTCCTCCAGCACCGCCGAAAGGATCTTGCGCAGCTCGCCGATGGCTTGCAGGTCGCGTAGCCCAGGGGTGTTGGGGGAGCTCACGTTGACCACCAGGAAGTCGGCGGCGGGCCCCACCAATCGTGCGCTGACCCGGTAGTCCGAGGATGCGAAGGCGGCCTCCACGATCTTCGATTTGCCGATGTTGGCGCCAATGGGCACCGAGGCCTTTCGCGTCGCCAACCGGGGCGCGAGTGCTGCCGCACCGTGGTTGTTGAAGCCCATCCGGTTGAGCAGGCCACGGTCGGCGGCGAGCCGGAAGAGCCGGGGCTTCGGATTGCCCGGTTGGGCGATCGCGGTCACCGTGCCCACCTCGGCATAGCCGAAGCCGAGCGGACCCCACACCTTGAGGCCCTCGCCGTCCTTGTCGAATCCCGCGGCCAAACCCATGGGAGCGGGGAAGTGCACCCCGAATACCTCGCTGGCCAGGATGGGATCGGACGGCGCGCACAGACGATTCATCAGCCGGCGCGTCGGAGCGAAGGCCGCCGCGGCACGCAACGATGCGAACACCAGGGTATGTACCCGTTCGGGCGGCACCACGAAAAACAGCCGCAATAGGATGGAGTACAGCATCACATCACCGGGGCCGTGAACGGTCCGCCGACCACATTGCCGCGTATCTTCTTGCGGCGTAGTAGGACCCGGCGACTTCCATCGGTATAGAGCCGCACCCGGGTCAGCTCCCAGCCGCCGAACTCGGCCTGAATCGAGAGCCGGAGTGATGCGGTGATCCTGGTGATTTCCGGAGGCAGCCGCAGTGGGTAGTAGTCGTACTCGTCATCGGGTTCGCTCTCCCAGCCCGAGGGAAAGCTGCTGCGCGCGGCGCGGCTCATGCCGCGCTCCTGATATCGATCGCCTGTAACCCGTCGCCCGCGCCGGATGCCACAAACAGCGTGGATCCGTCGCTGACCAGTGAATTAGGTTGCCGCACAGTCGCGAATCGGGCCCTTTCCTCGGGGATGCCGGTAGATAAATCGTAGCCAACAACCGTGTTGGACGCCGTCTGCGACACCCAGATGAGCTTGGGGGAGTACGCCAGCCCGTAGGGGGCGCCGGAAACCGGGTAGCGCTGGCGCAGGATGAGCGAATCGGCGAGCCCGAATACCAGCAGAGCGCCGCCGCGGGTATCGGCCACCAACAGACGCCCCTTGTCGTCGGCGAGCATTGTTGTCGCCCCCTCGCCTGCCCGGAGGGCATGCGCGGTGCCGTCCCCGGCTTGGGTCAGGGTGGTTACCGAGCTCTGCGCGCGGTCTAGCACGGCGACGGTGTTGCCTTGGTAGGCAAGGGAATCGATATGGGCGAAGCCCTTTGCGCGAGCGGCCACCCGGTTCTGGGCATCGAGGGTGTAGACCGAGCCGTTGGTGCTGCCCAGCACGATCCGGCCGTCGGGACGACGGGTGATGGCCGAGAACTCGGTCGCTCCGTCGCCCGGGATGTCGATTTTGTCCACGCGTCCCGAGGCGATGTCGACGGTGAAGTAGCCGCCCGCGGTGGCCAGGTACAGCGTGCCGTGGTCATCGCCAACGGCGGCGGTTGCCGGCGAGGGCAGCGCGACCGTGTGACGGGGTGCATCGAGGTTGTCTCGAGTGAACACGGTCACTGTCCGGCCGTCTTCGGTCAGAACTGACACTGTGTTGGTCGACGTGTCGAACAACACGGCGTGGGATCGGCCGGTGAATCGGTGCACCGTTCCGGCCGGTGCCGTCACAACGGGGGGTGACTGTGCCGCGGAGGCCGGGGTGATGACGGCTGGATCGGCGGGATTGCCGGCATCATCGCCAGATGAGCAGCCCGATACGGCACCCGTGACCACCGTGATGACGGCTGTTAGCGCGGCGGCAGTGCCCCTTATACCGCGCATGGCGCGGACCGGTAGATGATTCATTGCGTCCATCATCGCAATCGACCTGGGGTTGCCGGGCAGGAGATGACTTTCTCGGCGCGTTCGGTGCTAGCAGTCGGTAGCTGGGGGCTATCGTGAGGGCTATGACGCTTGCCGACAGTCCGGTCTTCACCGTCGAGGTCCTCGTGACGGGCGTGCACGCGAATGGATTTGGTGAGGTGGGCGATGGTCGTAGCTTCGCTTTCCGCATCGAGGATTCGTTGCTGCGTGTCGAGATCTACCGAGCCTTCCTTACCGAGCTGGTTCCCGATGACAGCGATGTGGTGGCGGTGGGAACCCGTCCGATCACCGATATCGATGTCACCGATGAACGCAGCATCGTTGCGGCGGTGCGTGATCTGGTCGCCGACGCGCAGCCGGTGAGCATCAGCCGCCTCGCCCGGCTGCTGGCCGGCTAGGGCGATTCGCCGGCGCGTCCAGTACGGTCGCTGTCGTGGATTCGGCAGTGGCGGCAATGTCCTGGTTGCAAGTGATCGTGCTGGCGGTGGTCCAGGGACTCACCGAATTCCTGCCGATCTCGTCGTCGGGCCATCTGGCCATCGTGTCGCGAGTGTTTTTCAGTGACGATGCGGGTGCGTCCTTCACCGCGGTGACCCAGTTGGGTACCGAGGCGGCGGTTTTGCTCTACTTCGCCAAAGATATCTGGCGCATCCTTCGTGCCTGGTTTGACGGACTGTTTGTCAAGGCGCACAGAACTTTTGACTACTGGATGGGCTGGTACGTGATCGTCGGCACCATGCCTATCGGAGTGCTGGGCCTGGCGTTCAAGGATCAAATTCGTTCCGGTGCAAGGAATTTGTGGCTTATCTCGGCTTCGCTCATCGTCTTCGCGCTGGTCATCGCCGCCGCCGAATACTATGGGCGTCAGGTGCGCCACACCGAGCAACTGACCATGAAAGACGCCGTGATCGTGGGCAGCGCACAGGCATTGGCGCTCATACCCGGTGTCTCCCGGTCGGGCGCCACGATTAGTGCGGGACTGTTCCTCGGACTGGACAGGCCGGCCTCCGCTCGATTCGGATTCTTGCTGGCGATACCGGCGGTGCTGGCCTCCGGGCTGTTCTCGCTTCCGGACGCATTCCATCCGGTGACCGAGGGCATGAGTGCGACGGGCTTGCAGTTACTGGTCGCCACCCTGATCGCGTTTGTCATCGGTTACGCGGCGGTCGCCTGGTTGCTGCGCTTCATCAGTAACCACAGCATGTACTGGTTCGTCGGATATCGCGTGGTGGTGGGCGTCACGGTGATGGGTCTGCTGGCCGCCGGGGTGGTGAGCGCATCGTGACGGTCATTCTCTTACGCCACGGGCGTTCCACCTCCAACGTCGCGCACACTCTCGCGGGCCGCAGCACAGGGGTCGAGCTCGACGAGAAGGGTCAGGTCCAGGCGCGCGGCGTGGTCGACCGACTGGGCGCCGTGACGGTTCAGGCGATCATCACCTCACCGCTGCTGCGGTGTAAGCAGACCGTGGCGCCGCTGGCGGCGGCACTGAATCTGACGCCAACGGTCGAGGATCGGCTGGTGGAGGTGGATTACGGCGACTGGACTGGCCGCGAGATCAAGGAGCTGTTGTCCGAACCCTTGTGGAAGGTCGTCCAGCAGCAGCCCAGCGCCGCGCGGTTCCCGGGCGGCGAGGGGCTGGCCCAGGTTCAGGCACGGGCGGTGGCGGCTGTGCGTGAGCACGACCGGCGGCTATCCGAGGAGCATGGCGGTGACTGCGTCTGGGTGGCATGCACTCACGGAGATGTCATCAAGTCGGTGCTCGCCGATGCACTCGGCACCCACCTGGACGCATTCCAGCGCATCGTGGCCGATCCCGCGTCGATGAGCGTCGTGCGTTACACCGAGCTGCGGCCTTTTGTTGTACACATGAACCACACCGGCCCCGACCTGTCCAACGCCCTGAGCGCCGGGCCGCCCGCGAAGCCCGGTGGAGCGGCGTCCGATGCCCCGGTGGGCGGCACAACCGATTAGAACCCTTCGCACGAGGGGTTCATCGACCGGTAGTTTTGGAGACACCATGCCCCGATCGATTCATGTATTCCGCAGCCCGGACCGTTTCGTTGCCGGAACGGTTGGGGAGCCCGGGAATCGCACATTTTACCTACAGGCCGTCCACGAGAGCCGGATCGTCAGCGTGATGCTGGAGAAGCAGCAGGTGTCGGTGCTGGCCGAGCGCATCGGAACGCTGCTGTCGGAGGTTCATCGCCGGTTCGGGACGGAGATCCCGCCCGAGCCCGATGTGGTCGAGGATCTCAACCCGCTGGTGATGCCCGTGGACGCCGAGTTTCGGGTGGGGACCATGGGGCTGGGCTGGGATGCCGAGGCCAATTCGGTGGTTGTCGAACTACTCGCGGTCAGCGAGCAGGAGTTCGACGCCTCGGTGGTGCTCGATGACTCGGAGGACGGCCCGGACGCCGTGCGGGTCTTCCTGTCCCTGGAAGCCGCGCGACAATTCGCGACGCGCTCCACCCGGGTGGTTTCCGCGGGCCGCCCACCGTGTCCGCTGTGTGAGGAACCGCTCGACCCGGCCGGGCATATCTGCGTCCGCACCAACGGCTATCGCCGGGGGACGGTGCCCGGGGCGGCAGATGACGCCGAGTCCTGACGATGCGGGGCCCAGCGCTAGTCCCGAGGATCACGCCGCGATCTGTGATGGCGAACTCACCGTCATCGGCCGCATTCGCTCGGCGAGCAATGCCACGTTTCTGTGTGAGGCTCAGGGCAATTCGGGGGACAGCGTGCACTGTGTCTACAAACCGGTGCGGGGCGAGCGGCCGCTCTGGGACTTCCCGGACGGCACCCTGGCTGGCCGCGAGGTCGCGACGTACCTGATCTCGGCAGAGTTGGGCTGGAATGTGGTGCCGTATACGGTTTTTCGAGATGGTCCGGCGGGTGTTGGCATGGTACAGCGGTGGATCCACGAGCCGGAGCTGGCCGAGGGGGCGCTCGATCTGGTCGATATCTGTCTGCCGCAGGCGGTGCCGCAGGACTACTTGCCGATCCTGCGTGCACTGGACGCCGATGGCGCCGAGATCGTGCTGGTGCACGCTGATGACGCCTTGCTGCGCCGGATGGCCGTGTTCGACACCTTGGTGAACAACGCCGATCGCAAGGGCGGCCACATTCTGCGAGGTGCCGATGGTGGTGTCTACGGGGTCGATCATGGGATCTGTCTGCACAGCGAGGACAAGCTGCGGACCGTTCTGTGGGGTTGGGCGGGCAAGCCCGTGGAGCCGGAGTTGCTTGACGATGTGACTCGGCTGGAGGAGTCGTTGCGCGGCGATCTGGGGGCCGCGCTCGCGACCCACATCACCACGGCCGAGGTGACCGCGGTGCGCCTACGCGCGGTGATGATGCTGAATGAACCGGTGATGCCGATGCCCGATCGCAATAGACCCATACCGTGGCCCGCCTTTTGATTGTCGATCGTCTAGCCTGGTCGGCAAGCATGATGTTCCGGGAAGGGACGGGCAAAAGGGGGCGCTGACGTGACGGGACCGCACGACCCGTATCAGCAGGGACCGGCCGGGCAGTGGGGTGCGCCGGAGGGGCCGGCTCAGGGGCACTGGCAGGCGCCGCCGCCGACGACGGCTCCGTACGGCTATGCCCCGGCGGATTACCCGGACGATTCGATCGGTCGCCTCTATGACGGGGTACCGCAGGACTATGCGGTTCCCCCGATGTATCCCGGACTCCCGGGACAAGATCCCTTCGGATCGCAGAAAAAGTCCAGACCGTGGATTCTGATTGCCTCGATCGCGGGCGCGGTCGTCGTGGTGCTCGCAGTGGTGCTGGTCGTGATTCTCAACCGGGACAGTGATCCGCGTCAGTCGGTCAGTGCGCCGACCACCACGGTGTCCTATGCGAACCCTGAATCACCCACGGCAGGTGGTGAACCCACCTATCAGACTCCGACCGCGCAGCCGCCCCGTACGCCGATGGCGCCGCCCCAGATGCCTGTGCCGCTCCCTGCGCCGACGGGCGCGCCCAAGGCTCCGGGGCAGGTCGCGGTGGTCGGCGACTGCATCGCGTTGGCTGCGCCATCGGACTACAAGGCGGTTGCCTGTACGGATCCCAAGGCGGCCTGGCGTGTCATCGAGGTCGTTCCCGGCGGCAAGTGCAGGCAGACATATACCGGGTTCACGGCCGGTGATTTCTCGTATTGCATTGCGCCGCAACTGCGTATCGGCTCCTGCTATCAGACGGCAGTGGTGATGGGAAGCACCGTGTTCGTCGCTGCGGATTCCTGCCAGGCGCCGAAGGCGTTCATGGTGTTGTTCCTGATTCCCGGAACGAAGGAGTCCTCGCAATGCAAGGGCAAGCCCGGAGTCGTGCATTCCTTCGCGTTCCCTGATCCGCCGATGGCGATCTGTACGGGTGAATTCGCCCCGTGATCTTGAAATCTGGGATCGATCGACTTAAGGAAAAACGCACTCCACCAGGGCGAACGAGATCATAGGATCGTCTTCTCATCAGAGGGGACATCATGATCACAAACTTTCGCCGGTTTTGGGCTGCCGGAATTCTTGCCGCTTCGGTTGTTGGGGCGGTCGGCTTCGCCGCGCCCGCACGTGCTGATGGCGAGGTCGAGTTTCTGCAGATGTTGAATGACACCACGCCGGGCACTGCGATTTTCGGTGGCGCTTCCGCTCGATACCTTGCCAGTGGATATCGCGCCTGCGATGCGTTGAGAGCGGGGTCCTCGAAGGAGGACGCGATCGCCGCCGCCACAGTGTTTCCGGGCATCCAGCCTCGGTGGGAAGTGGCGTCGATCGTCGATATCGCTCCGAAGACCTTATGTCCCGACGTCAAGCACTGACGTCTAGCGCGGGGGCCCGCTCTCGACGCGTGCACGCAACGCGGCCAGTGGATCGTTGTGTTCGGTGTGCCAGTCCGAGTCCAGGTACCAGGTGTAGCCGCCGTCGTGCAGGGTCTCGATCTTCTCTCGGGTGGCGTCGAGATCCTTCCAATCGGTGGTGGTCTCGTACACCACGTCATATGGGCCGGTGCGCCCCAATTCGACTCGTAGCGAGTGAATCTCGCGTGCCGAATCCAGCCAGCCGGCCAACGGCGGATTGAAGTCGAACTGTCCATCCGCGGTGGTGATGTTCGGCAACAACCCATCACAGCGGGCAGCGCGGGACATGGACCTGAGAGCCCCGTTCACGCCCACGCACCAGGTCGTGATGCGGGGCACTTGTACCGGGGGATCGGGGACCATGTGCGTCGTCGGTGTCACCCGGTAGTGCCTGCCCTCGTAACCGAACGGTTGGCCCGCCCATAGACCGAACAGCACGTCGAGGCCCTCGTCCAGCAGTTCGGCGCGGGTCTTGCGGCCCTGATCGCGCTCGAAGGCCAGCCAATTGTCATGCAGCGCACCCATTCCCACCGAGAGGATGACGCGGCCTCCGGATAACCGGTCCAGCGTCGCTGTGGTGGACGCCAGATCCCACGGCTTGCGGCGTGGCAGCGGAGTGAGCATGGTGCCGAGCTTGATGCGGGTGGTGCGCATCGCCGCCGCGGTCAATGCCACCCACGCGTCGACACCCCACACCGGCTCCCAGCCGAAGATCGCGTCCCAGCCCGCTTCCTCGGCCAGCATGGCCAGCTCTGCGACATCGCCGGCGTCTCCCGTCGTCAGGACGATTCCATACTGCATAGCGGCAGGCATGCGCCTGAGTATGCCGAGGAGGTCAGACAAATCCGGATCGGGTAATACTGACCGGGTGACTCTTTCCGATGCCGCGCTTGCCGCAGAACTCGCCCACGAAGCCGGACAGCTGCTCTTGCAGGTGCGTGCCGAGCTTGGGTTCGACGACCCGAAGGGTCTCGGGGCGGCCGGCGACAAGCGTGCTAACGCGCTGCTGCTGGAGCGGTTGGCGGCCGAAAGGCCCGCGGACTCGGTGCTCTCCGAGGAGGCTGTCGACGACAAGACCCGCCTCCGCGCACAGCGGGTCTGGATCATCGACCCGCTCGACGGGACCCGCGAGTTCGGGATCGAGGGCCGCGACGACTGGGCGGTGCATGTCGCGCTGTGGCAGGCCGACGATCACCGAGGGTCGATCACCGACGCCGCGGTGGCGCTGCCCGGACTGGATACCGTGTTCCGTACCGACGAGACCCGGGTGACCCTTTCAGCGCGCGCTGACTCGGATCCGATCCGGGTGGTCGTCAGTGCCAGCCGGGCGCCGAAGTTCCTCACCGATATGGCCGAGCGGCTCAACATGGAGCTCATTTCGATGGGGTCGGCCGGGGCCAAAGCCATGGCGGTGGTACGCGGCGAAGCCGATGCCTATCTGCACGGTGGCGGTCAATGGGAATGGGACTCCGCGGCCCCGGCCGGGGTGGTGCTGGCGGCCGGTCTGCACGCCTCCCGGCTCGACGGGTCCGCGCTGCGGTACAACGAGCCACATCCGTATCTGCCGGATCTCATCATGTGCAGGCCCGATTTGGCGCCGTTGCTGCTGGACGCGGTCGCCGGGCGCGCCTAACCGCTGGGCGCCACGCCATCGTCGAGGCGGAGCTGGCGCTCGCGTAACCAAAGGTAGAGAGGTATCCCGCAGCCGATTCCTACGAGGATGGATACCGGGAACAACAGCCACCAGTAAGGGGTTCGGGTGCGCCGGTGGTCGGCGATCGCCCAGACCCAGAACGCCACCAGCACCACGCCGATATCGCCGAAAAGCTGTGAGGAAGGCCAGTTGGCGAACCAGGATGTGAAGAAGAGCTTCGCATCGGGACCATGCTGGATGCAGAATCCGATGGCAGAGGCGTTGAGCCCCACGAAACTGATGATGGCCAGCGCGAGCATGACCCACTCAAGTGTGCGAGTGCGTTGGCGCTGAGGGGTTTTAGGCCCGTTGGTGCGGGCTGTCGAGTGGGTCATCGAATCACTCCGCTACCGCGGCGCTCAGCGGGCGATTGTGTGTTGCGATTGCTTTACTGAATTCGAGTGCATCCCAACCAGTTTCGATTGGTGTGAGATCACTGGGATTCACAAATCGTGCTCCGCCGCGTACTTCGCGCTGTAGATCACGCCCCGTGATCGCGCTGGCCGCCCACCGCCCGCTGAGCAGTGCCGCCTCTGTGCCGGGGCCCCACGAGGTGCTTGAGCCCACGAGGAACAGTCCCTCGATCTCGGTGCGAACACCGGGCCGTAGCGGACCGAACTGCCGTGTGTTGAATTCGATTCCGTAGGCGGAGCCCTCCGAGGATCGGGTGTAGCGCTCCTGGGTCAGCGGTGTGCTGGCCTCGCGGTAGACGATCGAGTCTTCGAAACCGGGGAACACGGTGGCGGCCCGTTTGATGAGGATGTCGGTGAGGTCTTCCTTCATCTGCTGGTACTCGGGGACGCGGCGATATGAAGACTCCGATCCTGGTTCGATGTGCCACAGCCGTGGGTTGTACGGCAAGGGCAGCATGATCTCGATCGAGGAGTACCCGGACGGCGCATAGCGGGTGCCGTGAGGATCTTTCAGGTTCGAGCAATGGATGTATGCCGGGGCAAGGTCGCCGATCAGGTCCAGCCATTCCTGCGGCGTCAGGCCCGGGGCACTGATGCGGCGCTCGAGCTCGTCGAAGTCGACCAGTGTCGGGAAAACGAACGCGTCCCGGGGTGGCGTCGTCTCGGCGAGATTGAGGCTGGAACCGATGTACACGTTGAAGAACGGCAGGGCCATGCGGTATTTCTCGACGCGCCGCACCGTGCGACTTTTCACGTGCTCGTGCCCGACAAGATCACGGTACGTCTTCTTGATATCGGCATTGGAGACGACGACAGCTGCGGAGAATTGTTGACCGTCCTCAAGGCGTACGCCGGTGACGGCGCCCGACTCGATGATGATTCGGGAAACCGCTGCGTTGGTGAGCACCTTGCCGCCCGCCGACCGCACGACATCGGCCAGATGTGCGGAGAGCACTTGGCCTCCACCCTTGGGATACCAGGTTCCGCCCTCGATGAACATGGTTTGGAATACCGCGTAAACGGCGAAGGGGAGTCTGCTGGGGGGTGCGTCGACGCTGCCGAACGGCGGGGACAGGACGATCCGCAGGGCCGGGGAGAATCCGAAGAGCCGGAAGACGCGCGACATGGGCAGGCCCAGCAGCGGGGCAGCGATACCCGAACGCAGCACTCCCGCTGCGGTACGGCCCAGACTGGACAGGCCACGGTCCCGGTCTAGTCCACGGCCGGCGCGGCGAACGAACGTGACGAACCGCCGGATCTTCCGTTCCTCGTCGGGAAAAGCATCGATCAGCCGGGCGAGGTAGTTGTCCCATCCTCGCGGCGTGGTGAATGTGTGCCCCGGCAGGGTGTACGTCTCGACGCCCTTGCGGTCGAGTTCGATAAATTCCACACGGCCTTCGCCGCCCAGGCTCTTGAATAACGCAGGAAGTATGCCGTCCGGGCCGCAGTCGCCCATGTGGTGCACGCCCACATCCCATTCCCACTCACGTTTACGCCGGAACACATGGGATGAGCCACCGATAACGTCGTACTGCTCGAGGACCAGCACCTTCTGGCCGATCGCGGCGAGATGCGCGGCCGCAGAGATGCCACCGAGACCAGACCCGATGACGATCGCGTCCCATTTTTCTGCTGCCTTCTGCATTGAGGCTCCTCGGGTGATGGCGTGGCGCTTCTGGTGATCCGCACGGGGAAAACCGATCGGTCTACCGGAAGTAGACCAGTCGATATACCTGGGGTCAAGTACCTCACGCACCGCGGCAACCTGGCGGCCCAATAAGCTGTGCGCATGCAGTCGTGGGCGTCGCCGCCAGTTCCTGAGCTCGACGGTCGTGGTCCGCAGCTGCGGCTGTACGACACCGCCGATCGTCAGGTGCGGCCGGTGACGCCGTCGTCCGGTCCTGGCTCCAGCGCGACCATGTACGTGTGTGGCATCACGCCCTATGACGCCACCCACCTGGGCCACGCCGCAACGTATCTCACGTTCGACCTGATCTACCGGCAATGGCTCGACGCGGGCCTGGATGTGCATTACGTACAAAACGTCACCGATATCGACGACCCGCTCTTCGAACGTGCCGACCGGGATGGCATCGATTGGCGCGAACTGGGGGACCGGGAAACCGATTTGTTCCGGGGCGACATGACCGCGCTGCGGGTGCTGGCACCACGGGAGTATGTGCGCGCCACCGAGTCGATTGCCTGCATCATCGAACTGGTCGAGAAGATGCTGGCTTCGGGCGCCGCGTACGTCGTGGATGATCCCGAGTATCCGGACGTCTACTTCAGGGTTGATGCCACCGAGCAGTTCGGCTACGAGTCGGGGTACGACATCGAGACCATGTCGCGGCTGTTCGCCGAACGCGGCGGAGATCCGGACCGGCCCGGCAAGACCAACGAACTCGACGCTCTGCTCTGGCGCGCGGCACGGCCGGGAGAGCCGAGCTGGGAGGCCTCGTTCGGATCGGGCCGACCGGGCTGGCATGTCGAGTGCTCGGCGATCGTGCTGCGTGAGCTCGGTGCCGGTATCGACATCCAGGGCGGCGGTAGCGACCTGATTTTCCCGCATCACGAATACAGTGCCGCGCACGCTGAAGCCGTTACGGCGCAACGCCGTTTCGCGCGTCACTATGTGCACGCCGGGATGATCGGCTGGGACGGGCACAAGATGTCCAAGAGCCGGGGGAACCTGGTGAAGGTTTCGGTGTTGACGGCCGACGGCGTGGATCCGGCAGCGATCAGGCTCGGGCTGTTGGCCGGCCACTATCGCGCCGACCGGTCCTGGAGTGATGCCGTGCTCTCCGACGCGCAGGCCCGGTTGGCCCGCTGGCGCCATGCCGTGGCACTGCCCGCCGCGCCGAGCGCCCGCGATGTGGTGTCTCGGGTGCGGCGCTATCTCGCCGATGATCTCGATACGCCAAAAGCGCTTGCCGCACTGGATAACTGGGTGACCGATGCGCTGGCCTACGGTGGGCACGATGCCGCGGCGGGTGCACACGTACGTCATGCGGTGGATGCCCTACTGGGAGTGCAGCTGTAGCGTCGGGCCATGGGTTCAACGCTGAACAACATTGCCGGCAAGACGGTCATGATCACCGGCGGCGCCGGCGGCATCGGTGTGGAAGTCGCACACAGATTGCACGCTAAGGGTGCCAACCTTGTGCTGACCGATCTGGACGAGACAAAGCTTGCGGCCGTTGCCGACGATCTGGGCCGGGATCGCGTACTGGTGGCGGTCGCCGACGTGTGCGATCTGGCAGCGCTGGAAGGGGCCGTCGCCCAGGCGGTCGAGCGATTCGGCGGCATCGATGTGGTGCTGGCGAACGCGGGCCTGCTGACGTTCGGCTCGGTGCTGCAGGTGGACCCGGCGGCCTTCAAGAAGCTGATCGATGTCAACATCCTCGGGGTGTTTCACACGGTGCGCGCAGCCTTGCCCTCGGTGATCGAGCGCAAGGGCTACGTGCTCATCGTGTCTTCCCTGGCCGCCTACGCGGCGGCACCAGGGGTCACGGCGTACAACGCCTCCAAGGCCGCCGTCGAACACTTCGCGAACGCGTTGCGTCTGGAGGTGGCGCATCGAGGCGTTGACGTGGGTTCGGCACACATGTCGTGGATCGACACCTCGATGGTGAACGACCAGAAGGCCAACCTGTCGGCGTTCTCGGAGATGCTGACCCGGCTGCCACCGCCATTGAGAACCGTGACTTCCGTCGAAGCGTGCGGTAAGGCCTTCGTCAAGGGCATCGAAAAGCGGCGTCGGCGCATCAACTGCCCCGGCTGGGTGGGGGTGACCCGTTGGCTCAAACCGGTGTTGTCAACATCGCTCGGCGAACTGCCCATGCGGGGCATGATTCCCGAGATCCTGCCCCGCATGGACGCCGAGGTGGCCGCTCTGCAGCGCGCCGCCCGTGGTGACGTCGGCGAGGCCTGACCCGTATCGACGCATACCCGCTACGGGTATGGGGTGTAGGTGTACCGTGAAGTGATGGCACCCGGCGGCGAACGCGCAGCGCTGCGCCCGGGCTTCGGCATGGCATCGGTGATGCTGCGGGCCCTGCTGATCATCGCGGTCGTGCTGGTGCCGGTGCTGAAGTGTCCCGCGGCGCGAGACGCCGCCGCTGGAACCACGGGCACGCCGGCTGCATCTGTTCATCTCGCCGAGGTGCCGTATGCGCTCGCCTCTCTGCCCGGTGCCGAGGACCATCACGACTGTTACCCGCTGCCCGCGGTCATCGCGGCGGTGTCCGGCGTGTTCTCGGGGTGGGCCATCGCGCTCACGGTAGTGGCGTTCGTGGCACTCGCGGTGTACGCGATGTGGCGTCCAACAGCGCACGGTCCGCCGCGGGGGCAGCCCCATTTGTTGTTGAGTGACGGCAGTGATCGTCTCTTGCATTTTTGCGTGATGCGGCGCTGAGAGCTTTCCGCATTCCCGCCGGCGGCCACCGCTAGCGCACGAAAGCATGCCCATTGCCCCGCGGGCTGCGACGCGCTGGCGTTTCGCCAATCATTCATGACTCCAACACTTTTCAGATAAGGACACGATTATCGTGGCTACATCATCTTTGGCTGCGCCGCGCGCAGTCGCCGGTCGCTTCGGCGGATCGGCATTGGCGGCCGGGTTCGCCGCCATCGCGTTGGCAGTGCCTGTTTCCGCGGGCCCGACGCAACCGGGGCCGCAGGCGCCGGGTAACGCCCAGGCCCTCATTGCCGCATTGAAACTCCGTGGAGATCAGGTCATCATCAACCGCAGTGGGCCGCTCAAGCCGCTGTCGCAATGCACCGCAACCTCGATACTGGTCGGGCGGCACATTTACGACCAGGTGCCGCAGCGCAAGGGCCCGGCCAAGCGTCAGCTGGCCTCCCACGTCATGTACGTGACCGTGCAGTGCTAGGGAACATCATGTACCGCAACATTTTTCCTTGTCGGTCCATCCTGGCGGCAGCAATCCTCGTGGCGGGGCTGGCCGTCTCCACATCTGCAGCCGCCTCGGCCGGTCCGGCGTCACCCGATGCGCTCCAGGTCATCACGCAGTTGCAACGCCAAGGTGACAAGGTCGTCGTCCAGCGCACGGGCAACAAACCGCTGCAGATGTGCACCGTGACATCGGTGCGAGAAGGAGAGTCCCAGTACTGGTGGACTCAGCCTCGCATCGCCGACCCCAACCGCGCGAAACGTGCCAACGGGGTAGGGGCACAGCTGATATACCGCACCGTGTACGTCGACGTTCAATGCTGATCGCGCGCCGGGCGGCCCGTATTCCCGGGCGTCTGCTGCCCAGATTGACACTGGTCGCGGCTGCGCTTGTCGCGGGGTTGCTTGCGGCACCGGTCGCCCAGGCCGGCCCGGGCGCCCTAGGCGATGCCGAACAGGTCATCGATGGCCTCAAGGCTCAGGGCAACAAGGTCATCGTCACCAAGACGGGCAACAAGCCACTGTCGCAATGTGTGGCCACGCGGGTACGCAAAGATCTCGACGTCTTCGGCAACCCGCGCATCTACCCGAACATCTCGTCCGGGCCGACCAGGCGGGTGTGGCTGTACAGCGTGTATCACGTCGATATCCAGTGCTGATCCCTTGACCTATACCCCCTGGGGGTATTTAATCAGGGGTATGAGTACGCACCGGGATCACCCTGAACATCCGTTGTCTCACGCGCCTGCCGCAACGTGCGACTCGGATCACCATGGCGGGCATGGCGGCGCGGCCGGTTCGGATCACACCGAACATCAGCATCACAACCACGCGGGCCATGGTGATCATGTTGGGCAGTTCCGCAGGTTGTTCTGGATCATGTTGGGGCTCTCGGTGCCGGTGGTCGCGTTCAACGACATGTTTGCGATGGTCATCGGCTACCAACTGCCCACCACCGGCTGGATCCCGTGGATATCGCCGATTCTCGGCACCGTTATTTACTTCTGGGGCGGCAAGCCCTTCCTGACCGGGGCGGTCGCCGAGGTGCGCGGACGCAGGCCGGGAATGATGCTGTTGATTGGCCTGGCGATCACGGTGGCCTTTGTCGCATCGTGGGGCGCCAGTCTCGGCCTGATCGATCACCAGCTCAATTTCTGGTGGGAGCTGGCGCTTCTGGTGGTGATCATGCTGCTGGGGCACTGGATCGAGATGCGGTCGCTGGCGCAGACTACGTCGGCGCTCGACTCGCTGGCGGCACTGCTGCCCGATAGTGCCGAACGCGTCGAGGGGGATGCGGTGGTGCCCGTCGCGCCGGCCGATCTTCGGGTCGGTGACATCGTTGTCGTGCGTCCGGGTGGCTCGGTGCCCGCCGACGGCCGAATCACCGAGGGCAGTGCCCATCTGGACGAATCGATGGTGACGGGGGAGTCGCATCCGGTGCGCCGTCAGATCGGCGATCAGGTGGTTGCCGGAACCGTGGCCACCGATTCGGGCCTGCGCGTGGAAGTCACCGCGGTCGGTGATGACACCACGCTGGCCGGGATCCAGCGGCTGGTCGCCGATGCGCAGGCCTCCAGCTCGCGCGCGCAACGGATCGCCGACACCGCTGCGGGATGGCTGTTCTGGTTCGCTCTGGGTGCCGCCGCGCTGACTGCCGTGGCCTGGACGATCCTGGGGGAGCCCGACACCGCGGTGGTTCGCGTCATCACGGTGCTGGTGATCGCCTGCCCGCATGCGTTGGGTCTGGCCATTCCTCTGGTCGTCTCCATCGCCACCGAGCGTGCGGCCCGGGGCGGGGTATTGGTGAAAGACCGCCTGGCCCTGGAGCAGATGCGCACCGTGGACGTCGTGCTGTTCGACAAGACCGGAACGCTGACCAAGGGTGCCCCCACCGTGACGGGTGTCGAACCTGCCGACGGACGCGATGCCGACACCGTGTTGGGGCTGGCGGCCGCGGCCGAGACCGACAGCGAGCATCCACTGGCCCGCGCCATCGTGGAGGCCGCTCGCAGACGGGGACTGTCGATCGTTGCCGCGAGCGGCTTTTCCTCCGAGCCTGCCCTGGGGGTCACCGCGGACGTCGCAGGCGTGCAGGTCGCCGTGGGTGGCCCTGCTTTACTGAAAAGGCATGGTGCGCAAGAGCTACCGATCGCCGACAGATGGCGTACCGAAGGCGCGATCATTCTGCATGTGCTGACCGACGGGCAGGTCGCCGGCGCGCTGCGCTTGGCCGATGACATCCGGCCGGAGTCCCGTGACACCGTCGAGGCGCTACACAGGCTGGGTGTATCGGTGGTCATGATCACCGGTGACGCACATGCCGTGGCCAACACGGTGGCTGCTGAGCTCGGTGTGGATCGGGTGTTCGCCGAGGTGCGTCCGGAGGACAAGGCGGCAGCGGTGGCGCAGTTGCAGTCCGAAGGACACACCGTGGCGATGGTCGGTGACGGTGTCAACGACGCCCCCGCGTTGGCACAGGCCGATGTGGGTATCGCGATCGGAGCTGGAACCGATGTCGCGATCGCATCGGCCGGCGTCATCCTGGGCAGCTCCGATCCGCGATCGGTGCTCTCGGTTATCGAGTTGTCGCGTGCCAGCTACCGCAAGATGAAGCAAAACCTTTGGTGGGCGGCTGGATACAACCTGATCTCGGTTCCGTTGGCGGCGGGTGTGCTCGCGCCGATCGGATTCGTGCTGCCGATGAGTGTGGGGGCCATTCTGATGTCGGCATCCACCGTGGTCGTCGCGCTCAACGCACAGCTACTGCGCCGCTTGGATCTCCGCCCCGAACAATCCGTGCGAAGAATCCTGGGGCGCTAGTCGTCAGCGGGCGATCGGACGGTTCAGCGCCGCAGCCGCGTCGATGATGGCCGGGTGGTCGAGGTCCAGGAGTTCTACCTGCTCCAGTTTCGGACGGAGCCAGCTCGCCAGTACCGGCCACGACGGGCGATGGTATGACCACCATCGGACGGCCTGCCATCGCTGATCCGCACCGTCGGCCATGGTCTCCGACCAGATCTGATGTCCCCATGCCTGGGTGATGGCGAGGTTGCGCGCGACTACTTGAGTGGGGCGAAGTCCAAGCCTGACAAGTTGTTTCGCATCATCGAGATCGCACACCCGGAGGTCATCCGGCAGACTGAACACCCCGAGGGCCCTGCGCGCACCCAGTAGGGGGAACTCCAGTATCGAGTCGTCCCAGACCTGTAGATCGCCGAACACCTCCCCGCAAGCCACCTCGGGTCGTGTTCCCAGATACCAGACGTAGTAGTCGGGATGATCGATTCGACCACCGCGTTGCGGCCGGTGCTGATACAGCGGATGCCCAGGTTGTCCCGTCTTCGCGTTGGCGAGATACGGGAAGATCCGGTATGCCAGCATCTATGAAAAGGACCCTGCGGTAACCGCATCCAGCGCATCCAGGACCCGACCAGGCCCCTCGCTCAACAATACGTCCAGGGGGCGTGCGCCCCCGAGATAGCTGTTCGCACTCTCCAGCCACGTTGTCGATGCCGGGTCGCCCCACACCAGACGGGCCCGGGACACCACATGCTCGAGGTCGATGATGAGTGGGGCGGTGCGGCCGCCAGGTCGTTCCTCACCGGAGATCCATCGTGATGGCTGCGATCGGTTTACTCCGATGATCCGGGCCAACTGGGCGGCTCCCCCCACGGCATCCACCAGGTATGACACCCGAAGCGGGGCGAGCGGATCGTCCGCGGGCTGTGTGGCGATCGCCAGATTGCCGACGACCACACGTTGGGGGGTGCTCACCGATCGGCTTGTCGTTGACGCACGCTTCTTCGCGGGCTCGGACGCCACAACGGCCTTGCCGGTGGTGCCACGTCGTGTCGCTGCCATGCCACCAGTGTACCCAACAAGTTTGTTGGGTAAAGGTCAGCGTGTCTGGGCGGCGAGAGTCTCGATCACGTGGTCAACGGAGGCGCCCCCGAGAAGATCCTGTACGGGCAGCTCGAAGTTGAGTTCAGCCTGCACGCGCCGGCGAAACTCCACCGCCTGCAATGAATCCAGGCCCATCGCGACCATGGGTATCGCGGTGTCGATGGAGTCGGCGTGGTCGGCGCCGATCACCTCGGCGAGCAGCTGCACCAGGTGTCTGGACCGATTCGCGGGCACCACCGTGGGAGGTCGAATGGCCTCGTCGGGTGCGGTGGGCTCGCTGTTGTCCTCAAGTTCGGAGAGCAATGGGCCGTACCCGAACATGCCGAGCATCGCGCGGGCTTGAGTGAGGTCGAATGCAGCGACGAGGGTGTTACCGATGTGCCCTCCCATGCCGACCGCAAGGGCGTCGGCAGGACGCATCGGATGGACACCAGTGGCAGCCAACTTGGCGATACCCGTGTCATCGAGATCGAGGTGCACCGTCCATTGGCCCCACTGCACCGAGACGCAATCAAGGCCGGCGTCACGCTGGTGGTCTGCGAGCACGTCCAGCATCCGGTTACCCGCCGCATACATCAGTTGGCCCTTACCGCCGATGGTGGCCGCCAGTGACGAGCACAACATGACGCGGCAGGAATCGGCGCGGGGCAGGGCGTCGAGAACATTTGTGATGCCACCGACCTTGGCGCGCAACGCCTGTTGGAATTTCTCTGTGGTCACTTCGGCGAGTGCGAGATCCGAATAGTCCACGGCAGCATGGATGATCAGGTTCGCCGGTGCGTCGCGTAGCTGATCTGCGAGCCCGGCGACGGAAGACGCATCGGTCACATCGCAGGACAGCGCACGGACCACGGCACCGGTGCCGCGCCGGATGGCCTCAAGGCGTCCGGTCACTGTGTCGGTCTCGCCCGAACGGCTGATCAGGGTGATCTGCCGGGTGCCCAGCCGGGCATAGTGCTCGCAGAACTCCTGACCGAGTTTTCCAGTGCCGCCGGTGATCACGACATGCTCCGGTACCGCGGTGACTGCTTCCTCGGTGCGCTCTTGATCGATATCGAGGATCCGCTTGGCGTACATGCCGTCTGTGCGCAGCGCCAACTCCGATTCACCCGCCGATTGCAGTGCGGCCAGGATGATTCCGGCACTGTCCGGGTGCGCGAGGTCGGCCCCGAGATCGAGGTGTCGAAACGCGATGCCCGGATGTTCTGTTCCCATGCAGCGGAAACCGGCGGCGATCGCGGCGGGTACGGGATGCGATGGAGAGTCTTCTGCGGTGGCCTGCTCACCTCCCACGGTGACAAGCCAGCATCCAGTGACTGAACCGGACAGTTCTGGCCACCAGGTGCGGTTGCCGAAGAATTGTGCCACCGTATCGGCGGTCTCGTGGTTGTCCAGCTGCGCCACAGGGGAGAGCACAATCACGACGGTATCCGCATCGCCGCTTCCGGATTCGTCGGCATTGTCGAGGATTTGGGCCGACGATCCAAAGTCCGGCGCGCCCTCGCAGAGGGCCTCGATCAGGGGTCCGGTGTCGCCGGTGGCATCGATGAATCCGTAGGACCGCGGCGGCATCATCGAGCGCCGGGCCACCTTGGTCCACGTCTCGCGCAGCAGCCGCGGGCGGGCCGAGATATCCGCGGTCGGGTGAACGCGCTCTTTTCCTACGGGGAGTTGCGCAGGAGCAGGAGCTGAAACCCCGCTCTCGGGGCCGCGGTACGACAGCCACAAGACAATGTTGTCGTTCTGAGCATTCGGAAAATCCCGCAGCGGCAGCGATATCGGCTCGGATGCGTCGGTCCGCAACGCGTCCCAGTCATAGTCGAGGTCGTGGACGGCCAGATTCGCAAGATTTTCGGTGAATTCGGTCAGATCCGTCGCGGTCCGAGTTGACGTGCCCACCACGCAGGCGGTGCACTCGGCGTCCAGGGCAGCAAGGTTCTCCCGGATAGCGAGCTGCAGTGTGGGGTGCTCTGCCAATTCGATGTAGGTATCGACCTGGGCCCCCGTCGCGGCGGCGATGGCACGATCGAAACGGACTGTGTTGCGCAGATTCCAGAACCAGTACTGATGGACTGGTAGCTCTGCGGTAATCGATGCACCGAGGGTGGCTCCGATGCAATCGATTTCGGAGGCCGCGAACTCGACATTCGCGAGCCGCTCAGCCAGCGCCTCGCGAATCTCGGTACCGATCGAGGCGATCATGGTGGTATGGGCTGGATAGCGCACCGGGATAACCCGTGCGAAGACGCCGTCCTCGGTGAGACGCTCGACGATATGGTGCACGGTCTCACGCTGGCCGGAAATCCCCACCATCGATGGGGAGTTGATCACCGAGAGCTCGGCCCAACTCGATTGCCGCGCAAGGATATTCTCACAAGTATCACGATCGGCCGCGATTACCGCCATCGCGTAATCATCGGCCGGGAACTCGTCGGCGATCCGGGATCGGGTGCCCACCACGGTTACCGCGTCGGTAGGAGATATGAGGCCGGAAACGCACGCCGCGGCGATCTCGCCCTGACTGTGGCCGATGGTGACATTCGGGGCTACACCCACCGAACGCCACAGCGTTGCCAGGCCCACCATCTGGGTGAACAGGGCGGGCTGGACGACACTTGCGCAGTCATCGGTGGGGAAGTTCTCGTCGAGAAGATAGTTCAGTGGCGAACGGCCGAATTGAGTATCGAACAGTTCCGAGTAGTGGTCGACCACGGTGCGGAACTGCGGGAACGTGTCGTAGAAGAGTCGGCCCATGCCCGGCCGTTGTCCGCCCTGTCCGGGGAACACGAATCCCCGCCGACGTGAGGTCGCGGGCTCGGTGTTGCGGACAACCCGGGCATGGTCCGTGCCGGCGATGACCGCCCGCAGGGCCGACACCAGTTCGTCGTGGTCTCGGACGGTGATCAGTGCGCGGTACCTTCGCGCGGTACGGGTCCGAAAGAGCATGCCCGCAATGCGATTCGGGGCGACTTTCGGATGGTCAAGGACATAGGCAAGAAGGGCCGATGCCTCCCGGCGCAGTACATCGGGGGAGTCCGCGGAGAGCAGCACGGGAACAGTCCCGTTGGGCAAACGGTGGCTAGACATCGTCGGCGTCGTCTCCCTCTGCGTCACTGGCGGGCATCGCGATGATGGCGTGTGCATTGGCGCCGCCGGCGCCGAACGACGAGACCGCGCCGTACCGGATGCCGTTCTTCGGCTCCCACGGGTGCAACTTGGTGGCCAGGCGGATCCCGGTCATCGACCAGTCGACCTTGGTGGTGGGGTTGTCAGCGAACAATGTCGGCGGGATGTGGCCGTGCTGTCCGGCCAACAGCAGCTTGATCAGGCCCACCATTCCGGCGGCCGATTGTGCGTGTCCGGCATTGGATTTCGCCGATCCGAGAAGCGCATTGGACCCACCGGCGCCGTAGGTGCTCTGCAGCGCAAAAATCTCAAGCGGGTCCCCGGCGCGCGTTCCGGTGCCATGTCCTTCGAGCATTCCGATATCCGCCGGGTCGACACCGGATGCGGCGATGGTCGCGGCGACCAGCTTTGCTTGCGCGCGTCCACGCGGCACCAGAATGGGCTTACCCCGGCCGTTGTGGTTGGTGCGGATGGCCATGATGCGTCCGTACACCCGATGTCCCATGGCTCGTGCGCGCGATTCACGCTCCAGCACAACCATTCCCACGGCTTCACCCCAGAGGGTGCCATTGGCCTCATCGGAGTATGCCCGGCAGTGTCCGTCGGGATCGAGTGCGTGGAGTCTGGAGAACTCATAGAACGCACCCGGGGAACCCATGACGCAGACCCCGCCCGCCAGAGCCCATTCGCATTCGTCTGCACGCACTGAAGAGGCTGCGAGATGTAGTGCAGCCAAAGACGATGCGCACGCGGAGTCAATACACATGGACGGCCCGACCAGTCCCAGACCATGCGAGATTCTGCCCGCGACACCCAGCTGTCCTGCGCCGACTGCGCGGTGACCCGTGTAGACGTTCATTTCACCCACACGCGGGCCGTATTCGTTGGGTGAGGCGCCGATGAAACACGCGGCTTCGGCGCCGTCTAAATCGCTTGGATTGAGGCCAGCGTTTTCCAGAGCCCGCCAAGCGACCCGCATTCCAACGCGCTGTTGTGGATCTACTGCAACGGCCTCGCGCTGCGTAAAGCCATAGAAGGCCGGATCGAAAGTCTTTGCTTCGGTGAGGAATCCGCCGGCGTCGGAGACCCGGCCCCAACCCTCGAGGGTGGACAGCGACAGCAGTTCATCGATGGGCCACTCGCGATCGCGAGGGAAGGGGCCGATGAGCTCACGACCGTCTGCGAGGGCATTCCAAAATGCCCCGGGAGTGTTGACTCCGCCGGGGGCTTCAATCGCCATCCCAGAGATGACGACGGGATCGGACTCGGCGCTAGAAGTTACTGGAGGAGTTGATGTCACAGTGTCCCTATCCCTGCGGAGAAGTCGCGCGGGTGGTGTTGGCGTTCAGCAGCTCAGCCAGGGCCTCGGTCTGCGAATTCAGGAAGAAGTGTCCGCCGTCGAACAGCGTCACATCTAGTTCGTCGCTGTGTTTGCCCCAGCCATACAGGTCGCGCATGGTGATCATGGGATCCTGGTCGCCACCGATCGAATGAATAGGCGCGGCCACCTTGACGTCTTCTGTACAGCTGTATCCATTGAAAGCCTGGTAGTCGCCCTTCATGACCGGCAGCGCCATCCGCATGACGTCGAGATTGCCCATGATCGCGGAATTCGTACCGTCGAGGGCTCCCATGTGTGCCAGTACCGAATCGTCGTCGGTCGGTAGGGCGGGCTTGTCGGCGATATTGCACGGCGCCACCGCCGAGGAGACGGTCATGTGGTGCACGTCCAGCCCTGCGGACTCGGCCAGCCTTACGAACTCGAACGAGATCACCGCGCCCATGCTGTGGCCGAACGTATGGATCGGAAGGCCGCGATTGTGCTCCGACGACTGGAACTCGGCGAAGGCTCCCGCCGCTATATCGGGAAGCGTCGGCAAGGCCGGCTCACCCGCGCGATCTTGGCGCCCGGGGTATTGGAAGATAAGGACATTGAAATTTGCTGTTGAGGCTTTCGAAAGTGCGCGATATGCCGAAGCTCCAGCGCCTGCGTGCGGAAAGAGCAGGAGCAATGGTGCATCGGGTGACTCTGGCTTGTGGAACTGCCTGATCCATCCGAGTTTGCGATCCACGTCGAGCTTCCTTCCAACTTGCAGATAGTTAGATTAGCCTAACGTAACCCGCCGTTGGGTATGCAGCTCGCATTCCGAGCGTGGTGATTGACAGCACCCATGGGCCGTCACTCGCTGCTGCGGACAGACATTAAGGTAAGGCTAGGCATAGTTCCTAGATTGAGGTGGTTCGTTTCATGCGCGCGGAGTCGTTCGGATTCCAGGCTTTCGTCCTTGGCGGTGACGCCCGATGAGCGGCGAACAGTTGTCCGCACTGGACCGCCGACGGGAGCTGCTGCGCAAACGGCTCGCCGAAAGTGGCGTTGCGGCGCAAGCCGCCACCAATGTGGCACCGCGAGTACAAGCGGGCGAGCGGCGCGAACTCGCGCCAGGACAGCGACGCATGTGGTTCCTGCAGGTCAAGGATGAGGCTGACACGACGCTGAATGTCGGTGTTGCGCATCGGATGCGCGGTTCTCTCGATGAGACTCGGTTGCGCGGCGCCTTCGCGGCGATCATCCGGCGCCACGACATTTTGCGCACTACGTATGGTGTTGACGCCGCCGGAGAGCCGTATCAGGTCTTCACCGAAGATGTCGAACTTCCCTGGACCACTATAGATTTAGGGAATCTTGAGGACAGTGCTCGGGAGCGGGAATTTCGGGCGCTGGCCGAGCGTGAGCTTGGCCGCCCGTTCGACCTGACCGTCGACCCGCCGCTACGGATCACGCTACTCCGCATGGATGCACAGGAGTTCGTGCTGCTGTTGGTGGTGCACCACATCGGCTTCGACGACAATTCCTGGGAGGTGTTCTTCACCGAGCTGAGCGACTACTACAACTCCCGCCCAGTTGAGGGCGATGCCCCTCAATTCATGGTGGTGGGTGCGGTCGAGTCCCAGACGTCGGATGTCGGCATCGACTACTGGCGTCAGTCGCTGACGCCCCTTCCGGATTCCCTGGACCTTCCGGGCTCCTCGTCGTCAAACCCGACCTCCCGAAGGGCGCGGCGGCGAGCAATCCCGTTGTCTTCCGACACCGCCGGGCGGATGGAGGAGTTCGCCCGCGCCCACTCGGCGACACCGTTCATGGTCCTGTTGGCGGCCTTCGGAACGCTTGTTCATCGGTACACCGGGGCAACTGACTTCTTGGTCGCCATTCCCGTAGTGGAGCGCAAGGCCAACGCGGAAAAGGCAATTGGCTATTTTGGCAACACTGTGCTGCTGCGGGCTGCCGTGGATCCGAGTATGGGTTTCGCCGCGTACGTAGCCGCAGTGCGTGAGGCGTGCCTGGGAGCGTTTGGCCACCAGAGCATTGGGATCGACGAGGTGGTGCGCGAGGTCAATCCGAGTCGCTCGACCGGCCGTGACGGGCTGGATGATCTGGTGCGGCTCGGTTTCAGTATGCGTAAGGATCCCAACGGATACCGATTGGCCGGCGTGGAGACCAGCAGAATTGATCTCGACGGAGGTGCCGCGCAAGTGCCGCTCGCGCTGGCGATCGCGACGGATTCGTCGGGCACCATGGTGGAGATCGAGTATCAGACTGATGCGCTGCCGCAGTGGCTTGTGGATCAGCTCCTCGCACATTATCGGCGGCTGCTTGAGGATGGTCTAGCCCGCCCCGGGGAGCCAGTCGCACGGCTGGATCCCTTTAGCGACGAAGAGCGTTCGGTGGTGCTGGCGCAGTCACGCGGAGCGCTGTCCGATGTCCCGCGCACGACGCTCGTGAACGTTCTTCAAGAAGCGGCTCGGACAACACCGGATGCCCTAGCTGTGGTGTCTGATGAGTTGGAACTCACCTATGAGGCACTGCATCGTCGCGCGAATCGTGTCGCGCGATGGCTTATCGGCCAAGGGGTTGGTACGGAGGATGTGATTGCCCTCCAGATGTCGACGTCGGTCGAGTTCATCGTCGCGATGTTCGCGGTCCTCAAGTCGGGCGCGGCGTACATGCCCATCGATCCCGCGCTTCCCGAGGATCGAATCGAGTACCTGACCGCCGATGCTAATCCACGGATTGTATGGGGTATAAGCGAGTTCCGGGTCGCCGAAGAAAAGGCCGCCAATCTTTCCGATGCCGAAGTGGCAGACACGGACCGGCTGCGCCCATTGCTGCCCGAGACCCTGGCCTATGTGATCTATACGTCCGGTTCCACCGGCCGGCCCAAGGGGGTTGCCGTCGCGCATGAGGCGATCGCCGAGCATGTGGTGTCCTTCATGGTCGACTGGAGTATGACTGCTGAGGATCGGATGCTGCAGTCGACCTCGGTCAGTTTCGATGCCTCGTTGGCCGACATCCTGTGCCCCTTGTCCTTGGGAGCGCAGCTTGTCCTTCCCAAACCGAATCCATTCTCCGACATCGGGTATGTGATCGACCTGGTCCGTCGTCGAGGCGTGACGGTGCTACACATGGTGCCGTCCCTGCTCAATTCGGTGATGTTGTTGCCGGAGGCTCGTGAGCTGCGCGGGCTGAGGCACATTCCGGTTGGTGGTGAAGCGCTTCCGGGTGAGGTGGCGGACAAGTTCGCCGTCATGTTCGACGCTGAGCTTAGGAATCATTACGGGCCTACCGAGGCAGTGGTGTGTTCGACATACATGCCTGTTGATGGTCCCCAAGGCAATTCGATCGTGCCGATAGGCCATCCCAATCGCAATGTGTACGCCTACGTTTTGGATGAGGCACTCCAGCTGGTGCCCGCAGGCGTTGTCGGTGAGTTGTATCTCGGAGGTGTGCAGCTGGCACGGGGTTATCGTGGCAGGCCCGTGCTCACTGCGGAAAGGTTCGTGGCCGACCCGTTCAGTTCCGGGGGTCGGCTGTACCGCACCGGTGACCTGGTGCGGCGCAACGTATCTGGTGAGCTTGAGTTCGTGGGCCGCGCTGACGAGCAAGTCAAGGTGCGGGGATTCCGCATTGAGCTCGGCGAGGTGGAGGGTGTCATCGGCGCTGATCCGCGGGTCGGTCGCTGTGTGGTGACGGTGGTGGAGGATGCGCAGGTGGGGCCGATGCTGGCCGCCTATGTCGTGCCCGCGTCCGATGATCCCGCCGGGGAAATCGACCTGGAGGAATTGCGCGCCCGGGCTCAGGAAACGTTGCCGGCTTACATGGTGCCGAGCGCATTCGCGGTCATTCCCGAGATTCCCCTGACCACCAGCGGCAAGCTTGATAAGCGGGCGCTACCCGCCCCAGAAACGATGGCGGAGAGGGTGTTTCTGGCTCCTGCCACGCCTACTGAACGCCGGATGTGTGCGATCTTCTCGCATCTGTTCGGGCAGGAGCAGATCAGCGCCGATGACTCGTTCTTCGAGCTGGGCGGTCACTCGCTGTTGGCTGCGCGCCTCGTCGCGCAGATCCGTGCTCAGTTCGGCATCGACCTGACCGTGCGCACGGTCTTCGACAGCCCTACTCCGGCGGGGCTCGCTGGCGAGCTCGTTACGTACTTCCGCGAGGAGTTCGAGATCGAGCTCGACGAGCTGGATCTCGATGACTCCGAAGAGATGGAGATCGCTCCCCAGGACGGTCGTCCGGATCTCGTCCAAGCTGTCCGCCCGGAACGTCTCCCGCTGTCCTCGTCCCAGCTGTCGATGTGGTTCGAGTGTCAGATGGAGGGTGTTACCGATATCGGCAACATGTGGCTGGCATTGCGCTTCGACGGTCCCTTGCAGACACCGGCCCTGATCGCCGCCCTCAACGACGTGGTTGCCCGGCACGAGATGCTACGCACCAATTTTGCGATTCATGAGGGTGGGCCGTATCAGATCGTCCATCCGTCGCGAGAGCTGTCGGTTCCGATCCTCCGGACGGATCCGGACAACCTTACGGACACCCTGGACGAGCTGCGACACCATATTTTCGGGCTGGAATCCGAGCCGCTGTTTCGTCCTTCGATTGTGGAGCTGAGTGCCGAGCAGCACGTGCTTGCCCTGGCTGTGCATCACCTGGTGGTGGACCATGTCTCATTCACCGTGATCGTCGATGATCTTGTGGCCGCGTACCGTGCCCGAGCGACGGGCCAGGCACCACAGTGGGATCCGCAACCGGTGCAGTACGCGGACTATGTCCTGTGGCAGCGCGATGCGTTCGGTGCCGAGAGCGAGTTCGGTCAGGCCGAGGTCACTTACTGGCGCGAGCTGCTGGCTGGGATACCCGTCGAGATCGCGGTGGCACATGATCGTGCGCGGCCGCAGATTCTCGGAAAACGTGGTGAGGTTGAAAAGTTCACCGTCGCGCCCGAGCGTAGGCAGGCACTGACTCGGATGGCCGAGCTGCATGGTGTCACCGAGTTCATGGTCTACCAGGCGGCATTGGCCGCCACCCTGCATCGCCTCGGTGGTGGTACGGACATCGTGATCGGTAGCCCGGTTGCGGCCCGGGTGCACCCCGATGTCGCGAATCTTGTGGGCTTGTTCGCCAATATGGTGGCGCTGCGAAACGATTTGTCCGAGGACCCGACACTGGGCGAGGTATTGCAGCGAAGCCGTGATGCCACCCTCAACGCGCATGCACACCAGGAACTGCCCATCGAGAAACTGGTAGAGGCCATCAATCCACCGCGTTCCCTGTCTTGGAATCCGTTGTTCCAGACCATGGTGAATTTCCGTGGTGCGGATTGGGGTACGGAGGCGCGAGATCTGACAGGTTCTGGCGAGACCTCATTGGTACCACTGCCCATGGAGGTGGACGTCTCCTATCTGGATCTGAACTTCGCGCTGAACGTCACCCCGTCGGGCGGCCTCGACGTTTCGGTGGTGGCCAACGCAGATCTATACGACCCCGAGACGGCGGGACTGATCGCGCGGGCGCTGGACGCGGCGTTCGATGCGTTCGCCACGGATCAGGACGTACGTCTTTCTGAGGTTGTGCTGCTGCCCGCCGATGTGCTGGAACGACTGCTGGCGGCGCCTGCCGCCGCGCACGAACGTGCCGCGGCACCGGTGAGTGAGGGGTCCGAGGAGACCAAACTCGCGCTTATCGGCATCCTGGAAGAGCTGCTGGAGATTAGTGATATCGACCCGGAGGACAACTTCTTCGCCCTTGGTGGAGACAGTGTCATCTCCATCCAATGGTCGACGCGTGCCGCCGAACGTGGGTTGGCGATGACTCCGCAAATGGTGTTCGAATGTGCGACCATCTCTCAACTCGCGGGTGCCGTCGACGCTGCTGACAATGTTGCGGCAGAAACGAATTCGAATTCCGAAGCCGAAGTGGAGCACAGTGCTCCGATGAGTGCCTCCGGTCTGAGCGCCGAAGCGCTCGCTGACCTCACCGCATCCTGGCAGGCGCAGTCGTGACCGGTACCGACCAGCAACCGCAGATCGAGGACGTGCTGGCGCTAAGTCCCTTGCAGGAGGGCTTTTTTGCGCTTTCCCAGCTGGCCGATGAGAGCGTCGACCTGTACAGCATGCAGTTCGTTGCAGATATCGAGGGAGAGCTCGACGTCGATTTGCTGCACCGCAGCGCGCAGGCGCTCCTGACACGGCATCCCAATCTGCGCGCCGCATTCTGGGATCGCGGGTTGCCCAAGCCTGTGCAGATCGTGCCTTCCCACGCGGACATCCCGTGGGAGGAGCGTGAGGCACGGACGACGGATTTCGACGACATCGCGTTGGCGGAACGCCGCCGTCCGTTTGATCTGGGCAAGGGTCCGGCGATACGCATCCTGCTTCTCACGGTGCCCGGTGGCGTACATCGCCGGATGATCGTCACCACCCATCACATACTCATGGATGGTTGGGCGATCGCCATCTTCTTCTCCGAGCTGCTCGCTGCGTATCAGGCGGCCGGATCTGTCGACGGATTGCCGACGGTTCGCCCGTACCGTGATTACATCGCGTGGCTCAACGCGCAGGACACCACCGCTGCGACCGAGCGGTGGACGCGCTATCTCGGAACCGTGTCCGGACCACTCATGCTGGCCGATGGTGTTGTCGCCGCACATGAGAGTGTGCCTGAGAAATCGCAATTCCTTTTGACCCCAGTGGAAACCGCGCGTCTTCGTCAGTGGTCGGCCGCTAACGGGCTCACCCTGAACACCGTGACGGCCTTCGCCTGGGCCCTGGTGCTCGGCAGACTGACGGATCGCACCGATGTGGTGTTCGGCACCATCGTGTCTGGGCGGCCCAAGGAACTTCCCGATGTCGAACGGATGGTCGGGCTTTTCATCAACTCGGTGCCGATGGTGCACCACATCGACTACTCGATGTCGGTCATCGAACAGTGTGCGCAGTTGCAGCGCGAAGCGGCGGCGATGCGTGATATCGGATATCTGAGCCTTTCTGCGCTGCAACGGGCCGAGGGTAGTGCAGCGTTGTTCGACACCCTGTTCGTCTTCGAGAACGCCCCGATCGGCGACGCGGTGCAAGAGGTCGAGATGGCCGACGGTGCCCGCTTCCGCCCGGTGGAGATGGAAAGTTTGGCGCACTATCCGCTAACGGTGGTTTCGCATATGCTTGGCGAATCGCTGTTGGTGATGATCGAGGCGATTCCCGAAGCGCTGCAGTACTTTTCGGGAGCGAGTGTCGGCGAGCGGCTGGTTTCTGTATTACGTCAATTGCCGGATATCGGCGATGCGACCCCAGGAGCCATTGATGTCCTGACCTCGGGCGAGCGGGTGGAGATTGCCGTCACGGCATCCGCGGCAGATGCGTCAGTGGATTCGGTGTGGAAGCTCTTCGAGCGGCAGGTGATGAGTCAGCCCGATGCCGTCGCCCTGACGACGGGGGCCAAAGAAAGCTACACCTACGCACAGTTGCATGCCGCCGCGTGCAGGTTGGCCAATGAACTCGTCGAACATGGCGTGGGGTCTGAAATGACGGTGGCGCTGGCACTTCCGCGCTCCGTCGAGTCGATTATTGCCATCCTTGGGGTACTGGCCGCCGGTGCGGCATACGTTCCCATCGACATGGGACTACCTGCGGCACGTATCGAATCGATTCTGCGCCAATCTGATCCGAAACTTGTCATCACCATTACCGAGCACGGCGACCTCGCAGGGGCGCAGCACCGGGCGGTAGTGCTTGGCGATCCTGTGACCGCGGAGCGGATCTCACATCAGCCTGCGGAGGCTCCTGCTATCTCCAGGCACCCTGACCAGAGCGCCTATCTCATCTTTACCTCCGGATCCACGGGTGAGCCCAAGGGCGTCATCGGCACACACAGTGCGCTGATGAATTACGCTGCCGACCATCGTGATCGGGTCTATCGTCCGGCCACCGCCCGATTGGGGCGCAAGCTTCGGATCGCCCACGCCTGGTCACTGAGCTTCGATGCCTCATGGCAGCCGTTGATCGGTCTATTGGACGGGCACTCCGTGCACCTGTTCGACGCCGAGGCCATGCGGGACGCGCACCGACTGGTGCAGGGCATGGTCGAGCACGGCATCGACATGATCGATACCACGCCGTCGATGCTGGCGCAGTTGTCCGCCGCCGGGCTGCTGGATCGGGAGCTTCCCGTGCTGGCGCTGGGTGGCGAGGCCATTGAGGCCGCCTTGTGGAACCGTCTGAGCGCGTTGACCGAGACCGCTGTCTACAACTGCTATGGCCCAACGGAAACCACAGTCGAAGCGGTTGTCGCAGGGGTGAAGGACTATCCGGCGCCCACCATCGGCACGCCGAATCAGGGGATGGCCGGCTATGTGCTGGATTCACGGCTGAGGCCGGTGCCGGATGGAGCCGTGGGCGAGCTGTACCTTGCCGGGGCCCAGCTGGCGCGCGGCTATGCGGGAAAACCGGCGGTGACGGCTAGTGCCTTTGTTGCCGACCCCCAGCGACCTGGGCAACGCATGTACCGGACGGGTGATCTGGTGCGCCGCTTACCTCATGGCGGCTTCGCATATCTGGGCCGGGCCGATTCCCAGGTGAAGATCCGCGGTTACCGGGTCGAGGTCGGCGAGATTGAATCGGCGCTGCGTCTGCAGCCGGGTGTGCAGACCGCCGCAGTGGCCGTGGTGCGCCGCGCCGGCGGCGCGAGCCTTGTGGGTTTCATTGTGCCCCAACAGGAACTGGCCCAGTTTGATACCACTCGGACTGCGATGAGGCTCGCCGATCGACTGCCGTCGTACATGATGCCATCGCGTTTGGTCGTGCTTGAGCGGCTGCCCGTCACGGTGAATGGCAAGTTGGACGGTGACGTGCTTGAGCGGCTTGCGCTGGATGCACTGTCGGGAGGCGGCTCCGGGGGCGACGGGGCACAACCCGCTACCACCACCGAATGCGCGCTGTGTGACTGCTGTGCCGAACTGTTTGACGGAACGGCGCCGGGTATCGATGAAGACTTCTTCTCGCTCGGGGTTGACAGCATCGTCGCGATCTCGTTGGTCAACAAGGCGCGTAAGCGCGACCTGATGATTACCCCGCGGATGGTGTTGGCCGCGCCAACAATTCGACAGCTTGCGGCCCTCATCGACGAACGAGCCGATCGGTCCAACCGTTCTGAAGGCATTGATTCGCTTGCGGGAGAACCCGATTATGGCGAAGTTCCGCCGTTGCCGGTGGTGTCCTGGATGTACGAGAGTGAAACATACCGTCGGCTCTCGCTGTCAGTGCTTGTCCGGCTGCCCGAGGGCATCGACAGTCGGCGGATAGAGCAGATGCTCCAACTGCTTCTTGATGGATTTGCCATGTTGCGGTCGACCCTGGTGGACACCCCCGACGGCCCGCGCGTGGTCACCCGCGAAGCCGGGACGGTGCGTGCCGAGAGCGTGCTCAGTCGCGTGGAACTGCCTGTAGGCGAAGCTGCTCACGCCGCGATCACCGCGGCCGCGCGGGACGCTTTCGATGCCCTGGATCCGCGGTCGGGTGCCATGGTTCGGGCAACCTGGCTCGCGGATGCAGAATCGGGTGACGCCTTGCTGTTGACCGTCCATCATCTGGCGATGGACGTCGTGTCCTGGCACATTGTGTTGGGTTACCTCGCCGACGCGTGGCATGCGGTGGCATCCGGTGGTGTGCCCAAGGCTCCCATGGAATTCACCTCGTATCGCCGGTGGAGTCAGCTGATGCAGCAGCGGGCGTCCAGCGAGGACGTCTCACGGCAACGTGACTACTGGATCACACAAATATCCGGTCCGGATCCGGAACTCGGATCACGGCATGCAGATCCAGAGCGCGACACCTGGGGGACCCTGCAAACCACTTCAGTACCGACACCTGTGGACACCACCGCGCGCCTGTTAGCCTCGCTGAACAAGCCCGAAGGTGTCTATGGATTTCTCTTGGCGGCGCTGGCGGTCACGGTGGCAAGTTGGCGAGCACAGCGTGGACAAGACTCGGCCGCAGGCACTTTGGTCTCGTTGGAGGGACACGGCAGGGCCGACTCCGAGTTGGACACCGATACCAGCGGCACGGTGGGCTGGTTCACTACCATCTACCCGGTTCGTGTCGGCGCGGGCGAGTCGGCGATAGACATCGACCGGGCGGAGAACGACCGCGACGCGGCCGGGCGGCTCTTGGCTGCGGTCGCCGCGCGTCTCGGCGAGATCCCGAATCAGGGACTGGACTATGGCTTGCTCCGCTATGCGGAGCGCAATGCTGAGCTGGTCGCGGCACGGGATCCGCAGATCCAGTTCAATTACGTGGGCCGGATGGATATCAGCGGGATCGATGACCAGCCGTGGTCCCTCATCACGGATGTGCGAAGCCTCGCTGTGCCTCCGGACTCCGAGCCGGATCTACCCCTCCGATTCGGCATCAACATCGGCGCTGCGGTGATGACGACCGCCGAGGGGCCTCAGTTGGTCACCAACTGGCAGTGGAGTTCAAACCTTTTCACCTCGGAAGATGCCGACCAGCTGGCGCGGCTGTGGCAACGAAGCGTTGCCGCGCTGGCTCAGGCACTCGACGGATAGCGACAGGAAGACAGCACGGATGGAATCAATCAGCAAGGACGAGATCAAGGCGACCGTCGCGGACCTCATCGGGATTGCCCCCCAGGAGATCTCGGACGTTGATGACCTCATCACGCTCGGGCTGGACTCGATTCGCATGATGACTCTGGCCGGTGGATGGCGTAAGCGCGGCAGCCGCATCACCTTTGCGCAGCTCGCTGCCGAGCCGTCGGTCCAGTCCTGGCATGCGCTGTTGGGAGAGGGTGTGGCACCGGTCGCAGAGGTTAGCGACGGCGTCACGTCCACCGACACCCCGGAGGACGCGGTGGAGGATGAGCCCTTCCCGTTGGCCACCATGCAGCACGCCTACTGGATTGGCCGTTCGGAGGATCAGGAGCTCGGTGGTGTGGCCGCGCACCTGTACGTCGAATTCGACGGTGGAGCAATCGATCCCGAGCGGCTTCGGCGGGCAGTTGAGCAGCTCGTCGCGGCACATCCGATGTTGCGCACCAGGTTTTTGCCCGACGGCACCCAGCAGACTCTGACCGCCCCCGAGCGTGATGTCTTCAGCGTGGTGGACCTGCGCGGACGTGCGGATGATGCGATCGAGGCGGCATTGACCGAGCTCCGTGAACGCAAGACGCATCAGCGTTTGGCGATCGAGGACGGCCAGGTGCTCGATGTCACCCTGACCCTGCGCGACGAGGAGAACAGCCGGCTACACCTGGATGTGGACATGCTGGCCGGTGACGCGATGAGCTACCGGGTGCTGGTGTCCGATCTGGCCGCGCTGTATCACGGTGCGGCACAACCGGAGTTGGGGTACACCTATCGGCGGTATCGCACCGAGCAGCGCGGCGACGAGTCGGCGCGCGAGCGTGACCGTCAATGGTGGAGGGAGCGGCTGGACGAGCTGCCGGGTGCGCCGGAGCTGCCCACCGTGCCGGTGAGTGAACGGGCCGAACCGCACCGCACCGTGCGCTACGACTACTGGCTTGAACCGCACGCCAAGCAGCAGCTACTGGCGGCCGCACATCAGCGCGGCATCACCCCCGCGATGGCGATGGCCGCGGTGTTCGCCGAAACCGTCGGAGGGTGGTCGGCGCAAAGCCGGTTCCTGCTGAATGTCCCGCTGTTCCATCGCGAATCGGTGCACCCCGATATCGACAGGGTGATTGGCGATTTCACCTCCTCGATCATGCTCGACGTCGATCTCACCGACCAGATGTCGGTGGCCGACCGCGCTCGCGCGTTGCAGCGCAATATGTACGAGAGCGGAGCGCATTCGGCGTACCCGGGGCTCAATGTGCTCCGGGACCTGGGCAGGCATCGCGGTGAGCCGGTGTTGGCGCCCGTGGTGTACACCAGCGCGCTGAATCTGGGAGAGCTCTTCGCCAAGCCGGTCATGGACACCTTTGGTGAACCGGTCTGGATTATTTCCCAAGGACCGCAGGTGCTGCTGGATGCGCAGGTCACCGAGGTACGCGGCGGACTGCTGCTCAACTGGGATGTGCGTGAGTCGGCCTTCCCGGCGGGCATGGTCGACACCATGTTTGCGCGTTACACCGATGCGGTGGCCGCGCTCTGCACCGGTGATGACGGCTGGAATGCCGATGCGGCCGTGCGGCTTCCGGCCCCGCAGGCCGAGATCAGACGCGCCGTCAATGCGACCGACGGCCCGGTGAGCGGCCGATGCCTGCACGAAGGATTCTTCGATTTCGCGAAGACCCAACCCGGCGCATCCGCGGTGGTGTGGGGCTTCGGCGACGAGGACGGGGTCTGGACCTACGGCGACCTGGCCGCGCAGGCCCTGGCAGTGGCCGGCGCGCTGCAGGCTCGTGGCGTTCGGCCCGGCGACGCGGTGGCGGTGCAGTTGCCCAAGGGGCGCGATCAGATTCTCGCCGTGCTCGGTGTACTTGCCGCCGGGGCGACGTACATCCCAATCGGGTTCGACCAGCCGGCCCGCCGGCGGGCCAGCATCCTCGAAACCGGTGGTGTCGCGATGGCGATAACCGTTCCGGGCGCTGATATTCCGGTGCCGTCGCTGTCCATCGATGAGGCCCGGAATCACGGTGAGCCGCTGGCCGCCCCGGTCATTCCCGCGACTGATGCGATCGCATATGTCATCTTCACCTCGGGCTCGACCGGCACTCCCAAGGGTGTGGACGTACCGCACCGCGGGGCGATGAACACCATCGATGCCGTCAACGAGTGGTTCGATGTCGGCCCCACCGACAGGGTGCTGGCCCTCTCGGCGCTGGAGTTCGATGCTTCCGTGTACGACATCTTCGGCATGTTCTCGGTCGGCGGATCATTGGTGGCGGTCGACGTCGCACAGCGTGCCGAGGCCACCACGTGGGTGGATCTGTTGCGGCGCCACAAGGTTTCGATTCTCAACTGTGTGCCGAGCATGCTGGACATGATCTTGGAGATCGGCGGTAACGGCCTGGGTGACTCGCTGCGGGCTGTCACATTGGGCGGTGACTGGGTGGGCGCTGACCTGGCGACGCGTCTGGCTCAACAGGTGCCGGGCTGCAGGTTCTCCGGCCTGGGCGGAGCCACCGAGACGTCCATCCACAACACCATCTGCGAAGTGGTGGGAGATCCGCCCGCGCACTGGGCGACAGTGCCTTTCGGTGTGCCGCTGCGTAACGTCCGGTGCCGGGTGGTCTCACCCGCGGGTCGTGATTGCCCGGACTGGGTCCCCGGCGAGTTCTGGGTGGGCGGCGCCAATGTCGCGGCCGGATACCGCAAGGACCCCGAGCGCACCGCGGAACGATTCGTCGAGTACGACGGACTGCGCTGGTATCGGACGGGCGACATGGCCAGGTACTGGCCGGACGGAACCATCGAGTTTCTGGGCCGTGCGGACCACCAGGTGCAGATCCGCGGATATCGCGTGGAGCTGGGCGAGGTGGAGAGTGCCTTGCGCATGGTCCCCGGCGTCCGTCATGCCGTTGCGGCCATCGTCGGCGGTGATGCGCCGATCCTTGTCGCCGCGGTATCGGGTACCCCGGACCGGTCGGCGGATTATGCGACGCTGCTCGCTGACCTGGTCCCCGGTTACATGGTTCCGGCCCGTGTCGAGCTCCTCGATCAGATGCCGTTGACGCCGAACGGGAAGATCGATCGGGGAGTGGTGACCGCTCTGCTCGACGAGGCGGCCACGACCGCCACCGACTCGGCTCCCCGGGATGATCTCGACACAGCCCTTGCCGACCTGATGGCAGGTGTACTGGGTCTGGAATCCATTGGGGTGTACGACGACTTCTTCGCTCAGGGCGGCGACTCGGTGCTCGCCACGACAGTCATTGCGCGCGTGCGTGACTGGCTGTCGGTCGAGCACGCGCTCGTCGGAGACCTCTTTGCCACCCGCACCGTCGCCGGACTCGCCGACAGGCTCAAGCAGCGCGAGATCGAACTGGGCACGCCTGACCGCCTGGCCGTAGTCGCCGGGCACTACCTGGAGATCGCGGCGATGACCGATGAGGAGATCCTGGCCGGCACCACCTGACCGGTCAGGAGGCCGCAGGGGTACCGAGCACCATGCTGCCCACACTGCACTCCTGCAGCTCCGGGATGGCTACGGCAGCGGTGAATGCCGCGGTATCGCCGAAGCCCTGGGCGCATGCACCCAGGCCCATGGCCGTGGCGGCCAGATAGATGGTCTGCATGAGAACGCCGACGTGCTTGAGGATGGCCGAGTAGGCGACCTGTTCGTAGGTCCACATCACTCGGCCGGCACGCGCGCCCATCACCAGCAGCACCTGTGGTTCGGCGCCCCCCTCAAGGGTCGCGGAGGTCGATTTCAGCAGCTGCTTGACCGCGGTGGAGCCGGCGTCGGCCACTGGCCGCAGAACGTGCTCGAAGGAGTCGTAGTGGTACATGCCGGGTGCCAGTCCGGCGACGTTGCGTACCACCGGGTACAGCTCCAGTTCGTACACGCTGCCCCCCGAGGGATAGGGGCGCGACAGCAGTTCTTCGCCTTCGCTTTCCGAGCGGGCGCCACGGGTACGGGCCGTGCGATACAGGAGCTCGGAAAGCTGTTCGAGGGTAATGGGGTTGGCGTCATCGAAGGCCCGCACCGAGATCCGGTCTTCGATGACGGCGGTGAGGGTGGGGTCTTGCGTGCGTAGGGTCGCCAGATCCGGGGCGGGCAGCGCGACCGGGCTTCCCGGATAGTTGGGTTTGCGGGCTGCAGGCTGCGGGAACTTGCCCTTCGCCCATTTCGTGGGGCCGAAGTGGTCCCAGGTGATGGTGCGTTCTCCCAGGGTGCTGCGTCGGTGGAACCACAGGTCCGCTGCGCTCCAACTGATCGAGGTGAACTCGTGGTTCTCTTCGTCACGGTTGGAGACGAGGAATCCGCCCCAGCGCAAATCCGCCAGGAACCGCGTGATGAGGTCCTCGCCCAGGTCGGCGGGAGCGCCCGCGGGGCCGTCGAGCAAGGGAAGCAGACGTAGATCGTGGATGCGGATATCGCACCAACCGCGCGGGTTTTCGAGTACGTATCCGCGTGAATCACGATGCAGCACGGAGAATTTCGACAGATGAACGCCCGATGGTGTGGCATCTTCGGGTTGCGGGCCCGGGACCCCGAAACACTGGATGGCATAGAGGTCGTGCGTGTCGTCGCGGACCGTCAGCGAAAGCCATCCACCTTCCAGTAGCCGCCCGATGAGTACCTCGATGGCGTCGCTATCGGAATCGGTTACCAGTTCCGATAGCGTCGCCTGCCCGCTGTTGAGAGTCTTCAGCACGCGCCGCTGTTGCTGCGACAGCTCGGTGAGTTTTTCGTTGCGCGGCGGGTTCAGGAGTATCCCGCCCGCAGCTGTGACGAGGCACGTTGCGCCGTCGCGTAAGGCGAACCGGGTCCCAGCAGGGTAGGTGAAAGCGGACAACGGAAGCCTTCCGGGAACGTATGCCGACGCCGAATGCGTATGCGTTTCACGACGATCATAAGGAACCCCGGTAAGGTATCCCTAACTCGGGCTCCCTTTGCTGGGCGGGCGGATAGCTGTCGGGGGCTTGGATGCGTGAGTTACTTGCATCGCGGACTTTATGTGCGACCTGACGGACAAGCATGCTCAGCTATCCGGCCGATGGTGCTAGATGAAGCCGAAAGTGCCCAGTACGCTGAGCATCCAGCGAATGTCCGAACGATGAGGAGTGCTCGATGAATTTCGGCGATTTCCAGCTCCAGTTCTATGCCGCGGGTGCGCTCGGAAAGGTGTCAACCCTTCCCTTCACCTTTGCCGAACTGGAGAGCCGCGCGGAGCAGACGCTAGGCGAGGGAATCTTCGGCTACGTGCGTGGTGGCGCTGGTGATGAGCACACCCAAGACGCCAATGCCACCGCGTTCCGCCGGTACGGGCTGGTGCCCCGGATGCTGCGAGATCGCACGGCCAGAGACATGTCGACCTCGTTTCTGGGGCGCGCACTCGCCAGTCCACTGTTCATCTGCCCGGTAGGTGTGCTGGGTGCGGTCCGTGATCGTGGCGATCTGCTCACGGCGGCCGCGGCCCGGGACCTCGATGTGCCCGCCATGTACTCGACGCTTTCGTCGGCCACCCTGGAAGAGGTCGCGGCCGAGCGCGGCGATTCATACGGAATCTTCCAGCTGTACCCGTCATCGGATGCCGAGCTGACCGACAACTTCGTCCGGCGTGCCGAGGCGGCGGGGTACGACGCTCTGGCGGTGACCCTGGATACCGGCACGCTGGGATGGCGTCCGCGTGATCTCAAACACGGTTATCTGCCGATGCTGCACGGACATTGCCTGGCCAACTACACCTCCGATCCCCGATTTCTCGAGATCGCGGGCGTGCGTTCCGCAGGGGAACTGACGCCGATGCACGCGGGCCTGGTGTGGGCGTCGCTGTTCAGCCATCCCGGGCTCACCTGGGCGGATATCGATCACTATCGAGAACTGACCAAACTGCCGATCATCCTGAAGGGCATCTGCGACGTCGACGACGTTCGGCAGGCGGTAGATCGCGGCATCGATGCCATTGCCTACTCCAATCATGGTGGGAGGCAGGCGAATGGGGGAGTGCCGGCCATCGATGGTCTGGCCGCGGCCGTCGAGGCGGCCGGCCCGGTTCCGGTGACCTTCGACTCCGGCGTCCGTGACGGTATCGATGTCTTGCGCGCTGTCGCCCTCGGTGCCCGCCTGGTGGGTGTGGCCCGGCCGTACGTGTACGGGCTGGCGCTGGATGGAACCAACGGCGTCAAACACGTGATCCAGTCGCTACTGGCAGAAGCCGACCTCACTATGGCGGTGAACTGCTATCTTTCGCTCAACGAGTTGGCGGTGCAGCGTCTGCCTTGATGCACGGTAGCTGAGTGGGGGTTTAGTGATTCAGGAGTGGCCTCATGGGCCCATCCCGTATCCGGGATACCCGGTGCCTGCCCCCACACCGAGTCGATGGGCGACAGTCACGATCATGGTGGCCGGCGTGATCGCGTTGCTTGCCCTGGGCGGGTGCGGATTCCTGGGCTGGAAGCTGGCGGGCGATCGACGCGAAATGCCTTCCGAATCGGCGGAAGTGCACACCGCCGGTGGCCAAGCACTCGAGGCGGCTCGGGCGTTTGCGACGTTGTTGACGAACGTCGACTACCGGGAACTGGATCGAAGCACAGCCCAGGTACTCGAGAATTCCACCGGAGACTTCAAGAACGCCTACGCCAAATCCAGTGCCGATCTGCGTCAAACGATGGTTCAGAACAAAGCGAAGGCCACCGGCTTGGTGGTCGAATCGGCGATCCAGTCCGGATCCGCCACACAGGTCACCGTGTTGCTGTTTATCGACCAGTCGGTGACCAACGTCGTATTGTCGGAGCCTCGTCTGGACCGGAGCCGGGTGCGGATGACGATGGAGAAGGTGGACGGTCGCTGGTTGACAAGCAAGGTCGACCTGCTGTGAACGAATATCCGGCGCCCTATGCCGTGCCGACCGGTGGCCAGCTGCGGATCGTATTCGCCAGTGTGATGGTTGGCGTGGCGGTGGTCGCGTTGTGCGCGTGCGGCCTATTGGGCTGGAAGTTGTTCCACGACGGACCCATTGCGGCAACCCAGCACCGTGTTCACGAGCTGCGTGAGCAGGGCCGGACGGCAGCCGAGCTGGTGACCGTAACGGTGACGTCGATCGATTCGGGCAACGTGGACGAGAGCTTCGCGAAAATCCTTGAACTCAGCACGGGTGAGCTCAGGGACCAGTTCGCGAAGGGCTCCGTGCAGTTGCGTCAGCTGCTGATTGACAATCACGCCACCGCGACCGGCACGGTGATCGCGTCCGCGGTGCAATCCGACACCCTCGACACGCCCGAGAAGAAGGTGGTCGTTTTGTTGATGGTGGATCAGGCGATCACCAACAGCCAACTTCCCGATCCACGCATCGACAAGTCCCGAATGAAAGTGACCATGGAGCTGGTTGACGGTCGCTGGCTCGCGAGCAGACTCGAATACGTTTAGCTGCCAACGAATAGCGAGTTAGCAACAGTGCTTGATCGGGGCCACCGGGGCGGAGCCGTGGTCAGTGTCGGTGGCATCGAGGAAAGCACCGAGAAACGTATCGAGGTCGACCCGTCGGCCACCGACCCAGGTGCCCTTGATGCTGATTTCCTCGGTGAGTCGTGCGGGATCAATTCCGTACGGATCGTGTGACAGTTCGACGAAATCGGCGAGCTTGCCGACAGCGATGGAACCGATGAGGCGGTCTCGTTGCAGTGTGCGAGCCGCGTTGATGGTCTGCGCACGCAGCGCCTCATCGAGGGTGATGGCCTGTTCGGCGCCATGGACATTGCCGGCACGTGTGCGCCGGGCCGTCACCGTCTGGATGTTTGTCAACGGAGAGGGCGGTGAGACGGATCCGTCGTTGTGCAGCGACACGCACGCCCCTGAGGCGACCGCATCGGCGAAGGGCTGCCACTGGCTGCCGTGCTCGTGGTCGAAGATGTGGCCGTCCAACAGATCTCCCCAGAAGTAGTACTGGAAGGGCGACATGGAGACGTGTACACCCAGCCGGGCGGCACGGTCCAGCTGGGCGCGGGTGGCGCCTCCGACGTGTTCGAGCCGCCACCGGTGATCGGTGCCGAGCAAGCCGTGCCGCTGTAGCGCTGCCTCATAGGCATCGAGTGCCAGCTCCACGGCAAGGTCACCGTTGGAATGGAATGCCATCTGCCAACCCAGGGGCGCGGCCTTGTCCAGGATGACATCGAGCTGCTGGCGGGAGTAGTTCAACGAGCGTGTTCCGCCTGCGGTAGTCGGGTCGATGGCTGCCCTTCGGGTCGCATCTGATTCGACGTAGGGGAACGACGTCGCGCCCGTCCCGACCCACACCGCGCCGTCGGTCCACAGCTTGACGCCGGTCTTACGGAGCATATCCTCGTCGACCGTGAATTCCTCTGACTCGGCATAACTTTCGGTGGTAGACATCTCCCACAGACTGACCCGAAGTGGGCATGAAGGAGCTGCGGCGAGTGCCTCGTAGGCGGGCTTGAGCTGCCGGTCGTAGGACATGTCCGAGGCTGATGTGTATCCCGCGCGGGCCATCGCCGAGAAGAACAGCGCGGCCGAACGCAGCGGATTGCCCATTCCGGCGATCAGTGGTGCCAGTACCTCGGTGAGTACGGGAACCTCGAATCCACGTCCGTTGAGACTGCCGTCGGTGTTGCGCTGGTAATGCCCGCCCACCGGGTCTGCAGGCGGGGCTCCGTCCCAGCCGTGCAGCTTCATGAGTGCTGTGCCGAAATAGATTCCATGTCCGGAGTTATCGGTGATGACGGCGACGCGATCACCGAAGATCTGGTCCAGCTCACGGGCATCGGGTGCGGGGTGTTCGTGTAGGAGTGCGTCGAATCCGCTGAAAATCAATGGTTCTGATGGATCGGTCTCGGCGAGCGCGGCGTGAAACGCGGCGACGACGTCATCCCAGCTCTGGGACTTCCAAGGGGCGATGGAGCGCACGGGAGCTTCGGTGATGACGCCGCTCATGAACGGATGTCCGTGTGGCTCAACGAAACCAGGTAGAAGGGCGCCTGCCCCGGTGTTGATCACCTGGGCGCAGGGGAGCGCCGAGGTGCATTCCGCGAGCGATCCCACCGCGACGATGCGGTTTCCCGATACCGCGATGGCCTCGGCGCGGGGCCGCTCATCGTCCATCGTGATCACGGTGGCGGCCGTCAGGATGATGTCAGACATGTTGCTCCCTCGTTCCTTGCGGTCTTCGTTGTCCGGCATGGATTATCGCCTCCGAGCCTGTGGTGCGTGCCAATGGAATCGGATGGCAAGCATGCGCAGCCCGAATGCACCTAACGCCGCAGCCATTCCGGTGAGATCGGAGTAAATGCCGAAATGGATCAGGAATGCGGTGATGCTGGAGCCGAGCATGGCGGGGATGGCATAGAGCTCGCTGTCCGGCCGTAGCAGGATCGGTGTCTCGCCGGAGAGCAGGTCGCGGATGACTCCGCCTCCGATCGCGGTTAGCGCACCCAGGAGCGCGGCCGAGGGCGCGGAAAGCCCGCTATGGGCCGCGATGGCGGTGCCTGTCACGCAGAAGACCGCTAGTCCCAGGGCGTCGGTGATTTGCAGGGGCCAGCCGGTAAGCCTCGCCGGAGGCTGCCACAGGAAAACCAATCCCGCTGCGGCAAGCGCGATCCCGATATGGGAAAAACTCGTGAATGCCGCCGGCGGGCGTTGTCCGATGATCAGGTCACGGATTACCCCACCGCCGATCGCCGTCACCATGGCAAGCACCGCGAGCCCGACGATGTCGAACTTCTTCTCGACGGCGACCAGAGCCGCCGACATCGCAAAGGCCAAGGTGCCCAGGTAATCAAGGACGACATGGCTGATCGACACCAACGAATGCAGTTCGACCGAGTTCGTCATCAGCGCCACGGTCGTCAACTCGGATTCCTTCCACCAGGCGAAGTCGGATCAAGATCCTATTCGGTGCGGGGGCGTTCCGGTGCGTGTGCGAAAGAACGGGTCAAGATGCCATGACTAACAAGTCAACTCGGCTGGGAATTAGCCCCCGAACCGTGGTCCTCGCCGTCGCAGGTATCGCTCGAACTCGGCTGCCAGGGCGTCGCCGTCGATCTTGCTGAGAATCTCGGTGGTATCGACCTCGGCGTCGCCACGTTCCTCGAGTGACTGGACGTACTCGGCAATCTCTTCGTCCTCGGTCGTCATCTCGGAGACGGCCTGCTCCCACTCCTCGGCCTGTTCGGGCAGATCTCCGAGCGGCACCTCGACATCCAGCACGTCTTCGACGCGCTGCAGCAGCGCGACCGTCGCCTTTGGATTGGGGGGTTGCGATACGTAGTGCGGTACTGCGGCCCAGAAGGCTACGGCCGGTATGCCGGCGTTCACACACGCGTCCTGGAACACCCCGGCGATACCGGTGGGTCCCTCATATCGAGTCTCCTCCAGGCCGAAGAATTTGGCGGCGTCGGGGGAGTAGGCGGTACCGCTCACGGGCACCGGCCGGGTGTGTGGAGTGTCGGCCAATAGTGCACCCAGGATCACCACGGTCGAGACGTTAAGACGGTCAGCGATGGCCAGTAGGCGGTTACAGAAGGTGCGCCAGCGCATGTTCGGTTCGGCACCGTGCATCAGAACCACGTCGCGCTGCGAGCCGGGTGGCGAACAGTAGGAGATATGCATGCCCGGCCACTCCAACTCGCGGGTGACACCCTTGACCAGCCGTACGACGGGACGATTGACCTGGTAGTCGTAGTAATCCTCGTCGTCGATGGTCATCAACGGAGTGGCTTGCCAGGTGGTGTCCAGGTGCTCCAACGCAGCGCTGGCGGCATCTCCGGCGTCGTTCCAGCCCTCGAATGCGGCAACCACCACCGGGTCGCGCAGCACGGGTAGGCCGTTCTGGGCGGTCTCCGACTGGGTCACGGTGCCAGCGTAAGCCCTGCGTGACGGGGACGAGCTGCGGCTGGCGGAGAATGGATTGGATAGCCGGATCACATTGTTGATATGACCGCCGCTAATAAAACCCGCACGACACCACGCAGACAAACTAGGCGTTCGCACGACCGTCGAGTGACGACGTAGACTCGATCCGGTCGAGAGGCGTTGCAACGGTTCCGGATCACAGCCCGTGACCGCCACGCTCGGCAGAGTTAAGGACGCCTTCCGCTCTGGAAGGAATGCACGTGACCAATCTGCAGCCGAATGTCCGACCCGACTGCACGGACGCGCTGACCACTGCTCTCGAACAGCGGATCTTGGTGATCGACGGCGCGATGGGTACGGCGATCCAGCGCGACAGGCCCGACGAGGCCGGATACCGCGGCGTACGGTTCGCCGACTGGCCGAGCGACCTCATCGGCAATAACGATCTGCTCACTTTGACGCAACCGCACATCATTGAGGGAATTCACCGTGAGTATCTCGAGGCGGGTGCGGACATCCTCGAGACCAATACCTTCAACGCGAACGCGGTGTCGCTGTCCGATTACGGCATGGAAGAGCTGAGCTACGAGCTGAACTATGCGGGTGCCGCGCTGGCACGGGCGGCCGCCGACGACTACAGCACCCCCGCGAAGCCGCGCTACGTCGCCGGGGCGCTGGGGCCGACCACCCGGACCGCGTCGATTTCACCGGACGTCAACGATCCCGGAGCCCGCAACGTCTCCTACGACCAGCTGGTCGCCGCCTATCTTGAAGCAGCCAACGGCCTGGTCGACGGCGGTGCCGACATCATCCTCGTGGAGACCATCTTCGACTCGCTGAACGCCAAGGCAGCGGTGTTCGCCGTGGAGACGCTGTTTGAGCAGCGCGGGCGTCGCTGGCCGATCATCATCTCGGGCACCATCACCGACGCGTCCGGGCGAACGTTGTCCGGCCAGGTCACCGAGGCATTCTGGAACGCGATCCGGCACGCCAGGCCCATCGCGGTGGGCCTCAACTGCGCCCTGGGCGCCCCGGAGATGCGGCCCTATATCGCCGAGATGTCGCGCATTGCCGACACCTTCGTCTCCTGCTATCCGAACGCGGGTCTGCCCAACGCCTTCGGCGAGTACGACGAGTCCCCCGAGCGCCAGGCCGGGTATCTTGCCGAGTTCGCCGAGGACGGCCTGGTCAACCTGGTCGGTGGGTGCTGCGGGACGGCGCCTGCGCATATCGCTGAGATCGCCAAGGTTGTCGAGGGCATGACGCCGAGGCAGCTGCCGCACGTGCCGGTGGCTACCCGGCTGTCGGGTCTGGAGCCGCTCAACATCACCGATGACTCCCTGTTCGTGAACATCGGTGAGCGCACCAACATCACCGGCTCCGCCCGGTTCCGCAATCTGATCAAGGCCGAGGACTACGACACGGCGCTGTCGGTCGCCCTGCAGCAGGTCGAGGTCGGTGCGCAGGTCATCGACATCAACATGGACGAGGGCATGATCGACGGCGTTGCCGCGATGGATCGGTTCACCAAGCTGATCGCGGCCGAGCCCGATATCAGCCGCGTCCCGGTGATGATCGACTCCTCCAAATGGGAGGTCATCGAGGCGGGTCTGAAAAACGTGCAGGGCAAGCCGATCGTCAACTCGATCTCCATGAAGGAGGGCGAGGAGAAGTTCGTCCGCGAAGCGCAGCTGTGCCGCAAGTACGGCGCCGCCGTCGTGGTGATGGCCTTCGATGAAACAGGTCAGGCCGACAACCTGGAGCGTCGTAAGGAGATCTGCGGGCGCGCCTACCGGATCCTGACCGAAGAGGTCGGTTTCCCGGCTGAGGACATCATCTTCGATCCGAACTGCTTCGCGCTGGCGACGGGGATCGAGGAACATGCGACGTACGGGATCGACTTCATCGAGGCCTGTGCCTGGATCAAGGAGAACCTGCCCGGTGTGCACATCTCCGGCGGTATCTCGAACGTGTCGTTCTCGTTCCGCGGCAACAATCCCGTCCGCGAGGCTATCCACGCGGTGTTTCTGTTCCACGCCATCAAGGCCGGTCTGGACATGGGCATCGTCAACGCCGGCGCACTGGTGCCCTACGACTCGATCGACTCCGAGCTGCGGGAGCGCATCGAGGACGTCGTCCTGAACCGTCGCGCGGACGCGGCAGAACGGCTCCTGGAGATCGCCGAACGGTTCAACAGCACGGAGAACTCGGGCGGAGGAGACGATCGAGCAGTTCAAGAGTGGCGCAGTCTTCCGGTGCGCGAACGGATTACGCACGCTTTGGTCAAGGGAATCGACGCCCATGTCGATGACGACACCGAGGAGTTGCGCGCTGAGATCGCCGCCGCGGGCGGGCGCCCGATCGAGGTGATCGAGGGTCCACTGATGGATGGCATGAACGTCGTCGGCGACCTCTTCGGTGCGGGAAAGATGTTCCTGCCACAGGTGGTGAAGTCGGCCCGGGTGATGAAGAAGGCCGTTGCGTACCTGCTGCCGTTCATCGAGAAGGAAAAGGCGCAGAACGAGGGCGCCACTGGGTCTACCAAATCCAAAGACACCAACGGCACCATCATCATGGCGACCGTGAAGGGCGACGTCCACGACATCGGTAAGAATATCGTCGGAGTCGTTTTGCAGTGCAACAACTTCGAAGTGATCGACCTCGGTGTGATGGTGCCCGCCCAGAAGATCCTGGACGCAGCGAAGGAGCACGACGCCGACATCATCGGGCTGTCCGGCCTGATCACCCCGTCGCTGGATGAAATGGCCAACTTCGCCGTCGAGATGGAACGCGAAGGGCTGGAGATCCCGCTGTTGATCGGTGGCGCGACCACCTCGCGCGCCCACACCGCGGTAAAGATTTCACCGCGTCGCAAGGGCCCGGTGGTCTGGGTCAAGGACGCGTCCCGGTCGGTGCCGGTTGCCGCCGCGCTCCTCGATGACAAGCAGCGGCCAGGACTGCTGGAGGCCACCGAGAAGGACTATGCGTCGCTTCGCGAACGGCATGCACAGAAGAACGAGCGGCCGACGCTGACACTGGAGAAGGCCCGCGCCAACCGGACGCCGATCGAGTGGGAGGGATACACGCCGCCCGTGCCCGTCATAGGGATTGGGGTTCGGGAGTTTCTGGACTACGACATCGCCGAGCTGCGCGAGTACATCGACTGGCAGCCCTTCTTCAACGCCTGGGAGATGAAGGGCCGGTTCCCCGACATCCTTAACAACCCGGCCACGGGCGAGGCCGCCCGCAAGCTGTACGACGACGCCCAGCAGATGCTCGACACCCTGATCAAGGAGAAGTGGCTGACCGCCAATGGGGTGATCGGTTTCTTCCCCGCGAATGCGGTGGGTGACGACATCGAGGTCTACACCGACGACACTCGCACTGAGGTGCTGACCACGCTGCATAACCTGCGCCAGCAGGGCGAGCACCGCGACGGCATCCCGAACCGGTCGCTGGGCGACTACATCGCGCCTAAGGACACGGGCCTGGCCGACTACGTCGGCGCCTTCGCGGTCACCTCGGGGCTCGGCAGCCAGGACAAGATCATGGAGTTCAAGGCGGATCTGGACGACTACAGTGCGATCCTGCTGGAGTCGGTCGCTGACCGGCTGGCCGAGGCTTTCGCCGAGCGGATGCACCAGCGGGTCCGCAAGGAGTTCTGGGGCTTCCAGCCTGATGAGCAGCTGGACAACGAGGCACTCATCGGCGAGAAGTACCGGGGAATCCGGCCGGCACCCGGTTACCCGGCCTGCCCGGAACACACCGAGAAGACGACGCTGTTCGACCTGATGGACGTCACGAAGCGGACCGGCATCGAGCTGACCGAATCGATGGCGATGTGGCCCGGGGCCGCGGTCAGCGGCTGGTACTTCTCGCACCCGCAGTCGCAGTACTTCGTGGTCGGCCGGTTGGCCCAGGACCAGGTCGCCGACTATGCCAAGCGCAAGGGCTGGACGCTGCAGGAAGCGGAGCGCTGGCTCGGCCCGAACCTCGGCTACAACCCTGAGGACTGAGCACCGGCGTCATGGGCAGCAGGCGACCTCTGACAGAATTGGTCGCATGCGCGCGGTGCTGTGGGACATGGACGGCACGCTCATCGACTCGGAGAAGCTCTGGGATATCTCGATGGCCGAAACGTGCCGCAGGCTGGGCGGCGAGATGACCCCCGAGCTGCGTACCGCGCTGCTTGGCGGATCCGCCGAGGCCACCATGAAGATGATGTTCGCAGCGTTCGGGCTGGAGCCGGACCCCGACCTGATGGCCCGCGAGAACGACTGGCTGCACGAGTACACCGGCGAGCTCTTCGAAACCAATCTCACCTGGTGCGATGGCGCCCAGGACATGCTCGCGCAGCTCGCCGCCGAGCAGGTACCCATGGCGCTGGTGACCAACACCATCAGATCACTCACCAACCAGGCGCTCAAGACCATTGGCACACAGTGGTTTTCCGGAACCGTATGCGGCGACGAGGTGGTGCGCACCAAACCGGCCCCCGACCCGTACTTGCGGGCTGCCGCGCTGCTGGACATAGATCCGGCCGATTGCCTGGCCATCGAGGACTCGGCGACCGGTGCCGCCGCGGCCGAGGCGGCGGGTTGTGTGGTGCTGGTGGTGCCCAACCATGTCGAGGTGCCCGCCGGCGACCGGCGCAGGCACGCCGCCACGTTGTCGGGTCTGTCCGCGGCCGACCTGCGGCGTGCCCACGCGGATGTGCTGACCGCCACCGCGTGCAAACCCATATGACTCACCAGGCGGGGTCGTGACAGAATCGCCACCCGTGAAGACCTTCGACGAGCTGTTCGCTGAGCTCAGTGATCGCGCCAAGACCCGGCCCGAGGGGAGTGGCACCGTTGCCGCCCTCGATGCGGGGGTGCACACCCTCGGCAAGAAACTGCTCGAAGAGGCGGGTGAAGTGTGGCTGGCCGCCGAACACGAGAGCGACGAGTCGCTTGCCGAAGAGGTGAGCCAGCTGCTCTATTGGGCACAGGTGCTGCTCATCGCCCGCGGTCTGACTCTCGACGACGTCTACCGGAAGCTCTGACATGACCAGTACGAACGGCGTCCCCAAGGCTCTGCGCGTCGCCGTCCCCAACAAGGGGGCGCTCAGCGAGGCGGCATCGGAGATCCTGTCGGAGGCGGGCTATCGGCGGCGTGGGGACGCCAAGGATCTGACCGTGCTCGACCCGCAGAACGACGTCGAGTTCTTCTTCTTGAGGCCCAAGGACATAGCGATCTATGTCGGCTCGGGCGAGCTTGATCTTGGTATCACCGGTCGCGATCTGATGATGGACTCCGATGCCCCGGTGATCGAGCGGCTGGCGCTGGGATTCGGTGGTTCGACCTTCCGCTACGCCGCGCCCGCCGACAGAGACTGGACGATTTACGACATCGCAGGCAAGCGGATCGCCACTGCCTATCCCAACCTGGTCCGAAAGGATCTGGCCGCCAAGGGGATCGAGGCCGAAGTCATTCGCCTGGATGGTGCTGTCGAGATATCCATCCAACTGGGTGTGGCCGATGTGATCGCCGACATCGTCGGCACCGGCCGCACCTTGCGTCAGCATGGTCTGGCGCCCTTCGGGGAGTCGCTGTGCGATTCGGAAGCGGTACTGATCGAGCGGGAGAACGCCGATCCGGCAACGCAAACCGCTCGCACCCAGCTGAGCACTCGCATCCAGGGTGTGGTGTTCGGCCAGCAGTACTTGATGCTCGACTACGACTGCCCGCGCGATGTTCTGGATGAGGCGCTCAAGGTCACGCCCGGTCTGGAATCACCGACGCTGGCCCCGCTGGCCGACGAGAAGTGGGTGGCGGTCCGTGCCCTGGCCCCACGCAAGGGGGTCAACACCACCATGGATGCGCTCGCCTCGATCGGCGCGAAGGCCATCTTGGCCTCCGAGGTCAGGTTCTTCCGCGCCTAGTTCTCCCGGGTTTCCTGGGCTTTCCCGGATTCCATCGCAAGCGGCGTCGGCTCGGCCTAGCATGGCCCCATGGCGCTGCACGTCCTCGTCTATAGCGATGACATCACGGTCCGGCGCAAGGTAATTCAGGGAATCGGCACCCGGCCCGATTCCGCCCTGCCGCCGCTGGAGTTCGTCGAGGTAGCCACCGGGCCCATGGTCATCGAACGCCTGGGCGCGGGCGGTATCGACTTGGCCATCCTGGATGGTGAGGCGACGCCCTTCGGCGGGATGGGTGTGGCCAAGCAGGTCAAAGATGAGGTCGACGCTCCGCCGCCGATCGTCGTTCTCACCGGTCGTCCGCAAGACAGCTGGCTGGCGAGCTGGTCCCGAGCCGAGGGCGTGGTGCCGCGGCCGATCGATCCCATGCGACTGACCGCGACGGTGATCGACCTGCTCGGTTCGGCTGCCGCTACACGCCGCTGACGTCAGCCGGCCAGGCTCTTCGACTCGATACTTAATTGCGCAAAACACCGTGAAACGGTGGCATGGATCCAGCGCCAACCGATAGTGTGTTTGTTAGGTCACATCTGTACTGGTCGGCAGCCCTCGACCACAGACAGCACTGACACGGCAACGTTGCCGATCCAGCACAGGGACCCGATCGATCGATTCGGGAGGCTGGTCTGCCATGGATGCGTATGTACCGATCTTGGTACTCGGCGCCATTGCGGTGGCCTTTGCCGTTTTCTCCATTGGGATTTCATCGTTCGTCGGTCCACGTCGATACAACCGGGCCAAGCTCGAGGCCTACGAGTGTGGCATCGAGGCCACCCAGCATTCGATGGGCCGTGATCATCACGGCGCCGCGTCCGGCGGACATCGGGTGCCGGTCAAGTACTACCTCACCGCCATGTTGTTCATCATTTTCGATATCGAGATCGTCTTCTTGTATCCGTGGGCCGTCCATTTCGGCGCCCTCGGACTGTTCGGACTGCTCGCAATGGCCCTGTTCATCGTCAATGTGTCGGTGGCGTACGCCTACGAATGGAGGCGCGGTGGCCTGAGCTGGGATTAGCCCCTGTGCGATTGGTGGGGCGGCGCGGAAGTCCTTGCAACATCACGAATAAGCACACCTGTCGGGAGAGCCATGGGTCTTGAGGAAAAACTGCCTAGCGGATTTCTGCTGAGCACCGTCGAGACGCTGGCGGGGTATGTGCGCAAAGGTTCGTTGTGGCCGGCCACCTTTGGATTGGCCTGCTGTGCCATCGAGATGATGTCCACGGCGGGGCCGCGATTCGATATTGCCCGCTTTGGCATGGAGCGTTTCTCGGCGACGCCACGGCAAGCCGACCTCATGATCGTGGCCGGCCGGGTGAGTCAGAAGATGGCTCCGGTGTTGCGACAGATCTACGACCAGATGGCCGAACCCAAATGGGTGCTTGCTATGGGGGTCTGCGCATCATCCGGCGGCATGTTCAACAACTACGCCATTGTCCAAGGTGTCGATCATGTTGTCCCCGTGGATATCTACCTTCCAGGATGCCCGCCGCGTCCGGAGATGCTGCTGCATGCGATCTTGAAGTTGCACGAGAAGATCGGGCAGATGCCGCTCGGGGCCAACCGAGAGGAAGTCATCCGCGAGACCGAGGCCGCCGCGCTTGCCGCGACGCCGACCATCGAGATGAAGGGTCTGCTGCGGTGACGGGCGACGATCAGAGTTCGGGCGAGGTCATCGGGGTACGGCATGGGCTCTTCGGAGTCCGGGGCAGCGGCGACACCTCGGGCTACGGTGGGCTGGTTCAGTCGATCTCCTTGCCGGCGAGCTCGAATCGTCCGTACGGCGGGTACTTCGACCACGTGGTCGACCGGCTGGAATCGGTTCTGGCGGAGCAGGAACACCTCACCTACGAGGACGCTGTCGAGAGTGTCGTCGTCTACCGCGATCAGCTCACGATCCACGTGAAGGCCGAACATCTGGTGCAGGTCGCCCAGTCTCTGCGGGATGATCCGCAGCTGCGTTTCGAGCTCTGTCTGGGCGTCAGTGGTGTGCATTACCCCGAGGACCCCGCGCGGGAACTGCATGCTGTTTACCCACTCATGTCGATCACGTGGAACCGCCGGATCATGATCGAAGTGGCTGTACCTGATGGTAATCCGCATATCCCGTCACTGAACGCCGTGTACCCGACCACCGACTGGCATGAACGCGAAACCTACGACTTTTTCGGCATCGTCTTCGACGATCACCCCGCGCTGACCCGAATCGAAATGCCCGATGACTGGGAAGGTCATCCGCAGCGTAAGGACTATCCCCTCGGTGGTGTGCCGGTCGAGTACCACGGGGCCACCATTGCGCCGCCCGATCAGCGGAGGTCCTACAACTAATGACAGCGCAGCCCGAGACTCATCTCATGGCCGGTGGGCAGGACTGGGACGAGATCGTCACTGCCGCTGCCCAAGCAAGCGACGAGAGAATCGTCGTCAACATGGGCCCGCAACATCCGTCAACCCACGGCGTGCTTCGCCTGATCCTTGAGATCGAGGGGGAGACGGTTACCGACGTACGCTGCGGAATCGGCTATCTGCACACCGGTATCGAAAAGAATCTGGAGTACCGGACCTGGACGCAGGGTGTCACCTTCGTGACCCGGATGGACTACCTGTCGCCTTTCTTCAACGAGACCGCCTACTGCCTGGGGGTTGAGAAGCTGCTTGACATCACCGACGAAATCCCAGAGCGGGCCACCGTGATTCGGGTGTTGATGATGGAGCTCAACCGCATCTCCTCGCATCTGGTCGCACTTGCCACGGGCGGCATGGAACTCGGGGCGATGACCGCGATGTTCCTCGGTTTCCGGGAACGCGAGATGATCTTGAAGGTTTTCGAAGCGGTCACCGGCCTGCGCATGAATCACGCCTACGTCAGGCCAGGCGGGCTGGCACAGGATCTGCCCGATGGCGCCGAACAAGAGGTACGCGATCTGCTCAAGCTTCTGCCGGGCAGGTTGCGCGATATGGAAAACCTGTTGAACGAGAACTACATCTGGAAGGCGCGGACCCAGGGCGTCGGATACCTCGATCTGACCGGGTGCATGGCTTTGGGAATCACGGGTCCGGTCCTGCGCGCCACCGGGCTCGCTCACGATCTGCGGCGCGCACAGCCGTACTGCGGTTACGAGAACTATGACTTCGAGGTCATCACCCATAGGGATTGCGACTCTTACGGGCGATATCTGATTCGGGTCAAGGAGATGCACGAGTCCATCAAGATCGCCCAGCAGTGTCTGGACCGGCTGCGGCCAGGACCGGTCATGGTGGACGACAAGAAGATTGCGTGGCCCGCGGACCTGGCCTCGGGCCCGGATGGACTGGGTAACTCACCCAAGCACATCGCCAAGATCATGGGTACGTCGATGGAAGGACTCATCCATCACTTCAAGCTGGTGACCGAGGGGATCCGCGTGCCGGCCGGGCAGGTGTACGTCGCCGTCGAGTCGCCGCGCGGCGAGCTCGGGGTCCATATGGTCAGTGATGGTGGAACCCGGCCCTACCGTGTTCATTTCCGCGATCCGTCCTTTACCAATCTGCAGTCTGTGTCGGCGATGTGCGAGGGCGGAATGGTGGCCGATCTGATAGCCGCGGTGGCAAGCATCGATCCGGTGATGGGCGGTGTGGACCGGTGATGAGCCACTCGGGCGAAGAACATCCAACGGAGCGCGAGGGCGTCTTTCTTGAACTCGGGAGCCGTCCGCCGGAGGACGAGGGCTGTTTCGCCGGCCGCAAAAGCTATCCGCCGGAGGTTGTTTCCCGGCTTGCTATCGACGCCAAGGAGGTTCTCGACCGGTACCCGAGTCGGAGGTCGGCGTTGCTCCCGCTGCTGCATCTCGTGCAGTCCGAGGACGGGTATGTGACTATGGCTGGAATTGAATTCTGTTCCGGGCAAGTGGAATTGACGGCCGCCGAGGTCACCGCGGTGGCGAGCTTCTACTCGATGTACCGGCGCGAACCGACCGGCGATTATCTCGTCGGGGTGTGCACCAACACGCTGTGCGCGGTGCTCGGTGGTGACGCGATCTTGACGCGATTGGTCGACGAGCTCGGCGTGGCACCAGGAGGCACTACCGAGGACGGCAAGGTAACGCTCGAGCATGTCGAGTGCAACGCCGCCTGCGACTACGCGCCGGTGCTGATGATCAACTGGGAGTTCTTCGATAACCAGACCCCGGACGGGGCCGTAGATCTGGTGACCGGGCTCCAAAGGGGCCGGATCCCCGAGCCCCGGCGCGGTGCTCCGCCGTGCACGTTCAGACAGACCGCCCGGATCTTGGCCGGGTTCGCCGACGATCGGCCGGAGGCGGTGGCCGCCGCCCGGGCCGGGAACCCGACGCTGGCCGGGCTGCGATTGGCCCGGGATGTACAGCAGAACGTGCAGAAGGAGGTGTGATGACTTCCTCTATTCTCTCCCCGGTCCTGTCCGAGTACTGGGACGAGGCCGACTCGTGGACTCTCGACGGGTATCTGCGCCATGACGGATATCAGGGCCTGCGCGCCGCGCTGAGCATGGAACCGGACGCGGTCATCGGTGTCGTCAAGGAAGCCGGGCTGCGTGGACGAGGAGGTGCCGGATTCCCGACGGGCACCAAATGGTCCTTCATTCCGCAGGGTGATGGCAAGCCACACTATCTGGTGGTCAACGCCGACGAATCCGAACCCGGTACCTGCAAAGACATTCCGCTGATGCTGGCGACGCCGCACACCCTCATCGAGGGAATCGTCATCGCCGCCTACGCGATCCGCGCCGCGCATGCCTTCATCTATGTGCGCGGTGAGGTGATCTCGGTGATCAGACGATTACAGACCGCGGTGGCCCAGGCCTATGAGGCCGGATATCTGGGTCGCAACATTCTTGACAGCGGTTTCGATCTCGAACTGGTGGTGCACGCCGGTGCGGGTGCCTACATCTGCGGGGAAGAAACGGCGCTCCTGGACTCGCTGGAGGGTCGTCGCGGCCAGCCACGGCTGCGCCCGCCGTTTCCTGCGGTTGCCGGTCTGTACGCCAGCCCGACGGTCGTCAACAACGTCGAGTCGATCGCGAGCGTGCCCGTCATCCTCCGGCGCGGCGCCGAGTGGTTCCGGACCATGGGTTCGGAGAAATCCCCTGGATTCACGTTGTATTCGTTGTCCGGGCATGTGCGCACTCCCGGGCAGTACGAGGCCCCGCTCGGCGTGACGCTGCGAGAGCTCCTGGAGCTGGCCGGCGGAGTGCGGGACGGGCACGGGCTCAAGTTCTGGACTCCCGGTGGTTCGTCGACACCACTGTTCACCGCCGAGCATCTGGACGTCCCACTCGACTACGAAGGGGTCAGTGCCGCCGGATCGATGTTGGGCACCAAGGCATTACAGATATTCGACGACACCACGTGTGTGGTGCGCGCGGTCCTGAGGTGGACCGAGTTCTATGCGCACGAGTCCTGTGGCAAGTGCACGCCGTGCCGCGAGGGCACCTATTGGCTGGTGCGTATTCTGCGGCGACTGGAATCCGGAGACGGTACCGCCGAAGACCTCGACAAGCTTCTGGATATCTCGGACATCGTGCTCGGCAAGTCCTTCTGCGCGCTCGGGGATGGTGCGGCCAGCCCGATCATGTCCTCGCTCAAGTACTTCCGCGGAGAGTATGAGGCACACCTGGACCATGGGTGTCCCTTCGATTCGGCAGCCAGCACTGTATTCGGGGAGGTACGTCGATGACGGCCACAGAACCAGCCATCAACACCGACTTCGTTACCGTGAACATCGACGGACACAGCATCTCGGTGTCGAAGGGCACATTGGTGATCCGCGCCGCCGAACTGATAGGCGTGCAGATACCCAGATTCTGCGATCACCCCTTACTCGATCCGGTGGGTGCCTGTCGCCAGTGCCTGGTCGAGGTGGAGGGGCAGCGTAAACCGTTGGCCGCCTGTACCACCACCGTTGCCGAGGACATGGTGGTCCATACCCAGGTCACCTCTGCGGCGGCGCAGAAGGCGCAGAGCGGTGTGATGGAGCTGCTGCTGATCAACCATCCGCTCGACTGTCCGGTCTGCGACAAGGGCGGGGAGTGTCCACTGCAGAACCAGGCGATGTCGAGCGGCCGCTCCGAGACCCGATTCACCGAGGCCAAACGCACGTTTCCCAAGCCGATTCCGCTATCCACCGAGGTGCTGCTCGACAGGGAACGCTGTGTCCTGTGCGCCCGGTGCACCCGTTTTTCACAACAGGTGGCCGGCGACCCCTTCATCGAGCTACTCGAACGTGGTGCGTTACAACAGGTTGGTATCGCAGGCGGCGAGCCCTTCGAGTCGTACTTCTCCGGCAACACCGTGCAGATATGTCCGGTCGGCGCTCTGACCGGTGCTGCCTACCGGTTTCGTGCGCGGCCATTCGATCTGGTGTCCACCCCCAGCGTGTGCGAGCACTGCGCGAGCGGATGCGCCCAGCGCACCGACCATCGGCGTGGAAAGGTGTTGCGGCGCCTGGCCGGTGACGATCCGGAAGTGAACGAGGAATGGAATTGCGACAAGGGGCGCTGGGCGTTCGCCTATGCCACGGCACAGGACCGCATCACCAATCCGCTGATACGTGATGAGTCCGGGGACCTGGTGGCGGCATCGTGGCCACAGGCATTGGAGGTCGCGGCAAAGGGTCTGGCGGATGCTGGTGCCCACGCGGGGGTCTTGACCGGTGGGCGGCTCACCGTCGAAGATTCCTACGCCTACGTCAAATTCGCTCGTATGGTGCTGGGCACCAACAACATCGACTTCCGGGCCCGTGCACATAGCGCCGAAGAGGCCGCGTTCCTCGGATCGGGCGTCGCCGGGCGCGGGCTGATGCGCACCTATGCGGCCTTGGAGTCCGCGCCGGTGGTCCTGCTGGCGGGATTCGAACCGGAAGAGGAATCTCCGATTGTTTTCCTGCGGCTGCGCAAGGGGGTACGTAAACGGGGACTCAAGGTGCTGGCCATCGCACCGTTCGTCAGCCGAGGATCTACCAAGCTCTCGGCCGATGTGATTGCCACCGCTCCCGGAACAGAGCCGGAAACGATGGCAGGGCTGGCCGATTCTGAGTTACTGCGCCGGCCCGGTGCCGTGATCATGGTGGGAGAGCGACTGGCGTCGATACCCGGAGCGCTGTCCGCGGCGGCCAGGCTGGCCGACAGCACGGGCGCGACGCTGGTGTGGATTCCGCGCCGGGCAGGCGAGCGTGGCGCATTGGAGGCTGGAGCCTTGCCGAGACTGCTGCCGGGCGGGCATCCGGTATCCGACAGTGCGGCGCGGCGCTACATCGCCGACAAGTGGGGGGTGATCGCGCTGCCCGACATGCCCGGACTCGATGCCGCGGGCATGTTGGATCCGGGAAATGGACTCGACGCCTTCCTTATCGGTGGCGTGGAACTGGCCGATCTGCCCTATCCCGCCGCCGCCATCGGCGCCCTCAAGAGCGCGTTCGTCGTCAGCCTGGAGATGCGGCACAGCGCTGTCACTGAGCTCGCCGATGTGGTTCTTCCGGTGGCGGCAGTCGCCGAGAAATCCGGAAGCTTCGTGAACTGGGAAGGCCGGCTGAGGCCCTTCCGGGCGACTCTCGACACCAGTGATGCTCTCGACGACCTCAAGGTGCTCGCCGCGCTGTCAGCGCGGATGGATCGTCCGATCGGGCTGAACGACGAAAATCAGGCACTTGCCGAGCTTGCGGATATCGGGCCCTGGGAGGGGGCGCGGGAAACCCCGGGACCGGTACGCGCGACCGCCCTTCCCCAGCCCATGGCGGGAGAGGCGGTGCTCGCCTCGTGGAGGCTGCTGCTGGATGCCGGTCGGCTGCAAGACGGTGAGGCGTTCCTTGCCGGGACCGCACACACCGCACAGGTGCGGTTATCGGAGGTGACCGCAAGCGAGATCGGTGCCGCGGAGGGCGAATCGGTGACGATACGCAGTCTCTCGGAGTCGATTCAGGGATCGATAACCTTGCCGCTGCGGATAACCGAGATGCCCGACAGGGTGGTATGGGTGCCCATGCGTTCTGTCGGGTCGGAGGTTCATCAGCAGCTCGGTCCGGCGCTGGGACAAGTGGTGCGAATCGAGGTCGCGCCGTGAGGCAGACGGACGGTTCGGCGGTGCTCTCCCAGTTCGGGATTGACCCGCTCTGGTTGGTCATCGTGAAATGCGTGGCGGTATTCGCTTTTCTGGTTCTGACCGTGCTCGTCGCTATTCTTGTGGAGCGCAAGGTGCTTGCCTGGATGCAGCGTCGAATCGGTCCCAATCGGGTGGGTCCCTTCGGCTTGTTGCAGAGCCTGGCCGACGGCGTGAAGCTGGCGCTCAAGGAGGGCCTGACCCCAGCCGGGGTGGACAAGCCGATCTATCTCCTCGCGCCGATCATCTCGGTGGTGCCGGCGATCGTCGCGTACGCCGTCATCCCGTTCGGCCCAGTCGTCTCGGTCTTCGGGCATCGCACCCCACTTCAGCTGACCGATCTTCCGGTGGCGATTCTGTTTGTGCTGGCGGTCACGTCCGTAGGCGTGTATGGGATTGTCTTGGGGGGCTGGGCATCCGGCTCCACCTACCCGCTGCTGGGTGGATTGCGCTCCTCCGCGCAGGTGATTTCCTATGAGATCGCGATGGGTCTGACATTCGCGGCGGTGTTCCTGCTGGCCGGCACGATGTCGACCTCGGGAATCGTCGCTGCGCAAGCCGGTCGTTGGTACGTATTCCTACTGCTCCCGTCATTCCTGGTGTACGTGACCGCCATGGTCGGCGAGACCAACAGGGCGCCGTTCGATCTCCCCGAAGCGGAAGGCGAGCTGGTCGGCGGCTTCCACACGGAGTACTCCTCATTGCGCTTCGCGATGTTCATGCTCGCCGAATACATCAACATGGCAACGGTTTCCGGTCTCGCGGCAACCATGTTCCTTGGGGGATGGCATGCCCCCTGGCCGTTGAGCTTGATCGATGGAGCAAACAGCTCCTGGTGGCCGGTGCTGTGGTTCGTGGCCAAGGTCTGGGGCTTCATGTTCCTGTTCATGTGGTTGCGTGCCACGTTGCCGAGGCTGCGCTATGACCAGTTCATGCGGCTGGGCTGGGAAGTCCTGATCCCGGTGGCGCTGGTATGGATCGTCATTGTCGGAGTGGTGCAGGCACTGGCCCTCTACGGATACGGAAACCCCTCGATCATTCTCGGGGTCGCCGGTCTCGTGGTTTCTGTCGGCAGTATCGCGCTGGTGGGTGTGCTCGCCCGACGCACTGAACCGCCAAAACCCATGCTGGATAAGAGTTTCGACCCGATGGCCGGTGGATTCCCGGTGCCGCCACTGCCCGGGCAGCGCTTCGACGCGGACCCGTTCTCGACCACCAAGGAGGATGCACATGCCTAATGTTGTGCGACGTTCGGTCGACGCGATGGCGGGATTCTGGGTGACCTTCTCGTCGATGTTCAAGAAACGGCTCACCGAGCAGTACCCCGAGAAGAAGGAGCCCACCGCGCCGCGCTATCACGGGCGGCATCAACTCAACAGGTATACCGATGGGCTGGAGAAATGTATCGGTTGTGAGCTGTGCGCCTGGGCGTGCCCGGCCGATGCCATATTCGTTGAGGGCGCTGACAACTCCGAGCAGGAACGCTTCTCGCCGGGGGAGCGGTATGGCCGGGTGTACCAGATCAACTATCTGCGGTGCATCGGGTGCGGGCTATGTATCGAGGCGTGCCCGACCCGCGCGCTGACCATGACCAACGATTATGAGATGGCCGACGACAACCGCGCCGACCTCATCTACGGCAAGGACAAGCTGCTGGCACCGCTGCAGCCTGGCATGGCGCCACCCCCACACGCGATGTACCCGGGAACCACCGACACGGACTACTACCTCGGCAATCTGCCGCAGGCCGGGAAGGAGGTCAGGTGAGCCCGGACTTCATGGCCGGCCAGGTGGCAGTGCTTGCCGCCGAGGGGTTATCCCGCACACCGACGTGGGAGGCGGTGACGTTCTGGGTACTTGGTGCCATCGCGGTTCTGGGCGCACTCGGTGTGATCGCGGCCCCCAAGGCGGTGTACTCGGCGATCTTCCTCGCCATGACGATGGTCATTCTCGCGGTCTTCTTCGTAGCCCAGGGAGCGTTGTTTCTGGGCGTCGCCCAGGTGGTGGTGTACACCGGGGCGGTCATGATGTTGTTCCTCTTCGTGCTCATGTTCGTGGGCGTGGATTCCTCGGATTCTCTGGTGGAGACCCTGCCGGGGCAGCGGGTGGGTGCGATCGCCGCCGGGTTGGGATTCGGGATCCTGGCTATCGCCGGTATCGGAAACGCTTCCACGACAGTGTTCGTCGGGCTCGATCAGGCCAACAGCCGCGGCAACGTGGAGGGTTTGGCCGAGCGCATCTTCATCGACTACCTCTGGGCCTTCGAACTCACCGGAGCTCTGCTGATCACCGCGACGATTGGCGCGATGGTGCTGGCGCATCGCGAAAAGCTGGGGCAGACCGGCGGCCAGCGGGAGTTGGCAATTCGGCGCTTTCAGCATGGAGACCGGGCCACCCCGTTGCCCAACCCGGGTGTCTACGCCCGGCATAACGCCGTGGACGTACCTGCGCTGCTTCCCGACGGATCCTTCTCGGAGTTGTCGGTCAGCGGCGTGCTTACCCCGCGGGACATGGAGGCCAGGTGAATCCCGCCAACTACCTCTACCTGGCCGCACTCATCTTCACCATCGGGGCTGCCGGCGTGATGTTGCGCCGCAACGCGATCGTGGTCTTCATGAGCGTCGAGCTGATGCTCAACGCGGCCAACCTGGCATTCGTCACCTTCGCCCGGATGCACGGGAACCTCGACGGTCAGGTCATCGCGTTCTTCACCATGGTGGTCGCGGCCACGGAAGTGGTTGTGGGGCTGGGGATCATCATGACCATCTTCCGTACTCGCAGGTCGGCCTCGGTCGACGACGCCGATTTGTTGAAACTCTAGGAGGGAAGTCCCCGTGACATGGCTCATGCCGGCGCTGCCGCTGGCGGGTGCGGCCGTACTCCTGCTCGTCGGCCGTCGGGGTGACTCCTGGGGGCATCTGCTGGGCTGTGCGACGGCACTCGCATCGTTTCTTGTCGCGGTCGTTTCGTTCGTCGGCATGCTCGGCCGAACGGGCACCGAGCGCGCAGTGCACGAGACTCTTTTCACCTGGGTTCCGGTTGGGGCGCTGCACATCGATTTCGGGCTGACCCTGGACCAGCTGTCCGTGTGTTTCGCCCTGCTGATCACCGGAGTGGGTTCACTCATCCATATCTACTCGATCGGATACATGGAGCATGATCCTGAGAGGCGAAGGTTTTTCGGCTATCTGAATCTTTTCCTGGCGGCCATGCTGCTGCTGGTGCTCGCCGACAACTTCCTGGGTTTGTACGTCGGGTGGGAAGGTGTCGGTCTGGCGTCCTACCTGTTGATCGGTTTCTGGTACCAGAAACCGTCGGCCGCCGTCGCAGCCAAAAAGGCCTTCATCGTCAACCGTGTCGGTGATATGGGGCTGGCCCTGGCCATGATGCTGATGTTCGCGACGTTCGGCTCGGTCGGCTTTGCGCAGGTACTCGGGTCGGCCGGTGCGGCGGGTGAGAGTCGTAACACCGCAATTGGATTGGCGCTGCTGCTGGCGGCGTGTGGAAAGTCGGCTCAGGTGCCGCTGCAGTCCTGGCTTGGCGACGCGATGGAAGGCCCCACCCCGGTGTCCGCGCTCATCCACGCCGCCACCATGGTCACCGCGGGTGTCTACCTGATCACCCGGTCCGGGCCGATCTTCGAACGCGCGCCTTACGCACAGGTCGCGGTGGTGATCGTGGGCGCCGTTACCGTGCTCTTCGGAGCGATCATCGGCTGCGCCAAGGACGACATCAAGAAGGCCCTGGCCGCGAGCACCATGTCGCAGATCGGATACATGGTGTTGGCGGCCGGACTCGGCCCCGCCGGGTATGCCGTGGCGATCATGCACCTGCTCACACACGGGTTCTTCAAGGCCGGGCTGTTCCTCGGTGCGGGCTCGGTCATGCACGGTATGAACGAGGAAACCGACATGCGCCGCTACGGCGGGCTGCGCGCCGTCATGCCGATCACCTTTGTTACCTTCGGGCTGGGATACCTTGCCATCATTGGAGTTCCACCGTTTGCGGGGTTCTACTCGAAGGACAAGATCATCGAGGTCGCCTTCGGACACGGCGGCGCCGGGGGATTTCTTCTCGGGGCGGCGGCACTACTGGGCGCCGGGATTACGGCGTTCTACATGACTCGGGTCATGCTGCTGACCTTCTTCGGCACCCGCCGCTGGAAACCGGACGCGCATCCACACGAATCACCGTCGGTGATGACGTGGCCGATGATGGTGCTCGCCATCGGTTCGGTGAGTGCGGGATTCCTGCTCAGCTTCGGCGGAGCGTTGCAGAACTGGTTAGAGCCGGTCGTGGGTGCGCACCACGGCGAGTTACCCGTTGCAGCCTGGGTCATCAGTGTCGTCACCGTCGCGGTGGTGCTCTGCGGTGCTGGTGTGGCATACCGGATGTACCGCGCCGACGTACCCGAGTCGGCTCCTCGGGGTTCGGCGCTTACCGCCGCCGCTCGCCGGGACCTGTATAGCGACGCCGTCAACGAGGCGGTGTTCATGCGCCCCGGGCAGCGTCTCGCCCGGGGGCTGGTGCTCGCGGACGACCGGTGGGTCGATGGCCTTGTCAACGCGGTCACCTCAACCTTGGGCGCGGTGTCGAACTGGGTGCGTCGCCTACAGACCGGCCATGTCCGCTCGTATGCGTTGTCCATGTGTGCCGGAGCGGCTTTGGTAGTCGCCGTGTTGATGGCAGTGAGGTGGTGAGCGCCGTGGGTGCCGTGACAGCTCTGTGGTTCATTCCCCTGATAGGCGCCGCCACGGTGCTGATCATGCCGGGTCGCCGGCGGACCCTGGCCAAGTATGTGGCGTTGAGTGCCTCGTTGCTGGTACTGGTCGTCGCGATCGGGCTAGCCATTGCGTTCGACCCGGCGGGACCCCAATATCAGTTCGTCGAATCGATGTCCTGGATACCCGCATTCGGGATGAAGTACGCGGTGGGGCTCGACGGGATCGCGCTCGCGCTGGTCCTGCTGACCGCGGGGCTCCTGCCCGTGCTGTTGCTGGCCGGATGGAATGACGGGGCAGAGGCGCCCGGATACGGAAATCGGCCTCTGGCACAACGCTATGTCGCCTTGATCCTGATTGTGGAATCGATGGTGCTGCTGTCCTTCTCCGCCCTGGACGTGCTGCTGTTCTACATCTTCTTCGAGGCCATGCTGATCCCCATGTACTTCCTGATCGGGGGATTCGGGAGCACGCATTCAGATGCCAAGCAACGTTCGCGCGCGGCAGTGAAGTTCTTGATGTACAACCTGTTTGGCGGCCTGATCATGCTGGCGGCCGTCATCGGTCTCTACGTGGTCACCGCCAGAGGCCAGACCGGCACGTTCGATCTGCGCGATATCACCGAGATGGTCGCCACCGGCGCGCTCGGGATCGATCCGGGTGTCGCGAAGGCGCTCTTCCTCGGGTTCATGTTCGCGTTTGCGGTCAAGGCCCCGCTCTGGCCATTTCACACGTGGCTGCCCGATGCGGCTGTGCACGCCACCCCGGCCAGTGCGGTGCTCATGATGGCGATCGTGGACAAGGTGGGGACCTTCGCGATGCTGCGGTACTGCATTCAGCTGTTCCCCGAGGCCAGCAGATACTTCACCCCGGTGATCATCACGCTGGCGGTCATCGGCATCGTGTACGGCGCCATCGTGGCGATCGGTCAGACCGATGTGATGCGACTGATCGCCTACACCTCGATATCGCATTTCGGGTTCATCATCCTGGGCATCTTCGCGATGACCAGCCAGGGGCAATCGGGCTCGACGTTGTACATGGTCAACCACGGCATCTCCACCGCGGCACTGATGTTGGTGGCAGGATTTCTGGTGTCTCGCAAAGGATCTCGACTCATCGCGGCCTATGGGGGAGTGCAGAAGGTGGCACCCGTTCTTGCCGGCTCCTTCTTGGTAGCCGGTCTGGCCACCCTGTCGCTGCCCGGGCTGGCACCGTTCATCAGCGAGTTTCTGGTGCTGGTCGGAACATTCACGCGATATCCGGCGGCCGCGGCGTGTGCGGTCATCGCGTTGGTGTTGGCCGCCATCTACGTGTTGTGGATGTATCAGCGGATGATGACGGGACCGTTGGCGCCGGGAAATGAGAGCATCGGTGATCTGAAGCGCCGTGAACTCACCGTGGTCGCGCCGTTGATCGCCATGCTTCTGGTGCTGGGTATCTATCCCAAGCCACTGTTGGACATCGTGAATCCGGCGGTGGAACAGACGCTACGCACCGTCAACGAGAAGGATCCGCCGCCGGCAGTGGCCGATGTTGCCCTGCGGCACGGCGAAGGTGAGCGACGATGACCGATATCGGGATTCTTCCCACGCCGCCGATCGCCTACGGCGCGCTGTCTCCCATGCTGATCATGTTCGGGGTCGCGGTGGTATCGGTGCTCGTCGAGGCGTTCGTTCCGCGACGGTACCGGCTCACGACCCAGCTGGCGCTGGCCACCGGGGGGATCTTCGGCGCCTTTGCGGCCGTGGTGGCGCTGGGGGGTACGCGTGAAGTCGTCATGAACGGCGCCGTGGCGATAGACGGCCCCACGCTCTATCTGCAGGGGCTCATCCTGGTGGCCTCCGGCCTGGCTCTGACGGTGATGGCGCAGCGCAGAACAGCCGTGGCCCTTCCCAGTACGGTTGCCGTCGGCGGCGGGCTGGACGCCTTCGCCGCGCAGGCGTCGAGCGTTCCGGGCAGCGAGCCGGAGGGGGTACTGAATCGGACCGGTATTACGCAAACGGAGATCTTCCCGCTGACACTGTTCGCGATCGCGGGCATGATGCTGTTCCCCGCCTGCAACGACCTGTTGACGATGTTCGTTGCCCTGGAGGTGTTTTCACTCCCGTTGTACGTGATGTGCGCACTGGCCCGACGACGCCGGCTGCTGTCCCAGGAATCGGCGCTCAAGTATTTTCTGCTCGGTGCGTTCTCCTCGGCATTCTTTCTGTTCGGGGCGGCCTTCGTGTACGGATACGCCGGCACCGTCGAACTCGACGCCGTCGCGCGGGCCGTCAGCGCCGATGCCGGCGAGCGGTCCTTCCTGCTGCTCGGTGTGGCCATGCTGTCGGTGGGCCTGTTGTTCAAGGTAGGGGCGGTGCCCTTCCATTTCTGGGTCCCCGACGTCTACCAAGGGGCGCCGACCCCGGTTACCGCATTCATGGCAGCCACCACCAAAATCGCGGCTTTCGGTGCGCTGCTTCGGGTTCTGTATGTCGCGCTGCCGGGAATCACGGCCGACTGGCGTCCGGTGCTGTGGGCGGTGGCGATCGCGACCATGCTGATCGGATCGATCGGTGCCGTCACGCAGACCGATGTGAAACGCATGTTGGCCTATTCCGCGGTGGCGCATACCGGGTTTCTGCTGACCGGGGTCACGGCCGCCAATGAACGTGGTGTGTCGTCGACGTTGTTCTATTTGGCGGCATACGGTTTCAGCACCGTGGGGGCATTCGCCATTGCCGGGCTGGTTCGTTCCGGTGATGGCGACGGCGGACCGGATGAGGACGAAGAGATCACCGATCTGAGTCGGTGGGCAGGAATCGGCCGCCGATCACCCGTGCTCGGCATCGTCTTCGCCTTGTTCTTGCTGGCTTTCGCGGGCATTCCGCTCACCAGTGGATTCGTCAGCAAGTTCGCGGTCTTCGAGGCCGCCGCATCCGGCGGTGCCGTGCCGCTGGTGGTGGTTGGTGTGGTGTGCAGCGCCATCGCCGCCTACTTCTACGTGCGGGTGATCGTGCTGATGTTCTTCGCCGATCCGGTCGAGCACTCCGGGGTGCTTCGGATCCCCGGTCCGGCGGTGGCGATATCGATCGGGGTGAGTGCGTTCGTCACGGTTCTGCTCGGCATAGTGCCGCAGCCACTGCTTGATCTCGTCGGGAATCTCGCTCACTTCGTTCCGTGAGTCCGATCACGGGCCACCGGTGTTTCGACACGCCGTCTTCGGTGCCGACACGCCTCTGATCCGTGCAAAATGCGGCGTGTCGAGGCATAGCGTGGCCTGGTTGTCACCACCTGTGGCGTGTCCATTTACCGGCGAGTAACCTACGGTACCGTAGGGTGGCGGTATCGCAGCTGCGGAAGGACACCAATGGCGATCACGGACATCTCGGCATTCGCGCATCTCACCAGCGAGGACGTCGAGAACCTGGCCGTCGAGCTCGATGGGCTCCGGCGTGAGATCGAGGAGTCGCGCGGTACGCGTGACGCCCGTTATATCCGGCGTACCATCGGCGCGCAACGCGCGTTCGAATTGACTGGCCGCGCCCTTTTGGCGGCGAGCAAGAAGCGCTCCGCATGGTGGGCCGGCACCGTGACGCTGGCCGTTGCCAAGATCATCGAGAACATGGAGATCGGCCACAACGTCATGCACGGTCAATGGGATTGGATGAACGATCCCGAGATTCACTCTTCGACGTGGGAGTGGGACATGGCCGGCGCCTCCAAGCACTGGCGCTTCACGCACAACGTTGAGCATCACAAGTACACCAACATCCTCGATCTGGACGACGACGTGGGCTACGGGATCCTCCGTGTCACGCGCGACGAGCCGTGGAAGGTGCGCAACCTCCTGAACCTGCCGCTCAATTTCATCCTCGCGGCGGGATTCGAGTGGGGAATTGCCCTGCAGCACCTGGAGTTCCGCAAGATCTGGACAAAGGAAACCCGCGAGGCGACCAAGCAGCGGGTGCGTGAGCTGATCACGTCCGCGGGTTCGCAGGTCTTCAAGGATTACGTCGCATTCCCGTCAATCACCGCGCTGTCGCCGGGGGCGACCTACCGATCCACATTGACCGCCACGGCGACGGCCAACCTGATTCGCAACTTCTGGTCCAACGCCGTCATCTTCTGCGGGCATTTTCCGGACGGCGCCGAGAAGTTCTCCGTGACCGATATGGAGAACGAGACGCGTGGCCAGTGGTACTTGCGTCAGCTGCTGGGCAGCGCGAACTTCGATGCGGGGCCGACGATGCGGCTGATGAGTGGCAACCTGTGTCATCAGATCGAGCACCACCTGTACCCGGACTTGCCGAGCAACCGGCTGCACGAGATCTCGCTGCGGGTACGCGAGATCTGCGATCGCTACGACCTTCCGTACACCACCGGATCGATGCTGTTCCAATACGCGAAGACCTGGCGCACCATTGCCAAGTTGTCGTTGCCGGATCGATTCCTGCATGCCACGGCCGACAATGCGCCGGAGACTCGTAGCGAGCGCATGTTCGTGGTCCTAGAACCACCCGTGGCCGAACCGAATTCGGTTCCGCGGCGCGGGCTCAAGACTGCCATCGCGATGGTCCGTGAGCGCCGCCGCACCAAGGTGTCCGTCTAGTTTCTGAGCGGCCGATCACGCCCACCGGGGGCGTGGATCTGCTCTGATGATCTTGATGATTCCGCCGCGGACGCGGGCGGAACGCGCTATGCAGTGATGTGTGACTACGTACGCAGAGGCCCCGGCGGTAACCCAAGCGGGCCGAGGGGATGCCCTGATCTCGGGTTCTGCCGAGAAGCCGGCACGCACACTGTCCGGCTTCCTGGCCATGACACTGGAGACCTTTGGTGCCATGGTGCGTCGTCCACCGGCGGTGGGCGAGTTCTTCCGGCAGGTGTGGTCGATCGCCAGAGTGTCGGTTCTGCCGATGTGCATGGTGGCGATACCGCTCGCGGTGCTCATAGTGCTCGTGCTGGAGGCGTTGGTGTTCGGCCCCACGGGGTTCCCGACGCACGCGGTCTTGGTGGCCGCGGCCACCGGCGCGACGGTGGTGTTTGCCGAGGCCGATTCCGCCCGGATCCAACAAGAGATTGAGGTCATGCGGGGCCGGGGCGTCGACGTCACGCACGGGTTTGTTGTCCCTCGAGTCCTCGCCACCGCGGTCGCCGCGGTGCCGTTGGCCTTCATAGCTGTTGGCGCAGCCGGTGTCTATTTCTTCTCGGCATTCGGCAAGCACACTCCGTTGAGTCTTTTCATCGAGAACTTGACGCAGTTGTTGAGTCCCTTCAATGTGTTGATTGTGGCCATCGAAGCGGTGGCTCTCGGGCTTATCGGTGGCCTAATCGCTTGCTACAAAGGTGTTTCCGCGTCGCGCTGACCTGACCGGCTGGCGAGATCGGTCACCTTGTGGTGAGCAGGGTCGCCAGGCGAAACACCGGTGCGACCAGGCTGGCGGCGCGCAGCCCGATCCCTTGAAGACGCTGGCTGTGCATGAGGGAGCCTAATCCGGCGAGCTGTGCGGCACCGTAAAGCATGTCCCAGTCGGTGTCGATGTGGGTGATCTTGAAGTCTTCAGTCAGTGTATAGCGGTCGATACCAATGAAATTCAGGCAGCGGCCGGTTCCCTTGAGTTTGGCTCCCGTGTTGGGCTCGATGGTCTCACCGATCATGCGGCCGATACCTCGCCACGGAATGGTCACCCGCCACTGATCGTCGAAGTAGTCCCAGTAGGGCAGTGACCGGTTGGTTCCGTCCTGTGGGTAGAACGCGAAGTCGGGGAAGACGTCGAAGGCGGCCTGGCAGTTGTCGATCGTGAACTGACGTCCGAGCCTGTTCTCCTGGAACGTCGTGCTGTCGATGTAGCTGCACTCCTCGGCGATGCAGTAATCGATCTTCTTGATGTCCTGCTCGGCCCAGGCATCAAACCATGTGTAGGCGAAATCTGTTCGGCCCTGGGCGGGAAGCCCGCGCTCGATGTCGTTCTTTTCTTGCTGCCGCACCTTCTTCCAGAACTCCGGCATGAGTGCCTGATACTGCGCGTGTTCCGGTGAGGGGCCCAACTTTTCCAATCTGCTCATCTTTTTCCTTTCGTTGTGGGAACTGTGTGATGGCTCAGCGGGTGAGGAGCCGCGTCGGGAGGCCGCCAGCCAGGCCGGTGGAGACGCGTACTCGGTGTCGGGGTGTCCAGCCATCGCGGATCTGGAATGCATAGCGCTGCAAGATGGTTCCGAGGACTAGGGTCCCCTCGATGTAGGCCATCCTGGTGCCCATGCACTTGCGTGGTCCGATACTGAACGGCAGGAACGCATTCCGATTGATCTTGTCGGTCAGGAATCGTTCGGGGTTGAACGTTTCCGGGTCCTTCCAGAACCGGGGATCGCGCTGTAGTGCGTATTGCGTGATCACGACGTGTGAACCTTGGGGAATGAGATAGCCGCCGATCTCGTCGTCCTGGACGGCCGTTCGGATGTTGGCGGGTGCCGCCTGGAAACGCTGTGCCTCATCGAAACATGCCCTCAGATACTTCAAGTTCTCCAGGTCGTCGTACTCCAACGTCTTTCCGCCTAGCGCGTCAATCTCCCTATACGCCCTACCGAGAGCGATCGGGTTGCGGCACAGCAGCGCGATGGTCCAGGCCAGCGCGGCGGCGGTGGTCTCGAATCCTGCGAACACCAACCCGGCGGCTTCGGAGCGCCGTCTGCGGTGCTGTGTCTGCGGGCAGCCCTCGAATTCCAGCCCGATCAATGCGTCCACGAGATCGGGCGAGTCGGGCAGCGGGCACCCTTTCCGTTCGTCGACGAAGCGGTCAAGGATCCCGAATAGCTCCTCCTTGGACTGTTCGCCGCTGCGACGCAGGGGATTTGGCATCCAGCCGGGCAGATAATGCATGGCGACCCGGCTGATGACGTAGCGGCCGTACCGACGCGCACCGTCGACCGCATGATCAATCTCGTCGGAGCCGAGCTGAACGTTGAACATCGAGCGCATCAGTCCGTCCATCACGACCGCGCCGAGTTCATGTTCCAGATCCACGGGTTGCCCGCTGGTCGCATGGCGTGACCAGGCATCGACCCGATCGGTGATCCCTTCCATCATGAGCGGGGTCGCTGCCGCCAGTGCGCGTTCGCCGAAGTACGGATTGAAGGCGGTGCGGACTCGTTTCCACTCCTGGCCCTCGAGCAAGGGGAGGGCGGCCGGTTCTCCGGAGACCAATTCGATGGTGGCCTCGTGCTTGGCGTATCGGTCGTGGTGGCGGGTGAACACATGGTCGACGTACTCGGGATGGTTGATCAGGGTGACTGTGAGCGCGGGGCTCGGGCCCGTGAAGAGGCGGACGATGTCGCCGTATCGATTCGCGATCTTGGGCAGTAGCAGGTACGGCAGCCGAAACGGGTCACCCAGGCAGCTCAGCCCCAGCAGTGCGGCCCGATGCACGGGCAGCCGCGGGGCAAGTCGGGGTCCTGGGGTCTGCGATGTTTCCTGCGCGGGGGAGTTAGTGCCGGTGGCGTGCATGGCTGCCTCTTCTGTGCGGAACGGTGATTCTGGTGGCGAAGTGTATGGCCGATCCAGCCGCTATGCAATACTGAATCAAAAGTAATTCATTGATTCAAATGCCAGCTAGATGTGCCAAACGGAGGGGCTGTGAGTCGCAGCGAGGTTTCGCAGGTCCCCGCCGTTACTATCGGGTCCGTGGTAGAGATCGACTCGTTGCTGCGGCAGCTGGTCACCGGAACACTGTCCGACACGAATGTGGCGACCGCTCATTTGTTGGATGCCGCCCGCGAGGAATTCGTTGCCCACGGGATCGCTCGCACCGCTGTCGGGGATATCGCACGCCGCGCCGGTGTGTCCCGCCCGACCTTGTACCGCAAATGCGGAGACAAGGAAGACATCGTCGCCGCGGTGTTGGTCCGGGAGACAACCGAATTCTTCATGAGGGCGCAGGCTGTGCTCGCGCCCTTATCGAATGCCGAGGACAGGATGGTCGAGGCATTCGTCATGGGCATGCGTGAGGCGCGTGATCATCCATTGGTGCTGGCGCTCAAGGAATTCGACGCGGAATCGTTCTCACGGAATGTCTTTGACGTGAATGCGTCCGGGTATCAGGGCCTGCTTGCGGTGATCGCGGAACTACTGGCCGACGAGGACTATCCCGTTCCTGCGGTGAAGCGCGCGCTCGACCTGGCGTTGCGGCTGACGTCGACGTTTCTGGTGAACCCTTCCGCGCTGGTGCCGACCGACACCGACGAAAACACCCGCGAATTCGCGGGCCGATATCTGCTACCCCTCATGCGTGCCGCCCGTTAGGTGCGCTCCGTATCCTGGTGTGGTGGCTACAGTTTTGACGGTGAACGTGGGCCAGCTGCGGTCGAATCCGGCAGGCGGACCAACGCGCACCGGCATCGACAAACATCCCACCGATTCGGTCATAGCCGTCCGCGCGCCGGGTGGTACATCCGAGGGTGCCGGCAGCGGCCTGGAAGGTGACGCGATCGGAGATACGGGCGTGCACGGCGGCGACGATCAAGCCGTGTATGCATACGCCCGCGAGGACCTGGACTGGTGGCAGGGCACGCTCGGGCGAGAGCTGGCGAACGGCCAGTTCGGGGAGAATCTGACCACCCGCGAGATCGATGTGACCGGCGCGCTCATCGGTGAGCAGTGGCATATCGGTGACGGCGGGCTGGTGCTGGAGGTGTCCGCGCCGCGCATACCGTGCCGGACCTTTGCGGCCTGGCTTGACCTGCGCGGGTGGGTCAAGACCTTTACGGCGCAAGCGATCCCCGGCGCATACTTCCGGGTGATCTCACCCGGGGTGGTGCGAGAGGGTGACGGCATCGCCGTCAAGAATCGTCCGGAGCATGATGTGACCGTGGGACTTGCGTTCCGGGCGCTCACCCTCGAATCCGAGTTGCTTCCGCGGCTTCTCGATGCCCCCGCGTTGCCGGAGCACGTCAAGGAGACGGTCAGGCGCAGGAGCGGATCGGCCTAACCTACCGCCGCTGCACCAGGACTGTCTGGGCGCTCGAGCCGATGTAGCCGCGGCGGTCGAATATCTCCGCCGTGGTCACGCCGACTCCGTCGGGTCCGACCGACATGCGGGCGCGTACGCCGAATTCGTCGCCCTGGGGAATCCGGTGGACGTGCATCACGGTATCGGTGTTCATGTAGACGAACCGCAGGGGGTTGAGCACCGCGCCGATGCCGTTCGCGGAGTCGATGACCGACGCCAGCCGCTGCCATCCGGTGGTGGGCTCGGTGTCGACGATGTGCACATGTGGCCGCATCCAGGCAACCTGCGGTTCTCCCTCGGGTACCGAAAACCACTGAAAATCAACCGATTTTGAGTAGTTAGAGCCCTCGAAGCCGAAAGCCGGCGGCGTGGGGCCGGGCGGGTACTCGGGTAAGGGTGGGTATCGGTCACTGGCTTTGTCGGCGGTCACCGAGGTCGCTAACAGCCACGCGCTGGCCCGCGCGACCGCACGGTAACCGCCATTGGCGCGCGCTTCCATCTCGGCCACGGCAAGCACGATGCGCCGACCCGGCCGTTCAATCCATGCCCGTACTCGCACCGGCTCCAGCGGAACCGGGCCGAGAATGTCGAGCGCGACCCGGCCGATCCGCAGGCTCTCGCGCGGCTCCGGCAGCTCCTCGATGGCCTTGAGTAGCAATGCCATCGGGGGAGAGCCGTGCTGCAGGTTCGGCCCCCATCCGCTGGCGGTCAGCTCGGTGGACTCGAACACCTGGAACTCGCCGTCGGTGTCCAATCGCCGGTAGTAACAGCCCGTCAGGTCCAACGTCATGCGGCATCTCCCGGGATGGCGGTCGCGGAGGCTTCGGCATCTTCGATATCAGTATCGGAGACACCGTAATCGGAAGGCCAGCCCGGGTAGGGAGGCGGCGTGCCGCCGAACGCGGGACACAGCGACTGATGGGCACACCAGTCGCACAACCGGGAGGGATTGGGCCGGAAGTCGCCGGTGGTGCCGAGGTTCTGAATCGCTCGCCAGATCGCCATGAGCGTCTTCTCGAACTTGAGTAGCTCTGCCTCATCCGGTGTGTAGTCGAGAACCTCGCCATCGGACAGATACAGCAGCCGCAGCCGTCGCGGCACCACCCCGCGTGTGCGATACAGCGCGACGGCATAGAACTTCATCTGAAACAACGCCTTGGCTTCGAACAAGGCGCGCGGTGCGCGTCCGGTCTTGTAGTCGACCAGACGCATCGCGCCCCCGGGGGCGACGTCGATGCGATCGATGAATCCGCGCAGCATCGTGCCGTCGGACAGCTCGACCTCGACGCGCTCCTCGCAACTGTCGGGATCGAATCGGGTGGGATCTTCAAGCCGGTAATAGCCCGAGAGCAGATCTCGCGCCTCGTCGAGGAACGCCGGAAGGCGCTCGGTCTCGACCACCGCCGCGAGTTCGGGGTTCGATTCCACGAGGCGTTCCCACGCGGGCTGCACCAATCCCGCGGCGGTGGCGTACTCGCGATCGGCCGCGGGCCGGGCGTAAAGATCTTCCAGGGCGGCATGCACGAGGCTGCCGCGCACCTGCGCTGTCGAGGGCGGCTCAGGGAGGCGGTCGATCGCGCGGAACCGGTACAGCAGTGGGCATTGCTTGAAGTCGCTGGCACGGGAAGGGGACAGCGCGGGCCGGCGCGTGGGCCGGTTCTGCGTGGTCTCCTTCATGGTTGGCAGCCTAGGCATCGTGTCCGACAGGTGCTGACGCCACGCCGGGCACAAAGCTGGTGGGCTCCGTTCAACACATGTCACAAGTCGTCCCCAAAGTATCCGTACTCGAAGTAACGTGAACCTCTTATTGGCCATGGGGCGACGACGCTCCACGCGAGAGGAATGCGCAGTGACGACGGCAAAACATCGAAGCCCGCTGGACAGTCCGCAGGTGAAGGACGCCGGGTTCGCCGGTTCTGAACTCGCCGAGCGGTGGACCGCGCTGGCCGATGGGCCCAGTCGGTACTCCCGGGTGTCCTTCACTCCCAATGTCTCGATACCGCTGTCCGACGGGACCGTGCTCAAGGCCCAGGTGTTCCGGCCGGCCAATGCCGACGGGACCCCGGTCAATGACCCGGTGCCGGTGCTCTTCAACCTCACCCCCTACAACAAATCCGTTACTCACCTGGCGGCATGGCTGCTGCGGGGCCTGCACCGGTTCGGCATTACCGTGCCGGCCCTGCCGCCCAGGAATCCGCGTCTGTTGGAGCTTGCCGAGCTGGCACGGGCGATTCCCGGTGGCGGCCTGACGACGTTCGGAGTGAACGACTCGCTGATCCGCAGTGGGTACGCCCAAGTGGTTGTCGATGTTCGCGGTACCGGCGCCTCCTCGGGTGACTGGGGAATGCTCAACGATCTCGAACAGCGGGACACCGCCGAGGTGGTGGCCTGGGCGCAGGCGCAGCCGTGGTGCGATGGTTCGGTCGGCATGTATGGCATCTCGTACTGTTCGATCAACGCGCTGCAGGCCGCCGGCAACCGGGTGCCGGGTCTCGGTGCGGTATTCGCGGTCGAGCCGGTCAGCGACATCTCCCGTGACCTCATGAAAACCGGTGGGGCGCAGACATTCTTCCTTCCCATCTGGATGCTCGCCGTTGCGCTGGGAAAGTGGTTGCCGTCGCCATCGGACGTGATACGTGGCGGCGTCGGCCTGGGCTGGCTCGCGGGGCGGTTGCGCGCACCACTGAACCGTGTGGTGCGGTACATCTTCGAGGGTTTGCGTGGCGCGGGTGCGCTGATCGACAACGACGAGTACTTCCAGCAGATCAGTCCCCGGTTCGAAGACATCGAGATCCCGACGTTTGTCTATGGGGCGTGGGACGACATCTTCGGTCCAGCGGCCCTGCGTATCCATCGCCGAGCCGCGTCGGCGGGTGGCAGGTTTCAGGTCGTCATCAACGAGGGATACCACGGGTCCCCGGGTTCACAGCTTGGCCGCGAAGACGGACCTCCCCGGCTGGATGTCTTGCAGCGTGCGTGGTTTGACAAGTGGCTCAAGGGTATTGACAACGGAGTGGAGAGCTACGGCCCGCTCACCCTGCAACAGCAAAATGGCGGTTGGCACACCCTGGACGTCTATCCGCGGCCCGAAGCCGAGCCGCAACGGTTCTATCTGGATGCCGAACCCTCAGGGGTGGGGGCTGGTTCGACGTTCGACGGGTCGTTGACGGGTGCTGTGCCGCTGAACAAGACCGAGCACCTCCTTCGCCGACGGATGGGACTGCTGAAATCACCCACCACCTCCCGGCTGACGGCCGGTATCACCGCCGTGCTGGGTACGTCCGGGCTCAAGGACTCTCGGTACTTCGAGCGTGGGGCACTTACCTTCACCAGCAGCCCCGCTGTGCGGCCGTGGGTGATCTCCGGGGCGTTGAACCTTCATCTGCGCACCAAAGCCATAGGTACGGAGGCGTTCTGGGTCGTATCGGTAACGGACGTGGCGCCCGACGGCTTCTCCCGGATGCTGGCCGAGGGTGCGCTGCTGGCATCGCGCCGCGGGGTGGATGAGGACAAGAGTCTGCGTACCGCGGACGGAGACTACCTATCGCCCTGGCATCCCACCGGTAAGGGAGCGACCCTTCCGGTGAAACCCGGCATGCCAACAACTCTCGACATCGATCTCACCGAGGTAGATGCGGTGATCGCGGCGGGGCACCGGCTGCGGGTGGTCGTCGCGGCGGCCAGTCTGCCGAGGTACATCCCGTCCATTCCGGAGCTGTGGGCGAGCCGTCACGGCCAGGCCCTTGTCCTGGATCCCGGCCAGCCGAGTTACCTGGTGGCACCCGTGATTCTCGATACCGGCGCCGGGGCCGCTTAGTCCTCGCCAGTTCACCAACTTCTCAGCTACTTTTTCTGTAACTTACGGTACCGTAGGTTACAGATCGCGGTAGGCCGAACAGAGAGGTGGACGAGATGGTGACCGGACTGCAAACACGATTACTGGCCGAGCTGGAGCCCGTTGTCGAGGCGAATCTCGAGCGGCACCTGAGCGCCGCGCGGCCATGGGCCCCACATGATTACGTGCCCTGGAGCAGGGGCCGGGACTTCGCATTTCTGGGCGGAGAGGACTGGAAACCGGAGGACAGCCCGCTCGACCCGATCGCCCAGGCGGCGTTGATCGTCAATCTGCTGACCGAGGACAACCTGCCGTCATATCACCGTGAGATCGCCACGAGATTCGGGCGAGACGGGGCATGGGGAACCTGGGTGGGCCAGTGGACGGCGGAGGAAGGGCGGCACAGCATCGCACTTCGCGACTATCTGGTGGTCACCCGTGGTGTTGACCCGAGCAACCTCGAAGCGATGCGCATGGCGCACACCATCGCCGGTTACGACTCAGGGGACAAGACGCCCCTGGAGGCGCTCGCGTACGTGTCGTTCCAGGAGCTGGCCACGCGGATATCTCATCGCAACACGGGGAAGGCTTCGGGCTGCCCCATCGCCGATCAGCTGCTGGCGCGCGTCGCGCTGGACGAGAACCTGCACATGGTCTTCTATCGCAATCTCATGTCGGCGGCACTCGATATCGAACCCGATGCTGCGATGCAGGCCATCTGCAAGGAGATCGTCGGTTTCGCGATGCCGGGTATGGGGATGGCGGGATTTGCGCAGAACGCGATAGCCATCGCGAAAGCGGGCATCTACGACCTGCGCATCCATCACGATGAGGTTCTGCAACCCATCCTGAGGTTCTGGCGGGTGTTCGAACGCTCCGATATCGGAGCCGAAGGGGAGCAGGCCCGTGACACTCTCGTGAAATTCCTTGCCGCCGTGGATGAGCGTGCAAAGTACTACGAGGAGAAGGCGGCGATCCGGGCCGCGGCGCGGGTGTAGGGAATCGCTCGCGCCGGCCGGTTACCGGGAGGCGCTGTTGCCCGCCCTGCGGGCGGATCGCTGTCCCTGGCCTTGACGCCCTTGACCCTGCCCCTGGCGGCCTTGGCCCTGTCCGCCGCGCCGAGGCGCACGTGCCGGACGTCCCTCGGCGCCGCCGCGGGGTCGGTGGGATCGCTGGCCGTTCGCCGTTGATGAGCCGTTGGCCTTCTGTGCGGGAGCAGGTTTCACATACGGAGCCACCTCGCCCACCAAGGTCTTGACCTCATCGGAATGGGCCGTCACCTGTTGGGGCGTGGCGGTGATGGCGGCCTTGCGTAGCAGCTGTGTGACATCGCGGCGCTGCTCGGGGAGCACCACCGTGACCACGTCGCCGGTGCCACCGGCGCGCGCAGTGCGGCCTGAACGGTGCAGGTACGCCTTGTGCTCCGCGGGAGGGTCGACGTGCACGACGAGAGCGACATCGTCGACGTGCACGCCGCGGGCAGCGACATCCGTGGCAACCAGCACCCGCGCTTCGCCGTTCGCGAAGGCGGCCAGGTTACGGTCGCGTGCACCCTGAGAGAGGTTGCCGTGCAAATCAACTGACGGGATGCCCGACTGATTGAGCTGATGCGCGAGCCGCTTGGCGTGGTGCTTGGTGCGCATGAACAGGATGCGCCGTCCGGTGCCGGAGGCCAGCGTGTTCACCAGTTCACGCTTGGCGTCGGGGCCGCTGACCGTGAACACATGGTGTGTCATCGCGGCAACCGGGGAATCGACGGGATCAACCGAATGCTCGGAGGGGGAGTGCAGGAATCGTTTGACCAACTTGTCGACATCGTTATCCAAGGTGGCCGAGAACAGCAGGCGCTGACCGGAACTCGGGGTCGCGGCGAGCAACCGTGTTACGACGGGCAGGAATCCGAGATCTGCCATGTGGTCGGCCTCGTCCAGAACGCTGATCTCAACGCCGTCCAGAGTCAGGTGGCGCTGCTTGAGTAAGTCATCGAGCCGACCGGGGCAGGCGACCACGATGTCGACGCCGGCCTTGAGCGCCTGAACCTGACGGTGCTGCGAGACACCGCCGAAGATGGTGGTGACCTTCATGCGGTAGGCGGCCGCCAGCGGCTCGATGACTGCGCTGATCTGGGTCGCCAGCTCGCGGGTGGGAGCGAGCACGAGCGCCCGCGGGCGGCCCGGCACTCGAGTGCCTTCGGCGATACGTGCGACGACGGGGATGGAGAACGCAAGGGTCTTGCCGCTGCCAGTTTTGCCGCGGGCCAGCACATCACGGCCGGCGAGTGTGTCCGGCAGGGTGGCGGCCTGGATCGGGAATGGGGCGTCGATGCCGCCCTGCTGCAGGGCGCGGACCAGTACTGCGGCCACGCCGAGTGACGCGAATGTGGTTGAAGACATGAGAAATGACGCCTTTCGAGGCTTCGAGATGGCGAGATTGCCAATGGGCAACATCGATCGCCGTGAGAAAAGCCTGAAATCAGCGGACTGGCTGACGAAAGAATGATCTACGACGCAGGCGCACAGTGGCGCTTACCCATGACAGTACGTGCCTTTGGCCTCTAGAGCTAAATCGTGTGTGCCGAAACACATTGGTGGGTGACCCCGTTTTACCTGCAAGGCCTGCCCAGTTCGCGGTGCGCGATACGCACCTGGCAAGGTGAGCGCATGACTCGGACCGGGCCCTTTGTCGTGGGCGATCGCGTGCAACTGACCGACCCCAAGGGGCGGCACTACACGATGGTGCTCGAGCCGGGCAAGGAATTCCACACCCATCGCGGTGCCATCACACACGACACGGTGATCGGCATCCCCGAGGGCAGCGTGGTGAAGTCGACCAACGGCGACCAGTTTCTGGTGCTGCGTCCTTTGCTGATCGACTATGTGTTGTCGATGCCGCGTGGCGCGCAGGTGATCTACCCGAAGGACGCCGCGCAGATCGTTCATGACGGCGATATCTTCCCGGGCGCGCGGGTACTGGAGGCCGGTGTGGGCTCGGGTGCGCTCACCTGCTCGCTGCTGCGCGCGGTGGGGCCCGAGGGAACGGTGATCTCTTACGAGATTCGTGAGGATCACGCCGAACATGCTGTGCGAAACGTCACAGCGTTTTTCGGGGAGCAACCGGACAACTGGGAGCTGGTGATCGGTGATCTCGCCGAGCGGGCTGCTGATGCCGGTGGCGTCGACCGGGTGGTCCTGGACATGCTGGCCCCTTGGGAGACTTTGCCCGCGGTAGCCGAATCGCTGGTACCAGGTGGCGTGCTTATTGTGTACGTCGCTACCGTCACGCAACTGTCGCGCGTGGTCGAGGCGCTGCGGGAACAGCAATGCTGGACCGAACCGAGGTCCTGGGAGTCGATGCAGCGCGGCTGGAACGTCGTCGGGCTGGCGGTGCGTCCCGAGCACAGCATGCGCGGGCATACCGCGTTCTTGGTCAGTGCGCGTCGTCTGGCGCCGGGCACCATCACTCCGACACCGCTGCGGCGTAAGCGCCTACCGAGCTAGAGCCGTCGCCAGCGGGGGGCTACGGGGTAGGCGCTGGGGCCGGTGTCTCGGGCGCGGGTGCGCCGGCGGGAGGCGCCTCGTGCGGTGTGGCGGTACCCGCCAGCGACGTTCCGGTCTTGAGCAAGAGGTCGGAGGTTCGCTTGGACAGCTTCCAGCCCTCACCTTCGGGCGAGAACGACATCGGGACCGCGAAACCACCCATCTTCGGGCTGGGGCTGTTGATGGTGACGACGGCTTCGACGTCGCCCTGGGTTTCCGTCGACCACTTCGGGTCCTTGACGGTGAACGACAACGGCGAGAACCCGGCGTCGCCGATCGCCTTGGTGAACTTGTCCAGCTGCTCGGGAGTAGCACCCTGAACGGCGGTGATCTTCTCGGCGCCGGGCAGGTTCGGGTCGGCGAGGCGGTTGAGGACATCGGTCAGCACCGCCGGATCGGGCAGCGGATGGTTCGGGACAGCGGCGGCCACCGCCGAGGATGCGGGCTGAGTCGCCGAAGCGCTGGCGGGGGCGGCCTTATCGTTTGAGCTGCTGCAGGCGGTCAGGGCGAGAACGGCTGCGCCGGCGGCGGCGAGTTGAAGGTGACGGGCCATGATCCTGGTGACTCCATTCGGCATATCGGCTAAGTCGTTCGGCCAAGTGCGGTGACGATATCGGCGTGCGAGGTCGTGGTGATCATCCAGCCCTCCTCGTACACGTCTACCTTCCAGACTTACCCGATGCCGCCTGGATCAGCGAAACCGCGGAGGCCTTACTGATCTTCCAGCCGTCCTGGTTCACGAAGTTGATCTTCGTCGTGTATGCCTGCGTCTTGGGCCCGGTGATGGTGACCGCCGCAGCGGCCACACCCGGTCCGGTGGATTTGATGTCGGACACAGTGAATGCCAGTGGCAGGAACCCGTCACGGTTGGCACTCTTGAAGGCACGATCGGCGTAAATCGCCTCACCCGCGCCGATGCCGCCTTCCACGAGGCCACCCTTGGCCAGGGCCGACACGCCCGGGTCTGCGAGTGAATACAGCAAACCGCTTAGCTCATCGGACGTGGGTGCCGCGTCGGCAGGTTCGGTGGGCACATCCATGGGGACGTCCCAGGACACGGGGGTAATGTCCGCGGACATGGTGGTCGTTGCTGTCGGGCCAGCGGAGCTGGCTGTCGGCTCGCCCATTGGTACTGCCAAGCCAACCGCTGCCGCCGCGAGTAAACCCAGCGTGGCGACCCCTGACATACCGGTTCGTGAGCTCACGGTTGTCCTTCCGATCGACCTGAATGTGACGAACGCTAACAGCGTAGACGTCCCAGGCAACGGGTAGACCCCGCACGGGCGGCCAATCGCCGGTAGCGTTGAAGCATCCACCGCACCAATTCTCGGTGTGGGAAAGGAGGACATCATGAGTGAGTCGGAGCGTTCAGAGGCGTTCGGCACACCGGATGCCGCCGAACTGGAACGGCTACGTCGAGAGGTTGCGGCCCTTCGCCAGGAGCTGGAAGGCAGCGCGGCCCACGGATCTGGTGACACCGGTCGTCTGCGCGACCTGAACCAGCTTGAGGCTCGTATCGACTCCCTTAATGCGCGCAACGCCAAGCTGATGGACACCCTCAAAGAGGCCCGTCAGCAGCTCCTGGCGCTGCGTGAGGAGGTTGACCGGCTGGGCCAGCCGCCGAGCGGTTATGGCGTGTTGCTGGCCGTACAGGCCGATGACACGGTGGACGTGTTCACCTCGGGTCGCAAGATGCGGGTGACCTGCTCTCCCAACATCGAGACCGCCGAACTGCGGCGGGGGCAGACCGTGCGCCTCAACGAGGCGCTCACGGTGGTCGAGGCCGGCAACTTCGAATCGGTCGGCGAAATCAGCACGCTGCGGGAGCTGTTGGACGACGGTCACCGCGCGCTCGTGGTGGGGCATGCCGACGAGGAGCGCATCGTCTGGCTGGCCGATCCGCTGATCGCGCCCGATCTCTCCGAGGTGTCCGAGGATGCCGACGGAGCGGATCTGAAGCCCCGGAAGCTGCGGCCCGGCGATTCGTTGCTGGTTGATACCAAGGCCGGATACGCCTTCGAGCGGATTCCCAAGGCCGAGGTCGAGGATCTGGTGCTCGAAGAGGTGCCCGATGTCAGCTACAGCGACATCGGCGGCCTGACGCGGCAGATCGAGCAGATCCGCGACGCGGTGGAGCTGCCGTTCCTGCACAAGGACCTCTATCGGGAGTACGCCCTGCGTCCGCCCAAGGGTGTGCTGCTGTACGGGCCCCCCGGATGCGGAAAGACACTCATCGCCAAGGCCGTCGCCAACTCGCTGGCCAAGAAGATGGCAGAGCTGCGCGGCGATGACTCGCGCGAGGCCAAGTCCTACTTCTTGAACATCAAGGGCCCGGAGTTGCTCAACAAGTTCGTCGGCGAGACCGAGCGGCATATCCGCCTGATCTTCCAGCGGGCTCGCGAAAAGGCTTCGGACGGTACGCCGGTCATCGTCTTCTTCGACGAGATGGACTCGATCTTCCGCACTCGTGGTACCGGCGTCAGCTCCGATGTGGAGACGACGGTCGTGCCGCAGCTGCTATCCGAGATCGACGGTGTCGAGGGTCTCGAGAACGTCATCGTCATCGGTGCCTCCAACCGTGAAGACATGATCGACCCGGCGATCCTGCGGCCCGGCCGCCTCGACGTGAAGATCAAGATCGAACGGCCGGATGCGGAGTCGGCGCAAGACATCTTCTCCAAGTACCTCACCGACAAACTGCCGGTGAACACCGACGATCTGGCGGAATTCGGCGGCGATCGCGGGCTGACCATCAAGGCCATGATCGAGAAGGTCGTGGACCGGATGTACGCCGAGATCGACGACAACCGTTTCCTGGAGGTCACCTACGCCAACGGTGACAAGGAAGTCATGTATTTCAAGGACTTCAACTCCGGCGCCATGATCCAGAACGTGGTGGACCGTGCGAAGAAGAACGCCATCAAGGCGGTGCTGGAGACCGGTCAGAAGGGTCTGCGTATTCAACATCTGCTCGACTCGATCGTCGACGAGTTCGCCGAGAACGAGGACCTGCCCAATACCACCAATCCGGATGACTGGGCACGGATCTCGGGCAAGAAGGGCGAGCGCATCGTCTACATCCGTACGCTGGTCACCGGCAAGAGCTCCAGCGCCAGCCGCGCCATCGACACCGAATCGAGCCTGGGCCAGTACCTGTAGGCACCGTGCTCACTCGCGGCGGGCTGTGACCACCGTGGTCCAGTCGCCGGGTGCGAGTGCCCGCGCGCCGGTCGGATCGTAGCGACGCAGCAGCTCGGGTATCCGCAGCTGCTCGGTGATCTGAAAGCCTTGGCGCGCAAGCAGTTCGTCGGCCTGTCTCGCCGTCATGCCCGTGCGGTACGGCTCGCCGCGCCGGGAGACGGACCGCGATCCGCGCCGGACTTCGCGACGGCGACTGTCGGGGCCGACGATATCGGGATCACCGTAATCCAGGACGAGCCTGCTTCCCGGTGCGCAGAGCTTCGTCAGTTGCGCCAGGGTCGACTCGAGGGCGGCCTCGGTGAGGTAGTAGGTCACGCCGAGCCACACCACGAGTGAGGGTGCGGCCGTATCGAATCCGGCGCCAAGCAGACGTGATGTCAGGTCATCGCGCTCGAAATCGCAGGGGACCCAGACCAGCCGCGACTCGTCACCGCGGTGTCCGGCGATGAGATGTTGTTTCGCCTGCTGGGTGGTGGGTGCGTCGACCTCGAATACGGTGACGGGCAGGGAACCGAGCTGCTGACTCGAGGTGTCGAAGCCCGCCCCCAGCATCACCACTTGACCGATGCCGGATCGCGCGGCGGTCCGCACTTCGTCGTCGGAAACGCGGCGGCGCAGCACGATGAGGGCATGCAGGCCCGCGCACCATCGGTCCACCAGACGCAGGCCCCACCTGGCGGCAGCGGGAGATGTCAGTGCCGCACGCAGCAGCGGATGGGTCACGAACCATCCGGACTGCGGATCGTTCAGCAGGCCATCGCGCTGCATCGATTCGGCAGCGCGCTGCCACGCGTTGAACTGTGCGGTCAGACTTGCGGTTTGGTCGAGCCGGCGTCCAGACATATCGCGAGGATAGAAAGTCCGGTGGGCCCGCGAGGGGGCATTGGCATCATCTGGCAGTGCGTGGCATGCGGAGGCGGTGCTGGTCAGCGCGGTCTTCCTAGCATGGCGAGTACAGCCCGAGGAGGTATCCGTGAAGACCATGAAACCCCGAGAAATGCTTTCCGCCGAGCGCACCAGCCTGGCCGAGTTCCTGCACACATTGACCGAAGACGATTGGTTGGCCCCGTCACTGTGCGCAGGCTGGCGGGTCCGCGATGTCGTGGCACACGCCGCCGTCGACGCGGTATCGCTGGGTGTCTATCTGGGGACCGCGCTACGGAACCCATCGATCAACAAGCTCAACGATGCATTGGTGGAGCGCACCGGTCACCTGTCGAATGAAGAGCTGTTGCACCATTTCGAGTCGGCAGTGCGGCCCGGAGCGTTTGGCAAGATGGCGCCCGCAGCGCTTCATACCGACGCCATGGTGCACCACCAGGATATTCGGCGGCCACTGGGCAGGCCGCGTGCCATTCCCGAGGACCGGCTGGTCTTTGCGTTGGATCATCCCGACTTTGGCGCCCACCCGAAGCGGTACACCAAGGGGCTGAGGTTCATGGCCAACGACGTGGATTGGGCGAAAGGCAATGGCCCGCACGTGTGCGGCACCGGGGAGGCGCTGGTGCTGGCGATGGCGGGCCGTCCGGTGGTGCTCGGTGAGCTGGAAGGTGACGGTGTACCGACGCTGGCGGCACGGATGCGCTGAGGTCAGATCCGCTGTGAGGCCGATAGATACACGTCGCGTCCGGCGAGGCTTACCGCCACATCGGCGATCAACGGTTCGAAAAAACGTGTCCGATACTGCGGATCAATGCTGCTGTTGACGGTGAAGTACAGCCCCGACAGCACCGCGACCAGCAGCGACATATGAATCAGAGTCTGTGGCACGCCGATCCGAATCCCGTACCAGGTGCCCGAACATGGCGGCGCTGCTCCCGACGGGCACGCGGCCTCATTGGACCACAACGCCATCACGTCGTGCGGCACGGCCACGATGCCCAGCAACATGAAGAACGCGAACACCCCGGTGGTGAAGAACACCACCTGGATGGCCTGCGAAACCACCATCACCAGTAGCACATTCAGCCGTTCGGGCCAGCGCAGTGCGGGCCGCGGCGGCTCCGGACCGTCGGCTCCGGTCAGGTCGGCCAGTGGGGTGCCGGCCAGTAGCGCGGCGGGCGCGGGACGTTCGGCCCGGTTTTCGCGCAGATTGTTCAACTCGTCGCGCACGGTGGCGACCATGAACACGGTGGCGGTGAGGGCCAGGAAGCCGATTGTCTGCCAGAGCCTTTCGCGCGTGATCCGGGCCGACAGCTGCCAGAGCTCTCCGGTGAAGAACACCACCACGGTCAGCATGAGCAGTGGCAGCGCGCGGGACATGAGCGTGCCCAGCGCACCGAACTGCGTGGATGCGTACCGCAGGGCCCACAGTCCGATCGACCCGGCACCCAGGTACGTCAACCAGATAAGCACCAGCGCGGCCAGCAGGAAGGCGGGCATCTTCGCGGCGGCCTCCGGCCACGAACCGGTGTCGGTGGCCGGGAGCGCTACCACGAAGATCGCGATGACGAGCCATGACAGGGCGCGGCGCACCACGTCGGCACGGATGGTTCCGACACGTTGCAGTGCGGTGAGCACCAGCGGTTGCGCCGCCATCAGCAGTGCCACCACCCCGAGCAGGATCATCAGCACAATCGAGCGGGTGTCGTTGTCGGTGGAGATCAGCTCGTAGAGCGCCACCCCCGCACCGGCGACTCCGATCATGGGCGCGGCCCGGTCGATGAGCTCACGCGAGCGGACGCGACGATCCAGCACGACGGGTAGTCCACGGGACAGGAACCATTCGTGAATGTCGTCGAGATTGCGCACCTGATCATGATGACAAGGCTGTTCGACGAGGCAAAACGGGCGTACGTTGAACCAATCGGGCGGTCGGATCGTGTAACCGTCGGAGGTGTTCCATGGCGGATGGGCAGGCTGGGCCGAAAGGCGTCGGCGTCAATGGCTCATCGAGTCTTATGCGGGCCTTTTACGACGAGTACGCAGGCCCGCTGCATCGTTATGTCATGCACCTGACCCACGACTCGGCGCTGGCGGAAGACATCGTGCAGGAGGTGCTGTTGCGAGCCTGGCGGCATCCGACGCTGGTCAACCAGACGGAAGGGTCGGCGAGGGCATGGCTGTTCACGGTCGCCCACAACCTGGTCCGCGATAACGCACGTAGCTCGCGCTTTCGCAGCGAGATAGCCACCGCCGAGACACCCGAGTTCGCCTCTCCCGATCAGGTGGACGCAACGCTGGACGCGTGGCTGGTGGCCGAAGCGCTGCGCACGTTGTCCACCGATCACCGCGCTGTCATCCTGCGTGCGTATTACCGGGGGAGTTCAGTCGCCGACATATCCGCCGAGCTGGGGGTGCCTGAGGGCACCGTCAAGTCACGCCTGCACTATGGCGTGCGCGCGCTTCGGCTGTCGCTGCAGGAAATGGGGGTCACACGATGACTGTGGAGCATGTTTACGCCGACTGGGACGCCGCCTATGTGCTGGGTGCGCTCTCGTCCGCCGAGCGGCGTCAATACGAACAGCACCTGGTCGACTGTGTCAGCTGCCAGCGCGCGCTGTCCGAGGTGACAGCCATGCCCGGTCTGCTGTCCAAGGTTGATCGCGGTTACGCCGAGAAGATGGAACTCGAAGACCCGCCCGTGCTCGCCAAGCCCGCCACCAGCTGCCCGGTGCAGGCGCTGTGGCCCAAGCTGCAGGCCCGGTGGCGGCGGCAGAGTGCGGTGCGCCGGCTCGCCTATGTGGGTGCGGTCGCGGTGGCCGCCGCTGTCGCGCTGACGGTCTCGTTGGTGCCGCCGCCGTGGTATCACCGGCCCGCACCGATGAATGTCGCCGCGGGTTCGTTGCCGGCGGGGGAGCATTGGCAGCCGATGCGCCAGGTGACGCCCTCACCGCTGAGCGCTCAAGTGGCCATTGTCCAGGACGGTGCCGGCACCCGTATCGAAATGTGGTGCAGCTATCCGGCATACGGAGACGACCCGGATGACTCGGCGGCACCCTATGCACTGCGCGTCGGCACCCGAGCTGGCGGGAACATCATCGCCAGTTCGTGGACGGCCAAGCCGGGCTCCGCGATGATGACATCGATGACCGTCCCGGTGGCGCAGGATCAGATCGAGAGCGTCCAGGTGATCGACAATCACGGTGACGCCGTGCCGTTGGTGTTCCTCGAACTGCGTCGCTGACGCCCATCCCATCAGGTTCGTGGTGCTTTGACGTGCCCATATCGGCATTACCTGAAATGCGATTCATATTGTGCCATCACATGATTGAGATAACTCGATCACTTTTTCTTCCGGATTGTTGAACCCGTCACGTGTGACAGTCGTGTACTAGTCATGACCACCCCGATACGTGCCCGGAGCTGTACGGCCGGCGATATCGCGCTCGGGAACGGGAACGGGAACGGGACCATGCGATTGGTCGACTGGCTCGTCCTCGAGTTGCGTCGTCACCATGTCGATGTCGTCTTCGGGGTCGACGGTGCGAACATCGAGGATCTGTACGATGCCGTGCACTACGCGCCGGGTATCCAGGCCGTCGTCGCCAAGCACGAGTTCTCGGCCGGCACCATGGCCGACGGCTATGCGCGTGCCGCCTCGCGGATGAGCGTAGTGGCCGCGACCTCGGGCGGCGGCGCTGTCAATCTTGTTCCTGCGCTTGCTGAATCGTATGCGAGCCGGGTGCCGGTGCTGGCGATCGTGGGCCAGCCGCCGCGCCCGCTAGAAGGTAACGGGGCGTTTCAGGATGGGAGTGGGCGCGCCGGGAGCATGGATCTGCAGGCGGTTTTCCGGCCCATTTCCGGCTACTGCACCCGAGTGGAAAATCCCGAAGAAATCGCCGAGGCGCTCGGTCATGCCCTGGCCGCGCTTCGAGACGGTCTGCCGGCGGTTCTCTTGATACCTAAAGACGTCCAGCAGGCGCGCCTGCACACCACACCACAGCTGCCGGAGCCGCACGTGCGGCCTGGAGCGGTGCCCGCGCAGCTTGCCGACTTCGCCAAGCATCTGGCCGATACGCCGGGGCGGGTGCTGGTGGTAGCGGGGCCGGAGGTGGCACGACACAACGCCCGCGGTGAGCTGTCGGATCTCCTCGATCGTCTCGATGCCTTTGTCGCGGTGTCGCCCGATGCCAAAGATGCTGTAGACGGCGATGATCCACGGCTGCTGGGCGTCATCGGGGTGATGGGACACCCGGCCATCGAAAGGGTACTGCGCCACGGTGTGACATGTGTCTGCATCGGGACCACCATGCCCGTGATGACCCGAGGCGGTGTCGACTTCGCGACGACGCCGGTGCTCTCGATCGGTTCGGCGACACCACATATCCCGTCCCGTCACCTGCAGACCGAGGACCTGTCATCGACCCTGGCCCAGCTCGCCGCGGCTGTGCCGGCGCGTTCGGACTCGTTGGACAGTGAAACGCTCTACGCGCCAGCCCATCTGGAACCGCCCGCGCATGACGGCGACGGTGTCAGGTACCACGATGGCATGCACGTTCTCGACCGGGTGATTCCTGCGGAGGCGGATATCTTCGTCGATGCGGGTAACACCGGCGCTGCCGCGGTGCACTACCTGGGCGCCCGGCACCGGGGCCGTTATGTTGTCGCGCTCGGTATGGGCGGCATGGGGTATGCCTTCGGTGCGGGCATCGGCTGTGCGTTCGCGCGGGGCGGCCGCACCGTGGTGGTGGCGGGGGACGGGGCATTCTTCATGCACGGCATGGAGATTCACACGGCGATCGAGCACCGGCTGCCGGTGACATTCGTCATTGTCAACAACAACGCACATGCCATGTGCGTCACCCGTGAGCAGCTGTATTACGGAGGAAAGTACAGCTTCAACCGGTTCACACCCTCGCATATCGCCGCCGGGATGGCCGCGATGTTCCCGAGTCTGATGTGCCGTTCGGCCGATACGGTGGCCGATTTCGAGGCCGCCATGCATGCGGCGATGGCCCATGGCGGTCCCTCTGTGGTGGAGGTCATCTGTTCCACCGACGAGATACCCCCGTTTGCCCCGTTCTTGTCATCCGATATCGCTAAGGAGAAAACGCATGACCGACACGATTACCGAAGCATCCAAGCCTTGCCTGAAAGCCTTGCCCGCGCTTAGCGATATCGCCGCCGATGCCGGCACCGAGGACGCATTGCCCGGGGTGCATCGGATCGAGACCTCGCCACGTGAGAAGGCGACGCCGATCATCATGGACATGATGCGGTCGGTGTACCCGCATGACCAGGTGTTCGGCCCGTTCTGCACGGTCCAGGAGTATGTGGACTGCCCGCCCGACGAGTTGCACCGCTACCTGTCCGACACTCGTTGCCTGGAGGAGTGGACCTACAGCCTGCGCGGCTTCGAGGAGACCGATGAGCCCGGGTTGTGGGTCGCACATGACCGTTTGGGATCGGACACGCTGATCTACACCCGCACGGAATCGAACGCCGAATCCGGAACCGTCGATTATCACTGTGCCTGGGATCAAGGTGATCACCTCTGGATGATCTACCTCATGCGAGTGGTCGACGCGCAGATCGTGCTTAACAAGCCGGGCTCGGTCGTGCTGTGGACCAACTGCCACCATCCGTTCTACGACGAGAACCCCTATCCAGAAACCGCTCCGCCCCAACGTAAGCCGTGGGTCGGGGACTTTTGGGACATGTTCGGTGCGGGTCACCTGCTGGAACTGCTGAACCTCAAGGCCATCGCCGAGTATCGCCACAGCCATGGGCTTCCGATCGTTCCGGAGTGGATGAAATGACCATCAGCATCTTCGACATCTCCAGCTATCTTCCCGAGAACCGGGTCAGCGCCGACTACTTCGCGCAGTACGCCAAGGATGACGATCTGGCGGAGAACGTCATGTTCCGCAGCCCGGCCTTCCGGCATCACGTCGCCGCCGACGAGTCCGCGGTGGACATGGCCGAACGTGCGGTCGCCGGACTCAAGGATCGGCACGGCGACAGTGTGCTGGACGAGGTGGACATCCTGCTGACACATACCCAGCTGCCCGACCTACCCTTCGTGGGTTGCGGTGGGGAGGTGGCGAACCGGCTGCAGATCCGCCCGGAATGGATCTTGGACATACACAACGGTGGCTGCGTCTCGTTCGTTCTGATGCTCAAGCTCGTGCAGCAGATGATGGCCTCGTCGAGCGCCCGTTCGGCCCTCATCGTGAACATGCAGAATGCGGCCGGCCAGATCTTCGTGCAAGAGCAGGTGCGCTCCACCGCACAGGCTTCCATTCCGGGGGACGGCGCCACCGCGGCCCTGATCACCCGCGATGGGAGTTCCCCGGTACTGGGCATCGAGACGCGGAACTTCGGCGAGTTCGCGGGCGACATGACGTACGCGGTGACGCCTCATCGCAAGTACTGGGAGGCCGGGGCAGGGCAGGGGAGGGTGGCGTTCACCGAGCACAAGATCAGCAAGGTGCTGGCCCGTGGCAATCGCATGGTGCCCGAGGTGGCCCTGGCCGTCTGCGATCGAATCGGGCTTCCGTCAACGGATCTGGACGCGTTGGTGACCAACCAGCCGAACCGCATATTTCTGCGGAACTGGCGCGACGCCCTGCAGCTGCCCCGGGAGAAGCACCCGGATACCTTCGACGAGTGCGGCAACCTCTTCGGGGTGGGCATTCCGCACACTCTCGATCAGGCGATCTCCGACGGCCAGGTCAAGTCCGGCGACACGGTGATGCTGGCAGGTTTCGCCCACGCCGGTGACTACGCGGCAGCGGCGGCCGTGCGATGGGGAGGGAGGGGCCTGTGACGGTCAGTCCACTCCGATTGGCATTGAACGAGAATCCTTATCGTCCACTGCCATCGGTGCGCGATGCGCTCAGGCATGACATTGCGGAGGTGAACAGGTACCCCGAGTTCTTGCCCGTGGTGCTTCCGCGACTGATCGCCGAACGGGTGGGCATGACACCGGAAGAAGTGGTGGTGGGCGTTGGCGCCACCGGCGTCGCGCTGCAGGTGCTGCAGGCGCTATGTCAGCCGGGCGATTCGCTGGTGTTCGCGCACCCGACATTCGACGGCTATCCGATACTGGCCGATATCGCCGGGTTGATCCAGGTTCCGATTCCGCTGGCAGATAACGGGATCACAGATCTGGATGAGCTACTGGGTGCGGCGTATGACGCCGATGCCGCTGCCGTGGTGCTGTGCCGGCCCCATAACCCGACCGGAACACTGATACCCGCGGACCAGGTCTATGAGTTCGTCCGCGCGGCGCCGCCGACCAGTGTGGTGATCCTCGACGAGGCCTACATCGAATTCGTGGATCCCGACGAACATCTGGACGTTCCGCGTCTTCTTGCGATACACCCGAACCTGGTGGTGCTGCGTACCTTCTCGAAGGCATACGGATTGGCGGGGCTGCGGATCGGCTATGGGTTGGCCGCTCCCGCGGTCTGTGCTGTCATTCGTAGATACCAGCTCCCATTCGGCATGAACCGTGCGGCGGCAGTGGCGGTGGCCGCCTCGTATGCGGCCGAAGACGAGCTGCGACTGCGGGTCGATTCTATTGTCTACGAGCGTGATCGGCTCAGGGAACGGCTCGCTCAGATGGGTGCACATATCCCGGAGTCGCATGCCAATTTCGTGTATCTGCCGGCGCGCGGTGACGGCGAGCGCTGGATGTCCATCCTGGGAACCGATGACGTTGTCGCGAAGGAGTATCCCGATGGCGGTGTCCGGCTCACCGTCGGCGACCCACGAGAAATGGCGATCGTCGCGCGGCGGCTGCTGGAGGTCGACGAGATCGGCGAAAGCGCAGCGCCGCAGTTGAGTAGACCGGCGTCATAGACTGGTTGGCCGCGGCGATCCGTCCCCCCGATTGCCGGCCCCGAAACGGCAAGGACTGCCGCGGTCAACCCCCAATTCTCAGAATGCGTAGCGGTGATACTGCGCCATGTACCGCAGCGTCGGCGATACCGACATCGCCTTGGCGAGAAGCCGATACGCGGTCCTGGTCTGTTGGAAGGTCGCCGAATCGAAGGGTGACTCCCACTCGAGGAGCTGCAGCTTGGGGATCTCGCGAATAATGTCTTCGGGACCGTCGATGCCCCAATACAGGGTCGCCCCCGAGCGTCGCACCACCGCGTTCGACCACTGCGTCTTGATGCCGAACCTGTTGAACGCATCGAATTGCAGTTCCCCATACGGAAAGTGATCGACAATCCGGCGAAACAGGGCGATGCCGTCGGCCTGCGTGAGATACATGGTGAGCCCCTCTCCGATCGCGAGCACCGGGCGGTCGCCCCGAATGTGCGCGAGCCATGCCGGATCGGTCACCGATGCGGACACGACGTGATAGTTATCGCGTGTCGGATAGAGCTGGCTGCGCAGCGCGGCCACGTCGGGGTAATCGATGTCGTACCACTGGACTCCCGCACCGGGGTTCAGCCGGAAATACCGGCCGTCGAGACCGCAGCCCAGATGCAGCACCACGGCCTCGGCGTGCCTGGACAGAAAGGCGCGCGCCCAGCCGTCGAAATGTGCGGAACGGGTGGTGACGGCCGGCGACCTACCCGCGGTGATGGTCGTCTTAGACCAGTCGTAGTCGATGCGGTCGGCGATGTCACGGGCCAGCCGGTCGCCGAGGATCGGCTTCGGCAGATCGGCATCCAATGCCTTGGCGTAGAACGTCGCCAGCATGGTCTGCGGTGCTCCGCTGAGGTCGACATGGATCTTCTCTGGGCCGCTCATGAATCCGACGCTAATGCGGATTCCGCGGCGCGCAGAGCAGTCTGAACAGTCCCCGGCGTGGTGTTCAGCCCTAACTCTCTAGGCTGAGCGTCATGCAACGGATCATCGGTACCGAGGTTGAATACGGCATTTCGTCTCCTACGGACCCCGCCGCCAACCCGATCCTCACCTCCACGCAGGCAGTGCTGGCGTACGCCGCGGCCTCGGGGATCCAGCGCGCCAAGCGCACCCGGTGGGATTACGAGGTGGAGTCGCCGCTGCGTGATGCCCGTGGGTTCGACCTGGGGCGCACCACCGGTCCGGCTCCTATCGTCGATGCCGACGAGGTAGGGGCGGCCAACATGATTCTCACCAACGGTGCCCGCCTGTACGTCGATCACGCCCACCCGGAGTATTCGGCGCCCGAATGCACCAATCCGCTCGACGCGGTGATCTGGGACAAGGCCGGTGAACGCGTGATGGAGGCCGCTGCCCGCCACGTCGCCAGCGTGCCCGGCGCCGCGCGGCTGCAGCTGTACAAGAACAACATCGACGGCAAGGGTGCCTCCTACGGCACCCACGAGAACTACCTGATGGACCGCCAGACGCCGTTCTCGGCGATCATCGCGGGCCTGACGCCGTTCTTCGTGTCGCGCCAGGTGGTCACGGGTTCCGGCCGGGTAGGAATCGGGCCCTCCGGTGACGACTCGGGCTTTCAGTTGTCGCAGCGTGCCGACTACATCGAAGTAGAGGTCGGTCTGGAAACCACGCTCAAGCGCGGCATCATCAACACCCGCGACGAGCCGCATGCCGACGCCGACAAGTACCGGCGCTTGCACGTCATCATCGGTGACGCCAACCTTGCCGAGACCTCGACGTTCCTGAAGGTGGGTACCACCTCGTTGGTACTCGACCTGATCGAATCCGGGGCCGATCTCTCGGACCTGGCCCTGGCGCGGCCGGTGTACGCGGTGCACGTGATCAGTCGTGATCCGTCGCTGCGGGCCACCGTGGCGCTTGCGGACGGCCGAGAGCTGACAGGCCTTGCGCTGCAACGTATTTACTTGGAGCGGGTGGCCGAGTTGGTCGCCTCCCGCGACCCGGATCCGCAGGCCGATCACGTGCTGCAGGTGTGGGCCAAGGTTCTCGATCTGCTGGAGCGCGATCCGATGGAATGCGCCGACCTGCTGGACTGGCCCGCCAAGCTGCGGCTGCTGGAAGGATTCCGACAACGCGAGAATCTGAGCTGGTCGGCACCGCGTCTGCATCTGGTCGACCTGCAGTACTCCGATGTGCGCCTGGACAAGGGGCTCTACAACCGGCTGGTGGCCCGCGGGTCCATGCAGCGGATGGTCACCGAGCAACAGGTGCTGGACGCGGTCACGCGGCCCCCGTCGGATACCCGCGCCTACTTCCGGGGCGAGTGCCTGCGCCGCTTCGGCGCCGACATTGCCGCCGCCAGCTGGGACTCGGTGATCTTCGACCTGGGTGGGGATTCGCTTGTCAGGATTCCAACGCTGGAGCCGCTGCGCGGCAGCAAGAGCCACGTGGGCTCGCTGCTGGATTCGGTCGATTCGGCTGCTGAACTGGTCGATCAGCTCACCACGTAACGGGTTCGGCGACGCACGCCCGTGAAACGTCACACCGTGGGCGCTGCCCGGTAGGCTGAACAGAACCGACCTAGCAGTCAGGAGGCAGCGATGGCGCAGGAGCAGACCAAGCGCGGTGGTGGCGGTGACGAGGACGATGTCACCGACCTGGGAGGACCGGCCGGGCAGGAGCGCCGCGAAAAGCTGGCGGAGGACACCGACGATCTGCTCGATGAGATCGATGACGTGCTGGAAGAGAACGCCGAGGACTTCGTGCGGGCGTACGTCCAAAAGGGTGGCCAGTGATCTGGCGCGATGATTCGATCGCGCCCCAGCAGTTCACCCGACACTCGCACCTTTCCTCGTTCTCCGAGTACCTGAGGATTCAGGCCCCGGAGTTGCTTCCGGGACTCGGAAAGGCATCAGGTGACGTGATCACGAACCTGCCGCACGGCACGACCATCGTGGCGCTCACGTACCGCGGTGGAGTTCTGATCGCCGGTGACCGGCGCGCCACCCAGGGCAACTACATCGCGAACCGCGATATCGACAAGGTGCAGATCACCGACAACTACTCGGCGACCGGTATCGCGGGAACCGCTGCGATCGCCGTCGAGTTCGCGCGGTTGTATGCCGTCGAATTGGAGCACTACGAGAAGCTCGAAGGTGTGCCCCTGACCTTCAACGGTAAGGCCAATCGGCTCTCGGCCTTGGTGCGTGGCAACCTCGCCGCGGCCATGCAGGGGCTGGTGGCGGTGCCGCTGCTGGTGGGCTACGACATCGACGACCCCAACGGTGAAACCGCTGGGCGCATCGTGTCTTTCGATGTCGCGGGCGGTTGGCACGTCGAGAGTGACGGATACCAGGCGGTGGGTTCTGGTTCGGTGTTCGCCAAATCATCGATCAAGAAGCTCTACAAGTCTGGCGGCGACGCACTGGGTGCGCTGGCGGTGGCGGTAGAGGCGCTGTACGACGCCGCCGAGGACGATTCGGCAACGGGCGGACCGGATCTGGTGCGCCGGGTGTTCCCGACGGCCATTCGGATCGATTCCGGCGGAGCGATTCGGGTGCCCGAGGCCGATATCGAAAGCATCGCGCGCGAGGTCATCCAGAAGCGGACCGAAGCGGCCGAAAGTGGTGATCCCTCATGACCTTTCCGTATTACGCCTCGGTCGAGCAGCTCATGCGCGACCGTTCGGAGTTGGCGCGCAAGGGAATCAGCCGCGGTCGTTCGGTCGTGGCGCTCACCTATGCCGACGGCGTGTTGTTTGTCGCCGAGAACCCGTCCAACTCGCTGCAGAAGGTCAGCGAGGTGTACGACCGGGTGGGTTTCGCCGCCGTCGGAAAGTTCAACGAGTTCGACCGACTGCGCCGCGGTGGTATCCAGTGGGCCGATATGCGCGGCTATGCCTATGACCGCCGCGACGTGAGTGGACGGCAGCTGGCCAATATCTACGCCGAGGCGCTTGGCACCATCTTCAACGAGCAGGCCAAACCGTATGAGGTGGAGCTGTGTGTCGGTGAGGTGGCTCATCACGGGCGGGACACCCAGCCGGTGCTGTACCGGATCACCTACGACGGCTCGATCGCCGATGAGCCGCACTGGGTGGTCATGGGCGGTAACACCGAGCCGGTGATCAACTCGCTCAAGGAGAGCTACGCCGAGGGCGCCACGCTGAAGGACGCGGTCGGTTTCGCGGTGAAGGCACTGCAGGCAGGGACGGCCGGCGTCAACGGTTCGGAGGGCCGGGCGCTGGGCGGACTTGAGGTGGCGGTGCTGGAACAGAGCCGTCCCCGCAGAGCCTTCCGCCGGATCAAGGGCGCCGCGCTGGAAGCGCTTCTGCCCGAGGACTTCTCCCCGGGGGAGATCGAGGGCGGCGGCGATCCGGGCCCCGAGGCCGGTGATTCCAAAGACTCCAAGGATTCCAAGGACAGTTAGCTCGCACGCGTTTGCTGTCCCCAGCGGATAACACCGCGTCCCGGAAGTTATCCACAGCCTGAAATCGGCGGAACCGTGAGCTGTCGTCGGTGGTCGTACCTGTATCGAACCCGTTTCGTCTCAGGTAGGAGCAGTCATGTCCGTCACCACCGACAAAGACACATACATCGATCTCGCGACACTGCGACTGGCAGACGGCGCCTGTGAGGAGCTGGCCGCGCGCTGCGAGCTGCTACGGAGCGCTTTTGCGGGCGCCATCGCGCGTCTGGACACCATCGCACCCGCAGGCCATTCGATCTTCGGCGACTGTGCGGAGGGCCGGGGGTGGTACCAGGTGGTTCATGACGCCGTCCGGGCACCCGAGGGATCGCTCACCGCCGTTCTCGAACAGCATCGATCCGTACTTACCGAGTTCGCCGAAACATTCCGGCGCATCGGCGACGCCTACCGCGACATCGACACGAACTCTGCCGACTGCTCCCGGAAAGCGGGGGCGGTGAGATGACCGGTGCAGTGCAGCCCGATGAATGGCACGGCGACAAATGGAGCCACGAATCGATCATGGACCTGCAGGCGCGGATGGAGCCCGACGGTATCAAGCGCATCGCCGGCGAATGGACGAGCACTCTGAGCAAGCTCGATTCGCTGCTCATCGCATTTCTCGAGGACGTCACGGCGATGATCGGCGAGAGCTGGAGCGGCGCAGGGGCGCGGGAGGCGCTGAGCACCATGCAGGCGTACGTGGAGAACTCGCGGGTGGCACTCGGGGAGGCCACCACCTTGTCCACCGGTCTGAGCCTGCTGGCTCACGTGACGGGTCAATTACAGCGGCAGGTCGTGGCCCCGAGTACCGGCGCACCAGTGGGTCGGCTGGGCGTGCCGGTCGGTTGGAGAGCCTCGGTCACCGATGACCTCGATCTGTGGGAACGAGCGTTGGAGCAGGTACGCACCGTGTACAGCGGTCCGGCGGTACAGGCCGGAAATGCGGTGGCCCAACTGGTCGGCCCCCGGGAACGACTTCGTTTCGGATCCGGCCCCGGTCTGGGTGCGGCAGGCGATTCGTCGCGGGACGAACAGGCCGAGAGGGCCGGGGACTTCCTGGCGCGGTGGGCGTTGGGGGAGTCGGAGACGAACCCGCAGCAGACGATGCCTCAGGGCGGTGCCGGTATGCCGTTGCAGGTACCCCTCATGGTGGCGGGAATGCCGGGTAATCCCTTTCCGGGCAATGATTTCGGGTCGAGGCAGAAATCCGGATCGGGGGTGGACGAGCTCGGTGAGGACGATGTCTACGCGCAGCAGAACTGGATGCGTGATCCGCTCTGGCATGAGAACCCAACCCGCAGCGCCGGGTTCGAATCGGCGACACCCGCGAGTCGTCAGCCGCTTACCCCGGACCGGATGCCGCCGCTCGGCGCGGGAGCAGCGCCGGCGAGTACCGGCGGCATCGGTGCGGGGGCGGCGATCCGGCCATGGGGTGCGATGATGCCGATGATGGGTGCGTATCCGTCGCACACGAACCAGCGGCGCGGGGATGAAAACGAGCACTACAGCCCCGGATATCTCGTCAATGGCGAGAACACCCGCGAGCTGCTGGGGGAGTTGCCCAAGGGCTCGGCCCCGGTTATCGGTTTATGGGAGCACGAGCCCGATGACGATCTCGGACCACCGCCCCGTCGCGGGTTTCGTTCGCGCTGAGCCGGACCCTTGAGTGTCCGGGTTTGCACCCGGTATCAATACCGGGTGCCTTCGACGCCCTCTGCTGATAGCTGCTGTTGTCTGACGCCGCCCCATCGCGCCTAGCCACAGAAAGCCATTCGCATAGTGTCTGTATTTGTCGACATCGTTCCCCCCGAAGAGTCGCCCGCCGAATCGAAGGAAGCAGCCCCGCGCCCGTCGCAGTGGCGCCGCCGGTTGACCAGCGCTGCCCTGCCGCTGCTCTCGGTGGTCGTGTTCGTCGGCATCTGGCAGTTGGCCGCGGTGAGCGGCATTTGGAACCAGACCTTCGTGCCGTATCCGAGTAGCGTGTGGCACGCGTTCATCGAGGTCTCCACCAACCATGACGGCGTGCATGGATACGGTGGCTACCTGCTGGCCGAACATCTGTATATGACGCTGCGCCGCTTGCTTTTCGGTGTCATCATCGGCGTTACCGGCGGCGTGTTGCTGGGCCTGGTCATGGGATCGGTCGGCTGGGTGCGCAGCGTGCTCGAGCCGTGGCTGACGTTCCTGCGCACGCTGCCGCCGTTGGCGTACTTCTTCCTGTTAGTCATTTGGCTGGGCATCGACGAGGCCCCCAAGATCACGCTGCTCGCGTTGGCGGCGCTGCCACCGGCCGCGGTCGCCACCACCGCCGCCGTGGTGGCCGCACCGGTCGGGCTGGTGGAGGCTGCCCGCGCCCTGGGCGCCACCCGCTGGCAGGTGACCCGTGACGTTGTCATCCCCGCGGCGCTGCCGGAGACATTCACCGGAGTTCGGCTCGCGGTGGGCATGGCGTACTCCTCGGTGGTCGCCGCCGAATTGTTCAACGGCATACCCGGAATCGGCGGTCTGGTGAAAGACGCGAGCAACTACAACAACACGCCTGTGGTACTCGTCGGAATCTTTTCGATCGGGATCTCGGGACTGATCATCGACGCGGCGCTGCGGGCTGTGGAGCGCCGTGCGGTGCCGTGGAGGGGAAAGGTATGAGAGCGGGCCGAATCGCGGCGGCGCTGATGGTGGCGATCGGGCTCCTGTCCGGATGCGCCATCGACCACTCAGGCCTGCAGGATGGTAAACCGACCATCCGCATCGGGTATCAGAACTTCCCCAGCGGCGACCTCGTGGTCAAGCAAAACCGTTGGCTGGAAACGGCTTTACCCGATTACAACATCAAGTGGACGCGGTTCGACTCCGGTGCCGATGTCAACACGGCATTCATCGCCAGGGAGCTGGACTTCGGGTCGCTGGGCTCAAGTCCCTTCGCGCGGGGATTGTCGGCGCCCTTGAACATCCCGTACCGGGTGGCCTTCGTTCTCGATGTCGCGGGTGACAACGAGGCCCTGGTGGCCAGTAATCGCAGCGGTGTCACGACGATCGCGGGCCTGCGGGGCAAGCGCGTGGGTACCCCCTTTGCCTCCACCGCCCACTACAGCCTGTTGGCGGCATTGGCTCAGAACGGACTGTCCGCCAAGGATGTTCAGCTCGTGGATCTGCAGCCACAAGCCGCGCTGGCCGCCTTCGACCGTGGTGACGTGGACGCCGTCTACACCTGGTTGCCCACGGTGGACCAGGTGCGCAAGAACGGTAGGGATCTCATCACCAGCCGGCAGCTGGCCCAGGGGAGTAAACCCACCCTGGACCTGGCGGCCGTGGCCAACGTCTTCTCCGACGCGCACCCGGAGATCGTCGACGTGTGGCGCCAGCAGCAGGCACGGGCGCTGCGACTCATTCATGACGATCCGAGTGCGGCGGCCAAGGCCATCGCCGCCGAGAACGGGCTCACTCCACAAGAGGTGGCGGGCCAGCTCAAGCAGGGGATCTACTTGACTCCCGGTGAGGTCGCGTCTCCGAAATGGCTTGGTGAACAGGGAAAGCCGGGCCATATCGCCGTGGACCTGCAGAGTGCGTCACAGTTCCTGGCCGAACAGAAGCAGATCCCCGCTGCGGCGCCACTGTCGACATTCGAGAATGCCGTCTACACGAAAGGCCTACCCGGTGTCATTGGCAAATGATGTGGAGAGCACTGTCCAGGAAAGCAAAACCGGATCGATAAAGATCAGTGGCGTCACGCACCGCTACGGCAGCGGCGCGGACAGGACCACGGCACTGGGCCCGGTGGACCTGACTGTCGATCCGGGGACCTTTCTGGTCTTGGTCGGGGCCTCGGGCTGCGGAAAGAGCACCCTGTTGCGGCTGCTGGCCGGATTCGAATCACCGAGTGAGGGGGCCGTACAGGTGGCCGGCGATGCGCCCACCCCAGGCATCACCTCCGGAGTCGTCTTTCAGCAGCCACGGCTATTCCCCTGGCGCACCGTGGGAGGCAACGTCGAGCTCGCCCTGAAGTACGCAAAGGTGCCTCGGGATCGATGGACGCAGCGCCGGGACGAACTGCTCACCCGGGTCGGGCTGGAGGGCACCGCGAGTCGGCGCATCTGGGAGATCAGCGGCGGCCAGCAGCAGCGGGTGGCCATCGCCCGGGCCCTCGCCGCGGAGACCCCGCTTTTCCTCCTGGACGAACCGTTCGCCGCGCTCGACGCACTCACCCGCGAGCGTCTCCAGGAAGATGTCCGGCAGGTCAGTGCCGAGTCGGGCCGCACCACGGTGTTCGTCACACACAGCGCCGAGGAGGCTGCCTTCCTCGGGTCGCGCATCGTCGTGCTGACCCGCCGCCCGGGGCAAGTGGCACTGGACATTCCGGTGAACCTGCCCAGAACCGGCATCGACCCCGACGATCTACGCCGTTCTCCCGAGTACGCCGAACTGCGTACCGAGGTGGGCAAGGCCGTCAAGGCCGCTGCCGCGTGACGCGCGCGAACAGTTTGCGGCAGGTCGAACCGACGAGTGTCCGGCCTCGAGTCTGCACGGCTGCGCACCCGTTAACATGGTTGTGCCACAGGGAGAGCGGACTCGTTACGCAGTGTTATCGGGACGGTGCTGTATCTGGCTGACGCGCGCGGCTAGCATTACTGGCATACGTCACGGGTGGGCGAAGAAGCTCACCTCAGCTGGGCCCTCATCGTGGTGTCCCGTTCTTACTTCTCCTTGTTCTGAGGATCGAAAATGAGCGAAGAACTCTTCGTCGGCATGAGTGAAACCGGGTGGGATCATGCGCCCTGGGAAATCGAGCCGACCTTTACCCCCAGTGAACTGCGGATTCTGCTGAATCCCGCTCTATCGGTTACGCAGGCGGCCGACGAGGTGGGCTGCGTCGAGCACGACGTGCAGCGACTCAGGGACTCCGCCTGATCCGGCGCCTATCCATGTCCGGTATCCCGCAGTAGTTTTGCCGCCTCCATTTGGTACGCGTGTTCTGCCCATTGCAGCGGCGTTGTGCTGAAACGGTTGTCGGCGATTGTGCGATCGGCTCCTGCGTCCAGAAGCCTTCGGATCAACCCGAGGTCGCCCGCCCAGGCGGCGTGATGCAGCGGCGTCGCGCCTTCGTCGTCGCGGGCATTGACGTCGGTGGGGAAGGCGGGTACCACGACGGTGGCGCCCGCGGTGTCGATTCCATGCCGTGCGAGCAGTTCCAGCCTGCCGGAGAACCCGTGCTCGGCGGCCCAGTCGACCTGCCGCCGCCACATCTGTTGACGGGTCTCCATGGCCTCGCCCAGGCGGAGTTCCCACGGGCTTGCCCCGGCATCGGCCAGCCCGTGGGCGAACAGCAGCTCCAGATGCGAATCGTCGGGGCGAAACATCCTGTTGTAGAGGGTCTGCTGATCCACCGGGTGTGCGCCGCGCTGCAGCAGAACGGTGGCCAGCGCTTCGGCGAAGGGGTGCCGGGGCTGACGTCCCGGCCCCTGCTCACCGTCGCCGAACACCCCCGTCAGCGCGGTGAACGGAGTGGACAGACCGCGCCAGAGGTATCCCGCGTTCGGATCGGCGCCGGCGTCCAGAAGCAGGCGCGCGGCAGCCACCGTCTGCTGCTCCGTACGACCCAATGGCGCACGGCCGTAGCACAGGTACATGATCGGAAACCATTGGTATGGACCACCATTAGTGCTCGCCAGTGTTGGGTGTGCCGCCAGATGTCGTGCGAGTGCGGCCGGGTCGGCGGCCGAGGCGGCCGCCCATACATGCCGATCTACCAGCGCGGGATCGGCGGCCACCAGGTCCGCGGCCGCCTGCCAACGGGGCGGTTCATCGTCTTCGTCGTATCGCAGCGATGCCAGAGCGCAGAATCGGTCGGCCGTGTCGAGCGCCGCTTCGGACACCGCGCTGGGATCGGTGCTGAGTCCGGCGGCAAGCTCCACGTAGTGCACGAGCGCGGGCCAGCCGGTGAATCCGTAGCGGCGGGCCACTGTCAGCTGGGCATCGTGCAGTGCGAATTGTTCACCCGCCAAGGCGATATCCGGACGTGGATGGTGTTGACGCACCACGCCGGCCGCGTCAAGATCGGTGGCTCGCATCGCGCGCTGCAGTCCGCGCGCCTCATCGCGGAGGCGATCAAGTGACGGATTGGTGGGAAGGGTGCTGGCCATGACGGCCTCCTCTCGTGTGCCCGATGTCCGCGAGACCAGGTGCGAGAAGAGGTCGGTAAACCAGTGCAAGCAAGGCAGGGAGGCTGAGCCTCTTCGGGCGGACACCGGGCGCTCCTGCACGCCCGGCGTCCACTTTACCGCGCTAGAGCGTGGGCCGGCGGTCTGCCCACGGTGCGGTTGCCTCCAACTGGGCGGCCAGCCGGATGAGCAGTGATTCGCCGCCCAGTGGGGCGACGAACTGCACACCGAGGGGCAGGCCCTTCGGCGTTTGATACAGGGGCAGGGAAATCGCGGGGCGCCCAGTCAGATTCGCCAACTGGGTATAGGGAACCCAGCCGAGGTTGTCGTTGATCATGCTGTCGACGATGTTGGCGTACTTGAGCACGCGGGCCGTCTTGGTGCGCAACAACAGATCGGACACCGCCGCCAAGGGTGCCGGAAGGTTGAACTCGCCGATCTTCGGTGGGACCTTGGCAAGCGTGGGCGTGAGCAACAGGTCGTAGTCGCCGAAGAAGGTGGCCAGTTCCCGTACATAGTTGTGCCGGCGCTCCACGGCCGCAACATAATCGGGGCCGTTGGTGGCGCGGCCCAGCGCGGCGATGAGCAGGGTGTCGCGTTCGAAGCCTTCGTCACCGGCTCCGGTCAGCCGCTTGGTGTCGTCCACCTCGTAGGCCGCGTGCACAAACCAGGTCAGCAGGAAGTCGCGTGCCAGCTGCCCATCGTCATACGGGGCGCTCACCTCTTCCACCTCGTGGCCCAGATGCGTCAGGACACGCACCGCGGCCTCGACCGCGGCGGCTGCCGCCGGATCGGGATTGGGGGTGATGACGGTCGGGATGCGCACCCCGATCCGCAGCTTTCCGGGATCCCTGCCCACCTGCGAGGCGTACGAATCCTCGGGTATGGCAGGCAGGTACGGCGACGTCGCATCCGGTCCGGCGATGACATCGAGCATGGCGGCGGTATCGCGGACGGTGCGTGAGACCGTGCCGCTCACGGCCGCGCCGTGCATGGGTTCGCCGGCCGCCGGACCCATCGGAGTGATGCCACGCCCTGGCTTGAGGCCCACCAGACCACAACATCCCGCGGGGATGCGGATGGACCCGCCGCCGTCGCTGGCACCGGCCACCGGCACGATTCCCGCCGCGACGGCGGCCGCGGAGCCACCCGATGATCCGCCGGGTGTGCGGTCCAGATCCCACGGATTCCGGCTAGCCCCAAAAAGTTCCGGCTCGGTGATGCCCTTCGAGCCGAACTTGGGGGTGTTGGTCTTGCCGAAGATGACCAGACCGGCGTCGAGCCACCGCTGCACGATGGTGGAATGCTCCGGCGCGGGAAGGGTGGACAGCGCCCGGCACCCTCCCGATGTCGGGTGGCCCTTGTAGTCCTGGCCGAGGTCCTTGATGAGAAAAGGAACCCCCGCGAACGGACCGCTCAGCTCGCCCTCGACCTGTTTATCCGCCTCCGGAATGGTCCGGACTATGGCAGTGATCTTGTTGTTGACCGCTACCGCGCGGGCGCGGGCCGCAGCGAGCAGTTCGGCCGGGGTGACCTGCTTGGTGGCCACCAGCTCAGCCAGGCCGGTGGCGTCGTATCGGGAGTATTCGGAGAAGTCCACCCGGTCAGCCTATGCGGCCTCACGGGGTCAGGCGTTGGCCTTCTTCAACACATCGTTGTAGATGGCGACTATCTTCTCGGTCTGCAGCGACTGCCGCGGCTCGTCCTGGTGCGCGGTCACCACCTCGGTCATCTGCCGCAGCTTGGCGCGGTCATCGGCCAACGCCCGGATGGCCTTCGCAATGGCCTCGACGGATTCGTTCTCGGTGACCAGGCCACCGCCGTCGGGTACCGACTCGCCCAGGATCTCGTCGCAGAAGATCACCGGAGTCGACATCGAAATCGCCTCCAGCAGAACCAGTCCCTGGGTGTCGAAACCGTAGGAGGTGAACAGTAGGGCGCTGCTGGCTCCCATCGCCGCCAGGCAGCTGTCCTGGCTGACCCGGCCGCGCAGCCTGATGCGGTGCGAAGCTCCGTGTGAATCGACGTACTTCTTGATGGCGTGCTCGAGGTGGCCGTCGCCGTAGATGTCCATGACGCAGTTCTGGACCTGGGTGGCGGCCTTCACGGCCTCCAGCACCCGCTTCTCCGGGGACAGCCGTCCGCACCAGATCAGCCGTAGCGGCTCGTCGTCGGTCGGCTTGTCGTCGGCGGCTTCACGGGCGATGTCCACCAGCTCGTCGTCCACGCCATTGGAGACCACCGAAATCGGCCGACGCAGCCCGCGGTCGGTGAGGGCCTGGGCAAAGTGTGTCGTCGGGGTGATCTCGTGATCCACCGCCTGCGCCTGGGCCATCATCAGCTGCCACGCCCGCCGCGACGCGGCCGATTCCTGCACCGTCGTCAGGTGGAAATCCTTGGGTAGATGGCGCTCCTGCATCTGGCTGAAGATCCACGCCAACAGCAGGGGGTTGGGGCTGGCCTTTTCGAAGTACACGTCGTACCGGGTGTGCTTGGTCTGCACCACCGGGATGCCATTGCGGCGGGCCGCTTCCACGCCGGCGATGCAGACGCCCAGGTCGCCCTGGCTGTGGATGATGTCGATCGGCCCGCGGGCACGAAGCTCACGATCGATCAGTTCCTTGTTCGCCGCCCCGGGCCATACGAAGGTGAAATCGTCGTGCTTGCCGAGCTTGCGCATCGCCTCGGCCACGAATGGCACCGGCTTGACCTCGACGACGTTCGGGTCGGGGTCAACGGTGTGGGCCAGCGGCGCGGTGAACACCGTCACCTTGTGTCCCAGCCGTTCCAGCCCGTGACGCTGGCGCGCCACCGAGATCTGCGCCCCGCCCAGGCTCTCAGGGTGAAGATCGGTGAACAGCGCAATATGCATTGTCGAAACCTGTCGTTGTGTGCCAATACGGCGTGCGGAAAACCGGGCCCAACCCGAACCGAACCGTATCGGATCGCCGGTCGTGCTGCTGAGATACCCAGACAGATGGCCTCGAGAAAGGCCAGCCTCCCCGCTGTCGATGGCCTCACCCAGTAGGCTCGATGGTGTGCAACGTCGAATTATGGGGATCGAGACCGAGTTCGGCGTCACGTGCACATTTCACGGCCACCGGCGATTGAGCCCGGACGAGGTCGCCCGTTACCTGTTCCGCAGGGTGGTGTCCTGGGGGCGCAGCTCCAACGTCTTCCTGCGTAATGGCGCGCGGCTCTACCTTGACGTGGGCAGCCACCCCGAGTACGCCACCGCCGAGTGCGACAGCCTGGTGCAGCTGGTCACCCATGACCGCGCCGGAGAGCGCGTCCTGGAAGATCTGCTCATCGACGCCGAACAGCGTCTCTCCGACGAGGGCATCGGCGGCGACATCTACCTGTTCAAGAACAACACCGATTCCGCGGGTAACTCGTACGGCTGCCACGAGAACTACCTCATCGTGCGGGCCGGCGAGTTCTCCCGGATCTCGGATGTGCTGCTGCCGTTCCTGGTCACCCGCCAATTGATCTGCGGGGCGGGCAAGGTGCTGCTCACGCCCAAGGCCGCGACCTATTGCTTATCGCAACGCGCCGAGCATATTTGGGAAGGTGTGTCCTCGGCGACCACGCGTAGCCGCCCCATCATCAACACGCGCGACGAGCCGCACGCCGACGCCGAGAAGTACCGGCGCCTGCACGTCATCGTCGGCGACTCCAACATGTCCGAGTCCACCACCATGCTCAAGGTGGGCACCGCGGCGCTGGTGCTGGAGATGATCGAGTCGGGTGTGGCATTCCGGGACTTCTCGTTGGACAACCCGATCCGTGCTATCCGCGAGGTCAGCCACGACCTCACCGGCCGCCGTCCGGTCCGGCTCGCCGGGGGGCGGCAGGCCAGCGCGCTGGACATCCAGCGCGAATACCACGCGCGGGCCGTGGAACATCTCAACACCAGAGAACCCAATGAGCAGGTCGAGCAGGTCGTCGAACTTTGGGGCCGCACGCTGGATGCTGTTGAGAGCCAAGACTTCTCGAAGGTCGACACCGAGATTGACTGGGTGATCAAGCGCAAGCTGTTCCAGCGGTACCAGGACCGCTACAACATGGAGCTGTCTGACCCGAAGATCGCTCAGCTGGACCTGGCCTATCACGACATCAAGCGTGGCCGGGGCGTGTTCGACCTGCTGCAACGCAAGGGGTTGGCCGCACGCATCACCACCGATGAGGAGATCAAGGCCGCCGTCGATCAGCCGCCGCAGACCACGCGCGCCAAGCTGCGCGGCGACTTCATCACCGCCGCCCAGGAGGCCGGCCGCGATTTCACCGTCGACTGGGTGCACCTCAAGCTCAACGACCAGGCGCAACGCACCGTGCTGTGCAAGGACCCGTTCCGGTCGGTCGACGAGCGGGTGGAACGGCTCATCGCCAGCATGTAGCGCTCGCGCTCGGCGTTTGGGTCGTGTCCGAACAAACATTCGGACACTCCCGCATGCGCTCCGGGCTGACGTGCCGGTTTCCTCTAAGCTTTCCGCCGTGGCGATCTCCAAAGTCGAGCGGTTGATGAACCTGGTGATCTGCCTGCTGTCCACCCGAACCTATGTCACCGCAGAACGAATCCGCACCTCTGTGGCCGGTTACTCGGACTCGCCGAGCGATGAGGCCTTCAGCCGGATGTTCGAGCGCGACAAGAACGAACTGCGCGACCTGGGCATCCCGCTGGAAACGGGCAAAGTGTCGTCCTTCGACGCCACGGAGGGCTACCGCATCCGTCGCGACGCCTACGAGTTGCCCGATATCACTCTCACCGCCGATGAATCCGCGGCTGTTGCGGTCGCCACGCAGCTGTGGCAGTCGCCCGAACTGGTCACCGCCGCACAGGGTGCGCTGATGAAACTGCGCGCGGCGGGCGTCGACGTCGATCCCGCCGCCGAGAACGTTTCGGTGGCGGCGCCCGCCGCGATGCCCGGTGGTCGTGGGTCGGAATCGGTGTTGCGAATCCTGCTGTCCGCCATCGACTCCGGTCAGGCAGTGCAGTTCGGACACCGTCCCTCACGCGCCGAGCCCTACGTCACGCGCACCGTGGAGCCGTGGGGCGTGATCACCGACCGCGGCCGCTGGTACCTGGTCGGACACGATCGAGACCGCAATGCCACCCGTACGTTCCGGCTCTCCCGCATCGGAGAGGACGTCACGATGCTGGAAAAGCCGGGCACGGTGCGCCGCCCCGACGGAGTGGATCTGCGCGCCATCGTGGCCAGAGCTGTCGGCGATGGGCCGGTGCGCATCACCGCGCGGGTATGGATCGCCGAGGGGCGCGCCCAGGAGCTGCGCCGGATGGGTGCCATGGTCGAACCCCGTCGGCTGGGCGAACGCGACGGCGATGTGGTCGAGATCGAGGTGGCCTCACCCGACCGCCTGGTTCGTTCGATCGCCTCCCACGGCGCCGATGCGGTCGCGTTGGAGCCGGCGCAGGTGCGCGACGAGGTCATCGCTCGTCTCCAGGAACACGCAGGAGTTACGGCATGACCGAGCTGTCGAATCGTCTGACCCGGCTTCTCAACATGGTTCCGTACTTTCAGGCCAATCCCGGTATCAGTGCCGCTGACGCCGCCGCGGACCTGGGCGTCACCACCAAACAGCTGATGGCAGATCTGAACCAGCTGTGGATGTGTGGCCTGCCTGGTTACGGCCCCGGCGATCTGATCGATCTCTCGTTCTCCGAGGAGAGCATCGAGGTCACATTCTCGGCCGGTATCGACCGTCCGCTGCGCCTCACCTCGCCCGAGGCGACGGCGCTGTTGGTCGCCCTGCGCGCCCTGCTGGACATGCCCGGCACCGTCGACCCGGAGGCCGCACGCAGCGCTATCGCCAAGATCGAGGATGCGGCGGGGGCTGGCGACGAGACGCTCGGACGAAGAGAATCAACCACCGAATCGGACGCTTCATCGGCGACCCCTGTCGAGTCCGCGGCGGTCTCCGCCGTCCGCGCGGCTGTGCGTAACCGCAAGGCGCTGCGCATCGAGTACTACTCGGCATCACGAGATGCCTTGTCGGAGCGGATAGTCGACCCCATTCGGATCGCGGTCGTGGGGGAACACAGCTACCTGGAGGCCTGGTGTCGCGCCTCCGAGGGGGTGCGGCTGTTCCGGTTCGACAGGATCGAACAAGCCGAGGTTCTCGATCAGCGATCGGCACCCCCTGCGCCCGCGGTACAGACGGCCACCGACACCGGCTTGTTCGAGGCGGACCCCTCGTTGCCGGCCGCGACGGTATTGGTCGGGCCGAGTGCCTCCTGGGTCTTCGACTACTTCCCGATGCGGCCCACCGGCGCCCAGCATGCCGACGGATCGGTCGAGGCCGCCATGACCTATGCCTCCGAGGACTGGATGGCGCGGCTGATCCTCGGTTTCGGTTCGGCGATCCGGGTGCTGGCGCCGGAATCCCTGGCGCGACGGGTGCGTACCGACGCGGCGGCGGCACTGGCGGCGTATCGGGCCAGCTGACCGCGATCAGCCCTGGGGTAGCATCAAGGCAGACACGACGCCAGAGGAGGTGACCACGTTGGGCGGTCTACAACCCATGCACTGGGTGATCGTAATTGTCGTATTCGCGCTGCTCTTCGGTGCCAAGAAGCTGCCCGACCTCGCGCGTTCGCTGGGTAAGTCGCTGCGGATCTTCAAATCCGAAGTCAAGGAACTGCAAAACGAGGGAAATTCTGCGAAGGCGGCCGACGCCCCACCAGCGGTGGAGCAGCAGCAAGTGCCACCCGCTACCGCGGTGGAAGCACCGCCGATCGAATCGACTCCCGGTCACAAGCCCACTGCCTAGCCGCGTTCCGCCGCGATAGGCCGGCCGGATAGGTCATGCGTTCATGAATAAGGTCCTGGGTGCTCTTGGGCTGCAGCGAAAGTCCAGACAGCCCAAGAATTCCGACGGCACCATGTCGCTCGTCGAGCATCTGCAGGAGCTGCGTACCCGTCTGTTGATCTCGGTGGCCGCCGTCCTGCTGACCACCATCGTCGGGTTCTTCTGGTACGAGCACGCGATGTTCGGTGTGGAGAGCCTCGGTGAGTGGTTGCGTGGACCGTACTGCTCGCTGCCGGCCAGCGCGCGCGCCAATCTGAGCGCCGATGGGGCCTGCCGGCTGCTGGCGACCGCGCCTTTCGAGCAGTTCATGCTGCGCCTCAAGGTAGGTCTGACCGCCGGTGTGGTGCTGGCCTGTCCGGTGTGGCTGTACCAGATCTGGCGGTTCATCACGCCGGGCCTGTATCGCAACGAACGCAAATTCGCGGTCATCTTCGTCACCGCGGCGACGGTGCTGTTCGTCGCCGGTGCGCTATTGGCCTACACGGTGCTGGCCAAGGCCCTGCATTTCCTCTTGACGGTGGGCAGCGACGTCCAGGTCACCGGGCTCAAGGGTGACGAGTACTTCAGTTTTCTGATCAACGTGTTGCTGGTCTTCGGCGTCAGCTTCGAGTTCCCGCTGTTGCTCGTCATGCTCAATTTCGTTGGGATCCTGTCCTACGCCAAGCTCAAGAATTGGCGTAGGGGCATCATCTTCGGCCTGTTCGTGTTCGCGGCCTTCGCGACCCCGGGATCGGATCCGTTCACGATGACTGCGCTGGGCCTCGCGCTGACGGTGCTGCTGGAGTTCTCCATTCAGGTGGCCCGGATCCACGACAGACGCAAGGCCAAGCGGGAGGCCGCGCAGGAGCTCAGCGATGACGAGGCCTCGGCTTTGGATGCTCCCGAGGCCATTGCCGCGCCCGAACCGATCGGTCCTCCCGAGCGGTTTGACAACATGGGCAAGTGACCAGCATCGGAACCCAACTCAGTGCGTTCTCCCAAGGGCTGAGTTTTGCTCTCGATCCCTTTCAGGTCCGCGCGTGCACGGCGCTGGAAAACGGCCACGGCGTGCTGGTCTGTGCACCCACCGGCGCGGGTAAGACCATCGTCGGAGAATTCGCGGTCCACCTGGCGCTGGCGGCCGGACGCAAGTGCTTCTACACCACCCCGATCAAGGCGCTGAGCAACCAGAAACACAACGACTTGGTGTCGGTGTACGGACCGGAGAAGGTCGGCCTGCTTACCGGAGACTCCTCGATCAACTCCGATGCCCCGGTGGTCGTGATGACCACCGAGGTGCTGCGGAACATGCTGTATGCGGATTCGCCAGCACTGCATGGTCTTTCGTATGTGGTCATGGACGAGGTGCATTTCCTGGCCGACCGATTCCGCGGTGCGGTCTGGGAAGAAGTCATTTTGCACCTGCCCGAAGAGGTGGCCCTGGCCAGCCTGTCGGCCACGGTAAGCAACGCCGAAGAATTCGGCGGATGGATCAAAACAGTCCGCGGGGACACGGCCGTCGTGGTCGACGAGACCAGGCCGGTCCCGCTATGGCAGCACGTCATGGTCGGGCGGCGGCTCTTCGATCTCTTTGATTACGACGGCAAGAAAACCGATGTCGACCCGGAGCTCACCCGCTACATAGCCCAGCGGCGCCAGGCCGATCGCTTCGCAGACTTCGACCGCCCACGCCGACGGGGACCACACGATCGTGGCGGGCGTCCTCCCACGCTCTATCGCCCGCCATCGCGACCCGAGGTCATCACCCGGCTCGACGAGGACGGCCTACTTCCGGCGATCACGTTCATCTTTTCTCGTGCTGGCTGCGATGGCGCTGTGGCGCAATGCCTTCGATCCCGGTTGCGCCTCACCACCGAGGAGGACCGGCGGGAGATCGTTGCCATCATCGACCGCCGCACCGAGGGGCTGCCCGAGGCAGACCTGGACGTGCTCGGCTACTGGCAGTGGCGTGAGGGGCTGCTGCGCGGTATCGCCGCCCACCATGCCGGCATGCTGCCGGTCTTCCGGCACACCGTCGAGGAACTGTTCACCAAGGGGCTCGTGAAGGCGGTATTTGCCACCGAGACACTGGCATTGGGTATCAACATGCCCGCGCGCACGGTGGTGCTGGAGCGGTTGGTGAAGTTCAACGGCGAGCAGCACGCGGCGTTGACTCCGGGGGAGTACACCCAGTTGACCGGGCGGGCGGGCCGACGCGGAATCGACGTCGAGGGACACGCCGTCGTGTTGTGGACGCCCGAGGTGGAACCCAGCGAGATCGCAGGTCTGGCGTCCACGCGTACCTTCCCGCTGCGCAGCTCGTTTGCGCCGTCCTACAACATGACGATCAATCTGGTGCACCGCATGGGCCCGGATCCGGCGCGCGAACTACTGGAGCGATCCTTCGCGCAGTTCCAGGCCGACCGCTCGGTGGTGGGACTGGTCCGCGGTATCGAACGTGGCAAGAAGATGCTGGACGAGATCGCCAAGGAGATTGACGGGCACGACGGGTCCGTCCTGGAATACGTCCGGTTGCGCGGCAGGCTCTCTGAGCGCGAGCGGGCGGCGGCGCGCACCTCGCGGCTGGAACGTCGCGGTGCGGCCAACGATGCCCTGGCGGCGCTCAAGCGCGGCGATGTCATCGCGATACCTCACGGCCGCCGCAATGGCGTGGCCGTCGTGCTGGAGCCGGCCCACGACGACGATGACCCGCGCCCGTTGGTGTTGACCGAACATCGTTGGGCCGGAAGGATTTCATCGGCGGACTACTCAGGAACCGCGGAACCGCTCGGATCCATCAGCCTGCCTAAGCGTGTCGAGCACCGCCAGCCCAAGGTGCGCCGTGACGTGGCGTCAGCCCTGCGATCGGCACTGGACGAGGGCCGGGTGCGCAGGCCGCAACCCGTGAAGGGGCGCAAGAACGATTCGGGCACTGATGGTTCAGATCTCGGCGTCGAGGTTGAACGGCTGCGCCGTGAAATCCGGGATCATCCGGTGCACCACGCTCCCAACCGTGAGGAACTGGCGCGGACGGCCGAGCGCTACCTGCGCATCGAACGCGATAACGCACAACTGCAGAAGAAGGTGTCGGCCGCCACCAACTCACTCGCGCGCACGTTTGACCGCATCCTGACGCTGCTGACCGAACGCGGATACGTCCAGGACAGCTCCGAACTCGGCAAGAAGGTGACCGAGGACGGCATGCTGCTGGCGCGTATCTACAGCGAGAGCGATCTGCTGGTGGCCGAATGTCTGCGGCGCGGACTGTGGGCGGGGCTCAAACCCGCGGAACTGGCGGCCGTGGCCTCGGCCGTGCTGTACGAGTCGCGTGGTGATGCGGTATCGGTGACGGGGGAGGCGCCCACTGCGGCGCTGCGCGCGGCGCTCGCCGAAACCCACCGGGCACTGGCACGGTTGCGTCACGACGAACAGCGGCATCAGCTCGCGCCCACGCGCGAGGTCGATGAGGGCTTCGTCGCGGCGGTGTACCGCTGGGCGACCACCGGTGATCTGGCGGCATCGTTGGAGGCGGCCGGTGATACGGGCACCGCGCTACCGGCAGGTGATTTCGTGCGGTGGTGCCGGCAAGTGGTTGATCTGCTCGACCAGATCAACAAGGCAGCGCCGGACGCCGGGGTGCGCTCGGTGGCGAGGGCCGCGGTCGCCGACGTGCGGCGTGGCGTCGTTGCCGTTGATGGCACATAACGACGAGCAAACGCTAAGGTGGAGCGTCAGCACCCTCTTACACACCGGTAAGTAACAAAGTCGCGACACGGGAGGAACGATGAGCGGTCCACAGGGAACCGAACCTGGCGGACAGTGGGCGCCCCAACCTGGGCAAGGCCAAGAGCCGTGGCAGACACCGCAATCCTCAGATCCGGCGCAGCAGGGTGACCCGAGTTGGCAGCAGCCCGCCTATGGCCAGGGCCAGCAGTATCCGCAGTACCAGCAGCCGGGTTTCCCGGGCGGTGGATTTGGGGATCCGAGCCAGTTCGGCCAGCAGCCCAGTCAGCCGGGGTTCGGTGAGCCAAGCCAGTTCGGTCAGCCCGGCGCCTACGGCCAGCCGGGACAGTACGGACAGCAGGGTGGATACCCGGGCCAGTACGGACAGCAGCAGGGACAGCCGTTCCCGCAGTTCGGCGCCGGAAAGCCGCAGCGTTCCACCAAGACCATCGCGATCATCGGCGGTATCGTCGCGGCCGCGGTGATCCTGATCGTGGTGCTGATTACCGCCTTCCTGGCACCTGGCTGGGCCATGACCACAACCCTGGACGTCAACAAGGCGCAGGAGGGTGTGACCAAGGTTCTCACCGACGAAACCAATGGCTACGGCGCCAAGAACGTCAAGGACGTCAAGTGCAACGATGGCCAGAATCCCGAGGTGAAGAAGGGCGCCACCTTCAACTGCGATGTCAGCATCGACGGCACCAAGCGACAGGTCACCGTGACCTTCCAGAACGACAAGGGCACCTACGAGGTCGGCCGCCCCAAGTAACGAGTTCCGCCAAAACGCCGAGCGCATGCAGTGACGCGCTCGGCGTTTTGCGTTCTCGGCTTAAGGCTGCGGCAGCGTGTCCAATGCCTTCTGGAGGCGCGTGATCGCCGAACCGATGCCCAGCTCGGCACCGAGTTCGGCGACTCGCCGCGGATCTCGGGCGGCCAGCGGTAGCGCATCGCTGTCCCGATCGATGGTGACCGGCGCATCCACGGCCACCCGCACCACCGGCTCGGCAGCCGCGATGTAGTCGACCGAGGCCTGCAACTTGGCGCGAACGGCCTTGGCCAGCCCTGATTTTGGATCATCGGCCGCTGCGAGAATGCCGGTCAGCGAGTGGTGCTCGGCCAGAAGTTTGGCGGCGGTCTTCTCGCCCACCCCGGCTACACCGGGCAGACCGTCGGACGGGTCGCCGCGCAGCAGGGCCAGCTCGGCGTACGCCGCGCCGGCGCGCTCGACGGGCACGCCGTACTGCTCGGATACCTCTACCGGTCCGAACAATGTGGCCTTGGCGAACCCGCGCCCCATGTAGAAGACGCGAACAGGTACCGGGGCATTGGTGACCACCTGCAGTAGGTCTCGGTCCCCGCTGACCACGATCACCGGGTCGCGCCGTTCAGCGGCCGCGAGGGTGCCCAGTACGTCGTCGGCTTCGAATCCCGGGGCGCCGGCGGACGCGATGCCGAACGCATCCAGCATTTCGGCGATCATGTCGACCTGGGGTGTCAGGTCGTCGGGCACCTCTTCGACATCGACGGCGCCGTCGGGCTCCTCCGTGACCACACGATGCGCCTTGTACGACGGAATCGCGGCAACCCGCCAGGCGGGCCGCCAGTCCAGATCCAGGCACACCACAAGCCGATGCGGCCGATGCAGCGTGATGAGCTGGGAGATGGTGTCGAGGAAGCCGCGGACCGCATTGACGGGCCTGCCATCAGGGGACTTGATGGAATCCGGGACGCCGAAGTATGAACGGAACCACAGGCTGGCTCCGTCGAGGAGCAGGACGGGTCGGTGGAGGTCTTCTGACACGGCACTCAACCTATGCCAGATAGCCTGGACCGTATGGCACCCCAGCGTTTTGAATCCGATGTGTACGCCAACCGTCTGCAACGTGCCGCTCAGGAGGCCGCGACGGCCGGGGTGGGGGGCTTGGTGGTCACACCCGGATACGACCTGAGATATCTGACCGGCTCACGCGCGCAGACATTCGAGCGGCTCACCGCGTTGGTGGTGCCTGCCTCGGGAACGCCCACCCTGATCGCGCCGCGGATGGAGCTTGCGGCGCTGCAGGATTCGGCGATCGGCGACCTCGGCATCCCGATCAGCGATTGGGTGGACGGGGAGAATCCCTATGAGCTGGTACGGGCGGCGTTGGGTTCCCCGGATGGTGCGTTGTCGGGCACCATTGCCGTCACCGAGTCCATGCCCGCGCTGCATCTACTCCCGCTGACCGAATTGATCGGGACCGTGCCGATACTGGCCACCGGGGTGCTGCGCAGACTGCGCATGGTCAAGGACGCCTCCGAGATCGATGCCCTGCGCAAGGCCGGGGCGGCCATCGATCGCGTCCACGCGCTGGTGCCCGAACTGCTGGTGCCGGGCCGCACGGAGGCGCAGGTGGCCGCCGACATCGCTGAAGCGATTGTGGCCGAGGGGCATTCGGAAGTCGCCTTCATCATCGTCGGGTCCGGTCCGCATGGGGCCGACCCGCACCACGAATGCTCCGACCGCGAGCTGCAGACCGGGGACATCGTCGTGGTGGACATCGGCGGCAGCTACGAGCCCGGTTACAACTCCGACAGCACGCGTACCTACAGCATTGGTGAGCCTGACTCCGATGTGGCTCACCGGATTTCAATTCTGGAGCAGGCGCAGCAGGCAGCGGTACGGGCGGCCCGGCCCGGCGTGAGCGCCCAGTCGGTGGATGCCGCCGCGCGCCGCGTTCTCGTCGAGGCGGGGATGGGTGAAGCATTCGTGCATCGCACCGGACACGGCATCGGATTGTCGGTACACGAGGAGCCGTACATCGTGGAGGGCAACGATCTGATCCTGGAGCCAGGAATGGCCTTCAGCATCGAGCCTGGTGTGTACTTCCCGGGGCAGTGGGGCGCGCGAATCGAGGACATCGTCGTCGTCACCGAAAATGGTTGCGAATCGGTGAATTCACGGCCGCACGGCCTGACGGTGGTGCCTACTCGGTAGGAGCGTCGCCGCGGTTCAGCAGATCCGAGGAGCCCAGTACCCGTTCGATCTTGACCTCGATGACCACCCGCTGCGGGTTCACCCGCGGTGTGCGGTAGCGCTGCGCATAACGCAGCTCGGCGTCGCGTACCGCCTCTTTGTCGGTGACGACGGTGGCCGAGCCCTCCAGGGAAAGCCAGCGGGCGCCGTCCACCTGACTCAGTACCGCGAGGCCTCCACGCTCGGCGTTGACCGCTTTCTGTGACCCGCCGGTGGTGATGACCCGCGCGATGTGCGTGACCGGGTCAAAAGTGAAGCCGACAGCCACCACGTGCGGGCTGTTGTCCTGCCGCAGGGTGGTCAGCATCGCGAGATGGCGCTCGGACAGGAACGCCAGCGCATCATCGGTAAGTCGAGTTGTAGGGGTGTTCGGCATCAAGTCTCACGCTAGCGCAGGACATAATCGCTGACGTGACCGACACGGTGCGACACTCCGGCCAGCTTGGGGATGATCCGCGTGCGGGAAGACCGTCGACGGTGGTGATATTCGGCGGACGCAGCGAAATCGGACTTGAGGTGGCCACTCGTCTCGCCGCCGGAAACACGGTGGTCCTCGCGGCGCGCCGGGCCGGTGACCTGCAGGACGAGGAACGGCGCGTCCGCGACGCCGGGGCCGTTGCGGTCGATTGCGTCGAGTTCGACGCCGACCGGCTCGACACCCACGAATCGGTGCTGGCCGCCCTTACCGAGCGGCACGGAGCCATCGACGTGGCGGTGCTCGCGTTTGGACTGCTGGGTGACCAGGAGCGGGCGGAAACCGATGCCGGCCATGCGGCGGCGATCGTGCACATCGACTACGTGGCGCAGGTGGCGTTGTTGACCCAGCTGGCCGTGCGCATGCGCGGTGCCGGGCGCGGTGCGCTGGTGGTGTTCTCCTCGATCGCCGGATGGCGAGTGCGGCGTGCCAATTACGTGTACGGATCGGCCAAGGCGGGGCTCGACGGTTTCGCGAGCGGGCTCGCCGACGCCCTGCACGGTTCGGGCGTGCACCTGTTGATAGCGCGCCCCGGCTTCGTGATCGGGCGGATGGCGGCGGGTATGTCACCGGCACCATTGGCGAGCACACCGCCCCAGGTGGCGGAGGCGACCGTGCGCGCCCTGCGCAGCGGGAAGCGCACCGTGTGGATTCCGCGTGCGCTGGGAACGCTCGCATTCATCATGCGCTGGGTACCGTCATCTCTATGGCGCAGGATGCCGCGGTGATCACCGTGATCGGGATAGGTGCGGACGGTGTCGACGGGCTATCCATGCATTCCCGCCGCGAATTGCAGCACGCCTCAGTGATATTCGGTTCGCTACGCCAGCTGGAACTGCTGGCCGAAGAATCCCTGGTGGCCGAGTGCCGGGTATGGCCTTCGCCCCTGTTGCCCGCGTTGCCCACCATGTTCGATGGTCTCGGTAATGTCCACGTGCTGGCCAGCGGTGACCCGATGCTGCATGGCATCGGCACCACGCTGATCCGGCTCTTCGGAGCGGATCGGGTGCATGTGTTACCGCACGTATCCAGTGTGTCGTTGGCCTGCGCACGAATGGGATGGGCGGTGAACGATGTGGAGATCATCAGCCTGGTCAATGCGCCAGCGACCTCCGCACTGCGGTTCGGCGGTCGGGCGATCGTGCTCAGCCGCAACGCGGACAGTCCGGCTGAGCTGGCGCAGACCCTGACCGATTCCGGGCTGGGTGACTCACGGCTGACGGTGTGGGAGCAGCTGGGTGGAGCGGCAGAGAAAAGCCTGGAAGGGGTCGCTCGCGATTGGGGCCATTCTCCTGGTCATGCATTGAATGTCGTTGCCGTGGAATATGTTCCGACGGCAGCGGGAGAGGCGGTGCTGCCACTGGTCGCGGGGTTGTCCGAGGACGCCTTTGAACACGATGGGCAGATAACCAAGCGCGAGATCCGGGCGGTCACGCTGGCATCACTCGCGCCGCGAGCGGGTCAGCGCCTTTGGGATGTGGGCGCAGGGTCGGGCAGCATCGCGATCGAATGGTCTCGCAGTGGCACCGGTTGCAGCGCCTCGGCCTTCGAGATCAAGCCATCGCGGCGGGCCGCGATCGTGGCCAACGCGACGAAATTCGGCGTAGACGTCGAGTGTTTCGCCGCGGCACCTGGCGATTTCGACAGGGCCTGCCCGCCGGACGCGATCTTTGTCGGCGGTGGCGTGACCAATGCCGGTCTGCTGGAGGCGTGCTGGGAACGGCTGCCGAGCGGAGGCAGGATTGTCGTCAACGCGGTGACCGCGGAGTCAGAAGCGCTGCTATTGCATTGGTATTCCCGCCATGGGGGAGAGCTGCACCGGTACCGCGTGGAGGACGCGGCTCCGCTCGGAGCCTTCACCAGCTGGAGATCCCGGCTGCCCGTGGCTCAATGGACCGGGGAAAAGCCATGACCGTCTACTTCATCGGCGCGGGACCGGGCGCCGCCGACCTCATCACGGTGCGCGGTCAGCGGATTCTGCAGCGGTGCACGGTGTGCCTGTACGCCGGATCGATCATGCCGCCCGACCTTCTGGCGGTGTGCCCGCCCGACGCCCGAATCATCGACACTGGCCCACTGACCTTGGATGCCATCATCGAGGAGATATCCAGCGCTGACGCACAGGGATTGGATGTCGCCAGGCTGCACTCGGGTGACCCCTCGCTGTACAGTGCGGTGGCCGAGCAGTGCCGCCGACTGGATGCCCTGGGCATCGGTCACGAGATCGTGCCCGGTGTGCCTGCCTTCGCCGCGGCCGCGGCGGCATTGGGCGCCGAGCTCACCGTTCCCGGTGTCGCGCAGACCGTGACAATCACCCGTGTCTCGACGCTGTCCACCGCGATGCCCGCCGGCGAGGATTTGCGCACCCTGGCGGCGCCGCGGGCGACGCTGGCGTTGCACCTGGCCGCGGCCCAAATCGACAATGTGGTAGCTGACCTCGTCGCCGGGGGGTATCCGCCGGGCACGCCGGTTGCTGTCGTCGCATATGCCAGCTGGCCATCGGAGACCATCCTTCGTGGCACTCTCGCGGACATCGCCGAGCAGATGAAACAAGCGGGCGTGACCAAGACGGCGGTCATCTTCGTCGGAAAGGTGCTTGCGGCAGAGGGGTTCACGGATAGCTACCTGTACTCGGCCGGACGTCGCAGAGGGGCAACACATTAGATGAAGATCTTGATTCTCGGCGGCTCGGCGGAGGCGCGCGAGCTGGCGGAGCGGCTGGCACCCCGGTTCGATGTCACCACCTCGCTCGCGGGGCGGGTGCGTAACCCCGCAGTTCCGGCCGGCGAGTTGCGCATCGGGGGCTTTGGTGGAGAGGCCGGACTACGGAAATGGTTGTTGGATAACAATATCGACGCCGTGGTCGACGCTACGCATCCGTTCGCGGCGACGATTACCGAGAACGCGGCTGCGGCATGCGCCCGGCTGGGTATCCCGCACCTCATCCTGCGCCGTCCACCCTGGCCGGCAGGAGATGCCACCGTGGTGTGCTCGGCCGCCGAGGCCAAGGACACGGTGGTGGCACAGGGCTTTTCACGGGTGTTTCTGACCTCGGGGCGCTCCAGCATCGGGGCGTTTCTGTTCTCGGACGCCTGGTTCCTGATCCGTGTGGTGGAGCCGGTGCCTGCCGACGAACTGCCCGAGCGGCACCATCTGTTGTTGTCGCGTGGGCCCTATTCGCTCGAGGAAGAGACCGATCTCATGCGCCAGTACGAGATCGAGGTGCTGGTCACCAAGAACAGCGGCGGAACGATGACTTCGGCGAAGTTGGAAGCCGCTGCAGTGCTGGGCATTCCCGTGGTGATGATCGACAGGCCGGCCCTGCCGGAGAAGGTGCGCACCGTGTCCACCGTGGACGAGGCACAGCACTGGGTCACTGAGCGGGATACCGCCGAGGCGTGAACACCTGAGGTCCCGAATCGGTGTCCTGCCACTGGGTCTGTGAGGACCCGATGATCAGCAGGGTGCGCATGTCCACCGCTGACGGGTCGAGGTCACCCAGGGTGGTCACCCGCACGGACTCTCCCGCGCCGCCGACATCGCGTCCCAGTACGACCGGAGTCGCCGGGTCGCGGTGTTCCAGCAGCACGTCGCGCATGGAGGCCACTTGCCAGGTGCGCGACTTCGAGGCCGGGTTGTACACGGCCAGGACCAGATCGGCCGCGGCCGCGGCGCGTAGCCGGGACTCGATGACCTGCCATGGCTTGAGGCGATCGGACAGCGAGATCACCGCATAGTCATGCCCGAGGGGTGCCCCGACCCGGCTGGCGACGGCCTGCGCCGCCGTCATCGCCGGAAGCACCCGCACCGTGACATCGGGCCACGCTCGGGCCTCTTCCATCACCGCCGCCGCCATCGCGAACACACCCGGGTCCCCCGAGGACACCACGGCTACCCGACGGCCACCCGCAGCGAGCTTGAAGGACAGTTCGGCGCGTGCGGGCTCGTCACGGTTGTCGCTGGCATGACGGACTTGACCGTCGCGAGCGGGGATACGATCCAGATACGGCCCGTATCCGATGAGATCGGTGGCGAGCGCCAGTTCGTGCCGTACCTCGGTGGTGGTCCAATCATGATGGCCGGGGCCCAAACCGACCACCGTCACCATTCCGTCCTGTGCGGTGTCGCCGAGGGGTTGCGCTCCGGGAACCAGGACCAGTGAGAAATAGGGCACCGAAGACGGATCGACATCGGCGGCGGACAGTACCCGCTGCTGCGTGGTGCTGGCCCGTTCCACGTAGTAGGCACGGTCCAGCACGCCGGCGGTGTCCAACGCCTGTCGGACGGCGCCGTAGGAGCGTCCCAGTTTCATGATGACTGCCGCATCCGAATCGCTGAGCCTGCGGGCGATCTCGTCGGCGGGCAAGGTGCCGGGGATGACCGTCAGGATCTCGTCGCCCTCGACCAAGGGCGTACCCGTTGCGGCTGATGCGGCGCTGACCGACGTCACACCGGGGATGATGACCGCGTCGAACCTGTCGGTCAGGCGGCGGTGCATATGCATGTACGAGCTGTAGAACAGCGGATCGCCTTCGGCGAGCAGCGCCACATTGCGGCCCGAATCCAAATGGGCGGCAATCCGATTCGCGGACTCCTCGTAGAAGTCATCGATCGCACCGCGGTATCCGCCCGGGTGATCGGTGGTCTCGGTGGTCACCGGGTAGACCAGGTGCTCCTCGATCTGGCCGGTCCGCAGATACGGCTGCGCAATCGAGCGGGCGATGCTGCGGCCGTGCCGTGCGCTGTGGAATGCCACCACATCGGCTTCGCCGATCACGCGGGCCGCCTTCACGGTCACCAGTTCGGGATCACCGGGGCCCAGGCCCACACCCCAGAGCGTTCCTCTGCTCATTCCTTCTCGCTCGCAATCGCATTCACGGCAGCGGCGGCCATCGCGCTGCCACCGCGCCGCCCTCGCACCAACAGGTAGTCCATGCCACGCGGACGGTCGATCAGCTCCTGCTTGGACTGTGCCGAACCGACGAAACCGACCGGCCCGCCCAGGACGGCCACCGGGGGCGCCACACCTTCGTCGATGAGTTCGAGTATGCGGAATAGCGCCGTGGGAGCATTCCCGATCGCGGCCACCGATCCCGGCAGTCGATCGGCCCAAAGATCGACCGCAGCAGCAGATCTCGTAGTCCCGGTGCGCTGGGCCAAATCGGCGGCGCGCGGATCAGTCACCAAGGACACCACTTCGTTGTCCGCGGGCAGGCGCAGACGGGTGATCCCGGCCGCGACCATCGACGAATCGCACAGGACGGGTGCACCCGCATCCAATGCCGCTCGGGCGCGTGTCACCACATCGGGGGTGAAGGCGATTTCGCCGGGCAAATCCACCTGCCCACAAGTGTGAATGAGCCGGACCACCACCCGCGCGACGTCATCGGGGAAGGCCGACAAATCTGCCTCGGCCCTGATGGTCGCGAACGATTGCCGATAGATCTCGGCTCCGTCTCGCACGTAGTCCAGCACGCGCTAACCCTACGGGTGCCGCTCGAGCGGTCGATAACCCAGCTCCGTCGCCACCAGCACCTGCCCTGTGCTGGGGGAGCCGCAGGCCCGTGGACACCCGACCCAGTGCCGATGTACCGGCGAATGAATACCGCTGGCGATCTCTTCGGCGACTTCGAGCCGGACGTCGGCGTGGACATCGGTTCGGGAGCGTCCGCATCCCGGTAGCCCGGTGCACGAGCTGGCATTGAGCCATGGGGAGCGCTCGTCGAAGACCAGGCCCAGAGGTGCCAGCACCCGCAGCACCGCGTCGGCGTCCTCGTGGGGCAGATCGCACAGCAGTACCGACCGCCATGGGGTGATGACGACGGGTCTTTCGGCGGCGGCCAGCAGTGCCGCCACCCGAGCCGGCAGCTGGCCCAACGGAACGGCGGCCCCCAGCGTCACCAACTCGTGGTCGGGATACTGCTCGATCCATCCCACGGGCGCGTGCGGCGCGGGCCCTGCCTCGCCCGGCCCCGCGATCAGTGTTGCACCGATCGCCGCGGCCAGGGTCTTGGCGCCGTCCGGCAGCTCCCGGACGCGCCATGCGTTTCCCCGAATCTCTACGAAGGTCTGCGCCGCCGCGAGCACATGGTCGACGGCGGCGTCCGGGTCGGCGACACACGTAGAGGTGCCATGACCATCGAGGAGAACACGCCAGCCGCCCGGCCCATGGCCGAGCCCGATGTCCGCACCCATGGTGGCCATGTCGGCGCGTCCGTCATCGAGGCTGAACAGGAAGCGGCCCGGCAGGCCGGCGAGCACGGAAGCTGAGATCAGCCCCTGGTCGAGCGCGCGGACCAGCGGCCGCACATCGGGGAACTCACCGGCCCGGCCCGAGAGCGGCGAGGCCACGATGTTGCGCACTCGTTCGTGGCTGGGCGACGGCAGCAGCCCGGCGTCCGATAGCAGGGTGCCCACCGCGTCCGCATCCCGGATCGATCGCAGCTGAATGTTGCCGCGGGAGGTCAGCTCCAAAACGGGTGCGCCATGGCTGCCTGCTGCTGTGGCCAACGCGGCCAACTGCGCCGACGAGAGCATTCCGCCGGGCAGCCGGATGCGTGCCAGTGCTCCGTCGGCCGCCTCATGTAACCGCAGCGCACCGGGGCATGCGTCGTCGGCTGAGGAGCGGGTCACCTACTCACCGTAGGACTACGGTACGAATGTCCTGTGAGCAATGCCCCGATCCTGATTCTGTCGACATCGGATACCGACCTGCTGAGCGCGCGCGCCAGCGGTGCGAACTATCGATGGGCCAACCCCTCTCGTATCCACGTCGACGACGTCCCGGGCCTGCTGGAGGGGATGGGGTTGGTGGTTGTCCGGCTTCTGGGCGGACGTCGCGGCTGGGAGGAGGGCATCGACGCCGTCATTGCCTCCGGAGTGCCGGCCGTGGTGGTCTCCGGTGAACAGGCTCCCGATGCCGAACTCATGGAATGCTCGACCGTTCCGGGCGGCGTCGCCCTGCAGGTGCACCGGTACCTGGCCGAGGGCGGGACGGCCAATCTGCAGCAGCTGCACGCCTTCTTGTCCGACACCGTCCTGATGACGGGTATCGGCTTCGAACCGCCGACGACAAACCCGGCCTGGGGAGTGCTGGAGCGTGCGACCGGGAGTGTCGATGGTCCCACCGTCGCGGTGCTGTACTACCGCGCTCAGCAGCTGGCCGGGAACACCGCATACATAGAGGCTCTCTGCACCGCCATTGAAAACCTCGGAGGGCGGGCGCTTCCGGTGTACTGCGCCTCGCTACGCACCGCGCCGGCGGAACTCCTGGAGACGCTCGCCGCCGCTGACGCGATGGTGGTCACCGTGCTGGCCGCGGGCGGTGCCACCCCGGCGGCTGTGGGAGCCGGAGGGGCTGACGACGAGTGGAATGTCGGCCATCTTGCCGCCCTTGATATCCCGATCCTGCAGGGGCTGTGCCTGACCAGCCCCCGAGATGATTGGGAGGCCAACGACGATGGCATGAGTCCGTTGGACGTCGCCACTCAGGTCGCGGTGCCCGAATTCGACGGGCGCATCATCACCGTGCCGTTCTCGTTCAAGGAGATCGACAGCGACGGCCTCATCACCTATGTTCCCGACCCGGAGCGCTGCGCCCGGGTGGCAGGTATCGCGCTGCGGCACGCGAAGCTTCGATCCATCCCCGCCGGTGAACGCCGGATTGCCGTCGTGTTCTCCGCATACCCCACCAAGCACGCCAGGATCGGGAACGCGGTGGGACTGGACACTCCGGCCAGTGCGGTGGCATTGCTGACCGCGATGCGGGAGGCCGGCTACGACGTGGGCGCCGACGGCGACATCCCCGGACTGCCCGCCACCGGTCGCCCCGCCACGGACGGGGACGGGGACACCCTGGTGCACGCGCTCATCGAGCGGGGTGGCCAAGATCCGGACTGGCTTACCGAAGACCAGCTGGCGGGCAACCCGATTCGTGTGCCGGCGCGGCAGTACCGGGAGTGGTTCTCCCGGCTGGCACCCGGTCTTGCCGAGCAGGTCGTCGAACACTGGGGACCGCCGCCGGGCGATCTGTTCGTGGACACCAGCGTCAACCCCGACGGCGATATCGTGATCGCCGCCTTGCAAGCCGGCAATACCCTGCTGCTGGTGCAGCCGCCTCGCGGGTTCGGCGAGAACCCGGTGGCCATCTATCACGATCCCGATCTGCCGCCGAGCCACCATTATCTGGCCGCGTATCGCTGGCTGTCGGCCCCGCGCGAGGAGGGTGGGTTTGGCGCCGATGCGCTGGTGCACCTGGGCAAGCATGGCAACCTGGAGTGGTTGCCCGGGAAAACCGTTGGCCTGTCGGCAGATTGCGCTACCGACGCCGCGATCGGTGACCTGCCACTCATCTACCCGTTCCTGGTGAACGATCCGGGCGAGGGCACCCAGGCCAAGCGGCGCGCACACGCGACCCTGGTCGATCACCTGATCCCACCCATGGCGCGCGCCGAGACCTACGGGGATATCGCGCGTTTGGAGCAGCTTCTCGATGAGCACGCGAACATCTCGGCGCTGGATCCGGCCAAACTGCCGGCGATCCGCCAGCAGATCTGGACGCTGATGCGTGCAGCGAAGATGGACCACGACCTGGGACTCGAAGAGCGCCCCGACGAGGACGTCTTCGACGACATGCTGCTGCATGTCGACGGATGGCTCTGCGAGATCAAGGATGTGCAGATCCGTGACGGCCTGCACATCCTGGGCAGTGCGCCCACGGGTGCCGCTCAGGTTGATCTGGTGCTCTCGATCCTGCGCGCCCGGCAGATGTGGGCCGGCGAACAGTCGGTGCCGGGGTTGCGGCAGGCGCTCGGCCTGGCCGAGGACGGCACCGACGACCGTGCGCGGGTGGATGAGATTGATCAGCAAGCACATTCGTTGCTAGCCGCGTTGCAGGGCACAGGCTGGAACCCGGATGCGGTCGGTCAACTCACCGACGACCCGCAGGTCGCATCGATCCTGCGGTTCGCGACGACGGAGGTGGTGCCACGGCTGGACGGCACCAACGGTGAGATCGACGCGGTGCTTCGCGCTCTTGATGGCCGATTCATCGAGGCCGGGCCCTCCGGCTCGCCGCTGCGCGGACTCGTCAACGTGTTGCCCACCGGACGCAACTTCTACTCGGTGGACCCCAAGGCGGTTCCGTCGAAGTTGGCCTGGGAGACCGGGCAGGCCATGGCGGACTCGCTCCTGCAGCGATACCGCACCGACTATGGCGACTGGCCGCGGTCCGTCGGGCTTTCGATCTGGGGTACCTCGGCGATGCGGACCTCTGGCGACGATATTGCCGAAGTCCTTGCCCTCCTGGGAGTTCGGCCGGTATGGGATGACGCCTCCCGGCGCGTGGTGAGCCTCGAGGCGATCTCCTTGTCGGAGCTCGGGCGCCCCCGCATCGACGTCACGGTGCGCATCTCCGGATTCTTCCGCGACGCCTTCCCGCACGTGGTGACCATGCTCGACGACGCCGTCGCCCTTGCGGCCGGACTCGACGAATCTGCCGAGGAGAACTATCTGCGGGCGCACGCCGAGGCTGATCGTGCCGAACACGGAGACTGGCGCCGTGCCACCATGCGCATCTTCGGCTCCAAGCCCGGCACCTACGGGGCGGGACTGCTTCAGCTGATCGATAGTCAAAACTGGCGCAACGACTCGGATTTGGAACAGGTCTACACAGCGTGGGGCGGATTCGCCTACGGCCGCGGACTGGACGGTGCGGCTGCCAGCGAGGATATGCGTCATCAGTATCGCCGGATCGCGGTGGCGGCCAAGAACACCGACACCCGTGAACACGATATTGCCGACTCGGACGACTATTTCCAGTATCACGGTGGCATGGTCGCCGCGGTGCGAGCGCTCACCGGCAAGGCGCCAGCGGCATACATCGGCGACAACACCCGGCCCGACGCGGTGCATACCCGCACGTTATCTGAAGAAACCACAAGGGTTTTCCGTGCGCGCGTGGTGAATCCGCGGTGGTTGGAGGCGATGCGCCGGCACGGTTACAAGGGTGCATTCGAGATGGCCGCCACCGTCGACTACCTGTTCGGATACGACGCCACCGCGAACGTGATGGCCGACTGGATGTACGAGCAGCTCACCAACAGCTATGTGCTCGACGAGCAGAATCGCAAGTTCATGCAGCAATCGAACCCGTGGGCTCTTCACGGGATTGCCGAGAGATTGTTGGAGGCAGCCAGCCGGGGTCTCTGGCAAGAACCCGATCAGCAAGTTTTGGATGATTTGCGTTCGGTGTTCCTGGAAACCGAGGGCGAGTTGGAGTCGTAGCATCGGAGCATGGCCCGGGATATCGGCTTGAACATCGGCACGGTGGCGGCGGGCCGCTACATCTTGTTGACCACATTCACCAAAGACGGTGTGCCCAAGCCAACTCCGATGGGCTTCGTGGCAGAGGGCGACGAGCTTCTGCTGACCACAAGTGCCAACACCTGGAAGGTCGGAAGGATCCGGCGCAACAGGAAGGTGCGGGTGGCCGTCTGTACTCAGCGCGGCAGGGTGATCAGCCCGTCCGCCGACGCCACCGCGGTGATCGTCGAGGATCCGGCGTCCGTGGCGCGTATTCGGTCGGCGGTGGTCAGCCGATACGGGCTGGCCAGCCGGATCGTGACCGCCTGGCTGGACCGGCGTAACGGCGCCAGGGTTGGGATTTCAGTGACGCTCGGCGCGCCGGAAGCGCCCTGAGGTTTCTAGACTGGTCGGCATGGGTGCGAACCTCCCGGTGCCGACATTCGACGAAGTCTGTGCTGCCAAGTATGTCCTGCTGACCACCTACACCAAGGACGGCCGGGCCAAACCTGCCGCGGTCTGGGCGGCGCCCGAGGACGGTGAACTTCTCGTGTGGACCGAGACGACGTCCTGGAAGGTGCGCCGGATCCGAAACACCCCGCGGGTCTCGCTGGCCATCTGCGATGTGCGCGGCAAGGTCCGCAGCGGCGAGATCGAGGGCACCGCGCGCGTCCTGGATACCGAGGGCACGCAGCGAGCCCGCGCGGCCATCACGCGCAAGTACGGGCTGTTGGGCTGGGTGCTGGTCAAGGCGAGCATCGTGCGTCGCGGCAGCAGCGGCACCATCGGGTTGGCCATCACCGCCTGAACCGCGGCGTGAGTCGGGAACCCGGCGACGGGTCGGCTCGTTGACCGGATATGTGGCCTGGTCTGTTTCTGCTGTACGTGATCGTGGAGGTGTCCGCCCTGGTGGCGTTGACCTCGGCGGTGGGTATCGGCTGGACCATCATCGCCGTCCTTGCCGCCTTCGTGGCCGGTCTCATACTTGCCGGCTCTCAGGCTCGACGCGCCGTTGATCAGCTGCGACGTGGAGTCAGATCCCCGGGAGGGGCCGTCGCGGACGGCGCGCTCATCGCGCTGGGAACTATTGCGGTGGTGATTCCCGGGCTGGTCTCCTCGGTCGTCGGACTGCTGATGCTGCTGCCCCCGACCCGTGCGGTCCTGCGGCCGGTCCTGACCCTGGTCGCGGCCCGCCAGCTGAGTAGGCGTGCGCCCCTCATCACCGTCATACCCACCGGATACGGTGCCTTTCAGGGGGCTCAAACACGGGCGAGCACCGTCGATTACATCGACGGTGAGGTCATCGACGTGAGTGACGAGCAAGCCGGACCGTCTCGGCGATACCGTCCCGGCCACGACCTGCCTGCGTAGACACCGCCCGAACCCGGCAGAATTAGCGAGTGCAGACTCAACTGCTCGTCAATGCGCGCGTGCATAGCCCGTCGCATCCGGCGGCGACCGCGATGGCCGTGACTGGCGATGTCATCAGCTGGATCGGCGAGGACGACCTCGGTCGTGCCGAGTTCCCGAACGCCGACATCGTCGACCTCGAGGGTGCCTTCGTCGCGCCCGCGTTCGTCGACGCCCATGTTCATCTCACCGCCATCGGACTGTCCCTCATCGGGCTCGACTTGTCCGGGATGTCTTCGCGGGAGCAGTGCCTGGCCCGACTGACCGCGTACGCCGGCGAGCACTCCGATGAGGTGATCTGGGGGCATGGCTGGGACGAATCGCGATGGCCCGAGCGGCAGCCGCTGACCACCGCCGATCTCGACGAGGCCGCGCCTGGCCGGGCCGTCTACCTCAGCCGGATCGATGTGCATTCGGCTGCGGCGTCGACCGCGCTGCGGCAGCAGGTACCCGGGCTTGCCGGGGCCACGGGATTTCATCCCGAACATCCGGTGGCCGGTGCGGCTCATCACCTGTTACGGGCACATGCGCGCGGCGCGCTCTCCGTCAATGGGCGTGCGACAGCGCGGCGCGCGGCGCTGGACAGTGCGGCATCGCTGGGTCTGGTGTCGGTGCACGAGTGCGGCGGGCCGGAGATCAGTGGTTTGGACGATTTCCGCGAGCTGTTGGCCACCGAGCATGGCGTGCAGGTCACCGGATACTGGGGCGAGCCGGCGCGCGACGCCGAGCACGCGCGCGAGCTCATCGCGTTGACGGGGGCCGCCGGTCTGGCCGGAGACCTCTTCGTCGACGGTGCGTTGGGATCGCACACCGCCTGGCTGCAGGAGCCCTACCACGACGCGCCACACACCTGCGGCACCATGCATCTGGATGCCGAAACCGTTGAGACGCACCTGGACTCGTGCACACGGGCCGGTATTACCGCGGGATTCCACGTGATCGGTGACGCTGCTGTCACTCAGGTGATCGACGCGCTGGACCGCGTCGCCACCCGGCACGGCATACCGGCCGTGGCTAGGTGCGGGCACCGCCTTGAGCACCTGGAAATGATCTCGGCGGCACAGGCGGAGCAGCTCGGTCGCCTTGGGGTGATCGCCAGTGTGCAACCGGCCTTTGACGCCCTCTGGGGCGGCCCCGACGGTATGTACGCGGAACGACTCGGCGTGGATCGAGGTACTCAGCTAAACCCGCTGGCGCTGTTAGCATCCCAAGGCGTGCCCCTCGCGTTCGGTTCTGACGCCCCTGTCACGCCCCTGGATCCGTGGATGACGGTGCGGGCGGCAGCCCATCATCGCACCCCAACCAGTTCCGTCTCGGTCCGCGCGGCGTTCGGCGCCGCCACCCGAGGTGGCTGGCGCGCCCAGGGAGTTCATGACGGTGCCACGGGCACGCTGATCCCGGGAGCACTTGCCAGCTATGCGATTTGGGAGACAGGGGAGTTGACCATCAACACCAGCCAACCGGGTGTACAGCGGTGGTCCACCGACCCACGCTCGCGTGTCCCCGCCCTGCCGGACTTATCGGACGCCGCCGCTGTGCTTCCCAAGTGTCTACGAACTGTGCACCGTGGCACGGTGATCCATGGCTGACGAAACTGTCGACGAGTCCGTTGAGGAGATTGTCGACCAGGACGTGACCGAGCTGGCCGAGGCCGCCGACGTTCCGGCCGGCGAGGAGCCGGAGGCTCCGGCGAAAACCGGGCCTTCACGTGGCGCGGCCTTCGCGGCGGCGGTGCGTGCCCGCAGTATCGCGTTCGGCCGGGCCTGGCTGCGCGCGGCGCCCCGCCAGGGTGCGGCGGTGATCGGCGGTCTCCTGTTGTGCGCGAGCTTCCCGCCCTGGGGTTTCTGGTGGGCGGCCTTCCCGGCGCTGTCCATCCTGGGTTTGGTGCTGTGGTCGTCGAACACCAGGCTGCGTGGTGGGCTGGGGTACGGGCTGCTGTTCGGTCTCGCCTTCTACGTTCCGCTGCTGCCGTGGACGGGCCAGCTGGTGGGCGTCGTCCCGTGGCTGGCGCTGTCGTTGCTGTGCGCGACCTGGGTCGCCCTGTTCGGCGTGCTGGCCGTCGCCGTGCGCCGGCTGCCGGGCTGGCCGCTGTGGTTCGCTGCCGCGTGGTCTGCCGCCGAATGGGGTAAGGCAAGCGTTCCGTTTGGCGGATTCCCATGGGGTCGAGTCGCTTTCGGTCAGGGCGATGGTCCGATGCTGAGCCTGGCTCGGTACGGGGGCGCGCCATTGGTGTCCTTCACGGTGGCCCTGGGCGCGTTCGCGGTGACCGCGCTCGGCATTGAGATGTACCGCTGGTGGCGCAGCCCCTCGGTGGGACCAGGCGGTGCGCGTCCGGTGCCCTCGGTGCTGCTGCCCGGGGCGTGCGTCTGCCTCGTGCTCTTCGCCATGGCGGTGAGCTGGCAGCAGGTTCGACACGCCAGCCACGGCGCCACCGATGGCCGCAGTGTCACCGTCGCCGCGGTGCAGGGGAACGTGCCCCGGCTGGGGCTAGATTTCAACGCACAGCGGCGCGCCGTGCTCGACTATCACGTCAAGGAAACGCTCTTGCTGGCCGCGGACGTGAAGGCGGGCAAGGCCCCGGCGCCGCAGTTCGTGGTGTGGCCGGAGAACTCCTCGGACATCGATCCGATCCGCAACGCCGACGCAGCCGAGGCAATCACCGAGGCGGCGCAGGCCATCGGCGTTCCCATCCTGGTCGGCGGCGTGCTGCGGCATCCAGATTCCACCCCCGAACAGCCCAAATCGATCAATTCGGTGATCGTCTGGGATCCCGACAGCGGCCCCGGCGAGCGTCACGACAAGCAGATCGTGCAGCCATTCGGTGAGTATTTACCGTGGCGGACCTTCTTCGCGCACTTCTCCAAGTACGCGGACCGGGCCGGATACTTCGTCCCCGGAGACGGCAACGGCGTCGTCACCGCGGGCGGCGTGAAGATCGGTGTTGCCACCTGCTGGGAGGTTCTGTTCGATCGGGCGCTGCGGCAGTCCACCCTGAACGGTGCCGAGATACTCACCGTGCCGAGTAATAACGCCCTGTTCGGTACGGCGATGAGTGAACAGCAACTGGCCATCTCCAAGGTGCGGGCCGTCGAGCACGATCGGGAAGTCATCGTCGTCGGCACCACCGGGATCAGCGCGTTTATCTCTCCCGACGGCGTCGACGCGGGGCGCACCAAGTTCTTCGAACCGGCCTACATCGACATGCAGGTGCGGCTGCACAACGACGTGACACCGGCCACGCAATGGGGTCCGTGGGTGGAGTGGGCGCTGGCTCTGATCGCCGGACTTGCCGTCCTGGCCTCGGCTGGCCTGGCGATACTGCACAATGGAGGGCTGAAGAGGCCCAAACATGAGGTAGAACCGGCCTCACCGATTAAGGAGACCTGACCGGAGTGGATCCCGTGACCGAACGTCCGAGCGCCCGGACCCTGGTGATCATTCCGACGTACAACGAGCGGGAGAATCTCCCGCTGATCCTTGGTCGGTTGCACAAGGCGCAACCCGATGCGCACGTGCTGATCGTTGACGACGGTAGCCCGGACGGCACCGGCGAACTGGCCGACGAGGCGGCGCTCGCCGACCCCGACCGCGTACATGTCATGCACCGCAAGGAAAAGGGTGGCCTCGGTGCGGCGTACATCGCGGGCTTCGGCTGGGGCCTGGCGCGCCAGTACTCGGTGCTGGTGGAGATGGACGCCGACGGCAGCCACGCACCCGAACAGCTGTCCCGGCTGCTTGACGCCGTCGACGCCGGAGCCGATCTGGCGATCGGATCTCGCTACGTACCCGGCGGTACCGTCGTCAACTGGCCGTGGCGGCGCCTGGTGCTGTCCCGGAGTGCGAACGTGTATGCCCGGCTGGTGCTGGGTGTGAAGCCGCACGACATCACCGCGGGCTATCGCGCCTACCGGCGTGAGGTGCTCGAGAAGCTGGATCTGGCGGCGGTGGAATCGCACGGGTACTGCTTCCAGATCGACCTCACCCTGCGCACCATCGCGCACGGCTTCGAGGTTGCCGAGGTGCCGATCACCTTCACCGAACGCGCGATCGGCGAATCCAAGATGAGTGGGTCCATCATCAACGAAGCCCTGGTCAAGGTGACCAAATGGGGCGTCCAAAGCCGTCTGGACCGAGCCCGCGGCATCAATCGCTGAGGGAGTCAGTCCTCACGCATTGCGGGCCATCAGGCCGCCGTCGACGGGGATGACCGTGCCGGTCAGGTACGAGGCGGCCGGTAGGCACACGCTCAGCGTCATGTGGGCGACCTCTTCGGCGCGGCCGTAGCGACGCAGTGCGGTGCGCCTGCGCGCATAGGTGTCCTTGTCCTGAGCCGAGATCGCTGCGGTCATCGCGGTATCGATGGGACCCGGGCAGATGCAGTTCACGGTGATTCCCTCCCGGCCCAGGTCGACCGCCAAACTCCTGGTCAGGCCGGCCAGACCGGCTTTGGCCGCAGCGTACGGGCTGTCGTACGGCGTGGCGCCGAGGGCTTCCGTCGAGGCGATGTTCACTACGCGCGGGGCGGGGGAGTTGCGCAGAAACGGTAGCGCCGCACGGACGATCCGTTGGGGTGCGCTCAGGTGGACGGCAAGTGAGCGATCCCAGGTGCTGCCGTAGTCGGGGTCATCAAGTGATCTGAACGCCGCGAAACCCGCGTTGTTCACCACAATGTCCAGCCGGCCGAACCGTTCGGCAACCGCCGCGACGACCTCGATGATCTGTGCCTCGTCGGTGACATCCAGCGCCCACGGCACGGCGGACTCGCCGATCTCGGCGGCGACCGCCTGCGCATCCTCCAGCCGAAGATCGGTGACCGCGACAAGCGCGCCGTCTTCGGCGAAAATCCGGGCCGTGGCCTTTCCCATCCCGCTGGCGGCACCGGTGATCAGCACGGCTGAACCCGAGACGGACCTGCCGGGGGCGCTCATCAGGGCGGGTGGTTCTAGCCCCGGCGACGGCCCTTGATCAGTTCCAGACGCTCCTTGAGCAGCTCGTCGAGCTCCTCAACGCTGCGGCGCTCCAGGAGCATGTCCCAGTGCGTGCGCGGGGGCTTGACCTTCTTGGGCTCGGGCACGTCGCCGTCGAGCAGGGTGCCCTCCAGGCCATTGCGGCATGCCCAGTTCGCCGGGATCTCGGCGTCGTGGGCGAAGGGAACGTCGAACTCTTCACCGTTCTCGGTGCGGTAGCGAGCCATGCGGCGAGGCGCCAGGTCGTGGTCACGATCGGTTTCGTAGCTGACGGCACCGAGTCGGCTGCCTCGTAGAACACGATCTGCCATGTGTACTTCTCCTCTTCACTGCGGGTCTCTGCAATCGGATCCCGCGCTCAAATTGCTGGTGGCTGTCTAGCTCAACGCCGTACCCGGGGCATTAGTTCCCTGTTCATGCAGGTTGTGGCCCTCATTATAGCTGGTGAACGCCGTTGTGGCCGTCACCGCTTCGCATCGCGGATATGTGGCGAGCCCACCGTCAGGTGCGCTGCGCCGTGGTGATCGCCGCCCGGCCGTCGGCAGGTGATCGACTGGCATATGCCGGTGCGTAATGCCGCAGCAATTCGAGCGTGGTCAGGTGCTGGCGGCACTGGAATCCATGCGATGCCAGCAGCGCGTCGGCGTCTGCCTCGGTGAGACCGGTCAGGTACGGCTCGCCGAACCGTGCCGCCGCTTCGGTCCATAGCCGGGCACGCACCGACTTGTTGTCTCCGCCCGTGACGACACTGGTGTCCAGGTAGTCGAAAACCAGCAGGCTTCCGGGCGCGCAGACCGTCGCGAGGTCGGCAAGTGTCGCGTCGAGCGCGTCCTGGGTGAGGTAAGCAGTCACACCGAGCCAGACGAACAGGCTTGGCCGGGTGGGATCGAATCCGCTGGCGAGGAGCCTTTCGCGGAGTGCGTCATGTTCGAAATCGCAAGGAACCCACACGATTTCATCGCTGCTGTCGGTTAGTTGGAGCCGTTCCATGACGGCTCGTTTGTCCGCCTGGGTAGTCGGTGCGTCGACCTCGAAGATCTTGATCGGGCCGTGCGCGACGCGGCGCAAGGTGGTGGTGTCGAACCCCGCGCCCAGGAGCACGAGTTGATCAACGCCATCATCGATGGCCTTCTTGAGGACGTCATCGGTATAGCGCACCCGCAGTACCAAAAAGAAGTGACCTGCGGCGCCGAATACCGATTTGAGTACCCCGATAAATCCGCGGGCCACCAGCGGATGAATCAAACAGGCACGTAATAGCGGGCTACGGATGAAATGGCGTGAGTAGGGATCATTGAGGAGACGCCGGCGGGGTGATTGCATCGTCTCGGCCGCGCGTTGCGCGGCGCAGGATTGCGCGGTAAAACTCGCCCGGCGATCAAGACGGCGACTATTCGCACTCATACCCGGTCTTCCGAATCTGGTGGACGACAATTACCAATTCTGCAATTTCTGTACACTGATTTCCTTTTTATGCCTGGCTCGCGCTGTGCCGCGGGCCGACCAATGCCGGATCCGTTTCCCGCAATGCGCGGCACGGCACACGCATGGGCCACCAGAACCAGCGACCCAGAATGGTCGCGATGGAGGGGATGACGAGTGAACGGACGATGAGAGTGTCGAGCAGGAGTCCGACGCCGACGGTCGTGCCGATCTGTGCGAGTGTGCTGGAGTAGCCGGCGATCAGCGCGAACATCGTGAAACCGAAAATCAGGCCCGCTGTGGTGACCACGCTGCCGGTGCCCACCATGGAGCGGATGATGCCCGTCTTGATTCCGGCGCGGAGCTCTTCTTTGAATCGGGCGACGAGCAGCAGGTTGTAATCGGCGCCGACCGCGACAAGAAATATGAAGGAGCATGGCGCCACCGCCCAGTGCAAGGGCAGACCGACACCGTGTTGCCAGATGGCGACACTCAGACCCCACGCGGACAAGAACGACAGCCCCACCGTGCCCACGACGGCGATCGCGGCGACAAAGCTGCGCAGCAACAGCAGGACCACGCAGAACACGAATGCGAATGCCGCCACGGCGCTGGTGATGAAGTCCTCCCTGGCGAAGGCGGCGATGTTGAGCAGTGTGCCGCCGGCGCCGCCGATGCTCACCTGGCTCCCGCCGAGTGAGGTGCCCTTGAGTGCCGATTGCGCCGCGGGGATGATCTTGGCGCTGTAGTCCATGCTCTCTCTGCTGAACGAGTTCACGTCGCCCATGACGAGCATTCGGGTGATCTTGCCGTCCGGTGAGAAGAAGACGGAGAGTGCGGACTGGAACAGCGGGGATTCGAAGGCCTGGCTCGGAAGGAAGAAGTACCCGCTCGGGTCTCCCTTCATATACGTGTCGGCGATCTCACGCAGGAATTGGGTGACCTCGTTCATCTGTACGAGCAGCGAGTCTGCCATGCCGCGGATGGGGGTCAGCGTTCGTTGTGCGTCGCTGAGGAAACGGTCCAGCAGCTGAACTTGTGCCACCAGATTCGGCAATGACTCCGAGGCCACGCGGGAGGCGTCCACGAGATCCTCGAACTTTCGCCCTCCGGCCTGATTGAGTCCGTCGAGAACGGCCAGGCCGGTGAGCGCGGTATTGCAGGGCAGCAGCTGCTTACAGTCCGGGACCATATCGACGAGCTGTCCCGCCGTGTCGATACCGGCGGCGAGCATGGGCTGCATCTCATTGTGGATGCCCTTCGCCATCTTCAACAGGTCGATGAGGCGCGCTCGGGTGGCCTGGCCCCCGCCGCCGGGCAGGTCGACGGCCCGTTGGGTGACTCGGAGGTCCTTGAGGACCACCTTGACACCGACGGAGAGCTGATCGATCTGGCCGGTGATTCTGGCGATGCCGTTGAGCTGTGTGCTGACCATCTCGGCGATTTGGGACATGCGCTCACCGATGTACCCGCCTTGATAGGTCAGGGTTCCTTGGGGCAGTGGCGATATGAGTGGGCGGGTAATGCCCTGGACCGCTTGCACGCCGTCCACGCTGTAGACGGCATTGGTCAGCTTGGCGAGCGCGATCAGGTCGGCGGAGTTACGCATGTCGTGATCGGATTCGACGAACAGCAGGTTGGGGTTCAGCATGTTGGGCGGCAGGTGCCGGTCTGCGGCGTCCAGGCCCAGGTTCGCCTCGGTATTGGCCGGCTGTGCCGCGCGTTCGTTGTAGCTGATGACATACGTCGGTAGGACGAGAATCGCGAGCGCGAGCACGGCGAGGCTGCCGGCGAGTACGGGGCCGGGCCAACGGACCACGTGCGTGGCGATGCGCCTCCAGCGTCGGATGGCCCGATCTCCGCGCGGCTCATACAGTCCGAGCCTGCATCCGATCGCCAGCAGCGCGGGGCCGAGGGTCAACGCCGCGGCAAGGGCGGTGAGGATGCCGATGGTGCAGGGCAGACCGGACGTGGAGAACGCCGCGAGTCGGGTGAGTGTCATACAGGCGGTCGCGCCGGCCACCGTCAGTCCGGAGGCAAAGATGATGCGTTGCACACTCGACAGGGCGGTGAAGTAGGCGGTGGTCGGGTCCTGGCCCGCCCGCCGTGCTTCTTGATACCTGCCGAGTAGGAAGATGCCATAGTCCGTTCCCGCGCCAAGGACGATGCCGGCCAACAGACTTGACGCAAATATGGAGATGCCGATGATCCCGCGTTCACCGAGCAGTGCGACGATCGGACGGGCCGTCACCAGAGCGACCGCCACGACCAGTAGCGGCATCGCCGCCGTGAACAGCGAACGGTAGGTCAGCGACATGATGATGGTGATGCAGATGGCGCACGCGATGATGATCGGCAGGATCGAGCGGTTGATCGCGAGTAGTTCGTCATTCACGACCGCGGAAGGTCCGGTGACGTAGATCTTGACCCCGGCGGGGGGCGGGTAGGCCTTGACGATGTCGCGCACCGCTTGGGTGGATTCCATGGCCAGCGCCGTGCCCATGTTTCCGGCGAGGTTGAGGTAGCTGAAAGAGGCCTTCCGGTCCTGGCTTTCGAATGCCGGGGCGAATGACGGGTCGGACCACAGATCGATCGTCGTGACGACGTGCTTTTTGTCGGCCTTGAACTTCTCCATCAGATCGGCGTAGTAGCCGTGCATCTCCGCGCCGAACGGCTTGTCTCCCTCGGCCAGCACGGCGACGAAGTTGTTGGTGCCGCCGTTTCCGAAGTACTTGCCCATGTTGGAGAGCGCCTGCACCGAGGAGGCCTCATCGGGCAGGAAGGACAACGCGTGTCCCTCGATCACCTTCTCGAGTTGGGGCCCAGCGGCATTGAGGCCGCACGCGAGCAGCACCCACAGCACGACGATCGGGATGGACAGTCCGTACAGCAGCCGGGCGTACAGCGGTCTGTGCTGTCCGGTGTCGGTGCTGGCGTAGGTCTCTCGGCGGAACGGCACGGAGAATTCGTTGCGTAGTCGCTTGCCAAATGCCCGTGATCGATCGGAGAACCCGTTGCCGTCGGCGGGCGCAGGTATGGGCCCCGTAACCGCTTCGCTCTCGTCTTTTTTCATGCGACTTGCACCTTGCAGCTTGCGATCCCGCCGCTGGCGGTTGCGACTTGTTCATCGCGGACCTTGCCGTTGACGGTGATCCGGCAGCCAACGCCAGAGCTGTTGGACTGCACGACCATGCTCGTCACCAGCGAAGGTTCCACGGTGCGCAGTGCTTCTTGCCATGGCAGGACGGTGTTGACGTTCTGGTTGTGGCCCTCGTCGTCGAGATAGGACACCGTCGCCGGGGTTCCATCGGGCCCGACGGCCTCGTACTGGATCGTCCGTTCGGACAGCGTGCCCAACGTGGGGAGACGGCTCACCGTCCCCGCCGCCTCATCCGGGATCTCGCTTGAGCGCAGTTTGAGGATGAACAAGGCCGCGACGGTAAGCACCGCCAGCACAACGAGATACACCCAGGCGTTTCTCATGGAGCTACTTTCGGGGGGATCAACAAAGTCATCTGAAACACCCTTCGTGTTGCCAATCAGACGGGTACAGTCCGAACTCCACGGAATGACACGGCAGGCACAGCATCGTTAGTGGTCAAGATGATTCCAGATGAGCTCGAACTGTCTCGCTATTTCGGAAAAAGTTCCATCGTCTCCCGATAGTTCAAAAACTAGGAGAGGGCCGAGCATTGGTTGCAGTGGCTATCATTGGCATCGGATGCAAATTCCCCGGAGGAATTGGTGATCCGGAGAGTTTCTGGAACTTTGTGTTACGCAAAGGCGACGCCGTCGTTGATATTCCGAAGGATCGCTGGGACGCGGATAAGTACTACGACCCCGACCCCGATACGCCGGGCCGGATGTACACGCGGCGAGGCAGCTTCCTGACCCAGAGTTTCCGACGGTTCGATGCGGATTTCTTCGGGATCTCGCACCGTGAGGCTGCCGTCCTGGACCCACAGCAGAGGCTTCTTCTCGAAACCACCTGGGAAGCCCTCGACGACGCGGGCATCGCCGGACAGGCGCTGGGCGGGAACGTGGGTACCTTCATCGGCGGTTTCATGAACGACAACATGATCAGCCGGGGCCTGGCCCGAAACCTGGAGAAGATCAACAACTTCGCCGCCTTCAGCGCGTCGCAGACGTTGTTGTCCAACCGAATCGCCCACGCGCTCGACTTCTGGGGGCCGAGCATGACCGTGGACACGGCATGTTCGTCCTCTCTGGTCACCACGCACCTGGCGGTACGGGCGGTCGCCGACGGTGAGTGCGATGTGGCGCTTGCCGGCGGAGTGAACGTCATGTTCCAGCCGGAAACGTTCATCACCATGTGTAAGGGCAGATTCCTCGCGGCCGACGGCCGCAGCAAGTCGTTCGACGCGGCAGCAGACGGTTACGGCCGTGGCGAGGGCGTCGGAATCGTGGTGCTCAAGAACCTCGAGCAGGCACAGCGCGACGGTGACCATATATATGCGGTGATTCGCGGCAGCGGGGTCAATCAGGACGGCAGGACTATAGCGCTGCCCGTGCCAAATCCGGTGTCGCAGCAGCGGCTTGCGGATCGCGTGATCAAGGAGGCGGGCATCGACCCGGCCTTGGTGGGATACATCGAGGCGCATGGCACCGGTACCAGCGTGGGCGACCCGCTGGAGGCGCAGGCACTGGGGCACTCGTACGGCAAGGTTCCCGGTCGCACGCAGCCGCTGGTGATCGGCTCGGTGAAGAACAACTTCGGCCATACCGAGGCCGCGGCGGGTGTCGCAGGTTTGATCAAGGCCGCGCTCACCGTGCAGCGGCGGACCATCGTGCCGCAGGTCGTCCTCGACAAACTCAACCCTGAAATCCCGTTCGACGAATTGCAGATCCGTATCCCGACCGAGGTCGAGCCGTACCCGGACCTGGGAGCTCCCGCATACGCGGCGGTGAACAGCTTCGGCTACGGCGGGACCAACGCGCATGTCATCGTGCAGGCGCCACCCGCGGCCGCCGAGCCGCAGGCTCCCGCACGTGACAGCATTCGGATCTTCCCGGTCTCCGCCCGCAGTGGGGCAGCGTTGCACGAGGTGGCCGGACGGTACGCCGAGCTGTTGGGCTCAGATCTCTCTGAGGAGGGTGCGCAGCGACTGAAGACCGCGGCCACCGGCCGTCGGGCACAGCATTATCTGCGTAAGGGCTTCATCTATCGTGATGCCGATGACCTTCTCGCGCAGCTGAACTCCTATGCGGAAAGCGAGGAAGCGGCCCCGGCGCGTGCTCTCGTCGAGGGCATCTCCGATCCCGTGTTCGTCTTCAGCGGGATGGGCCCGCAGTGGTGGGGGATGGCGCGCGGACTGTTGCAGACCCCTGGTGTCTTCCGTGACACCGCCGCCGAGATCGACGCGGTGTTCCAGGAGATCTCGGGCTGGTCGGTGATCGCCGAGCTGCTGCGGCCCGAAGGGGACTCTCGCGTCAGCAGCACCGAGATCGCCCAGCCGGCAAATTTCTTGGTCCAGTCGGCGCTGGCAGAGCATTTGCGACAGTTCGAGATCCGTCCCACCGCGGTAGTAGGACACAGCGTTGGTGAGGTCGCCGCGGCGTACGTGAGCGGCGCGTTGTCCTTGCGCGACGCCGCTACGGTTTCCTTCCATCGCTCCCGGCTGCAGGCCAAGACAGCGGGCTCTGGCGGCATGCTCGCGGTCGGTCTGGATGCCGAGGAAGCCCAGCGCCGGGCCGCGCGCTTTGGAACGGCAGTGTGCGTCGCGGCGATCAACAGCGCCTCGGCAACCACATTGTCCGGTGACTCCAAGGCCCTGCAGGCACTGCACGATGAGCTCGCAGAAGACGGGGTCTTTGCCCGGATGCTGCACGTCGAGGTTCCGTATCACAGCCAGCTCATGGACCCGATTCTCGGGGAGCTCGCGACCTCGCTGGCCGGCCTTGCCCCCCGGCAGGCAGACGTGCCGGTCTACTCGACCGTCACCGGTGAGAAGATCGACAGCGCGGCATTCGCAGACCCGGACTACTGGCTCAAGAACGTGCGCGAAAGCGTCCTGTTCGCGAAGGCCATCGACACCCTCATCGAGGATCGGTACCGGGTGTTCCTGGAGCTCGGACCGCATCCGGTCCTGCTCGGGAATATTCGAGAAAGCTTTGTGCGCCACAGTGTGTCCGGTGCCGCAGTCCAGACCTTGCACCGCGACCAGAATGATGAGCAGTCGGTGCTGCAAGCCGTCACGGACCTGTATGCGGTGGGCGCCATCGACGCGCCCGGCGAGGCCGGGCTCTACGAGAACGGTTCGGTCCCGCACATGGACCTGCCGAAATACCCCTGGTCGCAAGAGGAACTGTGGGAAGAGGACGCCCTGACGTTGCGTGCGCGCTATGGCGACGCCGATCGGTTCGCGCTCCTGGGCGACCGGGCGGAGGCGCTGACGCCACAGTGGGAGGTCACCCTGGCCGCCGCGAATCTGCCCTGGCTGCCCGACCACACGGTCCTCGGCTCGATTGTGTTACCGGGAACCGCGTACCTCGATGCCGCGCTATCGGCCGTGCGGCAACGCTCCGGCCGGGGCCAGGCGGGCTTGGACTCGGTGGTCTTCGCGGTGCCTTTGGTGGTCGCCGAACATGACGCGCCGATTACCCGTCTCACCGTGGACGAGCCCACCAAGCGGTTCACCGTCAACGGCCGCTCCGCGCATACCCAACTGTGGACGGCACATGCCAATGGCAGGCTGGTCGAGGCGAATCTGGGGACCTTACGGATCGAGGTTCCGGCACAGTCCGAGTTCGACAGGATCTTTGACGGCGAAGACGTCTACAAGGGATTGGCCGCGGTCGGGCTCTCCTACGGTCCCGCCTTCCAGCGAATCCAGAGCGTGCGCATCGGGTCGGCCGGCTGCGTTGCGCAGCTGACGACTCCGGAAGCGGTAGACGCGTCGGGGTCGGCACTGCGGCACGCCGTTCATCCCGCGCTCGCCGATGCCGCCCTGCAGTGCATCGCGGTTCTCTTGGCGGCACGTCCAGAGCTGGATGTGCCTCCGACGGCGCATATCCCGGCCTCGGTGGACCGGGTACGCCTGTACCACGAGGTGCCCCAGGACCCGATAGCGTTCGTCGAGATCACCAGCACGCAGCCGCTGCGTGCGAACGCCTATCTCGCTTCGCAAGACGGTGAAGTCGCCCTGGCCTTGACGGGAGTGACGCTACGGCCCGTGGGATCGGCGTCGGACCCGCTGTCCGAACTTGATCAGTACTTCTACGAGCCTCGTTGGGAGCCTTTGGAAGAGGAAGCCGAGGGACAGCCCGCCGCCGCACCTGCCGCGTCCAGAAGCGCCGCCGCGCCCGCCGCCCGGGCCGCGAATGTGATCGTCGAGATCGGCAATGTGGCAGCCGCTTTCGCAGAAGGCGCCCGCCGTGCGGCCAGCACCGGTGCCGTGATCCTGAAAGCCGACCCGGGAGCAGATCTCGCCGACGCTTTCGCGGCAGCGTTGCACGCGGACACGTACTTACGCGTCCTGGCGACTGTCGGTGCCGGAAAGACGTTGGTGGAGAACCTGCATCAACTCGTCACGATCGCTCAGGCGTTGCGGGTAGTTCTGGAAGCCGAGACCGAACGCGGTGTCGTGAGCCCGGATGTGCAGGTGGTCGTCGTGAGCACGCGCGCCTTCCTGGCCCCGGGCGACAGCGGCCTGGACCTTGATCAGACCGCGCTCGTGGGAGCACGCCGGGTGTTGGCCAACGAGCAACACCCCGCCAAATGGTCCCTTGTGGATCTGCCCGATTCGGCCACGCCGGACGAGGTGGCCGCGGAGATCGGCGCGATGAATCGAGCCGAAGAAGTCGCGGTGCGTGCGGGTGAGCGGTGGACCCAGCGGATGCGCCGGTCACTGTCCGAACTCGTTGCGCCGTGGGAAGAACCATTCGAGCCCACCGACCCGGAGGTGGCCTACGAGGTGCAGATCCCGGACACGCGCACGCTCAAGGACATCGCGCTGCGCGCATGCGATCGCATCGAACCGGGTCCCCGGCAGGTCGAGGTCCGCGTCGAAACCTTGGGACTCAACTACAAAGACCCGCTGAAGGTCCTGGGAATCCTGACGGAGCGCGAGCTCGGCGAAACATATTTCAAGCTGGAGCCCGGGATGGAGGGATTCGGTGTCGTCACACGTGTCGGCTCCGCGGTCAACGAACTCAGAGTCGGGGAGAGCATCGCGGTGGCAGAGCGTGGGCTGCTGCGACGCTATCTGACGTTCGATCTCGATGGCGGTGCGGCATGGGAACGGATCGACGAAGAGCACCTGCAGCGTGAGGATTTCGATCCGCTTGCGGTGGGCTCGGGTGTCCCGTTCTTCACGGCGGGTTACGCCTTCTACAAACTCGCCGATCTGCAGCCCGGTGAGACCGTCCTTATCCACGGTGCGGCGGGCGGCATGGGTATGGGCGCGGTGCAGATCGCGGTCAACATGGGCGCGGTTGTCTATGCGACTGCCGGTAGCGAGGAGCGCCGTCGCGCGGCGCTCGAGCTGGGCGCAACCGCGGCCTTCGACTCGCGCTCGGTCGGGTTTGTCGACGACATACTGCGCGTCACCGAAGGCCGCGGTGTCGACGTCATCTACAACTCGCTGCCCGGCGAGATGATCGCCCAGAACTTCGCGGTCGCCGGGGAGTTCTGCCGGATCATCGAAATCGGGAAGGCGGATATCTACTTCGGCGGCGCAGTGGATCTCAAGGCCTTCAGCGGGAACTTGTCGTTCCACGCGATCGACATGGACCGCATGCTGCGGCTGCGGCCCGAGACCTTCCGCGAGCTCCGGCGTGAATGCACCGAGATGCTCACCTCGGGCAAGCTCACCCCGCTGCCGTTCACGAGATTCCCGATCGAAGATGTGGTGGGAGCGTTCGAAGCGGTGTTCCGGGCGGCGCACATGGGCCGGATCGTGCTGGATCTGCGGGATCAGACTCCAAAGCTACTGCCGCGCAAGCCGGATACCGCCCCGGTGCGCCCCGGCCACTCCTACCTCATCAGCGGTGGGTTCGGCGGGTTCGGGTTGGCCACCGCACGCTCGTTGGCCAGGGCCGGCGCCACCCACCTGATCCTCGCGGGTCGCAGCGGCGCCACCACCGAGGTGGCGCGGGCGCAGATCGAGGCGTTGCGCGCCGCCGATGTCGACGTGTGGGAAGAGCGGATCGATATCAGCGACTACGACCAGGTCTCGGATCTGGTCGCGAAGGTGGAAGCGTCGGGACATCCGCTGCGCGGAGTCTTCCACGCCGCCGCGGTGGCCCATGATGAGGTGCTGGCGGATATCAGCGCGGAGTCGCTGTACAAGGTCTTCGCGCCGAAGGTCGATGGTGCCCTGAATCTGGATAAGGCCACGCGCGAGCACGATGTACCGCTCGACCACTTCGTGCTGTACTCATCGATCAGTGGTCTCATCGGCATTGTTCCGCAGGTGACGTATGCGGCCGCGAACAGCGTGCTGGACGGGCTCGCTCAGGCACGGCACGCGGCCGGGCTGCCCGCCCTGTCGGTGAGCTGGGGCGCGATGAGTGGAGGTGGGATGGCAGAGGTGGAGGCCATCGTGAAGTTCCTCGACTCCGTCGGGTTGCGCCGCCTCAACATGGATCTCGGGGCGACGCTCATGCACGAGTGCTCCCGATTCCAGCTTCCGCATGTCGCTATCGCGGGCGTTGACTGGGGAGTCTTGCGCACTCCGTTGCCCTCGACAGCCAAGAGCACACGTTTCGCTCATCTCTCCGCGGAAGCTGCTGCGGTGTCGAACGAACAGGCCGCCTTCCGTGCGGCGGTGCTAGCCCTGCCCGAGGAGGAACGCGGCCCGATGGTCACCAAGGAACTGGCCAAGGAACTCGCCAATGTCCTCAAGGTTGACGTGGACAGCATCGATCCCACCGGGCCTATCGCCGATCTGGGTATCGATTCCCTGATGGCGGTGGAGTTCGCCGCACGGGCCGGTAAGCAGTTGAACATCCAGATCAGTGCGTTCCAGTTCACCCCGGATCTCACGCTTGAGGCCGTCGGTGCCCGCGTCGCACTACTCATTGCGCAAGGGGTCGGCGATCCCGAGCATGACGCGATATAGAGGATCGGCGTGACTGTTGCGACTCCGCTCGAATGTTGGTGGTGGCCAAGGGCATATCAGCCGTCCCTGCCCACCGTGCTGTTTTTCCCGGGCGCCGGGGCCAATCACGCCGGCGAGCAGCACCTGGTCCCGCATCTGGCAGGGGTGAACTTCGGGGTGTGGCGGATGCCGGGGCGCAGCACCCGGTCCACCGAGCCCTCCCCGGAGAACCTGCGCGCACTGTCGGAGGACTGTGCGGCGGCGATCGTCGGGCTCGGTTGCCGTCGGCCGGTTCTCGCGGGAAAGAGTTTCGGTGGCCTGTTCGGTTACACGGTCTGTCAGGCATTGGAGTCGCGGGACTTCGCCGTGGGCCGGTTTGTCCCGGTGGTGAGTGGGCATCCGTCCTTGTGGCGCATGGATGCTCTCTACGCCAAGACCCGGGGCCACAACCCGAAACAGCACGCACTCTGGAGGCTCACCAATGACGAGCAGCGCGGGGCGTGGCCACCGAAGAAGATAGCGGACGAGTCATTGCTGGAGCAGGCGCGGCTGCATGCGGTGATCGATTTCAGTCTTGGCCTGCAATCGATCTCGCGCCGCCGGATCAAGACGGCGATCACCGAGGTGAGCGCAAAGGATGACGAGGTGATCCCGAAGTTTGCGCCACCGCGCCGATGGGCCCCGTACACGAAGGGGGAGTTCACAAGCATCCTCGTGACCGGCGGGCACTACTTCTATTGGTCGAACCCGCAAGCCTTGGCGACCATTTTGACGCACGAGGCCGAGCTGGCCCTCGGCGGCTCGTACTCCTACTAGCCGCCGAGGCCGCCGTCGTACTACGGGGTTTCGCGTTGGCAGTCCGGGCCGGTGTACTGCCAGTTCGGGTTGCTCGAGTACTCGCAGCCCGGGCCTACGTACTTCCAGTTCGGGGCCGGAGGCGGCAGTTGTCCGCCTTCGCCGCGCCAGTTGGGTCCTGCATACCGCCAACCCCACTGGCTGAACCAGCTGTCGGGGTTGACACAGCCCTCCATGGTTCCCGGTCCCCAAGGGGGCGGGGGTGAGGGATACGGTCCGTTGAAGCACACATCCGCGGGGGCGGGGCTCGGCTGTGCCGACGCCAGGCCCGCGTTGATGACAGCGACCGGAGCGGCGATAACACCCGCTGCTAGCACGGCCTGCCCAAGCTTGATGATCTTGTTCATCGCACAACCTCCGACGTTGGATGCCGCTGTGATTGGGCAAGATTAGCGCACAATTATCCGTTTTCCTTGCAATTGTGCTAATTGCGCTCGATCGCTTTGCACGACGTGGCGTCAGTCGTGTCGCACCAGCTCTCACCAGTCATGTCGTCCGTTTTGGTGATGCCGATTTCTCACATCCGCCGACGGTCAGGCGGTTCGCTGGTACCGAGCGGACCTTGCGCGCCTGGCGTCGCGAGCCACCGCTACGCTTCCAAGACGTGGCACGTCGCAAACACGCTCAACCCTGCAAATGGTGCGGGCGTGAAGTCGACGACGCGGAACTGGGCCGGCGACGCCAGTACTGCCGACAATCCTGCCGTCAGCGTGCTTATGAGCAGCGTGCCGCCGTCAAGGGCACCTCGGTGCCCGCCGATGCCGTGGTGCTTACGGCCGATGAGGCGACGGACCTGGCCGACCGGGTGTATCAGGCGCGGTGTGCGGCCGAGGATGTTGCCACCGCGGTCGAAGAAGGTGCGACCCACGATGAGCTGCGTGAGCTGTGCGAGGAACTGCTGCGCGCCGCCAAGGCGGCAGACGGCTGGCGCTGATTTCTGTCGTTTTCCCGGGATGGGGATACCCGTCGAATCAGCGCGATATTAATTCTTCACCGAATCCGAACGCGCCCATAGTGTGTCAACACTGTCGATACGCAGCCGCCGACCCGTGAGGATTCCTGAGCTTTTCATGACCACCCGTAATACGTTGGTGGCCACTGCGGCGACTGACACAGATGCCCCCGTTGCCACCCCGTCCCGGTGGGAGTGGGTACTCAATCGGCGGTGGGAGATCGTTCGATTTCTCTCACCGTTCGCGGTGCTGCTCATCTGGCAGGCGGCCAGCGCCTGGGGGCTGATCGACCCGGAGATATTGCCTGCCCCGTCGACAATCGCCCACGCCGGAATCGAGTTGATCGGCAACGGACAGCTTGCCGCCGCACTGCGGGTATCCGGCCTCCGCGCCGCCGAAGGACTGCTGCTGGGCGGTCTGGTCGGCGTGGTATTGGGGGCGGCGGTGGGCTTGTCGCGCCTTGCCGATGCCGTGGTGGATCCGACCATGCAGATGATCCGGGCGCTGCCACACCTCGGTCTCATCCCGTTGTTCATCCTGTGGTTCGGCATCGGCGAGCTGCCCAAGGTGCTGATGGTGGCTCTCGGCGCGGCTTTCCCGCTGTACCTCAACACCACCTCCGCGATCCGGCAGGTAGACCCCAAACTTTTCGAAACCGCACAGGTGCTTGGGTTTTCGTTCTGGCAGCGTTTGCGTGTCATCGTCGTCCCCAGTGCGACTCCGCAGGTGCTTGTCGGGTTACGGCAGTCCCTGGCGCTGTCCTGGCTGACGCTCATCGTCGCCGAACAGATCAACGCCGACGCCGGGGTGGGATTCCTCATCAACAATGCGCGCGATTTCCTGCGCATCGACGTCATCATCTTCGGGCTGGTGGTCTACGCGCTGCTGGGCATAGTCACAGATGCCATTGTGCGAGTGCTGGAACGGCGCGCACTGCGGTACCGATCATGAAAGGCAGATCATGACAGCGGTTTTCGAGCTCGCAGACTTGTCGCGCCAGTCCGCCACCCCGGCGGCGGAGTTGACGTCGGTCACCAAGTGGTACGGGCGTAATCGCGTTCTCGACGACATCTCGCTGCGGGTCGACCGTGGCGAGATCGTCGCTCTGGTGGGCCGCAGCGGCTCGGGTAAGTCGACGGTGCTCAGGGTGCTGTCCGGGCTGGCCGGTGACCACGATGGTGAGCGCGTGGTGTTGGGCGCTCCCGCCGTGGCCTTCCAGGAGCCGCGACTTTTTCCGTGGCGCTCGGTGCGCGATAACGTGCTGTACGGACTCACCCGCACCAAGTTGTCCAAGGCGGAGGCGCTCTCTCGCGTTGACCGGGCCCTTGATGAGGTGGGGCTTGCCGACAAGGCGCAGGCCTGGCCACTGACGCTCTCGGGTGGGCAGGCACAACGTGTTTCGCTGGCGCGTGCGCTTGTCGCGGAGCCGCAGCTGCTGTTGCTCGACGAGCCCTTCGGGGCACTCGATGCGCTGACACGGCTCTCGATGCACCGACTGTTGCTGAACCTATGGCGAGAGCACGAGTTCGGGGTGCTGCTGGTAACTCACGATGTGGACGAGGCGATATCGCTGGCCGACACCATCCTGGTGCTGGACGAGGGTCGGTTGGTGCACACATTGCGCATTCGCAATCCGCGTAAACCGCAGGGCAAGCACGACACCGAAACCGAGAACTATCGAGGAGAGCTTCTTGCGCAGCTTGGTGTTTAAGTCCATCGTCAGCGCGACCGCGATCCTGCTGTCATTGACGGCCTGCACCTCCGGCCGCGACGAAAAGGGCGATTCCGCGGTGCCGCAGCTCGTCCCGCTCTCGGAGCTGTCGAATCTCACGCTGCGCGTGGGCGATCAGAAGGGCGGCACCGAATCGCTGCTACGCGCGGCAGGGGAACTGGACAACGCGCCGTACAAGGTCGAATTCTCCACCTTCACTTTTGGCCCGCCGCAGATCGAGGCGCTGACCGCGGGCAAGATCGACTTTGCCGTCACCGGCAACACACCCCCGATCTTCGGGGCTGCGTCCAAGGCGAGAATCAAAGTGGTGTCTGGTTATACGAATGACGCCTCCGGTGACCAGATCCTGGTTTCCGACACATCCCCAATCCGATCCGTGGCAGATCTGCGGGGGAAGAAGGTGGCTGTCGGGAAGGGGAGTTCGGCGAACGGTCATCTGCTACTTCAGCTGCAGAAGGCCAATCTCACCATCAAGGACATCCAGCCGGTGTTTCTGCAGCCCGCCGACGCGTTTACCGCACTGAGTCAGGGACAGGCCGACGCCTGGGCGATCTGGGACCCTTACACGGCGCTGGCCGACAAACAGCTGAAGGTTCGTACCCTGGTGACCGCTACCGGCGTCGCGAACGGATACGGATTCGGCGTCGCTTCGCAGGTGGCACTGCGTGATGCTCAACGCAATACCGCACTGTCGGACCTGGTGCAGCGCATCGCGCGTGCCAGCGCATGGGCCCAAGCCCATCCACAGGAGTGGTATGGAAAGTATGCCGCCGCAATCGGAATCGACCCTGCCGCAGCTGAGCTGGCACAGTCACGCAGCCTGCGACAACCAATACCGCTTACCGACGAGGTGACGGCCTCGGAGCAGACGCTGACCGATCTGTTCGCGCAGTCGGGCCAGATTCAGAGCAAGCCCACGTTCTCTGATTTCGTCGATAACCGGTACAACGATGCACTCAAGCAGTACTTCACCAAGTCCCAATAACCCACAAGGAGAGCAATTCCCGTGGCCGCCAAGTTCTTCTGGTTCCTGCCCACCAATGGCGACAGCCGTTCCATTGTGGGCGCCTCGCACGCGTCCTCGCATCACACCATCCCGGTGGGTTACCGCGAACCGAGCCTGCGCTATCTCGGCGAGATCGCCCGCGCTGCGGACCGTTTGGGCTTCGAGGGTGTGCTGACGCCCACCGGCACCTGGTGTGAGGATGCGTGGCTGACGGCATCGGCGCTTCTGGAGCAGACCGAACGTCTGAAGTTCCTGGTCGCCTTCCGGCCCGGCCTGGTGCCACCCACACTCGCCGCACAGCAGGCCGCCACCTTCCAGCGGTTCTCCGAAGGGCGCCTGCTGCTGAACGTTGTCAGCGGCGGCGACGACACCGAGCAGCGCCGCTTCGGCGATTGGCTCACCCACGACGAGCGTTATGAGCGGACCGGGGAGTTCCTGCAGATCGTGCGGGACATCTGGAAGGGTGATCCCGTCGACTATTCGGGCAAGCACTACACCGTGACCGACGCGCGGGTCTCGGAGCCGCCAACACCTTTGCCGCAGCTGTATTTCGGAGGCTCCTCTCCGGCCGCGTTGCCCATCGCGGCCGATCATGTGGACGTGTACCTGACATGGGGCGAGCCGCCCGCCGCGGCCGCGGCGAAGATCGAGACGGTGCGTGCCCTGGCGAAGGAACGCGGGCGCACCCTTCGATTCGGCATCCGGCTGCACACGATCACGCGGGATACCTCCGAGGCGGCCTGGGCCGTCGCCGATTCGCTCGTGGCGGAGTTGACCCCGGAGCAGGTGGCGACGGCCACCGCGTTGCATTCGAAGTCCGAATCCGAAGGCCAGCGGCGCATGACGGCGCTGCACGGCGGTCGGCTCGACAAGTTGGAGATCTACCCGAACCTGTGGGCCGGTGTCGGGTTGGTGCGCGGCGGTGCGGGTACGGCGCTGGTGGGCAGTCATGAAGAGGTCGCGAATCTGATCTCCGAGTACCACGCGCTCGGGTTCGACGAGTTCATCTTGTCCGGATACCCGCACCTTGAGGAGGCCTACTGGTTCGCCGAGGGTGTGCTCCCTCTGCTCAAGAAGCGGGGAGCGCTGGCGGCCTAGGTCAGATTCGCACTTTCGTTATCGAGATCGTTGCGCCGCAACCCCATTGGTGTCGACGCCGGTAGGTCGCCGCCGGCGATGACCCGCCGGGTGATGGGGGTGAGTGCGTGAAAGAGCGCCTCCACCTCGGTATCGCTGAGAATGTCGAATACCGGCAGCGATACCCGGTCGGTCCGGTTCTCGATATCGGTCTTGAGCGCGTGTCCCTCTGACGTCAGCTGGGCACCGTCGTCGAGTAGGCCGCGCCGAGTCAAGCCCTCTTCGAGTGTGGTCCATTCTGACTCGTCGTAGTCGCGGCTGCGCATGATGTCGGCCTTGGTGGCACGGCCCGCCGCAACATGAAACACGTTCGATTCACGGCCATCGATGCCCGCCGCGACCAGGGCCGCGACGTGGGCATCGCCACGCTGTTCGCGTAGCAGGGTGGCGGCGTGCCACAGCGTCGCCAGGGGTTCGTCGGGCCAGGGCACGGCGGTCAACGCGGCGTAGAGGGGACGCCCCGCGGGCGAGGCGTTGCGGGCCGCCCTGCCCAGCAGTTCCGCTGCGGCGCAAAGATTTTCGTCATCGGTCAGGCCATAGCGCCGTAACGCCGCGACAGCACCGGCCTGCCGGGCGGACAGTGCCTGTTGCGGGCTGACGGTTTCCCAGGCGCCTTCGAGTGACTTGACGACCCGGAATGAGGCGAAGTTGTAGAACACGGCCTCGACGAGCCGGGGGCACACCATGCCCAGGGGTGCCGAACGGGTGGCAAAGTATCCGCGCCAGAATCCGCGGTAGCCGAGCTCGTCGGCCGCGGCGCGCGCCTCGGGTGCGAAGTAGGCGATGCCGTGGATGGGTTCGAACCGGTCGTAGAAGCGACGGGCGAGATCGATGGGTCGTGCCATCGCTCAAGTGAATCACGCGATACCGCGGCATCAATGGGAAACACGCGCGGCTTTCTTCCCGGCTTGTCTTCTCGCCATATACATTTCGGCACCATGATGGCGATATCGCAATAGATGAGCCAAGCCAACGACTCGGCGAAAGTAATGGGTTTGCGCCGCGCATACCGAATGCCCCATCCCCGGGTGGGTAATGCGATGACGACGCACAACGCAGGAATGGTCGAAAAGCCCTCGAACGCCGAGGTCATCGCGGCGGCGCCGATGGCCACGGTACAAATCGCTGTCAGGATGGAAAGCGCGCGGCGCAGACCGAATTGCTCGAGCACCTCGACATTTGTCTCAAATGTCTGTTTGTCCGTGAGCGGCGCAGGGCGACGATGCATGACACGCGTTTTGCTTATGGCACCACGCCCTTTCGTTTCCGCAGTGTCGGGTTCAGTGAACCATGACCCGAGTCCGGTGCGCTTGTCGGTGCGGGCTCGTAGGGTGATGCCATGGGATTGAGTTTGGAAGAACGACAGGCATTTCTGGCCGAGCCCCACGTGGCGGCAATCTCGGTGAGTGCCGGTGCGGACCGCGCTCCGCTTACCGTGCCGATCTGGTACTTCTACACCCCGGGTGGCGATCTCTGGATTCCGACGGGCAAGGGTTCGCGCAAGCATCAGCTGATCGAGGCGGCAGGTCGGCTCACGCTCATGGTCGATCGTGAGCAGCCGACGGTCCGGTATGTGAGCGTGGAGGGGCCGGTGACCAAGATCGTGCCGCTCGAACATGACCAGCACCGGCAGGTGGCCGCCCGGTATATCCCGGAGGAGTTGCTCGACGGGTATCTCAAATACTCGGAGGGGTATGGCGAGCAGATCGCGGTCTATGTCTCCCCGGAGCACTGGCTCTCGGCGGACCTGGGCGGCCCGGAGAACTGGGGTTAGCGTTCTCCGTTGACTACCTGGGTAGCGGGAACTGCTCTGTTCCCGGGCTGCCTGCGGGTATGACGGGAAGCGTCAGCACTGACGGGTGCGCGGCATCGTGCAGGATTGTCTGTGTGGCGGAGCGGAGTTCATCGTTCTGCCCGAACGCCGCACTCGTATTTGGGTTGGGCGCGTACTGCGGGAAGTCGCTGCTGGAGATTTCCAGCCGGATGCGCTCGCCGGCACGGAACTGGTAGCTCACCGGCCATATGTCGATGCGGTATCTGTGTGGCTGGCCGGCGGGGATGGGTCGGCGCTCGGATAAGGATTGTGCCAGCGAGGTTCGGACAATTCCGTTGTTGAGGTTGACGGCGGTGCCATCGGATTGCACGACAACGAGTTTCGCGGTGAAATCGGTGTCCGGCGCCGAGGACGAAGCCCACAGGTCGACGGTGATCGGCCCGGTGACTTCGGTATCGGCGGTGAGTGGCTCGCCGGTGTACGTCAGCACGTCGGGGCGCTCTTCGATGGTGTTCTGGTCGTATCGGCCTTCCGGCGCGGAATCCGCGGCACAGCACGAGTGCCCGCCGGCGCTCGGCACCGGATTGGCAGGGTCGTAGCGGTAGCTGTCGGGTGGATCCTCAGGTGTGGTCGAGTTACCCAGCGTTCCATGGTGTTTCGCGCCGGGACCGCCGAGGTGGTAGACGGTCCATTGCGTCTGTGGCAGCGGCCAGGCAGGGGCGCTCTTCCATCGGTTGGCGCCCATCAGGTAGTAGTCGACGCGGGGTGAGTCGGCGGAGACACCGTTGTCGGTCCCCTTGAGAAAGTGATCGAACCACGCCAATTGCAGCTCGTTCACGGGGCTACTGGCTCCGGTCCCCAGGCCTTTCAGCAGTGGCGAGGGACTCGATGTTTCGCGGCCCCAGGCGAGGTGATCCCACGGGCCGATGACGATGCGCTGATGCTGGCGCGCCTCCGCTGAGCCGCCGCGCGAGGACATGCCGGCGAAGTTCTCCAGGCCTCCGCGCAGGAACGCGTCGTACCAGCCTTCGAAATGCAGGACGGGGACCTTCACGTTCTCGTACCGATCCCGGATGCTCCACCGCTTCCAGTAGTCGTCGCGGGTCGAATGGCGGATCCAGTCGAAGTACCAGGGCGCAACGTGTGGATTGCCCGGCTGCATCGGTGGAACATCCTGGTACGGAAGAAACTTGAGCCAGCGCTCCGGCTCCGTGGCGGCGGCTTCCAGCTCTCGGGCGGTCGCGTCGTCGCCGCGGTTCTTCGCCGCGGTGGTGGCGATTGTCTCGATCGCCCATGGCAGCACGAAGCCGAGCCGGAACGCGCCGCCCTCGTAGGTCCAGCCGTCGTAGTAGTCGGATGCGGTGTTGGACGGGACGATGGTTGTCAGGTGCGGGGGAGTTGTCGTGGCGGCGAGCCATTGCGTCGCGCCGACATAGGAGGACCCGTACATTCCGACCTTGCCGGTAGAGCCGGGTAATCCGGCCGCCCATTCGACGGTGTCATATCCGTCGCTACCGTCATTGCCGAATTCGGTGAATATCCCATCCGATGCGCCCTGCCCCCGAACGTCTTGCACCACCACGAGGTAGCAGTGTGAGGCGAACCAGTCGGGAGTCTGGAACCGCGACGGTTTGATCTGCGCGCTGCCTTTGCCGTATTGGGTGCGCATCAGGATGACCGGCACGTGGTCCTTGAGCTTAGGGCGGTAGACATCGGCACGCAGTACGGTGCCGTCGCGCATGGTGGCCGGTACATCGACTTTTTTGGCCACCGCGCAGGGGCCTCGCCCACCGACAGGTGGCCAGGACGCAGAGCCGGGGTTCTCGTGGCCGCAGCCTGTGAGAACGAGACTCAGCGTGGCGGCGAGCATTCCCAGACGTCTGGCCGAACCTGCGATCACCCCGAAAGGGTACCGAGGCCGGGTCGCTCTTCCCGGAATCTGCCCACGCCGCAGTGGGCTAACGCACCCAGGAGCGCGTTAGCCCACATGCTCTCAGACCAGTGCCTGTGCCTCATTCTGCGGCGCGAGGTTGTCGAGGAACTCTACGGTGACCGGGGTCCCGGCTACGCCGAAGGAGTTGGGCGACAGCGGGTTCATCGCCTGCAGGACAGGCAGGTGCTCGCCCCAGCACAGCGTCAGCCCGCCCCATGGCGCGCGTGACTCTGGCTTCTCGTCTGTGCGCAAGGCGCACACCACGGTCAGCAGCGGAGCATCGGTGGTGCCGGTGAGCTCGAGGACCGTCCAGCGCTCCGGTAGTGGGGCACTCCAGATGCTTCCGAGAGTGTTCGGCAGATCGTCGTTCACCGTGGCGCGGTAGGCGGCCAGGTATCCGTGATCGTCAGTGACGGCGCGGGAGCCCTCCTTGACTTCCTCCGGCAGCGGCGTGCCGGGGTTCTCTGCGGCATTGATCTGCCACCCCAGTTCGCGTAGGTGATCGGAGAGTCGGCGTCCCACGATATCGGCGGTCTCACGCAAAGGGATTCGGGAAGAACGTGCCTGCAATGCCGCAAGGTTGTCCGCCGCGCTCAGGGTCAGGCTCACCCAGGTCTTGTTCTCGGTGCCGGCTATCCCGGCGGTCGTGACCCGGATTGATGAGCACCGTACGCCGTAGCGATCCAGGTATCCGGACAGGAGCCCGAGCGGGACCTCCTCATCCGATGCGGGTGCTGAGAGCTCGAGTGCCACCGTGGTGCGCGCATCGACGCCCGCTGCGACAATCTGAGGGGTGTTCGCGGAGGACCTCCCAGAGATTCTGCGGGTCAGCAGCTTCGTGAATCGTCCGAGAATGTCGGTGAGGAAGGTGCCACGCCACCACACCAGCAGCACCAGTGCCAGCACTCCGGCGGTGATGGCGATCCAGCGGTCGGCGGGGTCCCGGCGGTAGAGGGCGAACGCACCCGCTGCGACCAGCGTCGCCACCAGGGTCAACCGCAGCGTGCACGGTACCGGGGGTCGATATAGCTTCACGTTCTTACTCACTCGTGCTCTCCTGTCTGCGACGTGCACTGAGCCCGGCGACGACGATCACCGCGATCAGACATACACCGGCGCCCAGGAAGGCGAGCTGCCGGGGAAGGGGATTTTCCGGGG
>NZ_LJYL01000021.1:0-130358 GCF_001440135.1 Mycobacteroides sp. H003
GCCACCGAGCGTGTGGTCTCCGGCCCCCGCCGAAGGCCAGTGGTTGCCTCCCGGCACCAGCGGAAGCAACTGGGCATCCAACGAACCCGCACCTGCTCCAACTCCGTATCAGGCAGAGCCAGTCGTCGGTCGACATTCCGGATCGCCGTCACGCCACCAGGCTCCGGCCGGGCCCGAGAATGCCGGCGGTGGGCACTGGGCGCCCGAGCCTTCTTACCCGCCGCCACCGCCGGCCCCGGAACAACAGAGCTATCCGGAGAGCTCCGGGGGACACCGGGCGCCGGAACCTGAGGAGAAGCGCGGACGCCGACGGGCCCCCGAACCCGAGGAATCCGAAGAGCCACGTGGTCGTCGGCGGGCCCCGGAACCCGAGGAATCCGAGGAGTCGCGCGGTCGCCGCCATGTTGAGGAAACGGGTGGCTTCTCGGTCGCCGACCTGCTGGGACGTCTCCAGGGAGATCCGTCAGAGCCCTCGGAGTCCGGTGGCGGCCGCCGCCGGCGCCGCGAGGACTGACTTTCGGCGGATTTTGTCACCGTGCGCGAAAGTGAGCAATCTAACGGCTCCGGGCACTGCCGGTAGCGCCTCGGTGGGATTAGCCTGCTGATGACCGTCCGGTACCTGCCAGGCAGGACTGGAACGTATCTAGTCTGCGAGGTGTCTCGTTCAGCATGTCTGAGGCTTTCAATGTCGATAGCCAAGCCGATGGGCCACTTGATGGCTTGCGGCCCGCGCGTCTGGCTGTCGGGATTATCTCGGCCGGCCGAGTGGGTACTGCCATGGGCGTCGCGCTGGAGGCGGCGGGCCATTTCGTTGTCGCATGCAGCGCGGTATCTGATGCCTCGCGTCGGCGTGCCGAGGAACGACTGCCGGAAAGTCAGGTCCTGTCCGCCCAGGAGGTCGCTCCGCGTGCCGAGCTACTGATCCTTGCAGTACCGGATCACGAGCTGGGGGCCTTGGTCTCGGGGCTTGCCACTACCGGTTCGGTACGGCCCGGAACCATCGTGGTGCACACGTCGGGCGCCAACGGCATCACGGTCCTGGAGCCGTTGACTGCCCTCGGGTGCGTGCCGCTGGCCATCCATCCGGCCATGACGTTCGTAGGCGGGGATGAGGATATTGAGCGACTTCCCAATGCCTGCTTTGGAATTACCGCGGCCGACGAGATCGGTTACGCGATCGGTACGGCGCTGGTGCTGGAGATAGGCGGCGAGCCGGTACGAGTGCGCGAGGACGCCCGCACTCTCTATCACGCCGCCCTGGCGCACGGAAGCAACCACGTGGTGACGCTGGTACTAGATGCGGTTGAGGCGCTGCGATCGGCGCTATGGGGTCAGGAACTGTTGGGGCAGGAGATCATCGGTGATGGACCGGGCGGGTTGCCCGAACGGATGCTGGCGCCGTTGATTCGTGCCGCCGTCACCAATGCGCTGGACCGTGGGCAGTCAGCTCTGACAGGTCCGGTGGCGCGGGGAGACGGCGCGGCCATCGGGCGCCACCTGGATGCACTGACCGAGGCGGATCCGGCGCTGGCCGAGGCATACCGCGCCGATGCTCGACGTACTGCGCAGCGGGCGCACGCGCCCCAATCAGTTTTCGCCGCACTGGAACCCCGGACTAGGTAGGGCTGCTTGATGACGAGTTTGTATGGGCCGAAGGGGCCGAAGGGCTACCTCAGTGGAGAACTGACCGTTCACCATGATCCCGACACGATGTACGACGTGTCGAAGGCATTGCGGCACACCGGACGCCGGATCATGTTGGTACCGACCATGGGTGCGCTGCATGAGGGCCATCTGACGCTGGTCCGGCATGCCCGGAAGGTGCCCGGCGCGGTGGTCGTGGTGTCGATCTTCGTCAATCCCTTACAGTTCGGCGTCGGCGAGGATCTCGACGCGTACCCGCGCACCCTGGAATCGGACGTCGAAAAGCTCCGTGGCGAGGGTGTCGAGCTGGTGTTCGCGCCGAATGCAGAGGCGATGTATCCCCATGGGCAACGCACCACCGTCCAGCCGGGACCGCTTGGTGCCGAACTCGAGGGTGCCTCGCGTCCAACGCATTTCGCCGGCATGCTGACAGTTGTGCTGAAGCTGCTGCAGATCGTGGCTCCCGACCAGGCATACTTCGGCGAGAAGGACTACCAGCAGCTGGTGCTCATCAGGCAGATGGTCGCCGATCTCAACCTCAAGACGCGCATCGTTCCGATACCGATTGTCCGTGAGGCGGACGGGCTGGCGATGTCCTCGCGGAATGTCTACCTGAGCGAGGAACACCGCGAGCAGGCCGGTGCACTGTCGGCCGCGCTACTTGCCGGAATCTACTCGGCTTCGGCCGGCACGGAATCGGCACTGGACGCGGCCCGCGCGGTACTCGATGAGGTGCCCGCCATCGAGGTGGACTACCTGGAGGTTCGCGGCGCCGATCTGGGCCCCGCACCCGCACAAGGACCCGGCCGCATGCTGGTGGCCGCCAAGCTGGGTACTACCCGGCTACTGGACAACGTTCCCCTGGAATTGGGCGGCGGAATCGGCTCTTCTGGACCCGCGGACCCCGATCACGCACTGCCCTGGCGAAACTGACTGGAGGACAATGATGTTCCGCACGATGATGAAATCGAAGATCCATCGCGCCACCGTGACGCATGCCGATCTGCATTACGTCGGCTCGGTCACCATCGATCCAGACCTCATGGAGGCCGCCGACTTGCTGGAGGGCGAGCAGGTCACCATTGTCGACATCGACAACGGTGCTCGGCTGGAGACGTATGCGATCACCGGTACTCGTGGCAGCGGCGTCATCGGGATCAACGGTGCCGCAGCACATCTGGTACATCCTGGGGACCTGGTGATCATCATCGCCTACGGTGTGATGAGTGATGCGGAGGCACGCGCCTTCACGCCGCGTGTGGTGTTCGTCGACTCGGACAACAAGCAGGTTGAGCTGGGTGAGCACTCTGGCGATCCGGCCTACGTGCCCGAGAACTTCGGTCTGGTATCGCCCCGCGGTCTGGTGTAGCCGTGCTGCTGGCCATCGACGTACGTAACACCCACACCGTCCTCGGACTGGTATCGGGCACCGGCGAGCATGCCAAGGTTGTTCAGCACTGGCGGATTCGCACGGAACCCGAGATCACCGCCGATGAGCTGGCCCTCACCATCGACGGACTGATCGGCGATGACAGCGAGACACTGACCGGTGTCGCGGCACTGTCCACCGTGCCCTCGGTGCTGCACGAAATGCGGGGAATGTTCGATCAGTACTGGTCGGCCGTTCCGCAGGTCCTCATCGAGCCGGGCGTGCGTACGGGCCTGCCGCTGCTCGTCGACAACCCGAAAGAGGTCGGCGCCGACCGAATCGTGAATTGCCTTGCCGCGCACCATAGATTTGGATCGGCGTGCATCGTGGTCGACTTTGGATCCTCGATCTGTGTGGACGTGGTGTCGGCCAAGGGTGAATTCCTGGGAGGAGCCATCGCGCCGGGTGTGCAGGTGTCCTCTGATGCCGCAGCCGCCCGCAGTGCCGCGCTGCGACGGGTGGAGCTGACGCGGCCGCGTTCCGTCGTCGGCAAGAACACCGTCGAGTGCATGCAAGCGGGGGCGGTCTTCGGATTCGCCGGGCTGGTGGACGGGCTTGTCGAGCGGGTGCGCCGGGATATCGAAGGCTTTGGCGGCGCCGGTGCCACGGTGGTGGCCACCGGACACACGGCCCCATTGATCCTTCCCGAGACGCACACGGTGGACCGCTACGAGGCGCACCTCACCCTGGACGGTTTGCGATTGGTGTACGAGCGCAACCGGGCCGACCAGCGCGGTAAGCCCCGCTCGGCGAAATAGAATTTTCGGACGCCGGAATCGGCGAAACAGTCCCGGAGAAGCACTACCGCTAAGCTGCCGAGACGTGACTGATCCTGACGCGCAGACCAGCTTGCCGGAACAATTTCGCATCCGGCAGGCCAAGCGCGAAAAGCTGCTCGCCGAGGGTGTTGAACCCTATCCGGTGGAGGTACCCCGAACCCACAGCCTCAAGCAGGTTCGTGATGCGTACGTGGACCTCGAGACGGACACCAGCACGGGTGATCAGGTGGGTGTGTCGGGTCGCGTCATTTTCTCCCGGAATACCGGCAAGCTGTGTTTTGCGACGCTCCAGGAGGGCGACGGCACCTCATTACAGGTGATGATCAGCCTTGCCGGTGTCGGCGAGCAGTCCCTGGCGGACTGGAAAACCGATGTGGACCTCGGCGACATTGTCTTCGTACAGGGCGAGGTCATCAGCTCACGCCGAGGCGAACTGAGCGTCCTGGCGGACAGCTGGCAGATGGCTTCCAAGTCATTGCGCCCGCTTCCCGTTGCTCACAAGGAGATGTCCGAAGAGACCAGAGTGCGCCAGCGATATGTGGATCTCATCGTGCGGCCCGAGGCGCGCCAGATTGCGCGGCAGCGTGTCGCGGTGATGCGCGCCGTTCGTGATGCTCTGCACCGACGGGGATTCCTGGAGTTGGAGACACCGATCCTGCAGACCCTTGCCGGAGGTGCTGCGGCCCGGCCGTTCATTACGCATTCCAACGCACTCGATATCGACCTGTATCTGCGTATTGCACCGGAACTTTTCCTGAAAAGGGCGCTCGTCGGCGGTTTCGACAAGATTTTTGAGCTCAACAGAGTTTTTCGAAATGAAGGGTCAGATTCGACGCATTCTCCCGAATTCGTGATGCTGGAAACATATGAGACGTACGGCACATACGACACCGCTGCAACAATGATCCGCGAGCTCATACAGGAGGTAGCGGACGACGCAATGGGAACCAGGCAGGTGGCGTTGCCCGACGGGTCGACCTACGACTTGGACGGTGAGTGGACGACGATGGAAATGTATCCGTCGTTGTCGGAAGCTCTTGGCGAGGAGATCACGCCTGATACACCGATTGCCACGCTATGGAAGATCGCCGAGCGAGTGGGCGCAGAGATTCCCACCGATCGCGGCTACGGGCACGGAAAACTCATCGAAGAACTGTGGGAGCACCAGGTCGGTGACAAAATGTCCGCGCCGACGTTTGTCAGAGATTTCCCAGTTGAGACGTCGCCACTGACTCGTCAGCACCGAAGCATCTCCGGCGTGACCGAGAAGTGGGATTTGTATGTTCGGGGCTTCGAATTGGCAACGGGATACTCGGAGTTGATCGATCCGGTGATTCAGCGTGAAAGGTTCGTTGACCAGGCTCGTTTGGCCGCGGCTGGTGATGATGAGGCGATGAGCCTCGATGAGGATTTCCTCAGTGCGATGGAACATGCAATGCCGCCGGCGGCGGGAACCGGCATGGGTATCGACCGGTTGTTGATGGCGCTTACCGGACTGGGAATTCGCGAGACGATCCTGTTTCCGATCGTCCGACCTACGCTTTGATCTACGCGTCCGAATTTTTGTCTCGCTTTTCAACTATGAGTCAACTATGCGTGTAGTGAATCGCTTGCCTTGAGTGGAACACGCGCAGCCTTGCGCGTATGTTGAACTTTGCGGCAATCCGTGGCATGTTTGAAGTGGACCAACGGGGGTTCCGCTTTTGGAAGGACAAAGGGAATGGCTAAGAAGGTCACGGTTACGCTTGTCGATGACGTCGATGGCGAGGCGCCAGCCGACGAGACCGTTGAATTCGGTATTGACGGCGTGACTTACGAGATCGACCTTTCTTCTAAGAATGCGGAGAAGCTGCGTAATCAGCTCACCACATGGGTCGAGCATGCTCGTCGCGTCAGTGGGCGCCGTCGTGGCCGGGGGAGTTCAGGGTCGGGTCGCGGGCGCGCGAGCATCGATCGTGAGCAGAGCGCCGCGATCCGCGAGTGGGCACGCAAGAACGGTCACAATGTGTCCTCGCGTGGCCGCATTCCCGCCGAAGTTGTCGACGCGTTCAACGCCGCCAACTAAGACTGCCAACTAAGACCGCCTCCTAAAACCCGTCGACTTGCGGGTCCCCCCGGTAATTTCGCTTACGGCGAAGTCGGATCAAAATCGGAAACGTTTTCACCGCATCTGGCGTTGTTCGGTTGCCTAACAAGCACCGCCGGGTGCGGTGATTCGTATTTTTGGGGACGGTTCCACCGGGTTCCGATGGGCTCCGCTGAGCACTCAGGAGCCATCTCCAGGTATGCGAGCACCGCGCCGACTACGGCCGACCACTAGAGTGGCGATTAGGTCCTAGTGCCAGCGGGGATGAGCCGTTTGGGGGGAACCCCGAGCGGCACGATGAACCGCTTGCGCAAAGGCCGGACGAGGAAGCGAGGGAGACCGATGTTCGAGAGATTCACTGACCGCGCAAGGCGGGTGGTCGTGCTGGCCCAAGAAGAGGCCCGCATGCTCAATCACAACTACATCGGCACCGAGCACATCCTGCTGGGTCTGATTCACGAGGGCGAGGGCGTCGCCGCCAAGTCGCTGGAGTCGCTGGGTATTTCCCTGGAGGGGGTGCGCAGCCAGGTCGAGGAAATCATCGGCCAGGGGCAGCAGGCACCGTCCGGGCACATTCCCTTCACGCCGCGCGCCAAGAAGGTGCTGGAACTGAGCCTGCGCGAGGCGCTGCAGCTCGGCCACAACTACATCGGCACCGAGCACATCCTGCTGGGCCTCATCCGTGAAGGTGAAGGCGTCGCGGCTCAGGTGCTCGTCAAGCTGGGTGCCGAGCTGACCCGGGTGCGTCAGCAGGTCATCCAGTTGCTGAGCGGCTACCAGGGCAAGGAGACCACCGAATCCGGTACCGGTGGCCGCGGTGGCGAGGCTGGAACTCCGTCGACCTCGCTGGTTCTTGACCAGTTCGGCCGTAACCTGACTGCCGCTGCCATGGAGGGCAAGCTCGATCCGGTCATTGGCCGTGAGAAGGAAATCGAGCGGGTCATGCAGGTGCTGAGCCGTCGCACCAAGAACAACCCGGTGCTGATCGGTGAGCCCGGCGTCGGTAAGACCGCCGTCGTCGAGGGCCTGGCGCAGGCCATCGTGCATGGCGAGGTGCCCGAGACACTGAAGAACAAGCAGCTGTACACCCTGGACCTCGGGTCCCTGGTGGCCGGCAGCCGCTACCGCGGTGACTTCGAAGAGCGCCTCAAGAAGGTGCTCAAGGAGATCAACACCCGCGGCGACATCATCCTGTTCATCGATGAGCTGCACACCCTGGTCGGTGCGGGCGCGGCCGAGGGTGCGATCGACGCGGCCTCCATCCTGAAGCCCAAGCTGGCCCGCGGCGAGCTGCAGACGATCGGCGCGACCACCCTCGACGAGTACCGCAAGTACATCGAGAAGGACGCCGCCCTGGAGCGTCGCTTCCAGCCGGTGCAGGTGGGTGAGCCGACCGTTGAGCACACCATCGAGATCCTCAAGGGTCTGCGCGACCGCTACGAGGCGCACCACCGGGTCTCCATCACCGATGGCGCGCTGGTAGCGGCGGCCACTTTGGCCGACCGGTACATCAACGACCGGTTCTTGCCGGACAAGGCGATCGACCTGATCGACGAGGCCGGTGCCCGCATGCGCATCCGCCGGATGACTGCTCCACCAGACCTGCGCGAGTTCGACGAGAAGATCGCCGATGCGCGCCGGGAGAAGGAGTCGGCCATCGACGCCCAGGACTTCGAGAAGGCCGCGCGCCTGCGCGACTCCGAGAAGCAACTGGTCGCCCAGCGGGCAGATCGCGAAAAGCAGTGGCGTTCAGGTGATCTGGATGTTGTGGCCGAGGTCGATGACGAGCAGATCGCCGAGGTGCTGGGCAACTGGACCGGTATCCCCGTGTTCAAGCTGACCGAGGAGGAAACCACTCGGCTGCTGCGCATGGAGGAGGAACTGCACAAGCGGATCATCGGCCAGGAAGATGCCGTCAAGGCCGTCTCGAAGGCGATCCGCCGTACGCGTGCCGGTCTGAAGGATCCGCGGCGCCCCTCGGGTTCGTTCATCTTCGCCGGCCCGTCCGGTGTCGGTAAGACCGAACTGTCCAAGGCGCTGGCCAACTTCCTGTTCGGCGACGACGACGCGCTCATCCAGATCGACATGGGCGAGTTCCACGACCGCTTCACCGCTTCAAGGCTTTTCGGTGCTCCTCCGGGATACGTCGGATACGAAGAGGGTGGACAGCTCACCGAGAAGGTGCGTCGCAAGCCGTTCAGCGTTGTGCTGTTCGATGAGATCGAGAAGGCGCACCAGGAGATCTACAACACCCTGTTGCAGGTCCTCGAGGACGGACGTCTCACCGACGGCCAGGGTCGCACAGTCGATTTCAAGAACACTGTGCTGATCTTCACCTCAAACCTGGGCACTTCGGACATCTCGAAGGCTGTGGGCCTCGGGTTCTCCGAGGGCGGCAGCGGCTCGAACTACGAGCGGATGAAGCAGAAGGTTCACGACGAGCTCAAGAAGCACTTCCGGCCTGAGTTCCTCAACCGCATCGACGACATCATCGTCTTCGAGCAGCTGACGCAGGAACAGATCATCGAGATGGTCGACCTGATGATCGGACGGGTGGGCAAGCAGCTCAAGACCAAGGACATGGCCATGGAACTCACCGACCAGGCCAAGGCGCTTCTTGCCAAGCGCGGATTCGATCCGGTGTTGGGTGCGCGGCCGTTGCGCCGGACCATCCAGCGAGAGATCGAGGACGCGCTTTCGGAGAAGATTCTCTTCAACGAGGTGGGGCCGGGCGAGCTGGTCACCGTCGACGTCGAGGGTTGGGATGGCGAAGGCACCGGCGAGGACGCGAAGTTCACGTTCGTCGGACGTCCAAAGCCCGCACTGGTCACCGGCGAGGAGCCCGCTGCCGACCTGGCAGCCTCCGCCTCGGAGTAGGCAGTTCTGTTCGAGCGCCCGGTTGTCGCGTTACGCGGCGGCCGGGCGTTCGGCGTTTCCGGTGAAGTCTTCTCAGAATCCCTTGTCGCGCAGATAGTTCGCAAGAGTGACGATGGCGTCCGGGTTGCGCGGTCCCTCGACCAGCGCGGCGTACGGCAGCACGAGGAAGTTTCCGTCGCGGACCGCTTGGGTGTGCTTCATGAGGGGCTGCGCCTTGAGCAGGTTGATCTTTGCGTTCGCGGTGTTGTTGGGGCCCACCCCGTAATCGCAGATGATGATCACTTGCGGATCACGCTGGGCGGCGGTCTCCCACGCGGAGGTAGTCCAGCTGTCGTCGAGATCTGCGAAGACGTTGCGACCACCGGCCTTCTCGATGATCTGTTGTGGCGCAGCATTCTTGCCGGAGGTGAATGGTTCCGCCTCGCCGCTGTCATACAGAAAGACGCGTGCGGGTGGCTGGCCGTGCGGGATACGTGACTGCACGTCGTCGATCGTCTTGCGGTAGTTGGCGATCAGTGATGCCGCACGGTCCTGTACCCCGAAGATGATTCCCAGATTGGTCAGGTCCTCATAGAGGGCATCGAGGGGCGGCTTGATACCGCGCCGCACGGTTCCGGGCTGACGGCATGCCTCGGTCAACTGATAGGGCACCGATCCGATGGAGCGCACCCAATCGGGGGTGAGCCCGGAGGTTTCGTTGAATCCGTAGCTCCACCCGGCGAACACGAGGTCGGGGCGCGCGGCTTGCACCGCTTCACGGGTGAATCCCTGGCCCAGATTGGTCGTGGATTCGAACTGTGCCTTCCATGGCGAGCTTTCGACGTCCCGGTCCTGTCCGGCGTCGATGAAGTAGCCGGCCATCCGGTCCTGCAGGCCGAGCGCGAACAGGAGTTCGGTAACCCCGGTGTCATTGCTGACAGCCCGGGTGACGGGGACCGGGACATCCAGTGGTGCACCGCAATTCTCGACAGAAACCCGTGTTGTTCCGGGGCTTTGCGCCTCGATGGTCGCGCAGCTGGCCGATAGTAGCGACATCGCGACCGCCAAACCGGTGAGTGCCTTCATTCCTTATCCTGCCTCTCTGGCTGAGCATCGAAGATGATCTGTGGGACGCCGCTTCGTGGATGGGCGATGACGTGGCAACCGATGCCGAACCAGCGGCCGATGGACTCGGTGGTAATGACCTGGTCGGGTGATCCCGACAGCACCACGTGTCCCTCGGCCATGACATGGATCGTGTCGCAGTACTGTGCCGCGAGATTGAGATCGTGTAGTGCGGCGATGACGGTAATACCCAGTGTCCGAGCCGAACTGAGTATCGAGTATTGATGGCGCACATCCAGATGATTCGTCGGCTCGTCCAGCACCAGGACGTGTGGCTGTTGCGCGAGAGCGCGGGCTATGAGAACTCGCTGACGTTCCCCGCCGGAGAGGGAACTGAACTTGCGGTGGGCGAGTGCGGTCACGTCCGCCGTCTCGGTGGCCTCCGTGCAGATGCGTCGGTCCAGTTCGGAGGTGCCGCGCAGGGACGTGCCGTGCGGTAACCGGCCGGTGGCGATGACTTCGGCAGACGTGAAATCGAAGTCCAAGGACATGTCCTGGGTGAGTGCGGCCACCTGACGAGCGTTCTCCCGCATGCTGATTGCCCGCACCGACACGCCACTGACTGTGACGTCACCGGTGGCTGGAGCAAGTGCGCGATAGAGGCAGCGCAGGGTCGTCGACTTACCACTGCCGTTAGGGCCGACGATGCCGACGAACCCACCGGCCCCGACCTCGAGGTCAATGCCGGAAACGATCCGAGTACCCCCGATATCGACCGACACATTCCGGTAGGTGACGTCCATCAGCCCACCGCTCCCGCGGACATCGCGCGGCGACGCATCAACCCGACGAAGACGGGCACCCCGACCGCGGCCGTGATCGCGCCCAAAGGCAGTTCTTGCGGCGGAATCGCGGTCCGCGCGATGAGGTCGGCGGCCACAAGGAAGCACGCGCCCAGCACCGGAGCCACGATCAAGACCCGGCGATGGTCCGCCCCGACCAGCAGCCGTGCCGCGTGTGGAATGACCAGCCCCACGAATCCGATTGCTCCGCAGATGGATACAAAACATCCCGTCATGGCGGCGGACAACACGAACAGTGACACCCTGAAGCGGCCGGCGTGTAAACCCAGCGACGCGCTCACCTCGTCACCCATGGCGAGGGCGTTGAGCTGACGCGCGAGCCCTGCAACGCATAGGAAGCCGATCACGGTCGCCGCCAGCGCCACCGGCACCTTGTCCCATGACGACGCCCCCAAGCTGCCGAGCAGCCAGAACATCACACTGCGCGCCGCTTCGCCGTTCGGCGCCAAGAACACCAGCACTGTTGTCACCGCGGACAGGCCGTACCCCACCGCAGTGCCCACCAGCACCAGCCGCAGAGGTATCAGACCTTGTGGGGTACGGGCGATTTGGTAGACAAGTGCGGTTGCTGCAAGCGCTCCCAATGAGGCCGAAAGGGAGAGTGCGTACACCCCGAGGGTGCCAAGTACCCCGTAGACCACGACCGCGGTGGCGCCTACCGAGGCGCCCGAGGAGATGCCCAGAACGTACGGATCGGCAAGTGCGTTGCGGACCATGGCCTGTACGAGCACGCCCACCACCGCCAGCCCCGCACCGACGAGGATCGCGAGAATCACCCGCGGCAGCCGGGACTCGACAACGATTCGGTAATTCGCCGCGTCGGCGGCCGGCACGGAGCCGCCGGTCGCGCCTGCCCAGAGGAAATGCAGACAGTCGCGCCATGGCACGTCGGCGGTGCCGAAGGCGAGTGCCGTCACCGACAGCAGCAGTAGTGCTGCCAGACCGCCGACCGCTGCCAGGAACACCGGCCGTCCGTGCTGTGCTGCGAGCATCGATCTTCCTGCGTCGTCGGGTCGCCGACACTTCGGGCATGACGGATACGCCGCATAGGCACTACCCACCAGGCGGGCCCTCGGCACTGGCGAATGACCGCACCAGGAGGTGCGGCCGCGTTGGCAGGTCTTCGGACTCGTGGACTCGAGGCTCATCTACGAGCCTCACCTACCGGCGGCCGCTTCCCGGGTACTTGACCCAGTGCTTCTAGTGCCGCTGTCGTTTCCACATACCGCTGCGGGGCAGTTCCGGACTCACACCGGATTCCCTCTTGCGATCTCCAGGAGCGCTTCTTGGTGCTCATGGAGAAACCAATGCGAGGCCAAAACTATCACTCGAAGGCGCAGACCAGCCGCGTCGACTAAGCTCAGTTCGTCCTTCGACAGGACGGGAACCTGGTGTGATCCCAGGACGGTCGCGCCACTGTAAAAGTCAGACCCCGACCTGTCGATTCCAGAAGACGACGATCGGACCCGGGACGCGGTATCCCGAAAAGGAGCAATATGGCACACACAACGTCCGCCAGCCAACCGGTTGCGGTGTCGATTCCCCAGGCTGCGCTGTGGTTGAGCGTGACTACCCTCTTTGGGCTGCTCGCCTATTACTTCATCGGCATCGACCAGGGTGCGGTGTCGATCTTCGGTAGCGATATGCACGTTCATGAGTTCGTGCACGACGCCCGCCATCTGCTCGGTTTCCCCTGCCACTAGCAGCGGACCGAATACATGGAAAAGTCAATAATTTTGCGCGGCTTAGGCTTCGGCGCATTGGGTGGCTTGCTCTCCTTCATCTTTGGATGGATCTTCGTCGAGCCCGTCATCAACAGGGCCATCTCCTACGAGGAGGGCCGGGGTGAGGCGCAAGCCGCGCTCGACGAGGCGGCCGGCGTTCACGCCCATCATGAGGGCGCGGAACTGTTCAGCCGTTTCGCGCAGGCAAATGCGGGTTTGGCGCTCGGTGTCATCGGATTCGGAATCGCGATGGGCGCACTCTTCGCGGTGGCGTACGTGGTGGCGATCGGACGGGTCGGCAATCTCAGTCCGCGCGCACAGGCTCTGGCGGTCGCCGGTGGTCTGTTCCTGGTGCTGTATGTGGTGCCGTTCCTGAAGTTCCCGGCCAATCCGCCGGCAGCAAGCGCCGAGGGCACCATCAAGGAGCGCACCGGGTACTTCGTGCTGATGATTCTGGTCGCGGCGATCGCACTCGCGGTCGCGCTGTGGGTGGGCCGAAAGCTATCCCAGCGCGTGGACACCTGGACGGCCACGCTCGCGGCCGCCGCGGTGTTCGTCGTGCTGGTGGGGCTCGTCATCGCGGTCACGCCCGGATTTGTCGAGGCGCCGCAACCGCTGCTCGATGCCGACGGGAAGATCGTCTATCCGGGGTTTCCGGCGCATGACCTGTATCTGTTCAGGCTGTACTCGTTCACGACGCAGGCCATCATGTGGGCGACGATCGGTATCGGATTCGCCACGGTGATCGGGCGTAAGCCCGTCAACGCCGAGGCCGCCGTCACCGGCTAGCCAGCGCTCATCCCAGCTTCTTGAAGACGCCCTTGGCCAGGCCGATCACCCACCCGGCCGCGCCAGGGCCGAATGCGCGGTCCCAATTCAGTTGGAAGCTCACTACATACGGCTGATGGTGGCGATCCTCGGCGTACCAGCTGAACGTCAGGTCACCGGGCAGATTGCCACCCTTGGCAGCGATATAGCGCCAGTTCTCGCTGTGTAGGTCGATCCCGGGCTCCGCGGACAGAATGTCGCGGACCGGGGCGGCCGCACCCACCGCGACCTTCTGCAGTGCCGCGTGCACGCGGCAGATGTCCTCGGCGTTGCCGTACCACTCGATGCCGAATTTCGATGCGGGCGTGGTGGTCCGGTCCGGATCCAGCTTGTAGTCGTGGGTGTCCGCCTCGGCGAGCATCTGACCACGCTGTGCGGGTGTGGTGGCGTCCTTCCATTGCTGGCGGACATCCGGTATGCCCCAGCCGATGTTGAACAGCTCGTGCATGGTGGGGAAAGGGGTCATCGATGCCGGGTCATGGTGCCCGCCGTCTGCGAGGGCCTTTTCGATCGCCTGGCGACCCAGGCGGTTGATCAGCATGTCGGTGCCCATGTTGTCGCTCACCGAGATCATTTTCTGAGCGGCGGTGCGCACCGAGACGGTTGAGCCCGTCGGCAGCTTGTCCATCGAGCTTCCGAGCGCCTTGCCGCGATCGGTTACGGTGAGTTGGTCATCCCACTTGAGGGTGCCCGCGTTGATCGCGGTACCGGTGGCCAACAGTACGTAGAGCTTGAAAACCGAAGCCAACGGCATGGATTCGGAGGTGTTGGTTCCGGCGATCTGCTCGCACTGTCCGTTGACGATCTTGGAGGCCCGGTAGGAGTACCGGCCGCCGGATGCCGACAGCGCGGTGTCGATATCGGACCAGTCGGCGATCGTCGGGGGCTGCTGGTACGGGACCAGCCTGTCGACATCTCCCTTGTCATTAGTGCGCAGTCCGATGTCCACATTGGCGCCGTAGGGAGCGATCAGGTGGACGGTGGAGCTGTTCGCGGCGAGATCCACCGAGCTCACCTTGTACGGCCGGTCGACCCACAACTTGGTCATGATCTCGGTGTAGTCATCGACCTTGTTGGCGGCGGCCAATGTCGCCACGCCTTGCTTACCGATCGGCCAGTTCGAATTCAGCATGTCGATGAGCTGTTGCGAGCGCAGGCCCGGAGGCGTGCTTGTATCGACATCACCGTGCGGCACCTGCCGCAGTTTGATGCCACACCCCGCTGTGCTGCCCACCGACAACGCCACCACGGCCACCGTGCACACTGAAACGGCGCGCGTCATGCGCGCGCGCAGCAACCCCCCGTTCACGCCTTGGCGGCGGCCCCGGTCACGTCGAGCACAACCTCGAACTCCAACAGGTGGGCGCCCTTAGCCACGGGCTTGGCCTGCTGGCCGGCATGTGCTTCGACCGCCGGACCGGTGGCCCAGGCCTGGAAGGCCTCCTCGGATTCCCACTGGGTGACCACGAAGTAGCGGTCTTCGCCCTTTACGGGGCGCAGCAGCTGAAAGCCCAGGAATCCTGGCTGGTTCTCCACTGCTCCGGCGCGCTGAGCGAACCGCTTCTCCAGCTCCGGACCCGCACCCTCGGGGATCTCGATTGCGTTGATCTTCACCACGGACATGGGTTCAGGCTACCCGGCAGCGGGGCTTATGTTGACAGGGCGATGATGAGAGACATGGACCACGACCGCCTGTTCGACCAAGGCGGTCTGTCTAGAGCTGTGGGGGCGCCGTCGATCGTGCTCGTGCACGGTCTGATGGGACGTGGGAGCACCTGGTCGCGCCAGTTGCCCTGGCTGCGTGAGCTGGGCCGGGTGTACACCTATGACGCACCGTGGCATCGAGGGCGGGACGTCGTTGATGCCCAACCGATTTCGACTGAGCGTTATGTCGAGGCACTCGCGAAGGCGGTGCGCGAGCTGGACGGTCCGGCTCTGCTCGTTGGGCACTCCATGGGTGGTTTGCATTCGTGGTGCCTGGCTGCCGAGCATCCGGAGCTGGTGTCGGGGTTGGTCGTGGAGGACATGGCTCCGGATTTCGTCGGCGGTACCACGGGGCCATGGGAACCCTGGCTGTACTCCTGGCCGGAAGTCTTCACATCGGCCGCCGACGTCACCGAAAGGTTCGGACCCGTTGCGGGACAGTATTTCCTGGAGGCGTTTGACCAGGTGCCCGGCGGCTGGCGCTTGCACGGCCCCATTGACAAATGGATAGCTACGGCTGCGGAATGGGGAGTGCGCGACTTCTGGGATCAGTGGCGGCAGGTGCGTTGTCCGTCGCTACTGATAGAGGCGTCGGCGACCGTGGCGCCACCCGGACAGATGACCAAGATGGCCGAAATAGGTTGGAAATCAACCTATGTGAAGGTTGAGGGGGCCGGGCATCTGATTCACGACGACGCGCCAGAGCGCTATCGGGCGGCGGTGTGCGAGTTCATCGCAGCAGTCGCGGCCGGGTAAACGGCTAGCGCCGGGAGTGGATCACTTCCATCTCGTGCAGTTGCCGTTGCAGGTCTCGATCGTCGGCAAAGGTTCCGCCCAGAGGTGCGGCGACCCGGAACTGATCGAGGTGGATTCGGAAGGTCTTGTTTCGGCGGGCGACCCAGCTCAGTGCGACCGCCAGGGCGAATGGGGATAGCAGGACGAGAATGGCGGCGAAGATGGTCATGGCAATAATTGTGTTCTGATAAATATCACGCCAACAGTGGCGGAATTGACGACCTTCGATAATATTCAGCCATGTTGCGTTCGGTGGCGACGCTGGTCCTCGACCGGGTCGCCGTTTTCGAGTTCGGTGTCTTATGTGAGGTCTTCGGGCTCGACCGCACTAGCGACGGTGTTCCCAATTTCGACTTTCGGGTGTGCGGGGTGGAACCCGGGGTTCCGCTGCGCACCACGGTCGGGGCCGCACTGATCCCCGATCGCGGACTCGACGGGCTCGCCGATGCCGATTTGGTGGCGTTGCCGGCGCGTACCTACACCGAGGGTTACCCGCCGGAGGCGCTGGAGGCAGTGCGTGCCGCGGCAGATCGCGGTGCCACAGTGCTCACCGTCTGCTCAGGTGTCTTCATCGCGGGTGCGGTAGGGCTGTTGGATGGCCGCCGCTGCACCACGCACTGGATGTACACCGACGAGCTGGCGCGCCGGCATCCAACGGCGACGGTGGATCGTGATGTGCTGTTCGTCGATGACGGCGACCTGATCACCAGCGCGGGGACCGCCGCGGGCATCGATGCCTGCCTGCATCTGGTCCGCCGCGAGCTGGGTAGCGAGATCACCAACAAGATCGCGCGACGCATGGTGGTGCCGCCGCAGCGCGCGGGTGGTCAGCGTCAGTTCATTCCGCAGCCAGTACCCGATGTGGATACCAACGGCTTTGGCGGACTGTTTGATTGGCTCATCGAAAACATCGACCAGACGCATACGGTCGCCGATCTTGCCGCACACGTGCATATGTCGACCCGTACGTTCGCCCGAAAGTTCACCGATCAGACCGGGGTGACGCCGCTGCGCTGGATCATCGACCAGCGGGTACTGCTGGCCCGACGTCTGTTGGAGGAGACCGATCTAGATATCGATGCCGTGGCGGCGCGCAGCGGTTTCGGTACGGCGATCCTGTTGCGCCATCATTTCCGCCGCGGTGTCGGGATCACGCCCACCGATTACCGCAAGACCTTCGCGACGGCGGTCGGCTAGCCGCCCTCGCCGGCCAATGCGAAGCGGCCGTCCGAGGTCTGCTCGACCAATCCGTCGACCAGCAACGAGTCCAGGGCGCGGTCGCGTTGGGCTATGTCGGACAGCCACACCACGTCGAGCTGTGCCCGCGTCACGGGAATGCTGCTGCTGCGCAGTACATCCAGCAATCGGCCTCGTACCTGGCGATCCGTACCGGCGTACTTCTGCACCGGCCGGGCGGGTGTGTCTAATTCAGGTCGGCCCGCCTCGTGCCACGTGCAGGAACTGAGCGGACACAGCGGGCACTGCGGCGCGCGGGCGGTGCACACCAGGGCGCCCAGCTCCATGAGTGCCGCCGAGAACCGTGCCCCGTTGTCAACGGGCAGCAATGCCTCGGCGTCCCGCAGGTCCCGTGCCGATGGTGCGGAGTCGGCGACGCCATGGACCACCCGCGCGATCACTCGGCGAACATTGGTGTCCACCACGGGAACTCGCTGCCCATAGCCGAAGCAGGCAATGGCCCGCGCGGTGTACGCCCCGACTCCGGGCAACGTCAGCAATGTCTCCACGTCGTCGGGAACCTGGTCGCCATAGTCGCGGGCCAGCACGGTGGCGCATTCGTGTAGGCGCATGGCGCGACGCGGGTATCCCAGCTTTCCCCAGGCGCGTAGTACTTCTGCCACAGAGGTTTTCGCCATCGCGGACGGAACTGGCCAGCGTGCCACCCATTCCCGCCACACCGGTTCCACCCGGGACACCGGGGTCTGCTGGAGCATCACTTCGCTGATGAGGATGTGCCACGGCGTCGCTTCCGGATGTCGCCAGGGAAGGTCTCGTTCGGCGGCATCAAACCAGCTCAAAAGTTCGTCAGGGCACAATGACGGGTATGACAGCTGATCCGAGGTCCGCCTGGAAGGCACTCAAAGAGGGTAACCAGCGTTTTGTGGGTGGCTTTCCGCAGCACCCGAGTCAGAGCATTACGCGTCGGGCCGAGCTGGCCAATGGTCAGAACCCCAATGTGCTGTTGTTCGGCTGTTCGGACAGCCGGGTGGCCGCGGAAATCATTTTCGATCAGGGCCTGGGCGACATGTTCATCGTGCGTACCGCCGGTCAGGTGATCGACTCCGCCGTCCTGGGCTCCATCGAGTACGCGGTGGCGGTACTGGGTGTGCCGCTGATCGCGATCCTGGGCCACGACTCCTGCGGCGCGGTGGGGGCCACGGTGGCCGCCCTGGACACCGGAGAGGTACCCGGCGGGTACATCCGGGACTTGGTGGTGCGGGTGATGCCCTCGATCCTGGGCGGCCGCAAGGACGGGCTGTCGCGCATCGACGAGTTCGAGGCCCGCCACGTCGAAGAGACCGGCATCAAACTGCTTCAGCGCTCCCAGGTGGTCGCCGATGCGGTCAAGGCCAACAAGCTCGCCATCGTGTACCTGACCTACAAACTCGCGGACGGACGCATCGTTCTACACGGCCACGTCGGCGACATCGGCGAGTAAAGATCTCAAAACCCCAGGTCAACGTGCATTCGGTAAACGTCACATGGCATCTCGATGCCCGTGATGGGAGAATTAGACGGAATGCAGATTTCTCTGGGGGAGGGATGGGTAGTTCAGTGTGTACGTTGCTGCCACACGGGGGTGGCGACCGATGAGCCGCGACACTGGTCGCAGGCGGCCTAAGCACGCACTACCCAAATCAAATAACCGCTGGTCAATAAGTAAAACTGCGGCTGGTCGAGCAGTCTTCGCTCTGCTGGCGTGCGCCAGCCTGGTGGTAACCGGCGCCGGTTGGCAGGTGTTTTACAAGGCGTTCAGTCATGTCCCCACTTCGGGTGCGGAGGCCGAAGGAGGCAAGTCCAGCGACGGCTCGATGAACATGCTGCTCATCGGTCTGGATTCGCGGAAGGATCAGGACGGAAACGACCTGCCGAAGGCGGTCCTGAGCCAGCTGCATGCCGGTGATTCGGATGCCGGCGGCTACAACACCAACACCCTGATCCTCGTGCACGTCGGCGCGGACAACAAGGTCACCGCGTTCTCGATTCCTCGCGACGACTGGGTCCCGGCCGAGGGCATACCCGGTTACAAGCACATCAAGATCAAGGAAGCCTATGGCCTGACCAAGGCCAATGAGGCGGACAAGCTCGTCAACGAGGGCATCACCGATCAAGCGACGCTGGAGCAGCAGAGCCGTGAGGCAGGCAGGCGCGCCACCCTCAATGCCGTGCACCGGCTTACTGGTCAGCCCATCGACTACTTCGCCGAGGTCAACTTGGTCGGCTTCTACGACTTGGCCTCCGAGCTGGGTGGGGTCACCGTCTGCCTGAACAATGCCGTCTACGACAGCTATTCGGGTGCGAACTTCCAGGCCGGAGAACAAACCCTCAACGCCTCACAGGCCCTGGCGTTCGTGCGTCAACGCCACGGCCTGGAAAACGGTGACCTGGACCGAACCCATCGCCAGCAGGCCTTCCTGATCTCGGTGATGCAGCAGTTGCGCAATGCCGGCACCCTCACCGACATCACCAAACTGAACGGTCTGATGAACGTCGTCCACAAGGACGTTGTGCTGTCAAAGGGCTGGACCGAGAAGCAGTTCCAGCGCATAGGACAGATCGCGGACGGCAACGTGAACTTCCAGACGCTGCCGGTGGTGCGGTACGACACCATCAACGGTGCCGACGTGAACATCGTCGACCCGGTGGCGATCCGGGCCAAGGTGGCCGCCGCGTTCAAGGGGGAGGACGCCGCGCCCGCGTCCGCTCCCGCGACACCCACGAGCACCGTCGACGTGGTGAATGCCACCTCGACGTCGGGTCTGGCATCAACGATTTCGTCGGCACTGGTGAGCCGCGGTTACACCAAGGGTGACGTGCGGGATCCGGAAAGCGGCGAATCGACCAGTACCACCATCGATTACGGCGCAGGTGCCGATGCCGACGCCAAGACCATGTCCACAATGTTGGGCATTGATGTGAAGCCCAGTGCGGATCCCGCGTTGGCGCCCGGACGAATTCGGGTCATGCTGGGAGACGGATACTCTGCGCCGTCCGATGTCTTGAGTGCCGAAGACAGTGGCACCGCGAGTTCGATGGCCGGCTCGTTGAGTTCGGAGGACTACGCACCGCCGGACTCGGGTAAGCCGGTTGTTGGCAGCAGTGGCATTCCCTGCGTGAACTAGTGCCCGGTGCGCCGGAACGGCTCTGCCGCGTCACCCTCAATTAGCACTGTGAAGTCTGTGTAGCTCGCCGACACGCCGAGCGAGGTCGGCCATCCTATAGTGACCTGCGCTTACCGTTGAATCGTGATTGACATGCACCCCTCAGGCCCGCTGCCTTCGGAGATCTATTGGCGGCGCCGCGCCCTCGCGATCGGTGTGGCGGTGGTTGTTGTCGCCATCGTCGCCGCGGTGATCTTCGCGCTGGTCGGTGGCAGTGCAGGAGCCGACACCAAGGCCGCGGATCAGCCTGCTGAAGCGACGGCACCCGCCGGTAAGCCGGTCATTCTGCCGCCCAACGAGATCCAGAAGCCGACCGACAAGCCCGTGGATGCGCCGGTCCACGACGGACCGCCAATCGCCAAGCCCGAATTGGTGCCGCCAGTGGCGTTGAACGCCGGCGATGACTGCCCCGACGCGACGCTCGCGGTGAAGGCCTCCACCGACAAGCCCAGCTATCTGGCCGGCGAGCAGCCCAAGTTCACCATGGTGGTCACCAATATCGGCCTGGTGCAGTGCAAACGAGATGTGGGTGCCGCTGTGCTGGCCGCTTCGGTGTTCAGTGTGGACAACAAGCGGATCTGGGCCAACCTGGATTGCGCTCCGTCGCAAGAGAACTCCATCAAGACCTTCAACCCAGGCGAGCAGGTGACCACCGAGGTCACCTGGACCGGAATGGGTTCCGCGCCCAACTGCCCGCTGCCTCGCCCGGCCATCGGCCCGGGGACCTACTCGCTGGTGGTTCAGCTCGGAGATCTGCGCAGCGCGCCAGTGCCCTTCATCATCGGTGAGAAGCCTGCCGATGCACCGCCGCCGGCAGCACCACCGGCCTAACCGGTTTGTTCGGTAAGAGTCGATTCGGCCAGACGGGACAGTCCTTCACGGATGTGCCGGGCCCACATGGCCCCGATTCCCTCCACCGACTGTAGATCGGTCGCGCTGGCGGCCAGGAGTCCCTGTAGCGACCCGAAGGCCCTGACCAGCCTGTCGATATGTGCGAACTGCAGTCGGGGGATGTGCGTCATGGCCCGGTAACCGCGGGAACTCATCGCGGTGTCCTGGGCTTCGACGGTCGATGGGTATCCGAATGTGCGCGACAGCACCGTCAGGTCCAACAGATCGGTATCCGAGAGCGCGTCCAGATCTTCAAGTGTCGACGCGATCTGCGCCTGAGTCGGTGGCTCGGGGTTGGCGTGATAATCCCGCACCAGTAGTTCGCGTTCGGTGTCGTTATCGCCGACGAGCTCGCCGATCTGCAGTTTGAGCTGACGTCCGTCGGTGCCGAGCTCGATGACATCGAGTTCGATGTCCTGGCTGATCCGGCGCACCAGTTCCAGCCGCTGCGCCACGGTCATGACGTCGCGCAGGGTCACGAAGTCCTCGATCTCCGCGGTGGACAACGACGAGGTCACCTCGTCCAGTCGTGTCTTGTAGCGCTCGAGGGTGGATACCGCCTGGTTGACCCGGGACATGACGGTCGCCGAATCCATGACCACGTGCCGGATGCCGGCGGTGTACACGCTCACGATGTTCATTGAATGGCTCACCGAGACAACGGGATAATCCGTCTGGATGGCTGTTCGCTCTGCGGACCGGTGCCGGGTACCGGACTCTTCGGTCGGGATGGACGGGTCGGGGACCAGCTGCACGTTGGCGCGAACGATGCGCGATCCGTCCGTGGACAGCACCACGGCACCGTCCATTTTGGACAGCTCGCGAAGTCGGGTCGGGGCGAAAGCGACATCGAGTGAGAAACCGCCGTCGCAGATGCTCTCGACCTTGTCGTCGTAGCCCAGGACAATCAGCGCCCCGGTGCGACCACGAAGAATGCGTTCCAGCCCGTCGCGCAGGGGTGTGCCCGGCGCCAACCGGGCCAGGGTCTCCCGCATTCTTGCGTTGGCTTCCGCGTTGTCCATCGCGCCCCTCCCTCTCCAGGCTCGGTTCGCCGCAGTTAGATTACGTGGTCATGTCGACGTGGACGTTGCCCGAGGGGCTAGAGCCGGTTAGCCGCGGCCCGGAAGCCCCCGCTCCGGGAGCAGCGCTGAACCCGGGCTGGCCCCGCAGGTTCAGTTACCCGGGGTCCGAGGAGGACCTGTGGGGCACGCGGTTCTTCGCCGCTGACGGTGCCGGTGTTACCGGCCAGTTCGAGGTTCTCCCGGAGCTAGAGGGCGGACCCGGCGTCATCCACGGCGGTGTGATGGCGGCGATCTTTGATGAGTTGCAGGGCGTGCTGGGCATCGTGACGCAGTTGATCGCTGTCACTGCGCATTTGGAGATCGACTACCGCAGGCCCATTCCCGTTGGGGCAATGGTAGACCTGGCCGCTGCGGTGGAGGGCAGGGCCGGACGCAAGCTGTACACGACGGCCAGTGCGCGAATCGACGGTGAGCTGGTGGCTAGTTCACAGGGGATCTTCGTGATCATCGACCCGGATGCGCACTACGGTGAAGGAGCCTCGCGGACGCTCGGCATCAGTCCGTAGATTGTTGTGCCAGGCGTAGACTCGGGCGCTTTTCCGGCTCGATCCGGCGTGCCTCGGAGAGCACTTCAAGGGCCCTGCCGACCGTGGGGCAGCGCAGCAGGTGCATACCTGCCGGATGCAGGTCGTCCCCCTCGGGCGGAATGACCGCATGGGTGTAGCCGAGCCGCGCGGCCTCGGCGATGCGCTTACCCACGGCAGCGGTGCGCCGGATATCGCCCGCCAGCCCCACCTCACCGATGAACACCATGTTGGCCGGCAATGCGATGTCGGTGTACGCCGAGGCCACCGCCATCAGGATGGCCAAATCCGACGACGGGTCGGTCATGCGCATGCCGCCCACCGTTGCCATGTAAATATCGTTATTGCCCAAGGGGATTCGTCCATGGCGTTCCAGTACGGCGGTGACCATCGCCGAACGTGCATGATCGAGTCCGCTCACCGCACGCCGCGGTGACGGGTTGGTGGAAGTGGTTACGAGAGACTGAACCTCGCCGAGCAGGGGGCGCTTACCGTCGAGGGTGACCGTCACCGCCGTTCCGGGAGCGGCCTTCTCGCGATGTTCCAAGAACAACCCGGAAGGATCGGATACACATTCGATCCCTCTGTCGCGCAACTGAAAACATCCGACCTCATCGGCGGCGCCAAATCGGTTCTTGACTCCACGGACCATGCGCAACGCCGTGTGCTTGTCGCCCTCGAAGTGCAACACCACGTCGACCAGGTGTTCCAGAGATCGCGGCCCGGCGATCGCACCGTCCTTGGTGACATGGCCGACCAGCACCATCGCCACCCCCGAAGACTTCGCCGCCATGGTCAACGCCGTCGTCACCGCTCGCACCTGGGTAACACCACCGGTCACGCCGTCGGCATCGGTGGTGGACATGGTCTGCACCGAATCGATAATTGCCAGTGTGGGTTTGACCGCCTCGATATGCCCCAGCACGCTGTGTAGATCGGATTCGGAGGCCAGATACACCTCGTCGTGCGCGCATCCGGTGCGTTCGGCCCGAAGCCGAACCTGGGCGGCCGACTCCTCGCCGCTGATGTAGAGCGCACGTCCGCCAGAGGCCGCCCATTGGTGGACGACCTTCAGCAGCAGCGTCGATTTGCCGACGCCCGGCTCACCGGCGAGGAGATTCACCGAGCCGGGGATGACGCCGCCACCCAGCACCCTGTCGAGCTCGGAGACACCGGTGGGCTGGTGCTTGGTGGTGTCGGTGGGGATGCTGGTGATGGGTACCGCTGCCGAGGCGGGAGCGACGGCGCGCACCGCGCCGAGTCCGCCGATGGAGGACAGCACGGCGGTTTCACTCACGCTGCCCCAGGTGCCGCAATCGGGGCAGCGGCCCACCCATTTGGCGGTGGTGTGCTGGCATTCAGAACACCTGAACTGCGCGCGGGGTTTGGCCACACCGCGACGTTAGCCGTCGGGTGTGACAAATCCGGGGATGTGGGCCGGGGCGAGTGATTTCCCGGGTGCGCCTCCTGTTGTCACAGCGTATTCACACACAAATGTGCACTTGTTTCAAGGGGATTGCATGACTTGATCGCGGCAAACCATTGCCCGGCAAGTGCACTGATTGCCCCGATCGATAGGTGCTATGAACTGCGGTAATAGTTCAGTTTTGGGAGCGCCCCGGCGCATAGGTTGTGGCTTAAGGCACCCTGCCGTACTGTATTCAGTATACAAACGTTAACCGAAATGGAGTCGAGCATGTCCCTCAATGTTCAGACCTTGACCTCTTCTCGGCTTGCGCGTCGGATACTGACCTCTTCGTTCGTCAAGGCCGCTACAACTCCGCATGGTGTGGACCGCTACTTCGAAATGATCGACCCGCTGTGGTCCACGACCGAGACCCGCGCAGAGGTGACCGACGTCGTCCGGAAGACCAAGGACAGCGTCACCTTGACCTTGCGTCCCAATGCCAACTGGAAGGGCTTCCGGGCCGGACAGTTCGTCAAGCTCTCGGTTGAGATCGACGGTGTCCGCCGCACCCGTTGCTACTCGCCGGCGAACTCGCAGTTCCGTCGTGACGGCCAGATCGAGCTCACCGTCAAAGTAGACCCGAACGGCCTTGTTTCGCCCTGGCTGCTGGCCAACGCCAAGTCAGGCTTGGTCGTACAGATCTCGGCCGCGCAAGGCGAGTTCTGCCTGCCGCTGCCGCATCCGCGAAGCATCCTGTTCATCAGCGGTGGTTCGGGAATCACGCCGGTGATGTCGATGCTGCGCACACTCACCGATAAGGCGTACATCGGGAAGATCACCTTCCTGCACTACGCGTTCACCAAGGACGACGTGATCTACCAGGCGGAAATCGATGAGATCAAGGCCAAGTACGAAGGCGTCAGGATTGTCCGTGCGTATACCGAAGCGTCGGACGGAGACCTCGAGGGCTACTTCTGCAAGGAGCACCTGCTCGCCGCTGACCGCCACTACGCAGAAGCCGAAACATACCTGTGCGGCCCGATGCCGCTGATGAACGCGGTCCGTGAGATCTTCGATGCCGAGGGTCTCGCGCACAAGCTCCACCTCGAGCAGTTCGCCGCCCCGATTCGGACCGTCAGCACCGACGATGCCGAAGGCGACCTCACCTTCTCCGAGTCGAACCTGGCTGTCGCCAACAACGGCCAGACGATCCTCGAGCAGGCTGAGGCCGCGGGCCTGACTCCGGAGTACGGCTGCCGCATCGGCATCTGCTTCACGTGTGTTCGCAAGAAGGACAGCGGAACAACGCAGAACGTTCTCAACGGCGACCTCTGCAGCGACCCTGACACCAACGTCAAGCTCTGCATCAACAAACCCGTTGGCGATGTCGTCATCGCCCTCTGAGCAACGCCGAGCCAGCCTCCACCACAGCCCCGAAGGAGACACGAAATGACTACTTTCGCACCTGCCAACAAGCAGAAGAACCAGAAGAAGCCGACCACGTACGCACCCCCGGCCAGGCCGAACGACCTCAAGAAACTGCCGTCCGAGCAGATCGAAGAGTTCGGCAAGGAAATGGACGCCCTGCGTGCCCGCATCGTCGCCGACCTCGGCGAAAAGGATGCCAACTACATCCGTGACATCGTGAGCAAGCAGAAGAAGCTTGAGGTCGCCGGCCGCGCGCTGCTGTGGGCGGGCTGGTTCCCGCCGGCTTGGTTGGGAGGAGTCGTAGCGCTTTCCCTCTCCAAGATCATCGACAACATGGAGATCGGGCACAACGTCATGCATGGCCAGTACGACTGGATGCAGGACCCGGCTCTCACGTCCAAGAACTTCGACTGGGACAACACCATCCACGCCGACAGCTGGCTGTACACGCACAACTACGTGCACCACACCTTCACCAACATCGTCGGCAAGGACCACGACGCCGAGGGGTACGGCGTCATGCGCATGACCGAGGAGCAGCCGTGGCACCCGATCTGGCTGCTCAACCCCGTCTTCTGCGCCACCCTGCAGATCTTCTTCCAGTGGGGAACCGCGCTCCAGGAGCTCGAGTCGGAGAAGTTCTTCAAGGGCGAGAAGTCGTGGTCCGACATGAAGGAAGGGCTTGCCAGGTTCCGTGCGAAGGCCGGCAAGCAGGCGCTCAAGGACTACGTCATCTTCCCGCTGCTCTCGGGCCCGGGCGCGCCGTTTACCTTCCTCGGGAACATGATGGCCAACCTGGTCCGCAACCTCTGGGCATCGTCGGTGATCTGGTGCGGTCACTTCCCCGAAGAGGTTCAGACGTTCTCAATCGAAGAGACCGAGGATGAGAGCCATGCCGCCTGGTACTACCGCCAGATCCTTGGCTCGGCCAACTTCACCGGTTGGAAGGGCATCGACATCCTGTCGGGCAACCTGAGCTATCAGATCGAGCACCACCTGTTCCCCGACCTCCCCGCATACCGCTATGCGGAGATTGCGGTGGAGGTCCGCGCGATATGCGAGAAATACGGCATCGCTTACCACGAGGCTTCGATGGCGAAGCAGCTGGGAAGTGTCTACAAGAAGGTGTTCAAGCTTTCGTTCCCGGACAACTTCTTCCAGAAGTCGCCGATTGCAACGGTTGCAGACATCATCACCTTCCCTGTGCGGATGGTGAGGCGCCAGTTTCGGGCCGCTGCCTGAGCATTGCCACAAGCCAGCCTCCCAACGGCTGGCTTGTGGGGGCGGAGACGAAGTGCCAGTGCGGAATTGAAGCTTCGGTGGGACGTGCTTAGTCAGGCGGCAGTGGGACGATGCGGTCCTGACAATTCACGGTCTTCTCGCCGTCGTTGGACAAGACGGTCTGCCCGTCCACCAGAATCCGGCAATAGATGTGCCCCGAGCCCCAGATCGCCGTCACCTGCTTGACAGTGTCCTGGTACGGCCAGGCCACCGTCACCGACCATGGCAGCTTGACGTCGCTGACGGACTGAGGCGTTCCGTTGTGGCCGCCGTAGCTGATGGTGCCGGCCTCGGGTGCCTTGCCGGCCGCCCACACCAGGTAGGTCACCTTGGGGGGCGCAGCCTGCGCGGTCCCGGGGAGGGCCAGGCCAACGACTGCGGTTGCCGCGGTTACCGCTGCCAGGGTTCGCTTCACGATGTCCTCCCGGTTCAGGCTTTGGGCCGGAAGTTATCACGACGGCCGCGGGCAATGGGCCGATTCGTCACACGGCGGGCGTCACTGATCGCGGCTGCATGGGTCGCCGGGCACCTTGCTCAAGATGCCCACGATGGAGCCTGAGTTTCCGCGCTGGCAATGCTCGCGGGGCACGCCGTCGGTGGCGTAGCTGCAGGTGGCCAGCTCCACGCGATCATCCTCGTCGACCACCTGGCCGTCGATGAGGATCTGGCAGAAGATGCGCGGACCATCTCCGGTGTTGTACCCGGTGACATTGATCAGGGGGTGCTTGGTGTCATCGGTCCAGGTGATGTCCTTGCCCCATGGCAACTGCGGATTCATCGCACCGCGGCGGCCGCCGTCGGCATCGTTGTAGCCGATGGTTGCCGCGACCAGTGGGCCGTATTCCGCCCAGACTCGGTACGTCACCGTTTTGGGCGCCGCGTGTGCGGCAGGAGCGGTCAGCACCGCGCCCATCGTGGCCACCGCCGCCATGCAGGTGAAGAGCCGTTTCATGGGCGCAAGCTAACACGAAAAAAGCGAGGGCCCGAGACGGCAGATCGCCGTTCCGGGCCCTCGCTGTGCGACTGTGTTAGTGTCCGCCGCCCTCGTGGCCTTCCTCATTGGCGGTGTGCTGGCGAGGTGCACTCGGACCGGCGTCGATGGGCACCGCGACGGTGACCTCTCCGGCCTTCTCGAAGGTGAAGGTGAATCGGTACGTGAGGCCGTCGGCCAGATCCTTCGTCAGTTGTAGCTGAGCCTTGCCGTGCTTGATCGTCGGGTCAGAGGCGGCCTGCGGCTTGGGCTCTGGTGCCTTGACCTCCGTCGTGGCGGCTCCGGGCTCGGTGGAGACGGTGGCACCGTGCTCCCCGTTGCTGCCTTCTGCGCCGGCGGCCTCGGGTCCCTTGGCCTCGGATGCGGGCTCCTGGCCTTCGGCGGCCCCGACGAACAGACGGCCGGTCGCCGGGATCTCGCTGTCGCCGCTCAGGGTCACCTTGCCGATGTCGTCCGGAGAGGAAACTGCGGTGAGCTTGTCGTTGACATCCGCTGATTCATTCGTGATGACCAGAACCAGCTCGGCCTTCTGCCCGGCACGCTGCTTCACCGGGTCCGGGGTGCCGACGAGATGGATGTTGCGCAACGCCAGCTTGCCGAGGTTGGCACTGCCGCCGTTGATCGCCGAGGACTGGTTCGCTGTCTGCGAGATCTGCCCCGAGCCGCAGCCGGTGAGGGCAGTCGCGAGAACCGCGGCGCCAAGAAGTGTCGTCACGCGAGCGGTGCTGCGATGGGACCGAGTGCGAAACACAGGCATCTCCCTGATTCGAAAGCGGCTCCGGATAGTCCGAAATCCACCTGCGGCCGATATGTCCTATAGACAGTAGTAGGTGCCTGGCGACGACGAAAACGGCGGGGCACCCGGGATGAGTCACTCGCGTGAAGACCGTCCAGATCCGTCCGGATCCGGTGTCCCAGGCTGGCATCGGGGAACCGATGTGACCTGGATTACCGCTTGTGAGGGCTGGTTTATGGGTCGGCGGACGCCGCCGCTGAGGGGCGCTGGATGCACGAAAACGTCACCATGTCAACCCCGAGGGTTCACCTGCAGTGCCCCTGACCTGCACCGTTGGTGCACACGTCGAGATACCCCGTGATAGAATTGGGTATCGAAAGGGGCACGAAACAAGATGATATTTAAGGTCGGAGACACCGTTGTGTATCCACATCACGGTGCAGCGCTGATCGAAGCGATCGAGACCCGAACCATCAAAGGCGAGCAGAAAGAGTATCTCGTCCTGAAGGTTGCCCAGGGCGATTTGACTGTTCGTGTGCCTGCAGAGAATGCCGAGTACGTCGGCGTCCGTGACGTGGTGGGCCGCGAGGGTCTGGACACGGTCTTCCAGGTGCTGCGTGCACCGCACACCGAAGAGCCGACCAACTGGTCCCGTCGATTCAAGGCCAACCAGGAGAAGCTGGCTTCCGGCGACGTGAAGAAGGTCGCCGAGGTCGTGCGTGACCTGTGGCGCCGCGAGCAGGAGCGTGGCCTGTCCGCAGGCGAGAAGCGCATGCTGGCCAAGGCTCGTCAGATCTTGGTCGGTGAGCTGGCGCTTGCGGAGAACACCAATGCCGCCAAGGCCGACACCATTCTTGACGAGGTGCTCGCAGCTGCCTCGTAGGACGGCGGCGATTGTCCCGGCCGCCGGTCTCGGTGTGCGGCTGGGTGCAGACATTCCGAAAGCCTTCGTCACTGTTGGTGGCCGGACAATGCTCGAACGTTGTGTCGATGGTCTGTTGTCTTCCGGGGCCGTCGACGAGGTAGTCGTCGTAGTCGGCGCCGAGCAGCTGAAGAAAGCTGCGGCCCTGCTGGGCCCGGCGGCCACACTTGTGCCGGGCGGCGCAGAACGCACCGATTCGGTACGTGCCGGGCTGGCAGCGGTGAATGCGGCCGACTGGATTCTTGTTCACGATGCAGCGCGTCCGTTGACCCCTCCGGACATGATCGCCCGCATCGTCGCGGAGCTGAAAGGCGGCCGTCGCGCGGTTATCCCGGCGATAGCCGTCACGGACACCATCAAATCGGTCAATGCGGCCGGCGATGTGAGCGGCACACCCGATCGGGCCGGCCTGCGCGCCGTGCAGACGCCGCAGGGGTTCGCCGCAGACCTGCTGAGGCGCGCGTACGCGGCCGCGGGGGATGTCGCCACCGATGATGCCGCACTCGTCGAGCAGATGGGTGAGAGCGTGCACGTCGTGGACGGTGACCGGCTGGCCTTCAAGATCACCACGGCGCTGGACATGACGCTGGCGGAGGCGATTCTGAGCAGGGAGGTAGCTCAATGAGCGCATTGCCCCGGGTGGGCATCGGCACCGACGTACACCCGATAGAGGTGGGTAAGCAATGCTGGTTGCTGGGGCTTTTGTTCCCCGATGCGGATGGCTGCGAGGGACATTCGGACGGTGACGTCGCCGCCCACGCGCTGTGCGATGCGCTGCTTTCGGCGGCCGGACTGGGCGATGTGGGTGCGGTGTTCGGAACCGGCCAGCCAGAATGGTCGGGTGTCAGCGGGGCGAAGATGCTGACCCACGTGCGGGAGCTGCTGCACGACAGCGGTTTCCAGATTGGTAACGCCGCAGTTCAGGTCATCGGGAATCGCCCGAAGATCGGGCCGCGCCGGGCCGAGGCCCAGGAGCTACTGTCGGGCCTCCTCGGAGCACCGGTTTCGGTTTCGGCGACCACAACCGACGGGCTGGGTCTGACCGGACGTGGCGAGGGCTTGGCCGCGGTGGCAACGGCGCTCGTCACAGCGCTGTAAGCTCGCTGGTCGTGACCGGTCACGCTCCGCTTCGGCTGTACGACACCCGTGTGGGTGCCGTGCGTGACTTCGTGCCTTTGCAGCCCGGGTCCGTCTCCATCTACCTGTGCGGGGCAACTGTGCAGGGTCTGCCCCATATTGGGCACGTCCGCAGCGGCGTCGCGTTCGATGTGCTGCGTCGCTGGCTCACCGCCCGCGCCTATGACGTCCTGTTCGTTCGCAATGTGACCGATATCGACGACAAGATCCTGAACAAGGCGGCCGATGCCGGTCGGCCATGGTGGGAGTGGGCGGCCACCTATGAGCGCGCTTTCGACCAGGCCTACGACGCGCTCGGAGTGCTGCCTCCTTCGGTGTCCCCACGGGCGACGGGCCATATCACCCAGATGGTCGAGCTGATCGAGCGTCTCATCGACACCGGGCATGCTTACGCCAGTGGCGGCGACGTCTACTTCGATGTGCTGAGCTATCCGGAGTACGGGCAACTGTCTGGGCACAAGATCGACGATGTGCACCAGGGCGAGGGTGTCGCGACCGGCAAGCGTGACCCGCGGGACTTCACCCTGTGGAAGGGCGCCAAGCCCGGTGAGCCGTCGTGGCCCACTCCGTGGGGACCCGGACGACCGGGCTGGCACACCGAGTGCGTGGCGATGTGCGAGTCATATCTGGGCCCGGAGTTCGATATTCACGCGGGCGGCATGGATCTGATCTTCCCGCATCACGAGAACGAGATTGCGCAGAGCCGTGCTGCCGGCGACGGATTCGCACGCTACTGGCTGCACAACGGCTGGGTCACCATGGGTGGCGAGAAGATGAGCAAGTCGTTGGGCAATGTTTTGTCCATTCCGGCTGTGCTGCAACGAGTCCGGGCTGTCGAGCTGCGCTACTACCTCGGTAGCGCGCACTACCGCTCCATGCTCGAATACTCCGAGACCGCGCTCGCGGACGCGGTCAAGGCCTACTGCGGTATCGAAGACTTCCTGCACCGGGTGCGGATCCGGGTCGGCGACGTCCCGGTGGGTACCTGGACTCCTGGCTTCGCAGCGGCTCTGGATGACGACCTGTCGGTGCCGATCGCGTTGGCAGAGGTGCATTCCACGCGCGCGGACGGAAACCGGGCACTGGATGCCGGTGACCACGAGGGCGCGCTATCGGCGGCGTCGAGCGTCCGCGCCATGATGTCGATTCTCGGATGTGACCCGCTCAACGAGCGCTGGGAGACGCGTGACGAGACGTCCGCCGCACTGAATGCCGTCGACGTGCTGGTGACGGCCGAGCTAGAGCGGCGGGGAACAGCTCGGGCAGAGAAGGATTGGGCACTCGCAGACGAGATCCGGGACCGGCTCAAGCGGGCGGGCCTGGAGATCACCGATACCGCAGACGGCCCTCAGTGGTCCCTTACGAGTAGTGACGAAGAGTAGCAATGGCAGGAAATTCCCAGCGCCGCGGCGCGGTACGTAAGCCCGGCACCAAGAAGGGGCCCACCGTCGGCTCCGGCGGTGTACGCCGACGGGGCCTGGAGGGCAAGGGCGCGACACCTCCGGCCGAACAGCGGACGAAGCATCCAGCTGCCAAACGTGCTGCTGTGCAACGGAAGATCACCGATGCCAAGCAGCGTCGGCTGAAGCAGGGCGACGAGTCCGAGATGGTGCTGGGACGCAACCCGGTGCTCGAATGCCTGCGCACGGGTGTGCCGGCAACGGCGTTATATGTCGCCGTCGGCGCCGACAACGACGAGCGACTCACCGAATCCGTGTCGCTGGCGGCCGATGCCGGTATCGCGATCCTGGAAGTGCCGCGGCCCGACCTGGACCGCATGAGCACCAACGGGTTGCACCAGGGGCTTGCCCTGCAGGTCCCTCCGTATCGATACGCCCATCCCGACGATCTGCTGGCCCGCGCGCGTGCGGAGGCGCAGCCCGCACTATTGGTGGCACTGGACAACATCTCGGACCCGCGCAATCTGGGCGCCATCGTGCGCTCCGTGGCTGCCTTCGGGGGGCACGGGGTTGTCATTCCGCAGCGGCGAAGTGCATCGGTCACCGCTGTTGCATGGCGAACCAGCGCTGGTGCGGCGGCGCGCCTTCCGGTCGCGCGCGCCACGAATCTGACACGCACACTCAAGGATTGGCAGGACAAGGGTCTCACCATTGTCGGACTTGACGCCGGCGGAGATACCGAGCTCGATGACCTCGACGGCGCGGGCGATATCGCTGTGGTCGTTGGATCAGAGGGCAAGGGTCTGTCCCAGCTGGTCCGTAAGACCTGCGACGCGGTGGTGTCGATCCCCATGGCCGGGCCGGTCGAATCGCTGAACGCGTCGGTGGCCGCCGGCGTGGTGCTCGCGGAGATCGCGCGCCAGCGGCGCTGATTGCTTCGTGCCGTGAAGGCATCTGTGTACGGAAGATGGCTGTTTGGTGTACGCGAATGCCTTCCCGGTGCGAGTGGCATAGCCTCATCGCCATGAAGCGCTTGGCTGCCGTTCTCGCAGTTACCCTGGCACTGACGTCCTGTGGCAATAAGGACGCGGCGTCTTTTGATCTGCAGGCGCACCGGGGCGGGCGCGGTGAAACCACCGAAGAATCATTGCGCGCCTTCGCGAAAGCACTTGAACTCGGGGTGAGCACTCTCGAGCTCGACGTCGTCATCTCCAAGGACCACAAACCCATGGTCTGGCACGATCCGGTGATCGATTCCGCGAAATGCTCAGATACTGCCCCGGTGACACCGGGTGACCCACAGTTCCCTTATGTCGGAAAGCTGGTGAAAGACCTGACTTCCGATCAGTTGCGCACCCTGGACTGCGGCAAGCTGCTCAAGGATTTTCCACAGGCAGAGGTAGTGAAGAACGACAGGATTGCTTTGCTACCCGAGGTTTTCGCCCTCGCGGATTCCTATCATGCCGATGTGCGGTACAACATCGAGACGAAGGTGGAGGCCGCCGAACCTCAGAAATCGGCGGAACCGCAGGTGTTTGTCGACGTCATTCTCGGGGCTATTCGGGCGGCGGGCAAGGTCGACAAAGCCGAAATTCAGAGCTTCGACTGGCGCACGCTGCCGATGACCAAGCGAGCCGAACCGGGTATCCCACTTGTCGCGCTCTGGGACGAGACCACCTGGTATCCGGGCTCGCCGTGGCTCGGTGGAGTGGATCCCGCGGTCGTCAAGGATCCGATTGACGGGGCCAAGCAGATAGGTGCCACCATCTTGTCACCGGGATACACCGTGCCCTATGGAGGCAAGGTGGGTGATCCGGGTTTCACGCTGGTCGCCGACAAGAAGTTCGTCGAGAAGGCACACGCTTTGGGGCTCAAGGTTATTCCGTGGACCATCAACGACGCCGAGACCATGAAGGCGCAGATCGACGCCGGTGCCGACGGGATAATCAGCGACTATCCGACGATCCTGCGGAAGGTGTTGGCAGAGAAGGGTTTGGCGCTGCCACCGGCCTATCACCGATGATCTCGAACACGTTGGTGCAGTTCAGTTGCTCGCATACCGTACTGAATAGGTTCCGTACACCTCGAACGCCAGGGGGTCTCCGGTGATCGACCTGCAAATCACTCCGAAGGGCGCCTTCTCAACCTTTTCGCGGCCATAGCCGCTGGGCAGCGGGACCTCCTGTGAGCCTTCGGCGCGGTCCTTGCCGTCGATGTCCATCTCGTCACCCCAGCAGCGGAAGAAGAGTTCGGTCATGATCACATCCTGCTCCGCGGCCTCGAGGGCACCCACATGTGCGTACCCGAGGTTGCCCACAGTGTGTCCGTCCGTGATGTTCGCACGTGGCCGGTCGAATGTCTGAAGCACTCGCGGGTCATGGCCCGAATCCCAGCAGCCCGTTTGAAACTTGAAATGTATTTCACCGGAGGTGGATTCGTCCGCGTCGTTGGTCACGTGAACCCTGTCGAAGGTGACGGTTACTTCCCTGAGATCCGTGCGCAGTTGTCGCACATCCCAATCCCACCTGCCGTCCTCGGTCATCACGACGAAAAGCACGTCATAAAGATTTCCCGGTGAGAGAACGCCGATGATCGACGATCCTGGCCCAGGGTCCGAATAGGCCTGTGAAACCGCGAACGGAAGCATGGAGGGCTTCTCCGGGCTCCAACCGCTGCTTGCCAACTTGCCGGGGAATTGCGGGAGTCCATTGAGGGAGGGGGGAGCGGCCTTACCTTGTTCCTGTTTGTAGACAAACACCGCGGCGCGCGCCGGTTCGGAAGTCTGAACATACGCACCCAGGTAGGTGCCGCCGATCACAGGGCGGACAAACGTGATGAGGTCGGTCCTTTTCATGGCACACACCGCCGCGATGGTGATGCTGTCCTTGAACTCGACGTGCCGACGCCACTTGTCACGGTTACGTAAGATTAGTGCGGAGTACGTTTCTCCCGCCTTGATGTCGACCTCCATGTCGTACCACTCATCGAGCGGACCGTCCTCGGCGAAGGCTTTATGCGTGAAAGCCGCTGCGCCGGGCAGCTTCTCCATCAACTCTTCGCCCAAGAGCATGAAGCGAAAGCGGAGTTGAGCGCTTACCCTGCCGTCGGCGTCACAATCGGCAAAGAAGATCGGCTGATTCTCGTCCACGTTGTCCAGTAAGAATCGTTTCTCCATGGCACTGATCACTTTCTAGGGTGCTTATGTGGGGCTGGTGAGTATTTGGCGCATGATTCTGCCGCCGAGCCGGACAGCCACTGAACGTGGCAGCACGCGGAACGCTATGTCCGCCAATTTATTTGTGGCCCCGGGAATCACAAGAGCCTTCTTTCCGAGTCCATCCAGCGCAGCCTGGACGACCGGTTCCGGACCGGTGACCGATAGCTGGGTGTTTGTCACATCGACTGGGGAGTCTCGAATCATGGGTGTGTCGACCATGCCCGGCGCCAGCACGGTGACATCGACACCTGTACCGGCGAGCTCGGTGTGCAGGGATTGACCGAAGGAACTGACGAATGCCTTTGACGCCGAGTAGGTGGCCTCATACGGAACCGGATGTTGACCGGCCAGTGAGGCTACGAGGATGATCCCGCCCCGGCGTCTTCGCACCAGAATGCTGCAGAAGTGATGGGCCAGCTGCATGGGTCGCAGCGCATTGAGCAGCACCAGGTTGGTCTGGGTGTCACATGGTTCGTCAAGGAATGGTCCGATGACGAGCACGCCCGCGTTCAGTACGACCAGGCCGATATCCAGTGCCTCGGTGGCTCTCGCCAACTCGGCGACGGCGCTCTCGGAAACCAGGTCAAGGGCGATGACCTTCACGTCGATACCGGCCGATTCGGCGAGGACTGACGCCAGGTCCTTGAGTTTCTCGTCCCGACGCGCAACCAGCACCAGATTCAGCCCGCGCTGTGCCAGCTGACGGGCGAACTCCTCGCCGATCCCCGCTGAGGCCCCGGTGACGAGTGCGTAGGACCCGTACTGAGCCGAGAAGACGCTCATGACCTCATGATCGCACCGAAGGACCTTTTCAGCGGCGGTTTTACCGCCACCGCTAAACGAACGGGGCCAGCTCGATTCCGTTGGCTGTCAGCGCCGCGCGCACGGTCCGTGCGATTGTCACGGCGTCCGGGGAATCGCCGTGTACGCATATCGATTCGGCAGTTTTGCTCAGGGCGGGAATGCGCGCCGCGACCGCAGCGGGATCGTGCAACACCGCCCCCGGTTCGCCGCGCGGTACCAGGGTGCCGTCCTCTCGGTAGGCCCGGTCGGCGAAGGCCTCGGTCACCACGCGCAACCCCAATTCGCGCGCACGGTCCCCGAACGCACTGTGCGGCAGTGTCAGCACCGGAAAGGCGGCGTTCACGTCGCGTACCGCACGCGCAACCGCGTCCGCTTGCACCTCATGATGAACAATTGTGTTGTACAGCGCGCCATGCGGTTTCACATAGGCCACGGACGACCCGACCGTGCGGGCCAACGCATCCAATGCGCCGATCTGGTACACCACGTCGGCGTAGAGGTCGTCTGCGGCGACATCGATGAACCGGCGGCCAAAGCCCGCCAGATCACGGTAGCCGACCTGCGCGCCGATGCGGATACCCCGAGCGGCAGCGGCGCGGCAGGTGCGGTGCAATGTCGCAGGATCGCCCGCATGGAAGCCACAGGCGAGGTTTGCGCTTGTGACCACATCGAGCATCGCCTCATCGTCGCCCAGGCGCCAGGCACCGAATCCTTCACCAAGGTCGGCATTCAGGTCGATGCGCGTCACCGTGCGAGCCTAGCCCGCTCAGGCCTGCCGATATCGCCCGATGACCCGGCAGAGCAGGTAGATCGATACCGCGATCATGGTGACAAAGACCGAGATCGGCACCCCTGGCGCCAACGACAGCACGATGCCACCGACCGCGGCGATCTCGGCGAAGAGGATCGACAGGCCGATGGCGCGCGCCGGGGACGAGGTGATGCGAGCGGCGGCCGCCGCGGGTGTGATGAGCAGCGACATCACCAGTAGCGCGCCGACGATCTGCACACCCTGTGCCGCGGTGAGGCCTACGAGGGCCGCGAACACGATGCCCAAGGTGCGAACCGGCACTCCGCGCGCCTCGGCCACATCGGGGTCTACGGTGGCGAACAGCATCGGCCGGTAGGTGACGGCCAGCACCACGCCCACCACGAGGCTCACGACGACGAGCATCAGCAGCCCGCTGTATCCGACGCCGACGATCTGTCCGGTCAGAAGTGCGAAGTTGGTGCCGGTGCGTCCCGGGTACAGATGGATGAAAAGCACTGCCAGCCCCAGCCCAAAGGCCATGACGACACCGATTGAGGAGTCGCGATCCTTGGTGCGCTGCCCGAGGATCCCGAAAAGGATTGCCGCGACCACGCTTCCGAGGAGTGCGCCGGTCCCGACATTGGCACCGGCCAGCAGCGCTGCTGCGGCACCGGTTAGTGACAACTCACTGGAGCCGTGGACGGCGAAAGACATCTGGCGCATGATCACGAAGGGGCCGATGAGCCCGGCCAGCAATCCCAGCAGAGCGGCCGCGAGGATCGCCTGCTGCACGAAGTCGCGCCCGAGCAGATCGGCGGTGAGTGAGAGATTGAAGAAGTTACTCATGGGCGTGCTCGGCGCACTCTGACGTGAGCTGCTGGTTTTCGCCCACCACCACGTACTGATCACGTACCTTCACCACGTCGATCTGCGCGCGGTATAGCCGTGACAACGTCTCCGTCGTCATCACCTCGTCGACGGTGCCGATCTGGAAGCGTCCGTCCACCAGGTACAGGATTCTGTCGACATACGGCACGATCGGATTGATCTCGTGCGTAACGAACAGCACCGCCGTTTGTGCGCTCCTGCGCCGTTTGTCGATCAGGGCGCAAATCTGTTGTGCACTAGCCGGATCCAGGTTCAACAGCGGCTCGTCGCAGAGGAGTAGCGCGGGATCGCCCGCCAGTGCCTGCGCGATGCGTACCCGCTGTAGCTCACCTCCGGACAGCGACGAGACTGCCTTGGTGGCCAGGTGGGTCGCGTCGACCTGATCCAGTGCGAGTTTGATCGCCTCACGCTGGCGCGCGCGGCGGGCGCCGTTGAACGCCGCCAAACCCCAACGATGCCCGTCGATTCCGAGGCCGACAAGATCCTCCGCGCGCAGAATCAGCGCGTTGTCGGCGAGCCGGTGCTGGGGGACGTACCCGAGTTCGCCGGTGACAATCATGGTGCCTCGGGTGAGTGGCACCTGCCCCAGCAGCAGGCGCAGCAGCGAGGTCTTCCCGGAACCGTTGGGGCCCAATACCGCGATGAACTCACCGGGTTCGACCGTGAGATCCAGATCCTGCCACAGGGTGCGTCCGCCGCGATTGAGCGATGCATTGCACAGCGTCGCGGTACTCATTCGGCCATTATCTCAGGGCGGTGGCGAGCTGTTCGGTGGTGCGTCGCTGCCAGGTGATGTAGTCGGTGCCGTCCGGCAGGGTTTCGGTCACCGTCACTACCGGAACGCCATGAGATTCGGCGGCTTGCTTGAGCTGATTGGTGACCGGTCCGGCCGTTTGAGAGTTGAAAAGCAGTGCCGCAACCTGTTTGGTGTTGATCAGGTCCAACGCGGTGGCGACATCGGCGGGTGAGGGGTCCTGGCCCTGCTCGGCGGCTTCGGCGAAGTCGTGGGGCGTGCGGTCAACCAGTTCGCAATGAGAGACCAGGTGGCTGGCCACCGGCTCGGTCGCGAGGATCCCCTTGCCATGGTCCTTCTCGGCGATGCCGTGCTGCAGATCTGAGATGGAGTCAAGCTGCTGCCCAAATGTTTTGGCATTCGCTCGGTAGGTATCGGCGTCGTCCGGGTCTGCCTTGGCAAGTTCGTCCGCAACCTGATCGGCCACCTTTTTCGCGGTGCTCAGGCTGTAGAACACATGCTCATTCTTGTCGGCGGAGTCCGCGGGCAGAAGCTGGTAGGCGTTGACCCGAGGCTGGCCGTCCTTGAGCAGCTTGTCGATGAACGGGTCGTAGCCGTCGCCGTTGTACACAACCAGCGTGGCGTCCTGGACCTGCGCCGCGGCCGCGGGCGTTACCTCGAAGGAATGCGGGTCGGTGTTGGCGCCGCTGACCAATGCGCTCACCTTGGCGTGGTCACCGGCGACGGCCTGGGCCACTGAGGCCCAGGCATCCGTGGAGGCCACCACCGTGGGTTCGCTGGACCGTTGGGGGGCTTGGCCGCAGCCGGAGAGCGCGAGCGTTCCTACGGTCGTAACCGCCAAAGCCAACCCAGTCACGCGAGCGTGCACAGCAGACCTCCAGCTCTCCAGTAATGAAAACGGTTTTCATTATGGGGGATGGGCGGGGAGAGTGCAAAACGTGTCAGCGTTCGCTGAGCTTGGTGACCACACGCAGTGCCGGTAGCAGCAGTGATCGTGGCGTGTAGCGCCCGGCCACGGTCATCGCCTGGGGTACCGCTCCCGGGACCACGCTGCGCGCGCCCTGCTGCATGCCCTTGATTGCCGCTGCGGCCACGTGCTTCGCAGAGACCTGTACACCCGGCACGCTGAACCGCTCCGCACTCGCGATCTCCGCCCATTCCGTGGGCACCGGTCCCGGACACAACACCGTGCAGGACACGCCCGTGCCCCGCAGCTCCTCGTGCACGGCCTCGGAGAAGGACTGCACGTAGGCCTTGGTCGCCGCGTAGGTCGCCATGTACGGAATCGGCTGGAAGGCGGCAACCGAGGCGATGTTCAGGACGGCCCCGGTCCCCCGATCAACCATGCCTGCCACCGCGGCATGGGTCAGCTCGACCAGTGTGATGACGTTGACCTCGATCTCTTCACGCTCGCGATCCAACGGCAACTCATGGAAGACCCCGCTGGTGCCGAACCCCGCAGAATTGCACAATCCCGCAATGCGATTGGCGGCAATCCACTCGCGCAACTCGGCGCGGCCGGACTCGGTGCCAAGGTCCAGTGCCTGCACGCCGACTTCGATGTGGTGGCGTGCCGTCAGGATGTCGGCGAGCTTGTCCATCCTGTCCTTGCGGCGCGCTACCAGCGTCAACGAGTATCCGCGCTTGGCCAGCCCGTACGCCAGCTCGGTGCCTATCCCCGAGGACGCCCCGGTGATGACGACGGGGCCGGCGGCCTCTGGCTTAGGCAGGCTCACCAGTGCACCCCGGGTGTGGCGTCGATGAAGATCTGCTGTCCGCTGTCAACTTCTTCGGGCTTGAGGTTCTTGACCCCCTTGGCGGCATCGGAATCCGGGAACATCTTGTACCCCTGATTGCGCACCGCATCCATGATTTCCGGGGTGAGTGAATCTGCGAACGAGGCGATCCGTCCGAATGCCGAAGCCACTCGCCGGGGCCGCTCGATGATCGCCTTGGCGATCACCTCACCCGCCTCGTCCGGGGTCAGGGCCGGGAACTTCTGGTACAGCGTCGTCGGCGCGATCATCGGGGTCCGCACCAAGGGCATGTGAATGGTGGTGAAACGCAGTCCCTCATCCGACGTCTCGGCCTGGAACGCATCGGAGACCGTGTCCAACGCGGCCTTCGATGCGATGTACGCGCCGAATCGTGGCACCTTTGTCTGCACCCCGATGGACGAGATGTTGATGACGTGGCCGAACTTGCGCTCACGCATGCCCGGCATGAAGCCGAGGATGAGATGCAGGGGCGCAAAGTAATTCAGTTGCATGGTGCGCTCGAAATCGTGTGGCCTGTCGTAGGACAGGGCCAGCGAGCGCCGGATCGATCGACCGGCGTTGTTGATCAGGATGTCCACCCTGCCGTGCTCGGCAAGCACGTCTTTCACCATCCGATCGATGGCATCCATATCGGACAGGTCGCACGGGAACACGTGGGCGGTCCCGCCGACACCGCGAACCTGCGCGGCGGTCTCCTGCAACTTGTCCTCGGAGCGGGCGACGAGCAGTACCGTTCCCCCGGCCTCGCCGATCTGCAGCGCTGCGGCCTGGCCGATGCCGGACGAGCCGCCGGTGATCATGACGATCTTCTTGCGGACCGACGAGCGCAGACTTCGGCTCGGTGTGACGAGCTTGGCGATGGCGTGTGGTGTGAGCTGTCCGGTCGGCGTTGTCAGGGCCTTGTTGACCTTGCCAAACTGCTGCGACGCCAGGGAGCTGAGACGTTGCATGGGGTTCATGGCTGAACGCTATGCCCGCGCCGCCGGTGGCGCGGCGAAATGGCCGGTTAGGACAGCAAGGCGGCGCAGCGCAGCAGCCCGATGTGGCTGTATGCCTGCGGGTGATTGCCCAGCGAGCGTTCGGCCACCGGGTCGTACTCCTCGGACAACAGGCCGGTGGGGCCGGTGGCCTTGACCAACTGGTCGAACAGCAGCTCGGCCTGTGATCGCGCACCGATGAGCAGGTAGGCCTCCACGAGCCAGGCGGCGCACAGATGGAAGCCGCCCTCTCCGCCGGGCAGGCCGTCATCGCGGTGGTATCGGTAAACTGTTGCACCACTGCGTAGCTCGGCTTCAGTGGCGATCACTGTCGCGGTGAACCGGGGGTCGGTCGGCTCGATCAGCCCGGACAGTCCGATGTACAGGGTGGCAGCATCCAGATCTGTGCCGTCATAGGCGGCGGTGAAGGACTTCACCGAGTCGTTCCACCCCTTGTCGATGACCTCGGCGGCGATCTCGTCACGTAGTCCGGCCCAGCCCGCGGGAGTCTCGCGCTGGAACTCTTCGGCGAGTTTCACCGCACGGTCCACGGTCACCCAGCACATCACCTTGGAGTAGACGTGGTGCCGCGGATTGCCGCGGATCTCCCAGATTCCGTGGTCGGGTTCGTACCACCGGCGTTCGACGGCAAGAACCATGTCGGATACCAGGTTCCAGTCGGCATCGGTCAGCGGTTCGGCGTGTCCGAGACGCTTACGGGCGTGAGTCAGATCGTGGATCAGTTCCACCACGGGACCGAAGACGTCCAGCTGCACTTGTGAGTTGGCGGCGTTGCCGACGCGGACCGGGCGTGAGCCCGCGTATCCGGGCAGCGAGTCGATCACCGCCTCGGGCGGCAGCACGGTTCCAGACAAGGTGTACAGCGGGTGCAGGCGATCTGGGCCGGGCAGGTGCTCCAGTACTCGGTGCAGCCAGCCCAGCAGGCCCTCGGCCTCGCCCAGCGATCCCAACGCCACCAGGGCCGATGCGGTCATCGAGGCGTCGCGCAGCCAGCAGTACCGATAATCCCAGTTGCGAATGCCGCCAATGTCTTCCGGCAATGACGTGGTGGCGGCCGCAAGGATCGCGCCGGATTCGGCGTGCACCAGGCCGCGCAGCGTCAGCGCCGAGCGCTTCATCAGTCCGGGCTTGCGCTCGGGGAGTGTCAGGGTCTGCGCCCAGTCGCGCCAATACGACTCGGCGCGGCGCCGCAGCTCAGGTTCGGGGACCGGGTTAGGCCCTAAATCTTCTGTACCGCATCGTAATTCGAGAGCGATCGGCCGGTTGGAGCGGCTGATCGTCGCGGTGGCGGTCTGTTCGTCGGCGGAGATGCTCCAGGTGACGCCGGGTGCGCGCAGCACAATCGGGTCGTTGGTGCCCAGCACCCGCAGACCGCCCTCGTCGGCTACCAGCTGCACTGGTGTCTGACCGAACTCGGGGCGCGGGGCGAACGTGACCACCGCATCGGCCTCACCGGTGACAACCCTGATCAGATCGGTACGCCCGGGAATCTCGTCGTGCGCCAGGTAGTCGGTGACCTGCAGGCTGGCCCAACGGGTTTCAACAGTCATGGTGCTGTCGATGTACTTCTGGCCGAGTGGCAGCGCCGACCGTGCGGGGCCAATGGTGAAGTGCCCGGCCTCATCCCCACCGAGGAGGTGGGCGAAGACGGCTGCCGAGTCGGGTTCCGGGTGACACATCCAGGTGATGTCACCGGTGGGGGTCACCAGCGCGAGCGTGCGTGAGTTGGCAAGCATGGTGAGACGCTCGATGGGGGTGGCGTGACCGCCGAGCAGCCAGGTGCGACGTTCCTCAAGCAGGAAAGCCAGTGCGGTGCCCACCGATTCGGTGTCCGGGATGCGGTATCCGGCGAGTGTTTCTCCGTCGCCCACTTTGACACCCACGTCGGGGCCATGCAGTCGCTTGAAGGCCTTCTCGTCGGTGACGTCGTCGCCGAAGAACACCGCGGCGGTCGCGCCTTCCTGATGGCGCAAGATGTCGAGCGCCTGTCCCTTGTCGGTGGGTATGACCGCGAATTCGAGAACCTTCTTGCCCTCGGTGACCTGCGCGCCCCACCCGTTGGCCACGGTAAGTGCTTGGGACAGCGCGGCATCGCCGTCCTCTTCCGAGGCGTTACGCACGTGCAGTGCGACGCTCGCCGGTTTCAGCTCGATGGCCACCCCAGCGTATTCGGCGGCGATGGCTGACAGCTTGTTGGCGATGGTCTTCAACAGCGCCTTGGCGTCTCCGTCGATGGCGTGCACGAAGCCGGCATCGAACTCCGATCCGTGGCTACCGACCAGATGTACCTCGGAGGGCAGCCGCGACAGGGTCGCCAGGTCACGCAGTGCGCGCCCGGAGATCAGCGCCGAGGTTGTCGACGGCAGTCCCGCCAACGCCCGCAACGCCGTGGTCGACTCGGGGTGTGGGCGTGCGTCATCGGGGTTGTTGACCAGCGGAGCGATGGTTCCGTCGTAGTCGGAGGCCACCAACAGCCGAGGAGTACGGGCGACTTCGGAAAGAGCCCGGCGCAGTTCGACAGGCAGATCTTGGGCACTCACCACGGGTCCCGAGTCTACGTCCGCTACCTACGGCGGGCTGGCTAGGCCAAGCGTTGCTGCTCAGGTAATGCCAAGCAGCAATCTGACGGTGCGATCGAGACGGTGGCTCACGTCGGTTGCCGACGCCCGACGCGTCAGCCAGGCAATCATGTTGGAGGTCCAGACATCCGAGATGACACGCGCGATGTGGAACTGCGCGTCGGAAGGGTCGTCGTCACCGGCCATCGCGCGGGCGAAAATACCGTCCATCAGCCGGCCCACGTGATCAACCTCACCGGCGGCGGAAGCGTCCGCGAAGACCAAGGCGCGGGTCATCGCCTCGGTAAGGAGGGGGTTGCGCTGCATGTTGCGATTCAGCCGCGTGATCGCCGTGTGCAGGCGTTCATACGCGGTGCTGCCGCTGACGGTGTTGCGATCCGATCTGGCGTCGATCTGCTCGAATTCGCGCTCCAGCGCGGATACGAGCAGGTGCACCTTGGAGGGGAAGTACCGATACAGCGTGCCCACGGCGACGTCTGCCCGTTCGGCGACAGTACGCATCTGCACTGCTTCGTACCCGCCCTTGGATGCGATGGCCAAGGTGGCATCCAGGATGCGCTTGCGGCGCTCGCGCTGCGCGGTCGAACCGAGATCGTCATCGGACAGTGCTGAGACGGCTGCAGGCTGATTCGCGGCGTCGGTGTCACCGTTATCCGACTGCACGGCTTCCGATGCGTTAGATGTCCGAGGCGTTGCCATGGCGTCTGTACTCCCTGTGCTCAATCCCGTGTGTCCACGGGACGGTTTCAGCGCACGACTATACGGATGACCGTCGGTCGTTTCAGGTCTCCCTGGCCCTCCGGTAGTGCTCTGTACAGCCTGAATGCGTTCCTACTACACTGAACCCAATCACGATATTAGAACACGTTCTAGTCTCGTGTACCCGAATCAAGCCGAGGAGAATCTGTGTCGTCCGATGTTCAGGAAGCCGCCCGGGACGCTGTCCGTCAGTGGGCCAAGAGCGCGGCTGTCATCGAGTCGGTCCGCAAGATGGAATCCGACCCCCACGGGTGGGGCCCGGCCTATGCCGGGTTGGCTGAGCTGGGAATATTCGGTGTCGCGGTGCCCGAGGCCGCAGGCGGTTCGGGTGCCGGATTCGACGACATGATCGTCATGGTCGACGAGGCCGCGGCGTCCTTGGTGCCGGGGCCGGTTGCCACCAGTGCGTTGGCTGCTGTGGTGCTCGCGCCCGCCGGGCCGGCGGAATTGGTGGCGGCGCTGGCCTCGGGTGAGCGCACGGCGGGCCTGGCCCTCACCGGGAGCCTGACCGTCGCCGACGGGCTGGCCTCGGGCGTGTTGCCCGCGGTGCTGGGTGGCACCGTCGATGGAGTGCTGCTTGCGCCGGGGCCCGATGGTTGGGTGTTGGTCGACTGCGCGGGTGCGGGTGCCACGGTGGACGTCAAAAAGGCCACCGATTTCTCGCGCCCGTGGGCCGCGATCACCCTGAACGGCGCCGAGGCGCATCCGGTGAGTCTGCCGAAAGCCGTGGTCGCCGATCTCGCGACGGTGACCCTCGCGGCCGAGGCGGTGGGTGTGGCGCGCTGGGCGCTGCGGACCGCCGTCGAGTACGCCAAGGTGCGTGAGCAGTTCGGTAAGCAGATCGGCAGCTTTCAGGCCATCAAACACATGTGTGCCGAAATGCTGTGCAGGGTCGAGCAGGCAGATGTCGCAGTCTGGGATGCCGCCGGATGCGCGCAGGATGCGGTGGCCAATGGTGTTGATTTCCAGCAGCTTTCGCTTGCTGCTGCGGTCGCGGCGGCCGTGGCGGTCGATGCCGCGGTGGTCAACACCAAGGATTGCATTCAGATTCTTGGCGGCATCGGGTTCACGTGGGAGCACGACGCGCACCTGTACCTGCGGCGTGCCTTCGCACTGCAGTCCTTCCTGGGTAAGCCCGCGGTATGGCGGCGTAAGGCCGCCGCGCTGACCCTCGGGGGAACTCGCCGCTCCCTGACCATCGACCTCGGTGACGTGGAGGCCCAGCGGGCTCAGGTCACTGCCACCGCTGCGGAAATCGCTTCGGCACCAAAAGATGAACACCAGGTTCGGCTGGCCGAGACGGGCTTCCTGGCCCCGCACTGGCCCGCGCCGTACGGGCTGGGCGCGGGGGCCGCGCAGCAGTTGCTCATCGATCAGGAACTGCATGCCGCGGGAGTCACCCGCCCCGACCTCGTGATCGGGTGGTGGGCGGCTCCTACCATTCTCGAGCACGGAACTCCGGAGCAGATAGCGCAATTCGTGGCTCCCACACTGCGCGGTGAGATCGAATGGTGCCAGCTGTTCTCCGAGCCCGGTGCCGGTAGCGATCTTGCGGCGTTGCGTACCAAGGCAACCCGGGTTGACGGTGGGTGGAAGCTCGACGGACAGAAGGTGTGGAACTCCAAGGCTCAGATCGCGGACTGGGCGATCTGCCTGGCGCGGACCAACCCCGATGTGCCCAAGCACAAGGGCATTACGTACTTCTTGCTCGATATGAAGACCCCGGGGATCACCGTGCGGCCGCTGCGTGAGATCACCGGGGAGGAGATGTTCAACGAGGTCTTCCTGGATGGTGTGATCGTTCCGGACGAGAATGTGGTCGGATCGGTCGACGATGGATGGCGTCTAGCCCGCACCACACTGGCCAACGAACGGGTGGCCATGGCCGGGGGCGGCACGCTCGACGAGGCCATGGAGTCGCTGCTGACGCTCATCGGGGACGCAGAATTAGATGGGGCACAACTGGATACGCTTGGTGTATTCGTGTGCTCGGCGCAGACGGGTGCGCTGCTGGATCTGCGCACCGCGCTGCGCGCCATCGGTGGTCAGGATCCGGGTGCGGCCTCGAGCGTGCGCAAGCTCGTCGGCGTGCGGCATCGTCAGGGGCTGTCGGAGCACATCCTTGACTATGTGGACTCTCATGGAGCGGTGGAGTCACACGAGATGTGGCTGTTCATGCGGGACCGATGCCTGTCGATTGCCGGGGGCACCACGCAGATCCTGCTCAGCGTGGCAGGGGAGCGGTTGCTCGGTCTGCCGCGTTGACAGCCAGCAGTCAGCTCGGGTGCGCATGCGGTGTTGGGTGCTGCGCGGGAGAGCGCCCGGACTGTAGAGGCCACGGCCGCGTCGACGAACTCGGTCGAGCTTGACATCGGTGCGCAGTGCATCCGAGATCGTCTTTGACGGCCGGCCATCTACGTCAAAACCTACGTCCGCCAACATGGTGACCATCTCGGATACCGAGGTGAGCCCGTGGCGATGGATATGCAGGACGAGCAGGTAACGCAAATCGGTGCGCAGCGACCGGGCCCGAGCGTTCATGCTCAGCACCATGCCACGGTGCGCCGACATTGTCGGACTGGCGTCTTAAACAACACACGTCTGGTGCCCGCGTTTATGCGACAACTACCGGCCTGACCAATTGTTGTCGCATAGACGCGGGCAGCACACCTACATGGTCAGAGCGGGTGCTCGGTACGCCGTCTGGTGACGGTTAGCTGAAGCGGGCCTGTGCGCAGGCGTCGGGCGAGATTACGCTCCGGCCGCCGATGCTGGCCTCCACGTGGCTGCACACGATGTAGTCGGCGTCGAGCTTGGGTTGTCCGGTCGCCCAGTCGGTCGGCTGGGTGGTGCCGGTGATCCGGAAGCGGTCGACGTCACCTCCACCGAAGTAGACGGTGGTGAGCAGCCAGGTGCTACCGCCGTTGTGCTCCACGGTGTTCGGATTGTCGGCCCATTGCACCCAGAGATAGTTCATCCGGTCCGAGGTACGCAGCTCGGTGGTCTGCTTGGCCCACAGATCTCCCCCGAATCCCTCAATCCCGTTGGGGGTCCGAAGGTTGAAGCTCGCGGTGTAGTAGCACTGCCGTTCGGCCTTGCGGCAGTCGGCCGTGGCGTGCACCTCGAGCTGACGCCCCTCGTCGACGGGCGTGCTGACGTCGGTGGTTTTGACCTCGGCGGTGGCCGTGCCTGGGAAGACCAGGGACGTGACCACCAGTGATGCGGCGGCCAGCGCCGCTTTCAGGGAGCTCATGATGGGGGAATCGTATCGGCCCGGTGGGGCCGCGTCGCTGAGATCTTTTTTCTGAACCTGGCGTTCACTCATCAAAGGTGACGTTGACATCGTCGGTCTCGGGCACCGCCTGGCACGCCAGGATGTACCCGTCATCGAGGTCGTTCTGCGACAGCGCGTCGTTGACGAGCATGCGGACCTTGCCGTCCTTCAAGATGCAGGCGCAGGTCATGCAGTGCCCCTCGCGGCAAGAGAACGGTGCGTCCAGTCCCTTTGCGAGTAGGACGTCGAGCAGGACGGTGCTCCGGGGCCAGCTGACCGTGTGGGTCTCACCGTCGAGTTCGACGGTGGCCGTGGCAGGCGGTTCATCGTCGTCAGAGGGCTCGGCCAGCACCACCTCGGCGAACGGGTCGCTCTCCAGGGAACGGAAAACTTCGACGTGCACGCGCTCCTCAGGCATGCCGTTGCCCTTGAGCGCGGCCTCCGAGGCGTCCATGAACGGCCCGGGGCCGCAGATGAAGGCCTCGTGTCCGGCCGCGAACGGGGCGGCCAAAGTGGCCAGGGTTTGTTGTGAGGGCAGCCCCTGGACCGATTCGAGCCAATGGATGACGGTCAACCGATCCGGATATTGCGCCGTCAGTTCGCGAAGTGCCGCACCGAAGATCACCGACCGCTCGTCGCGGTTGGCGTAGATGAGCACCACCTTGCCGCTGCCCTGTGAGAGTGCGGACTTGCAGATCGCCATCATCGGGGTGATGCCGCTACCTGCGGCCAGCAGCAGGAAGTCACGATCGAGTTCTTTGGGGACGAATACTCCGGAGGGCGCCAGGACGTGCATGTGCATGCCGGCATGCGCGTTATCGCAAAGCCAATTGGACCCGTAACCATCGACGGTGCGTTTGACCGTGACAGTCAACCGCTCGTCGATATGCGGTGAGCTGGACAGCGAGTAGCAGCGTGCCACCGATCCAGTGCGATCGGAGGGAATGCGCAGCGTCAGGTACTGGCCGGGTGTGTACGCGAACTTGTCGGCCGCGTCCTCGGGGATATCGAAGACCAGCGACCGGGAGTCGGCGGTCTCGTCGATCACTTCGGCGATGCGAACCTCGAGGACGTGTTTCCCCAGCGGAACGTCCGTCACGTGATTTCCTCCGTCAGTTGTACGTCGCCCGGGGGCGATGAGCCGCTTGCGCGAAGAGCCGCCAGCTTCGTGGAACTAGAACAGGTTACAGAATTGACCTTTGGCCCTACAACACCGTCGTCGCTTCGTTCCAGATGAGCCCGCCTTCCTGGGGTAGGCGAGGCGGTGTCGACACAGATCGAAACGTGTTCTAGTCTCAGCAGGGAACACGCGCTACCACCGTGGGTGTACAGCGGGTGTCGCGAACTACTAGCCCTAGTTTGTGCCGACTGATGCTAACTACAGCAGTGGAGGAAATGCAGTGACGACGACCGAACAGCGGGACGAGATTCAGGCGGTTCTCGCAGGAATTGACGACCTGCTGCCGATCCTGCGCAAGCGCGCGCAGGAGACCGAGGACCTGCGGCGTCTGCCTGACGCCACGGTCGCCGAACTGCAGGAGATCGGCTTCTTCAAGCTGCTGCAGCCCTCGCAGTGGGGTGGGTACGAGACCGCCCCCACCACCTTCTACGAGGCGGTGCGTCGTTTGGGCAGCGCCTGTGGCTCTACCGGTTGGGTCTCCTCGATCATCGGCGTGCACAACTGGCACCTGGCCCTGTTCGACCAGAAGGCGCAGGAGGAGGTGTGGGGCGACGACACTAACGTGCGCGTGTCCTCCTCGTACGCGCCGATGGGTGCCGGCGTCGTCGTCGACGGCGGGTACCTGGTCAACGGCGCGTGGAACTGGTCCTCGGGTTGTGACCACGCCACCTGGGCTTTCCTCGGTGGCCCTGTGATCAAGGACGGCCGTCCGGTCGACTTCGGTAGCTTCCTGATCCCGCGTACCGAGTACCGGATCGACGACGTGTGGAACGTCGTGGGTCTGCGTGGCACCGGCAGCAACACCGTCGTCGTCAAGGACGTGTTCGTGCCGTCGCACCGCTTCTTGTCGTACAAGAAGATGAACGACCAGACAGCCGGTGGCTACGAGACCAACACGGCACCCGTGTACAAGATGCCTTGGGGCACCATGCATCCCACCACCATCACCGCGCCGATCATGGGCATGGCATACGGCGCCTACGACGCCCACGTCGAGGCCCAGGGCAAGCGGGTGCGCGCGGCGTACGCCGGTGAGAAGGCCAAGGATGATCCGTTCACCAAGGTGCGGGTGGCCGAGGCGGCCAGTGATATCGACGCCGGGTGGCGCCAATTGATCGGGAATGTGGGCGACGAGTACAAGCTCATCTCGGCAGGCCAGGAGGTTCCGTTCGAGCTGCGCGCCGCGGCCCGCCGCGACCAGGTGCGTGCCACCGGCCGGGCGATCGCCTCGATCGATCTGCTGTTCGAGAACTCCGGTGCTACTGCGCTGTCCAATGACGCTCCGGTTCAGCGATTCTGGCGTGATGCCCACGCCGGTCGTGTGCACGCTGCCAACGACGCCGAGCGGGCTTACCAAATCTGGGGTAACCACGCCTTCGAGCTGCCCGCCACCGACACAATGGTTTAACGCCGGGTATTAGGAGGAATCCGAGAATGGACGCCATCCGCTCACTGGGATACATGCGCATCGAGGCCACCGACATGGCGGCCTGGCGTGAGTACGGGCTCAAGATCCTCGGCATGGTCGAAGGCAAGGGCACGGTTGACGGTGCGCTGTACCTGCGCATGGACGACTTCCCCGCCCGTCTGGTGATTTTCCCCGGACAGCACGACCGACTGTCGGTTACCGGGTGGGAAGCCGCCAACGCTGCCGGACTACAGCAGGTCCGGGAGGCGCTGGAAGCCAACGGCACTCCGTACAAGGAGGGCACCGCGCAGGAGAAGGCCGAGCGCCGTGTCGATGAGCTGATCATCTTCGAGGATCCTTCGGGCAACATCCAAGAGGTGTTCCACGGTGTTGCCCTGGAACACCGCCGGGTGGTGAGCCCGTACGGGCACAAGTTCGTCACCGAGGAGCAGGGCCTGGGTCACGTGGTGCTGTCGACCAAGAACGACGCCGAGTCGCTGCATTTCTACCGAGATGTACTGGGGTTCAAGCTGCGTGACTCCATGCGGCTCCCACCGCAGATGCTGGGCCGTCCCGCCGACGGCGAGCCGGCCTGGCTGCGCTTCTTCGGCTGCAACCCGCGCCACCACAGCCTGGCGTTCTTGCCGATGCCAACCCCGAGCGGGATCGTGCACCTCATGGTCGAGGTGGAGAACTCCGACGATGTGGGCCTGTGCCTGGACCGTGCATTGCGTCGCAAGGTGCCGATGTCGGCCAGCTTGGGGCGACATGTCAACGACTTGATGCTGTCCTTCTACATGAAGACACCGGGCGGATTCGACATCGAATTCGGTTGTGAGGGACGCCAGGTCGAAGACGAGTCCTGGGTTGCGCGGGAGAGTACCGCGGTTAGCTTGTGGGGCCACGACTTCACCATCGGTGCGAAGCTGAACCAGTGACGGCTATTGACCCGCGGGCGTTCCGGAATGTGCTGGGGCAGTTCTGCACCGGCGTCACCATCATCACCACAACGCACGACGGCGAGCCGGTGGGGTTTGCGTGCCAGTCGTTCGCGGCGCTCTCGTTGGAGCCGCCGCTGGTGCTGTTCTGCCCGACAAAGCAGTCGCGATCCTGGGCTGCTATCGAGGCATCGGGCAAGTTCTGCGTAAACGTGCTGGCCGAGGACCAGCGTGAGGTCTCGGCACGGTTCGGCTCACGAGAGCCGGACAAGTTCGCTGGAATAGATTGGCATCCATCGGGTCTCGGATCGCCGATCATCGACGGGTCGCTGGCGCACATCGACTGCGAGGTCGCCACCGTCCACGACGGCGGAGACCATTGGGTGGTGTTCGGGTCTGTCAACGAACTGAGTGAGATCCCCGAGAAGCCGACGGCCACCCGGCCACTGCTGTTCTACCGAGGGCAGTACACCGGCATCGAGCCGGACAAGACCACGCCCGCCGATTGGCGCAATGACCTGGAGGCGTTCCTCACCGCCACCACCGAGGACACCTGGTTGTAACCGGCCTGCCATCGATTTCCTCTGCGGGCCTGGCCGATCCGGCGTAACGTCTCAGATCCAGGTGTTACCTCGGTGAGGGCGGGTCATGGCGTTGTACGAGTATCGCTGCACGAGCTGCGGCAGTACGTCGCGCAATTTTCCCTTGGCGACCGCCCCCGATAGCGTGTCCTGCCCCGGCTGCCCTGAGCCGGCACGCCGGGTTTTCGGCATAGCCGGGATGAGCCGGGGCGCCTCGTCTCGCATGCGTCTGCTTGACGACACCCAGCGCAGCGCCAGTGAGCCGTCCGTGGTGGCGGCGTTGCCCACCGCGCGCCGGGCGATTCCCGTGACATCAAATCCCTTGCATCGCAAGTTGCCTCGCCCCTGACCGGAAGGATTGCCATGCCCGAAGTGTTGTTCCCGTTGGATTCGAGCAAGAAGTTCACCGAACAACAGATCGTCGGGCATAACCGGTGGCACCCCGATATTCCGCCGGCTGCCGTCGTCAAACCCGGTGCTTCATTCCGGGTGCATTGCCGCGAATGGTTCGACGGTGCGATCCACAATGACGACTCCGCCGACGACATCCGTGACGCACCACTGACCACCGTGCACGCACTGTCGGGGCCGTTCTCGGTGGAGGGCGCTCAGCCAGGGGACCTGCTGATCGTTGACATTCTCGATGTGGGCCCGATTCCGCAGGAAGACTCCGGGCCACTGGCCGGGCAGGGCTGGGGTTATACCGGCATCTTCCCGACGACCAACGGTGGCGGATTCCTCACGGAGCAGTTTCCCGATGCCTACAAGGCGATTTGGGACTTCTCAGGTCAAACCGCAACCTCGCGACATATCCCTGGGGTCAGCTTCACCGGGATTGTGCATCCCGGGCTGATGGGGACGGCGCCGTCGGCGGAATTGCTGGCGCGTTGGAATGCGCGCGAGGGCGCGTTGATCGCTACTGACCCCTATCGTGTTCCCGCACTGGCTCTTCCGCCAGAACCCCGGGATGCCGTACTCGGTGGGCTTACCGGCGACACCTTTGACAGGGCGGCGTCGGAGGCGGCCAGGACCGCGCCGCCCAGGGAGAATGGCGGCAATCAGGACATCAAGAATCTGACCAAGGGCAGCCGGGTGTTCTATCCGGTGTTTGTGCCGGGCGGAAAGCTGTCGGTGGGTGACCTGCATTTCTCGCAGGGAGATGGCGAGATCACGTTCTGCGGAGCCATTGAGATGGGTGGCTTCATCGATCTGCACGTCGATGTGCTCAAGGGCGGAATGGACACCTACGGGGTGTCGGAGAACGCGATCTTCATGCCGGGTAACACCGACCCTCAGTACTCGCAATGGCTGGCCTTCTCGGGAACCTCGGTCACTCTCGACGACGAACAACGCTATCTGGATTCGCATTTGGCGTATCAGAGGGCCTGTCTGCACGCTATCGATTACCTGACCAAGTTCGGCTACAGCCCGGAGCAGGCCTATCTCCTGCTGGGCGCAGCACCCATCGAGGGTCGACTGTCGGGCGTCGTCGATATCCCGAATTCCTGTGCCACTGTGTATATCCCGACGGCGATCTTCGACTTTCCGGTGACGCCGTCCGCGACGGGGCCAGCGCGAATCGATCCCGGGCCCGGCGCGCCGCGTTCGGTGGCAAGCTGAGGGCGACCTACCGCGGTTCCTGCTGGGTGGCGCAGTGGATGCCGCCGCCGCCCGCGGCGATACCGTCGATATCGAGCTGAACCACCCTGCGCCCGGGAAAGACAGTCTCCAGCGTGGATTTGGCCGCCGCATCGGCGTCCGGGTCTCCGAATTCGGGTGCGATGACGCCGCCATTGCACACATAGAAGTTGATGTAGCCCGCTGCGAAGTCCTCTGATTCGAAGTCATCGCGCCCCTGCTCGGGTGCCTCGAGTACTTCCACGCGCAGTGGGCGTCCGGCCGCATCCGTTGCCTTTTCGAGGATGTCGAGATGCCGGCGCGTCACGACGTAGTCGAACGAGTCGGGGTCGTTATCCAGCCCTGCGACGACGACGCCCGGTCCGGCGAATCGCGCGTAGAAATCGGTGTGACCGTCCGTGATGTCCATGCCCGCGATGCCCGGTAGCCAAATGATCTTCTGCAGACCAAGCAGACGCGCAAGCTCTGCCTCGACATCCTTTTTGGAGCGTCCCCGGTTGCGGTTGTTGTTGAGCACGCAACTCTCGGTGATGATCGCGGTGCCGTCCCCATCGACCTCGATGCCGCCGCCCTCGAGCACGAGATCGGTGTGAAGGACCCGCACTCCGGCGCGCTTGGCGACCTCGACGGCGACCGTGGCGTCGGAGTCGTGCTTCTGTTTGTCGCCCCAGCCGTTGAAGTTGAAATCGACAGCTGCCTTGCCGGTGTCGTTGCGGACGAACACCGGCCCGCTATCGCGAATCCACAGGTCATCCAGTGGTGCGGGAACCAGTTCCACATTGGGTCCGGCCAGTTGGCGCGCCAGTTCGATCTCCTGCGGTCGCACCAGCATGGACACCGGTTCGAACTGTGCGGTGGCCTGGGCGATCGCACCCAGATTCTGCTGCACCTTTCGGTTGAGCCGCCGGCCCCAGATCTCGTCGCTGGCGCCGAAGGCCATCCAGGTTCGCAGGTGTGGTTCGCCCTCGTCGGGCATGCGCCAGATCTCGCCGTCGCTCACCTCGCCATTATCTTGCGGCTCGTCGGCAGTGTCCGCGCAGGAAGTCAGTGCGAGGCCCGCTGCTACCGCCGTTCCGAGTTGGAGCAGGTGTCGTCGGCGCATATCCAGATTGTGCTACCCCCGGCGGCTGAGCGCCGAAACCAGCCCTTCCGGGGTAGTGACACTGAGTTGCAGGCCGCCGACCGGGCCGAACGACATCGGTGCGCCGTGGTCCCAGCCCCGTTAATCTCCGTACCAACGTCTGCCGTGTTCGGCGTGTGTCGATAGGTAGGCGCCAGGGCCGAAGTGCGTGTCATAGAAACCCAGATCGATGTTCTGAGCCTGCAGATACATCAAGACATGGACGGTCGGAACGGTGCCGGGAATCTTTCCGAAGGTGTCGTAAATGTACGAGGCCTGCGTCGTGACGATCTCCTGGATCGCCTCGGCCGGTAACGCGGCCGCGCGCACCTTGCGTGAATCCGCCCAGGCGCCAGGGGTGTCGGGGTGGAAGGGCCCGCCGGGGCCGTACTTGCGCTCGATGTACTTCTGGACGCCCGCTGCGACCGTCGGCACATGTGGGGGACTGAGGGTTTCGAAGAATCCATCCAGACCGGTGGCATTCGGAAATGGCCACCGATCGTCGTTGTCGGAGCGGAACCCGATACCGGGTGCACGCGGGTCGCCGGAGCCGCCGAGCACCGAAAGCCGGTCGAGCCCGTCGAACATCCAGCCACCCAGTCCGAGTGCTTGAAGGAGGAGTACGCCGTTGTGGGTTGCGGTGGCCAGTTCGGCGCTAGCCTCGGTGAGCGTGTACTGCTCCACAAAAGACAGCGGAATAGGATCGTCGTAATTCCTTAAGCTGCTGAACTTTTCGGTGCCGGGAAGGCTCCGGTTGTTGACGTCGTCGTAGACCAGGTAGCCGTTCGCGGCGAAGAAGGACAGGTTCGCGATCAGATGTTCGGCCAGATCGGCCACCGGGAAGGCCAGCAGGCTCCCCGGGTGATTCCCGATCCAGGTGTTGTGGCCTTCCATGTACGGCTCCTCTCGTGGCAGTTCCAGACGTTTGTCCGAAATCCGCACGTAGGAGTCGGCGGTGTGAGTGATCCAGTCCTCGATGGACGCGAATTCACGAGGGGGTTCATCACGTGTCGGCAGCAGGTAGATCCCGGTGTCATCGGTGAAGAAGAGCTGGCTGGTGTGAAATCCGGCGGCGGAGGGAAAGGTGCGTCCAGTCGCACTGCCGGAGTAGTTCGGGAACGCGGGGGCGTATCCGGGGTGATATGTGATGCCATAGTGCCATCCGGTTACACCCCCAACCACCGAAAGGATCAGTGCGCGTTCGACTTCCGATATCGGTCTAACGGGATGCCCGCTGGTGTAGGCGAGCGGACCGTCGGGAATGCGTCCGCCGAGAGGGAAGCGCCGGGACCGGCGCCCGGTGATCGCTGCCAGCAGTGGGAACGTGGTGACCTGTGCCAGGGCTTCGCGTTCGCGTTCGGATATCTGCAGCGTCATGGATCAAGCCGACCACTGCGCGGTTGCGGGGTCAACCTTTTGGCTTGTCCCCTTTCAAAATATGTCACGAAGGGGGGCTTGCGGCAAGGCCCCCATCGTGACGCACAATCCTGCGACCACGAATTTCGACTGATGGGAACGGGTATGACGATGCCGAACTTTTTCGAGGCGCACGAGTCGGGTGCGTATTTCCATGGCACCAAGGCAGACCTCGAGATAGGCGATCTGTTGACCGCCGGGCATCTGTCGAACTACGAGGAGGGCCGCATCATGAACCACGTCTACGTCACGAGGACACTGATCGGCGCGGGACTCGCCGCCATCATGGCCAAAGGCGAGGGCAGGGGCCATGTCTACATCGTGGAACCGGAGGGCACCCTGGAAGATGATCCGAACGTGACGGACAAGAAGTTCCCCGGGAATCCGACCCACTCGTACCGCACCCGGGAACCCGTGCGCATCGTTGGCGAGGTTGAGGACTGGAAAGGGCCCCCGCCCAAATTCATGGAAACCTTCCGGGCGGGGCTAGCTGACCTTCAGCGCACGGGAAACGCCGTCATATATGACTGATGAACAAGTGAACAAGATCAAAGACGGCTACGCCGTACGTCGTACCTTGAGGGCCTCGGTGATCATCGGGATCTGCAACGGTAGCCGGGCGATGGCGCCGAGCTTAAGTGGCAGCGGCTTGTCCCACCACTGCCGCGCCATGTTGATGTTCGCGGGGAAGACGGCGATGAACAGGAGCGCCGCGAGCGTACCGCCGAGCCTGCGTGTCTTCGGGGCCAGCAGCAGCGCACCGGTTCCGAGCTCGGCAACACCCGAGGCATACGTGTAGAACCGGGCTTCACCAGGCAGCTGGGCCGGGACGATGTCGTCGAAGGGTTTGGGTGCGACGAAATGTACGACGCCGACGCCGAGGAGCACGGCGGCGAGCCGGTAGGCGGGCCAGGGGCTGGCTTTGGTCTGCATGCCCGGAGTCTAGGCCGGGAACCTACAGTCCCGCGGCGCTCTCCAGGCTTGGGAGCAGCTGACGTGGTGTTCCCAGCAGCAGCGCGCTGCCGTGTGCGCGCTTGAAGTACAGGTGGGCGTCGTGCTCCCAGGTGATGGCGATACCGCCGTGCAACTGGATCGAGTCCGCGGCCACTGCCGAGAGTGCCTCGCTGGCTTTGATTCTCGCTACGGTCGCGGCCTCGGCGGTGAGGTCTTGGATGGACTGGTACACAATGGCGCGTGCGGACTCCACCAGCACATACAGATCGGCCATCCGGTGTTTGAGGGCCTGGAAGCTGCCAATCGTACGGCCGAACTGCACCCGGGTCTTGGTGTATTCGACAGTGAGTTCCAGGGCGCGTGCCGCTGCGCCCACCTGCTCGGCGGCCAGCAGGAGCCCGGCCTTGTCGATCAGTCCTGGGGCAGCGCCGATCGGTTCGTTTCCGCTGACCGCGACTGCGGCGAGTCGGCGGGTGGGATCCATCGTGGACAACGCAGTATCGGTGACGTTCTCCGCTCGGCGTACTTCGTCGCCGTCCAGGGTGAGCACCACATCGGCGATAGCTCCGTTGACGACGTATCCCGGGTCGAAGGCCACCGCACCGATCGATTCACCGGCCGCCAGCGATTCCAGTAGTTCACCCTGGTAGCCGGCCTCGAGGAGGGCCAGCTCCGTCCACAGGGTGCCCATCAGTGGACTGGGCACCAGCCCACGGCCGAGTTCTTCCACCACGACGGCCGCGTCCGCGAGCTCGCCTCCGGCACCGCCCAACTCCTCCGGAACCAGCAACGCTGCCGCTCCGACCTGCTCGCACAGGACGGTCCACAGGTTCTCGTCATAGCCGCGCTCGGATTCCATCGCCTTGCGCACCGCGGCCGAGTCGGCTCGTTTGGTCACCAAAGAACGGACGGTGTCACGCAGCATCTGCCGTTCGTCGTTTGAGGAAGTACTCACAGTGCCTCCAGTACACGCGCACGGTGCCATTCCGGTGTGCCCCACGCCGCCGTCAGCGCCCGCACCTTGAGGATCCACAGAGAAAGGTCGTATTCGGCGGTGAAGCCGATGGCGCCATGAGTCTGTAGAGAAGAGCGCGCGGCAAGGTAGGCGGCCTTGCCGGCGGCAACCTTCGCGGCGCTCACATCGCGAGCGGCGGTGGGGGATTCGTCGGCGAGGGCCAGTGCGGCGCCGTACACCAGCGGGCGCGCCAGCTCCAGAGCGATGTGTACATCGGCCAGTTTGTGCTTGACGGCCTGGTAAGAGCCGATCGGCCGGCCGAACTGGGAACGCTGCTTGGCATACTCCACGGCACGGTCCAGCAGGGCCTGTCCGGCACCGATCAGTTGTGCTGAAATGCCAAGCACACCAAAGTCGATGGCGCGGCTGGTGTCCAGGGAGACACCGCCGCCAGTCGGCGTCACGTCGAACACCCGACGAGTGGCATCGATCGACTCATGCTGGGCACCGGCCTGCCCCTCACGGAGCCCGATGTCATCGGCGATGAGCACCAGACCAGCGACGTCCGCATCGAGCGCACGCGGTGTGACGGGAGGTGCGGCGACCGTAGCAATGAGTTCTCCGGCAGCGAGTTGTGAGGAACGCTCATCCTCCGCGAGCAAGACCGGTGCCACCACGATCGATTCGACAACGGGTCCAGGTACCGCCCACTTGCCCAAGCCCTCGAGAGCGACAACCAGATCGACGGGGTGTGCCCCGATGCCGTCGTACTTCTCGGACACCGCCAGGGCCGTGACGCCAAGGTCAGCCAGCGTTGACCACACGGCCAGCCCGGGCTCATGATTGCCCGTGGCCCACGCGCGCGCTGCGCCGGGAACATCGGCGGCCGACAGGGCGGCATCGATGCTGGCCGCGAAATCCCGCTGCTGAGTGTCCAGATCGAACCTCACTTGGCACCTCCCGTGCGAGCACTTTCCTTGGGCAGGCCAAGAATGCGTTCGGCGATGATGTTGCGCTGAATCTCATTGGTACCCGCATAGATCGGGCCGCCGAGGGAGAACAGGTACCCGTCGGTCCACGGTCCGGTCAGCTCGCCGTCCGCGCCGCGTAGATCGAAGGCCGTCTCGTGCAGAGCGACATCCAATTCGGACCAGAACACCTTGGTGATCGAGGACTCGGCACCTAGCTCGCCGCCGCCCGCCAGCCGGGTCACGGTGCCGAAGGTGTGCAGCCGGTAGGCCTGTGCCGCGATCCAGGCGTCCGCCACACGTTCGGAAGCGAACCCATTGTCCGGAACCGATTTCCACAAGTCCACCAGCCGATCGGCGGTGGCCAGAAAACGGCCGGGGCTGCGCAGCGACATGCCACGCTCATTGCTCGAGGTGCTCATGGCCACGCGCCAGCCGTCGTGCACCCCGCCGATGACGTCCTCGTCGGGAACAAATACGTCGTCCAGGAAGATCTCGGCGAAGCCGGGGTCGCCGTCGAGCTGCGGAATGGGGCGCACCGTGACGCCCTCGGCCTTGAGGTCGAACATGAAGTAGGTCAATCCCTGATGGCGCTGGGCCGTCGGGTCGGATCGGAACAGCCCGAATGCCCTGTCCGCGAAGGGTGCTCGTGAGCTCCAGATCTTCTGACCGGACAGCCGCCAGCCCCCGTCGACCTTGCGGGCGGGGGAGCGCAGCGAGGCCAGGTCACTGCCGGATTCCGGCTCCGACCATGCCTGCGCCCATATCTCCTCGCCGTTGGCCATTTTGGGCAGGATGCGATCCAGCTGGTCCTTGCTGCCATGTGCGAACAACGTCGGGCCCAGCAGGAACATGCCGTTCTGGCTGATGCGCGCCGGGGCGCCCGCCTTGAAGTACTCCTCCTCGAAGATCACCCACTGCAGCAGGGTGACGTCACGACCGCCGTACTCCCTGGGCCAGGACACCGCGGAAAATCCCGCGTCGTACAGGGTGCGTTCCCATTGCCGGTGCGCCACTGCACCTTCCGGGGAGTCGTAGGAGGGCAGCGGCGGGTTCGGGACGTTGGCGGCGAGGAACTCGCGCACCTCCGCCCGGAATGCCTCGGTCTCGTCGTCAAGCAATAGGTCCATTACGCAGACTCCTCATGCATGGCACGCAGGGTGGGTTTGACCACCTTGCCGCCCAGGTTGCGGGGAAGTTCGTCGAGAAACTCGACGAACCGCGGTTTCTTGAAGTTCGCCACATGCTGTGCGCAGTAATCGATTACTGCCTGCGAGTCCAGAGATGCACCGGGCTTGCGCACGATGTACGCCTTACCGACCTCGCCGAGGCGCGCGTCGGGAACACCGATCACGGCGGTATCGGCCACACCCTCCAGGCGCATCAGCACCTGCTCGATCTCGGCGGGATACACGTTGAACCCGCCGCAGATGTACATGTCCTTGAGGCGGTCGGTGATGGTGAGATTTCCGCGCTCGTCGAGCTTTCCGATATCACCGGTGTGCAACCAGCCGTCTGAGTCGATGGTCTCGGCGGTGGCCTGCGGATCGTCGAGATAGCCCTTCATGACATTGGCACTACGCAGCAGCACTTCGCCTTCATCGCCGGGTTTCTGCGCGCCGTCGATCCGCAGCTCGTAGCCGATCATCGGGCGCCCGCAGGTGGTCGCGACGGTGACCGCGTCGTCATCGGAGCGGCAGATCGTGGCGAAACCCTGAGTCTCGGTGAGGCCGTAGGCGGTAAGCACCAGATCGAAATCCAGTTCAGATTGCATGCGTTCGATGAGCACCACCGGGACGACGGCCGCACCCGTGACCGAGTACCGCAGCGAGGTCAGGTCGTAGTTCTTGCGTGCCGGATGATCGAGCAGCATCTGGAAGATGGTCGGCGCGCCGGGCAGCACGGTGATCTGGTGCTCCTGGACGGCGGCCATCGCCTTTTCGGGGTCGAAGGTCAGCTGCGGCATGAGTGCCGCGCCGGTCTGCAGGCAGGCCAGGATGCCCGCCTTGTACCCGAAGTTGTGGAAGAACGGATTGACGCAGAGATAGCGGTCGTTTTCGGTGAATTCGCCATAGGTGGCCCAGGCCAGGGAGGCGGCCAGCGGTTGACGGTGCATGCACAGCACGCCCTTGCTGCGCCCGGTGGTGCCGGAGGTGAAAAGGATGTCGCTGATGTCCTCGGAACCCACTGTGTCCCGGCGGGTGTCGATGTCCTCGTCGGTGACGTCGTTTCCGTGCGCCACGAACTCGTCCCAGTTGCACCGGTCGCCGTCCTCCACCGCGACCCGCACGATGTGCCGCAGGTCGGGGAGCGTTGCGGCGTCCAGCTGGGTGATGCGGTCCGAACCGAGGAAGATCCCGACAGAAACCAGCACGCGGGCCTGGCTGCGCTGCAGAATGTCGGTCGCCTCGTCGACGGTGTAGCGGGTGTTCATCGGGACGACGGCGGCGCCCGCGTACTGCGCACCCAGGCAGGCGATGGGCCAGTGCCATGAATTGGGGGACCAGATGGCCACGCGATCGCCGTGCTCGACCCCGAGCGCGATCAGCGCCGCGGAGAAGCGCCGCGCGCGAGTACGAAGTTCTGAGAAGGTCAGCCAGGAGCCGTCCGCATAGAGGGCGTCGCGACCGCCGAAACGGGCCGCTGCCTGGTCCAATGCTGCCGGGATGGTGAGTTCGGGTGTCTGCTGCGCCGACTCCATACGCGTCCGACCCACCTTCCAATAACAAGCAAGTGCTTGGTAGGTTAGCCTACAGGTGTGGGTGAGTTCCAAGCGGCTTCCGAGCGTCCGTTGTCGGAGATATCCGACGATCAGGTGCGTGCCGAGATCCGGGAATGGCTGGCCGAGAACCTTGTCGGCGAGTTCGCCGAGCTGAAGGGCCTGGGCGGCCCGGGTAGCGAGCACGAGGCGTTCGAAGAGCGCCTCGCCTGGAACCGTCACCTGGCTGCCGCGGGCTGGACCTGCCTGGGCTGGCCGGTCGAGCACGGCGGTCGCGGAGCCACCGTGAGCCAGCGCGTCATCTTCTATGAGGAGTACGCGCGCGCCGAGGCGCCGCACAAGGTCAATCACCTGGGCGAGGAGCTGCTCGGACCGACACTCATCGCCTACGGCACCCCCGAGCAGCAGCAGCGCTTCCTTCCGGCCATCCGCGATGTCACCGAGCTGTGGTGTCAGGGATACTCGGAGCCCGGCGCGGGGTCAGACCTTGCGAACGTATCCACCACTGCGGTGCTTGACGGTGATGAATGGGTGATCAACGGGCAGAAGGTGTGGACCTCGCTTGCGCTGCAATCGCAGTGGTGCTTCGTGGTCGCGCGTACCGAACCCGGATCGACGCGACACAAGGGCCTCTCGTATCTTCTGGTGCCCCTTGATCAGCCAGGTGTCGAGATCCGTCCGATCATCCAGCTGACCGGCACCTCGGAGTTCAACGAGGTGTTCTTCGACGGTGCGCGCACTGCCGCCGATCTGGTGGTCGGTGAGCCGGGCGATGGCTGGCGGGTCGCTATGGGCACCCTGACCTTTGAGCGTGGTGTCTCGACCCTGGGTAACCAGATCACTTATGCCCGTGAGCTTTCGAGGCTTGCCGAACTGGCCAAGTCCAACGGCTCGGCGGACGACCCTGCGATCCGCGAGCGCCTGGCCCAGGCTTATGTCGGGCTTCGTACCATGCGGGCCTACGCGCTGGCCACCATGGACGAGGAGCGCCCCGGCCAGGACAATGTGTCAAAGCTGTTGTGGGCCAACTGGCATCGTGATCTGGGCGAGCTGGCGATGGAGATCATCGGAAAGTCGACCCTGTTGACCGATGACGGCGAGATGGACGAATGGCAGCGTCTATTCCTCTTCTCTCGTGCCGACACGATTTATGGCGGCTCCAATGAGATCCAACGCAACATCATCTCCGAGCGGGTGCTCGGACTACCCAGAGAGGCGCGCTAAGTGAGCTTGTCCCAGGCACCGAAAGAGATTGACGGACACGGTCTTCTGAAAGGCAAGGCCGTCGTCGTGACCGCGGCCGCCGGAACCGGGATCGGCTCGTCGACCGCGCGCCGTGCTCTGGCTGAGGGAGCCGACGTGGTCGTTTCCGACTACCACGAGCGCCGCCTCACCGAGACGCGTGACGAGCTCGCGGCACTCGGGCTTGGCAAGGTGGCCGCAGTGGTGTGTGATGTCACCTCTACCGAGGCCGTCAACGCACTCATCGTCGAATCCGTTGCCGCACTGGGCCGTATCGATGTACTGGTGAACAACGCCGGGCTCGGCGGTGAGACTCCCGTCGCCGATATGACCGATGAGCAGTGGGACCGGGTTCTCGACGTCACCTTGACCTCCACGTTCCGCGCGACCCGTGCGGCCCTGCGGTACTTCCGCGAGGCCGGTCACGGCGGTGTCATCGTCAACAACGCGAGCGTGCTGGGCTGGCGCGCGCAGTACGGACAATCGCATTACGCCGCGGCCAAGGCCGGCGTCATGGCGCTCACGCGATGCAGCGCCATCGAGGCCGTCGAGCATGGCGTACGCATCAACGCGGTAGCCCCGAGCATTGCCCGGCACAAGTTCCTCGACAAGGTGACGTCCTCGGATCTGCTGGACAAGCTGTCCTCCGATGAGGCATTCGGTCGCGCCGCCGAGCCGTGGGAGATTGCCTCCACCATCGCCTTCCTGGCCAGCGATTACTCGAGCTATCTGACCGGTGAGGTCATCTCGGTGTCCAGCCAGCGGGCGTGACATGCGCCATTAAGCGGTGACCAAACAAGCGCTTGGTTGATACAGTAGGGAGGTGGACAAGGTGGCAGAAGTGCGAGAGTCGGACGCTCTTCGCTCAAGCGGTGCATCGCAGCCGTCGCGACGTGACGAACTGCTGAGCCTTGCGGCCGCCATGTTCGCAGAGCGCGGCCTGCGCGCCACCACGGTGCGCGACATCGCCGATGCCGCCGGAATTCTGTCAGGCAGCCTCTATCACCACTTCGATTCCAAAGAGGCGATCGTCGACGAACTGCTGCGCGACTTCCTCGAGGGACTCTTCGCCCGGTATCGCGAGATTGCCGCGGCCAACCTGAATCCCGTCGACACGCTTAAGGGCCTGTTCCTGGCCTCGTTCGACGCGATCGAAACCAAGCACGCACAGGTCGCCATCTACCAGGCGGAAGCACCTCGGTTGCTGTCGCAGGAGCGGTTCGCCTATCTGAACGAACTCAACACTGAGCAGCGCGAGTTATGGCTCGAAGTGCTGCGCGACGGCATCGCCCAGGGCTACTTCCGTCCCGATCTTGATGTGGCAGTGGTGTACCGGTTCATCCGCGACGCAACATGGGTATCGGTGCGCTGGTTCCGTCCGGGCGGTTCGCGCACGGCGCAGGAAGTCGCCGAACAGTACCTTTCGATAGTCCTCGGCGGGATTACCGTCGATTAGTCTGGGAAATAAGGAGATTCACCATGTCTGAGGCGTACATCATTGACGCTGTGCGTACCGCTGTCGGTAAGCGCAACGGCTCACTGTCCACGGTGCACCCGCTGGATCTGGGTGCAGCCACCTTCAAGGGGCTCTTCGACCGCGTCGACGTCGACCCCGACGCCATCGATGACGTGATCATGGGTGTCCTGGACGCCATCGGTGGGCAGGCCGGCAATGCCGGACGCCTCGCGTGGCTGGCCGGTGGATACCCGGAAGAGGTGCCGGGCTGCACCGTTGACCGCCAGTGCGGATCGAGCCAGCAGGCCATTTCCTTTGCCGCGCAGGCCGTTATGTCCGGTACCGCGGACCTGGTGGTGGCCGGTGGCTTCCAGAACATGAGCCAGATTCCGATCTCTGCCGCGATGATCGTCGGCAAGGAGTACGGATTTACTTCGCCCACAGCAGAATCCGAAGGCTGGCTGCACCGCTATGGCGATCAGGAAATCTCCCAGTTCCGCGGCGCGGAGATGATCGCCGAGAAGTGGGACATCAGCCGCGAGGAGATGGAGCAGTTCGCGCTCTCCAGCCATGAGCGGGCTTTTGCCGCGATCCGCAACGGACACTTCGACAATGAGATCATCCCGGTCGGCGACTTCCGCGTCGACGAGGGTCCGCGCGAGAGCACGCTGGAGAAGATGGCGGGGCTCAAGACCCTCGTCGATGGGGGCCGGCTCACGGCAGCGCTGGCCAGCCAGATCTCGGACGGTGGTAGCGCGACGCTGGTCGCCTCGGAAAGCGCCGTGAAGGCGCACGGGCTGAAGCCACGCGCACGTATTCACCACATCAGCGCCCGGGGCGACGACCCGGTGTTTATGTTGACCGGCCCCATCCCCGCCACCAAGTACGCGCTGGCCAAGACCGGCCTGACGATGGACGATATCGACGTTGTCGAGATCAACGAGGCCTTCGCCCCCGTGGTGTTGGCATGGGCCAAGGAGCTGGATGTCGACCTGAAGAAGGTCAACCCCAACGGCGGCGCAATCGCGCTGGGTCACCCGCTGGGGGCCACCGGCGCCAAGTTGTTCGCCACCATGCTCAACGAGCTGGAGCGCACCGGCGGCAAGTACGGTCTGCAGACGATGTGTGAGGGCGGCGGCACCGCCAACGTCACCATCATCGAGCGCCTCTGAGCGCCTCGCGGGCGTAGCCTGAACTGATGCGTGCAGGAATCCTGATTGGCACGGCCGCAGCGGCCCTCGGCGTCATCGCAAGCAGTGCGCCGGCATCTGCCGAACCGTGTCCGCCGGAGGTTTGCAGCATTCCCGGATTGCCGGGCGGCAGTCTGCCCTTCAACCCGCAGATGTCTGACCTGCCACAAGACCCGATGTGGATGGGTCAGGCCTGGGATTGGTTGAGCAAACGGGACAACACAGGCATGTTCGATACCCCAGGGGCGGCGGACTTCATTCGGTCGCAGCCATCCGATGCGTGGGCGCCGGAGCAGGCGCCGCCACCCCTACCGGGGCCTGCTCTACCGGGCGACTAGTTTCCGGCCCAGGTGCCGAACGGGACGTCAGGGTCGGTGCCCAACGGGGTATCCGGGTCGGCGCCACCGATGTCGTTGGCATGGTCCGGGACATAGGGATCGGTTCCGTACGGGACGTCCGGGTCGGCGCCGCCCTTGTTCTGGTCTTGTAACAACACGTGGTGCGGACCCCGGTCGGTCGGTAGCTCCATCGCCCCTTGTGAGGGTGCGTGGATGGGTTGCTCGGGTGCCAATGGTTCGTCGGGGTCGGCCGCGGCGACCGGTGCCAGCACGAAGGCGGCGGCTGCGGCCAAACAACACGCAGCTGTCGAGAAGCTGAACGTTCGATGTCTCATATCTCCAGGATTCTCCCGCATTCTGTGAATCCGCTGTCCCTATCCTTGCCCATTCCTGCCGAATGGGAATCTGGCGAGGGATTTCGACCGATTTCCCTCGTGAGATTCCCACTCAGATTTGTCAGTGGTGAGTGGCATGCTCCCGCTATGGGGGAGGTTCCATGGCCGTTTCGTTCGGGTGAGGCTATTGCTTCTGGGGCTGTGACTGAGCACGAAATCCGTCGTCGATACGAACAGCTCTACCCATCCGTCTACGTTCCACGCGGATCGAATGTGACGGCCATACAGCGTGCGCGGGCCGCATGGTTATGGTCGCGGCGGGGCGGGGTGGTCGCGGGCTTGTCCGCGTCGGCGCTTCTCGGCTCGCAGTGGGTCGATGGTTCGGCCCCAGCGGAGTTGATCTATCAAAACCATAAGGCGCCCAGAGGTTTGAGGGTTCACCGAGAGTCATTGCTGGCAGACGAGGTTGCCAGCAATGACGGCCTCGCGGTCACCTCGGCGGCACGCACGGCCTTCGATCTTGGACGCTGGTTGCCGCTAGACGCTGCTGTTGAACGCTTGGACGCCCTGATCGCAGCCACTGGCGTCGGCCCTGCAGAGATTCTTCAGATCGCGGATATGCATCCCGGAGCCAGGGGGCTAGTGGCGCTCGGCAGGGCGCTGGAGTTGGTCGACGGCGGAGCAGAATCACCTCAAGAAACCCGCACGAGGCTGCTTCTCGTAAGGGCGGGATTCCCCACGCCGCGGACTCAGATCCGGGTCTACACGCGCTATGGAGAATTCGTCGCGCGGATCGACATGGGTTGGGAGGACCTCAAACTCGGAGTCGAATTCGACGGCGCCCAGCACTGGACTGATCCGCACCAGCGCTCCCGCGATGTCGACCGGTCAGCCGGACTCTCCGCAGAGGGCTGGACCATCATTCGGGTGACATCCGAGATGCTGCGGCATCGAGCCGGCACGATCGTGGCCCGGGTCGATGAGGCGTTTCGAACAGCGATGTCGAGTGGGAATCTGGCGAGGGATTTCGGTCGTTTTGCCTCGTGAGATTCCCACTCGGCGGTTAGAGGATGGCCGCGTTCGCACTCTTCAGATGGGCGACCGCTTCCGTCACGATCGCGTCGATCAGGTCTTGGCAGCTGGGCAGGTCATCGAGGATGCCCGCGACCTGACCGGAGGCGAGAACACCGGCGCCGGTGTTGCCCTCCACCAGACCGGCTTTCAGCAGCATCGGGGTGTTCGCGGCCATGAGCACCTGAGACCAGGTGAGCTCCTTGCCGTGACGCATCGCCAGGCCGTCCTTGACCATGGACCGCCACGTCATTCCCGACATCTTCTTGAACTTGGCCGCGTTCCGGATCGCTGCACTGAATCCACGTACCCGCGAACCGCTTTCGAGCTTCTCGACCAGCTCGGTGCGCAACACCCGGTGCGGCATGCCGTCGACCCGGGTCGACACCACGGTGCCGTCGAGGGCCGAGGCCAGATAGCGCTCCTTGACCGCATCCGGCACGGTGCTATCGGAGGTCAGCAGGAATCGGGTGCCCATGGCGACACCGGCCGCACCGTAGGACAGCGCGGCGGCGAGGCCACGCCCGTCGAAGAATCCACCGGCTGCGATGACCGGCATTCCGGTGCCCTTCACCGCATCGAGCACCGAGGGCAGCAGCAGGGTGGTTGCTACCGGACCGGTGTGTCCGCCGCCCTCACCACCCTGGACGATCACCGCGTCGGCACCCCAGGCGGCGACCTTCTTGGCGTGCTTGGCCGCTCCGATAGACGGAACCACCACCACGCCATTGTCTTTCAGCTTGGCGATCAAATCCTGCTTGGGGGCCAGCGCGAACGAGGCCACCTTCACCTTCTCGCGGATCAGCAGATCGATGCGCTCGGTGGCATCACCGGCGTCGGCACGGATGTTCACACCGAAGGGTTTGTCGGTGAGTGACTTCGTCTTCGCGACTGCCGCGACCAATTCTTCCAGCGTCATGGTCGCCGAGGCGAGGATGCCCAGACCGCCGGCGTTGGAGGTGGCGGCCACCAGGCGCGGTCCGGCCACCCACCCCATGCCGGTCTGGACGACGGGATGGTCGATGCCGACCAGCTCGGTCAGTGCTGTTTTGAGGACCGGTGCGCTCATTGCTTGACTTCCTTGTCCCGGAACGACTTCGGATCGATCACCTCGCGAATGATCCGTAGCTCTTCATCGGTGGGCAGGCGGGTCTCACCGGCGTCGGCCAGCCCGTGCACCTCGAAGCTGGTGTTGGACGCGACGTCCTCGGCCGAGACCCCGGGGTGCAGTGACAGGGCCTGCATCTCGTGGTTGGGGCCGTTGAAATCGAACACACCCAGGTTGGAAATCACCCGGAACACATTGAGGTACTTGTACGCCGGGTTGGCCGGGTCGACCTTGTCGTAGCCGACGCCGGAGACGATGTCGACAGAGTTCCCGAACACACGCGCCGAGTGGTTGCCCACCCAATACGACGTGGCGTGATTGATGGTGTTGCCGGGAGCGCCGCGCACACCGAACATCTGCCGGGTCGGGTGCTGCAGCGGCCCGAACGCCGAGAGGTTCTGATTGCCGTAGCGGTCAATCTGATTGGCGCCCATGACGACATGCCGGCGGCCGGAGGCCACGACATCGAACACCTTGCGGAAGGGCATCCACCCTTCGATCGGCGAGATGCCGCCGATCGCCGGTGTCTCGGCCATCAGGACGGCCTCGCCATCGGAGAGCACCAGATCAGGGGAGAAGGTCAGGCGAGCCAGCCGGGCGCCGACGGTGGACATGGTCGACATCGCGGAGGCCATGATCTCGCCTGCGTCCCTGAACAACTCGGCGCACGCCACGGCGCATACCTCGGCGCGGGTTGCCTCGCTCATGCCTGCTGCTCCTTAAACCGCTTAACGGCTGCCTGGTAGTCCTCTTCGGAACCGGACAGGTAGGTGTCGACGAAGGTCTGCCAGGTCTCCGGATCCCCGGCGGCCTCGGCGTAGTGCCGCTGGAACTTCTCGTCGCGGCCGTAGTCGGCGGCGCCGATGGTGAAGTGCGCGCCACCGGGAGCTTCCACCACCTTGTCCACCATCATGCGGTTCAGCAGAAGCGACTGCAGAGGAACGGTTTTCACCAGTTCTTCGGTGGAGACCACCTTCTCCACAGACAGGAAGCGGCGCTCGGCTGCCAGGCAGTAGAGGTCGTCGAAGTATGGGTCCACGCCGGTGTAGGCGGCATTGCCGGTGGCGTCACCCAGGTTCAGGTGCACGAATGCGGCGTCCAGATTCAGCGCGGGCATCGCGACCAGGGTCTCGTTATCCGCATACGGGGATGTGACGGTCTTGAGCTCGTCGCCCCAGAAATTCATGACGTCCGAGCCGAGCCCGGCCCGGATAGGCAGGAACGGCAGGCGGGCGGCGGCGGCTTCCAGGCCGCACTTGACCATGCCCTCGTCCATCTCGCGGGACTCGATCGCGCCGGTGGTGCGGGCCTTGGCGAACCACGGGTCATAGAACGGCGGCGAATCCAGGGACACGAAGCCGTAGTAGGCCTTTTTGACCTTGCCCGCCGAACACAGCAGGCCCAAGTCCGGTCCGCCGTAGGTGACGACCGTCAAATCCTTGACATCCGAACGCAAGATCGCGCGCACGAAGGCCATCGGCTTGCGGCGCGAACCCCAGCCTCCGAGGCCGATGGTCATGCCGCTGCGCAGTTCGGAGACGACCTCGTCGAGAGTGCTTGTCTTGTCTGCCATTAGTTTCCCTTCGGCTTTCCGGTCTCGACGAATGCGTCGCGATGCTCGTCGGCGACACCCGCCAGGTTGAGCTCGAATGTGAAGCCCTGCTCCATGCGGTAACTCGACTCGACGTCCTGCGGATCGATGAAGTTGATGGCTTCCTTGGCGGCGCGGATGACGCGGGTGTCCTTGGCGGCGATGTCACGCGCTACGCGCAGCGCGGCCTCGTCGAGATCCTCCCGTGGCACCACCTCGTGGATGGATCCGTAGTGGTGCAACGTTTTTGCGTCAACCTTGGCCGCCGTGTAGAACATCCGGCGCATCACATGCTGGGGAACCAAGCGCTGCAGATGAGTGGCGGTGCCGAGTGCGCCACGGTCCACCTCGGGCACGCTGAACACCGCGTCGTCGGAGGCGACGATCACGTCGGCGTTACCCACCAGGCCGATTCCACCGCCGAGGCAGAAGCCGTTGACAGCGGCGATGACGGGCACCTTGCAGCGGTAGACCGCGCTGAAGGCTTCGAAACAGCCGCGGTTGGTATCGATCAAGGCGGTGAAGCCCTGTCCTTCTGCCTGAGTGCGCTGCATTTCCTTGATATCGGCGCCCGCGTTGAACCCGCGGCCCTCGGCTCGCAGGATCACGACGTGGGTGGACGGGTCGTTGCCCGCCGCCAGGATGGCGTCGGCCAGCTCAAACCATCCGCGCGAGGGGATGGCGTTGACCTTCGGATAGTCGACGGTGACGGTCACGATGCCCGGTTCAACCGTCGCGGTGATGATGCCCATGAGACTCCTCAAGGTACCGAAACAAGCACTTGCTTGGTACGCTACCATGGCTCGAAAGCGCAGGACAAACAGCAGGAATACAGCAAGGAGTGACGTGCGAACCCCTTACGAACTCGGCCTCGCGGGTCGCGTCGTGCTGGTCACCGGAGGTGTCCGCGGCGTCGGTGCCGGGATCAGCCGGGTGTTCGACGAGCTCGGTGCGACGGTGATCACCTGTGCGCGCCGTCCCGGTGAGACCCCTTACGAATTCCATTCCTGCGATGTCCGTGATGAAGAGTCGGTCGATGCGCTCATCAACACCGTTGTTTCCACACATGGGCGTCTGGACGCCGTCGTCAATAACGCCGGTGGTGCGCCCTTCGCACTGACTGCCGACGCGAGCCATAACTTTCATCGCAAGATCATCGAACTGAATCTGCTCTCCGCCTTGCTCGTCTCGCAGCGCGCCAACGCCGTGATGCAGCGGCAGGACGAGGGCGGCACCATCGTCAACATCACCAGCGTGAGCGCAAGCCGGCCTTCGCCGGGTACCGCCGCATACGGCGCCGCCAAGGCCGGGCTCGAGAGCCTGACTCGGAGCCTCGCTGTGGAATGGGCGCCTAAGGTGCGGGTGAATGCCCTGGCCGCCGGAATGATCCGCACCGAGCTCTCGGAAATGCACTATGGCGATGAAGAGGGAATCGCGTCCGTCGGCGCGACGGTGCCTCTGGGCCGCCTTGCCAATCCGGACGAGATTGGTTGGACGGCAGCGTTTCTTGCCTCACCCCTGTCCTCCTACGTGACGGGTTCGGTTCTTACGGTTCACGGTGGAGGGGAGCGTCCCGCGTTCCTCGACGCCGCCAATGTCAACAGCAATGAGAACGGCGAAAAGGAATAGAACATGCCAGGTTTGCTCGACGGTCGGGTCGTCATCATTACCGGTGCAGGCCGGGGTATTGGACGTGCGCACGCGCTGGCGTTCGCGGCCGAAGGCGCCCGGGTGGTCGTCAATGACATCGGTGTGGGCCTGGATGGATCGGCTGGCACCAGCCCCGCTCAGGAAGTGGTCGAGGAGATCAAGGCTGCCGGTGGCGAAGCCGTCACCAATGGTGATGATGTCGCCGACTGGAACGGTGCCAAGAACCTGATCGACACGGCCGTCAATTCCTTTGGCCGCCTGGATGTTCTGGTCAACAACGCCGGATTTCTGCGCGACCGGATGCTCGCCAACATGAGCGAGGAGGAGTGGGACGCGGTGATTCGTGTGCACCTCAAGGGGCACTTCGCGCCGCTGCGTCATGCCGCCGCGTACTGGCGTGACGAGTTCAAGGCCGGCAATGCGGTGGATGCCCGCATCATCAACACCAGCTCCGCCGCCGGGCTGCAAGGCAGTGTCGGGCAAGGGAATTACGCCGCCGCCAAGGCCGGTATCGCCACCTTGACCCTGCAGGCTGCTGCCGAGATGGGCCGCTATGGCATCACTGTCAACGCCATCGCTCCGGCCGCGCGTACCCGGATGACCGAGGCAGTGTTCGCCGAGACCATGGCCAAGCCCGAGGACGGTGCATTCGACGCGATGGCCCCGGAGAACGTCTCGCCGCTGGTGGTGTGGCTGGGCAGCCCGGAGTCGCGCGCGGTCACCGGAAAGGTGTTCGAGGTCGAAGCCGGCATCATTCGCGTCGCCGAGGGATGGGCGCACGGTCCGCAGGTGGACAAGGGTGCGCGTTGGGAACCAAGTGAATTGGGTCCCGTGGTCACCGACCTGCTCGATAAGGCTCGTACGCCGGTTCCGGTCTACGGCTCACAGGGTTAGGGCTCCAGGATGACGACGGGAATCTTGCGGGTCGTGTACGACTGGTACTTAGCGAAGTCGGCGTAGAGCTCGACCAGCTTGGGCCAGTAGTACGCGCGTTCCTCGTCGGTCGCGGTGCGGGCCGTCATGGTTCGGATATCGCCCTTTATCTGAACGGTGACTTCAGAATTCGCCTTCAGATTGAGGTACCACGCCGGATTGGCATCGCGTCCGCCCTGCGACGCCACCAGGACGATCTTGTCGCCATCGGGTAAGTAAAGCAGCGCGCTCAGCCGCTTCTGCCCGGTCTTGCGGCCGATGGTGGTGATCAGTAGTACCGGTATGCCCCAGGGGAAAGCCGCACCCACACGCCACTTTCCGCCCAGGCGGCCGTCAGTCCGCTGATACAGCCAGACATTGGCGGTGGTCATCCACTTGATCAGCTTTCCGGCCAACTCCGAGTTCAACTGGGCGGGTGCATTCGCGGAGGAGCCGCTCGCGGCAAGACCATTAGACATGGCCCTATGCTACGAGGGTGTCAACACCTGGAGCCTCCGACGAAGTACGTATTGCCGCCGCGAATGCCTACATCGAAGCCCTCGTCACCCATGAGGCAGACGCGGTGCCGTTCGCCCCGGAATGTGTGCGGATCGAGCAGGGTGTCAAGACCGGCTTTTCTGGAGATCACTTGCGGCGCAGCCTGAATAACGGACCGCAGTTCCGGCTGATTGCTGCCGCGTCCAATCGGCAATTTCGTGTCGAAGGTGACAACGTCATCGCGAGTTTTGTCATCGAGACCAAGGCAAAGGTCGCCGGATGGCGCGTCGTGGCAAAAGTGGACGAGACGTTCAAGATTCCGGCTACTGATCCGCGGATCCACCACATCCGGGCGATCTTCGTGCCGAAGCTGTCACGCACCTAGAACGCGTTCTAGATCTGGGGTTTTTCCTCGACGCACCCTTGTCCCGGGGTCGATTTCTGTGCTTCACTGCCACTAGAGCCATTAGTGAAATGCATCACAGGCCGGGAGGTACAGCGTGGTACAGGCCCAACATCCCCACTTGCCGGATGGTATCGACTTCACCGATCCCGATCTTTTTGTGCACGGAATCCCAGAGGTCGAGCTCGCCGAACTGCGGCATACCGAACCGATCTGGTGGAATCACACCGAGCGTGGGGTCGGCGGATTCGATGATGACGGTTTCTGGGTGGTGTCCAAACATAAAGACGTCAAAGAGATCTCACTTCGGTGCGACGTATTCTCCAGCGAACAGAACACCGCGATACCGCGCTATCTGGCCACCACGCCGCGTGAGCGCATCGACGCGACCCGCTTGATCATGCTGAACATGGACCCACCGCGGCACAGCAGGTTGCGGCACATCATCAGCCGAGGGTTCACGCCGCGCGCGGTGAACCGGCTCCGCGATGACCTCAATGCCCGCGCGCAGGGCATCGCGAAATCGGCGGCCCGACTGCAGCACGGCGACTTTGTGGAACAAGTGGCTTGCGAGCTTCCGTTGCAGGCCATCGCCGGTTTGTTGGGCACTCCGCTCGAGGAACGCGAGCAGCTGTTCGACTGGTCCAACAGGCTGGTGGGTTCCGACGATGGCGAGGATGACAGCGCGATCGCCAGCGCCGAGCTGTTGATGTATGCCATGCAGGTCGCGGCACGCAAGACCGCGGAGCCCGGCCCGGATATCTGTACCGACCTGGTGAATGCCGATATCGATGGGCAGAAGCTTTCCGATGACGAGTTCGGTTTCTTCGTCATGCTTTTGGCGGTGGCCGGCAATGAGACGACCCGCAACTCCATCACTCATGGAATGCATGCCTTCACGCAGTTTCCGGAGCAGTGGGAGTTGTACAAGAAGGAGCGTCCGGAGACGGCGGCTGATGAGATTGTCCGTTGGGCAACACCGGTGACGTCTTTCCAGCGCACTGCGCTGGAGGACACCGAGCTTGGTGGTGTGAAGATCAAGAAGGGCCAGCGTGTGGTGATGATGTACCGCTCGGCCAACTTCGATGAAGAAGTCTTCGAGAATCCGTTTACCTTCGACATCATGCGTAACCCCAACCCGCATGTGGGATTTGGCGGAAATGGCGAACATCATTGCGTCGGGTCCAACCTGGCCCGCATGACCATCAACCTGATGTTCAACGCCATCGCCGATCACCTGCCGGACCTCGCGTCGGCGGGCGAGCCGGACAGGCTGCGATCCGGATGGCTCAACGGGGTCAAGCACTGGGAGGTTGACTTCTGCCCGGCCGGGTTCGGGCGCGCCAGCTGACGAAAAGGCCCCCGGACACCGAGGTGCCGGGGGCCTTCGCGCAGGTACTAGATCCGCTCGATGATGGTGCCGGTGGACAGCGCGCCACCAGCACACATGGTGATCAAAGCCGTTGACTTGTCGGTACGTTCCAGCTCGTGCAGTGCCGTGGTGATCAGGCGGCTGCCGGTGCTGCCGACGGGGTGCCCCAGCGCGATGGCGCCGCCGTTGACGTTGACCCGGTCGAAGTCCGGCTTGTGCACCGCGGCCCAAGAAAGCACCACCGAGGCGAAAGCCTCGTTGATTTCGACGACGTCGATATCGCCGATCTTCATGCCCGCGCGGTCCAGCACGCGCTGCGTCGACTGCACCGGGCCGTCCAGGTGGTAGTAGGGCTCGGCACCGACGAGCGCCTGCGACACGATGCGGGCGCGCGGCGTCAGGCCCAGTGAGCGGGCCTTGTCCTCGTCCATCAGCAATACCGCAGCCGCACCGTCGGAAATCTGCGAGGACGTACCGGCTGTGTGAATACCCTCCGGCATAACGGGTTTGAGGTTGCCCAGAGATTCCAGGGTGGTGTCGCGCAGGCCCTGGTCGCGGCTGACCGTCAGGGTCTCACCGGTGGGGTTGCCTTCCTTGTCCACCTGCGGCGCATCAAGCGCGGTGATCTCGCGATCGAATCGTCCTTCGGCCCATGCCTGCTTGGCCAGTGCCTGCGAGCGCACTCCGAGGCCGTCGACATCGGCGCGGGTGATCCCGCGGCGCTTGGCAATCCGCTCTGCTGCCTCGAACTGATTGGGCATGTCGATATCCCAGGAGGCGGGGCGGGGGATGCCGGTGCCGCCGACGTTGGCGCCCAGTGGCACGCGGCTCATCGATTCGATACCGCAGGCGATGCCGGTGTCGATGGCGCCGGAGTAGATCAGGCCGGCGATGAGGTGGTTGGCCTGCTGCGCGCTGCCGCACTGGCAGTCGATGGTGGTGGCACCGGCGGCTTCGGGCAGCCCCGCGTGCAGCCATGCCTGCCGAGTGATGTGGCCGCCCTGCTCACCGAACTGGGTGACACAGCCGCCGATGACCTGCTCGACTTCGTTCGGATCCAGACCTACGCGTGTGATCACCGACTTTTGGATGCTGCCGAGCAGCTCGGCCGGATGCAGGCCCGCGAGCCATCCACCACGTTTGCCGATGGCGCTGCGCGTCGCTTCGACGATGACCGGATTACCCATGGAGCTGCTCCTTTGCGCTCTGAACGTTGACTTCACGGTAGAACACGTTCCAGTCTGGAAGCAATGGGAACGTGTTCTCCCCCCATCCACCACGTTTTGTCTGCGCTGATCGTGTGCTTCAATGGGGCTAGAGAGTGTCGTATCTCACTAAGCTCTCACTAGATGCTCTAACAAGATCGTCCCTGAATGACGCCCTGAAAGGCCATAGGAGTTCAACGTGGTGCACCCCAGCCTTCCCGCCGGTTTCGACTTCACCGACCCGGAGATCTACGCAGAACGGCTCCCGATCGAGGAGCTCAAGGAGCTACGGAAGACGGCTCCGATTTGGTGGCAGGAGCAGCCCGACGGCGTCGGCGGCTTCAATGACGGCGGGTATTGGGTCGTCTCCAAGCACAAGGACGTCAAGGAGGTGTCGCTGCGCAGCGATGTCTTCTCCAGCTGGGAAAACACCGCCATCCCGCGGTTTCAGGATGACATCACCCGCGAGGCCATCGAGCTGCAGCGCTACGTGATGCTCAACATGGACGCCCCGCATCACACCCGGCTGCGCAAGATCATCTCCCGCGGTTTCACGCCCCGGGCGATCGGCCGGCTGCGCGACGAGCTGAACGAGCGCGCTCAGCAGATCGCGAAGGCCGCCGCCGCGACCGGCTCGGGTGACTTCGTGGAGCAGGTGTCCTGCGAGCTGCCGTTGCAGGCCATCGCGGGTCTGCTCGGGGTGCCCATCGAGGACCGGGGCAAGCTCTTTAACTGGTCGAACGAGATGACCTCGTACGACGACCCCGAGTTCTCGCACATCGACCCGGCGGCATCGTCGATGGAGATCCTCGCCTACTCGATGGAGATGGCGAAGCAGAAGTCCGAGAATCCCGGCGAGGACATCGTGACCACCCTTATCAACGCCGAGGTTGAGGGCGAGGGCAAGCTCTCCGATGACGAGTTCGGCTTCTTCGTGATCATGCTCGCGGTGGCAGGCAACGAGACCTCACGCAACTCGATCACCCAGGGCATGATGGCCTTCACGCAGTTTCCGGAGCAGTGGGAGTTGTACAAGAAGGAGCGTCCGGAGACGGCGGCTGATGAGATTGTCCGTTGGGCAACGCCGGTGACGTCTTTCCAGCGCACTGCGCTGGAGGACACCGAGCTTGGTGGTGTGAAGATCAAGAAGGGCCAGCGGGTGGTCATGATGTACCGCTCGGCCAACTTCGATGAAGAAGTCTTCGACGATCCGTTCAGCTTCAATGTCATGCGTAACCCGAATCCGCACATGGGATTCGGTGGCAGCGGTGCGCATTTCTGCATCGGCGCGAACTTGGCGCGGCTGACCATCAACCTGATGTTCAACGCCATCGCCGACCACATGCCCAACCTGGCTCCGGCCGGCGACCCGAAGCGACTGCAGTCCGGCTGGCTCAACGGTATTAAGCACTGGCAGGTTGATTTCAACGGCGCCAGCGGTTGCCCGGTTCTGCACTAGCCATTCAAAAGGAAACGCACGCTATGGATTTCGCTTTCGCGGAGGAGCAGCAGGCTGTCTCCGACGTGGTCGAAGCGGTGCTTGCCGATCGGGAGTTCATCGGTGTGGTGCCCGAGGTTGGATATGACGACGGATTGTGGCAGTCGCTGGCCGCCAATGGGGTCCTGAGTCTTGCGCTGCCTGAACGGCTGGGCGGCGACGGACTGGGCCTGGCCGAAGTGTCGGTGGCGTTGCGGGTGCTCGGAAAGCACGGCGCTTTGACGCCGGCGCTGGCGACGCTCGGATTCGGCGTGGTTCCCCTGGTGGAGCTGGCCTCTGTCGAGCAACAGGACAGATTCCTCGACGGCGTAGGCTCCGGTTCGATCCTCACCGCGGCCCTCGATGAGCCAGGGTCCGCGCTGCCTTCGTCGCCCTCGGTTTCCGCCGTGCGCGAAGGTTCCTCGTTGGTGTTGAACGGCCGCAAGATCGGCGTTCTACATGCGGCCGAGGCAAATTGGATACTTGTCACCACCGACAACGGCGTCGTTGTGGTGGCACCCAACACCCCGGGAGTGACGATCACCCGGACGCCGACGGCCAGTAAAGCCGCCGAATACGCGGTGACCTTCGCCGATGCCTCGGTACCCGATTCGGATGTGTTGGGCGGGTCTGTTGAGCGTGTGAACGAGCTCGCCTTGGCGGCGGTCGGTTCCTATGCGGACGGATTGGTCTCGGGTGCCCTGCGCCTGACCGCCGATCACGTGTCCAACCGGGTGCAGTTCGGCAAGCCACTGGCTACCTTCCAGGCGGTTTCGCAGCAGCTGGCAGACGTGTATGTGGTCTCGCGCACGCTGAATCTCGGTGTCACGTCTGCGGTATGGCGTCTCTCTGCCGGGCTTGACGCGACGGAGGATCTGGACGTCGTGGCGTTCTGGATGGCCGCGGAAGCGCAGCGAGTCATGCAGATCTGTCATCACCTGCATGGTGGTCTGGGCGTCGACATCACCTACCCGATGAACCGCTACTACTCGACCATCAAGGACCTGAGTCGTCTGGTGGGTGGGTCCTCCGAGCGCCTCGACGTTCTCGCTGCGGCCCAGGTTTAGGAGCCAGTGATGCTGATAGATCTCACGCCGGAACAGGCGAAGTTGCAAAACGATCTGCGACAGTACTTTTCGAATCTGGTTACTGCCGATGAGACGCGCGAGATGATGGTCGACCGCCACGGCTCGTCCTATGAGGCGGTGGTGCGGCGGATGGGTCAGGATGGCTGGCTCGGTGTGGGCTGGCCTAAGGAGTATGGCGGGCACGGATTCGGTCCGCTGGAGCAGCAGATCTTCATGAACGAGGTCATGCGGGCCGACGTGCCGATGCCGTTGGTGACGCTGCAAACCGTCGGTCCGACGCTGCAGAAGTACGGCACCGAGGTGCAGAAGAAGAAGTTTCTGCCCGGAATCCTCGCGGGTGAAATACATTTCGCCATCGGATATACCGAACCGGAAGCCGGGACAGACTTGGCGTCGTTGCGTACCACCGCGGTACGCGATGGCGATCACTACATCGTCAACGGGCAGAAGATCTTCACCACCGGTGCCCACCAGGCCCAGTACATCTGGTTGGCCTGCAGGACAGACTCGGATGCGCCCAAGCACAAGGGAATCTCGATTCTCATCGTCGATACCAAGGATCCGGGCTACTCATGGACCCCGATCATCACCAACGATGGTGCGCACCACACCAACGCCACCTACTACTCGGACGTGCGGGTTCCGGTGGACATGCTGGTGGGTGAAGAGAACTTGGGATGGAAGCTCATCACCACTCAGCTGAACCATGAGCGGGTTTCGCTCGGACCGTCCGGCCGGATCGCGGGTATGTACGACCGCGTCTACGAATGGGCCGCCAAGCCGGGACACGACGGTGTGGCGCCGCTGGCGCATGAGGATGTGCGCCGGGTTCTGGGCGAGATGAAGGCTGTGTGGCGCCTCAACGAGCTGCTCAACTGGCAGGTGGCCTCGTCGGGTGATGACATCAGCATGGCCGATGCTGCCGCAACAAAGATCCTTGCCACCGAATGGATTCAGAAGCTTGGCCGGTTGAGTGAGGGTGTCGTGGGGCGCTATGGAGACCCCGCCGACGCGAACACTGCCGAGACCCTTGAATGGCTGGACGCTCAGACCAAGCGCCACCTCGTGATCACGTTCGGTGGCGGTGTGAACGAGGTGATGCGCGAGATGGTCGCGACGGCTGGTCTGGGTACTCCCAGGGTGCCGCGGTGATGAAGGCTTGCGCGAAGAACGGACAATCATGAGCGTCGTGGATATTCAGGACGGCTTCGCCGAGATCAAGGCCGCCGGACCCAGCGCCCCCCGTCTGGCGCGCGATCCGGTGAACCAGGCCATGATCAACAACTGGGTTGAGGCGATGGGGGACCGCAACCCGATCTACGTCGACGAGGACGCCGCGAAGGCCGCCGGGCATCCCGGTGTCGTCGCGCCGCCCGCGATGGCGCAGGTGTGGACCATGGCCGGGTTGTACGGCGAGCGCTCGGGAGACGACCCGCTGGGCCGGGTGATGGAGCTGCTCGATTCGGCGGGTTACCAGTCGGTGGTCGCCACTAACTACGAGCAGATCTATCACCGCTATCTGCGGCTGGGCGAGCAGGTCACCACCACCAATGAGGTGACCGAGGTCTTCGGGCCGAAGCAGACCGCGCTCGGCGAGAGCTGGTTCATCAACATCCACGCCGAATGGCATGTGGGCGATGAGCTCGTCAATGAAATGAACTGGCGCATCATGAAGTTCCGGCCGGGCGCTAAGAAGTCGGCCGAGGTGCCGGATGATCTCGATCCTTCGAAGCTGATGCGTCCGTCCTGGTCGAGGGATAGCGCGTACTTCTGGGAGGGTGTCGCGGCCCATGAACTGCGGTTGCAGAAGCGGCCCGATGGGTCGTTGCAGCATCCGCCCGTACCCGCTGTGTGGCAGGACAAAGACGCTCCGATCGAGTACCAGGTGTCCAGTGGGCATGGCACGGTGTTCAGCTACGTTGTGCATCACGCCCCTCAGGTGCCTGGTCGCACACTGCCTTTCGTGATCGCGCTGGTGGAGCTTGACGAGGGTGTTCGGATGCTGGGCGAGCTTCGAGGGGTATCGCCCGACGATGTTCAGATCGGGTTGCCGGTTCAGGTGACATATCTGGACTTCCCCGCCGAGGGGGAGAGCCCGGCATGGACTCTGTATGCCTGGGAGGCAAAGTGACCACCGTTGGCGAGAAGCTGCCCGAGCTGAAACTTGAGGGCACTCCGACGTTCATCGTGTCGACCGCGCTGGCCACACGTGACTTCCAGGACGTGCATCATGACCGTGACCTGGCGCAGGCGAAGGGGTCCAAGGACATCTTCATCAACATCCTGTCCGACACCGGTCTGGTCGAGCGATTCGTCACCGACTGGGCCGGACCTTCGGCTCGGGTGAAATCGATTTCGTTGCGTTTGGGTGTGCCGTGGTACGCCTACGACACCACGGTGTTCTCCGGCGAGGTGACCGCCGTCGATGACGGTGTCGTGGAAGTGGATGTGGTGGGCAACAACAGCCTGGGTGCGCATGTCACCGCCAAGGTGAAGCTGACGATCGGAGCAAGCGCGTGAGCTTGTCGGGTAAGGCCGCTATTGCCGGTATCGGTGCCACCGACTTCTCGAAGAAGTCGGGCCGATCCGAGTTGAGGTTGGCGGCCGAGGCGGTGCTCGATGCGTTGACGGATGCCGGTTTGTCTCCCGACGAAGTCGACGGCCTGGTGACCTTCACCATGGACTCGAACCTGGAGACCGCGGTCGCGCGTTCGACGGGCATCGGCGAGCTGAAGTTCTTCAGCCAGATCGGTTATGGCGGTGGCGCGGCTGCGGCGACGGTGCAGCAGGCCGCATTGGCGGTCGCTGCCGGTGTCGCAGAGGTGGTCGTTGCGTACCGGGCCTTTAATGAGCGCTCGGAGTTCAGGTTCGGTCAGGTGATGACGGGACTGAGTTCGACCGCCGACTCGCGAGGCGTTGAGTACAGCTGGTCGTACCCGCACGGGCTGAGTACGCCGGCCGCCTCGGTGGCGATGATCGCTCGCCGGTATATGCACGAATATGGTGCCACGAGTGCCGATTTCGGTGCGGTGTCGGTGGCCGACCGTAAGCATGCGGCCACCAACCCGAAGGCATTCTTCTATGGCAAGCCGATCACCATTGAGGACCACCAGAATTCGCGGATGATCGCCGATCCGGTGCGACTGCTGGACTGTTGCCAAGAGAGCGATGGTGGGGTGGCGATCGTCGTGACGACACCGGAGAGGGCCAAGGATCTCAAGAACCGGCCGGTGGTCATTGAGGCGGCCGCGCAGGGGTCCGGCGACGACCAGTTCACCATGTACTCGTACTACCGGGACGAGTTGGGATTACCCGAGATGGGACTCGTCGGTCGGCAGCTCTGGGACCAGTCCGGCTTGACGCCCAACGATATTCAGACCGCGATCCTGTATGACCACTTCACGCCGTACACCTTGTTGCAGCTCGAAGAACTCGGCTTCTGCGGCACGGGCGAGGCCAAGGACTTCATCGCCAACGGCGCCATCGAGCTGGGCGGAAAGCTGCCGATCAACACACACGGTGGTCAGCTCGGCGAGGCCTATATCCACGGTATGAACGGTATCGCCGAGGGCGTGCGTCAGCTGCGAGGAACCTCGGTGAACCAGGTGCCCAATGTCGAGCACGTGCTCGTCACAGCGGGCACCGGTGTGCCGACGTCCGGCCTCATCCTGGGATAGCCGGCTCAGCTCAGAAACCTGGCGATGCCTTGCGCGATAGCCGCTGCCAGACGCGCCTGGCCGTCCGCGCTGGACAGCATCGCGGCGTCGTCGCTGTTCTTCATGTTTCCGCACTCGATGAGGATCGCCGGGTACTGAGCCAGGTTCAACCCGGCCAGGTCGGAACGTCCATACAGACCATCGTTTCCGCGGTAGGTCGACGGCTGGAATCCCGAGGCCTTGAGTTGATCGCGCATGGTGCTGGCCAAGCGCAGCGAGGGACCTCCTTGCGCTTCATTGATCGGTGGGTTCGAGTAGTTGACGTGGAATCCACGGCCATCCCGGGGGCCGCCATCGGCGTGAATGCTGACGATGGCGTTGGGCCTGAACGAGTTTCCGGTGGCAGCGCGCTCGTCGATGCACGGCCCGAGCGCGTTGTCATTGCCACGAGACAATGCGGTGCGAACACCGGCCACGGTGAGGGCCTGCCGGATGTGCAACACCACATTCCAGTTGAAGGTATGTTCTGGAAAACCTGAATCGGTTGCGGTGCCGCTGGTCTGGCAGTCCTTGGTGCGTCCCCGGCCGTCACTGACCTGCCGGGTGATTGAGCGGTCGTTGGCGCCGTTGTGCCCAGGGTCGAGGAAGACGATCTTTCCCGCGATGGGAGATTCCGCGTGGGCCAGGGCCGTGGTGGACAGCACGGCCGGCATGCTGAGTAGGACGGGCACGCTCGAGGCGTACTTGAGGACGTCGCGTCGCGAGAGGCAGCGGGACCGCTTGGCGGGACCGCACGGGGTGGTCTGCACGCCGGAAAGGTAGGCCCCGAACCTGGGATTTGAGAACCCGACATGTGGCTCGATTGAACTGTGACCGAGACGAGACCGTATCGCAGTCACAGCTTTCTGACAGAAACCGCGGCGATGCTTGCCCAGTGACTCAATCAAAGGCCGCCACTGCGACAGGCGCATTGACCCGCCTGCGCGAGGATGTCGTCGAGACCTTCCGGCCGCCGCGTCGGTGGCTCGAGGGATTGGGTCTGAACCTCGGCCTGGCAATCGCCTATCTGATCATCTGGCAGCCGATTGCCCAACATGGGCGCAAACGCGACTGGGCACTGCTGATCGGCCTGTACTTCGCGATGTTCATCTTCGCCGATGTGTCGGTGACCAACATGCTGGGTCTGGATGCCGATCGAGTCAGGCACGTGCTGCGGGGACATCGATCGCTTCTGTACGTCTTGCTGGTCAAGAACATCGCGCTGTTTCTTGTCGCCGGGCTGCCGACGCTCATCCTGACGGCTTTCTTGACCATCCACCGGCAGCAGGCAACCCAAACCGCGATCACCGTGCCCGATGTGGGCGTACACATCGTCAGCTGGCTTGGTCTGGGCAATCTGGTCTCGGTACTGCTGCCGATGGTGACGCGCCCGTTGCGCGAGCGGTGGCGGCAACGAGGGGACGTTCCAGCCACGGCGCGATGGCTCTTTTATCTAGCTCTACCGTACGGCGTCTACTACCTCGTTGCGCCGGTTGGAGGTATCCCTCGAGCCATCTTCGGGCGCAACGTTTTCCACTCCATGCCGCTCACCGAACGATCCCTACTGGAACTCGGCTTGGGTGTCGCCGTCTGGAGCATGGGCACCGCGCTGGCCCTGGGGGTGTACCGCTACCGCGGAATACGTTGGTACTAGCGCGCCGGACTAGGTGTAGGTGAGCTCCACGTCTGCGAGCGCGGCGGCATCCTCACGTTCGGCCACGACAGCCGAGATCAGCAGCTTGCCGTCTTCCTTCCAGATGCGGGTCTTGAGGGTCTCGCCCGGGAACACCACACCCGCGAACTTCGCGGCATACGACGTCACCCGCGAGGCATCCCCGTTGAGTGCGGAGTCAACCGCCGCCTTGCACACCACGCCGTAGCTGCACAGCCCGTGCAGGATCGGGCGGGGGAATCCGGCCGCCGCCGCGAAGGCAGGGTCGGAATGCAGCGGGTTGCGGTCACCGCAGAGCCGGTACAGCAGCGCCTGCTGCGGCAGGATGTGCGTCGAGACCTCAATGTCGGGCGTGCGGTCGGGAGTGCCGCCTGCGGCGGAGGGCCCTCTCTCGCCGCCGAAGCCACCCTCGCCACGTGCGAAGATCGACCGGCGGACCGTCCAGAGCGGTCCCTGGTCATCGGAAGTCGTTGTCTCCGTGACGATGACGGCTGCCTTGCCCTTATCCCAGATCTCCACGACCTTGCCCTCGGAGCGGGCCGAACCCGCGGGCGGCAAGGGACGGTGTGCAGTCACCTGCTCGGTGCCGTGCAGGATCTTGGCCAGGTCGATCTCGATACCCGGGAATGACACCTTGGGTGGCTCCACCGTGTGGAAGCCCGAGGCCACGGTCGCGAACGTCGGCAGCACCTGCGGAGTCTTGTCCTGCAGGTAGCGCAGCTCGGTCTCGCTCACCGGGTCGGCGCCCGCACCGATGGCCAGGTGATACAGCTGCACATCGGATGCGGTCCACGAGAATTCTGCGGGCTCGACAGCAGCGCCCAGAGCGATATCGACGTTGATAGGCATGAGCTGACCCTACTTCCCGGCGATATCGAGCGCCGCGAGGTAGCCCCATGTCATGGCCGGACCAATGGTGGCGCCGGGGCCGGCGTAGGTGTGACCCATCACCGGGGTGCTGACATTGCCTGCGGCGTAAAGGCCTTCGATGATGCTGTTGTCATCGCGCAGCACCCGGCCCTGGACGTCGGTGCGCACGCCACCCTTGGTGCCCAGATCGCCGGGCACCATCTTGGCCGCGTAGAAGGGCCCCTTCTTGAGTTCACCCAGATTTGGATTCGGCTTGTTCGTCGGGTCTCCGTAATAGCGGTCGTAGGCGCTCTTACCGCGGCCGAAGTCCTCGTCGGTACCGCTGCGGGCGAAACCGTTGAACCGGTCGACGGTCGCCTTGAACTCCTCGACGGGCAGGTTGGCCTTCGCCGCGAGCTCTTCGATGCTGTCGGCCTTGACGATCACGCCGGACTCGATCCACTTGCTCGGAATCTTTTGTCCCGGCTGCAATCCGGCGAAGATGTACCGGTTGCGGTACTCCTGGTCGAAGACCAGCCATGCGGGCAGGTTCTCGCCGGGTCCCGCGCCCTGGCCGTACTCGCCTCCATACATGCGGTGGGTGGCCTCGACGTAGGGCAGCGACTCGTTCATGAACCGCTTACCGGATGCGTTGACGATGATGGACCCGGGGGAGTTGCGCTCGGACAGCGCGAACCACGGCCTGCCGACCAGCGGAACCGTTGGGCCCCACCACGAGTCCTCCATGAACTCCAGCGCGGCGCCGAGCTTTTCTGCTGCCAGGATGCCGTCGCCGGTGTTGGCCTTGGCACCGACCGTCCACTCGGTGGTGATGGGGGCGCGCTGGTACTTCACGCGCATCTGCTCGTTGTGCTCGAACCCACCGGAGGCCAGGATGACGCCCTTGCGTGCCCTGATGACCGTCGGCTCGGAAGCCTCCGAAGAACCGCTCTCACGCACGTAGACGCCTTTGACCGTGCCGTTCTCGAGGTAGAGATCGGTCAAAGCGGTGTTGAGCTTGACCGGAACACCGGCGTCACGCAGGCCGATGCGCAACGCGGCCGAAAGGGCCCGTCCCATGCCGACGAGTTTCTTGCCGGTGCCCTGCGCCCAGAAGGTGCGCACGCCCACGCGCAGGCTGCGCAGCACACCACGGGGATGGCGCTTGAGCTGGTTCAGCCGCACGTAATCCTGCTGGCGTACGACGACATTCAACGGGACCTTGCCGTAGGGAGGCTCCAGGTTGGGCAGCTCGTCGCCAAGCTTCTTGGCATCGAAAGGCTTGGGTTCCACCGAGCGGCCAGTCGAACGCCCGCCGGGGGCCTCGGGGTAGTAGTCGGAGTAGTTGGGCACCCAGTCGAGCTTGAGCGGAGAGTTGGCCAACACGAACGAGAGCATCTCCGGGCCGCGATCGAGGTAGGTGTCGATCTTCTCGCGGGGTACGACATCGCCGATGATGGTGTAGAGGTACTCGCGGGCCGCCTCGGGGGTGTCGCTCTGGCGGGCCTTCTTGAGCACCTCGTTGTTGGGGATCCAGACGCCGCCACCGGAACGCGCGGTAGATCCGCCGAAGTGGGGGGCCTTCTCGATCAGCACGGTGCTCAGCCCGTTGTGTGCCGCGGTGAGCGCCGCAACCATGCCGGCGCCACCACTCCCGACGACGACGACGTCGTACTCCTGCTCAGTCATGTAGAACACGTTATAGAATTGAGGCGGCCCGGCGCTACCGGCGCTGGCCTGTGGTTTCACCGTCTCGACACTTTGATGTTGCGGTGAAAACAGAAACTTGTTGCTGTTTTGGCCAAATGACGGTGAGGGAGGCCTAGTGCCGGGTGATGTCGAGGTGCCCGCGGTGTCTTCCTCGGATGTCGTCATCGTCGGGTACGGGGTCGCGGGGGCGGCCGCCGCACTGGCCGCCCTGGAACGCGGCGCATCGGTCACGATCCTGGAACGGTTCGACGGCGGCGGGGCTTCGGCCATTTCAGGGGGCATTTACTACGCCGGAGGTGGCACCAATATTCAGCGTGACGCCGGTGTCGAGGACACCCCGGAGCTGATGATGGAGTACCTGCAGCTTGAAGTCGGAGACGCGGTGAAGCCCGAGACGCTGCAGAGATTCGTCGACGGTAGCGCGGACACTCTGGATTGGCTCCAAGGTTACGGAGTGCCGTTCGAAGGTTCGCTGGCTCCGTTTAAGACTTCGTACCCCACCAACGACTACTACCTCTACTTTTCCGGCAGCGAATCCTCCGGGATGGCGCGAGCCGTCACCCCGCCCCGTCAACGCGGACATCGGGCCTTTGGCCGGGGCGTGTCCGGTAAGGCGCTGTTCGCACCGTTGGCGGCCTCCGCGGAGCGTTTGGGTGCCGATGTCTGGCGGCAGACCCGGGCCACCGGCCTGATCGTGGAGGACGGTCGTGTCGTGGGAGTGCGCGGCGTGACGCTGAAGGACGCGCCGGGCTGGGTGCGGCGGGCGTACTCGTTGTTCACGCGGTACGCGACCAAGCCGGGCATCTACTACCCGCCGATGCGAAAGGTGCTGGAAGGACCGGCGTACGCGCTGGAGCGCCGGTTCGCCAAGCCCTTCGAGATCCGGGCGAATGACGGGGTGATCCTGTCTTCGGGTGGGTTCATCGCGAACCGCGAACTCATCGAGCGTCATGCCCCCGCCTATCGGGACGGGTTGCAACTCGGCACCGCCGGTGACGACGGGACCGCCTTGACGCTCGCGGAGCCGTTGAACGCGGCCACCGGGCATCTCGACGAGATCTCGGCCTGGCGGTTCATCGTGCCGCCCGCGGCCTTCCTCGGCTCGCTGTTGGTGGATGCCAAGGGGCAGAGGATGATTGACGAGTCCCGATATGGCGCCGCATTGGGTAAGGAGATCGTGCGCACGGCAGGAGGGGTGGGCTATCTGGTTGCCGACAAGGCGCTGGTGAAGCGGGCCCGTCAGCAGTTGGGGTCGCAGACCCTGTGGTTTCAGCGGATCCAGGCCGAAGCGTTCCTGAATGTGGGGCGCAGGAAGGCCGGGTCCATCGAAGAACTGGCTGCCAAGGCCGGCATCGATCCGGAAGGATTGGCGCGCACCGTGTCCGAACATAATCGGGCCATCGCCGACGGCACCCCTGACCCCCTCGGCAAGCCGGACGATATTCGGGTTCCCGTCGCCGAAGGGCCGTTCTATCTGTTCAACGTGTCCATCAAGACCAACATGCTCAATCCGTGTCCGATGCTGACCCTTGGCGGGCTGGTGGTGGACGAGGAGACTGGTGCCGTGCAGACCACATCGGGCGCGGCGATCCCCGGGCTCTATGCCGCCGGACGTGCGGCGGTGGGTATCTGCTCCAATTCGTATGTGAGCGGATTGTCCCTGGCCGACTGCGTCTTCTCCGGACGGCGGGCCGGGACTGAGACTGGGAGACACATAGATGCTTAGTTCCGAAGTTCGTGAGGCCATCGCCGCCGATTTGGCAGCGGCCGAGCGCACCCGGGTGGCCATCGCGCCGCCCACCGACACGTATCCGGATTTCGGTGTGGTCGACGCCTATGAGATCCAGCTGATGAACATTCGCTCCCGCCTAGCGGACGGAGCCAAGGTCGTCGGGCACAAGGTGGGCCTATCGTCCGAAGCGATGCAGAAGATGATGGGTGTCCACGAGCCGGACTATGGGCACCTGCTGGCCGATATGGAGCTGTTCGAGGACGTCGCGGCCTCCGCGTCCAAGTTCTTGTTCCCGCGGGTCGAGGTGGAGGTCGGATTCATCCTGGCCGCCGACCTGCCGGGTGAGGACTGCACCGAGGATGACGTGCTGGCGGCGACGGCCGCATACGTGCCGTCCATCGAGGTGGTGGACAGCCGGATCACCAACTGGCAGATCAAAATCTGCGACACCATCGCCGATAACGCATCCTCAGCCGGTTTTGTCATTGGTAAGCAACGTGTTTCGCCGAAGGACATCGACATCAAGTCGATCGACGCGGTGCTGACCTGCAACGGCGAGAAATTGGCTGAAGGCAGAAGCGATGCGGTGCTGGGTAACCCGGTGACATCGGTGGCGTGGCTGGCGCGCAAGGTGGCTTCGTTCGGGGTGCGCCTGCGCGCCGGTGACGTGGTGCTGCCGGGTTCGTGCACGCGGGCATTCGATGCGCATCCGGGGGACGAATTTTTGGCTGAGTTCGCCGGACTTGGTTCGGTCCGACTGGCTTTTGAATAGCCGAGGTAGAGGAGAACGTATGGGTAGCAAGGCATCTGTAGCGATCGTCGGTTCGGGAAACATCAGTACCGATCTGCTGTACAAATTGCAGCGGTCTGAGTGGCTGGAACCGCGGTGGATGATCGGCATCGACCCCGAGTCCGAGGGCCTCAAGCGTGCCCGCGGCTTCGGGCTGGAAACCTCGCATGAGGGCGTGGACTGGCTGCTGGCGCAGGATGAGAAGCCCGACTTAGTGTTCGAGGCGACATCCGCGTACGTGCACAAGGCCGCCGCGCCGCGCTACGAGGAAGCCGGTATCCGGGCGATCGACCTGACTCCGGCCGCTGTCGGGCCGGCCGTGGTACCGCCCGCGAATCTGCGTGCGCACCTCGATGCTCCCAACGTCAACATGATCACCTGCGGTGGCCAGGCGACAATCCCCATCGTGTACGCGGTCTCCCGCGTGGTGGAGGTGGCCTACGCGGAAATCGTGGCGTCGGTTGCGTCGGTCTCGGCGGGTCCGGGTACACGTGCCAACATCGACGAATTCACCAAGACCACATCGAAGGGTGTGGAAGTGATCGGCGGTGCCAAGCGCGGCAAGGCGATCATCATCCTCAACCCGGCCGACCCGCCGATGATCATGCGCGACACCATTTTCTGTGCCATCCCGGAGGATGCGGATCGCGATGCGATCGCCGCGTCAATTCACGACGTGGTGAGCCAGGTGCAGCAGTACGTGCCCGGATACCGGCTACTCAATGAGCCGCAGTTCGATGAGCCGTCTGTGGTCAATGGGGGTAACCACGTCGTCACCACTTTCGTGGAGGTCGAGGGTGCGGGAGACTTCTTGCCGCCGTATGCCGGAAACCTGGACATCATGACCGCGGCCGCGACCAAGGTCGGCGAGGAAATCGCCAAAGAACTTCTATCAGTGAAGGTTTCGTAACATGGGTTCGGACACCAGCACTCAGCTCTTGGGCACCGACGGCGTCTTCTTCGACGCCGCGTGGGATGTGCGGATCACCGATACGTCATTGCGCGACGGGTCGCACCACAAGCGTCACCAGTTCACCGCCGACGAGGTGCGCGCGATCGTGGCCGCCCTCGACGGTGCCGGTGTGCCGGTCATCGAGGTGACCCACGGTGACGGTCTTGGTGGATCGTCATTCAACTACGGGTTCTCCAAAACCCCTGAGCAGGAACTGATCAAGCTCGCCGCGGAGACCGCGACGAACGCCAAGATCGCCTTCCTGATGCTGCCGGGCGTAGGTACCAAGGAAGACATCATCGAGGCACAGGGCAACGGCGGCTCCATCTGCCGTATCGCCACTCACTGCACCGAGGCTGACGTGTCGCTTCAGCATTTCGGTCTGGCGCGTGAGCGCGGGCTGGAAACCGTTGGCTTCCTGATGATGTCGCACACCATCTCGCCGGAGAAGCTGGCGAAGCAGGCCCGGATCATGGCAGACGCCGGATGTCAGTGTGTGTATGTAGTGGACTCCGCGGGCGCATTGGTGCTCGACGGTGTCGCCGACCGGGTGGCCGCGGTGGTGGCAGAGCTTGGCAACGATGCGCAGGTTGGTTTTCATGGGCACGAGAACCTTGGACTCGGTGTCGCCAACTCCATCGAGGCGGTGCGTGCCGGGGCCAAGCAGATCGACGGCAGCACAAGGCGGTTCGGTGCTGGTGCCGGTAATGCTCCGGTGGAGGCGCTGATCGGTGTCTTCGACAAGATCGGCGTGAAGACGGGCATCGACTTCTTCGATATCGCGGACGCCGCCGAAGAGGTGGTCGCACCTGCGATGCCGGCCGAGTGCCTGCTGGATCGCAATGCGCTGATCATGGGCTACAGCGGTGTGTACTCCAGCTTCCTCAAGCACGCCATCCGGCAGGGTGAGCGTTACGGGGTGCCCGCACACCAGCTGCTGCACCGCGCTGGTGAGCGAAAGCTCATTGGTGGGCAGGAGGACCAGCTCATCGATATCGCATTGGAGATTCAGCGCGAGAACGCCGAAAAGAAGTCGTAGTCGCGGCTCGCTATCGCCACCCCTGCTGCGGTCGTGATCGCGCCGTCGTGCGCGCGGGGGCAGGGGGGTGTCGATCAGGTGCTCGCGCACCCGGGCAGGGACGGTTGCCTGGGTTTTGGTCGAAGACCAGATGCGCCCGCTCGGGAGCGGGAGCTCAGCGTCATACGGCGACCGCGGGCACTCGCGGTGGCTTAGCCAGTACGGCCTGGTTGCTCGTAAGGCTCACCCGCAGGCCCTGCTCAGTGGTTACCGCCGGGACGGAGCCGATGCAGGATCGCACCGAACGCTGCGAGGACATCGCCATCTCGCTTAAGCTGCTGGTTGAGTGCGGGGGTTTATTTGGTTGGGTAACCAGTCTTGGTACCCGTGCGCTAGCAACTGAGTACGATCGAACTCTACGAGTATTTGGCGATTGAGGAAGGGGAGGGGGACGTTGCCCAAGCAGGATCGTGGTGCACCGGCCCGTCCTCCGTGGCTGCCCGAAGAAGACGAACAACGTGGGTTTCTCCGTTCGTTAAGGCGCAAGAAGCGCAACGCGGACGATCCCGAGTCGAACGAGGACTCGTTAACCCACGAGACCGGGCACTCCTCCGCTCCCCAGACTCCGGCGCAGAAACCGGTCACCGATTCCGTCCTGCCGCCAGTTGAGAAGCACGCTGCAGTCGCGCCTCGGGAAGAAACGGCCAACGGGACGACGCCGGTGCCCAACGTGTCGAAGTACTACACGCCGCCCCGTGCGCCCGAACCGACCGAGCAGCGCCCGCTGACGGCCGCGCAGGAGCCGCCGGCCACCGAGTCGAACGAGAACGTCCCGAAGCCCGTATCGGCTGAGCCTCGGATCATCACGAGTCCCATTCCGGAGATGAAGCCGGAACCACGGCCAATATCGCAGGTCGAGCAACCGCAGGTGCCTGCGTCCGATGAGTCCCCGGCAATCCCGGCGCCCGAGCCTGCCGCGCCCGGAGCCGCCCCGGACGTGGAGGCGGTTACCCCGGCCGCGATCGAAGCGCCCGCGGACGTCGCAGATTCACCGGAACCCGCGCCGGTGGCTGTACCGCAGGCGGAGCCGAGTTCACCCGCGCCTACCGCTGATCAGCGCCGCGAGGAGTCCGCCGGCACGGACCCGTTCTCGCGTTTCAGCTTGCTCGAAGCGCAACTGCGCCAGATGAGCCTCGACGAAAGCATCACCGACGCCGAACTGGAGCGTCATCGGCGCCACGCGATGCCCGAATCGGAGGCCACACCCGCTCCGGAGGCCCGCGGTGCACTCAGTTTCACGCCGCCAGAGGCGGTCGATGAGGACGAGGGCGTTGAGGACGAGGCCGTTGAGGACCTAGCGGAGCCCGCGCAGGTGGCTCCAGACACGCAATCCGCGGGGCCGTCGCCCGCTCCTGCGCTCGGGTTCACGCCCCCTGAAGCGATCAACCAGTCGTTTTCCGAGACGGAGGAGCCGGAGCCTACGGCCGCCGTGCCGGACGCCGAGTCCGAACCGGAACCGTCTACAGCGCTTACCGCCGACCCGCTGCCAGAAACGCCCGAGCCCGATGCTCCCGCCGTCGGGGGCCTGGTCCCAGAGCCGCCGGCGGAGGAGGAGCCCACCCCGGTATCCGAATACCCCGCGGAACCGGTAGAGGCGGCGCCGGAAGCACCGGAGCCTGCAGATGCGCCCGAAATCGACGACGTCGATGCGAGAGCGGCTGCACTGCTGCAGCGCATCGAAGCTAAACGTGCCGAGCTCAATGAGGAATTGGCCGCGCACGACGCGGCCGACGCGGACGTATCGGTGCCCGAGCCCGAACCCGCGCCGTTTGTACCGATGATTGCGCCGTGGGCCTCGGTGCCCGAAGTCGCCGGGACCGAGAGCACCGAGCTCAGCACCGGTGCCGAAGAAGCCGCGGAAACGGAAACAGCGGAAGCGGCGGCGCCTGAACTCGAGGGATTTGCGCCTCTGGTCGACGAGGACATCGTCATCGACCTGCCGGCAGCGGTGTTCGAGGAGACGTCCGCTGACCCCGCCATTGAAGACGTGGTAGGTCCAGAGCCCGAACTCTCGGATGAGTCGAACGCTTCCGTCGAGCAGGCGCCGGACCCACTGCCTTCCGGCGAAATCGCTGACACCGCCGTCGAATCGACGGATGACGCGCCGGTGACGCCCGATAGTTCTTCCGAAGAGGCTGCGGTAGAAGGTGATTCACATCTTCAGGTGAACCAAGGCGATGCGCATTCGCCGTGGGAGGCCCCGTCGGCTACCCCGGAGTTCCCGGTGGCGGAACTGCCAGCGCAACCCGCCTACTACGTGCCGCCGCCTGCGCCGCAACACGCCGTTCCGCCGCAGCCTGGACCCGAGCATCAGCCCGCGGCTCAGGCACCCCCCGGATGGAACCCACGTCAGCCGTACCCGGGGCAGTGGCCGCAGGGCGCTCCACAGGCTCCGGAATCATTTGGTGGACAGCAGTTTTCGCAGCAGCCACCTCCACAGCCCACCAGTGTTGAGGGTCAATGGCAATGGGTGCCGCAGCAGCCGCAGGCGCCTCAGTCCCCGGTGTCACAAGAGCAGCTGCCTCCGGGTTACGTGCCACCGCCGCAGGGAGCGGCACCTCCCCCCAACTACCGTGGGCCGCAGGCTTACCGGATGCCGCCCTCGCTCGACGAAGCTGAGGTCATCAACCGCGGTCGTTACGCGCCCCGGTCCGGCTGGCGCAAGGCGGTGCACAGGTCCACCGGAGGCCGGGTCAATCCGGGCGATTCGCGTAAGGACCGTGAACAGGACCAGCTGCTCGCCAGTATTCGGCAGCCGATCCTCGGCGATTACCGCATCGCGGTGCTCTCCATTAAGGGCGGTGTCGGAAAGACAACCACCACACTGGGATTGGGTTCGGCGTTCGCGACAATCCGTACCGATCGGATCATCGCTGTCGACGCGAACCCCGACCGTGGCACCCTGGCTGAGCGAGTGCGCGACAATTCGACGCAGTCCACCGTCCGTGACCTTCTCAAGGACCGGAACATCAGAAGTTACGCTGACGTGCGCAACCACACGCGGATGGCGACAAGTCGTCTCGAAGTACTTGCCAGTGAGCAGGATCCGGCGGTATCGGAGGCTTTCGGCGAGGTCGACTACCGCAATACGATCGACATCCTGCAGCGGTACTACAACATCATTTTGACCGACTGCGGTACGGGAATCATGCATTCGGCAATGGCGGGCGTGCTCGACCTTGCTCACACCATTGTGTTGGTGAGCTCGCCGGCCATGGATTCCGCGCGTAGTGCCTCGGCTACCCTCGATTGGCTTATGCAGCATGGACATTCGGCGCTGGTGCGTGAAGCGCATGTCGTCTTGAGTGCCTCACGTCCTGGATCTGCGGGGATCAAGCTGGACAAGGTCTATGAGCATTTTCAGGCGCGTTGCCGTTCCATTCACATGATCCCGTTCGATCCCCACCTCGCCGAAGGCGCCGACGTCGACTTCAATCTGCTCAATGCGGATACCAATGCCGCATACCTGAAGCTGGCAGGCGCGATCTCCGAGAGTTTCCCGCGGCTTCGCATGCGCGGCGACGAGCAGCGATAAGACGAAAGAGGCAGGACAGCAAGATGGTTGACGCTAGAGACGCCCGGCGGGCTTTTGCCGCCGGTGTGCTCTCGATTGGTATCCCAATCGACCGTCTGGTAACGGACCACGATGTCGTGCTTGGCAATGATGGCGAAGTGATCTGATATGGCTGACTCCCAAGACAACACACCTGACTCGCCGCCGCCGAGCGGCCCGTGGCGCGAGCCCATCGCTGACGGGCTGGGCGGCGGGGACACCAAGGGCAATCCGTTCCGCCGGTCCAAGAACCCGAACAACCAGGAATTCGTGCCGCCCAGCGCCGATTACTTTCCGCAACCGACGCTCAAGCCGCCGCCTCCGCTGCCGAAGACTCCCAAACTCTCACGGCGCCAACGGAACCATCAGCGTCCGATGAATCCGATATGGGAACCGGATCCACTGAGCGCGTACGGCATGCCGCAGTACCAGAACCCGGCGCCTCAAGCTCCGCCTCAACAGGGGGCGCCGCAGCCTCCGCCACAGGGATACGGTGCGCCGGCCCAGCAGCCCCCGCAGAACTACTACGGGCCGCCGCCACAGAACTATTACGCACCCCCGGCGCCCTCCGCCCCACCGCCGGGGCCGCCGGCTCCGGCGGAACCCGTCACGCCCACTGCGCCCCCTCCTAACCCGGAGTGGGCAAGTCAGCTGCCTGCTTGGCCCACCTCTGCGGTGGTGCCGGAGTCTTCGGCCGGAGCGCCTCCTACCGAACAGTCTCAGGTCCGCAGTGAGGAAGAGGCGCCCAGGGACGAAGCACCTGACGTCGAGGTGCCCGCCGAGGTGCCCCCGCCCCCGCCCGTTGCGCCGGCACCCGCGCCCCAGATCAGGCCCGATGATGCGTCCTCGATGATTCCGGAGGGCAAGACACCGTGGGGTGGGCAAGTGCCCCAAACACCGCCCGCACCAACGCCACCCGCGCCGTCGTGGGCACCGGCCCCACCTCTGCCTCCAGCCCCGGTGGCCCCTCCGGCGGCATATCCTCGAGCGGACTGGAACGTGCCGGCGGCGCCGCAGCGGGCCCCCTTTGTTCCCGGTCAGACGCCGTTCACGGCTGCCCGCCCCGAAACGCCCGTGTATCGGCCGGCGCCGCAGCCCCCGCAACCATCACGACCACAGGGGCCCAGCCACGACCAGCTTGGTCTCATCAGGTCAGTCAAGCCGCTGCCGAGAAGCGGGTGGCGCAAGGCCGTTCACCGACTCTCGGGTGGCGCGATCAACCCCGGCGAGTCGTCGGACGAGTCGCATCGCAGCGAGTTGATCGACCGAATCAACCTGCCCGTCCGCGGTGACTACCGAATCGCCGTGTTGTCCTTAAAGGGCGGCGTGGGCAAGACCACCACTACGTTCTCGTTGGGTGCCACCTTTGCCTCGCTGCGCGGTGACCGTGTGATCGCCGTCGACGCGAACCCGGACTTCGGGACGCTTGCTCAACGCGGCCCGGATGAGACACGTTCCACCGCGCGAGACCTGTTGCGCGATCCTGATATTCACCGATACTCCGACGTGCGCAGGCACACGTCGCAGAGCGCGAGCCGCCTGGAGGTGCTGGCCTCCGAACGCGATCCGGCGGCCTCCGAGCTGTTCTCCGAAGCCGACTATTTGGCGGTGATGCGGATCCTGCAGCGGTTCTACAACATCATCCTGACCGACTGCGGTACCGGACTCATGCACTCGGCGATGGCCGGCGTGCTCGGTGAGGCCAATGCCATTGTGTTGGTGACCTCGCCGGCCATCGACGGTGCGCGTAGCGCCCTTGCGACCCTGGATTGGCTTGATCACCACGGGTATTCGCACCTGGTGCGGCAATCTGTGGTGGCCATTAGCTCGTCACGGCCGGGTGCTTCCTCGATCGACCTCGAACAGCTGAGCCGGCATTTCCTCACGCGGGCCAGGGCGGTGCACATCGTCCCGTTCGACAACCATCTGTCGGAGGGGTCGGAGATCTCGCTGGATCTGATGGGTAAGAAGACCCGGCTGGCGTTCATGGAACTGGCGGCCTCGGTGGCCGATGGCTTCTACGAGGGCGGAAACACCCGGCAGACCAGCTGGGGCTAGCGCTCCAGTTCGTCGGTCGTCATCAGGTCGTCGCGAACGCTGCGTTCGTGATAGGCCAGCCGTGCAACCCGATGCGCGACGACGGGGGCGGTGATGATGGTGAACAGCCCGGTGAGCACAATCATGCTGACGTCGGCGTGCCCGCGCAGCCGCAGCGCGGCACCCGCCAGAACCAGCAGCAGTCCCAACACCTGAGGCTTGGAGGCGGCGTGCATGCGGGCCAACGTGTCAGGAAATCGCACCACGCCGATCGCGGCGGTCAGGGCCAGCGCGGAACCGAGTAACACCAGCGCACCCGAGATGCCGTCGAGAAGAGTGTTCATCGTGGTTGCCTCTTCTCGTCGCGTGGGTCGATCGCGGTGTCGGGTACGCGGAATCGTGTCACGCTCACCGAGCCGAGGAAACTGATGAGAGACAGCGCGACCATCCCGTACAGCACAGTGGAATCCAGGCTGTAGGCCGCCCATGCGGCAAGCGTGCACATGGTGACGGCCACCAGGGTGTCCACGGCGACAAGCCTGTCGAGCGTGTTGGGGCCGGCGAGCAGCCGGTATGTGGTGATGGTCGCCGCGGCGATGAGCAGCACGGCCGCGATGTGCCATACGACGTTCACAGTCCCTCCCTCATCTCGGACTCGGTGGTGTCATCGTCGGGATGCCAATCGGCGTCCCGTTCGAAGGCTGCGATGAAAAGTCTTTCCAGTTGCCGCAGTTGGGCGTAGAAAGTCGCCACAGCCTTGGGCGAGCCCACATCCAGCACGTGCACGTACGCCAGCCGGCGTTCCTGGTCTATTTCCAGGACCACCGATCCCGGGATGATGGTCAGGGTGTTGAGCAGAAGCGCCATCACCAAGTCGGACTTCACCGAAAGCTGGGCGCGCAGTACGGCACTCAACGGTGGTGCGCCCGGCCTGATCGCCAACCATGCCACCTGCAGACTGGACAGCACCATGTAGTACGCGACCGTGAAGGCGAGCCGGATCATCGAACCGACATGCAGGCGGCCCTCCACCGGCAGCCGGGGCATCGGTAGCAGCACCGTGATGACCAGTGCCACCAGCAGCCCGGTAACGGTGTTGGCGACGGAGAAGTTTCCCCACAGCATCGTCCATACCAGCATGAGCCACACCAAAATCCAGATGCGCAAGACAATTTCGCGAGGGCCGTACATCGTGAGGCTTTTCATCGAGGGCCACCCCCGAGGACCGCGCTGATGTATACCGCACGGTCACGGACCTCGGCGGCGGCACGATCACTCATGCCGATGATCGGACCGGCGAATATGGTCAGCGCCACCCCGACCGCGATCAAACCCAATGTGGGCGCCAACATGCCGGCCGGCATCCGGCCTACGTCGGCACGGTCGACAAACGCAACCTCTTCTCCGTCATCGAGAAGCGCGGACGGTGTCGCCGCGGCGAGATCGCCCTCCGGTGCGTCGGCGCGCGGCCGCCAGAACGCCTTGGTCCACACCCGTGCCACCGCATACAGGGTTAGCAGGCTCGTGATGGTGCCCCCGGCCACCAAGGTCCAGGCCAGCACCGAGCCCTGCAGCGACCCTGCCTCCAGTAATGCGACCTTGCCGATGAACCCCGAGAACGGCGGTATGCCTCCGAGGTTCAAGGCCGGCACCACGAACGCGAAGGCCAGTAGCGGGCTGGCGGCCGCTAGACCACCCAGGCGATTCAGCGATGACGCCCCTGCCTGGCGCTCAATGAGTCCCACCACGAGGAACAACGTTGTCTGCACGATGATGTGGTGTGCCACATAGTAAATAGCGCCGGACATGCCGAGCTCGTTGGACAGCGCGATGCCGAAGATCATGTACCCGATATGGCTGACCAGGGTAAAGGACAGCAGTCGTTTGATGTCACTCTGCGCGATGGCGCCCAGGATGCCGACGATCATGGTCAGCAGCGCGGCCACCAGCAGCACCGTGTTCAGAACTCCACCCGGGAAGAGCAGCGAATGTGCGCGAATGATGGCGTACACACCCACTTTGGTGAGCAAGCCCGCGAAGACCGCGGTCACGGGTGCGGGCGCGGTGGGGTAGGAGTCGGGTAGCCACGTCGACAGCGGGAAGACCGCCGCCTTGATGGCGAAGGCCACCAACAACACCGCGAAGATCGCCATCCGGGTACCCGACGGTATACCGTCTGCGCGGACTGCGATTTCGGCCATATTCAATGTTCCGGTTGCCGCGTAGACGAACGCGATGCCCAGCAGGAAGACCACCGAGGACATCATCGAGACCATCACGTACGAGATACCCGCCCGCACCCGGTCACCGCTGGCGCCGATGGTCAGGAGCACGAAGCTGGCGGCCAGCAGTACCTCGAAACCGACATACAGGTTGAACAGGTCGCCGGCCAGGAAGGCATTGCAGACACCTGCGGACAGCGCCAGGTACGTGGGCATGAAGATCGACACCGGCTGGCGCTCGTCACCGTCCCGAATACCCTGCGCCGCCGCGTACAGCACCACCGCGAGCAACACGATGGCCGAGACCACCAGCATCAATGCCGAAAGCCGGTCCACCACAAGGGTGATTCCGAGCGGCCCCAGTTTCTCCTCGGTAGGCCCCCAGCCCCCGACCGCCAGTGCGAAGGTGCCGTTGCGATCTGCCAGGTAGAGCAGTACCGCGCAGACTCCGAGCACCGTGGTCAATGCCGTGACGGTGATCAGCAGTTGCAGTCGTGGGCGACGGCCCGCGATCAGCGTCAACGCTGCCGCGGCGGTCGGCACGAGGACCGGGAGCGGGGTCAGAACAGCCATGGCGTTCATAACTTCTCACCCGCCGGAAGTGCGTCGAGTTCGGACGGCGAGTCCTCGTCGCCGGATTCGGGCGCCTCGTGGTGTTCTTCCCTGCCGTCAGTGACGGGTTCAAGTGGTTCCTGGGCGACGCGCGCGTCCTCGGCGTCGTCGTCGACGACGTCATCGGCTTCCAACGTGAACATGCGATAGATCAGGGCGAGAGTGAATGCGGCAACACCCATGGTGATGACGATCGCGGTGAGGATCATGCCCTGGGCCAACGGATCTGCCATAGAGGTCCGGCCCGCGGACTCGCGTCCGATGATCGGTGGATTACCGGACGGGCCGCCCACGGTGAGGATCAGCAGGTTCACCGCGTTGCCGACGAGAAGCAGGCCCAACACCATGCGCGTCAGGTTGCGTTCGAGCATCAGGTACACGCCGCATGCGGTGAGGGCGCCGATGATGATGAGTAGTCCGAGATTGGTCATGACGCGCGCACCCCCGCCCGGGTCCGTGGAGACTCTTCGAGCTCCACATCCAAGCGTGCGCCCAGGCTGCGCAGCACATCGAGTACCAGACCGACGACCACCAGGTACACGCCCAGATCGAAGAACAGTGCCGTCACGATCTTGACGTGCCCAAATCCGAGCACATCGAATTGGATTGTGGCCGAAGACAACACCGGGGCCCCCAGCAAGATCGAAGCCAATGCTGTCCCGCCGGAAAACGCCAGCCCGAGCCCGAGGATCTTGCCTGCGTCGAATGGCAGTGTCTCGCCCAGCTCATACCGCCCACCGGCGAGGTAGCGCAGTACGAGAGCCAGACCGGCCGTGAGGCCACCGGCGAATCCACCGCCCGGAACGTTGTGTCCGGCGAAGAAGAAGTAGAACGACAACACCATGACCAGCGGGAAGATGAGTCGTGTCGCGACTTCCAGAACCAACGACCGGTGCTTGGGGTCGCGCAGTTCGCTCCCGCGCAACCAGACGCTGGAGGCCACCACCACATCCGGTTGACCCGCCGCGTCCCCGACCCGGGGAGCTCTTCCGAAACGCCGGTGCCGGAACATCAACGAAGCCACGCCCGTCGCGGCAACCAGCAGTACCGAGATCTCGCCGAGGGTGTCCCAGGCACGGATATCCACCAGCAGCACGTTCACCGAGTTGGCGCCGTGCCCGCGCTGATATGCCGCCTCGGGGAGCAGGTCGGCGATCGGGCGATCACGTCGCGCCGCCATCGCGTACACCCCTAGCGCCGTCACGGTGCATCCGACCGCAATCGCGAGCACGGCACGGGGCAGCCGGAATCTGTTGGCCTGCTCAGCATCCGACTCGGCGGGTAGGGCGCGCAACACCAATACGAAAATGACGAGGGTCAGGGTCTCGACGAGGAACTGCGTCAGCGCCAGATCTGGCGCCCCGTGGAGTGCGAAGATAACGCCTGTTCCGTAGCCAGTGATGCCGACGAGCAGCACCGCCGCCAGACGGTTGCGCATGACGGTGGCGCCGATGGCGGCGGCAAGCATCAGTAACCCGACCACCCCCTGCAGCGGCGAATCCCACAGTTTGAGGTGCGGCTCGTCGCGGGCTCCGAGTGCCAGCACAATGGTCGGCAGTGTCACCAGGGTCACCAGAATGGTGGCCTGGGTGAACGGGATCGAGCCTCGTTGCGTCAGTGCGGTCAGCCGCTGGGACAGCACATCGGCACCGCGCAGAACGGCGTCGTAGCCGCGGTCGGCATTACCCAGTGGGTTGACGGCGAGCCGGGCCTTGCGCAGGCGTCCCCGCGAGAAGAACGCGAAGATACCGACCGCGAACGCGATCGCGGTAAGCAGCAGCGGTACGCCGAAGCCCTCCCAGATCGCGATATGCGCGTCGACGGGATTGGCGTAGCTGCCCAGCGCCCAGTTGAGCCAGTCGGGCAGTATCCCGGCCGCGATGCTTGCCACCGACAGCACGGCGGGTGCCACCAGGAAGGCAGGCGCCGGAGCGTGCATGCCCTGTACGCGGGCGCTTGGCTCGGGTAAACCCTTGCGTGCGAATGCTCCCCAGATGAACCGCATGCTGTACGTGATGGTGAACATGGATCCGACGACTATCCCCGCCAGCACCCAGGGGGCGGAAGAACCGAGCACCTGACTGTGCAGCACCGTCGCGAAGGCCAGCTCCTTACCGACAAATCCGAGGGTCAGTGGAACCCCCGCCATGCTCGAGGCGGCCAGCCCGGCAATCACGAGTAGAGACGGTTCGCGTCTTCCGAGCCACGCCAACTTGCGGATATCGCGGGTCCCGACGGTGTGGTCGATGATTCCCACCACCATGAACAGTGCGGCCTTGAACAGGGCGTGCGCGCACAGCATGACCAGCCCGGCCAACAGGATGTCGGGATCACCAGTGCCCGTGAGCACCACCAGGAATCCGAGTTGGCTCACCGTGCCGAAGGCCAGGATCAGCTTGAGGTCGTACTCGCGCAGGGCGCGCCAGCCCGCCAGGATCATGGTGGCGATGCCCAACACCAGCACGACGGGCCGCCACGGTGTCGCCTCGGCGAATCCCGGCGACATGCGGGCCACCAGATAGATACCGGCCTTCACCATGGCCGCGGCATGGAGATAGGCGCTGACCGGGGTTGGTGCGGCCATGGCGCCGGGAAGCCAAAAGTGCAGGGGGACAATGGCGGACTTGCTCAGGGCGCCGATCAGTATCAGCACCAGACCGACGCTGGCGGCCATACCCGATGGCGGATCTGCGATCAGGTCAGAGAGCAGGAAGCTTCCGCCGACATGGCCGAGCACGATGATCCCGACCAGCATCGCCAGTCCACCAGCAGTGGTCACCAGCAGTGCTTGTACCGCCGCGCGGCGACTCGCGAGTCGTTCCGCGTAGTGACCCACCAAGAGGAAGGACAGCACGGTCGTCAGTTCCCAGAAGATGTACAGCAGCAGCAGGTTGTCGCTTATCACCAGACCGAACATGGCCCCGGAGAAGGCCACCAGCTCGGCAGCGAAACTCGGAAGCCGTGGCTCGGTGTGCCCGTCCCGATGCCGGAAGTAGCTCGCGCAATAGAACAGCACCAGCGACCCGATGCCGAGCACCAGCACGCCCATGATCGCGGCCAGCGAGTCGAAGCGCAGAGAGATGTCCATCGCCAGCTCGGGCACCCAGGGGATGTCGATACGAGTGTCCGCCCCGGCGGCAGGCCATCTTGCCAATACCCAGATCAGCGAACCCAAAGGGACCAGGGCAAGAGGGTAGAACGCCAGTCGACCAACGCGCGCCACAAGTAACGGCGCCATCGCGGCGGCAAGTGCGTGGGCAAGCAGAATGGCAAGCAAAGGCACTCCCGTCTATCGGTTGTTGGGCGGGGTGTCGTGCTGCCTAGTTTACGGGGCGCTCGTCGATTGGCGCGACGCAACCCTTTTCAGCGGTTGTCAGCAAACGCGCGCAGGGATGCTACCTGCACGGGATCCAACGACGGACGTACTGTGGCCCGCGCGGTTTCGATATCGGCGACTGTCACATCGGCGGCGTCGATGGATCGCCGCATGGCCGCCATCGCGGCCTCGCGCAGCAGCGCCGCACAGTCGGCGGCCGAGAAGCCGTCCAGGCCAGCTGCGAGCGCGTCCAGATCCACATCGGCGTCCAGTGGTACCGCCCGCGCGGCCGTCTTGAGAATGTCTTTGCGGGCCTGAGCATCCGGTGGCTCGACGAACACCAGGCGTTCCATCCGGCCTGGACGCAGCAGCGCCGGGTCGATGAGCTCGGGCCGGTTGGTGGCGCCGAGCACCACCACATCGCGCAGCGGTTCCACCCCGTCCAGTTCGGTCAGCAGGGCCGCCACCACGCGATCGGTGACACCCGAGTCGAAGCTCTGCCCGCGCCTCGGCGCCAGTGCGTCCACTTCGTCCAGGAAGACCAGTGATGGCGCCGAATCGCGCGCACGCCGAAACAGCTCGCGCACCGCCTGCTCGGAGGCGCCGACCCACTTGTCCATCAGCTCGGCGCCCTTGACCGCGTGCACCGACAACCGTCCGGAGCTAGCCAGCGCCCGCACCACGAAGGTCTTTCCGCAGCCGGGCGGTCCATACAGCAGTACCCCACGGGGCGGGTCCACGCCGAGGCGTTCGAAAGTGTCCGGATGCTGCAACGGCCACAGGACGGCCTCTGTCAGAGCCTGTTTGGTGGCCACCATGTCGCCGACGTCGTCGAGAGTTATCGACCCGACGGCCACTTCCTCAGTGCTGGAACGGGACAGCGGTCGGATCACCGACAGGGCACCGACAAGATCTTCCTGGGTCAGGGCGGGGGCGCTGGCCTTCTCGCTGGCCCGTGCCGCTGCCCGCAATGCGGCTTCGCGGACCAGCGCGGCCAGATCGGCCACCACAAAACCTGGTGTTCGCGCGGCGATCTCGTCGAGCTGTAGGTCCTGCGCCGGCACCTTCGTCAAGAGGACTTCCAGCAGTGACTTACGGGTAGCGGCGTCGGGCAGGCTCAGGCCCAGCTCACGGTCGCACAGCTCGGGAGCGCGCAGGCGTACGTCGATGGCGTCGGGATGTGCGGTCGTTGCGATGAATGCAACGCCGGAAGTGGCTACCGCTGAACGTAGTTCGGCCAGGATGAGTGTCGCCACGGGTTCTGCGGTGGCCGGCAGCAGAGCGTCGATATCGGAGATCAGCAAGACGCCGCCAGACTGCCGGATCCGGCTCACGGCCTCCCGTATCGCGGTGAGACGTCCTTCCGCGGTGGTGGCCCCCACTTCCGGCCCGTCCAGCTCGACGAGCGTGCGTGGCGCACAGACCGCGCGCGCCAGCGTCGTCTTGCCGACGCCGGCGGGGCCAGATATCAGCACACCCAGATTCGGCTGCGCACCCAGTGTTTTCAGCAGGCCGGGTTCATCGAGGGCGAGTTTGAGCCACTCGGTGAGCCGGGTCGCCTGCGCCCGGGAGCCCTTGAGGTCCTCCACGGATATCGCGGCGGGGGGCTCGGGTGACGGAGCCACAGCGACGGCTTCGGCAGGCAGAGCCGTCTGTCGCGCATTGGGGCTCAACGGGTTTGCGCCCTGCCAGCTGACAAGAGAATTGGGTTGCACGCTGACCGGACCGGCCGGATCGACCGCCGTCACCGTGAGCAACTCGGAGGTCCAGGTTATCCCCACCGACCGGGCCAGCGTCGTCGTAGCCTCCGACGTGGACGTGCCAGGTCCGAGGTCCCGTGGCAGCAGCGACACGGTATCCCCAACGGTCATGACCTTGCCCAGTAGCGCCAGCCGAAGAGTCGCGGACGAAACAGATTGGGTGGCAAGAGAAGAACCGCTGACGCTGACTGACCGTGCGCCATACACCGTTACGGGGGCGACGATGACCGACGCATCCTCGCGCAACCCCGCGTTGGACAGCGTGACGTCGTCGAGCAGGGCGGTGCCGGCCGGAACTGAGCGCGGTGCAACCCCGACGACAGCCGCCGTTGTTCGTGATCCGGTCAGAGAAATCGCATCCCACTCCCGGATGCCAAGGGCTGCAATCGCTTCTGGATGCAAGCGGACCACGCCGCGCCGCGAGTCGACGGCCGAAGTGTTGAGGCGAGCGGTGAGAGTCAGTGACGGGCCATTGGGGCCAAGAGCATCGGGATGTTCGCTCATGCGTACCTAGCGTGGCCCACCGGGCCGGCGCAACCCCAGACGCTCCGCTGTGCGCCGCTTGGGGAGTGCGGCGTGCCGGAAGGCGCGCCGCTGGTCCCGGCGCTGATCGCGGCGTAGATCCCGTCGCTCCTTGGGTTTGGCGTCCCACGACTCAGGTCGGGCCGCCACCCAGCGCTGACTGCGCCAGGCGAACGGGATATGGGCAAGGTAGACAACGATCAGAATCAGCAGCAGTACGTATGGGTATTGCAGCAGTCCGGCGGCGGCCACCGTCACCAGCGCGAGCAGCAGGACCACCATGCGGGGCGGCACGGAGACGGATTTCATGGCCGCGGTGGGGATCTGGCTAACGATGAGCATGGATACGAACACCATCCATGCGCATATCGCCCATACCGACGACCACCATCCGTCGCCGAATTGCAGCAAGGCCGCCAGCGGGGCCAGCACCATCAGCGCGCCCGCGGGGGAGGGCACTCCGACGAAATACTCCTTGGTGAACGCGGGTTGGGAATCGTCGTCAAGCAATGTGTTGAAGCGAGCCAGCCGCAGCACGATGCACACCGCGTAGAGAAGCGAAAAGACCCATGCTGTCGGGGTATCCGAGAGCATCGAGATGTAGAGCACCACCGCGGGCGCGACACCGAAGTTCACCGCGTCGGCCAGCGAGTCGATCTCCGCGCCCATTCGCGATGTCGCGTCCAAGAGCCGGGCGATCCTGCCGTCGAGACCGTCGAGGATCGCGGCCGCGGCGATCAGGGTCAGCGAGATGTAGGGCTTTCCGTCGAACGCGAACTTGATCGAGGACAGGCCACCGCAGATCGCCAGCACCGTCATCACACTCGGCAGAATCCGGATGTGTACGGGGCGCTTCGAGGACGCGGCTTGGTTCATGACTGAGCCGCTTACGCGTTATCGGTGGAGGACGGCAGCTCGGCCAGCACGGTCTCGGCGCCCACGGCTCGTTGCCCTGGCTGGACAAGAATTTTCGACCCCTCGGGCAGGTAGGTGTCTACCCGGGAACCGAATCGGATCAATCCGTAGGTGTCGCCGATGGACAACTGGTCACCGACCTTGGCGTGGCAGATGATCCGGCGTGCGATGAGTCCGGCGATCTGGACCACCACCACATCGTGCCCGGTGCGAGTACGGATCTGCACGCTGTTGCGTTCGTTGGCAACGCTCGCCTCGGCACGGTCGGCCGACAGGAACTGCCCACTGCGGTGAATGACTGCCGTCGCCTCACCGGCGACGGGGACCCGCTGCACGTGAACATCGAACACCGACAGAAAGATGCTGATGCGGGGGAGAGGCTCGGCGGGCAGCCCCAGTTCCGGCGGAGGTACCGCGCGATCGACCAAGCAGATCTGGCCGTCGGCCGCGGCAACCACCACATCGGCACGGTTGGGTGGGATGCGCGCAGGATGCCGGAAGAATGCGGCGCACGCGCCCGCGAGCGCCAGCCCGGTTCCGCGAATCCAGCGATTCTTGAACCCAAGTCCCGCCAGCCCAACTCCACCGGCGATGAACGGGAGTCCTGCCGGATGGATCGGTGGGATCGTCGTGCGGATGAGTTCGACGATATGCGGGATGCCGGAGTCCGGCTCTGAACCTACGGGGCGGGGGCGTCTTGCCACCGGACCATCCTAGTGATGCGGGCATGCAGTTGGGGACGTGGTTCCCCAGACGCCGTTGTCAGGTGGTGCCTCCCGAGGGGTATCAACGAGTCACCTGAGTAATACACCTTTACGGTGCAGTCGGGTCGTATTCGCTCTTGGGCACAAACGAGTGCGAGTCTCACGCGAAAATCTGTCGTGAAATCCGCGTGAGGCTCGCACTCGAGTTCTCGGTGCTCCGCGGTGACTAGACAATCAACCGCCGTGATCAGCTCAGATTCCACACGCTGACAGTGGTCCCCGCCGCGAGTTCGGTGACATCCTCGGGGATGTCCAGCAGGCAGTTCGAGGCCGCCAGCCATCTCAAATGATGCGATGCGGGAGGTCCGACAGCCGTCACGGTCCCTCTGTCGGCATCCCAGTACCCGCGCCGGAACTGCCGCTTACCCGCGGGCGCGGAGATGGGATCGGTGAGGACGGCCTCGTGGCGCGCCCGCGCGGGCGCCAGCCCCATCGCCGCGCGTAACGGCTCGCGAATGAACACTTCGAACGACACCAGCGCGCTGACGGGATTGCCGGGCAGGGTGAGCACCGGGACGCCATTGACGTGTCCTGCTCCCTGTGGTTTGCCGGGCTGCATGGCCACCGAGACGAACTGGACACCGGCGTCGGTGAGTGCGTCCTTGACCACCTCATAGGCTCCGGCGCTGACTCCACCGGTGGTGATGACCAGGTCGGCCTGGGCGCCGAATTCGTCGAGTACTGCGAGGAATTGCTCGACATCGTCTGCGACGGTCGGCGCCACTACGGCGTCGGCCCCGGCCTCCTGGACAGCGGCGGCAAGCATGATGGCGTTGGATTCATAGATCTGCCCGGGCTTGAGGTCGGTGCCCGGGGGCACCAACTCGCTGCCGGTGGAGGCGATGACCACCCGCAGGCGCGGATGCACGGTCAGCTCCTCGAGTCCGAGTGCCGCCGCCAGACCCAACGCCGGTGCCATCAGCCGGGTGCCGGCGCTCAGTACGGTGTCGCCAACTCGTACATCCTCGCCTGCGGACCGGATGTGCTGGCCGGCACGGGGTTCTTCGGTGATGGCCACGGTTTCGGTGCCGCCGTCGGTGACTTCGACGGGCACCACCGCGGAGGCACCGGCGGGAAGGGGCGCACCCGTCATGATCCGGTGCGCGGTACCGGGTTTGAGCGTCAGGACGTCGGTGCGCCCGGCCGGGATGTCCTCGGTGACCGGCAATGTCACCGGATTGGTGGGCGAAGCCCCCGCGAGATCGTCGCGGTGGACCGCATACCCATCCATGGCCGAGTTGTCGAACACCGGCAGATTCAGTGGCGCGATCACGTCGGCGGCCAGGACCAGTCGCTCAGCCGCACCTACCGGCACCCGGACCAGCGCGGGCGCCTGGATCAATCCCGCGACGACTTGCTGGTGTTCGGCGACGGAACGCATCGGCTCATTATTGCCCGACCACCCAGCGCATACCGCACGCAGGGGTTTCGCTGAGTCCGGTGGGTCCGGAATGCCCTCGGCGTGCGCCGCGCACGGCATGGCGGGAAAATAGCGCCATGACCGTCGGCGGAGTGCTCTTCGATATCGACGGGGTCCTGGTGACCTCGTGGGAGCCGATCGACGGCGCCGCGCAGGCCCTCAAGGTGCTGGAGAGTGATGACGTTCGTCGTTGCTTCTTGACGAACACCACCTCGCGTACCCGAGTGCAGATCGCGGAGCTGTTGACCGCCGCGGGCCTGGCGGTGCCCGCCGACGAGGTGATTACCGCCGCCATGCTGACCGCCGATCACGTGATCGCCCAGCACCCCGGCGCCCGGTGCTATCTGCTGAACGACGGGGACATCACCGCCGACATGCCTGGGGTCGACTTCGTCGAATCCCTCTCCGATGATCCCGACGTCATCATTCTTGGTGGGGCCGGTCCGCAGTTCGATCATGTGGCGCTGAGCCGGGTATACGACCTGATGGCTCAGGGAATCCCGGTGGTCGCGATGCATCGCAACGCGGTGTGGAGCACACGCGAGGGATTGCGCGTCGATACCGGTGTGTACCTGGCGGGCATGGAACAGGTTTCGGGGCGCAAGGCGGTCGCTGTCGGCAAGCCCGCCCCGGCGGGATTTCAGCTGGCCGCCGAGCGGATGGGGTGCGAGCCGGATCAAGTCGTGATGGTGGGCGACGACCTGCATGTCGATGTGCTGGCGGCCCAGGTGGTCGGGATGACGGGTGTGCTGGTGCGCACCGGGAAGTTCCGTCAAGACACCCTCGACAGATGGGCTGCCGATCAGTATTCGATGCAACCCGCGTACGTCATCGATTCGATCGCCGATTTGCCGTCCTTGTTGTCGGACCTGTGAGCCAGAATCTGCCTCATGATCGACCACTTCGGTATCAACTGCGCGGACCTGCCGACCGCGGCCGCGTTCTATGACAAGGTGCTCGGGGTTCTCGGGTACACGCGACAGATGGATTTCGGTGTCGCCATCGGGTACGGGACCGCGGGAAAGCCTGACTTTTGGATCGGCGGCGGCGATGCCGCGGGCGGACCCAATCGCGAGATCCACGTTGCCTTCTCTGCCGAGAGCACCGAGAAGGTCGACGAGTTCTTCACGACGGCGACGGGTGAAGGCGCCGAGGCCCTTCATGCGCCGCGGCTATGGCCGGAGTATCACCCGGGTTATTACGGTGCGTTCGTCCGCGACCCTGACGGCAACAACGTCGAGGCGGTGTTTCACGGGGCGGCGCCCGCCTAAGGGCCGGCACTGACAATCGGCGCCGGCGCGCTGGCCGGTTCCCGCGCCGGCGATGCGGGTTTGACGGGTGCCACGCCGGCGGGCATGACGATCGGAGGCGGTGCGGCGCCCTGTTGACCGGCGGAATCGGTGTCCGAGTCGGGTTCAGGTGGCCAGTCCACACTCGTCGGGGGCCAACTCTCGGCCTTGTCGCCGCCGGTCGCGGCGGCTGGGGGAGCACATCCTTGCGCCGCGCCGAAGTCGCCGGGGCTGCAGTTGTCCGCCCGTGCCACGGATGCCGGACCGACAATGAGGCTTGCGCACAAGGTGGTGGCGATGATCAGCCGTGCCATTCGGTGGCGTTGTAGTCGCGCGTGGGTAGGGCTCATAGCGAAAGAATGTCCCCGTACACGTTCACGCTGTCGTCGGACTTGTCGGTGTCGATCAGCGCCGTCGTGAAGAACCGGATGGAGACTGGTCCGCCGCAGGCGTCGACTTTCACGTGGGCATCGTGAACCACGATTTCGCCGGTGCGTCCTTTGAGGGCCTTCTTGCCCAGCACGATGTTCTTGATCGTCCCCGGAAGCAGATTGACCGAGATGCTCCCGTTGACTTCCGCGTAAGGGCCGACCATAGCCAGCAGATTGCTGCCGCCGGAGAAGCCGGGACTGACTCCCGCGTCCGCGCCGACGTCGACGCTTCCGCCCTCGCTGAGGTCGATCTGGCAGCCCAGCTGCAACCCCATGACGAGGGTTCCGGAGTTGACCGGAACCGCGCCGTTACCGTCGATGCTGGCGAGGGCCTTGCCGGTGACAAACCCCTCTCGTGTGAACGCTGTGGCGGCCATGTTTGGCACAGAGTTGATAGTCATCCGCGACAGCGCAGCACTCAGATGCCAGCCGTCGTCGGTATCGGCAGACTGGCTGACGTCGGCGACCGGCAGCGGGTCTGCCGCAGCCACTCCCGTGCCCGAGCACAGAAGTGAAATTACAAGGGTGGCAACAGAAGTAAGTTTGCGCACGGACCCGCCTTACATGCAGTAGGTGGCCAAGCTCAGTGATCCGGCGATGAGCGTATTGACCCCTGCTGTGGGATTCCTGGTATCGAACACCGGGAGAACTGTGAATAAGCAGGCTGGGCAGCGCGGTGGATCTGGGGCAGGATGCGTGTGTGACCGCACATTGGAGCGCCGCCGACATTCCCGACCAGACGGGACGCGTCGCCATCATCACCGGTGCCAATACCGGACTGGGCCTGGAGACGGCCCGCGCGTTGGCGGCCGCGGGGGCGCAGGTAGTTCTTGCGGTCCGCGATCTGGACAAGGGTGCTGCCGCTGTCGAAGAGATCGGGAAGACCGCGCCCGCAGGCAACCTGGCGCTGCAGCGCCTGGATCTATCTTCCCTCTCGGATATCCGTTCTGCCGCTGAACAATTGGGTGATCAATACCCACAGATCGATCTGCTCATCAATAACGCCGGGGTGATGTATCCGCCGAAGGGCAACACCGCGGACGGTTTCGAGCTGCAGTTCGGCACCAACCATCTGGGCCATTTCGCCCTCACCGCCCTGCTGCTGGAGAACCTGACGACGGTGCGTGGCTCCCGCGTCGTAACCGTCAGTAGCAACGGTCATAAGTTCAGAGCCGCAATACATTTCGATGACTTACAGTGGGAGCGCAATTACAGCCGGGTGGGGGCATATGCCCAGTCGAAGCTGGCCAATCTGTTGTTCACCTACGAGCTGCAGCGGCGCCTCCACGCTGCGGGGGCCGAGACGGTGGCGTTGGCGGCGCATCCCGGTGCGTCGGGTACCGAGCTGATGCGTCACATCACCTTCGGTCCGGAGGCGCTCAGTGCGGCGGCGTTGAAACTCGCCCAGAGTCCGGCCATGGGCGCCTTGCCCAGTCTGCGTGCCGCTACGGACCCCACCGCCGTCGGTGGCCAGTACTACGGGCCCTCGGGCTTTGGTGAGTTTCGTGGGTATCCCAAGGTGGTCAAGTCCACCAGGCAGTCACACGATCAGGCTCTGCAACAACGGCTTTGGTCTGTCTCGGGAGAGTTGACTGGAGTGAGTTTCCCCGTCTAGAGCTCCCGATGCAGGGTGCGCACGGCGACGATGCGTTCCTTGAGCTGATCGCGGGTGGCCGCGGCCACCGGGGGGCCTCCGCACCGCCTGCGCAGCTCATTGTGAATCCAGCCGTGCGGTTTACCCGACTTGAAGTGCGTGGCCGACACCAAGGCGTTGAGCTCGCGACGCAGTTCGCGCAGTTGACCGTGTGTCGAAGTGATTTCCGGGGGTACCTCGCCGGAAGCGGTGCGCTTGGTGAGCTGCTCTTCTTGTCTGCGCCGCAACAGATCTCGCATCTGATTCGGATCGAGCAGGCCGGGAATGCCGAGGTACTCGGCTTCCTCCTCGCTGCCGGCTGGCGTCGCGGTGCCAAAGGAGGCGCCGTCGAAGATCACCTGATCCAGTTCGGCACTGGCACTGAGCGATTCGAAGCCCTTCTCTTCCTCGCCCGGTTCGGTGCGCTTGCGCTCCACCGGCTCCTCATCGCCCATCGGCTCGCGGTGTGGTTTACCGAGTACGTGATTGCGCTGCTCTTCCAGCAGACTGGCGAGTTCCAGCAGTGTCGGCACCGAGGGCAGGAAGATGCTGGCCGTCTCACCTTGTGTTCGGGAGCGCACATACCGGCCGATCGCCTGGGCGAAGAACAGCGGCGTCGAGGCACTTGTCGCGTACACGCCGACGGCAAGGCGCGGCACGTCGACGCCCTCGGACACCATGCGCACCGCGACCATCCACTCGCTGGTGCTGTTGGAGAACTGCGCGATGCGATCCGAGGACTTCGGGTCGTCCGAGAGCACCACCGTGGGTTCCGATCCGGTGATGGTGGTCAGTAGTTTCGCGTAGGCGCGGGCCGCCTTCTGATCGGAGGCGATGATCATGGCGCCGGCATCGGTCATCCCGCCATTGCGCTTCTGCTGCAGCCGCGCATGGGCGGCGCGCAGCACCGCGGGTATCCATTCGCCATTGGGATCCAAGGTGGTGCGCCATGCGCGCGCAGTCTGCTCGGCGGTGAGTGGTTCGCCGAGGCGCGCGGCATGTTCCTCGCCGGCACTGTCACGCCAACGGGCCTCGCCCGAGTACGCCATGAACACCACGGGACGCACCACGCCGTCGGCCAGCGCCTCGGAGTAGCCGTAGGTGTGGTCGGCTTGCGAGCGCTGGAAGCCCGCGCCGTCGGGCTCGTAGTTGATGAATGGGATCGGGCTGTCGTCACTGCGGAACGGGGTTCCGGTCAAGGAGAGGCGCCGCGTCGCGTCGTCGAAGGCTTCGCGGACCGCTTCACCCCAGCTCTTGGCATCTCCGGCGTGGTGGATCTCGTCGAAGATCACCAACGTGCGGTGGTTCTCCGTGCGGACCCGGTGCCGGGTGGGGTGACTTGCCACCTGCGCATAGGTGACGACGACTCCGTGGTACTCCGAGGAGTTCTGTGCGTCCGAGTTGCTGAATCTCGGGTCCAGAGACAGCCCGAAGGAAGTGGCCGACTGAGCCCACTGGACCTTGAGGTGTTCGGTCGGCACCACCACGGTGATCTTGTCGACCGTGCCGTCGGCCAGCAGCTCGGTAGCAATGCGCAGGGCAAACCTTGTTTTCCCTGATCCCGGGGTCGCGACCGCCAGGAAATCTCGGGGCTTGGCGGCCAAATACCGCACTAATGCCCTACGCTGCCAGCCCCGCAATGTATGGGTGCTGGGCGCCTCTACAGCCCGCACCCGTCAGACTCCTCACTGATTGGACTGCAGACTAGCGCAACGGATTACGGGAGTGCATCCCGACGGGCGTGGCGGGCACCGCGTGTCGTGTCACCAGAGTGACAGTCGGCGACAATCAGCACAGTGCCCGCCTCTTTCCGTTCAGCTCACTTCACCGGGAAGACCACGTCGGTGAGTTCTTCAGATACCGACCACAAACGTCGCTGCAAATTGAGGTCATAGGATTGCTCGCTCGATGCGACGACCTTGGGGTTGCCGCGTTGTTCGCCGAATCCGTCCGGTCCGTAGTACTGCCCGCCCAGGGCCGCAGGGTCGGTGGCGGCCCGCAGTGTAGGCAGCGCGCCCATGTCCGCACCCTGGACCAGCAATGGCGCCACCACGTTGAAAACGGCCCGGACCCACAGCGGAGAGTTGCGGGCCAGCTCGGTGTTGGAGCCGCCGGGGTGCGCCGCCAGGGCGGCCGTATTGGTGCCTGCCAGGCGCCGCTGCAGTTCGTAGGTGAACAACAGATTGGCCAGCTTCGATTGTCCATAGGCCGCGACCCTGTTGTAGTCGCGTTCCCATTGCAGGTCATCGAAGTGGATCCCGGCGCGAATGCGGTGCCCGATGCTGGAGACGGTCACCACACGTGAACCCTCGACAGGTAGCAGGTGGTCCAGGAGCAGGCCGGTGAATGCGTAGTGCCCCAGGTGATTGGTGCCGAACTGCAGCTCGAAGCCGTCGGCGGTGGTGGATTTCTCGGTCCACATGACCCCGGCGTTGTTGATCAGCAGGTCGATCTTGTCGTAGCGCGACTTGAGCTCGTCACTGGCCCGGCGTACCGACTCCAGCGAGGAAAGGTCCAACGGCTGCAGGGTCACGTCGGCGTTCGAGTGGGCCGCGGTGATCGCGTCGGCCGCTGCCTTTCCCTTCTCCGTATTGCGCACCGCGAGCACAACGTGGGCGCCGTGCGCGGCGAGCGCCTTGGCGGTCTCCAGCCCGAGGCCGGTGTTGGCACCGGTGATGATCGCGACGCGACCGGTCTGATCGGGGATGTCGGTGGTATTCCATTTGGTCATGGGGGCTCCTTGGGTAATATCTTCAGTAAACGGGGCGGCTACTCCGCTTACGAATATACGGAACGCACGCCCCGTTTTGTCAAGGCGTGTTGGAACCTCGAGGAGTGTGAGATGGATCAACCTGCCCGGCCCTTGCGTGCTGACGCCGCCCGCAACCGTGCGCGGGTCCTTGAGGTTGCCTATCAAACGTTTGCCGAGGAGGGCCTCGGTGTCCCGATCGACGAGATCGCGCGGCGCGCGGGAGTGGGTGCCGGGACCGTCTACCGGCATTTTCCGGCCAAGGAGGATCTGTATCGCGCCGTCGCGGAAGACCGGATGAGCACAGTGATCGGTAAGGGGCGCGAGCTACTGGAGTCGGCCGATCCGGGTGAGGCGCTATTCGGATTCCTGCGCGTGATGGTCGAGTGGGGTGGGACCGATCAGGGATTGGTGGATGCCCTGGCCGGCGCGGGTGTCAGTGTCGAAGCTCTTATCCCTCAGATCGAGGAATCCTTCTACGCGGTCCTGGGTGATTTGGTGAAGGCCGCACAGCGGGCGGGCACGGTGCGCTCCGATATCGGCGTGCACGAGGTAAAGGCGCTCCTGGTGGGGTGCCAGGCCATGCAGAGCTACAACAAAGAGGTCTCGCAGCAGGTCACCGACGTTGTCTTCGACGGGCTACGGCCGCGTCGTTAGGCGCGTCATAGGCAGGGCCGTGTTCGCGGCTCAGCGTTGCCGCTCCCGAAAACCGGCGAGCAGTCTTTCGCGCAGCGCCGCGCTGGGGCCGTCCTGCGGGATCTGGCTCAAGATCGACACGGTGGATTTGTACTGGTTCAGGTAGTTCACGCATCCGTCGCACTCCAACAGGTGTGCCTCGAGCTTCGCGCCCTTGACCGGTGATAGTGAATTGTCCAGGTACTCCGTGATCAGTTCGACGAGTTCGTCGCAGTTCATTCAACTCACGTCCTTCATGTAGTCCTCAAGTCCTTGGCGCACTGCCGCCCGTCCGCGATGCAGGAGTACGCGCTGGTTGGCCGAGGTGATTCCCAGGTGTTCGGCGACCTCCTTCGAATCGAGTCCCAGTAGGTCCCGCATCGTCACCACCACGCGCTGCATCTCCGGCAGCCCGTCGAGTTGCAGAACTACGTGGGCGAGCAGCTCCTCGGAGAGCACTAGATTCTCCGGCGTCTCGGGAAACGAATGCGGTGCGGCGTCGTCGCGCCAGTGGCCCACCCACTCGCCGGTGTCCTGGAAACGGCCCGGGTCGACGGTCCCTCCGGTAAATGCCGCGATGGCCTTCGCGGTATCGCGACGTTCGCGGATTCCCCGTTCCTTGGCGATGTTGATCAGGATCGTGAACAGCCAGGTGCGCAGTGTTGATCGACCTTCGAATGCGTCGATCCCCTTGCACAATGCGAGCCAGGCCTCCTGCACCACCTCTTCGGCGATCTCGCGGCTTCTCACGTAGCTGCGCGCGAGCTGCAGCATCGCGGGCGTGTGTGCGTCCACCACCTGCGCGAACGCGCCCTCGTCGCCTGCTTGTAGCGAAGCGACGAGGGCTGCTTCAGCGTCGCGTGAGTGCATCGACCAAGGTCCAGGCGGAGATGCCGAGGAGCGCGACATCCTTGATGAGGAATTGCCCGGTCGAGGACAGCACCGGGAACCCTCCGGCCGCACTCTCGAACACCCCCGGTGTGCTGAACAGGAAGCTCACAGTGGTGGCGAACATGCCGATGGCCATGAGGCTGCCGACTGCCGAGAGCCGGGGCAACCACGGCTTGACGGAGAGCAGGACTGCGATCGTGATTTCCACGATTCCGAGTAGCGATGAGAACGCGGTGACCGAGAAGACGTCGTACACCCAGGACATCAGCGGACTGTGGGACACCAGCGGCACGATGCCGTTGGCCTCGAACTCGGTGAACTTCAGCATGCCGATCCATGCGATGACGATCGCGAGCCCGTAGCGCGCCAGGGCGACCCCGGCGCGCGTCAAGGGTGCGTCCGGTTCGATGTGACGCTGCAGTTGAGCGGTGATCATGGCGACTCCTCTACTGATGGGGATGGTGACACGACTGAGTGCTCTGCAGGACGCAAAGCGTTACAGCATGGGGGGCAGACCGAAGGGTGCGACGTGGGTATCGGCGTCCGTCCACATCACCACGGCTTTTGATCTGGAGCCGACGTCGTGTTTGTTGGCCCGGGCTTCGGCCAATCGCCCTTGCACTCGCCATGTCCGAGTGCTAAAAATGGCATTGGCACTCACGACCGGTGAGTGCTAGGCCGGGACGGTGAGGCCGCAGCCCACACAGCTGCGTCCGTCCGTCGCGGGCACTGAGCCCGGCCAAAGAACGTGCCACCCCCTATACGGAGGAATCACTTCGCAATGGCCAAGACAATTGCGTATGACGAAGAGGCCCGCCGCGGCCTGGAGCGGGGCCTCAACGCCCTCGCTGACGCGGTCAAGGTGACGCTGGGCCCCAAGGGTCGCAACGTCGTCTTGGAGAAGAAGTGGGGCGCCCCCACGATCACCAACGATGGTGTGTCCATCGCCAAGGAGATCGAGCTGGAGGACCCGTACGAGAAGATCGGCGCTGAGCTGGTCAAGGAAGTTGCCAAGAAGACTGACGACGTCGCGGGTGACGGCACTACTACCGCCACCGTGCTTGCCCAGGCTCTGGTGAAGGAAGGTCTGCGTAACGTCGCCGCCGGCGCCAACCCGCTCGGCCTGAAGCGCGGCATCGAGAAGGCCGTGGAGGCTGTCACCAGCTCTCTGCTGGCCTCCGCCAAGGAGATCGACACCAAGGAGCAGATCGCGGCCACCGCGGGCATCTCCGCGGGTGACCAGTCCATCGGTGATCTGATCGCCGAGGCCATGGACAAGGTTGGCAACGAGGGTGTCATCACCGTCGAGGAGTCCAACACCTTCGGCCTGCAGCTGGAGCTCACCGAGGGTATGCGCTTCGACAAGGGCTACATCTCGGGTTACTTCGTGACCGACGCCGAGCGTCAGGAAGCCGTCCTGGAGGATCCCTACATCCTGCTGGTCAGCTCCAAGGTCTCGACCGTGAAGGACCTGCTTCCCTTGCTGGAGAAGGTCATCCAGGGTGGCAAGCCGCTGCTGATCATCGCCGAGGACGTTGAGGGCGAGGCTCTCTCGACCCTGGTCGTCAACAAGATCCGCGGCACCTTCAAGTCCGTCGCCGTCAAGGCTCCGGGCTTCGGTGACCGTCGCAAGGCGATGCTGCAGGACATGGCGATCCTCACCGGTGGCCAGGTCGTCAGCGAAGAGGTCGGCCTCTCCCTGGAGACCGCCGACATCTCCCTGCTCGGGCAGGCTCGCAAGGTCGTCGTCACCAAGGACGAGACCACCATCGTCGAGGGCGCGGGCGATTCCGACGCCATCGCCGGTCGCGTGGCGCAGATCCGCAGCGAGATCGAGAACAGTGACTCCGACTACGACCGCGAGAAGCTGCAGGAGCGCCTGGCCAAGCTGGCCGGCGGTGTTGCGGTGATCAAGGCCGGAGCTGCCACCGAGGTGGAGCTCAAGGAGCGCAAGCACCGCATCGAGGACGCCGTTCGCAACGCGAAGGCCGCCGTCGAAGAGGGCATCGTCGCCGGTGGTGGCGTCGCCCTGCTGCAGGCTGCCCCCGCGCTGGACTCGCTCTCGCTCGAGGGTGACGAGGCCACGGGTGCCAACATCGTCCGGGTGGCGCTGTCGGCTCCGCTGAAGCAGATCGCCTTCAACGGTGGTCTGGAGCCGGGTGTCGTCGCGGAGAAGGTCGCGAACCTTCCTGCGGGCCACGGCCTGAACGCGGCGACCAACGTGTACGAGGACCTGCTCGCGGCCGGCGTTGCCGACCCCGTGAAGGTGACCCGCTCGGCGCTGCAGAACGCGGCGTCCATCGCGGCGCTGTTCCTCACCACCGAGGCCGTTGTTGCCGACAAGCCGGAGAAGGCCGCCGCACCTGCGGGCGACCCGACCGGTGGCATGGGCGGTATGGACTTCTAAGTCCACCAACGAAGAAGGCCCGGCCTGCGTCATGCAGGCCGGGCCTTTTCGTTGGTGACTCCGTGCGCCGAGTGGGAATCTGGCGTGGGAAATGGGCTCGATTCTCTCGTGAGATTCCCACTCGGCTTGCGGCGCCGAGGTTTACACCGGTGCTGGTGCGATGATGCCGCCGGTCAGACGCCGGTAGGTGTAGACGTGAATCAGACCGGATAGGGCCGCAATCGTCGGGTAGGCGATGATGCCGCCCAAGCCGCAGGTGATGAATGTCGCTGCGACACCGGCGAAAGCAACACCCAAGGTGATCAGGAACACGAGCAAGGCCTGTGCCAGATTGTCTTTGACGATCTGAAAGCTGGCCTTGATCGCATCAACGGGGCCCAGGCCGCGGTCGATGGCGAAGAACACGGCGTACTGGGAGAAGAACCCGAAGATGATTCCACCGATGATTAAGAAGCTTCCGATCAGCACTCCGAGCGCGACCAAGAGCGCGGTCCCCGCGTAGGCGCCGAAACTGCGGGCGCGGAAGAAGGTTCCGAAACTCACGGGCTTGCCGTCGGCGACATCGAGATTGGCGCTGACGATGCAGGCGCCCACGTAGAGGCTGACCGCGAACACCACCGCGTAGAGCAGGATGATGATGGCGATGGCTCCGCCGGAGAACTCGGGTCCCTCATACGAGTATGAGTACGAGGAGCTTGAATCACCGCCGTAGCCGCTGGTGCTGGTCTGCGGCAGGCTGGCGATCAGAATCGCGTAGACGATTCCGAACGGCACACCGATCGCAAGGAACCAGACCAGATACGGCGGAATGAAGGTTCCGAAGCGCTTGGTGACCTGGGCCCACGACCAGCTCCACGACTCACCGGCGCTGAACGGTCCCTGCGGTGGCCACGGCGCCTGCGGCGGATAGCCGTAGCCAACAGGCGGGTATCCCTGGGGAGGGGGCGGGAATTGTCCACCCGGGTACTGGGGGGCTCCCGGCGGAGGACCCGGCTGGTATCCGGGTTGATATCCAGGCGGCGGGGGCGGCTGGTACCCCGGGGGCGGCTGGTGTGGGTCGTACGCTGACGGATCGCCCGCTGCGGGCGGCTCCTGTGGTGGGTAAGTCACCGATTCAGGCTAGCAATGAACATGTTTGCTGAGCCTGGAACTCGCGGGTGTCGCAGTGTCGCGGGCCGTGGCTAATTAGGTGTGCGCGGCGGCATCGCACAGGCTGTGTACGTCCGCTACGAAACCGGACGCAGGCCTGTCGTAGTCGCGGTACGACCAGGGCAGTGCCAGATCGGCGTTGTCCGCCACGGCCTTTGGTGAGAACTCCGCCATGGCAGCGGCGTCCTGGTGACGGGCGAACACGTTCTGCACGTAGCGATGCCCGGTATCGGGTGCGGTGAAAACCACCGCGCGCTCGGGGGCGCGTTCCTTCTCCCATTGAGCGGCAAGGAACGCCGCACCGGTGGACAGTCCCGCGAAGACCGCGTGCCTGCGCAGTAGTTCGATGGCACCCGACTGTGCGGCGCCAAAGCCGATCCAGTGCACCGTGTCGTACAGGCTTGGGTCCACATTCTCGAAGGGAATGGAGCTGCCGATGCCGGCAATGATGATGTCAGGGTCGTCGAGATGTTCCGCGTCGAAAGTCACCGAGCCGAACGGCTGTATCCCCGCCAAGCGGGTATCGGGTGCGTCGACGCGCAGCTCGGTGGCGAGGCTTCCGGTTGATGCGCCGGTACCCACGCCGCCGACAAGGGTCAGCGCGGTGTCCCCGAGTTCGCGCCGGATCTGGTGAGCAATCGGGCGGTACCCAGCGTAGTGAATGTCGTCGTGGTACTGGCGCATCCAGTGGTAGTTGGGTCGCTCGCGCAGAATCTCGTGGATGCGGGCAACCCGGCGGTTCTGATCCAGTTTCAGGTTCGGAGTCGGGGGCATCTGCTCGAAGTGCGCGCCGAGGATGGCCAGCTGCACGCGCAGTGTCTCGTCGACCGTGGTGGAACCCACGATGTGACATTTCAGGCCGTGGCGATGTGCGGCCAGCGCCAGCGCGTGCGCGTAGATACCACTGGAGCTGTCGAGGAGGGTTGTCTCGCGATCAATCGCGCCGCTGTCCAGCAGCTGCTGCACGGCCGCCATGGCCGAAACAACCTTCATGGTCTCGAATCGCAGACAGAACATCCCGTCGGCCAACTGAATCAGGTCGGGGCGCCCCACCGACTCCGCAAAATGTCTGTCCACTCTCAGCTGCCAGCCCTTCTGATCGTATTTGCCCTGTATGTCGACGATGTCGCTACCGCGCCGCCACGTAGTGCGGCGCGTCCGGTGCCATCGGCAACGTGGACGTTGGGGCCGTTCCCCGGTAAGACCGGGCCACCATGATGTGTGCACCCATTCTGTAACAGTCCCGCATGCTGCGCTGAGGCGCGCCGGGTACGGGTCGCGTACTTGGGAATGAGAATCGGGCGGCGCTTCCCGAAGGTCATCTCAGCTACTGTCACGTCCGAGTGGTCGTCGCTGTGCGGTCAATAGTTCCCGGTCGTCTCATATTTCCCCTATCGCTGTGCTGTCGTGTAGACAACACAGCTGTGACATCGCCTCACCCCGCGGAGCCGAGCGGCCCGTCCGTGCTCCGTAGCGTTCCCTTCCTGCGGTTGTGGACAGGCACCACTGCCTCGGGTTTGGCGACCTGGATGTTGCCCATCGTGCTCGGATTTGCGGTCCTCGACGGAACCTTGTCGGCAACCGCGCTAGGTCTGGTTCTCGCCGCCCGGACCGTCGGGTTCTTGGCGGCCGTCCCGCTGGGAGGCGTTCTCGCGGATCGCTATTCGCGACGTGGCGTGATCGCGGTGTCTTCGATGCTGGCAGCAGTGGGGCATCTGGTGATCGCGGGAGGTATCCACCACGTGATTGCGATTCCGGCAGCGGCCGCGGTGCTGGCTGGGGCAGGGCAGGGTGCGTGCCGACCTTCCTACCAGGCATTGACCGCTGAGGTGGTCGCGGTGTCGCAGCGTCAGCAGGCGAATGCCGCCATCACCATTGCCGTGCGGGTGGTGACGCTCGTCGCGCCTGGGGTGGCGGCGTTGGCTGCCGCCCGGCTGGGGGTGGCCCCGCTGCTGATAGTTCTCGCGGGATTGTGGCTTCTGTCTGCGCTCGCACCGCCGGCGGGCCGTGGCCGAGCCGAGGTGGCTGGTTCAGGGTTCGCCGTGTTCAGCGACTTCGCCGATGGGTTCCGAGAGGCTCGCCGTCACCCGTGGTTCCTCGCGGGCCTGGCGGCGTTGACCGCGGTGATCGCGACCGGTTACTCGGCCACCGGGGTTGCGCTGCCGTTGGTAAGCCGTGACCGGTATGGGACTGAAGTGCTGTTAGCAAGCGCGACAACGGCATACGTCGCCGGAGCGCTTATCGGCGCGATCTTTATCAGTCGCTGGCGCCCGCGTAACCAAGGCTGGGCGGCGCTCGCAGGCCTCGCGCTTTACAGCGCGGCACCGCTGAGCTTGATGCTGCCCGTGCCTCTGGCGATCGTGGTGATGGCCTACGTGATCACCGGTATGGGCATCGAGTTATTCAATGTTCCCTGGTTTACCGCCACCCAGCGCGAAGTCGAACCCGACAAGCTGGCCCGGGTGTCTTCTCTGGACTTTCTGCTGTCCTACGGTTTGGCGCCACTGGGCCTGGTGATCATCGCCCCGGCGATGGATCACTTCGGTAGCGCGCCGGTGCTGGCAGTGTGTGCGGCGGTTTGCTTGTTGGCGCCTGCCGCTGCGGCCTTGACGCCGAGCTCACGGCACTTTGGCCAGGCGCCTCGCTCCTGAGAGCAGTCGGTGCTCTGCAGTGAGTCGTGCCGAATGCCCCCGAAGTTCCTGAGACGAAGGTCACCGCGGCGGACGCTACCTCCCGGTGATTGCGGTCTGGTCTCCAAAACTGCAGGGCAATAACGAATTATCCGCTGTGGTTCGCGGTGTCGCGCCCACAGAAAACTACTGCTTCGTCAAGTCTTGGGAACTATTTCGGTCATCGAATCGACTGCTGTGTTAGTGGTCGCCGGTAGTCGGCGGCCGGGCGGTGAGACCGAAGGTGCCCATCCAATCGCCGAGAGGCGAGGGCTGAATCAGGAATAGGGAGTCGATGACGCTCAATGTGAAGGGCGAGGGACTGGGCACGCAGGTCACGGGGATCGATCCCGGGAACCTGGACGGAATCACCACACAGGAGATCCGCGAACTCGTTTACCGGAACAAGCTCGTCGTCCTCAAGGATGTTCATCCCTCACCCGCGGAGTTCATCCAACTGGGGAGATTGATCGGGGAGATAGTGCCCTATTACGAGCCGGTGTATCACCACGAGGACCATCCGGAAATCTTTGTCTCGTCTACGGAAGAGGGACAAGGGGTTCCGCGAACCGGCGCATTCTGGCACGTCGATTACATGTTCATGCCGGAACCCTTCGCGTTCTCCATGGTGGTGCCATTGGCGGTGCCCGGGAGTGATCGGGGAACCTATTTCATCGATCTCAACAAGGTGTGGGAATCGTTGCCGAGCACGGTAAAGGACTCTGTGCGTGGGACGTTCAGCACACACACGCCCCGCCGCTACATCAAGATCCGGCCCAGTGATGTCTACCGGCCCATCGGAGAAATCCTGGCCGAGATCGAAAGGGTCACACCGCCCCAGAAGTGGCCCACGGTGATCAAGCACCCGCAGACGGGGGAAGAGATCCTCTACATCTGCGAGGCCGGCACCGAGACGATCGAGGACGGGGATGGAAGGCTGCTCGATGCCGCGCTGCTTCAGCAGCTACTCGAAGAGTCGGGGCAGCTCGATCCCGACTACGCGTCACCGTTCATCCACGCCCAGCACTACGAGGTCGGGGATATTGTGCTGTGGGACAACAGAGCTCTTGTGCACCGCGCAAAGCATGGAACAGCGGCGGGCACGCTGACGACCCACCGCCTGACCATGCTGGACGGTCTTGAGACACCCGGATACGCGGCGTGAGCGGGGTCGCGGCGACCCTGTCGGTACAGACCGGGCTGCCTTCCACCGGTATGGCCCCGATCGACGAGGATCTACTCGGCAGGGTGCTTGAGCCATATTCCTACAAGGGATGCCGCTATCTGTCCGATGCCGAATACGGAATCACCTCGGACGCGGTGCATGCGCAGGGCAATTTCGCGATCAATGAGTCCGCCTATATCCGGAGCACGGGGCACTTCAACGCCGTCGAGTTGGTGCTGTGCTTCAACCAGCTGGCGTACTGTGCATTCGCTCAAGGTGTTGTCAACGACGATATCTGGGCATTCCGGGGCTGGTCGATCGATGACTACTGCCAGAACCAACTCGCCAACATGCTGATCAAGAGCACATCGTCCCGGTTCCGGCGGCTGGTCAACGCGCAGCGGTTCTCCGCCCGCCTACAGGCCCGCAATTTCCACATCGTCGACCGGTCGTGGCGTTATCTCCAATTCCACAGCACCATCGAATTCTGGGACCAGGATGGCGGATCCGCGGCCGGAGAGTTCGAGCTCGCGGTCCTGAACATCCCGTAGCCCCCGACAGGAAGCGTCTCCCTCTGCCATGTCCGCGTCACCACCCACTGTTTGGGAACGAGTCCTCGAGCAGGCCCGTATCCGGCCAGATCTCATCGCCTTGCGCCGCAGTGACGGCACCGGTGCCGTGAGTTACGCAGAGCTCGTCGCCGAGGTCGGAGGGCTCGCCGCGGCCCTTCGGGCACAGTCGGTGATTCGGGGATCACGGGTTGTGGTGTTGTCGGACAACGGACCCCAGACGTACCTTTCGGTACTCGCGTGTGCGCAGCTCGGCGCCATCGCCGTCATGGTGGACAAGGACCTGCCCGCCGCCGCCATCGCGCGGTTCTGCGAGATCACTGATCCGGCCGCGATCCTCCCGGATGCGGCCGAGGCGACCGGCGGGCTTGATGACCCGAATAGCGACATAGATTGGCCGGCAACGCATACCGGAAGTAACGCCGACGACCCGCTCGCGATGATCTTCACCAGCGGAACGACAGGTGAACCGAAGGCCGTGCTGCTCGCTCACCGCACGTTCTTCGCCATCCCGGATATCCTGCGCGATGAGGGGCTGAGCTGGATCGACTGGGTCGCGGGCGAGACGAGCTATTCGCCGTTACCGGCAACGCATATCGGTGGGCTCTGGTGGATTCTCAACGGCCTGATGCACGGCGCGTCGTGTATCACCGGCGGCGAGGGTGGGGCATCGTTGATGGACCTGCTGGTGGGCAATGAGGTGGCGACTGCTTGCCTGGTGCCCACCCTCTTGACCAGGTTGGTGTCCGAACTCAGAATCACCGGGCAAGACGTTTCCTCGTTGCGGTTCATAGCCTATGGCGGCTCACGGGCGATCCCGGACGATGTGCAGTTCATCGAAGCCGCGGGGGTGCGAACGGCTCAGGTCTATGGCTTGAGTGAAACTGGTTGTACGGCAATGTGTCTGCCCACCGACGAGGAATCGCTCGCCAGGATCGAGCAGGGTGCGGTCGGCCGTCCCTATCCCGGAGTGCAGACCTTCCTTTCGGACAGCGAGATCGGCGGACCCATGGACGGCGGCACCTCTGCGCCGTACGGCACGCTGTGGATCAAGTCGCCGGCCAACATGCTCGGTTACTGGGGAAATCCCGACCGTACCCGTGAGGTACTGGCCGATGGATGGGTGAACACCGGCGACCTGGTGGAGCATCGTGACGATGGCTTCTTCTACATCAGGGGGCGTTCCTCGGAGATGATCATCTCCGGAGGGGTCAACGTGGTACCGGACGAGGTTGACAGGATCGCCGAAAGCGTTGCAGGCGTGGGTGAAGCGGCGTGTTACGAGATAGCGGACGAGGAGTTCGGCGCGCTGGTCGGTTTGGCGGTGGTACCGGCCGCGCAGCTTGACGAGCTGGGCACCGTTGAGCTCAAGCAGCGGATCGCGGCCACGTACCGCCACGAATCCGAGTCGATGGCCAGGCCGTCGATCATCGCAGTAGTCGCAGATATCCCGCGGACGAAGTCCGGCAAGGTCATGCGTTCGGCATTGGCCGCCTCGCTGAATGGGGCACTGACGCGTGCCTGACAACGTGCGGAACCGGATCGTGGCGGCCGTCTGTGACGTGCTGTACATCTCCGAATCGGAGCTTTTCGACGGCGATGCCACTGATCTTCGGGAGCTGGGTCTGGACTCGGTCCGTTTCGTGCTGTTGATGAAACAGCTGGGTGTAGCCCGAGGGTCGGATCTGCAGAAGCGTTTGGTCTCGGATCTCTCCGTTGCCGGATGGGCGCAGGTGTTGGAGCAGGCGCAGCCAGAGGGCGTCACATGACGCTGGCGGTGGAACCTCGAGTTGACCGGGTGTCGTTGAGCAGGTCCCAGCAGAACATGTACAACGGCGCGTCGCAGGCTGATGACCCCCGGCTGTATCTGATCGGGAAGAGCTACCGGCTTCATCCCATCGAGGGTCCGGTGTTCATGTCCGCGCTGGAAGCGGCAGTAGTCGCCAACGCGGTCCAGTTGTGTGTCCTCGAACACGTGCCAGGCGAATCCCGTTACCCAGAACTGGTGCGGCGATTGCAGTTCGGCGACATCGTGCAGACGGCTACGGACACGGGTGCTCCGACAACACGGGGCGCTGACGAGCTTGTCCGCATGTGGTCAACAGACCTCGAAGCCAAGCCACTCGTGCGTTACACCGTCCATACCGAAACGGACGGGCGGGTGGTGGGGCTCGACATCCACGCGCACCACCTCCTGCTCGATGGCGGCGCCATCGCGGTGATAGAGACCGATCTCGGCCAGCGGCTGGCGGGCTTGGCGGAGACCGAAACCCCTTGTCCAAGAGCATCTCTAGCGAAAATTTCTGAGGCGCACAGCCGCGAGGCCACCAAGACAGACGAATCGTTGCGACGGTTTGGTCAGGCAGTGCAGCGCGAACTCGCCGACGCATCCCACACCGGCGGATACGGACACGGTGCAGGCGGTGGGCCGGTAGGGGCGGCCAGAGGTGTTCTGCGAGAGTCGTTCACGCTATCGGGTAAGGCCTTCGAGAAGATCGAAACGCTGTCCGAAGCCAAGCAGGTGCCGTTGAACATTCTGGTGGCGGCGGCCGCGATCGCAGTGGATGCAAGTCTGCGGCAGAGCACAGCCACCCTGCTGATCCATGCGGTAGACAACAGGTTCGCGGAACCCGACCTGAACGTAGCAACCTGCCTGGTCAATTCGATCGCGCATCCGGTCCGTTTCCCTGCCTTTGCCTCTGTGCAGGATGTCGTACACGCGCTGGACCGTGACTATGTCAGAGCCTCGCGGCGCCGGTGGCTCCGCGAGGAACAGTATCGCCGAATGTACCTGGCAATAAACAAGACCTCGCACGTCGAGGCGCTGACCTTCAACTTCATCCGCGAGACGTGCGCACCTGCCCTTCGCCCGTTCCTGTCGGCGGCGCCTTACGCAACCGATATCGGTCCGGTGGAAGGCATGACCGTGTCGTGCGTCGTCGACGAGGAACAACGAACACTCACCTTGTCGATCTGGAACCGCGCGGACGTGGGCGACGCGAACACGCCGCCGTTGTGGATGGCCGAACGGATCGCGGCGGCGCTGGGCTCGATGGAAGCCATGTGGCACTTACCGATCGCCATGACGGTGAACGAGTGGTTCGGGATCGGTGTCGACGGCACACGACGCCGTGGTGATGAATGTGTGCGGGCCGAGGCAGCCGCGACGCCCGCCTGGTTCCTTGATGCCGGCGGTGGTGTGGACCGGTTCCTGCGGGGGCGGCAATTCGTCGAGCCGTGGATCGCCTGGCTGGTCGCGGGCGGGGTCGCGCCGGGGGACATCGTGGTGTGCGTTGACGACGACACCGACAAAACCGTCGACCTTCTGATCGCTTGTCATCTCGCAGGCTGCGGATACAGCGTGTGTGAGAGCGCGAAAGATATGCCGCTGCGCGCCGATTCCATCACCGAACATGATGGTGGCGCCGTAACACACGTTGTCGATACCGCAGCACCGATCCCGATGAACCTGGATGATGCGACGCGGCGTCTCGTCGAAGAGCGCACCGAGGCGGTGGTGCGGGACTCCGGCCTGGCGACCAGGACGGCGTACATCATGGCTACCTCCGGGTCGACTGGTCGGCCCAAACTCGTGCCGGTAACGCATGGCGCGCTCGCACTGTTCGCCCGCGCGGCCGCGAACGCCTACGGCTGGGAGGCGCGGGACAGCATCCTCCAATGCGCACCGTTGACATCGGATATCAGTGTGGAGGAGATATTCTGCGGCGCGGTCTGTGGTTTGCGGATAGTCCGTTCTGCGGCAATGAAATCCGGAGATCTGGTTGCGCTCGTTCGAGACATCCAGGTGCTGGAACCGTCCCTGATCGACCTGCCGACCGCCGTGTGGCACCTGCTGTGCGATGACGCCCAGTCGCTGGCGTCGATCGGTTGTTCTGCTCTTCGGCAGGTGGTCGTCGGCGGTGAGGTGATCCGTCCGAGCGCAGTCGACACGTGGCTGGACTCGGCCGGTCCGCAGGGTGTCTCACTCATCTCGAGCTATGGTCCGACCGAAACCACTGTCGTCGTCACGTATCTACCGATCGACGGTGCGCGGCACGGCGATAGTTCCGAGCGGCTTCGGGTGGGTCTGCCGGTGGTGCCCAACACGGTCTTTGTCGCATTCGGTGAGATCGTGGTTGTCGGAGAAACCGTTTCGGCAGGTTACCTCGGGACATCGGGCGACAGCTTCGGTGTGGTCCGCACCGCCGATGGCGCATCCCGGAGGGCATTCGCCACCGCCGACCGCGTCGTGTTCGACGAGGATGGATTCCCCGCCTTCTCCGGGCGCCGCGACGCCATCGTGAAGATTTCCGGGAGAAGGATTGACACCGCCGCGATCGTTCGATGTGTCGGCGAGGAACCCGGTATCGCCGATGCCGGAGTGGGGGTACACCGGGGCGCGCTGGTGGTGTGGTTCCAGGCTCGTAAAGACCTGGACGACAACGAATTGGCGACGCGGATCAGGCGACTTCTGGTGGACTCGGGTGTCTCTTCGTTCTTTGTGGTGAGTGTGTCGCGCATCCCACGTAAGCCCAACGGCAAGATCGACGACGAACGCTTGCGGACCATCCCGCAGTTTGTGGACGCAGCGCCGGACGAGGAAGCGACCATCGCGACAGCCGCTGGTCTCGCACGAATCTGGAGCCGGCACCTCGGGCGGGATATCCGGGCGGAGTCGTCGCTCCTCGCCGAGGGAATCGGCTCGCTCGACCTGATCAGAATTTTGCCGGACACACGCCGGTATCTCGGCCGTCAGCTGTCCGTACTGGATGTGATCAGCGCCGACAGCGCCGCCTACCTCGCGGCGGCGGGTGCGGCGGCCGACCAGCTCGGTGCCGCCGACACCGCGTGCGAGATCGGCGCAGACTTTGAACGGCTGACGGCAACGCCCCGCGTGACGGTGTTGAATGGCAACAACTCCCGGGCCAACGCAGACGGGCCGATCGTGGTGTTGGGAGCATCCGGGATCCTCGGAACCGGGTTTGCCCGCGCCACACTCGACCTGAAAAGCGATGGCGCGCTGCGTCCGGACGTCGTCTTGGTGACGAGATCGGAGCTCCCCGATTCCGGACCGTGGCCGGCCCTCCGGGCGGTCGATGGAGTCAGGGTTCAGCATGTTGGTACGGGGTTCGGCCCGCAGGCACTGGACACATTGATGCGCGAGAACGGGGCGCGCACACTGGTCAACTGCATTGGAAACACCAACATGTTGGCCCCCTACCGCGATATCCGGGACGCCAACGTGCAGTGGGTGTCTGCCGCCGTGGACATCTGTGCGGCACGCGATGCCCGGTTGATTCACATGTCGACCTTCGTCGTCAACGCGGAGGTTGATGGCGCACGTGTCACCGATCCACGTGAGGCGCTCTATCCCTACGCGGCGTCCAAGGCGCTGGCCGAACTGGTGGTCGCGGCGTCACCGCGCGGGCTTGACTTCACGCTCGCACGGCTGCCAAGAGTTCTCGGGGAGGCCGGCCAATTGGTCGACAGTGCCGATGTGCTGGTGTCGATTGTCGATGCGTGTATTGCCCTGCGGGCCTGTCCTTCTGTCTCGCTGACCGAAGAGGTCACCACGGGCTACGCCGCGGCGACGTCCATCCTTGGCATGGCGAGTGAACCGTCGGCACTCGGCCGGGGCATCACCGTGGTGCGCGGTATGGAGGTCCGCTATGCCGAGTTCCTCGCGGGGTTCGGCCTCGATGAGCTCGAGCTGAGTGAATGGAAGCAACTGCTGGACGGTAGTGATTGGGCCAAGCGAAATCCACGGCGATGGTCGGTGATTGACGCCTGGGCCGGGTTGGGACTGCGGCTCGGCTCGCAGACCTATGCGGACCATCTCGCCCGATACCCGACGATTTCCCTCGACGCGGCGGTATCAGAACTTGGCGCAGTACCGGAGTCGATCCGAGATCTACTCGTGCAGGGATGTTCTCAATGACCGATGTGGGATCAGAGAAGGAGAATTCGCTATGTACCTGAACGTCGTTCCCGAGGGGCTGACAGCCGCCAGCGCCGCGGTAGAGGCCCTGACCGCACGGCTCGCCGCGGTGCATGCCGCCGCGGCCCCGGTGATCGGCGCGGTGGCACCACCGGCCGCCGACCCGGTATCCATCCAGAGCGCGGCCGTCTTCAGTGCCCATGGCATCGAGCGCAACGCTGCCGCGGCCGGTGCCGTCTACGAGCTGGGAAGGGCCGGAGTCGGGGTGACCGAGGCCGGCGCGGGTTACACCGTCGGCGATATGCATGCTGCCGCAACGTATATGCCGGGAATCGCCTAGTTCCCGGCGCAATCCACCACACAACGAGAGGTAGTTTCATGAGTTTGCTTGATGCGCACATTCCGGCCCTGGTGGCTGCGGAGGGCACGTTTGGTGCCAAGACTGCTTTGATGCGTTCGACGATCTCGCAGGCGGAGTCGGCGGCGTTGTCGGCGCAGGCGTTCCATGTCGGAGAGTCTTCGGTGGCCTTCCAGGCCGCACACGCCCGGTTCGTGGAAGTCGCCGCAAAGGTCAACGCCCTGCTCGATATCGCCCAGCTCAACCTC
>NZ_LJYL01000022.1:0-109367 GCF_001440135.1 Mycobacteroides sp. H003
TCAACAGAACAGGAGGACACCCCGGCGGCACTGACCGCCTAAACCACCAAGTCGAAGAATCACACGACGACGTCGTACACCACGTCCCTGGACTTGACCGTCGCATAACCCCGGGGTCGGCTGTGTTCAGCGGGGGCGTGTGGCCTCCGCTCAATTGGGTTTGAGTCCTTTACACTTGATGAAGTGCGCTCCGATGCGGCCGGTTAAACAAACGGCTTCGGGACCAGCGTTGGGGATGACCTCCGGGTCTGCGCTCTAGTCGAATGGCCCCGGCCTCGCCAACCTGGCTTGAGGCCGGGGTCTAACGATTGGGTCTCCCTTCCCGTGCGATTGCCAGACAGCCTTGCCGCCACCTCGATCCCTGAGAAATGGGACGAAACAGGGCCAAACCGGATCAGCTGCGGCCCGCACGAAAAGTATCGTCGAGCGAGTCAAGCGCGGTTGCGATGTCGTCAAGCTCGTCGTCGAAGAGATCCGCGTAGGTGTGTGCGGTCACGGTGATTGATGCGTGGCCCATTGCCTTTTGCAGGAGTCGCAAGTCGGCGCCGGCCCGTCGTGACAGCGATGCGTAGGTATGCCGTAGGTCATGCACACGCAAGTTGTCCCGGCCGATCTCAGTCACAGACTTCCGCCAGTTGACCGCACGCTTCCAGTTCTCCAGGCTCAGCCGGGAACCCTTCGGCGACGCGATCGCCGGCGCGCCACAGGGTCGTGCGTCGAGCCGCGCCTTAAGTGCCGGCATCAAGCGCTCGGGGATTGGGACAGAACGTCGGCCGGCTTGCGATTTCGGGTTCCCTTCAACGAGTTTGCCGCCGACTTGGGTCATCGACCGGCGAACACGGATTCGACGAGCGCCCAGGTCGACATCCTCGACATTGAGGCCGGTGAGTTCACCGAATCGTAGGCCTGTGTAAGCCAGGAGCAAGACGACGTCACCTTGAGCGCCGCATGTTTGGGCAAGTGTTGCGACTTCGCCGACGGTTAGATAGACGTGTGTGGCTTGCCGCATCGGTGGGAATTTGGTGCGTGATGCGGGGTTCTTGCCGAGGAGCTGGTCTTCCTCGACGGCGCGGTCAAGGGTCATCTTGAGGACCGAGTGCGTCCACCTCACGGTCCGCGGTCCGAGACCCGACGCTGACATGGCATTCACCCATCGTTGGATCGACTCGTGGTCGATTCTTGCGATCGGCCACGAACCAAACTGTGGCTCGATACGCAGCCTCCAGTTGTCTTCGTATCCGCGGCGGACTTTCGCGCTCAGGTCGGGTCGGGAGGCTAGCCACGATCGATAGACGTTGCGGAGCAGGATTTTGCCGCCGCGTGGGTCCACCCTGACGCCCGCGGCGCTGTCGGTGACGAGCCTTGCTTCGAACTGGCGCGCCTCCCGCTCTGTTCGGAAGCTCTTCTTGCGCTTCGAACGATCCGGTAGGCGCCATTGGACGTCATAACGCACGCCGTCCTTCGTCTCGCGGCGCTTTATGGCCAAGATTCCTCCGGAATGACGTTGGGGGAATTGAGGATCAGTGCCTGCAGCCAGCAGTGAGCGTGTGCAAGCTTGATCGTTAGCTCAAAATTTGCGGTTGTGCTAAGTCGTGGGTGAGGGCGAATCGCTCTACACCCGAGTCGATTCCAGCCAATCTTTGACGTCATCCAGTAACCATCGACGGTGCCGATCGCTAAGCCTGAGGTGATGTGGACCAGGCGCATCAATCCCACGTTCCCGCCTGGCCGCCCAATCATGCAGCGTTGAGACCGGAACTCCGGTCATTGCTCGAACTTCATGAGCGGTGAGCATGACCGACGCATTTTCTATAGTCATCGTCTCCAACCCCGTCTCCCGCCGTTGGTACTGGCCGGCAGGTCATACCGAGATCATGAGGCATAGTTCTCGATTCCCGCTACCAGCAGTGCGACATTCGATCGGAAATGCACCGTCGAGTGCGGTCAGGGGGTCGAATCTGCGAGACCGGCTTTAGGAGAGCGGTCAAGCCCTTCTGGTTGAGGTCCAGAAGGGGTGTCTGAGCTGGTCATATAGCGCCATCGCACACCAAGCGAAACCACCGCGTGCCGACCAGTGCAGATAGCGGGTTTCAGGCTGCTGTGGTACGGGTCTCGTTGGCATAAGTGTGTCGTAGCGCGTGAACGAGCGCACCCGACCGTTTCCCGGATCGGACAGGTGGTTGTGGTGAGTGGTGCGGATCGGTGCGGATGTGTTGCATTGGTGGGCAGTTGATTTGGCGACAGTGGGTGCGGACAAATGGGGACACAGATGATGTTGGTCAGGTTGGTAGAGCGCGACGATGGGTGTGTCCTATGGTTCCCACGTGGTGAACATCAATTCGAAATCGGCGGCGCGCAAGCGTGTCCGGGAGGCGCAGCATAAGGCCAACGAGGCACGTCTGGAGCGTGAGCGTCAAAATGTCGATGACGCTGCGTCGTTTCTCGTCGAGATTGGGCGGCTGGTCGCCGTCGACGAGTGGGAGCGCAACCGTATCCTCGAGATACGCGCAGAGGGGGAGCGGCGCCGTCACGAACACCGCCAGGCTGGCGCGACAGCGGTGGCCCGGATGCAAGGCCGTGGTGAAAGCCTCACTGCGATCGCTGAACTGGCGGGAGTCAAAGTCGGTGAGGTGCGCGCGGTGTTGAAGTCTGCCGACGCGCAGGCAGCGCCACGCGCGGATGCACTAGGCGCGGAAGGCAGCGCGGCGCGGGGCGCAGGAGAGGGCGCGGTGCCGGAAGCCGGCGGTGGCGCAGCCACCGACGCCGCGGCGCAAGCACTAGGTTCGGTAGACGCCGCCGCGCGAGAGGTCGGCGGTGGCGTGCCCAACAACGTGGCGGCACAAGCACTAGGTGCTGGTGCGCCGTGAACCGTCGACCGACGGTGTCGGTGAGGTCGTCAAGCGTCGGTGCACGTGCGAACGACTATGGGGGCGCTTTGTGGGTGGACCCGGTTGTGCATGCCAGCGGATGCCGCCGGTTCGACTCCTACGTCGTGCGGGGCCCCGGCGCAATCAACGCCCCGATCCACGAGTGCCCGAGGAAGTGGTCACCCTCTCGGCGGCGGCTGCCGGCCAACGTCATGATGTGGCCGGATGCCATCGGGAGCGGCGAGTCGATGAGGCGCGCGCACAACTCACTGCCGCGGCGGAATCGCGTGACTTTTGGGGTGATGATCTGAGCCCGGCATGTCCAGTTTTCCGCGGAAAACTGGCCTGTCGCTCGTCAATCGACGCAAGTCATGGACTCGCTGATGTGATTGACGGACCGGGAAGGCGCGAAAGACGGCATGCGATCTCCGGTTGGATCTGGGCAGTTTTCCGCGGAAAACTGGCGAGATGTAATGCACAATTCAGCGTGTCTGAGGGGCGGTCGTTCGGTCAGCGACGTATTTCCTGGCGGCCGGTTCCCGGAGTGGGCCGCAGCCGCGGCCCAAGCGCACCAAGGTCTTCTCCCCATGACTAAAGTTGTCACTGTTTTGAACCAAAAAGGCGGTGTCGGCAAGAGCACCGCGACCGTCAATCTGGCCGCCGTACGAGCCCAAAAACTGACCGCATATCTCGAGCCCGACGCGTTCTCGCCGGTGGCTGCGGTCTCGATAGACCCGCAGGGGTCGGCAAAATGGTGGGCCAACCGGGTCGACGCACTCCCCTTCCATCTTGTCCAAGCGCACGACGATCCCCTCGAATGGCTGCAGCAGCTCAACAACCTGCCCGGTATTGTCGAGGTCTACGTCGATACCGCCGGCTGGTTCGACCTCGACGCGGACTCCTCTCGAGATGGTCTAGGTGACGGATACTCCGCCGATGCACTGCGGACCGTCCTCGACGTCACCGCCGAAGCGATCGTCCCGGTGCTGCCGGCGCCGATGTGCTTCGACCCAACCGCGCGCACGATCCGTAAGCTTCTCGAACCGCGCAACATCCCCTACCGGGTCTTCATCAATGATTGGGACCCGCGCGATGGCGAACACTGGTTAAAGCAAACGCAGAAGTTCATTCGCGGACAGGGATGGCCCTTAGCCGAGACGGTAGTGCGGCACTACAAGATTCACACGAATGCCTGCAGCGAGGGCGTCGTGGTCACCCAGTACAAGAAGAGTGGCTCGGCGGCCAACGCGGCGGCTGACTTCTACAAGCTCGCCGACGAACTGAACATGGTAGGAGTCCGGTAATGGGGCGCGGTGGTGTCAAGACATTCGATGATCTCGTCGATGCTGTTGGCGACAACTCATCTGTTGACGGAAACGCGAAGATTCCCGTCGTCGCCCCACGGTCGGGCCTGTCGCGGTCGGTGGCTCTACGAGACCTGGTCGGCAACCCACACAACCCGCGCGATTCGGTCGGTGACCTCGACGAGTTGGCCTCCATCGTTGACTTCCAACTACAGCCCGTAGTTGTTGTCACCCGAGGAGCATTTCAAAACATCTACCCCGAGACCACGATTTCGGCGCGGTGGGTAGTAATCATCGGCAACCGGCGGTTGGCCGCCGCGCACAAGTTCGGCCGACCCGAGCTCGACATCGTGATCAAAGACGAACTCGCCAATGATCGCGCAACGCTGCTCACGGCTGTAATCTCCGAGAACGTCGACCGCTCGGGATTCGACGTGATCGAGGAAGCCAAAGCTGTCGAGAGGCTAGTGGGGGAGTACGGCAGCGCTGACGCCGCGGCCGAACATCTTCGTAAGAGCAAGACGTGGGTGTCACATCGGCGCGCGCTACTCAAACTGGCACCCGATCTTCAGGAAGCCACCCGCAGGGGCGATCTGGCGATTCGCGAAGCGCGTTCACTTGCCCAGGTTCCGCTCGCACAGCAGGTGGCCCGGTGGAAGGCCGCTCGCGGCCGGCGCAGTGAAGGGGCCAACACCGCCAATGAAACCGAAGACGGCAATTCGGATTCGGCGGCACGAGACGAACCAACGGCGCCGCCGCTGCGCTCGGTGACGCGGGCGCTTCGAAAGTTCGACGCGGATCCACGCGCCCTGGCGATAGCGTTGCGCGATCAACTTGGCGATAAAGGAGCCAGGACACTGGTCGGCCAGCTCAGGAAGTTGCTCACATAGCATCGCGAGGGTCAGTTTTCCGTGGAAAGCTGACCCATCCATCGAGGTGGCGTGGCATACTGCACGCTCAGCCACACTCAATTATGTTGGGCGTCAAGCGGTTTCGGTGGCACCGTTCGATATCGCAGGTGGTGGTTGTCGGCGTCAACACCGGCGAGCCGAAAGCCAAACGCACCCCACGGCAACGCTCACAGCTGGGAGCGCTGGGAGGCGTGAGCGGCGAAGTTGGTGCTGGTGATAGCCGCGTGGGCGCGGTTTAGGTGATACTGCCGGGTATGTCGCTCGATGAGGTGGTGGCTGAGGCTGGCCGTGTATTGGGCGATGCGCGCAGGCTTTTCGGGGCGGCGCCGATGATTAACGGGGGTTGGTCATCAACGTCGGGACTGGTGACGGGTCGCCAGGTTGTGGCAGGCGCGGGACAGGCCGCCGCCGCAGGCTGGGGTGGTGCGGCGGCCACCGGGTACGGCGTTGCCAACACTGGGCAGCTATTTTCCCTGGATCACACCATCGCCGCCGACGCGGGGACCGGCCCGCCGCTGACCGGCGTGGGAGAGGCTGCTGCCGCGGGTGGCGGGGGCATGGATGGGGTGATCACCGATACCCGTTCGGGGGTGGCCGCGATCGCTCCTGCCACCGGAACCCCGGCAGGCAAGCGGGAATTGGTGACGCATTTGCAAAGCCAGCTGGATCGGGCCAAGGCCCTGTTGCGCATCTGTGAGCGGCGCAATATGGAGCTGGCGGCGTTGATCGGGCGAGGTGCCGGCGGCTACGGCGCAGGGATGGGCGCGATGCCGATGGGCGCCGGCGCCATGACCGGTGGCATGCCGATGGGCGGCCTGGGCGCCGCCGGCGGGGGAGTGGGCAGCCCACTTTCTATCCCCGGCCTCGACACCGCCCTGTCCGGGCTTACCCGAAACCACCACCACACCAACCCCGAGCCGGATCAGGGATTGAACCTGGCCGCCGAGCCCGCAGGTCCAGGGGCCGACCGCGTCCGCGCGGCGATCCGCAAAGCCCTCGACATCGAAGGCGTTCATGATCCCGTAGCACGTGCCCGGTGGGAAGCCGGGATGATGCTGGTGGCTAAACGTGAATCCGGATACCGCAACGACGCCATAAACCACACCGATGCCAACGCGCAGAGGGGAGATCCCAGCGGAGGGTCGTTCCAATTCACCGGTGCAACGTTCCGGCAGTATCACCAGCCGGGCACAGCAAGTAGCCGATTCGACGACGTATCCGAAGCGTGCGCGTTCATCAACTACGCCCGCGGCCGCTATTGCGTCGCAGCTGACGCGTCGAATCTGGCAGCCAACATCCAGCAGGCCGATCCCACACGACCGCCGAAGGGTTACTGAGCGGCGAAGTTGGTGCTGGTGATAGCCGCGTGGGCGCGGTTTAGGTGATACTGCCGGGTATGTCGCTCGATGAGGTGGTGGCTGAGGCTGGCCGTGTATTGGGCGATGCGCGCAGGCTTTTCGGGGCGGCGCCGATGATTAACGGGGGTTGGTCATCAACGTCGGGACTGGTGACGGGTCGCCAGGTTGTGGCAGGCGCGGGACAGGCCGCCGCCGCAGGCTGGGGTGGTGCGGCGGCCACCGGGTACGGCGTTGCCAACACTGGGCAGCTATTTTCCCTGGATCACACCATCGCCGCCGACGCGGGGACCGGCCCGCCGCTGACCGGCGTGGGAGAGGCTGCTGCCGCGGGTGGCGGGGGCATGGATGGGGTGATCACCGATACCCGTTCGGGGGTGGCCGCGATCGCTCCTGCCACCGGAACCCCGGCAGGCAAGCGGGAATTGGTGACGCATTTGCAAAGCCAGCTGGATCGGGCCAAGGCCCTGTTGCGCATCTGTGAGCGGCGCAATATGGAGCTGGCGGCGTTGATCGGGCGAGGTGCCGGCGGCTACGGCGCAGGGATGGGCGCGATGCCGATGGGCGCCGGCGCCATGACCGGTGGCATGCCGATGGGCGGCCTGGGCGCCGCCGGCGGGGGAGTGGGCAGCCCACTTTCTATCCCCGGCCTCGACACCGCCCTGTCCGGGCTTACCCGAAACCACCACCACACCAACCCCGAACTCGCCGGTGACCACGACGCCGCGATCGCTGGGGGAGGGCCATTAGCGCGCATCGCGGTCAAAGCCGCACTAACCCGCTTGGGGTGCCCCTATGTCTGGGGGGCCAAGGGGCCCAACCAATTTGACTGCTCCGGCCTGGTTCACTGGTCCTACGCTCAGGCCGGCATCACCTTGGGTCCCGACACATACACCCAGATTCACCAGGGCGCCAAGGTAGCTCATGGAAACGTCGAAGCCGGAGACCTGATCTTTCCCGAAGCAGGGCACGTCATGCTCGCCATCAGCCCAACGCAGTGCGTAGAAGCCCAGCAATCCGGTGTGCCGGTCAGGATTTCGCCGATGCCAGCCTCGTACGTGGCGCGCCGGCCGATGGCGTAGCAGTTTCGGTCGAGGCCTGCGCGTCCCCGGCGGCGTCGCGGATGACGTCGCGATACTCGTGCAGCTCGGTCAGCGCCGACATGGTCTCGCTAAACGACTTTCCGCGCACGTGCGGCAGACTCGCGACAATGAGCGACTCTAACTGCAACAGTTGATCGTCGAGGTCGCGCAGCGTTGCCTTCGCCTGTGCACTGTTGCTGTGGCGCACCAGAATCTGTGCGCATATCGCAGATATCGCCGCTATCGCCTTAGCGATTCCCAAGGCCTGCAACGTGGTGCGCGGATCGGTCGACACCGACTCGAACGAGGGCTGCGCCGTGAGCGCCGCTGCCGGGCGCGGTTGGGTCTGCGGGATGGGCTCACCGCGGCGTAGCGCATCGAGGGTGCCGCGCGGCCACTGCAGGGCATCTTCGAACTTCACGCGGTTGATCCGATGAGGAAATGACTTGCCGCGCTCAAGCAACGCGGCCGTGTTCAGCGACACATTCGCCGCGTCAGCTAGCTCTCGCTGCGTTTCCAGCCCAACTTCGACTCGGCGGTCGGCAACGGCCTTGCCGACCCGCTCTAGCGGGCTCTCGCCAGGTGGAGTCGCCTTGGTGCTCACCGTGTCCTTCGCCATCGTCGCCGCCGTCGTCGACCGACGACCTCTCGGATACTTGCAAGTTAACTATAGAAGTTGACCACGTTCAGCCACGGTCGGACACGGGATCCCAACAGATGTGCCACGCGAGAGATGCACAGAAATAGCCTGTTTAAGGCAGAAAAGCATGGTTTCGCGCAGCAGATGCGCAGGGGTGCCAATACGCTGTACGCCCTTGAACTGTGTCGACTTACTCTGCCGAAACCTTCATCTGCACTGATGTTGCCTATCAGCGCATGAGCAGCTATAAACGTAGTCAGTACACAACATACACAATATGATGCACAGGTATAATTAGGAATGGAGAGCGCCGTGACCACCATCCGACCCTTGCGAGCCGACACCGGCCTGTGCGAGTACGAAGACCCCGACACCTGGTTCAGGGGATATAGCGGGGAGCGAGAGTCGGCAGCGATCTGCACCAACTGCCCCATCATCGTCGCCTGCGCCCAGAACGCCCTCAGATTTGGCGCTACCGATGGGGTGTGGGCGAGCGTGGCCATGCCCGGCGCCCGTGACGTCGCCGCCCTCAAGGCCGCTCGAGCGCAATTACGCGAGGTCATCGCCCGCTACCGAAACCAACCCCCAGCGCTACGGCTGCGGTCCCTGCAAATCCGTCAGGCCGTGCACTTCGCGGCCACCCAGCGCGACCTGCGCCGCCGACAAGCGGCTAAACCCGCGTCCAGGGCAAGTGCGACGCTAAGGGAGAAGGCCAGTGCCTAGCAGCAGCGCAGCCACCCGCGTCCTGCGCGACGACCTGCTCGCCCAACTCCGCATCGCGCAACGGCCCCTCACGACGGCACAGTTGCGCCTGCACGCGCCTGACGTGCCGGTCGCGGGGGTCGCGATATCCTGCGCCCCGATCCACGAGCAGATCTACCGGGTGCTGTGCGGCCTTGAGCGTCAAGGCCTGCTGACCCGCGGTGGCCGTGAAGGCCGCGAGGTCACCTGGACGGCGGCCGCCAACCCCGCCGACCGCGAAATCGCCGCCCTGGAAGCCGCTTTCAGCGCCTCGGACGGCCAGCCGGCGCCACGTTGAAAGGGCGCCATCCGATGATCACATGTCCCGTTCGAGCGGCGCTGACAGCTCGGGTGCCCGAACTGGCCAACGGCTCCGTCGAAATCATTGCGGTCGCACGCGAGCCCGGACTGTTGGCTAAAGTCGCGGTCCGATCACGTGTTCGCGGGATCAACGCGGTCGCCGTCTGTATCGGGTGGGGCGGCCTGCGTATCGCCGACGTCGAAAAGCGCCTCTGCGGCGAACATGTCAGCATCATCGCCTACGACAGCGACACTGCCAGGTACGTGATCAACGCACTGGGAATCAAGTCTGCGATCGCCGAAGTCATCAACCCTGAACAGCGCCGCATCCGCGTTTACGTCAACCCCGATGACTATGCGCGCGCACTAGGCAAGGTTGGTCACAACTTGCGCCTTGTCCGGCAGCTGACCTCCTGCAGCATTCACATCCGCACCGCCACTGGCGCAAATCGTGCCCCCATGGTTGCACCACCAGGCAGTTGCCCCCGATCCCAGTAACCGAAAGGCAACCCAATGAGCGCAAACACCCTGTATGACATCGAGCTGCGCGACTGGGACCGAGTCGAAATCCTATCTGCCACATCGCAAAGCGGCGCCTACGCGGCGCGTACCGAGGTCTCGTGGTCCAACCGGAAGATCTTCACCCCGACATTATTCGACTGCGGCACAACGACATGACCTCCCCCGATGCACGCTCGGCTGCGGCACGAAGACGGGTCGCTGAGCGTCGGCTGCGCCAGTTTATGGCTAACCACGGTTACCCCGACCCCGACTCGAGCCGATCGGAGCGCACAATATGGCACGGAGGACGCGGCCAGATCCACACCAGCCGGGTCTGTTCGACATCTTCGGCGGGGACGGTGGTGGTGACGAGCCCAGAGATACGCCAGATCGTGGCGGAGGCCTACGCGGGCCCGCTCGAGCTGCCCCCGCAGTGGAGCCCAGCCCAACGCGAGACATTCCTGGACAGCCAGGCGGCCAGGATCAGCTACCAGGTCGCCGAGCTGGCGGCCGAGATGGGCGCCCAGGCGGTAGGGGCGTGGACCCGCAGCCGCGGCGAGCATCCGGATTACCTGACCAAGGCAGGGATGCTGAACACCGCACGCAGCCAGGCGATGGAGATCGTGCTCAACAACGAGCTCTACGAGCAGATCCCGACCGAGGACGGCCAGCCCAGCAACCTGTGGGGGGAGCACAACGACCCAGCGCCCGATCGCAGTCAGGTGCCCTGGGATCAACGCTGGACCCGGCCCCAGTATCGCAGCGACCCCAGCCAGAACATCGAGGCGCTGATCGCGGATCTGTGGCCGGACCCGAATTACTCGGCGGTGTTTCGGATCAAGGCCGGATACCTGCTAGCCGCCCGGGCCGAGGATGGCCTGCCCCTACCGAGCGGCCCGGACGATCCGCTCACGAGCACGCTGGCTCAGATGGTCTACACCGATCTGCGCGACGACGGCATACCCGAGCGGTAAACGCCCAGCCCTCACTGTTCGATGAGGCCGATCAGCCCACCGATCCGCGCTCGATTGACCCCGGCGGCGCCCCGCTGCCGCGGCCGAACCCGCGCACACCAGCCCACCAGCCAATCGACCCGCCGGCGGGCACCGTACAAAGCCCGGCTGTATCAGACGAACCGACTCCGGCCGCCGAGCAGCGGATAGAAGAATTCACCAGCCCCACCGATTTTCCGGCAAGCCTCGACACCCTGGTGCCATCGGGGTCCAAAGCACGCATCCGCGCCAACATTGCCGCCGTCCAGCTGCTGCGCGCCCTGCAAGACGCGCAGCGGCCGGCCACCCCAGCCGAACAACGTGTCCTGGCCACCTGGTCAGGCTGGGGTGCGGTACCCCAGGTGTTCGACCCCCGCGCCAGCGACCTCACCGCCGAACGGGACACCCTGGCCGAGTTGCTCGATCGCGACCAATACCGCCAGGCAGAGGCCTCCATCCTCAACGCCCACTACACCGATCCCGCCATCGCCGCCGTGGTGTGGGAAGCACTAGGTCGGGCCGGGTTTAGCGGTGGCAAGGTCCTCGAACCCGCCATTATGCGAAATTTTTGTGTCTCACGAGACACTCGCAGCCGTATGACGCCCAGGGCGATTGCAGCCCGCAGTGACCGACGACGTACGGTCGAAGTCATTCGTTAGTTGCTCTCGTCAAGGCCACGAGTTCCACGCACGGCCATCCAGGTCACCAGTCGCACCTCATGTTCTTCGATGTCTGGAAGCGGCTCGCGCGGCGGGGGCGCGGATATGCCGGCTTCGTCGAGCACCTCGGTTATGAGCGCAATGCGTTCTTCGTCGGTCCGCCCTTGGTTGAGGGCTCCACGCACCTGGCGAGACACCTTCGCCGACGGCACACTGCGAAGTCGGTTGGCGAGCGCGATCTGCGATTCCTTCCCAAGGTATCCGCCCTTGCGCAGTGCAAGCGAGTAGGCGTCTCTGAAGGAGAGCGGCAGGTCGGGCTGGAAAGCGTTGGGATCGGTGAGCTCTTTCCAGACGGTGTAGGCGCTGTTGCGGGCGACCTCCCACGCGTCGAAAGCCTTGTCGTAGACCTCATCTGGTAGTCGCCGCTCCGCAGTGGTGTTCTGCGGGTCAGCAACACGGAGGGAAATCAACGTGTCAGCCGAGACGATCGGTAGCCCGTCCTCGGTGAACCTGATGGACCAGTCATCGGTGGCCGGGACGTACCGAAACCACGGCTTCGCACTGTCGCCGATCTTGATGCAGAACACGTAGCCGTTGCCTTGCACGACCGGGTTCACGAAACCGCTGCCCGATCCGTTTGGGAGGCTAAGAACGTCAGACTTCAGGAGCGGCTCCATGTTGAAAGCGCCATACAGGCGGCGGCGGTATTCCTCACCAGAGAGCGACGCACTGGAGCCGCCGGTGTCGAGTAACTTCTCAATCTCGTCGATGACCTGATCATCGGCGAGGTTGATTTCGTGGCCAGGGCCTCGTCCCGGGAGTACTTCGCCGGCTCCGACGGCCGCGTCGGCCAGAGCAAGCTTCGTCTCTAGTCGTGCCTCCAATGCCAGCAGGGCGTCGAGGCGCTCGGCCGGGAAGAACAGGCCGAGGTGGATGTAGTCGTGCTTTGATCCGATACGGTCAATGCGGCCGTGTCGCTGGACGATGCGCATCGGGTTCCAGGGGAGGTCGTAGTTGATCATCTGGCCCGCCTGCTGCAGGTTCACACCTTCCGCAAGCACATCGGTGGTGAAGAGGATGTCGAACTCGTCTTTCGCCGTCGGCTCACCCGCTGCATTACGAGGACCGGAAGTCTGTGGAGCGAATCCTGCAATCGTTGATGCTCGGCCACCCTGGTCGACACCACCGCTAGCGCCACGCTCATGCACTTTCGCGTAGGAACCCATGATCGGTGGAGCCACCCGGTCCTTGTAATCGGCCAGTGGTGATCCTGCAGGGGCAGCCTTGACGGCCGCCACCACTGCTTCGTGGATCGGGATGATGGTGTCGGTGAAGGCAGAGAACACGACGACTTTCCGGCGGTCGGCGTGCGAAAGGCCCCGCGGGTCGACGCGTTGCGCCTCTTTGGCGATCTCGGTAATCTCCTCGATCAACTTCTGGGCCTTGGGTTCGATTCCTTGGACTACAACCGCCGCGAGGTCGCGCAGCTCGCCGAGCAGAGCGATGTCGCACTCGACGTCGGCCTGGAGTTCGACGAGGTGGTAGCCGCCGACCGATTCAATCTGGTCGTCTTGGTCGAACTCAGCCACAAAGTCTTCAAGGTTGTCGGAGTCGGACGAAACCCAGTCGGAGAGCGCCTCGCCCTTGAGGACGAATCCCTTGCGGAGCGCCTCGAGGAATGCCTCGTGGGAGACGATCATTTTCTCCAGCGAAGCGTGAAGCGCCTGGGGGCTCGACTCCAGACGTTTAAGCAGGCCAGACCGCAGCAGGCCGGCATTGGTGATCTGGTATTCCTGCAAGTCGTGGTCGGTCGTGTACATGCTGGATAGGTAGCGGGCGAGCATGAGCCGCTTGGGGTCATGGCTGCGCTCCTCCCATGCACGAGGCGCATGGGGGTCGGTCGGGTCGTCGAGCGCGTAGACCATCGCGTCGATTAGGGCGAGGCCGTCGGCATGGAGGTCGTAGTCGATCCGTCGTACTTTCGGCTGAGGAAATTTGATCGTGGTGGGCTTGCCGTCAGGCCCGATGATCAGCTCGTTGGCGTAGTGCTCCTTGACGAACTTTCGGGTACGTCGTACAGCGACTTGGTCCATGAGGTCGAAGAGGTGCTCCGGGGTGAGGTTCGCTGGGTCGACTGCCTGTGCCTGCTTGATGTATTCGCGGATGCTTGGAATTCCCAACGAGGCGAAGCGGGCGTCGTCGCGGATGAAGTATTTGATGAGAGTTTCGAGGTCGGTCAGCGAGTTGTTGACCGGTGTTGCCGTCAACAACACGACCTTTTTGGGGCTGCCCGCCGTGATCACTCGGTCGACAGCTCCTGAGCGCTGCGCCCCCGAGTTACGCAGGTTGTGAGCCTCGTCGATCACGACGAGTGAGTAGTCTTCAAGCTCTTGCAGGAACGCGTCGATCGGACCCTTGTCAGGGTCTAGGCGGTTCCGCACTTCCTCATAGGAATAGACCTTCACCCACCGGCTGAAGTCGTGAGTTACCAGGAATGGCTCCCACATCGAGGTCTTCAACGCGGCCGGCGCGACGATGAGGACTCGCTGCCGGTTGATGTTGGCCGTTCTATAGATCACCTCGCCGGCGAGGAAAGTCTTACCGAGGCCAACCTCGTCGGCGACCAGCACGCCTCCGTGCTCGTCGAGCAGTCGCTCCATGCGAGCCACGCCATCGGCTTGGAAGCTCGTGAGGTTCAAGCCGGTGCGGACATTCGGGTTCTCTTCCGCGTCAAGGTGCTCGCCATAGAGTTCCCAAAGCATGCGCAGGTAGATCGACCACGGCGTGTGCGGCTCCCAGAGACGGCCGTACAGCTCAGCCAGGTCGTAGGAGTCGCTGAGCTGCCAGAAGTGCTCGAACCATTCGCGAACCTTCACGGCTGAGCTGGTGCCACCGCCGGTGCCGAGGTTGAGTTCCGCGTTATGCGCGAGACCCGCGTACGTCATGTTTGACGAACCCGCGATCGCCGCCTGCGCGGCGCCGTCTTCAACGAGGTACGTCTTCCCGTGCAGGAAGCCGCCGCAGTATCGGCGCACCTCGATCTTCGCATTGCCAACCGGGTCAACACTGCGCAGCCACTCCACCAACCGCTTCGCATGCGCAGTTGGCACTCGAGCGAACCCCATGGTGTCCCGCTCGGCTTCGAGCCATGCTTGGTGGTGTTGGATCGCGGCGCTACGCCTTGAATCCTGATCGGAATCACCAGAAGCGATCGCCCGGACGGACTCTGCATCGGGCTCCGCTCCCAACAGGAGGCGTACGCGCGGCGCAATTTCCAGCTCGTCCGCCAACAGAGCGAAACCTGCCGGGTTGATGTAAGCCGTGGCGATCGCGATAGGCGGCGCAGTCACCTTGTTCTGCCGCAGAAGGCGGAAGAGCTCATTTACTTTGTCGGCCACCGTCGCGGCGGCATCGCTCGGCGGGTGATTGGTAGCGAAGTCAGGAAGTTGGTTCATACCTTGCCCTTCCATGCCCGGAAATTCCCGAGAACGGCGCCGAGCCGCGCCTCGTAGTCCCAACCGCGGTGAAAGGTCGCGAACACATGCTCAACCTGATCGTCCGTGAGCCCATAAAGCAAGCAGACAAGCGCGTCCAACTCCGCGATCAGATTGGATTTGTCGGCTTGGGACTGGACAGATCCGACCGGCACTCCAATTTCGGCGGCCCAGTCCGAATAGCGTTCATCAACTGCTGCGAGCCGGCCAGAGATGTTTACTACCCGCAACGAAACCTCGTCCGCGCCCATCTCAGGGATAGGCAACCCATTGAGAATGTGGAAGTTCATTCCGAGCTCCACGTACTTGCGTGCATACCAGTCGAGTGGAATCGACGAGAGCACCCCGAGCAGGAACGCCTCAGTAGGCGCGGAGCCATTGACGCGGAACAAATAGGGAGCCTTGTTCGTCAACGCCACCGACGGAGGAACAAGCGCTGCAATCATCGTGCGCGTGTCTGTCGCACGAGTGATATCCCGAAAGGCAATTCGCGCATGCCTCAGGGGCAACGTCGCAGGGTCTGCCGCCCACTCACGGGACTGGCCGAAGAATGCCGAACTTGCAAGCTTGATCTGTCGCTGTCGCTTAGCCTGAAGCGCGGTCTCGATCGTTGAGCGATTCCCACTGGCGTATAGCTCTCCTGTACTCGGATTCCACAGCTCAAAGCCTGCTCCACCAATTACCGGAAGAGTTCCCGAAGCCCCAGCGTCGAAGGTGCCGCGGTCATTCGTAGCATGAAACTCGGCAACAGGACGGAAGTCCCAACTGGAGGTACGGCGATCCAGCCGCGGAGCCGCTCGAATCCGAGTGAGCACTTCAGCTGCAACCGGACCAGCGAGCTGCGGAATTGCCGCGCCAGTCGCGGACTTTAACGCAGCTACCGTGATCTGGCCGGAGCGGCTACGCCCTTCCACGAAGTCCACCTCCGAATGGAAGGGCCCGCTGATTGAAACGGTCTCACTCGCGGTCGCAGTCTTCGAAACTTCAGTCAAGGCAATCGAATACTGCGGATGGATCGGGAAAACCCACCGCCGAGTGTTTACTAGGGTGACGAGCTCGAGCCGACCACTGTCGTAGATCGCCTCCCGCCAGAGCGCTGTTCCGGCCGCATTGAAGAGTGATCGCGGCATGACTACCGCAAGCGAGCCACCCACACGAAGCAACTGCCAGAAGCGCCATGCGAATGCCTGATATAGGTCAATGTCACCCGTACCTAGACCCGGATACGGCCCCGCGAGGAGTACCCGGCGCATCTCCTCAACTCGATTAACCTCCTTCTGCAGGGCGGGCAGAAGATCGGCACGTTCTTCCCGAAGACGTTCAACTTCTCGTTTCAGCTCAGCCGGCTTGAGGCCGAACAGACCCGGCCGGACCCGGAGCCAGAATTTTGGCTCTTCCACCATCAACTCTTCCCACGGCGGGTTCCCCACAAGAACATCGAAGCCAGGGTTATCACGCACGAAAACTTCAGGGAACAGGTAGGGCATGTGCGCAGGGCTCAGCGGCGCAACAACATCTGCGACCACCGGCCGGTTGACGAGCTCCTCCAAATCTTCCTGGCTAAAGATGAGACCCGGTTGAATTTTCTCTATTCGGGCGGCGACTGCAGCATCGAAGATGCGGCGCGATAGATCAGCCGTCTTGCGTGCCGCGGCAAGAAGCCGGGCGCTCTCCTCAATCTCGGCCTTGTTCGCCTCAGACGCGTTGGCGACATCAATCAAAAGGGTCTTGGCCGAAGCGAGATTGTCGATGATGACATCGTCGAATATGTCGGTTTGGCCCGGTGCACGATCTGGCTGCAACGCGTCGAGCGCTTCGTCTATGGTGCCGATTCCTGTCAAGCTGTTGGCGTTGACGAGCCCGTGGTCGAGATTGCTCATTGGTAGGCCGGGTACGAATGTGTGAATCCACAGGGCTAGGCGAGCCAGCTCGACGGCCATGGGGTTGGTGTCGAGCCCGTAGATACACCGTCGCGCGACCTGACGGCGCAGCAGTCCGACCTCGTCGACTTCGCTCTTGGCGACGTCGTCGGATCCGAGCGCTTCTTTAGCGACCTCTGCCAAGCGCAGCAGTTCGTCCGTGACGCCCGGCACGGTGTGCTCGGTGAGGAAGGTGCGCATTAGGGCTTCGATCTTGTCGATCGCTGCCACCAGGAAGTGTCCGGAACCCATCGCGAGATCGGCGACCCGGAAGTCGAAGAACGCACGTGCTGCTGCCGCCGCGTCACCCTTGGTGAGGTAGCCCGCGATCTTCTCCAAGTGGGCGATCAATGCGGGCACGATTGAATGCTCTATCAGGTGGTCGACGACGACCTTCGGCGTGAAGTACGAACCGGTCGCCTTGCGCTCACCTGATGCGGTGTGGAAGTAGACCGTGCCGGATGGAGCCCATACTTTGTCGGTCTTCGCCGCTGGGACCCACGCTCCGGTGCTGTCGACCGTCAGATCCTCTTCGGTCAGGGAGAGCGAACTCTCCAGGAGGCCTTCGTAGATCGTGCCGAACTCGCGGACGCTCAAGGAGCGAAAGTCAACCGGCCCGAGCGCGCCATCGCCGCTGAAGTCGATCAATAGGCTCTTCAATGCGGGGCCGAGCACGCTGTCGGGAAGCTCAAATCTTCTGATCAACGCACCTTCGGGCGACCGCTCGGGATCGGTCGAGAACAGACCTCCGTTGTACGACGGGATCTGCCACTGCGGGTTGCCTTGGTCGATCGCATTCCACACCTGGACAAGGTCGAACCAAATCGTCGATGAGTCGCCAAACTCCTGAGTGTCGGAGTCCAGCAGACGGCGAGCGTTGGTCTTGAGACTGTTGGCGTCGAAGCCTTCGTTGCGTCCGGACGGGAGCAAGCCGCGATCCTCGGCGTACGCCTGGAACAGGAGCCTGAACAGGATGCGCAGCGTGACGCGATACGCCGTGGCTAGTCCATCAGGATCGAGCGTCACATCGCCATGCTTCGCGAGGCGTTGCGCGACCTCAACCGCGAGCGGCGGGACGATCTCGTCGTAAATCCGTTCGCGAAGACGCGCGCCGAGTTCGGCGGCGTAGCGCGCGCTGTCGCGCAGCAGTTCGTCCGCGGTGCCGTCCGCCGCCAACGCACTCGCGGAGAAGATCAGCGGCAGCAGCGCGGCGTGCTCGGAGTCGATGGTCGACAGGTCGACCTCGAAGTAGGTTTCGGCCTGGCCTTTCGATCCGACACCGACGCCGTCGCGTCCTGGATACAGGCGAATTTGGTCCTTCCGTAGAACCACTAGCCACGGAACTTCCTGGCGCGACGCTACAGCAAGCCCGAATGCAACGGGCGAAAGCTGGAACCGCTGGGTTTTCGCGTCGAACTGCTCGGAGTCGTCGAGCAGGACGGCAACCGCGCGCGGTGGGTGCCCGTCGATCGAAAGCAGAAGCGTTCCGTTTGGGCCAGTCTGAGTCTTGAAGCCCAGCGCCTCAATCAACTGCTTCCTGCGCAAGACGAGCAGCGGGAGGGCTTGATCGCGAAGGGCCTCCCAATCAGCGCGGGTCGGGACATTGGTCGTGATGTGGTGCGTCGCGAACAGCCCGCTGTTGGCGAACCCAGGAACCCCGGTCGAGTTGCTCGCTTTGCGGTAGCCGGCGAATCGTTCAGTGGCGGCCAGGACGTCCGGCTCGGCGAGAACCGACTGCAGCTGGCGCACTGCTTGTTCGGTGGGGAACTCGAATGGTTGCGCGTGGGGGTCGGGGCCGAACAGGTAGGCGGTGCCGTCGTGGACGACGGCCACCACGAGTTGAATCTGTGTCCTACCTTTGCGGGCGGTGAAGAGGTCGCGCAGGACTTGCCGGGACGGAGCGCTCGCAGCTGTTGCGACTGCCACCTGGAATCCCCCGAGGCCGAACGGGTCGGGGCCAAGGAAGACCTTCTCCGGCGTGATTCCGGTTGGCGCCGACGGCTCGTTCCAAGTCACGGTTTTGTCGGCGTTCAGTCGCACTTGCGTTTCTCCTCCTTGTTGGTGCCGAGAAGTGTGTGAAACACCCCAGTTCGGAACCCTAACGAAGCCGATGCACGCTCGGTGCGCAGCAGGATGATTATGGGTCTGATCAGCGTGGACGTCTGACGGTAGCCATCGACGGAAACGAATTCGCAATTCTCACGTCAGCCGCCCCCCGGGGCCTTGCTGGCCTGCACCGAGGGTGCAGAACCTTTCGGTCTGCGCTTTGTCTCGGTGACAGAGATCGTGGCGTTCTTGCCGATGATGGTCACGGTCTTACGTGCACGGGTGAGGGCGACGTAGAGGTTGCAGTGGTCGGTCAGCCGGTCCAAGTCGGAAATGATCACGTGGTCGTACTCAAGCCCCTTGATGAGCACAGTGCGCGAGACGACGCGACTTGATGGTCGGCGTCCGCGGTGGCGGAGTTGGTCGCGAATCCGTCCCAGTTCGTCTTTCGGGGAACGTTCGCCTTCTGGAGCGCAATGTTCGAGTGCCGCCGCCATGTCGTTCCATGCCTCTCGCGAGTGCAATTGCGCTTCCTTTGCCGCACGGATAGTGCGCATCGAGGTGCTGATCGTCTCGAACGTCGGATTCGAGAGGACGCTGTCGAGCGCGGCTTGGGTGCGTTCCAGTCCGGTCCTCGTCAGACCAGATGCCGTCTTGCCCTTTTTGAGCCGGTTCAACACCGCCTGGTCAAGTTTCGAGTAGCCAACGAAGCACTTCTTGGCGAGATCCGCCAAGAAGAGCGCGAATAGCTCTGGTGGACTTTGTTCCAACTCGGCAAGTCTTTCCATCATGAATGCGCCGCCGATGTCTTCCATCGTCATGAAGGCGCCATTGAGGCGGCTTGCGACGGACCTTGCTGACCCTCTATCGGGTGGCGCGATGATCACCACCGTCTCTCCTTCGGGGCGCGGCTGTAATGCAGCGTCTCGAAGCTCGATTCGTCGCTGTGTAGCGGGGACGAATGTGACACCGAATGGTAGATCCGCGTTGAACGCGATCTGTGATCCTGGCTGAAGCAAGTCACGGATCTGGTGTAGCCACATTCCGAGAGATTGGTTGTGCTCGACCCACCGGTGCGGGACGTAGTCGATGGCGAACGGCGGAAAATGAGCGAGTATGTCGGCTTCCCAGTCAACAATCGGATCCCTGAAACCAAAGATGCCCTGCAATCGATCGCCAAAGACTGCGCACGCCGGGATCGCCTGGGTCAGTTCCAGGACGAGTGCATGCTGAGCGATTGAGCAGTCCTGGTATTCATCGACCAGGAGATGGCTGTAGCTGACCGCCAATACATCGCGCACGTGCCGATTTCGCAGAACCCAGCGGGCACCCTCAACATACTTGCCGGAGTCTTCCCAATCAGGGGTCTCTGGCACTACGAGCCCCGCGATTCCCGAATAGCTACGCACAAGTTCGAACGCGACGCTGGTAATGGTGCCGACATGAGCAGCTTTGGGATCCACGCTAAGGGCCTCCATCTTGTTTCTGATGGAATGGACACCGGCGTTTGTGTGGGTGAGCACCAACGCTTTTCCCGATTGACCGGCCACCTCACGAATAGAGTCGACAAGCAACCAGGTCTTCCCACCACCAGCAGGAAGCTCCACCGAACACGGCAGCGAGCCGAGGAGACGAGAGGTCGTCATTCGTTTGTCTTTCCCGACAGTTCATCGGGCACTGTGACACCGGGTGAGCTGTGCCGTGCCGCCGCGACAACTGCTTCACGTAGGGACCGCACCTTGGTTGCCGTGTCAGTGCTTGCGTAGCCGTCGGCCGCGAGAACCAGCGTCGCAAGTTCGCGTCCTTTATGGACTTGCTTGAACCAGCCCGACTTGTGGGCGGCGTCTGCCACGTAGTTCCGGGCTGCATCGAGGTCGACGCCGAGTTCGATCCAGTCGTTAACGGCCAGCGTTGTTATCCCCTCGGACAGACCGCACTTCTTGAGGTGGACGAGGTAGTTGTTACGGGACGAAGAGGGGTCGTCCGATAGCTCGATCGCCTTTTCGATCAGGGCGGTGAGTTCAGCTCCGTTGAGTGCGTCGGTAACCGCGCGTTCGAGGTGGAAGAGATCCTTCCACCGAACGACGGCAACCCCTTGGCTGGCGAGGAGATCAGCTGCGACACAGTCCTTTTCGACATCGCTGTCGATGAGGAGAACAACCTCGTAGCCTAGATCTGCCAGAACCCGTGCCCATTCGATGGTGGCGTTGCCGCTTCCCTGGACTACCTCGACACCTAATGCGCCGGACGATGGCTCTGCAGCCGCAGCCAGCTCGCGATTCCATCCGTCAAGTAGTTCGAGAGTGAATCCGTACTCGGTGGCTCCTTCCACAAGCACCACCCGGCGGGCCAGGAATGCTTCAGGGGAAGATCGGAGCACCTTCTGCAGTTCGGTGTGTTCTGGCGCGAACGAGTGGACTGTAACGTTGCCGTGCGAATCGCGTCGCACGATTGCCAAGTCGCCCACGTCGACGTTGCGAAGAGCGGTCGGCGAGTGCGTCGTGACTAGTGCCAGCGACAAGGCTGTGTGGTCTTTGATGCAGGTCAAGAGGTTGACCAGTCGGTGCGGCTCCAGCCCGTACTCGATCTCGTCGATAAGGAGGATGCCCTTGTCGGCGTTGGCGAGTTGCTGAACCGCTACCCCAGCCAGGCGTCGACTGCCCAGCCCATAGTTGGTGAGTGGAATAACATCTTCGTAGAGCGCCAAGTTTCCCGTTGAACTTGAAAGTGATTGATCCAGTCCGGGTTTGAGATCCTTGAACTCGCCGCTGCCAAGCGCGTGGAGACGCTGTTGGACGGTCTCGACCAGATCAGATAGTTCGGGGGGAATAGCAGCGAACACAGCTGTTCGCGCCTCCCTGCCAGCGTTCAAGAGGAGTTCGTTGGTCCCGTGCTTGGCTTCGGTGAGTCGGCCGAGCGCGGACGTTCGGGACCACCGCAGGTGGTTGTCAACTCGCTCATCGATCTTGTAGGCCCCGATGAGTCGTCGAGCAGCGGCGGTGACAGTGACGATTGGCTCTGGCTTGCTGGGGCGATAGGCCGTCCAAGCAGGTTCTAGGCTCTTATCAATCGTCAGTGCAACGACAACGCACGAGTCGTGGTCGTCGTCGGGGTCCTCGTAAAGTTCGCCAGCGTCATCGATCCCCGCGAGAGACATGCCAAGCACATCGTGCCGCCGAATAGCAGCCGGCAGATCGCATAGGGCTACCCGGATGCTGATCGGCTCTTCGATGTTGCACTGATAGAAATCCGTGTCGGTGATCGAGAGGTTCCACCGATCGCTCAGGGTCATGTCGATTGCCGACAGAATCGTTGATTTCGCGCTATCGCCGGGACCGATAAGCGCTTGGAAGTGCGTTCCCTTTGGAATTCGCCATGACAAACGCTCGATGCCACGAAAATGCGCGATGTCCACACGCCGTACGTCCACCTTGACTCCGATCTGTGTCTCGGACCCGCCGTGGTTTGCACCACGCCAACGCTCGACTATTGCATTGAGGACCGACAAACCGTTTGTGCCTCGCGCATTGGCAGCGCACGCGCGGCCCGCCGAGCATCGGGATCACCAGCGACGGCGGGTCTGACGACCCGGCAACGGCGTCACTGTCCCTCGCGACTCGGCACCTCGACTCGCTTGGAGCTGTGCGTGGAGTTCAGCGACGATGGTGACCGCGGCTTGATTCTTTCGTTCGAGGTCAGTGTTGCGTTGACGCAGTGTCGCGTTGGTTTGCTTGAGCTTGGCGACAGTCTCTCGCAGTTCGACGATCTGGGAGTCTCGCGGTGCAGACTGCGTTCCGACAGCGGTGTTCCATTCGGCGATGACGGCGTCGGCGCGGTTCATGGTGGCTCGGCTGACACCGGCCTCTGCGTGGAGATTGGCCTTGGTGAGTCGCCCGTCGGTCCGTTTTGACTGGCCCGCGAGGAGTCGTTGCATGGCGTCGCGGAGCTTCTTCTCCGTCGACGGGCTGACGGTGGTCATCTTGGCTCTTGTTGGGTGATGCGGCGGACGTCGGCGAGTTGAGCTTCGAGGCGTTCGTGGTGGACGTGGGCCATCTTCTTGTCCTTGAGTTTCTCGAGGAGATCGGTTTCTTCGTGCTGCCAGACGGGTAGGTGTTTGTCGGTGATGACTGAGTTCCGGCAGGTGGAGGGTTGGCACATGCTCGGGATTGGTCCGCCTGCTTTGACGGCGGCGGATGTGCCTTCCAGGCAGAGCGCTTTGCTGGGGTCGCCGAGGCAATGGTTGAGAGTGCCCAGGCGGATGGTGGCGAACTCATCGCGCAGCAGGTTTCGGAGCATGCGCTCATTACCGACCGCGACCGTGGTCTCCGCGCTGTCCGTCACGTTCGAAAGGCCCTTGGTAAATGTGGCGGCGCCAGGACCTCGTGCAGCCCGTTTGCCGTCGGCGTGTCGTGCCCAGTCGGCGACGAGTTCACCGGCCGCGGCTTCCTTGGCGTGGTGTTCGAATTCTTTGGCCCACTCTGCTGTTGGCGTCGCGTAGCCGCTGGTGGTCGCGTTGGCCAGTGCGCGTGTGGCGTTGTGCTTGAGGGTGATTCCGAGTGCGATCTCGCCGTCAGGTTCGTTAGCGGTGATGACCGCCATCGTTCGTCGAAACATATGTGGCGCCAACGCTTTTGTTGGAATCTGCTCTAGGCCGTTGTGGGGTGAGTGGTTGTTGACCCAGTCGATGAAGGAGCGGATTTGTTCGTGTTGGTCGAATCCGGCGAGGTCGCGGTTAACGCCGGTGCGGACGCTGCCGAATAGCCTGCCTGGGTCGCGGGTGATGTGTTCCGCGACTTCGAGAGCGCGGACAACCGGTGGGCTTACCCACCAACGTTGCGGTGTACCGGCACCTGCCTGGCCTTTATGGAGGGTGCTGGTTACTGCAGGGGCGCCGAAATAAGTGCTGACAGACCCGGCTGCGATGCCTTGGACTTCGCTGTCGCGCATCATCGTCATGATCGCGACGAAAATGTAAGCCGCGTTGCGGATTTGGGTCAGCTCTTTGCTCACAATGACCCGGTCGAACCCTTCGATCCACGGTCCTCGCGTGCCGTCGGGTCGGTCAACGACGGTGGGTTGAATGCTGGAATAGCCATATTTGGTGGGTGTACCGGCGGAGATCGCGTCGCGTACTCGTTGTCGCCGTGCGGGCCCGCTGCCGTTGTAGAAGTTGACTGCACGGATCCGCGGCGTGGTGCACAGTGCCAGGCCGTCCCAGTTGATTTCACCAGCCTTACCACGTCCAAGCGTGTAGATGTGACGCGGGACGAACCCGTCGGATGAGGCAAGCCACGAGTCGATCGCCCGGTCGACGGTTTGCGCCGCCGGCCATTTGTCGGGCTTGGGGCTGGCGTCAAGAGTCTCGATGTCATCGCGGGCCGCGAGGACATCGGGGGCGAACATATCGATGTAGGCCCAGCAGGCACGAATCAGCGGCCAGAATGCATTAGGCGGGATGACGGGGGTCTTGATCTCGCCGTTGCTCCCGGTCTTGGACGAACTTACTGTCACCCGCAGCCCACCGTTGTGCATCAGGGCGCCGAATCCGACAAGGTGCCGCAGGAGGTCATTCGCGGAATGCTCGGCGGTGTTGGCGCGGGTGGCGCGAATCGATGCGAGGTAGGCCCCGCAGTCGTCATCGGTCCACCGCGACAGATCGGCAGTGTGACCGAAGTCGTCGGCCCATTTAGCCAGGTATCGCAGTTCGGAGAGGGCGTGCTGGATCGACTTGGTTTTGTAGGGCCGGTTGGAGCGGTAGACGTGTGCTTCGCGTACGGCGTCGTGGGTTGGCTGCAGCATCGCCATAGCAAGTGTCTTGGCGATCGGGACCCAGTCGTCGGGGAGGTCGTCGAATCGCAGTTGTGCACGATGTGGGCTGAGATTGGGGGCTATTCCGGCTGCGGTCAGATCCCAGCGGGGCATGTCGCCGAATCGCGGTTCGGGGCCAGGTACGACGCGGCGGGCTTCCGGCAAGACCGGTTCATCTGGGCTAAATGGTGGATCCCACGCTGAAATCGCCGACGCGAACTCGCTTGTCATTGTTCTGCTCTCTGGCCGAGAGGTCGATGCAGGAAAACGTTTTGTTTCCGGGCAGACTCGATCTGATCAGGCAGGAATTCGGCGAGGACGGCGTCAAGGTTGACGCGTTGCTGACCGTACGTCTCGCTGAACTGAATTGGGGGCATAGTCTTTTCGATGTCATCGAGCACGTCGCGGTAGACGATGAGGCGTGGCAGGTGGTCGCGGAATATGACGGCGTTGCGGCATTGAAGGCACATTGACGGCGACGCGTGGCATAGCGCGCCCGGCTGGGTGAACGGCGCATCGTACGGATCGCGGCACGCCGTTAGAGTTAGCTGCTGCTCTGCCGGAGATTCGTCGGACACTGCCGTCGCGAGCGCAGCAACGTCGGAGTCTTTCGGGCTGGCTGCGATGTCGGCGGCCATCGCGTCGAAGAATGTCGGTCCGTCTTGGGCACGGTCAAGGACTTTGCGTTGAGCGCGCAGTACGGTCTGCGCAGCGATGGTGTGCACCGTGGCGGTCTGGGCATAATGACCCCGGAAGACTTCGACGGAGTGGTCGTCGCCGGCTGCGCCGTTGAGGGTACCTAGGAGGGCTGCTCGCGCGCTTTTCACCGTCTTGCGGAGCCTGCGCATATCGTGCGGTTCGCTGATTGACAGTCCGTGGCGCTCAATCAGCTTGCCGAGGGAGTTGGTCCTTCCGAAATGCCTTGCACGGATGAAGTATTGAGGGTACTCGCCGTCGCGCCGGTCCCGTGCTGATCGAATCCCTGCCACCCAGAACAACTGCTCCTCGGGGGTGAGCGCGTGTGCGTGCTGCATCGCATATGCGGCGCGCCGAATGAGATCGCCCGCCTTCCATCCCCACGGCGGCTGCTCCGCCGACGAAAGGGTATGCCAACGGATTCGTTGCGCCCGCAGTTTGGTTGCTCGGACACGGACGGAGGAGTCGCCAAATTCAATGTCACTGCGCAGCAGCTGGCGACTTTCCTCGGGTGCCCATCCTGTCTGGAGGTGGAGTAGCACTCGGATGGCGAGTAGGTATTCGTCCTCTGGTGCGAGGTATGCGCCCACGGCGGTCATGAGCGGGCGGGCCATCAGTCGCGTATTGCGATTGACGCCGGATTCTTGGTCGACGTCGCATCCAGTCAGCGCCCTACGAGGCCCGGCGAGGTGAACGTGGAACGATTCGGCGTACGGCAGGTTTCGGAGAGCCCACAGGAGGTTTTCCACCCGATCCCACCCGTGATGGCGGGGGTCTTTTCCGCTCGTCAGCAGCGCGTTGCCGCGGGCGAGGCGTTCTTCGGTGTCGCGCACAATCATTCGGCATGCCTGTTCGAGCTGGATCCGTTCGTCGTTGCTGAACTCATCGAGCGGCAACCCTTGCCAGGCGCTGCCGTCCAAGACCAAGCCGCTGGCCCAGTCCATGAGCACACCGTGGGACACCCCGCGTGATTGGAGATATCGGGCGACTTGATTGCGTAGCTGCATACCGAGGTCTTTCGCGCGCACGCTCGGCGGCGGGAAACGCACAACCATCGCTGATTCCCAGTCATGCAGGCGACGCGCAACCTCCGAGCCGTCGCCGGACAAGGTGAGGAATCGATCAGAAGGGTCGGTCAAGAATTCGCCGACCCGCCTGATGACTGCACTGTGACCAGAGACCGTGCCCGGGGTTAGGTCCATGGACTCGGCGTTCTCCTTCCATGCGTCAGCGAGCTCGGCGACCAGTCGTGTGGCGACATAGTTACTCGGCGCGATACGCGCGGACTTCATCGGTCCTCCGGGCGGAAAGTGCACGATCCTCGGTTCATGGTCAGCGTGTATCACGATGACTGCGCTTCCAGCTCGTCCAGGACGTAGGCGGCGTAGTCGCGGGTGTTGTCACTCCACGATTCAAACGCCCGCTGAATCAGCTCATCTGACTCATCGACATACCGGAGATAGACCATCGTTGTGGCCGGGCTGGCGTGTCCCAGCAGACGCTGCAATGTCAACAGTGGATTGTGGACGATGTGTTCACTGATGGTGCCGACACCTGTTCTGCGGCGGGACCTTTCGAGCTCCGCAGCGCGGCGTTGGAGGCTGCGCAGCAGCACCACCGCAAATGTGTGTCTCAGGTCATGCGGTGTGACTGCGGAAGGCATCGTCGGTGCCTCATTCGCGAACGTCGCGACGCGGTCGTTGGCGTCCTCAAAGTACTGATGCCAGCGCCGTTGTGAGGGTGGGCGACCACCCCTGCCTACAAATAGCGACAACGGCTCGATGTACCCATCCTCATTGACTGCGACCAGCAGGCGGCGCACCTCAGGAGGGATCAGGGCGAACTTCTCGCGCCGATCGAGGCCCTTGTGGCGATAGGCGAGCTTGCCCGCGGCCTGGTCGACGTTGGTCACGACCGCCAGCGTCGGCAGCTTGCGCCGCAAGGCGTCCTGGACATTGCGGACAAGGGATTTACGTTCCGTGCCCCGGTACAGCTCAACGGCTTTGACAGTCGAGGACGGGATATAGACCCGCCGGCGGCGGCCATTTTTCGCACAGGCTTCCAGCACCAGCGAAGCGCCGCTGCCCCCGGAAAATGGGATCTCCACATCCAGCAGCGTGGACCATTCGGTGAGGCGCATGCCGCTGGTCAGGGCAAGGTCGACCGCACATACATTCCTGACGGTCGATTGACCACGATAGGACTGGTCCAACTGTCCAGACGGCAACTCTCCACCAAAGCCGATGTTGCGCAAGGCCATCCACTGCGCATGCGACAATGCTCGGACGTCCATTTCCGTTCGCGGAGTCCTGGGAGTGACGACTGACCTGCTACCGACTTGAATCCATGGCAGACTGTCGCGCTGACCGGTCTCGTACAGGTAGGTGAACAGGGCTCGTATGACGACAAGATGTCTCGACCAGGACCTCGCCGATACGCCTTCACTACGGCGATGCTGACGGAAAGCCACCAGGTCTCGCTCGCAGACATCCAGTACCCCAACACCTCTCGCGTCTAAGAACCGTCCGAACGCCAACGCATCGCGGGCGTAGGCGTATACCGAGTTCGTTCGCAGGTTCTGGCTGTACAGCCGCAGGAACGTGCACCATGGCTCCATCGGACGCATGCCGTCGTCCACGATGATCGGCATGCCGTCTTGGATGATCGGAGAATCGCTTGAGTCGAGGGCGCCTGTCTCCTCTTCGGGTACGAGGTTCCAATCCGCGTAGTAGAGCTCCACTGGCGTTACTACTTCCAGCCCGCAAGGTGGGCGCGTCGTTCGGCGATATCGTCGAACCCGACCTGCTTTCGCCCCTCGCGGTACAACGACGCTTCAGCGTGCAGCCACTTCCACCGGCATGAGTCGATGAGCTGGCCGAACTGGTACATGCGGAACTCGATGACGTCGGTGGGCGTTTCGAACTGTTGAGACCATCTGTGCATCTCATTGCAGAAACGCTCGTATGTCGCCGCCCTCTCCTCCGAGTAGTCATGGCCGGTAAGCGTGAAAATTGCTGCGCTGACACGCGAATCGAGGATCACCGACCGCGGACCTGAGGACTCTCGATCGACAGTGAAGTAAAGGAATTTGGAAAAGAAGGCCGGCCCCAGTCGGGGCACCTTGCCGCGAATCGCCGCGTAAGCCGAACGGATTTCGCCACGAAAACTAGCTTCAGCGGCCGCGCGCAGGATGTCATTGAGTCGGGCACGCTGTTCGTCTCCGGACGCGCTCGCGACGATCGTCGGTGTGTTCCGATAGTCACCCATCACGCCCCAAGCCAGAACATGCCAAAGGAAGGACACCCAATCCGCATCGGCGCTCTCCTGGCGTTGTCCGGCGAGCGCGAACAAGGCGTCGCGGTTGAGTTCGGCCGGCTCGATCCTGATTCCGCGATCAGCCCACCAGCTGCTCACCCTGACTGGGTCCTCGATCCGGCCGAACCCGCCGAGCACCCGCGACTTCAGCAGGTCGCCAACAGCACTATCTGACTCCTGCCACATGCCCGCACCCCGTCTCTCCGTCCTGACGTCCCCGACCTCCGGTTACCTACCCCGAAGGCTGCGTCAGTGTGGACGGTAACGGTAGTTAGATCGACCCTTAGTGAGACACGCGCAGAGAGAGCGCATAACAGGTTGCGGAGCAGGAACATTCATCGCTCACGCCCCCGATGAGGCAGTCATGGTTGGTGTGGAAAGTGACGCCACCACCGCAGCCATCGCCGCCCTGCTCTACCCATCGGCCCAGATCCGCCACGAAGGTTTCGAATCCACTCACGTCCCCGAAAACAGCTTCGCCGCCGCCGTCGGCAACGTCCCCTTCGGCCGCTACGCGGTCACCGACCCCGCCCACAACCCCGCCCGTCACTCCATCCATAACCACTTCATCGTCAAATCCCTCGCGCTGATTGCCCCCGGTGGATACGTGGCTGTGCTGACCAGCCGCTACACCCTGGATGCGGCGAAATCGGTCGCCCGGCGTGACATTTCGGCCAAAGCCGACCTCATCGGCGCGATCCGGCTCCCGTCGAAGGCGTTTACGCGGGTGGCCGGCACCGAGGTCGTCACCGACCTGCTCATCCTGCGCCGCCGCGATCCCCGAACCCCCTCCCCAGACGAACTGCCCGCCTGGATCAACACCGAAGCCATCGAACTCACCGACCCCGACACCGGCGCCGGCGAAACCCTGCACATCAACTCCCATTTCGTCGCCAACCCCCACAACGTGCTCGGCCAGATGCACCTGGGCCGCGGACTCAACGGCTCCCACCAACTCGTCGTGCGCGGCACCAGCGGCACCAGCGGCACCAGCGGCACCGAGCTCGCCGAGCAGCTGCACGACCGGCTACACCTGCTCATCGACTCGGCCATGAAGCACGGGCTCGGATTAACCGCCACGCCGGCTGAACTCACCGAGGTCTCCGCAGACGTCTTCGACCCCGGCCTGATCACCGCGGCCGACCGCGGTGAGGACACCCCGCTCTACACATTGCGCTACAGCGAGGCCAACCGCGGCATCGAATACTGGGCCGGACACCAATGGGAACCCCACAAAACCCCGAAAACGCTGCTAGCAGAAACCCGCGAACTCATCGGCCTGCGCGACGTCGCCGTCAGCCTCATCGCCTCCCAACGCGACGGCCAGCCCGCCGCCGAGCGCGACCAGCTCCGCGGACACCTCAACACCCTCTACGACAACTACGTGCGCCAGCATGGCCCCCTCAACCGGTTCACCTGGGTCTATCCCACCGTCACCCAAGAACGCCACGATCAGCGCTTGGCCGCCGCCGAAACCGCCTGGCGCACCGCCGAAGGCACCCCCGAGCGCCCCTACACCGGGCCCGTGCCCGACGACGTCGCCGCGCAATGGGACACCGAGGCCTCCGAAGCGCCCGCGCCCTACAAGAAGCGGCGTCACCTCGACGGCGGAATGCGCCACGACCCCGGATGGGCACTGGTCGCCTCATTGGAAATCTTCGACGAAGACACCGGCTCCGCCCAGAAATCGCCCATCTTTTCCACCGACCTGCTCACCCCGCCGCTGGAGCGCGCCACCGCCGACACCCCCGAAGAAGCGTTGGCGGTGTGCCTGGACCGCACCCAGCGCGTCGACGTCGACCTAATCGCCAACCTGCTAGAAGTCGAAGTCGACGACGCCCGTGACCTGATCGCTGGACTGGTCTATCCCAGCCTCGACGACCCCGACGAACTCGTCCCCGCCGTGAGTGCCCTGTCCGGCAACGTGCGCACCAAACTCGCCCGCGCGCTCGATGCGGCCGAAACCAACCCGATCTACAACGACTACGCCGCCGCCCTGCAACAGGTGCTGCCGCCCCAGCGTGAAGCCCAAGACATCAAAATGCGCCCCGGGGCACCGTGGATCCCGGCCCAAGTCGTCGCCGCCTTCGCCGAGAAAACATTCGACGCCACCGGTGTGGTCGCCGAACACATCGGCGGGCGCTGGGTCGTCGACGTTGCCTCCTACAAACGCCACGGCCGGCTGATGACCGACGAATGGGGAACCGACCGACGCGGCTGCGACGCGGTCAGCCTGCTCGAGGCCGCCTGCAACTCCAAAGCCGTCCTCGTCAACAACGACGACGGTGTCCTCGACCTGCAGGCCACCTTCGCCGCCCAAGCCAAAATGGCCAAAATCAGCGAGGAATTCACCCGCTGGCTGTGGTCTGACGAGACCCGCCGCGACACCCTGGTCGCCGAATACAACCGGCGCTTCAACTCGCGGCGCGCGCCTGCCTACGACGGCTCACACATGCGTTTTCCTGGCATGTCGGATCACTTCACGCCGCACTTCTACCAGCGCAACGCCGCCGCGCGCATCATCTCCGAGCCCGCCGTTCTCTTGGATCATGTTGTCGGAGCGGGCAAGACGGGAAGCATGGTCGCTGGAGCGCTGGAACTGCGGCGCCTGGGGTTGGTACGCCAACCCTGGCTCGTGGTACCCAATGCGATCACCGAACAAGTTGGCCGCGAAGCCCAACAGTGGTATCCGGCCGCCAAGATTCTGCTCGGCTCAGCGGCCACCACCGCTGATGGACGGCGCCGCTTCATCGCCCAAACCGCCTCAAGTGATTGGGATCTCGTTGTCATCCCGCAGTCGGCGTTCACCGCGATCAACGTCTCCACGGATATGCGCGTCGACTACATCGAAAACCAGCTCGATACATTGCGCGAACAACTCCAATCCGCCGAAGCCGACCGCAGCAAAAAGCGCATCGAACTCGCCATCAAAAGCGCCAAGGCGCGGCTAGAAAAACTTGTAGCCGCCAACACCAAAGACACTGGGTTGCGGTTTGAGGAATCCGGTTGTGACTATCTGATGATCGACGAGGCCGACACGTACAAGAACTTGGGCCGCACCTGCAACATTGAAGAATTATCGTGCCCCAACGCATCGCAACGTGCCGAGGACCTCGCCCTCAAACTCACCGTGTTGCGCCAGCGGCGCCGCGACGAGGCGCTGGCCAAAGGCATTCCCGCGCACCGGGTTGTCGAACGGGTCGCGACCTTCGCCACCGGCACACCGATCAGCAACTCATTAGGCGAGCTATGGGTCATGCAAACCTACTTGCGGCCAGACCTTTTAGAGCACGCCGGGGTCGCTGACCTGGGGGACTGGGGTGCGGCGTTTACCGCGACCACCACCACCATCGAGGTCAACACCACGGGCACTAAGCTGCGGCCCGTCACGCGAGTAGGGAAGTTCACCAACCTGCCCGCCCTGCTGGCGCTGTCCTCGGTCTACACCGACGTCGTCACCCGCGACCAAGTCCCCGTCGAGCTGCCGCCGCTTCGCACCGGGCAACGCCAAATCATCAGCTTGCACCCCGACATCGAAGTCGTCGACTTCATTACCGACTTGGGCTACCGCCTCGATCATCTCGACTCACGCAATCCCCGACGCGACAACCCACTCAAAATCAGCAACGACGGGCGCAACGTGTCGTTGGATCCACGGTTGGCCCACCTGCCCAAACCCCGACACAGCCGCGCCTGCGCAGTCGCCGACGCAGCCATGCGTGTCCATTACCGCCACGCGCATCGCGCCTATACCCATCCCGACACCGGCGCGCCGGCCGGCACCGGGGCACTGCAGATCATGTTCTGCGACCGCGGCACCCCATCCAAAGACCCCGCCCAGTTCACCATCTATCAGGCGATCAAAGACGAACTCGTGGCGCGCGGCATGCCCGCAGCCGCGATCCGCTTCGTCCACGAGGCAAAAAATCTTCAAGAGATCAAAACGCTGTTCGCCCAGTGCATTAGGGGAGACGTCTCAGTGCTGATCGGTAGCACCGAGAAAATCGGCGCCGGGGTCAACGTGCAAGCCCGAGCCGCCGCCCTGCATCACGTCGACGTGCCATGGCGCCCGCGCGACCTTGAACAACGCGAAGGCCGCATTCAGCGCCAAGGCAACCAAAACCTCGACGGCATCGACATCTTCATCTACGTCACCGAAGGCTCCTACGACACCGTCATGTGGCAAAAAGTCCAAGCCAAAACGCTGTTCATCGAACAGATGCGCCGCAACGAGGTCCTCGATATCGAGATCGACGACCTTTCCGGCGGTGACATCGGGACCGCCGCCGCAGAAACCAAGGCCATCGCCACCGGCGACCCGCGCTACATACACCAAGTTGAACTCGACGACACCGTCAAACGCCTCACCGCCCTGCAGCGCGCACACAGTCAATCGGTGCGCAACCGCGACTGGCAAGTCAGTGTGCTCGAGCGCGCGATTCCCAACAAACAACGCGCCATCGACGAGCTCACTCCATTCGCCAGGGCAGCCGCCGCGCATGCCTCCGCCGGCGGGCCACCACGGCTGACCGTCGCAGACACCACCTACACCGAGCGCGTCCCCGCCTCCCACGCACTGGCTGCGGCCTGCCGGCGCGCCTACACCGCCGGCAAAGACCGCGGCGCCAGCCGCTTCGAACCCATCGGCGCCACCATCTACGGCATCGACATCCTGGCCGCCCGCGACCTCACCCACGACCAACTGCTACTACGACTAGCCGTGCCGTCGCGCACCGCAGAAATCTCCGGCCTTGAACTGTTATCCACCGGCGCAGGTCCAGGCTCCGACGTCAACGGCCCCAAACAACTCGGACTGCTGCGCCGCGTGGAAAACCTCTACACCGGCCTACCCGAACACCACGCACGACTGCAGCACGAACGCGACCGCGACCAGGCCGCCCTCGACGACTTTGTAACCAACCCCCCAGCACCGTTCGAACACGCCGACGAACTGGCCACAAAAGACGCAGAACTTAAAGCCCTCACCCTCGAGCTGCGCATGGCCGCCCAAAGCCCCGAAGCCAAAGCCAAAGCCGCCGCGGCCGAACAACGCATGGCCGCCCGCGGCCGCAAACCCGGATGGAGCCTGCTCCTGAACCCCACACCGGCCCTGGTCGAAGAACTCGGCTACCCCAGCGCCGATGCCCTACGCAAAATTGTCCGCGCCCGAGAACGCCTCGCCCTCGAACAACACGACCACCAGCAAGGCCTCGCCGGTCCCGAGCACGACTTCTGAATATCCAAACCGGAAGTTAGACACTACATTCGAACGGTCCCTTGTGTGGCGCTGAAGTTCCCCGTGCCCTTTCATCGCGGCATATTCGAGCCGTCGCCACCGCATGCCGACACATGGCGAAACCTCGCAGCCTTTGTCGCGCGGCACAGCCCCGCGGTTTACTGTGCGGCATGCCCGAATCCGGACCTTCGGCTCAAGCCCAACAAGACATCCGCGCCGCGCAAGCCTTGCCCGACAATCTCGCCCGCCGCGAGCACGTCCATGCCGTCCAGCAACGCGCGCGGGCCCTCCTTCTGGATGCCACGAGCACGCCCGAACAAAAGTCCGCCGTCCGGCTCGATATCAGACAAGCGCGCGCACTCACTAGCGACCTGTGCACGCCGCGCACCCCAGCACCCCTGACCTGGATCGCAGCCCCAGCATTGAATAAAGCTGCGACGCCGCTCGTACGCCAGCACGTGCATGCCGGAGACCGAATGAACGAGCAGTTGGCCGATCCGGTCGCCGACGCCCCGCACACCACATGAGCACGAAGTCGGAGACGGCGATAGAAGCCGCACTGGATCTGGGTAATACTGGCCAGTATGTCGTCACTCGATGGACTGGTGGCCGAGACAGGTCGCGTGCTCAGTGATGCTCGCCGGCTTTTCGGCGCGGCGCCCCTCGAAGCGTCGTTGCCTTCGGCGCAGCAGTTGATGGCGGGCCGAGCAGCTGTAGCGCCAGTGGGGCAGGCCGCAGCTGCCAATTGGCAAGGCGAGGCAGCGACGACCTACGCTGCGACCAACGCCGATCAGGTCCATGCGTTAGACCGCACGGTAGCCGCCGATGGCCAAGTCAATCCGGCGCTGACCCATGCCGGACAGGCCGCCGCGGCGGGAGCACGAAGCATGGACAACCTGATCGCTCAGACCCGCGCGGGGGTTAGCGCACTGGCCCCCAGCACACGTAGCGCCGCAGGGCAGCAGCAACTCGCCAGCTTTTTGCAGGGTCAGCTCAACCAGGCGAAGGGATTGCTGCAAAACTTCCAGCAGCGCAACGCTGAAATAGCCGGCACCATCCAAAGCGCTGACTACGGGCGCCTTTCCGGTAGCCACGGCAAGGAGTCACCACCTGCTGCGCCGCTGGATTCGCGCACGTGGAAGCCGGGTGATAAGCGGCATATGCCCTATGACGCCGGCCCGGGTGGGATGGGCCCGCCCAACTTTCCTGATTCGCCGCCGTGGGTTGATATATGGGACCGGTCAGGAGCAGACGACCCCGACAAAGTTCCGCACTACTTTGTCAGATCCGATGAAATCCCCGGCTACAAGGTGTATCCGCCCGGAGCCCTAGGGCCACCAACGGTCGTCGACGAACGCGGCAATCCAGACCCATATGTCCAGTTGGGCCCAAACACAGGCGTGTGGGTACCGCAGTCGGCCTTTCCGGGAGCGAAAATCTATCCGCCTGGCTCTAACCCACTGCCACCCTACGGATACGACGAATGGTTACCAGGGTCCGGGATTTATATGTGGCACAGCGATTTAACCCCCGAACCGTACAACCCTTCCGGTCCTCTGGGGCCACCAACCTATCCGCAGGAAGGCCACTAACTACTAACTAGAAGCCACACCCGGGGGACGGCCTGCCAACAACGGGCGGCGTACAGCCCCCATGGCCCGTCGCGATGCAGATCTACCCCAAGGCCGGCGATCAACCTTCGCGCGTCAAAGTTCTGGCGGGAATTTTGACCGTGACCGTCGCCTAGGCCGATAAGTTGCCCTAGCGTTGGTGGAAAGTGCAGCGCTCGAAGGGATTTAACATTGGAACCAAAGGGGTGCAGCGCCCGGATCGCTGATAGAGGTGTCAGGTTGGCCTCGCGGGCGATGCCACTTGTCGAAGGCGACCAGTTCGCATCGCGTCGAATAAAGTGGATCGCCGACGAGCTGGCCAGCTTGCGCGACGGTATCCCCGCTAAGCTAGCCGACGATCCGGGCATCACGCACGCAGTCGTGCAAGACGTCGACATGAAGATTGCGGAAATCCAGGACGTACTTACTGCCAGCCGCAAGGCCGCTTCTTCGGCGCCACCGGTCAGATGATCGGCGCCCGCCCGGGTTGCAATAGCGCCCCGTGCGCCAGGCTGATTCGTCACCGTGACAATTTGACCCTGCTCTTGTCCAGGCTGGTCCTGCTAGAGGTGCGTCGGCTTTCGCGCGCGTATGTCGGTGTTGGCGGCTACTGCTTGTGCAGCCGGGGATTCCACTGCGGGGAAGGGGCGTGCGGCGAGAAGTATCGAGGAGGCGCAACCCGTGATGGGCCCGCTGCGAACCCGAAAGTCATTGCCGCCGATGGATATGCGCGCGGTGCTCGATGCTACCGATGTAGAGCACGCGATCGTTGCCGGTGGAGCTTGCAGCTAAGATCGCCGATTGGCTCGCCGGCTACGCTCACAGTCGCGAGGCTCCCCGGCTTAAGGCACTCCTGTGTGCCGTATCTCCGGACTGATTGACGCAGGTGTGCGAAGTTGCAGGACGCATCTGGTGCGGCGTGTCTTGAAAGAAAACAAAAGTCGACAAGCCGTGTGGACATGCTGGCGTAGCCGGTTTTTGGTGAATGTGGCGTTGTTGGTAGCGGCTAAAGCGACTCGGGACTTATCGTCCCGAACATGACGGGCTGGACCGATGTAGCGCTGTCCCAGGTGCTCGGCGGAGTATCCGAGGTATTGGGGTCACCCTTCCCTCAAAGCCCGGCGCCCGGCGGCCCGATGCCACTAGACCCGGCCCCAACGGCTCCGGTCACCTCACGCGATCAGCTCACCAAGCTCGACCGAGCCAAGCTCACTTACATGGGCATTAACCCGGATACGGCTCCGATGCCCGAAATCAACCAGGCGCTGGGCCGCGACCAACCCGCAGCGCCTCCGCCCCCGCCGCCCCCGCCGGAGTCGCCGGCGCCGACCTCCCCGGCGGGCACGCCACCGCCACCGGGACTGAGCGGGGCAGGGGCAGAAGCAGCCAAACGGCTCGACGAGGCACTGGCCAAAAATCATTCGGCGCTCAATGACGCTGACGACAAACTGGCCGACGCTCTGCTTAAAGCGTCGAGCTCTAGCGCTGATGGTCGTCAGCGGCTCCAAGCTTTGCAGCAAGACATCATCGACCAGGTCAACAAGCTGGGGTCATCGCTGGATACTGCGACCGGCCAACAGCAGCTGGCAGAGTTCTTGCAGGGAAAAACCGACGACATCCTCAACGTCCTGAAAAACGCTGGGCTGGACTCAGATTCACAAGCGCGGGTGTTGGATGGTCTCTCGGCGCGCTATCAGGCGTTGCAAGACAAGAAACCCGGCGATGACCCGCACACCAAGGGTTCGAGCGGCGACGGCACTGGCAGCGGCAACCCGGACTCAACCGGCACTACACCGGGTGGTGGTGCCGATTCTCCGGCCGGGACCGGTGACGGCACTGGCAGTGGCAATGACCCGCTACTGGACGGGCTGGCCTCAGATCCGTTGATGTCGCGGTTGGGCATGATGGGCGGGCCTGCGATGGGCGCTCTTGGCTCGCTGCCAGGTGCGCTCGGTTCAGCGATTCCCTCGCTCGGCGGAGGCGGTGGCGGCGGGCTGGGGGATTTGGGTTCGGCGATCGGTGGGGCGCTACGCGATGGCGGCCACGATCCGGACCAGGCCTCTGATGAGCACGTCGATTCGTTGAAAGACCCGTCCGGATCGCACACCGGTGACGACAAACCGCGAGATGGCACCCAGCCGGCCGGACTGCACGACCCAGGGGACAAAGCAGACAAAGGGGACAAGGCGGGGACAGAAAACGCTGGCAGCGGATCCACCCCGCCGCCGTCAGCGCCGGCAGCGCCAGGTCAGACGCCAACACCGTCGACTCAGGTCCAGCTGCCCGACCAATCGGTGCGAACCGCGGCCAATGGCGCACTCGCGCAGGCCGGACGCGCGGTGCTCTCCGGTGACAGCATCGACGACGCGTTTGCAGGGGCCAATCTTCAGTTGCCGCCGCTGGGTTCGCCGGTGAGTTCACCCATGGCACCCTCGCGGCTGCAATTCGGCGATGTGGGCCAATACACCGATCATCGGGTCATGGCTCTAGACAAAGACCATGTTTGGCTCAATGGCCAGGTCACGCCGATTGACCAGCTCGACACTGGCCCGAATTTCTTGGGGTGGACACGCGTGTCGGCCCCAACAGCGACAACGGTGACTTCGGCGGCCGTCGCCCCGGCACCGGCCGTGGCGCCCGCACCGGCGCCGCCGACCACTTAAGCGAACTTTTACTGCAACGTGAGGGAGTACCGTAATGACCGTGAATGAGCAGGCCTTGCAGGTCAACACCGATGACCTGATCCGATGGGCGATCGCCCACGAACGCGCCGCCGAGGCGTGCGGGCAGGCCCGTGCTGACCATGCCCGCACCGTGGCTGCGGCCGAATCGTGGGGACCGCTGTTTTACGAGGCGCGTCGTGCTGCAGTGGCCGCGGTCAACGACCGCGAGACCGCATTGCGCGACCAACAAGAGCGGCACGGGGCCATGGCGCAGCAGCTTCGCGCCGCCGCGGCGCGCATGGCGGAGATGAACGCTGACAACCGTGCCAATTTGACGATTTCCACGGATTAGCAACATGTCTGAAGCGCCGTCGACCGACTACGACACCGTGGTGTTCGAGGTCGCAAGCCGCGATGAGTCGATCGTGGTGGCGGTGGGCCGCAGCGGCAACTCGTTAGGCGTGGAGCTTCAGGCGGCGGCGATGCAGCTCAGCGACGCCGAACTGGCTAACCGCATCATCAAATTGAACACGCTGGCTCATTTACGCTCGCAGTTGGCGCTGCGTCAGGAGTGGGAGGCTCAACACGTGACCGTGTCCAGTGCGTTGCCCACCAAGGATCAGGTTGCCAGCTATGAGGCCCTGATCGATTTCTGAGAGAACTCGTCGCAACGTCAGCTAGAACACGGAGGGAGGACCGCAGTGCTGCAGGTCGATGTTGCCGGACTGCAGAGTGCGGTCGCGGGGCTGGTCGCCGCCGCTAACAGCCTTGCCAGGCTCGGCGCGCAGTCGCCGGTGCACCCTCCGCTGGCCACCGATGAGACATCAACGAGCGTGGCTGCCCGCCTCAGTGAGCACGCGGCGGTGATGGCATCGCGAGCTGCTGACGGGTCGACGGTCCTTGCGGCCGGCGCCAAGGCGATAACCCAGTCAGCAGTCGCGTATGGGCAGATGGACCAGGCCAATCAAGCGGTGGTGAGCTTGCAAGGTAACCCTGCACCCTCCACGCCGGGCTTCACCCCGGCGGTGACGGTGAATCTTGTTGCGCCTGATGTGCCGATCGCCCCGCCGGGACCCCGCCCAGCCGAAACGACGGCGGCGATCATGGAAGCCGGTCAGCCCGCTGCCGGGGATGCGTTTGTGGCCGACTGTGCGGCACTGTCAGAAGGATTTAGCGCTGCCGCGCGATCGGCCCGCCGCGGGGCGGCCACGGTCAGTGAACATCTCAAAGGGGAAGCAGGACCGCGTATTTCGGCGGCGTTGAATCGTTACGCGGACTGGGCGCAGGAGATGGCCCGCCATGCCGACACCGTTGGAAAGCTCGCCGGCAGCCACAAGAACAGATTTACACAAGCCAAGCAGGCGACTCCGACGACCACGGAGTTCGCTAACCGTCACCGCGAGCTCCACAACGCGATCGCACTCAACAGCTCTTATCCCAGTCCGGGATCGGCGGCCGCGGTGTCTAAGGCACACACGAATTTGACCCAGTTAACGAACCACACCCAGGTTGTGGCCGCTGGCTACCACACCGGCGAGACGATACCGGAGGCTCCGCCGGGGCCACCGCCAGCCCCAGCAATCGTGGAACCTGGTGCCGGACAAGGGGACACCCCGCCGTCTCCAACTCAGCAGGGAGCGGATCCAAAACCGACACGCGATCACCCGGGCACCACCCACGCCGGCGACGTCGACCCCGACACCGACCCCGCCGGCCTCGACGAGAGTCTCAATGCAGGCGATGGTGATCCCGCCGCTAACCCGCTAGCGCCTGCGGGAACGGGTGCGATGCCGGGAATGGCCTCATCTTTGCCGCCGATGTTGACCGGCCTGCTGGGCGCCGGGGTCGGGATGGCCACCCAGATACCGCAGAAATTAGGCCAAGAGCTGCAGGGATTGGCCCAGCAAGCCACCCAGAGCGTTGCAGGTTTGGCACAAGGAATGGCAGGCAAGAACGGGCTGGACGACGCGGCCAAAATTGAGCCAGCAGACTCCCTGGGCAGCGGTGCCGGCGGAGGCGGTGGTGACGACGGCGCTACCGCCCCGGCGGCCAGCGGCGGCGCAGATCTCAAGCCGGCGGCTTCAGCGATCTCCGGAATGAGTTCCCCCACCTCGCCCCCGTTGGCGGGGGCCAGCGCCACCCCGAGTCCCACCGCTGCCGCCGCTGAGAGCGGTATGGGCGGCTCCCCAATGTTCATGCCCCCGATGGGGGGCATGGGCGCTGGCGCCGGGGCGGCCAAGCGCAAGGTAAAGGACCCGGACAAGTCGATCGAGATGCCATCGCGCCCTAATTCCGAGCCGATCAAAGGCGAACGGGGAGACCCAATTCGGCACACGGCCACCGTTGACGCCGCTGCCTACCCCAAAGACGGGCCGAAGCGCACGGTGACCGTTCGGTCACGCAGCCGACGCGTCGACCGCGACCCGGGCAGCGGTGATGACCAGTGAGCGTGAATGGGTGCGTCGGCTATCAGTCCGATCAGAATCTGGTCGCTGAAGTGATGGCCCAGCTCGATTCGGTGTCGATGGCCCTGCCCGACCTGCAGGATGAAATTGCGTCCGACGACGATGGTGAGGCCCCGTGACGGTGTACGAGTATGACGGCTACCAGGCGGATAAGAATTTAACCGCCAGTGTCATAGCGCGCATGGAACGGGTGTCGACGATGCTTTCCAAGCTGCTCGAGGAGATGGATGGCATCGACCTGGAAGCCATCGGCGGCGATGGCGACGTCGTGTTGTCGGTGAACTCCCAAGGACAACTCACCTCGCTGTCGCTGGCGCAGGGCTGCACCACCCGCTACTCACACGGGGCTTTGGCCGAGCTGATCAACACCACGATCGACGAGGCAGTCAACGCCGCGGCCGAGGAAACAGCGAGCGTGGGAGGCGGCCAAGACCAGGAAGCGCTCGACGCTGCTGTGCAAGCGTTCATCAATCCCGAAAGTGAGATCTGGACTGCCACCTGAGCACCGGTTTCGTCTTGGATTCGCGTCCAACGGTAGCCCGATGTCGCCGCAGGACAGTACGCTGATTGCATGAATCCGCAGGCAGTTGGGCAGCCGAGCTACCCCGCTGCGACCGGCGGCCCGCCCACCTCCACGAGTACGGTCGGTGTGCCGACCGGTGCCGCGGTGTTGCCACCACCGCCCAGCTACGTGCCACCCCCACAAGCTCCTGCACCGCCACCGGTGTACCGCAGACGCGGGCCGGGCTGGCTGGCGGTATGGGTAATGCTGGCGCTCGCGCTGCTACTGGCGTTAAGCGCAACGGTGATGAGTGCGATGAAGTTGACCGCATCAAACCCGGCCGCGACAACCACCACGGTGATGGCGCCACCCCCACCGCCGGTGAGCTACAGCCCGGAGCAAGTGGCGGCGGCCAAGAAGGAAGCCTGCGACGCCAGCGATACGGCGGACAAATCGATAATTGCTGCTCAAAAGAACTTCTTCGACGCTGCGCGAGACCGGCAATCGCCTCAATACCATCCTGCACTGGGCAACTTCCAGCTTGTGGTGATACTGGAGACGCAGTACATCCAACAGCATCTTCCGCCGGCTACCCCGAAGAACGTGCTAGACGCGACCAATGAATATGTCACCGCAGTAATTCGGTTGGTCGACGCCAATACCCGCGAGCTGTCCGACCACGATGCCCAGCCGTTCGTGTTAGCGCTTAGAAGTGCGGGAGATCGACTCGACAAGGTGTGTGAGTGATGCGAACCGATGACATTCTGCAGGTCATTCCCGCTGCGGCGGAGTCGGCGAACATGCTGACCGGTTCGGCAACGGTCGAGTTTGCTACGACCGTGCCCGAGCACGCGGCCCATGGCGCGGCGGCCACGGCAGCCGGGGGGGCTCACGCGGCTTCAATGTGGGCGCCGAGCGTGGCAGCAAGCGCAGGTGTGAACCAGCAAGTCGCGGGAGCCGGTGCCGCGCTGGCGCCACGCGGTGGAAAGGTGGCTCAACGCAACGATCAATCGTTGACCGCAGACCTTCAGACCGACAACCAGAACGCTCAGGACCTGACACCGGTGGTGAGCATATGACCGCCACCCTGCACTCGCCCCAAGCGGGGACACCGCTCCCACCCGCTTTCCCGCCACGTCAGCTTCCGCCACCGGCGGGGCCCGGCCGCGGGGCGGTGGGGGGCACGGCGGCGGCGCTAGTCGTTGCGGTCGGAGCCGCCGTCCTTGCCGCAGTAGCGTGGATGACGCCATCCAAAGTTCCCGTCAGTACGGTGGTTGCGCCGTGGTCACCACCTGCCCCGAGTTCCGACCAGGTGGCAGCCGCACGCACAAAGGCATGCCAAGTGTGGGGGATTACCGCGACAGCAATGGACGCGGCCACGAACGCGGTGGCCCACGCTCCAGCCGACTGGAATGACCCTGGCACCCAAGAGGCCTTGGCCAACGAGGCGCGGGTAATCCTGGTGGAAAGCGCATACCTGCGCCGTGAACTGCCCGCCGATACACCGGCAACGATCCGCTCAGGGATCGACGACTACCTTGCGGCCAGCTCGGACATGGAAAACGCCACCACGCATCGCAAGGGCAGCTTGCGAAACGCCGCGATCGGTCGTGCAAACACCGCAGAAGACAAGGTAAACGCCGCTTGCCGGTAGTGTGAGGAAGAGGGAGCCGTGGCGGATGTGCCCGCAACCAGTATCGCTGGGAACATCATCATCACCCCGGATATGGTGCCGCCAGCAGCAGAGCCGTTGGAGACCCAAGCGGCGCACTACGCGGCGTTGGCGGAGAAAGTCGGTGAGCTGCAGCAGCAGCTCAAAGCCGCCAATGCGATGCGCGAAGAGGCCGCACAATCGCCCGGTTGGGAAGCTGGGCACGAAAAGAATCGCCAATTGGCCGCAGACTACGGCCGGATGGTCGAGATATACAACGCGGCGGCAGATTATTTCAACGGAGTCGCTGGCGTTTACCGCGACGCGCAAACCGCCCAACGGAACGTCTTGATGAAAGCCAATGCTGAACTGTCGCAGGCCAAGAACGCGATACAACAGCAGGAGATCGCGGCGCGCTGGCACACGCACGCCCGAGCCCTGACGACCAGCGCGGTAGGAGCCGCTACAGCCAAGGCCGGAGTTTTCGAGCACACTGCAGGCACCGATATCACGGCTCTTACCTCACGCCTAGGCGGTCCGGCACCTCAAGACCCCGTCTTGCCCCATAGCGGCGGAGGCGGAATAGCCGTACCCACAGGCAAAGAGGGCTCCGGACTAGGTGATGACAACGGCGACCCCGCGAACCCCAACGGCACTGGCAATCCGCAGGGAATAGGTAATGGGCACACGCCGCGCCACAGTGGTGCAGCGAAGGGCGAGGACGGCGAGCCGGCGACGACGGGACCAGGATCCACTCCTGCGGTGATGGGGAGCCCTTATCCGGGTGCCGGGCAGATGCCGATGCCGGGTGGTGGTGGCAGCGGGATTCAGTCTGTTGGTTTCCCGCCGGGGTTGACGTCGATGACGGGGGGACTTGGATCGATGCCCGGTGGGGGTGGCATGGGAGGCCTGGGCTCTGGTGGGGGCTTGGGCGGGCTGCCCGGCGGTATGGGGCAGCTGCCCGGTACTCAGGCTGCCGGGCTGGGGAACCTGCCCGCTAATGCCGCACCAGCAGCCGGGGCACCGGCACAGTTGGGACCGGCGTTCTCCCAAGGACTTTCAGCCGGATCGGCGTTGGGGTCGCTGCCGCCTGCGACCGGCACTGGAACGCCGGCCGCAGGGCAAGCAGCCGCAACTCCAGCGGCAGGGCTGACTTCGGGTGCGGGCGTTCCTTCGGCCGGGTTGACAGGAGCAGGTGCGACCCCTCCGGCAGTCAGCCCCGCAGCGCCGGGGCTTGCCACGTCTGGCGGGCCGACGAGTGCTGCACCGGCGGCGATGATGCTTCCGCCCCCGGGTATGGGCGCTCCCGCGGCCCCCGTAGCTGCGGGTGGCGCAAGTGCTGCAGCCCCCGTCGCCCCTGCTGGCAACACGGCCACACCGGGTGGCTCCGCGCCGACAACCGGGCCGGCAGCTGGATCGACGGTCGGATCGGGTGGGGCGGTGGTTGTGCCGGCAAGTGTTGTCAGCGCCGGAGCTGGCGCCCGCAACCGTGGACGACCGGAGTCAGCCGAACTGGCAACCGCAAAAGTGTTGGCGCGCAAGCTCCGTCGTGACAGCGACATTGTTAATTACGCGTGCATTGAGTGGGCCGTGGGCGTATTTCGCCGCGAGGCTGGCGGGGCCACCGAGTGCGTGGTGATGTCCAACGAAGGCTTTGGTTACATTCCGCGGGGAGTGTTCTTGCCACGTACTGCCCGTCTGTTGACGGCAGATAAGTTGGTAGACAACCAATTTCGGGAAGGCTGGTTCGGGTCATCCGATCCTGCCGAGGTGCTAGCCGAATATGCACGGCTGCGCGGCCGCGGCGGAACGCATCTGGTTGCCATGGCAGTAACCGCGGACAGCCCCTACGGTCGGGTGCCAGGGGTCGAATACGCGGTTTGTCAACGCGAATTCGATGACGGTGCTTACATCCGCCCGATTCTCGACGATATGCATATGCATCGTCTCGAAGCGTTGCACCCGGAGGTGTATGCCCGGGTTCAGCAGACGACCTCCACTGAACCTGAGACGCGCATGGTTGAAAATCAGGTCGTTGTGCCGCTGGCTGTGCAGATGATCGAAGCTGTGAAGATGTCGGGGGAGATGACGCTCGATCTGCGGCAGATGTGGGATGTGCTGGGCACCGGCGACCACATCTCGGAGGAGGTATGGAACCAGTACCGGATCGCCTCAACCGTGTACTACGTGAACCTCAGCGCGAACCGGCCTCGGCCGGAGGCCTCCACAGGAGATCGCGAGCGTTATCAGGCGCAGTGGGTCACCGCACGCACGATGGAGTTGCTGCAGGGTTGGGAGCGGCGACCGGTCGACGTAGCGGATATGGTCTACGCTGCGGCGACGGCCTACCCATGGAGATTTTGGCACCAAATTTGAATTGTTATGGCGCGTGGTCGAATCCGAGCTCGGCTGCGGCGTAGCGTGAGGTGCCGCGGCGTGCGACGTGGGATGCAGTGATCAGGATTGACCGCCGAGCGCTGGCGAAAACCGTTATAGGAGCACGCCTTATAAGTACGTGGTAGCTGGGCCTCGATTTGGCGATCGAGGTGATGGCCGGATCGTTGGAGGAGAGACGCCGAGTCGTCACAGTGACGAAATAAGCGGTATTCGCTGGAAGCACCCATCCATCCACCGCCGCGGCCACGCGCGCAGGGTTGCCCGAGAAATTGGTGTCTGTTCTCACGCAATCTCGGGGACATTCTTATCGGATTGGGGGCAAGTTGCGATCGGGGATAGTACGTTGAGGGTCAGGAAATGAGCGCGGTGACGGCGGTCGTGGTCGTGTCAGCGAGCGCGATGCCGCCGATATTGCCGATGGGTTGGTCGAGGGCCGCGACAGGAAGCCACTGGATGAGCTCCGGTAAGACAACCCCTTTGGGTTGCAGCACTGTGACGATCATAGCCATTGTGCTGCTGGGGATTTCACCGGGAATGAAGGGGCAGATGATCACCTGGCCGGTGGCGGCTGCGAGGTGAATCGTGTTAGATAGTACGACAACGTACAGTTCCTGGTTGGTGTCGCGGCCTGGCGTGATGTCTCCGGGTGTGATCACAGGCCAGCGGCCCGGTTCGCCTGATAGACCTTCTCCGCGTAGGCGTCGATGTCGAGCGTTGGCACAGTGTGTGTTGTGTAGTTCTCGAGCGAGATTCGGAGATGCTCGTTGTGCAGGGCTCGTTCGATCATCTCTGAACGATTCAGCCCGGCCGCCTGGGCGTCCGCATCGGCCGCCGCCAGCACGGCCTCTTCAATCATTACGGACACTTTGGCTTTCGCCATACCATTTATCCTACTCTGAGCAGGACAGTTGTCGTGAGGGTACTCCGGCTGGTGGCGCCGACGCAGGTTGCGTTAAATGGTGCGAGGACGACCTACCACAGATTCAGCTTGCCAGTCACGGTTACGGACGGGCCCATGTACGCCGATGACGACGATTCGGGGCGCGAAACGGTGTACCTGCTAGGTTCGCGTGAGAATGCGCGCCGCCTCATGGCGGCCGTCGCACGGGATAGGGCCGTCGTCCCGGGCTGGCGAGCCTTACTAAGTCGATGGCCGAACTCGAGGAGATGGTCGGCGGCCAGGAGTGAGCTGCGATCCTGATGGGTAGGGCGACTTCGCTTTTGGGGCGGACTCCGATCGCTGGCGGTCAAGGTCCTGAAAGCCCGGTACCTGTAGCGATCTGGCGCCACTGCGGTGTTCTGGGTTTTCATTCAATTTGGACGTGCTGGTAGCGGGGGTGTAGCGGGGGGCGGTACGGTGCCGGTGTGCCGTTGAAGTTGGCGTCTAAGACGCAGGTTTCGGGTCATTTCTTTGTTCGGCGACGCTTGTCGTTTGCGTTGCTGCGCCGTTCGGTGAGCATGGAGATCAATCCGGTTCGCTGGCACCGCACGCTGTTGATGTTGTCGGCGGTGTTGGGTGTGGTGCTCGTGGTGGGGGCGTTCGTGTACGGGTGGTTTCGCCCGGCGGGGGTGATCGACGACTCGTCGAAGATCGTTGCTGATCGTTCGTCGGGGGCGTTGTTTGTGGTGGTCGACAAGCGACTGTATCCGGCGTTGAATCTGGTGTCGGCGCAGCTGATTGCTGGGTCGCCGGATCGGCCGACGTTTGTGGCATCGGGGGAGATTGCGAAGTGGCCCAAAGGGCCGACGGTGGGGATCCAGGGCGCTCCGGTGGAGACACCGGCGGTGGTGTCTCCGCAGGTTTCGCGCTGGGCTGTGTGCGACACGGCGCCGACGACGGTTGGTGGTTCGCCGTTGGTGACGGGCATCAATGGGCAGTTGTTGCTCGGGGAGGCGGCGGGAGAGCTCGCCGGCAGCGAGGCCTTGTTGTTGTCTTATGGGCCGCAGGTACACCTGGTGACTAATGGTGTTCGGATGCCGATTGATCTGTCTCAGTCCGCGGTCGCCGGGCCCCTGGGGATTGCGCCCGGGGCGCAGGCGACGGGGATGTCGCGGGCCCTTTTTGACGCGTTGCCGGCGGGGGGACCGCTGGCTGTTCCCGCGGTGCCTGGCGCCGGTGGGCCCGGTCAGGTGGATTTGGGGGCGGGGGTTGTTGTCGGTGCGGTGGTGGCGAGCCGGGATGTGGCTGCACAGTCGGACCGCTTTTATGTGGTGCTGGCAGATGGGGTTCAAGAGGTCTCGCCTGTGGTGGCTTCGATGCTGCGCCAGCATGATTCGTTTGGTTTAGCCACGCCGCCGCAGATATCGCCGGATCATTTGGCGCATATTCCGCTGCGTCATGTTCTTGATGTGGATTATTATCCGCGGTCGCCTGTGCGCCTGGTTGATGCGGGCAGTCGGCCGGTTTCGTGTGTGGCGTGGCAGTGGAGTGTGAGCGAGCGTCAGGCGCGGCTCGCGGTGATTTCGGGTCGGGGGTTGCCCATCCGCGCGGATCAGCGGGCGAAGATGGTGCCGTTGGTGGGTGCCGGCAATGGCGGGGTGCAAGCGAATCAGGTCTTGGTCGGTGATGGTGCATCGACGTTTGTTAGCACTACTGGTCAGGCATTGGATTCGCCTGCGCGCGAGACGATGTGGCTGACTAGCTCCACCGGGTCGCGCTATGGTGTGCCGTTTGACGACAATAGCGTGCAGGCGTTGGGGCTGGTGTTATCTCAGGTTCGTCCGGCGCCGTGGTCGATGCTGCAGGTGTGGCCTGCGGGACCGGAGTTGTCGCGGGCGGCCGCGTTGACGGTGCATAGCCCGTCGGACGCGGTGGCTGTGTTGCCGACGAAGACCAACGTACGGGCCGGCGGATAGGAGGGGGAGAAGGTTGTCGACGATTCGTTTCAGCCCGTCTCGGCGGCTGAGGGCGCCCAAAGTTGATGGCGGCATGCAGTCGGTACGCGATTCTCCGATCGCGCCGCGCCGGTTGCCGATGACGAAGGCGCAGATCATTTTGCCTGCAGTCATGGGCGCGGCGTTTTTGGGCATGATGGCCATGATCTTGACTCAACCGGGGCTGCGCTCGGGGCCGATGAGTTTGTTTTCGTTGTTTGTGCCGGTGATGATGATTGTGTCGTTCGCCGGGGTGTTTATGCAGGGCCGTTTTGGTGGCGGTGATAAGGCGTTGTCTCCGCAGGCGTTGGAAGAAGAGCGCCGTGCCTACATGGACGAGCTCGACCAGACACGTGATGTGATTCAAAGTGACGCCGAGCGTCAGTTCGCCAATTACCAGTTCTTGCATCCCGAACCGGCGATGCTGCGTGGGTTGGTCGGGTCGCCGCGGATGTGGGAGCGATCGGGTTCTGCTGAGGACTTGGCGATGCACTTTGGTTTTGTCCGTTTCGGAACCGGTACTTCGGATTTGGCGAAGAAGCTGGCTAAGCCTCGGTTGGGGGAGTCGGCCGATTATGAGCCAGTCTGCTATGACGCGCTGCGCAAGTTTTTGTTGGAGCAGTCCAAGATTAGTGGGATCGCTAAACCGCTGTCGCTCAAGGTGATTCCGCTGATGACGTTGGTGGGTGAGGATGGTCCGGACACAGTCCACGGTGTGGTGCGGGCGATGATTTGTCAGGCGGCCTGCTTCCATTCACCGCAGGACTTGAAAGTCATGGTCGTCACCGACGAACCAGCACGATGGGATTGGGTCAAGTGGTTGCCGCATTGCCAACACGACAAGCTCTTTGATAGTGGCGGGCCGTTGCGAATGGTGTGGACGTCGCCGACGGCGATGGATGCGGCGGTTGGTCACGAATTGCATGGCGCTCGAAAGAATTACGGGGACCCTGGCGCCGCGGACGGGGTACGTCCGCATTGGCTTGTGATCAACGACCAGCTCCGTGTGGATAGTGAATGGGACACGTTGAATCGCAGGGGCGTTGGGGGGGTCGCGGGCGTGACCTTTGTGCGTGTAGTGGTCAAGGAGGGCGCGGCGGATGACAACTGAGTTCACATTGCATGTCAAGCGCGACGGGGCATATGACGAGGAGGGGTTTTTCGCGCTCCCCGATACGCTGGACACGGCGTCCGCGGTCGCGTTTGCGCGCAAAATGGCTAGATACCATGCAGATTCGCGGGTAACGCAAAGTTCGACTGCCGCCGCATCGAAGGTCGTGGATCTGTATGAGATTCTCGGCCACGCTGATCCGGGCGATATCGATGTGGAGGAGGCCTGGGCGGCGACGCGGCTGGGTCCGCCGCTGCAAGACGACGAGGGCGAATTGCAGTGGGGTCGGGAGTGGATGCGGTTCCCGATCGGTATTGATCCACGCAATGGACAGCCCGTGGCCCTCGACTTGAAGGAGACTCACGAGTTCGAGGGGATGGGCCATCACGTCGTCGTCGTCGGCACGACTGGGAGTGGTAAATCGGTGTTTTTGACGGCGTTGATTACGTCGGCGTGTTTGACGCATTCGCCAGACTCGTTGAAGGTCGCGGTGTTTGACTTTAAGGGTAGTGCGTTGGCGCATTTGGTGGCGGGATTCCCGCACTGCGTCGCGGCGATGAGCAACTTGCGTAACGATCGCCTGTGGATTGTGAGGATGGAAGATGTCCTCTACGGCGAGATGGAGCGCCGCAAGTCTTGGCTTGACCGGGCTGGGGTCAGTGACATCGCTGAATATGAGTATTTGCGCATTCACAAGAAGGAGAAGTTGCGGCCGATGCCGCACCTGCTGCTGATTGTCGATGAGTTCACGCAGATGTTCGCTGAACATGACGGAGCCAAAGCGGTCATGGACGAGGTCGGCCGCCAGGGCCGCTCGCAGGGGCTTCGCCTCGTGATGGGGTCGCAGCGGCTGGGCCACCAGATGCAGGGCGGCATCATGAGTAACATCCCGGTGCGGGTGGCGCTGCGAACTGTCGGCGACACCGATTCCCACGAGGTGTTGGGTAGCGATGAGGCCAATCATCTGCCCAAAAAACCTGCTGGGGCTGGGCTTTTGAAGGTAGGTGCCAACAAGAACCTGACGAGGTTTCAGACGGCGTTCGTGCTCAAGAGCTATGTACCGCCCCAACGGGCAGCAGCTGCTGCGGCCAGGCAGGAAGCCGGTTACCTTGAGCCACAAGAGTTCCAGGCGGTCGGTATGCCTGCTCTGCAGATGGCCCGCGACGGCGAGGGCGAGCAGACCAAAATCCCGGAACCACGCGCCATCATTGGCGCCGATGGCCGCACCGTCAAACAGGTGCAGGCAACGGTGGATTGCTTGAATCGGCTGAATCTTCCTCCACTGCAAGCGATGTGGCTGCCGCCGCTGCAGCCGGTCCCTGCTGATGAGCTGGTGCGGCGGTTGCGGGGCCAACCGTGGGATGTCGACTATGGCTCGGCCCAAAGCGAGCTCTCGAGGCTGATGTTTCCGGTCGGGATCGAAGACAGGCCGCGCGACCACCGCCAGCTTGTCTATGCGCCCAATCTGGCCGAAGGTAACTGCGCGGTCATTGGTATGGGGCAATCGGGTAAGACGGTGGCCATCGCGACGATGATCTCGGGTGCCGCTTTGTTGTATCATCCTCGGCGGCTTCAGTTCTACGTCATCGCACTCAGCGGGCCGGACCTCAACCTGGTAGCTGGTTTGCCGCACGTCGGTGGTTTCGCACGCGAGGTGGACCCCGAGCAGGTCAAACGAATCATCGCCGAGATGCTGGCGCTGATCGATCAGCGCGAGCAGGCGTTCACCAAGCTAGGTCTGACGCTAACCAAGCTGCGTGAACGCAAATTTGGCGGCGTGCCAGGTGAGGTGCCTCAAGACTCGTTCGGCGATGTGTTTTTGGTGATCGATGGCTGGCCAACGTTTGTGAAGAACTGGGAGCTGTTGGTTTCTGACGTGGAACGAATCTTGGCTAAAGGACCCGATGTTGGGGTGCACGCCATTGTGTCGACCAGTGGCTGGGTGGCCAACAAATTCCCGTCAGGAATGACCAAGAATTTCACCAGCAACGTGGAGCTCAAGCTCGGTGACAACGATGACATGACGGTCAACAATGTGAAGGTCGCGCGCGACGTTCCCTTCGGGGAGCAGAAGATGTTCCTCGACGAAGAGGACGACACTGGCGGTGAGGTCGAGCAGGTCAACGTGGTCAAGATCAGGGGCCGCGGCACGACGATGGAGGGGTACCATTTTCAGGCCGGGTTACCGGAGATAACCGTGCAAGGGCGGCGCGCCGACGTGGCAGCAGCCGTTGAGCCAATTCAGCGGCTCGCTGGACCTGACAGTGCGGCCGCGCGGGTACGGATGCTGCCCAAAATCGTCGGTATCGACGAGGTCTTCGCGCAATGGGAGCAGCGTGAGCATGGGCCGGGTGGGGTCGACTGGAGTGGTGTCGTGCCGTTCGGGATTTCAGAAATCGGTTTGGAGCCGGCGGTCGCGAACTTCGCTGCGACCCCGCATCTGCTGCTTACCGGTCGGCCTGAATGTGGATTGTCGAGCGGGTTGGCCACGGTGGCCCAAGCTGTGATGCGGGTGTACGGGCCCGAGCAGGCCCAGATCTATGTGGTGGACCCTCATAATGAGTTGCTGCGCGTGGTCGAAGGTGAACATTTGGGCGCCTACGTTTTCCGGGAGGACCAGGTGCGTGCCTTGGGTGACAGCCTGGGGGCGATCCTGACTGAACGTATGCCGATGACAGACCTAAGCCAGGCGGAGTTGGCTGCGGGGACGCGGCGTTGGAGCGGGCCAGAGATCTTTGTCTTCATCGATCGTGAAGAGACCCTTGCTAGTTGGGACACTGGTGGGTTCGTGGCAGGAACCGGATACCCGTTGGGCCCGCTGGCGCGGTTTATTGCGCGGGGTAAAGAGGTCGGCCTGCACCTGGTCGTGTCGCGGCGGATCGCTCAGTGGGGCCGCACGCTGACCAATCCGATAATCGGGGAGTTGCTCAAGGCCAAAGCACCTGTCGTGGTAATGGACGGCGACCCTGATGAAGGGCCGATCGTCGGCAAAACGAAAGCCGTGCCAGCTGACCCCGGTCGTGGCCTGTACGTCACTGACCGGATGGTGGCGCCGGTGCAGATCGCGTTCCCGGCGAGCGCCCATTGAGCGAGGATGACCCCGCGTGGCTGCTCGTCCACGCGGTGGAACAAGCCCGCTTAGAACAGGGGTTGTCCAAACATGATCTGGCACGCCTGGCGCGCGTGGCGCGGCCTACGATCTCGCGGCTGATCAACCATGGCATGGTCCCGTCTCGTGCGGCCACGCTGGATAGGATCGGCTCGGCGCTGGGCTGGGAGGCCGGGACGTGTGCGGCCTTGTTGGCCGGCCAACCCCTACCGGGTCCACGCGCGCCGGTGACTCGCTCGGCCCAGCTCGTCGCAGCGCGGCTCACCGAGATTGCCGAGGAGGCGCGGTCGGCCGCCGGTGCTGCCGAGCAGTCGATTCTGCGGCTGAAAACCATCGAGGAGCGTGCGCGTGCGGCTGCGCAGTTCGTGCTGGGCGGTTCAGTAGCTGATTAAGCGGTCGATCTGGACCGATTCATGCGTCGGCATGGGCCTTTGTCGCTCGGTGATGCGTGGCGGTATTTCGCCAGGTGAGCGGCGCCGTAGAGGGTGTCGGGAAACAGGGGGTGTTGCCTTGTGTGGAATGTCGGAGGTTTGGTTGCCGGTGTCCCTGGGGGCGGTTATCGTCGCATCAAACGGCGGCTTTATTGCTCGTGGGGCGAATGGGATATGTGGACAGGGGTGGGATTGCAATGATGTTCATTGAGGCGCCGGCGCTGGCGGCGCAGGCAGCATCAGAGGGCGCAGGCGGGGCGACCACGGCGGCCACTCTTGCCGCTGGGGCACCAGCGATGGGCGCTGTGCTGCCGATGGGCGGCGAGGAAGTGTCGGCAATGTTCGCTCAAGCTATCGCCGCGCACGGCGCGCAGTTCTTGGCGGCAGGTGCTCTAGGTGTGGCTCAGCGGGAGGCGTTCGCAGCCACCGTGGCTACGTCGGCGGCCACCTACACCGCTATGGATGCGGTCGGCAAGGCGCTGCTGTCGCTGTAGCGCGGCGGTGCACTGATGTACTGGGGTATCCCACCAGAGATCAACGCATTTCGGTTGACCAGGATGGGCGCGGGTCCAACGGCGCACGTCCCACAGATCACCGCCTACACGGCTGCTGCGGCCACGCACTTCGAGCAAGGGATGCAGCAGTCGGTGACCGCGATCGCGACCGCGCCGGTTTTCCAGGGCTCTGGCGGAATGGGGATGCTCGATAGTGCCACGCCGATGGCGGCCTGGCAGCAGACCGCCGGGCTGCATGCAGAGACTGCGGCGGCCACCATCCAAACTGGGTTGACTGCGTACAGCGCGGCCGTGTCCGCGACCATTCCTCATGAAGTGGTGGTGGCCAACCGGGTCCGCGAGGCCACTTTGGAATCAACAAATTTCATGGGGATCAACACCCCAGCGATCGCCGAGGCGAATGCTGAATATGGGGAGTATTGGTCGCAGAACGCCGGGGCCATGGTCGGCTACTTGGGCGCTATGGCCCCTGTCGTGAGCGCGCTGACCGTTCCCTTGCCGACGTTGCCTGATATGAGCAATCCGCTGGGGGCGACGGCCGGCTTGGCAGGGTTGGTCGGCGACGGGGTTGGTGCTGGCGTGCAGGCCTTAGGGTCGGGCATTAGCGCCGGTGGGGGAGTGGTGTCGGCTGGCAGTGGGATCAGCACAGGCGTGGCCACTGGGATCTCGAGCGGCGTGTTCAACGGCACGGGAGCAGGCGTGCAGGCCGCAGGGTCGCCCACTGGTGGGCAAACCCCGGCACCGCAGCCAGCGACCACCGGCACGACCGCGGGGCAGGGCGTGCCCGCAACGACGGGCACCGGCCAGGGCGTCACGAGTAACGCGCCGCAGGGAAAAGCTCCACCGTTGCAGGCGGGTCAAGGCGGTCAGCCGCCCCTGGAAGAGTCTGGACAGTCGTTGCTCGGCCAACTCACCCAGGCGCCAACCGAAATGATGAGTTCGCTCAGTTCACCACTGGAGTCACTGGGGCAGCTCCCGTCGAGTGCCAGTGGCCAACTAAGCGGCCTGATGGGCCCGTTGTCGGCGCTGACCGGTGGAATGTCCGGTGGATTGGGTGGGCCCCCAGCCGGGGGAGCACCGGGATTCAGCGCAGCCAGTGCACCGTGGTCGGGACTAAGTGGCGCCAACGGCGGCTTCGCCGGGGGCGCGTCAGCGGTTGCCGCGGCGTTGACGAAACCGTCTGCTGGCGGGCTAGGTGGGCCTGTGGGCGTGCCGGGCGGCTGGTGGGCCGACGTGGCTGATGGCGCTGAAACAGACGAGCAACCGGCTGCGGGACTGCGAAGCGGCGCGGCAGCGGGCAGAGGAGCCATGGCGCCCGGAATGTATGGACCCATGGCGGCAACGGGGCGCTCCGGACGCGGCAGTGAATATGCCGATGTCAGCGAGCAGGATAAGACGATCACGCTACCGGCCTCCGCGCATGCGGCGCCGGTGCTCACGTCTGAGGGCGTGGTCCACGTCGGGCAGGGAGGATAACTCCCGGCAGGGGCCCGGGTCATTGCTGAACTGATCGAACCAGCGGTAACCACTTGCTAGTGAAGGAGATACACCATCATGGCGTTGAACGCCGATGTCGCCCAGATGCTTTCGGGCGCAAGTCAATTGTCGAACATTCAACAAGAGGTGCTGTCGGCGTTGGGCCGTTATGTCACCATGAACCAGAACCTCACCGGTACTGGGTTTAGTGGTGATGCGGCGCTGGCCTCCATGGCCACCACCGAGGACATCAACCGGACCGGCCAACAGGTCAGCCAGCGGTTTCAGAGCGTCATCGACATAATGAAGCGCTCGGCGCACCAGTACCAAGAAACGAACGCGCAGAACCGCGCGGCGCTGGGCTCCATCCAGTCGACCTGACCGCGGCCAATCTTTCAGACATCGAACGACTTTCAGAGGAGAATGGTTATGGATTCAATGCGTTACGACCACGCCATGATCGCCGATCACGTGTCGGCCCAGGCGCAGCTGGTCGCTCACATGAACGATCTGCGTACCCGGGCCATGGGAACAATCAACCAGGTCGCCACAGTCTGGACGCAGCATGGTTCTGACGCTGCCCAGGTCGCCATGCACGAGATCGATCAGGCGTTCCAGGCGGTGTTCACCACGATCGAGCGCCATGGACAGGCCCAGGGGCACGCGTCGACGAATGCGCTGGGCACCGACCACGCGGTCCAGGCTGGTTTCCGGGGCTTGTGACCGAGACCGGAACCGCGGTTGCAGCGCGGCTGTCGACCACGTCGGAAGGTTTGTGGTTGACAGCCGCGCTTTGCGGTGTGGCTCAATTGCCACCTGCCCTCAAGATCCGGCCCATTGGGGCGGTGCAGGCCACCATCGCGGCTCACCCCGGGATGGAGGTGCTCGAAAACGCGGGGATTTGTCAGGGCGGCGAGGTTGACCCCAGCGTGGCCTCTTGGGTGCGGGCCTTGGGGCGTCCCGACGTCGAGATTGACGTGACGATTACCCGCCCCGAGATCCGACCGGAGCGGCTTGAAGGCCCACCAGCGGTCTTCACCGCCCCGGAGGACGCGATTGAGGCCGCCGAGGCGCTGGCACGGTGGTACGCCCAGCGGCCTCCCCAGCGAGTTGTGACATTGTGCCGGCGCGATAACGCGTGGGTGGCCGCCGCGCGGCTCTGGCGCCCGGGCCAAGACACCAGCGATGAGGTTGTGGTCACCCCGCTGGGTGGGACCGAGATCGCGCACGTCGTCGTCGACACGATAGGGCCGGCCGACCCGGCCCAATTCCACGGCATCAATAGCGAAGCAGCGGTACTCAATACAGTTCTGTCGGCCTGGCAGGCCAACCCCGCCATCGACATCATCGCGGGCCTCGTAGAGGTTGGACTTTCAGTTCCCCAGGCGCGGCTAGTCGAAGCGGTCGCCGACCGGGGCACCACCCGCGCGGTTATCGGCGCGGCCGAATTCTCTATCAGTGGCCCGGCGCGGGCGCCGATGGCGGTGACCGTGGCTGACACCTTGATCGGCCGCGTCGTTGTCAGCAACAGCGTTGGTCCTGACGGCAGGCAATGGACCACACTGCTGCCCGGCGCCGATCACGCAATCCACACGGCTGTGGTCGAGCTGCTCGAAACTTTGCCCTCGGGACGCGGCTGGGCGACTCATCAGCGGACATAAAATTTCGATACAGGCGAATATGGTGTCCGTTGTAGACGGATGAAAACCGTGGTTGTTACTGTCGCGCTGTGGCCAAATTATGTGGCGCTAAGCGAAATTCGAATACGTCTGGTGACGAGGGGACACGGTATGACAAGTCCGCATGAGCGTGAGGAACGCGACTTTTTCAATGGCCTGGCGGCAGGTCCGCCGCCCGAGACGCAGCCCGCGCCAGGCGCAGTTGAGCCCAGCCATCCCAACAACAGCGGCGAACCGACGAGCGATGATGGGCGGCCGCGGTTTTCACCCCCGGAGGCCGCTCTTGGGCTCCCCGCCCAGGATGCGACGCCGGCGCCGTCTTCGGCGCCCCAACAAGCCCCGGGTTGGCAGCCGCCGCGGTTTTCGCCCCCGGAGGGCACCTTGGCACCCCAGGGCCAAGACACCCCTCCGCCACCTCCGTGGGCGCAGCAGGCCGGTCCCCATCAGCAGGGGACGCCCAGCGAAAGCTACGGTTCCTCAAGTCAATTGGGCCGCCCACCGCAGGGAGTGTCGGAGGCGGCGCTCGGTGGGCGTCACGGCGCACCGCAGCCAGCCGGTCACGCAGATCCCAGCCAGGTTGCGCGTCCGTATCCGCCGGCAGAAGAACATGGTTGGCGTGCGCCAACACCCCAACCGTCGCCTCGCACCGCGGGCACGCCACGGTCTTCGGACGCGCTGCGAGAGCACCTGCGCGCCACGGACTTGATTGCCCCACACAAGGAGGCGCCATCCAAGGGGTGGCGCAGGGCGTTGCTCAAGGTTTCTGGTGGGCTGATTAACGTCGGTGAGTCCAGCGACGAGCGCACAGTGCGTGGCCTCAAGGCTGCGATCGGGGCCAATTTGCGTGGCACTTATACCGTCGTGGTGCTTGGTGGCAAGGGCGGTTCGGGCAAGACCGCGATGACTGTCGCGACCGCCAGTGAGTTTGCACGCAATCGTAACGACCAAGTGGTCGCTGTCGACGCCGATCCGGCACAGGCCGCAAATTTGGCGGCTCGGGTGGATCCCAAGGCGTCATCGCTGCGTGCGATTAACGACGACCTTAATCTTCATCGCTACGCCGATGTTGGGGCCTTGACGGGCCACAACCAAGTTGGTTTAGACGTTGTGGCTTCCCCGCGCCATGGAGGCGCTCGCGGGGAGGGGTTGACCGCTGATGAGTTCAGCAAGGGCCATATGCGTCTACAACGGTTCTACAGTGTGCTTTTCGTTGACTGCGGTGTCGATCTCGAACACGAGGTGATGAAGGGTGTGTTCGAGCGCGCCGATGCGGTGTTGATGGTGGCCTCGGCCGTCCCGGACGGCGCCGAAGGCGCGAGCACCAATTTCGAGTGGTTGCGCGACGAAGGCTATCACCAGTTGCTGTCGCGAACAGTGTTGGTGATCAACCACATTCGCCCGGCGCGCAATCGGAAGGATCGTAAGGAGGCGGCCAAACTGGTCGCCACACTCAGGGAGCATTTCGGGAGCTGGGTCAAAAACGATCGCATTATCGAGGTACCCTTTGACCCCCACATCGCCTCGGCGGGCGAGTTGGACCTTCGAAGGGTCAACCCTAAGACCGCCAGGGCGGTGCTTAAGACCGCCGCCGCATTGGCGGCAGGGTTCTCGACAGCGGCCGATGCCCGATGACCACCGCCAATTCCGCACAACAGGCGCCGGAAGTCCCTCGGCTGTGCAAGGTTCATTTGCTGGTCGGGGATGACACGCTCATCGATTACGTCCTGCCTGCTGGGGTGGCGTTGATTGCGGTGATCGAGGACCTCATCCCGCGGGTCAATGCGATTCTCAAAGATCGCGGGCGGGCACCTCTTGATGACACGTTGACCTTTCAACTGTGCCGTGCAGACGCCACTCCGCTCGATCCGCAGCGATCCCTTGATGACAGCCGTGTCTACGACGGGGACTTGTTGTGTCTCTTGCCTACTGACGCCACCGAACGCTTCGCACCTGTCATTGAGGAGGTGTCGACGGCGCTGGCTCGTTCAGCACGCCAGCAGTTCGCCACAGTCGATGTCACGGTCGCGCGTCGGGTAGCCGGGGGGCTTTTCGCAGCGCTGGTCGCGTGGGCCGAGGTGATGTTGGCGCAGTTGTGGTGGCAACAGCACGGCTGGCTGCCCGCGGCGGTGTCGTGGGGATTAGCCGCCGTTTTCTTGGTGTCGGCGAGGGCGGCGACGCGGGCACGAGATGAGCAGCGACGCCGATCGGCGGACTTCCTGGTGTGGTCGGCGCTGATTTGCGCCGGTGCAGGCGCGGCGATGTCGGTGCCGGGACCACCCGGTGGCTGGCATGTGGTGGCCGCGACGGCCACCGTGTTGGCCGGCGTGGCGGCATTGACGATGCTGACCGGCCGCTATCTGACTGTGTTTGCGGGGATGGCTGTGGTCGGGTTATCTGCGGGCGCGGTGGCGGCGATCCACGCCAGCGGTTGGCGAGTGCTGCCAGCGCATCTGGCGGTCGTCTTCTTGGTAGCGGACCTGGTGCTAGTGACGTTTGCAACCAGCATCGGGATCGTGGGGGCCGGAGTGCCCGGGCCATGGTTTCCTTCGGTCACTAACCGGGGGGTGTTTGAGACTCGAGAAGGCGCTGCCCTAAACACGGTGTCGCCGGTGGAGCGTCCGGGCAATGAAACCGTTGAGCAGATCGCGACGTGGGCTCGGCGCGGCACCGCCATCGTGACGGGTCTGCTGGCTGGCGGCGCTGTGGTGTTGGTGGCGGCCGCGCGCTATGCAGTGATGCCCGAAACTGGCGGCGGGTGGCGGTTTTTGGCATTCACGTTGGGGATTTGCGCAATCTTTCTGCTCCGGGCGCGCTCGTTTGTTGATCGCAATCAATCGGTGATGCTGGCCGTTGGTGCGGTCGTCGCGGTAGCGGTGGTGATCGGACGATACGCAAGCGCTCCCAACCCGGCTTCGCCGGTTGTCACCCTGATATGTGTTGGCGCAGCGCTAATGTTGGCCGGGGCGGGCCTGCTTGGAGCGCTGGTGGTGCCCAATGCGCGGATCAGCGCACCGGTAAACCGCGCCGTCGAAGTCAGCGAGTACATTCTGCTGATTTTCGTTGTGCCATGGGCGATCTGGCTGCTGAATCTGCTGTGGGTGGTACGAAATGCGGTCCACGGCTGATGATTAAAGCCGTGAGTACGCTGGGCGCGATCGGGCTCGCCGCAGCACTGGTTGCCGTATCTGGCGGCGTGGCCGGCGCGATTGATCCCCCGGTGGTGCCGCCTGGGCCACCCCCGCCCGATCCCGCACCCGGGCCGGATCAGCCGATGCGCCAGATCGCGGCGTGCACAACAACCGGCGTGTTGCCCGGCAGTGATTTGCGTGAGTTGCCCGCGGCGCTGCAGCTGATGAACATGCCAGAAGCGTGGAAAGAATCCACCGGTGTTGGCGTGGTCGTCGGGGTTATCGATACCGGCGTGGCTGCACAACCTCGGCTGCCGCACCTAGTTTCTGGCGGGGACTATGTCATGGGCCCGTTTGGCGACGGCTTATCGGATTGCGACGGGCACGGCACAGTAGTGGCTTCACTGATTGGGGCGGCGCCTTCAGGGCTCGCACTGGTCCCCAAGCCGGCGTGGGCGGCGCCTGCGGCCCCGCCGGCCGGGGCTCCGCCGCCGCGCGCGATTCCACCGCCACCGCCTCCGCCGACGGTCACGGTGACCCAAACGGTGGCGCCGCCGCCGCCACCACCGCCGCCGCCGCCGCCGCCCGACGAGCCATCATGGGTGGGTATGCCGCCGTCTCCGGTTACTCTCGGCCACGCTCGCGGGCCGGCGCCGCTGGAACCGTCGCCCGGTGGTGGTCCAGACGGGCTGATCGGCATCGCCCCAGACGCGGTGCTGCTGTCGATTCGCCAGACCGCGCAGACTTTCGGCCTGGTTGATCCCGGCGTGGTCGACAACCCCGAGGATGTTCGCCGCGCCGGTGACATCAATTCGTTGGCTCGCGCGATCGTGCACGCGGCGAATCTGGGCGTCAAAGTGATCAACATCAGTGTGGTGTCGTGCATCTCGACAGCCAAGCCCCAGGATCAAAGCGCCTTGGCCGACGCGGTCCACTATGCCGCGGTTGACCGCGACGTGGTGATCGTGACCGCGGCGGGCAACGTTCATGCCCAGGGCTGCAATGGGCAAAACCCGGACCCATTACCGGGTGATCCCACTCGGGGGTGGTCGTCAGTCAAAACGATCGCCACCCCAGCATGGTTTAGCGACTACGCGTTGGCGGTGTCGGCCACCGATTCGACCGGCGTTCCCGCCAGCGGCGACGCCGCCTCATTGCACGGCCCGTGGGTAGGACTGGCTGCGCCGGGAGCCGACATCGTGGGGCTGTCGACGAGCGGGCAGGTGATCAACGGTTCAGTCGATGACGACAAGCTGCACCCTATCGCTGGTAGCTCGTTTAGCTCGGCGTTCGTCGGGGGAGTGGCGGCTTTGGTGCGGGCCAAATTTCCCAACCTGACAGCCCATCAAGTGATCCACCGGTTAGAGGCCACCGCGCACCCTCCCGCTGGTGGACGTGACAACGTGGTCGGTTATGGAACTGTGGACCCCGTTGCGGCGCTGACCTGGGATGTGCCGCCGGGTGAGACGTTTGCCCCCGGGGTTCAGCGCGCCCAGTTGAAAGTGCCGGCCCCGCCCCCGCCACGCGACGCACGTCCGGGCTGGGTCGCGATGGCCATCACCGGTCTCGCCGTCGTCAGCGTATTGGGACTTGCTGTGGGCCTGACCGTCTCGCGTCGCAGGGAGCGAATCTGATGAAGCAACGGTTTGTCTCGGCCCGTATCGCACCCCGCGCCGTGGTCACCGGCGAAGTGGTCGCAGGTCTGGTTGCGCTGGCACTGAGCGCCACGCTGGATTCGTGGCCGATCGCCGTCGCCAGCGGCGCCGCGACCGGACTGGTGATCTGTGTGCTGACCTTCCGGGAGCGCACCGTGTGGCAGTGGGCGTGGCGGGCCATGTCCTGGACGCGCCGCCGGGTGCGCAGACTCCAGCTGCCTCAACCGGTCGATGTCACCCTCAACGAGCACACAGTCGGTGTTGTGATCGACGGGCACACCGTGTCCACGATGATCACTGTGCTGGGCAAGCCTTACATCCCCACCCTATTGCACGCCGACCACACCAAAACACTTAATACCGTGCCGATTAGCGTAATCGCACAAGAGATGCAGCGCTGCGGGTTGAGTGTTGATGTCGACATCATCTGCGAGGGCAGCCGCACAGCCAGAGACAACTATGCCGAACTGTATGAAGCGGCGCTACGGGGGCTGCCGGCGGCCGGTCAGCGTAGCGTGACGTTGGTAGTCCGCTTCGATACGCGCAGCGACCGCATTCTGCCTGGACTGCTGTGGCGGCGAGACACGATCGGCGCGGCGGTGGCGGCTTCTCAGCGCATCACCAGAGCGCTGTGCCAAACAAACTGTCGTGCAAGGCTTTTGACCGCAGCGCAGATGAACGACGCGGTAGCGGCCAGCCTGGGTGGGCCCGAAAACGCGACAGCTTCTTACCAGGACCGCTGGACGAATCTGCAGCGCGGCGGGAAGGCCTATGTCACAGCGTATTTCTTCAGCGCCAGTGACGTGCGCTCTGCTCAACTCGACGACGTGTGGGCCTACCAGAGCGACCACACGACCCTGGTGATCGCGTTGCGCAGCGATCCTGCCGGCGTGCGGGCTTCAGCCCTCGTCCGGTTGACCACCGTGCAACCGCTTGCCAGCTCGCCGCGGCTGGTGCTCAACCCGATGGCGGGCCGACAGTGGGAAGCGTTGGCGCTGACCTTGCCTGGGTGCAGGCGGCTGAGGTTGCCATCAACGCCAGTAACTACCGAACTCAACACAGCTGTCGTAGCCGGCGCATCGGGTGTTCTGCTGGGTGAACTGCGAGACGCTATGCTGTTGATGCCGATATCAGATCCCGCGGCCCCCACCCGAATTGCTCTGCACGCCGATGATGACCAGGCGGTGAAACGGCTGATTCGCCGGGCGGCCGCAGCAGGCGAACAGGTCGCCGTTTACGACCCCACTGGGCGTTGGACAATGACGTCTGCTTCCCCACGGATCTGGACGACGCGCGACGTCACAGCCCAGCCGCCACGTCCTCCGACGATGGTGGTACACAATGGTCGCGTCAACAACTACCCACCCGCGCGCACATCGATCACGGTCGGCGATGTGCCCGCCAGCGCTGCACCCGATATCCGTATCGAACAGCGGGGCGAGCGAATCACCGTGAAAACACAGCGTTTTCGCACCACGTTGAGGTCTGTGACATTCCGCAACGAGGATGCTTATCTGCGGTAATCGATCCTCCCAATGTGGCTGACTTTGGTAGACGAATACCGGGGTGGGAGTGCACGATTGCGGGTATGGCTTGCGATAGCGCCCGCAGCACTCCCGCCGATACCGATCCGAAAACCCACCGGCGCGCAGTGCGTTTCTTTTGGGTGGTGTTGATAGGAGCAAGCGCGGCCTCGATCGCTGGCAACGCGTTACACGCGATCGTGCAGGCCGATCACGTCGCCCCGGCGCTGGCGGCCGCGGTGGCCACGGCCCCACCTCTGGTATTGCTCGGGTCCACGGAAGGGCTCTCGCTGCTCATCAAGGTGCACCGCCGGCCCACCTTGACGTTCTGGGCGGCGGTGATCATGACGCTGTTACTGGGGGCCGGTGCGTTTCGCCTGTCATTTGATGCGTTGTGCAGCTTGGCTATCCGGTGCGGTATCCGCCCAAGCTTGGCATGGTTGTGGCCGCTGATCATTGACGTCACGACCGCGCAGGCCACCGTTGCGCTGGTAGCCCTGACCCGGCTCCTACACAGCCGCGCCGAGGCGCCGCCGGCCCTCGTCGAGGAGGACGTCCCGGTGTCCCTGTCGGCGACACCTCTGCCAGTCGCTGGGTCCTCAGCAGGTGAGCGTGATAGGGCCATGGTGGCGGTCGAGCCGGACCGGTCGCTGTCATCGGTTCCAAGAGTGGACGCCGCTGTGCCCCCGCGAGAGCGTCATGAACACGCCGTACGCACAGTGATGGCATCGAAAAGAACCAAGCAGCCTGCAGAAATCATTGACGCTGTGCTGCGCCGCCACGCTGACGGGCAAAAGCCGGGTGAAATCTCAGAGGAACTCAAGCTGCACCACACAACGGTGAACCGGATACTGGCGACGGCGCTCCACTCGGCAGCGGCGGTGTAAACCCGAAGCTTCCGCCGCAGTGACCTACGTCCGGCGATCGCGAATGTCGCTGCTTTGATAGACGTTCGCGGCCAGTGGCGCCCATGATGACGTAGTGGTCAACGAACCGTACACCCCGTACTGCGGCCTCACCTACAATCGCCAAAACGTTGCCGTGCGTGCGGAGACAGCACCTCACATTCTGGTAAGCGCACCAACACGTACGGGTAAAACACGCAGGATTTTGGCCCCGGCGGCGCTCGTGCATCCTGGGCCGGAAGTTTTGGTGTCGTCGAAACCCGACCTGGCAGAGCTTGTTCTAACACGACGCAATATCGGGATTACCGGTGTGATTGATCTGCGGCCTGAGCACACTGAGGTATGGCCGGCCGGGGTTAGGCGTATGGTCACCGACCCGACCCGCACGATCGCCAGCGCCCATGAAGCACTGACCGTTGCTGAGACCATGCTCGCGACCTCGGGCGTGGGTTTCAGTGGCGCATCGGGCGGCAACGCTGTTGCTGCGGGCGGGCTTTGGGAAAGTCAGGCCGCACCGCCGTTGGCATGCCTGCTGTACGCGGCCAGCCCGCAGGGCAACAGTTTGGGAATGCCCTGGGTGCTCGATGCCGTGCAGGATTTCGGTATCGACGAAACCGGCGGCGACCAACCCATCCCCGAGCTCGGACGCCCGTCGTGGCTGACCGCTTACGGGCTTTGCGAACAACCGAAACTCGCGGCCCCGCTGTATTCTGTTATCGCCGGGATGGATTCCCGGCTGCGTGACAGCATCAAGATCACGGTGTCCAAGGCCGTAACACCGTGGCTGCGCTTGGGTTTGAGCGCCGACGAGGGAGCACCGTACTTGAGCGCGGTCGAACGTGTCGCTGTGGAGTCATTCGACGTCCACATGCTTGATGAGCCGGACGCCACATTGTTTGTGATCGCCCCGAACACCGGCTCGGTCGCCGGAGCCGCGGTGGCTCTGATCGATTCCATCGTGCGTCATTTCCGCCGCAAGATGGCCAATCATCAACTGACGCATCCGCTGCTGCTGGAACTCGACGAGGTATGTAACTCATGTCCGTTGCCGGATCTGTTGACCTACGTGGGGGAGTCAGCGGGACTGGGTGTCAACATCTTGGCGACGGTGCAGGCGTCGGCGCATTTCGACGTTGTATTTGGGTCCAAGTACGCTGAAGCGCTGCGGGAGATGTTTCCGGGCACGCTGATCATGTATGGAGCTCACGAGCGCCATTTGCTCGAACAGGCCTCACATTGGCTGGGAGAGACAACCCGACGTACCGAAGCCTATGAGCCCACAGGGGGGAGTCGGGGCCAATCGTCGCAATTCGGCCAGGCGATCGGTTGGCAGGAACTGCTTCCCCAAAGCCGGGAAGAAGCCCAGCTGTTGCAGCGCGGCACGGCTGGCGAGCGAGTTCATATTCCAGACTGGACCGAGTTCCTGGCTCTGTTCGACCAGGCGGTTCAGCGGCGAATCAAAAAGGCGCAGTGGGGTTGACGGGCGGTTGCCGCGACGGGCGCAATCTATGACTGACGCATTGGTCTCGGTGCTCGCGTCCAGCTTCCCAAGTGCGACCGCTGGGCAGCTCCGGGTAGCTGCACCGTGTAATCTGCCTGTGCTGCAACTAATTTGCTGTCGACGCGATCAAGCGTTTCTCGACGCTGGCCGTGTCCGCAGTAGCACTCCAGCTGCGGACCTACCGACGAATGTTGCCCTCACATGACCCTGGGTCCTGACGCGTGTTTTTCACGATATCGCTTGCGTCTGAGGCGATTTGACGCAGGATCTTCAAGAACAGCACTTGCCCGGCCGAGGTGTTGAGATACCACGGCGGATCGCTGAGCATGGCAATGATCTGTTGCCGCATCGCCTCGAGCGACTGCGAACCCGGCGGCGTGTCACAAACCTGGCCAGCTCGCTCGAGCGCGGCTAACACCCGATGCACAACTGCGTCTACGGTCGTACCCCGATCCATACCTTGAACCGTATCTGTGCCGCCACCCCCCGCTCACACCCCAATTTTTGCAAAGCGGTGTAGGCATCAGCGCGCCAGAGTTGGCCCCGAGCAGCGAACTCAGTTCGCGAATAGCTGCATCGAGGTTGACCGGGAGCTGACCGTGTCGAGGTGCTGGTTGGTGGAGCCGAACAGGACGCTGATTGCGCAAATGAGACACCAGATGGAGATCGCTGCGATGACCGCAGTCCCGCCAAGGATGGGGACCCAGTGGATAGGTGGTGGGGTTCGCCGGCGCGCGTGCAGGGATGGCGGTATGCGGCGGGCGGAGCCCGGTTCGGGGAGTGGATCTAAGACGGTGGTGATGGGCAGCGTCGGCCCGAGAATGAGGTCGTCGTCAACCTCGACAGCTTGGGGTGTCAGTGGCCACCAGTCGCTGGATCCTTCCACGGCTAGCCAGCCTTCGAGGACCCCGCAGACGGCTGCGGTGAGCAGGGTTGCGGGCAGTTGTGTTAGAAGCCAGGGGATGATCAGCTCGCCCCAGAGACTAGGGGAGGGGTTATAGAACGGCAAGGGCAGCGCTGCGAGCGCGGCGCCCCAGAGCAGTGCCGGTATCGGGTAAGCGCGGAGCCGCTCGGGGATGAGCGTGACGATTAGTCCGTAGGCGAGTTTGCCGGCCAACCAGCCCAGCGGCGCGATGGCCGCACAGGTTAGCACCAGTGCGACTTCAAATGATCCGCTGGCTGAGGTGGCGGAGCGCATCGGTAGTGGCAGGGCGACGACGTCGTCGTGTGGGTCGGGTCGGGCACCAACATGGCTGCGTGTGCGAGCGCGAATCTTTTTGGCGAGCAGCTCGGCGCGACGCTTTTGGAAGACAAATATCCCAGCGTGTGCGGCTATCCATGCTCGGCGTTGGTCGTCGAAAATGTCAGCGGGCATGCTCGGCCGGGTCCCGGCTTGTCAGGAGTTCGGTGAGCAGCTGACGGGCGTCGGCCAAGATTGAGTGGCATTGCTCGACGAGGCCTTCGACGGCGTGCAAAACGGTGTGTACGTGGGTGTCTTGGGGCGGTGGTGTGGCTGGGACCCCGCCGTCAAGGATCGCCCTTGACGACCCGTGGGCCCACCCGAGCGCCTCATCGAGTCGGGCCAGCGTGGCCAGCGACATGGTGCGTGAGCCGTTACTGGATTTGTGCAGTGTCGAGCGGTTGGGTCCGCCGCGGCGGGCCAGTTCGACACGGGACATGTGCAGGACCGCCAGCCGTTCAGAGACGAAGTAGTCGAGTCGCGCTGGCCCATCATTAGGTGCAATCACGCCCACAAAACTACCTAAACGCAACCATTATCGTCTAACCATGTGGACAACCTTGCCTATTACCGCTTACGGTTGCGTGCATAGGCGCCCACCCGATTTAGCGGCGCCGAGACGACGAAGGGACACCGCGATGAAGGGGCTTGTGGCGACGGCCGCAGTGCTGATGACAGTCATCGCCGCGATCGTGTTGGCGATCGTCGAACTGCTCATCAAACTCGCTCCGTTGCTGGTCGCGGCGGCGTGCTTGTGGGGAGCGGCCAAGCTAATAGGCGCACACCGCGCCCGAGGGGCGGCCGACGAGGAGCGTCTTAAGCAGGACTGGAGCCGGACCGCTCCCCAAGGCCCACCGCAGGCGGCGCCATCCACACCGCTGCCGCCGGTAATTGCTCATCGCGAACGCATGTATGTGGTGCGCGGTGAGGACACCGGCTTGGCCTCTGACCGCGACGACGGCTATGTCAAGGTTTCGGCGACGGCATTGCCGCGTGTGCAGCGTTTGCCGGCCACCTACCATCACCGGCGCAAATTCACGCCGCGCCGGGCTAGCGGGCACCGTTCGGGGCGGCGGCGGCCGTGAGCTCGGTTTCTGATCAGCAATGGCTGCGTCAGATTGGGGTGAATCTCGACGCCGATGCAGAACACGACCAAGACACCCTCGACAGCGGCGCGGCCGGGGAGTCAGCCGACGAGCATCCCGATGATGATGGCGCGATCAGCGACAACGACGCCGCACCCTTCGGCGAGGATCAAAGTGCCGACGCCTTTGCGGGTGCGTTCGTTTCCGACGGCGACGACCACACCGACTCGGCAGAAAACGAAAGCCCCGGTGCCGACGCTGATTTAGATCACGAGGCGGAGCGGCGTACGCGCCGATTTACGCCGTGGGTACTCGGCGCGTTCGCTGGCGTCGTGTTGTTGGCAACGGTGATAACCACGCTGGGCGTCACACTCTCAGGTCCCGACAACCCTTCGCCGAGTCTGCGCCAGCACGCAGTCAAATCGGGCCCCGCACCGACAATGGCGGCAGCACCAGCGCCGACTCCTGCTGATGGCGGCGATCACCCACTGCCGTTTACCGCCTCAGCCGACTGCCCGGCGGGCGCCTCAACTTCGGCGAAATCGATTGCCGATCCCGACAAGCCATCGCCGTGGATCTGCGTGCGGCATACGGATGGACAACCGCTCTATATCACGCTCGGGCCCGCCGGAATCGAACGCGCTTACGTGATCACGGCGGTCAGTATCGTGCCGGGGGATACTGCTGCGGCCCAGGGGTCCGGCGGTGACCCATGGCTACAGCATCGGGTGGTCACGTTGCTGCAGTGGCAGTTCAATGACACTGCGCACACGGTCGTCGACCAGGACACCGGCAATGCTCACGGCGAAGCGGTCAAACTGATTCCCGGGATCAGCGCCTCAAAAATCACTGTGATCATTCGGCACACCAGCCGTCCGGTCGCAGCCCCCCAGCCCAGCGTGTCGGCCCCAGACGGCGGACCGTTCGGCGGAATCCTGGGTGGGCCCACCCCGGCCACCGGCCCGGAACCGACCAACGGGCCTGACCCGACCGGCTTTGGGTCGGGACACGACACCGATCCCAGTGATGGAACCTTCGCGGTGTCGAGCATCAAAGTCATTGGGCACCAGGCGACATGAGGACGATGTGGTGAGAATCAGCAACGTATGGAAGAAGCGCATCACGGTGCTGGGCCACAGCGCCGGCCGGGTCGCTCTTGTGATTCTTGTGGCCAGTTCGTCCATCAACGGTATCGCCCTGCTGTGGGGGTTTGTCTTTCCCCCTGAACCAGCACCAGTGGCGGCGGTGGCCCGCGACGTGATCAACGAGACCGATCCCGTGAAGGCTTTCGCCGTGAATTGCGTGAAAGGGCTACTTGTCGGAACCACCTCGGGTGCTTCGAATTTGACACGCTGCTTTCCCGGGGGACAAAAGTACGAGTTGCCCACGACATCGTCGATGACGGTGTCGAACCCGGCGGCGTGGGCATCTAAGCGCAAGACCTCTTCCAACGACATCGTGCTCTATAGCGTGAAGGTTCAAATCGACGAACTGCCCTACCCGTCGGCGCCGCCGACGACGGCTTTCTACCAGCTGCCGGTGGCGGTATACCGGGATATGGGCATTCAGGCTCTTGATCGGATCAGCAGAGTCGATATGCCGCCTCCGGGAGCCTATGTGCCGCTGGGCTATTCAGCACCAATCGCTGCCAACAGCCCACTTTTTACGATGCTGTCTGGGTTTGCGACGTCGTTTTTAACCACCTCGGGTGGACTGGAACGGTTTATCACCACCGACTCGGGCATCACAGCCGTAGGGTCGTACTCCTCGGCCACAGTGACTGCTGCTCAGGCCGACAACACTCCACCCGATGCTCCCTCCGATAACAACGAATTAGCCACGCACATCGATGTTTCGGCGCGCCGATCCGATTACACCCTCGTATCGCTGTCTTATTCCCTGACGCTGCGTTCGGTGGGCGGCACCTGGTTTGTTGCCCAGATCGACGCGATCCCGCTGTTGGCTGACGCGACACCGACACCGGTGCCCACCACGGCGGTAGCACCGCACTGACCATCACTCACGTTGAGAGAAAGAGGGATTGATCATGATTAGACAGCTAACATTACAGACGTTGGCTACCCACACGACAAATGTGGCTGCCGGGGCCGGCGTGATCAACATGAGCCACGAAGTGCTTTACATCATCGTCGCAGTCGGCGGCACATACTTCCTGGGCAGCGGCATCGTGCGCGGTATGAGAGACCATTGGAAGCGCGGCACCGGTGCCGGATTGTCGGCAATCGCCGGCGGGGTGGCTCTTGCAGTTGTCGTAGCCCACATCGTCGGGCTGTATCAGCGCGGTAACCAGGAATTTGAGCACCTGCCCGGCAGCGTTGGCCACTCCAATACCCGCGGATGGTGACCACCGGCCCAGTTGCCCCACCACGGCCCGTCGACAAGGCCGAAGCGTGGTCGGGCATCCGCGACATCGACATCCAGATCGGGGAAGCCGCTCCCGGGCAGGAATGGCCCGGCGGGCCCTACCGCGGGGTGGAATGGGTGGCCATTGCCGCGATCGCGGGTCCCACGCTGCTATGGGTCGACAGCCAGCCCGCCGGAACCACGCTTCCGGTCCTCGCCGGCGGGGTGGTGCTCTGTGTGGTGACCGTTGGGCTGATGCGGCTACTTTTGCCCAAGGGACGTCCATCTCTTTCAGCACGTCTCGTTTTTGCCCGCAACACTATTCGGCCACCTCACCTGATCACCTCGCAGCCTCGTGCCGCTGAGAGGAAGCTGCGTGTTGACTCCAGTTTTGACCCTCCTGAACGTGTCGAGGACAATCTGGTCTTCACCGGCGGAGGCGTCTATGCCGAATTCTTGATCGATGGTTTGTCGGTCAATATGCGCTCGCTTGACGTCCACCGGCGAGCCGCCAGGCTGACGCGGAACTTGGGGCGCTACCTGCCCTCAGGCTCGCAAGTGCGCGGGTTGCTGGTCGCCGAGGACCAAAACGCCATCATGCGGGCAATGGTGGGTCCGCACACCAACAAGTCGACATGGATTGGGCAGTGCAAGCACTGGGTCCCAACTATCGCCCAAGCGAACAAGTGGATCACCAAGGGATATCGCGGTCCCGTGCGCCCACGGTTTTGGCTAACGGTGCCAGTCGATGCTGGCACCGCGGGACGCACACCGCTCGGACAGGGCAGGCGGGCTTGGGACTGGGTCAGCGGGCGTGACAAAGACTCAAGCACATCGATTCAGCACTACGCCAGTGTTGCCCGCCAGATCTGTGGTGCCCTACCTGATGAGTTTCACGTTCGCGCGGCTAGTCCAGCGCAAATCCATTGGTATCGGCGACATCGCGCCATGCTCGGCGTCATCCATGAGCCGATGCCAGCGGCCAGCACGGGGCCGTCCTCACTGAGCGCTCACGATTTCCCTACCATCGCTTTCGATGAAGGCGACAACGCCGGGCGGCCATGGTGGCGACCCAGTTTCAAAGCCTTGGTTCGCGTCTATGATCCCCACGAGCCCACCTGCAGATCGAGCTACCAGTCGTTTTTGACCGTCGAGCACTTCCCGGAGACAGGCCTGGCCTTTCCACGCGCTTCGTATCTGAATGCGCTGCTCAACGTGAACACCCAGGCCAGTATTGAGTGGACCCAACATATTTACATTCGCACACCCCAGGATGCGCAAGCCCGCAATTTCCGCTACACCAAAAACATCAAAGACCAGATGCGTCAGCGTGGTCACCGCGGAGCTGAAAACGACGAATTGCCAAGGAAGCTAGCGCGCACGCGGGCCTACACATCGCATCTGAACGGCAATCCCGCCGAACGCGAGCTTGACCACACGGTGATGATTGCGGTCGGTGCCGACTCACCGCGGGTCTTGGAGGATGCGGTCAAACAGGTCCGCCAGGAGCTTGACACAGTCGGCATCGCTGTCAAACGCCACCGTGGCGCCCAGGCGTTGCTGTGGAAGGCATTCAATACCGGAAGTGAAAACACCTGCCCGCTCGATGAATTTCGCAATCCCACCAGCGCACATAAGTGGTCGCTGTTCTTGCCGCTGATTTCGGGCCGCGTGGGCAACGTCAAGGGCAGTGCGCTGGCCATCGACCAGACCACGATGCGACCGGCGATCATCCTTCACGATCCCGAGGGAACTGCGCGCCGAAACAAGAACACCGGGCTGGCCGTCGTCGGCGATCCCGGCGGCGGGAAGTCCAACCGCACCAAACTCTCGGCGTATGAACTGATCCTGCGTGGCGGACGCGTTGTGGTGTTCGAGCCAGACACAATCGCTGAATGGAAGCAGGCCCTCACACCCATCGAGGGTGTACGGTTCATCGACCCGACAACGCCGCAGTACTTGTATGACCCGCTGGTGATCTTCCCAGCGCACCTGGCAGGGCGCATCGCGGCCTCGCACATCCTGCCCTGGATTGGGCTGTCTTATGACAGCCTGCTTGCCAAGCGTTACCGACGTTTGGTGCGACCGGAAACCCGGGCCAGGCAAGGGATTACGAGCCACCGCACACTGCTGGACTATCTGCGTTCACAGCCGGACGCCGACAACGACGAGTTGCTGCTGCGCTTAGAAACAGCCCAGGAGGATTTTCCCGGGCTTTTCGATGACCACTTGCCGCCCTACCGGCCAGAAGACTCCCCGGCCACGGTCTACCTGACCGGCAACCTGGGCTTGCCCAGCACCGAGGATCTCACCAACGCCGATCTCTACGCGAAACTGTCGGGGACCCAGCGCGCCGGAATGGCTATCTATGGCCTGCTCATTGAGCTAGAGCAGCGATACATGTTCGACCGCCTCGACGTATTCGACGTCATGATCTTCGAGGAGTGCGCCGAACTGCTTGCCTTTCCCACCACGGCACGCATTGCGCACAAATTCACTCGGCGGGGCCGTAAGCACGCGAGTGGAATCTGGTTCATCACACAGGATTTCAGGGACCTTGCCCGCATGGGGGATGAGTTTGTCACACAAAAATGGATCTTTCGTGTTCAAGACCCTGAACTGGCCTACGCGACACTGAAGTGGGCGCGCATCGACCCAGAAATGTATCCAGAGCTTGTCAGCGCACTAAGCGAGGACACCAGTCCTGGCTCCACCGCTGATGAAGACGTGTTCTCTGATCGCGGGGAATGGGGCGGCTACGCCACCGAGGCCGGGGCGGTCGATCGTGCCCGACTCGGCGAGGGATTCTTAGTCGACGAACTTGGACGTCCCGCACGCGTTCAATTTTTCGGCGCGCCAACCGAAGAGCAGGCACGCGCATTCGATAGCACCGCATCGGTGATCGCATGACTGCCAGCGATTCCCTCGCAGTCTGGCTAGTTGAGCACCCACGGTTGCGCCGCGTGATCGGCGCGATGACAGGTGTCTACGTGCTGTGTCTGTGGGCGGTGGTGGCCGCACCTAAAGCCTCGGCGGCGGTGGGTGCCGCTGCTCTGGGGTGGACGGGACTGCATGACTTGGACAACGTGCCGATCGCTGACTACTTCCTCTCGATGGTCGATACCACCGAAGCCACCTTCAACAACGGCCAACACGTCAGCGCGTTCGATCCCGAATCGTGGGGGTCGTGGATCGTCAAAGCCACCCAAACCGCGATCGCGCATACCACCGCAGCCTGGTGGCTGACCAATGAAGCTGCTCTTGTCGTATTCGCTATCGGGATTGCGCTGTGGCTTCTGCGATTTGCAATGTCGAGCTCGTGGCTCTTGGCCCTCGTTCAAATCGGGCGCCCCGTTTTCGCTACAGTGAACATGCTCGTCAACCAGATGTGGCTGGGGCCATTGGCGGTCGCGGTTTGTGTGGTGTTGGCGGGGTATCACCAACAGCGAGGGCGGCCGGCCCAGGCCCGCAATCTGCTAGGCACCGCCGCGGTGCTAGCTGCATTGGTGTGGACGGTCTTTCGTGACCCCATTGACGATCTAGTCAGCGATCACGGCCTGCTGGGCATGGGTCGAGCGACAGGCTTTCAGATCGCCCAGGACGCCCGCCAGAGTTCGTACGCTCCGGGCCAGTCATTGGATACCCAGCTCGACGCCCTGCTGGCGCAGCTGGTGTCTTCGACGGCGCGACCAGCTCTACAGTTACAGAACTTCGGCATGGTCGTTGATGATGTGGGCACCTGCCGCCAGGCCTGGTCCCAGGCCATCTTGGCCGCGCATAGCCAAGGTCCTGGACCGGCGCACGCGATGGCCGGATGCGGTGCTCCCCAAGCCTTGGCGCACGCTCAACAATTGGGGGCCAACGACTTTGTGCTGGGGCTGGTGTTCTTGTTCGCCGCGTTTTGGATCGGCCTGTTCATCTGGTACGTCGGGGTGAGCACGTTGCTGGTCGGTGCCAAAGCCACCTACTACTGCATCGTGGTGGTTCCCGCGGCGATGGTCGGCATGAGCGGTTGGCAGCGCGGCAAGAAATACGCGGTGCGCTGCGTCTCGCAGGTGTTGTTGCATGGCGTCGAGATGATGATCTTCACTGTCTTTTTGGCGTTGAGTGCGGTCGGGATGGGGTGGGCGCTCACCACGCCGCAACTGGGGCATGGCGCCACCGCGGTCCCGCGCCTGTTGTTGGTGAGCCTGGGTTCGGTCGTAGGCATCTTCTTGTTCCATTACATCGACAAGCATTTCTACACAGACAGTTTGGGCACGATCGCCCACCACATCACTGGGGCGTGGTGCTCCACAAGCGGCGCTGTGCGCGATGAGTACAACGATTACGCCGAGGCGGGACGCAAAGCGCGCGGGCTGTTTCGACGGGTCGCGCGACGCGGCGATAGCGATGGCGCCGGCGACGATGACGGTTCTAACGGCGACGCCGACACCTCAACGCCGGGGTTCGATGCGGTCAAACCTCGGCCCAGCCGGATGCGCGGTGAGGAGGAGACCACGGCGACCCGGACGACCGGGGCCACCACCACCCGGATGGCAGCAGAAAAGGCCGGGGCGAGCGAGGCCGCGGCGACCGCAGGTGGACATGCCGCGGCTGCGGCAGCAGAGGGGGCCGGCGCCACAGCGGCAGAAGGCGCCGCCGCGGCCGCCGCGCCAGAGGTGGTGATTCCCGCCGTCATCACCGAAAAGACCGTCCAGCACATCCGCGGACACCACCACCGCAACGGCTCAGACCCCGGGTCCCAACAAGGCGTCCCGGACAGCGACACCAGCCCGCACCTGGCGGCGTCCAATGCCCTCAGCAACGGCCAGCCAGGGGAACCAGATCAAGGCGAGGTGGCGCCGATGGCCGGCTCAGATGGGCTGCCATCGCTACCGAGCCATCCGCGCCGCCCGGCCCAGGGCGTGGGTCGCCACCAGGCGCCCCCGTCGGCAACCCCTGATGAGGACCCCGGCCTGCCGCTAGATACATCATCTGAGCAGCAGCGATCGTTCGAGCTGTCTGAGTCGCCCGTAGAATTTCCGTCACCACCTCGACCACGAGCAAGGGACTATCACCAGTGAGTGCCCGTGACTATTTCGACATCGGGATTAGCCGCCTGGGCTTCGGTGGGCCCGTGGCCGATCACGCGGGAGCGCGCGAAGCCTTCACGCAGGCCACCGACATGGATCCCGGCATGTGCGACGCGTGGATGGGGTTGGCGGTTGCTGGCGACGTCAGCCTTAACACCATGCGCGGCGCATATGATGCGCTATCGACTTTGCATCGCGAAACGCGTCGGATTGGCCTGGCAGATTCTGCGCTAGCGCCAACCGTGTCTACGCCATTCCTCATTGACCTTTACCCGCACACTCCGACCGGGATCACCATCGCCTACGCGGCGACACTTGTTAGCCAAGGCGACTACGACCAGGCCGAAAAGATCCTCGACGGGGTTGACCTCACCGTCGAGCCCGCGCAAGCGCAGATACACCGGTTCATCGGGGCCACAATGTTTTTCCTGACGCGCCGCTGGCCAGACTTGTTGACGTGGACCTCGCAGGCCTCGTCGAGCAGCGGTGGAATCGTGGAGGCCGCCACACGGCTGCTCAAAGGAATCGCCCAAACCGGGCTGGGACAGTTCGAGGCGGCGCTGGCCACATTGACATCCGTCGTGACGCAGGCCGACCAGGCCAAGCTCGACCAGAGCGGCATCGATACCTCGCACCTGCTGGCCGAGGCGGCCGTATATCGCGGCTTGTGCCACCGCGCGTTGGGGGACGAGGCCGCCGCCCGCAAAGAGTTCAGCGCAGCCAGCGTAGACGGTCAACTGCGCCCGGACGCCGCCGCCGCGCTCGATGACCCCGGCTACGGCGTCACCGTCACGACCCCAGACGTGATTGCCGCCCGGTCCAATCGGTGGGACCCGGATTCTGGACCGAGCGTGGCCGACCTGCGCAGAGCCCGGCAACGCAAGGAAGCCGTACGTGTGCTGGAGCGCGCCGAACGCGAACTCGACGAATTCATTGGGCTCCGCCGCGTCAAAGAGCATGTCAAGGAACTCAAGTTCGTCAAGGTCTACGACCAGAAGATGGCCGAGCGCGGCGTCCAGATCGGTGAGCGCGACACCTTGCACATGACTCTGGTCGGCCCGCCGGGGACCGCGAAAACCTCGATAGCACGGCTGATTTGCGAGATGTATTTCGGCCTGGGCATCCTCGAATCGCCAGAATTCATCGAAGTCTCCCGCAAGGATCTTGTCGACGAGCACATCGGTGGCACCGAGAAGAAAACATCAGCGATCTTGCAAGCTGCCAAAGGCTGTGCACTGTTCATCGACGAGGCACCCGAACTCTACAAACCGGATAATGAGCGCGATTTCGGCCACATCGCCGTTGACGTCATCATGAAGTGGGCAGAAGACCATCGCCACGACACAATGATCGCCATGGCTGGCTACGCCAGCCCAATGAACCGGCTTTTGAGCGCTAACCCGGGACTGCGGTCACGGTTCCCGTTCCAGCTCGAATTCACCTCCTGCGACACCGACGACCTGGTACGGATCGCTGAGCTGTTCGCAGCGCGGTTCCATGTGGCCATCGAACCCTCCGCTCTTTCGCGCTTCAGCAGCAACGCTGAGTGGCTATGCAACACGCCAAGTACACGCCCCGGTGAACCACACATGCTCATCGATGTCGCCGCCAACGGCCGGTTCGCCCGAACCGTCATTGAACAAGCCCTGCGCAAAGCCAAAGCCCGCATCGCAGCGGACCCGACGGTGGACTTGCTCACCGCCGACCTGAGCAGCATTAGCACAATCACGCTGGCAGACATGGACGCTGCCCTCACCGACGTCCTGGCGGCCTTTGAGCTCGTCACGCCCTAAGCCCATCGTGGGCGCTGAAATGCGGATCGTTGTAGGCCACACTGATGCTGGGGATGCTGTCCAGGTGGACGTGGGTCAGCATGGCCTCGTGGTGGTCGCCGGCCGTGAGCTCGTCGGTGCGACGTTCATCGACTACCTCGCACTTGTGTCGGCTGCCAGGTGAAAGGGACCACTTCAGAGCTGGTTTTGCCATGAGCATGGGACCACCTGTTTGCCATTGATGGGACCACCTGACTGGCTGTTTTGCCAGTTATGGGACCACCCCGGCGTGGCGTGGGTTCTTCCGGTTGTTGGGCCGCTGTATTGGCCTGATGAGCTACCGGGAGGTATCGGTGATCGAGATCGTGGAAATGCTGCGGCTGTGGCTGCAGGGGTTGGGGTTGCGGGAGGTGGCCCGGCTCTCGGGCACCGATCGTAAAACGGTGCGACGCTACGTCGACCGGGCACGGGCCTGCGGGCTCGACCGTGACGGCGGAGACAGTCAGCTCACCGATGAGCTGCTCGCGGCGGTGATCGCCGAGGTTCGCCCGCACCGGCCGACTGGCAAGAGCCTTGCCTGGGAGACGATCGCCGCTGAGCATGAGCAGATCAAGGCGTGGCTCAAAGACGGGTTGACGTTGACCAAGATCCACACGCTGCTTGGCCGCCGGGGTGTGGTGGTGTCGTATCGGACGTTGCACCGTTACGCCACAACTGAATTGGGATTCGGGCGGCGCCAAGCCACGGTGCCGGTGGCCGACTGCGAACCCGGTGCGGAGGTGCAGGTCGACTTCGGCCGCCTCGGTCTGCTCATCGATGCTGGTGATGGGCGGCGCCGGGTGGTGCACGGGTTGATCTTCACCGCGGTGTATTCGCGGCACATGTTCGTCTGGCCCACCTACCGCCAGACCCTTAACGATGTGATCGCCGGGTTCGAAGCGGCGTGGGTGTTCTTCGGCGGGGTGTTCGCGGTGGTGATCCCCGACAACATGAAAGCCATCGTCACCACCGCACACGCGACCGAACCCCGGCTCAATGACGCGTTCCGGGAGTATGCCCAGGCCCGCGGGTTCGCTGTTGACCCGACGCGGGTCCGCAGCCCCAAAGATAAGCCGCGGGTAGAACGCATGGTGCAGTACGTGCGGTCGAATTTCTATGCCGGAGAACACTTCCGGGATCTCGGGGATTGCCGGGAACGGGCGCGGCTGTGGTGTGCGCAGACCGCCGGGTTGCGGATTCATGGCACCACCCGGCTGCGCCCGGCCGAGGTGTTCGCCGCCGAGGAACTCCCTGCGCTGGGACCGGTGCCTGAGGATGTGTTCGACATCCCGGTCTGGACCCATCCCAAGGTCGCCTCAGACCGGCATGTGCAGATCGCCAAAGCGCTCTACAGCGTGCCCGGCGAGTTGGTCGGCAAGCGGATCGAGGCCCGCACGGATGCGCACGCGGTGAAGCTGTACTGGCGTGGTGAGTTGATCAAGGTCCACCCCGTCATGGCCCCGGGCCGGCGGCACACCGACCCCGCTGATCTGCCCGCGCACGTGTCGGTCTATGCGATGCGCGACATCAATGCGCTGCAGCGCAAGGCTGCTGCCCACGGCACCCACGTCGGCACCTACGCCGCCGCCGTGTTGGAACACCCGCTGCCGTGGACCAAGATGCGCCAGGTCTATCGGCTGCTGGGGCTGGTGCGCCGCCACAGCGCCGCCGCCGTGGAGGACGCCTGCCGGCGTGCCTTGGATGCCGAAGTCATCGACGTCGGACTGATCGAGCGGATCGTGACCCGCGGCGGCGGTGAACAGATGCCCCTGATACCGAAACCACCCGGGGCGGCGTCCAGGTTCGTGCGGGATGGCTCCGACTTCTCGGTCCGCAGGCCCTCATGAGCCCGGCCCGCCCCGATGCCGTGCCGGCGGTCAAACCGATCGAGGTCTCCGGCGAGCTCAAAGCGTTGATGCGCCGCCTCAAACTCGGTCAGCTGCTCGACACCCTCCCGGAGCGGCTGGCGCTGGCCCGCACCAACCGGCTGCCGCACCACGACTTTTTGGAGCTGTTGTTCGCTGATGAGGTCACCCGCCGCGACCGCGAGTCCGCGACGCGGCGGGCCAAGGCTGCCCACCTCGATCCTGCGATGCAACTCCAAGCCTGGGACGACTCCACCGCCGTGGCGTTCGATCAGCAATTGTGGGCCGAGCTGATCTCGCTGCGGTTCCTCGCCGATGCCTACAACGTGCTCGTCATGGGCCCGGTCGGCGTGGGAAAGACGTTCCTGGCCAACGCCTTAGGCCACATCGCGGTACGACGGCTTCACAGCGTGCACACCGAACGGGCCGACAAACTGTTCAAACGCCTGCGTGGAGCACGCCTGGACGGCAGCTACGAAGACGAGATGCGCAAACTGCACCGCGTCGAGCTATTGATCATCGACGATCTGGCACTGCACCGCCTGGAAGCCACCGAGACTACCGACTTCTACGAGATCATCGTCGAACGCCACCGCAAGGCTTCGACGATCATCACCAGCAACCGCGAACCGCCCGAGATCCTGACCATGATGGCCGATCCTCTGCTGGCTCAATCCGCGATGGACCGCCTGCAATCAGCGGCCTACGAACTCGTCGTCGAAGGCCAGTCCTACCGGCAACGCCAAAAGCCCCGACCGGAAAAGCCGGCCCCTCCGACTCCGTCGGATTGACCGGCAACCACCCCATCGGTCACCATCAACGCACGGCCTACAACCGGAACAACCCGGTCCCATGCTCATGGCAAACCAGAGGTCCCATCACCCTGGCAGGCGACACACTTGGCTGCATCCGCTATCACACCTGGCGATCTAGATGTCTGGGTAGTCCGGTCGGGCCTGCCCGAGCCGGGCGCGGCAGCCGCAGCCTTCGAAGAACTGCAGCAACAACTGCCCACCTCGGACCTTCAGATCGTCTACGACGATATGAGTCGCGACCGTGACCGCTTCGACGCTCTCACAATGCTTTCCGCGCTGCCGAGAGTCGCGACTGCGATGGGACCTGTGGTCGACGAGCCCGACATCACGGACTACCGCCTTGGCACGCCAGAACCATCGGAGGTCTGTAAGGCTGTCCCCGACGATTAGAGAGGTGGACGGGATCCTGAGTGCGACTCTGGATGTCAGCTGCTTGGCGGGGTTGTTCGCCCGAGCTCTTCTTCAAGGGCAGACAGCTGTTGTCGGGCGGTGTTGATGAACGTTCGAGCGCAATCGCTGCAGTAGTGGGCAGTGTCACGGTCGACCTTGACGATAAGTATCGGGTCGCCCTTATTGAGCACGTGGTTTTTGTCTGACCGACACGGGTGCCGTCGTCCTGCCGTGCCAATCGACAGCGTTCGCAGCAGTGAGCGGGGCTTACCCATGTCGCAGTTCCTCCTCGACCGCAGCAACGATCTGAGGCAACCGCGCGATGAGGTAGTCGCAGTCGTCCGCGGTGTAATCCTTCCTATTGGTGGCACCGCTGGGAACCATTGTCTTGATCCGCCTGTCGATGGCCGATTTCACGGTGACGAAGTTCTCCCGGGTGCGGTCCAGCTCGCGGCCAACGCGATTGAGGCTGTGTTTGGCCAGAAACTTGCCAGCCTCGTTCTTCACCAAATCGTCGAGCAGGGTCTTTTTGGATCGACGTGTCTGTTGTTTGGTGGGCTGGACGCGTTGTAGCTGATCGAATTTGACTCCGGTGTCGATACCCTTTTCCTTGAGCACGGTCAGGGCCTGCGCAACATCTGGGTCGGCGCTGAGGGCGATCAGGGTCAGGTTTTCGAGTTGGATGTCGGCCTGGCCAGTGATCACCGGCAGCGGAGCGTTCTGGCCACCTCCAGGTGGGGGTTCGCGAGTGGGCAGGGGTTCAACAACGGTCTCGTCGATGAGCTGCGCGAAGAACTCTTGGTCTGCTTCGGCGAACTCCTGGAAGTCGTTCCAGACCCCGGTGATGTTGCCGCCGACGTGAAAAACGACGACGCCATCGTTGACGGCATCGAAGGGGTCAACATCTGGAATCACCCGCATGATGCGCCCCACGAACTGCATGAAAGGGCTGAGGTTGTTGAAGATGCTGAAGACAGCGGCGACGCTGAGATACGGGTGGTCGTATCCTTCACCGAGTTTGCGCACCTGTACGATCACGTCGAGTTCGTGGTTCTCCAACCGCTGGTAAACTCGCTCGTTCGCTTTGCTCTTGCCTTCGATCAGGCTGTGAACGAAGTCGGCGCGGAGCCCCAGTTCGCGGAACTTGGCGACGACCTGTTTGCAGTGCTCCATGTTCAACGCCGCCGCAATGATCTTAAGCCTGGCCTCGCCGGTCTTTTCCCGCAGCTCGAACAATTTCTGGCGGGAGGCCTCGGCGATGGTGGTGAGGGTGGCGTCTGAGCTCACGACGCTGCGCCGGAAGCCTGCGTCGCGCTCGCCGAGGCGGCGGACCTCTTCCAAGGACACCTCGACTTCGGTGTTGTCGTCAGGGCGCCGGACGTAGTGCAGCGTGGTCGGGTTGAGGCGGTAGCCGTTGATGCGCTTGACGTATCCCTTCTCCACCGCGCGAGAGATGGGGTAGCTGTAGATGATTTCACCGGCCATGATTCGCCCGTCGGCACGACCGGGGGTGGCGCTCACGTTCACGATGCGTGCGTCCGGGAAGTGCCGCCGCAGAGTGTCCCAGCTCTCGGCCACGTTGTGATGGCCTTCGTCGAACATGATCAGATCGAAGAAGTCGGCAGGAAGCTTTGCAAGCCAGGTGTTTTCGGCTCGCTGGAGCTGATGAATATTCGTCACCACGATGTCAGCCACTTCGAGATCGGTGACGTTGGTCGACGTGCCTCGGATTTCTGCGGGCTCTGGGAACGGCGCGGAGTCCAACACTTTGCGCTTAAGGTAGAAGAACTTCGGGTCGCTAGGTGTCAGATCCTTCAGCAGCTGGTCGGCGATCTTGAGGTTCGGTGCGACCAGCAGTGCGCGGTGAGACTGTGCGGCGAACGGCGTGAGAGCCAGGAGGCCTGACTTCCCGCAGCCCACCGGCAGCACGACGGAGACTTCGCGGCCCTCGGGAGCGTCGAAGTCGTGCCCGGTGAGCGTTTCGTATGCCTCGATCTGCGGCTCGCGCAAGGACGCATTGCCCGTCACGGTGGGTCGCAGGGTGACGTACTGGTCGATTTTCATAAAGCTACCCCTTTTGTGGAAAACGTTGTCGGCAAGGCGATCTGGTTCAGGATGCGGAACTCTTCGGAGGCCGCAGCTTCTCGACGCCGCTACGGATCGCGGGGGGCAGCGTGCGGATCGCGAAATCGCTGATCGACCACTCGACGTCATCGGCGTCGGCCGCCCGCAACGCTTCCACTGCTGCCGAGGCCATCTCGTCAGACTTGACCTCCTGCAGGATCTTGACCAGGACGTCACGCACGTGCCACCGGTTGTGGCGGGGCCCCAGCGACGCGAGCGCGCCCACGCTCATCCGCATCACGCTGGAGTCCTTCGTCTCGGCCACGACAATGCGGGTGAAGTCAGCCAGCACGTCGCAGTACTCGAACGAGAAGTTCCCATGCCTCAGAAAGTCGGTGAACCGCTGGTAGACGCGCTGGAACGCGCCCCGCTGTTCGCTCCAGAGGAATTTGACGGACCCTCGAGTGCACCAGGGCAGCACTCGGGTCAGCACGTGCATGTCGTCGTGGCTGGACTCATCCAACGCGGCTGCCCACTCGATCATCTCGATCAAGTCCGCGTCGGCGACCGACGGACTGCGCATGCGGTCCTGCAGGCGCTCCGCTGCCTCTTCCTTCGACTCGTTGGCCACGTATTCCTCGTGTGCATCAACAGCACGCTCGAGTGCATTCATGAAGTGCTCGATCGACTGGTAACGGCGATCAGGCGAGTTGGCGATCGCGGTCTCGATGACAGGTCGCAGCGGGCCGGGCTCCACCTCGTTGTTCACTGGGAAGTCCTGAGTCACGAGCTCCTGCAGGATCTTGCCCAGACCGTAGATGTCGGAACGGTGGTCGGCGCTTCGGGCCCGTTGCCACTGCTCCGGTGCTGTGTAGACCCACGTGCCCAACCCTTGTCGCAGCGTTGAGGTCAGCGGGTCGGTGTGCCGCTCGGCCTCAACGGCAAGCCCGAAATCCGATACCGCCCAATCGCCGTTGCTCAGCCGCAAAACGTTGGCCGGCTTGAGATCTCGGTGATAGATGCCCCGATCATGGACGTAACCGAGCCCCGTGCAGATCTGACGCATGATGTCGACGATCAATCGCGCTTGGCCGCCCACCGTGTCGACGTAGTCGGTCAGGCTGCCCTGCGCCAACGGCATCGCATACCAGATGTTGTCGTCGTCGGTCTCGCCGTGGGCAAGCACCGAAATAACGTTGGGGTGGTGCAGGTCTTCGAGGAGCCGAAGCTCACGCCGAAACCTCTTGATGGCTTCGGGGTCAACCGCGACGGTGTCCTTCAGCACTTTGACGGCGACCAGTTCGCTGGTCTTGCGGTCGGTGGCACGGAAGACGTCGGCGAAGCCGCCACCACCGATCCGAGCGTGTTCCAGCAGGAATCGCCCACCCAGCGTGCGGGTCTTCTCGTCCGACTTCGGCCTGCCGGCCTTGGTCTGACGGAGGCCTGAGCTGTTCCATCCAGCGACAACATCGAGGTCCCAGATAGGGCCCTGCGCAATCTCCCCCACCGCGTCGGGGAAGTCGTTTCGCTGCCGCAGTGTCGCGATGCGCTGAGTGCTCACGCCGAGCTCCTCGGCCACCTCCGATATTCCGCCAAGACGCACGGTTGCCTCCAGAAATAGTTGTTCTCAAATCAAGTATAACACCGAATTGGTTGTGGTTGGCTCAACTATTTATCGCGTCGTCGCCGAGCGGCGACAAAACCGGTTGCCCACGTCCGCGCGTCGTAGCACGGTGGGGACGACGACGAGTCGGTAATTTGGCTGCGAGAGACCCCGAACGGAACGGATCCCTGTTCTAAGCAGATCACTCAGTCATCGGTGATGCCGATTTCTGGAGATTGTTGCTTGGCGTGGGGGCCGCGTTCGCGAAGCCAGGTGGCCTCAAGGTGTCGCTGGTAGGCGGCGTGGATGGTGGCGTGGAGCTGGGCGGCGCGTGCGAGGCTGTCGCGCAGTCGCTCGTCGAGTATGGCTGGGTGCAGGCGCCCTGCCTGGGTGAGCGCGGGGTCGAGGTCGGGCGGGGTCCCGCGGTTGATGACAGCCGACGTTGGGGGCGCGCCGATGGTTGTCGTCCAGGGTAATTCGGTGGCGACGAGTCGCAGGAGCCGCTGGGCAGGCTTGGGTGGCCACGTTTGGCCGGTCGTGTCGAGCAGGACAAGGCCGGACTGGTTGGCCGCGGCGTGTTCGGCGAGGTCGGCGATTATTGCAGGGTCGGCGCTGGCGGCGTCGTCGATGATGATGAGACTGCCGGGGGGTAACGGCGACTGCGACTTTTTGTTGGTGATGGTGGCGTGGGTTTCGGTGATGGTGGCAGCGGTGTCGGCGAGCTCGTTGGTCACGGCGTCCTCGGCTTGTTCGCGAGTAGGGCTGCACCACAGGATCTTTCGTTCGGAGGCTGCAGCCGCGCTGTGCAGGGTGTGCAGGGCGGCGCGGCGCTCGGGCGAGGGTTGGGCGTGCACGACCGTGACGGCGAAGGGCAGCCTTGCGGTGCTGGTGATGGCGGCGGCTATGGCGGGGGAGAGGTCGGCGGCGGCACTGTTGGCAAGGCTGAGGGGGCGGTGCGGTTGGAAGCGGCTGGCGGCTTCGAGCACGCGTAGCTCGATGGCCAGTTGGCCGAGTTGGGCGGTGATGTGCTCGGCCGAACGGGTTTCGGCGGCCGCGAACGCGGCGGCGGCAGCCAGTTCTGCGCGGTCAAGGTCACGGCGCAGCTGGCTGGAGCGCCGGCGGGCGGCCAGCACGGCGCGATCGTCTTCGGATCGTGCTTCGGCGATGACGTTGTCGACGTCGTCACCGCTGATGACGCGGTCCGCGCCGCCGGCGGCCTTTGCACGCGCCGCGAGTGCTTCGCGAAGCGCAGCCTGATAGCGCTCGGCGGGCGCAGTGTCGGGGAGTGCCATGAGTCGCAGTTGGACATCGAGTTTGGCCGAGGCGATGTCAAGTGGGTCGACGTCAGGTTGAGCCTGCAGCTCGTCGAGCTGGTTGCGCGCCCAGTCGACATGGCTTAGCGCTGTCTCGTATTCGGCTTCGGCGTCGGCCCATTCGGCGGTCACGTCGTGAACGGCGATCAAGTAGGGGCGGTCGGCGTCGGCGCGCTGGCGCAGTTCGCGGATGCGCGGGGTGGCTTGGCGCATTGCCGGTCCGTCACCAATTGCGGCGCGGGCATGCAGGGCCTGATGGTCGGCCAGCGCCTGCTGGTATTGGGTCCGCAAGCTGGTGAGGTCAAGCAGAGCGGCCGGCAGTGGCGGGGGTGCCACGCGGTGGCGGGGGAGGTCGTCGAAGTCCAGGCCGGCGAGTTCGTCGGCGGTCTCAAGCGGGGTGTTGGTCGGGTCGGGCTCAACGAGTTCGGGGTGCCACGGTTGCGTAGACAGGTCGGTGGCAGGCATGTCAATCCTGGTTGCGTGGGGGTCGGGGGGAAGTTGTTCTTCTTCCTCGGGGTGCAGTGGGGGTTGTTCGGGTAGCGGGTGGTCGGCGTGGTCGTGGTGGCCGCCGATCAGGTCGACGGTGTAGGTGATGGTGCGGGCGTATTGGTAGGCGGGGATGGTGTGGTCGGGGTCGACGTCGGCCAGGTGCTCGGCGGCGACGTGAAGAAGGTCGGCGGGGGTCCAGCGGGTGGGGTCGGCGGCATTGACAGCTGAGACGAGGCCGGGCCAGGCGGGATCGGCGACGATGGATTGCGCGGTTGCTGACCCAAAGACGTTGTGCAAGTCAGCGATCCAGGCAGGGCGCAGGCCGGTGTGGGGGGCATCGACGGTGGCCGCGGGCGTGAGTTCGGCGGCAAGACGCCACCACAGCGCGGCGGCGGGCAGCTCGTCGGGGAGCGGACGTTGGATGGCGGCCGCGCGAACGAGGCCGGGCAGGTCGGGCCGGCTGGTGGCGGCTTGGGCGAGGTGGGCGGCCAGTTGGGGCCAGTACCCGTCGGCGCGGATGCGCGGATCGATGGAGTCGATCAGCTGCTCAAAGCGGCGAGCATGCGGGCTTTGGGTGCGCACCACCGCTTGAGCCCGGTTTTCGAGGAGTTTTTGGATGGTGCGGGCGCGCACGGCGTATTGGGGTGGGCCGAGCAGGGTGGTGTCTTCGGCAACCACGTTGTGGGCGGCGCGGAAGACCGCGATTTCGGCGGCGAGTTGGGGGTTGGCGGCCAGCACGGGTTTGGCCCAGGCCGGCGCGGTCGCCGGTGTCCATTGGTGGGTGACGGTTTCACGGATCTGGTCTGCCAGCTCGGCAACCAGCACGGCGCGACCGGTCAGGCAGTTCTCCCATGCGGGGTCGTTGGCCAGCAAAGTGGGAGTGGCGGGCAGCCAGCGCAGCGGCCCGATACCGGCAGAGTGTCCGCCGGTGGGGTCGATGCGCCAGTCGAGCACCGCGGCGGGATCGTGGGCACTGAAAAGCTCGCCTACGCTGGCGGCCTCGGTCAGTGTGGCGAACGGGTCGCGCCCGTCGGCGCCGATGATCGCCAAGTGTTTGCAGAGCACTGGCCATGCTTCGGCGCGGGTCAACCCTGGATAGAGCTGATCGGCGGTGATGTGCAGTTGGGCCAGCAGGGCCGGGGAAGCCAGGGCCTGGGCGGCGTCGCCCAAGGCGTTGTAGTACATCGCCGCGGCCGGGCCCAACCGCACGAAGGGGTCGCGGGCTTCGCGTGCGGCACTGGTGGCCGAGACTTGTGCGCCGTCGCGTGACAGCGTTTTGGTCAGGACATCGACGGCCGTTTCGGGGTGAGTTGCTTTGGGCGACAACACCCGGTGCGGGTCGGATTCCGCGGTGGATAGATAGATGTGGTTTTCGATGCGGCCGCGAGTTAATGCCACGTAGAGCAGTTGGCGAGTGAGACTCCCGGCACCGACGATGTGGCAGGCGTGTCCGGCGGTGAGTCCTTGTGCGGAGTCAATGGTTGCCGCATAGCCGAGGGTGACGTGCTTTATGACGTAGTGGGCGGGGAGGCGCACTGTTTGGCCGCTGCCGAGGTGGCGGGCTTTGATGCTGCCGTTTCGGTGGATTTCCAGGATTTGGAAGCGGTAGCCGTTGCGCACGTAATCGGTGGGGCTCAAGCGCAGCCGGCGGGCATTGCGGCGGGTGCGAATAAGGTCGCCGGGAGAGGCGGCAAGCCGATCAGAAAGGGTGATTTCGTGGCCGCGCCGTGTTGCCGGGTCAGCCGCGGCGAGGCGATCGAGTCGGGCTCGGGCGTTGAGGGTATCGACGATGGCGTTGGTGGGTGCTAACAGGAGGGAATCGCGGCCCGCGTCGAGGTCGGCGGCCCACGCGGTGTAGGCCATGTCGGCGGCGGTGTGATCGGCACCGACGTGCACACGCTGGTGGTCGATGTAAAACCCGAGTCCAGAGGGGTCTCCTCTGCGGATCGCCAGGGTCGCTGCGCTTTCGGCGGTGGAGCCAAAGCGAACCAACTGAGACAGCGTCAGTGAATCGGTCTTGTGGGCGATGTTGCGCAGCACGCCACCGGCTGAGATCGACGCGAGTTGGCAGTCATCACCGACCAGCCGGATGCTGGCGCCACGGGCTAAGGCGTGGGTGATCACCGCATCAAGTTCGAGCGTTCCGGCTTTGCCGGCCTCGTCGATGATGATGAGCGTGTCGCGTCCGACGTTGGTGAACCATGGCGGTGGGGCAGAGCGACTCGACCCGCTGGCCGGGTCGGCCGACCAGACGTATTTGGCGATGGTGTCGGTCGGGGCCGACAGATCCTCGCCCAGTTCGATGGCTGCCGCCGCGGTGGGGGCTAAGCCGACGATGGTCGCGCCCGAGGAGCGCCACGCATGCGACAGCGCGGCCATCGCCGTGGTCTTCCCGGTACCGGCCGGGGCCAGCGCCAACGCCACTCGGCGCCCGCTGCTTGCCATTTCCCGGACCAGTGCGACCTGGCCCTCGTTGAGTTGCTTATCGCGTGCGGCCGAGTCTGCCAGCGCCAGCTCGATATCGATGTCCTCGACCGTGCGCCCGCCGCGTCGGAGGGCGGCAGCAACGATGCGTCGCTCAGCGGCCAGCAGCTCCTGAGAGGTGTAGGTAGCGCTGCCGTGGCGGCTATGCACGCTGGTTCCATCGCGGCGACGCAGCTGCGCAGGTTCTCCCATTTCACCGTCGTCGATATCGATGTGCTGAACCGACAGCGGCTCGGCCAAAGCAGTCTCGGTGATCTTGTCGGCCAGCGTCTCGTCGGCGGCGTGCCCGCTGCCACGAACGAGGCGCTGCGCCTCGGCGAACACGTGGTGGCGTTGCCAGGTCGCGCGGGACCGGGCAACCGTGGCGATGACTTGGGCAGCGCGCGCGGTGATCCAGTCGTCATCGACAGCATCGATTTGGGGCGCCGGCGCGGACAAGACGGTGCCCAGCATCGCGGTCAGCTCCCGCACAGCGCCGAGCACCTCGATCGCTTGGCCGCGCCACATGTGGCGCTGCTCGGCGAATGATCGGGGTTCGTGTTTGGCTTCGCGGGTCTCTAGGGTCGCTTGTTGAGCCAACGCGATGGTTTCCACGTGGGTCGGCTCGCGGCCGTGGGCGGCTTGAAACTGCTTGGCCAGATCGGCGGTGCGGGCTTCGATGGCCAGCCGCCGCGACGACCACGCGGCCATCAGCTCGACTGAGATTCCCACGATTTCACGCACCGGCCTCTTGCCGCGGCCCTCGCCGACCACATCAGCGAACCGCAGCTGCAGTCGCTGTCCAAGGTGGGCTTCCAGGCGCGTGTTGTACAGCTCGGAGGCGGCCACGGTGAACTGGTGCACAGGCTGCCCGTCAAGCGCCAGCCAACGCAACACACCGTCAGGGCCCACCGTGGCGACCTTGTTGGAGATCGCGACATGGGTGTGCAGATCAGGATCGCCAGCGCGTGAATCGCGGTGGGTGAACGCCGCCCCGAGCAGCCCGGTGGTGTCGACCTGGGCGACACCACCCTTACCTGAACGGGTAAATGCGGCGTGAGTTTCTAGCCACGCCAGCGCATCACCGACCGCTACGTCGTGACATTCCTCTACCACTGTTGCGACGGCGCGCGGTGCGATCGCCCACAGCGTCGACACTGACTTCACGGGCGAAAACGTCAAGTCGTAGCCGGCGACCGCGGTCGTGCGCGCGCGAGTTTCCCGCGCGATAAACCCACTGAGTTCGCGATCGTCGGCGGGCGCGCGCTTGTACTGCTCAGCGAACATTCGGCGCGCGACAACGGTGCGGATCGCGGCGCGCGTGGGCGCGGCGATGGGCGCGTTCCAGTGCAGGCCGGCTTCTTCGTTGTGATCGCGGTAGGCCACTGCCAGGGCGCGCACAAAGGTGGTTTCGCTGTCGCGGATATGGAACTTGCGGCCCAGTTTGGCGGCTTCGGCGGCCGCGAGGCCGCGCACGCCGCATTCGGCGACATACTTGGTGATCGCATCGGCGTTGGGGTGCAAGCCTTCCCCGAACAGGGCCTTCATTTGGGCCTCGGTGACCGGCGAATCAACCGGTACGGCCCAAACTTTCGCGAGGTCTTCGGGGGGCACCGGACGTGCCCTTGTCGAGGACAGCGATGCCAGACCCGATCCCACCCATCGGCCCGGAGATTCGCCTTTGGTCGAGTAGTAGTCGATCAGCGGGGCCCGGCCGCGCGCGGTGGTGTCGACAGCAGCGACTTGCCGGATCAGGTACTGGTAACCGTCTCCGGCGGTGAGCTTGTGGCTAGTCATCGTCACTGCAGTGCAATCCCTTTCGAGGCGCACGTTAGAGACGACACCGCAGATCTGTCCTACACAGATCAGGCGGTTCTTAGGAAACTGTGACCTTAATGCAAGAGGTGTGTGGTGTCTGGGGTGGTTCAGAACGGTTGATGCCGGTGGTCATTGGTGTGTGGTGCATGAGGGTGGGATCGGCTTATGTTGTGGGACTGGGGGATCGGGAAACATTGGTGGTGGACAAATGTGGACGCACTGATGTTGGTCAGTGTGGTAGAGCGGGACAGCCGGTTCGTCGTATGGTGCGGCGATGGGAACGATCAACTCGAAATCAGCGGCGCGTAGGCGGGTTCGCGAGGCGCAGCTTAGAGCGAACGAGGCACGCGTGGAGTGCGAGCGGCAAAACGTCGATGACGCGGCGTCGTTACTCGTTGAGCTGGGTCGCCTGGCGGCCGTGGAGGAGTGGGAGGCAACTCGCATCCTCGAGATTCGGGCAGAGGCAGAGCGGCGTCGGCACACGCACCGCCAGGCCGGCGGCATCGCGGTGGCTCGAATGCAGGGTCGCGGCGAATCACTCGCGGCGATAGCGGAATTGGCTGGGGTCAAAGTCGGTAGCGTTCGGATGATGTTAAAGGCGGCGAGCGCGCACACTGGCGCGGCGGTGCAAGCACTAGGTGAGGGCAACGGCGCGGCGGCCCCTGGCGCGGCGCCGTTGGCACTAGGTGCGAACGGCGTTACTGCGCATGACGATGGCGCGGCGGCGCAAGCACTAGGTGCGAATGGCGCTGCGGCGCATGACGAAGGTGTCGGTGGCCGGGTTTAGCGTGGGCGCGTGCGTGTTCATCTGGGGATGCCGCTGTGGGTCGATCCTGTTGTGCACGCCGACGAATGCCGGCGCTTTGACTCCGACGTGGTGCAAGGACCCGGCGCTGACGACTGCGATTTTTTCACGGGGGCTATCGGTAAAGACGGATATGGCCGGTTCTTCATTTACCGTGGGGGTAAAGGGATTTGCGTGCGGCCGCACCGGTACGCGCTGGCGCGTCGACTCAGTGTGCTCCTTCAGCCAGACGAGTTGGGCCTGCACGAGTGCGATAGCCCGCTGTGCGTGAAAGTCTGTGCGGCCGAGGCGACATTCCAGCATGTGGTAATCGGCACTCAGAGTGAAAATATGCGACGAATGGCCCGGATGCGGCGCGGAGGAGGCCGCAGGTCGATTCCCAGTGATGGGTTATGGGCTCGGCGGGAGCGCTCGGTCGCGTTGCACACGGTGTTGCGGGAACGCGGCTGGGATCGGGCCGCAGTGGAGGCGGCGCGCCTCGGTGATATGCCGATGTTGTGGTGAGGGTGTAAGCACTGTTGGTGATTTAGCCGGCGAGTACTGCCGGTCGTGCTGCGCTGCTGTGGGAACGGGGTGGATGCGATCCAGCCGATAGACGGCGGTATGCATCGCCCAGTAGACGGCGACGATGTTGGCCCCGGGTATCACGCTGGCTAAGACGGGCCCGCACGTCGGCCGGATTGCTTCACCGTATGCGGCTGCGGCGCACTGCTCGGGGCTGGGAAGAACCCTGGCCGGGGCGCTGTGGGCGGTGTGAGGCGACGCTTGGCGCCAACAGGGTGCTTGTCGGACTAGTTCAGTGCACTTGCGGGTCGATGCACCGTACTCACTTCTGCCGCAGGACGAGCGGAATTGCATCTGCTGCAACATAATTGCTCGGTTGAGAGCGAGTATAGCGCCCAGTAAAGCGCGTCCCGCGGACATCGGATCACACCTCAGAAAGGGCGCTGTCTCGACACTTACGTCTGGCGCATCATTGTCGCATCTAGTACAACAGGATGGTGGGCGTCGAGTTGCCGGGGTCAGCAGCGCTGTCGCTGGTGTCGAAAGTGCTTCCGTTGGATCCAGAAGCCACGGTCTTCACCGCGATGCTGTCTGGCTGGGCTGATCAGCAGCGAGCCCGGGTGTGCAAGCCACCGACGGTGCAGGCGCGGGCGAGCGTGGTGCGCCGTTTCGCCGAGTTCACCGGGACGTATCCCTGGCAGTGGCAAGCAGATGACGCGGATGCGTTTTTCTCCCAACTGCTTTCCGGTGCGGAGCCAAAAGCTGACTCGACGGTACGGGGATACCAAAACGCATTGCGGTTGTTCGGCGACTTCGTTACTGACACGCGATATGGATGGGCGTCTTTGTGCGCTGAGCGGTTCGGGCAGGCCCCGGCACAGATCCTGCATGACTGGAACACCGTGCGTCACGTCAACGAGTTTGAGGGGCGGCCGGGACGGCGCCCGCTGAGCTATGACGAGGTTCAAGAGCTCTTCGATGCCGCCGATGGCTTGGTAGATCAGGCGCGACTTCGCCACCGCAAGGGAGCGTTGTCAGCGTTGCGGGACTCGACGCTGCTGAAGACCGTCTACGCGTATGGGCTGCTCTCCGGGGCTCAACCAGATGCAGCGGCGTGATTCTCTGAGTTTGTGCAGTTCAGAAGCTGATGTTGGGATGCTATCTGCTGCAACAGGTGTGGTGCAAGTCGACTCGCGGTTTCAGCGGGGCCGGCCTGGCGCGTTGAGTCGGGCCATGAGTTCGCGGTTGGTAGCGCGGGCGGCGGCGAGGTCTTCGTCGCGTTCGTCGAGTTGTTGTTGTTGGTCGAGGACCTGCTGTTCGAGATGGGTGATCCGTTGGTGGAGTGCATCGATGTCGGTTGGGGCGTCGAGCCCGGACTCGCGCCATGTTTGTTCGCCGAGTGCTTGGGAGAGCCGCTGCTCGAGTTGGCGGATGCGGGCGTTGAGCCGGGCGGCGCGTTCGTGGGCGGCGAGCAGGTCGGCCTGCAGTGAGGCTTGGGTGACCGTGGGGCCGGTGTGTTCGTCGGGGACTGGATCTGTTTGCAGCGCATGGATTTTCTCGAGTAGGTCGCGGTACCGATAGAGGAATGTGCGGTCGACTCCGGCCGCACGAGCGATCGCGGCCGCGCTGAGCCGGTCGCCGGCGGCTGCGGCTTGGTCGATCGCGGCCAGCACGCGCCGGCGTCGGCGCATCGAGTCGCCGCGACGGCCGTCGAGCATCGATCGGGTGCGTGTGCTCGACGAGACAGATTGTGCGCGTGTGTGATTCGACGTGGTGTCGGTGGTTGTGGTCATGCGGTGGCCTCCGAAGCGGGGGTTGCTGGTGCGGGTGGGGTGGCGGCGAGGGTGGGCATGCCGAGCGGGACCGTGTGGGCCGCACGATGACGACGCACGATGGCGACCGCGTCGTTGATCTGCGCTCGCTCCGTGTCGTCGAGTTCGGCGATGTCGCCTTTGATCCTGTTGATCAGTCGCCGGATTCGGGTGATCTCCTCCTCGGTGGGGGTGGCGTCGGCGCGGGCCCATTCGTCCACTCCGTCGATGGTGGCGGCCAGCCGTTCGCGGGTGCGCAGCAGGTCGTCCAGGTATGCCTGCAGGTCGGGCAGGAAGGCGATGTTGGTGCGGAAGTGATCGCAGCCGACGCAGCGGAATCGGATCGGGCAGGCACCGCCGCCGGCCTTGACGTTGGTTGGTTCGGTGCAGGTGCCGTCGGGGACGGCGACCTCGCCGATGGCGTGGCGGGCGCGCTCGGAGTCCAGCAGGGCGTGTGCGTCACGCCAGATCCGGTTGCCGTGCCGGTCGAAGCTGAGCGTGGTGACCGTGTCGACGGCGTCGCGGCGGCGGTCCTCGCCGATGCGGTAGTAGCGGCGGGTCACCGAATAGCTTCGGTGATCGAGCAGTTCGGCCAGGACGTCGATCGGGATGCCGGCGTCGGCGTGGCGTTGGGCGTAGGAATGGCTTGTCTCCGCAGTGGCTGTGTGCGGTCGGGTTCGTGTTGCGTTTGACGTGGCCGATTCTCGGCGTGGAGTTCGTGACGCTGATCGCCGTTCGTGTGGCGATAACGCGAAACCGATTGTGATGGACGTCACTGCCGGGTCGGTCAGCATGGTCCCATTACCCTCTGCTGGTATTTCGGGCGATTCGACGCGAGGCGGGTGATGCCTGCCGCCGGGTCGTTGGCCGTGCGGAGCCGAAGGATCTCGTCGTGCTGGGCAGCGATCCGGGCCAGGGCCTGGCTTCGGAAGTTGGTGAGCTCCTGGATTGTCGAGTTGACGTGGGCGAGGTTGTTTTTCAGCTTCTCGACCTCCGTCTTGAGGCGTTCGATCTGTGCGGTTTTCGGGTCCGGGGTTTCTCCGGCCTGCTGAAGCTGCTGGAGGCGGTGCTCGAATTCGGCGCGTAGGTGTGCGTAGGGCCGGGTGCCGTAGAAGGCGGTGCGGTCGACCCCGGCTGATAGTGCGAGGGTCTTGATATCGCAGTTGCCGCCGGGTGAGATCTCGCCGCGCAGAAGCCGGTCCATGGCGGCGCGGATGCGGTTCTCGTTGTGGATGCGTTGGGCGGCAGTGATTCTCATGCCTGTTCCTCGGGTGCGCTGGTTCCTGTGGCAGTGTCGATGCTGGTGATGACCTGGACGGCGCGGTCGTAGTCGGCCTGCAGACGAGCGCGTTCGGCGGTTCGGGTTTTGCCGAGTTGGCCGAGGAAGGTTTTGGTGCGTTCGGCGTGCTCGGCCCAGACGGGCCGGTGGTGCTGGTGGTGGGTGGCCTGCGGGCAGCGTGCGGAGTCACACATGCCGATCATCGGCCGGTCCGCGGTCAGGGTGCCTGCAAGTTTCAGGCAGAGCGCGCGGGAGGGGTCGGTGAACCAGCAGTAGTTCGCTGGGCCGAGGTGCAGCGCCGTGGCGCGTTTGGACAGCAGGTTGAGGATGTCGCGGTCGTTGCGCTGGATCTTCGGCGCCGCAGTGGCTTTGGTGTTCGGGTCGGTGTCGATGGTGGCGAAGAATTCGGTCAGGCTGCGGGCGCCGGGTCCGGCGGGCAGGATGCCTTGCTGGTAGTTGCGGAACTCGGCCAGCACGAGCTTGAGTATGTGGTCGGCCTCGAGCTTGTTGACCTCGGCCAGCAACTCTGCTTGAGCGCCGCCCGGTCGAGCCGCGTAGCCTTCCGTTGTCGCCGCGGCGATATGTTTGAGGTGCAGTTTTGCGGCGAGGACACCGCCAGGCCGGTAAGCCATCTCCAGGGCAACCGTTCTTCTGAGCATACGCAGTGCTACTGGTTCGTCGGGGATCGGGACGAGTCCGAGACGGGCTCCGGCCGGGGAATTCACCCAGGCGCGGAACCAGAGGTAGCGGACTCGGAAGCTGAACCGGGACAGCAGGAGAACACCGTCACGCGGGTCGTCGTGGAGCTGCTCGATGAGTTCGATCGCGCGGTGGACCGGTTCGATGACGACCCATTCGTCGTCGGTGCCGCCGAGGCCCTGACCTTTGATGATTTTGCTGGCGATGCGATAGCACTTCAGGCCGGAGATCGGTTCCTCGACCGGGCGGCAGCCGACCCGCAGTTCCATCAGCTCACTGGCCCGCATTCCGGACGCGCCAGCCAGGACAACGATCGCTGCGGTGCGGGCGATGCCGACCATGGCGACCGCTTCGGACCGGTGCACTGGCAGTGTCCAAGGCAGCAAGGTCGCACCATCGGCGGCCGGGACTTCGGCGGCGTTGCGGCCGAAGATCTTCTCGACTCCGACGGTGTTGAGGGTGTCGATCAGCGGTTTGCGCAGTGTGGGCATCCATTTCGCCCAGAACTGGACGTATCCGGCCTGCCGCGCCAGGGTCCCGGTGGAGACCGGCAGCAGCGGGTCGTTCGCGTCCCAGCCAGCCTTGAGTCTGCGGTTGACGTCGTGTTCTTCGAGCATCGGCAGCGGTGTGTCGGTCGCCCTGTGGTCGGCCAGCAGCATCGTGATGTCGCTGACCATCGCCGGGGAGCCGTGACGAAGCCCGGGGGCTCCGGTAGCCCAGACACGGTCGATCTTGCGGATCTGCTCGTTCAGCTCGACAACGTGCGGGCCGAGGATCTGCACCAGGTGCAGGGCCGCGGCCAGCATCGGCTGCAGCACTTCGGCAGGAACGGCAGGTGTCTTGTTTCCGTCGCGACCAGAAGGCATTTCGGCGACCGCGGATGCTGTTGCGCCGCCCCAGGGGCGCAGATCGGCCGGAACCCGGTCGGCGGTGAACAGGTCACGGTAGTCGACCAGATCGACGATCATCTGCGCGGCTGCGCGCCGGACGCCTGGGCTCTGCTCGCCAACGATGACGCCGTCGGGGTCGATCACGTAGCGTCGGAACGCCAGGTATTCCTCGCAGAGGTGGGTGTCGAGCTCGGTGAGGGCAGTGATGCCCCGCTGATCGAGCCAGCCGAAGAACTTGCCGGCCTCGTAGAGGCGGCTGTAGCAGCTGGTCAGATGCAGTGGGGTGCGGTAGGCGCGTGGCAGACGGACCACGGCATTGTGATTCGGGGCCAGCAGCGCCAGGATCAGCTCCTTGGCGACCAGCCGCCAGCGGGTGTCGGTGATGGTGGTGAAGTCGAATCGGCGTCGGTAAAGGGCCATTTGGACCGGGAGCCCGACCACGTCGGTGAAATCCCACAGGTCGTCGTCGAATACCGGTCGTGGCGTGCCGCCCGGCAGCGTGAGCCCGGCGTCGCGGCAGATGTCCGCGCCGGTGAACGGCGACCGTGGTTGAACGCCGGGTGCTGCGGTCGCGATTGTGCTCGTCATGCGGTGCGTTCCTCTGGGCGCAAGGGGATTTCGTCGTCGCTGTCGGTGACGCGTGCGGCTGCGACAGCGAGTTCGGCGGGGTCGAAGCGGTCGAGGATCTGGTCGATCCGGGCGGCGTAGGGGCCGAAGACGGTCATGAAGTGGGCGGCGGGCATCTGCTGCCACTGGCGCGAGAAGAATGCCTTGAGCCGCAGCAGGTTCACTGCGTGCCGCGGAGCGAACACCGCCAGCGGGCAGAGCAGGCAGACCCAGGGACGTGCCGGGCATGGTTTGCCTGCCGGCCCGTGTAACCCGGCCAGCTGATCGGCGCAGGCTGCGGTGAACACATCCCGCGCGCCACCGACCAGCTCGGCGAGCACGCCTTCGTCGAGCTTCATCACCGCCAGCAGCTGCGGGTAACCCTCGGCGAGCGCCGCCGCGTCTTCCTCGGTGATCACGGCCGGAGGGTGCGCGCGGCGGAGGATGTCGTGCTGGGCGTCGGCGATGATCGTCTCGACGGCGTGGCGTTGACCGGGAGTCGTCGCCGACAGGTAGTGGTCACCCTCGACCGCGGGCGTGTGGTTCGGGTCGATCGTGGCGCGCGCATTCCCGGTCCAGGACTTCTTGTCCCGCATCGCGTGATGGGTGGTGCGGATGCGGGACCGGTGCAGTTTCATCGGCTGACCGTCGTCGCCGACGATGCCATGGCGGCGCATCCACCGGCCAATCGCGGACCGGTTCACGTCATCGAGGCGGCGGGAGTAGCCGGGCTGGCTCATCCCCAACCACAGCGTGGTGCGCTCGTCCGGCGGCACGAAGCTGCGCAACAGCGCCGAGTGCGCCAGCCACTGCTCGAGCAACCGCACCGCCGGCCGCGGCAACGTCGCGCTCTCGGCGGCGGTGCGCCGTTTGATATAGGACAGCAGAACAGTCGAATCCCCGGCCCAGTCGATGTCCCCGATGTCCAAGTCGGCGATGCCGTCGGGGACGATGCCGGAATAGATCCCGAACAGCAGCCGGTAGGCGATCACGACCTCGAGATGCGGGAACATCGCCAGCGCAGCCTCGTGGAAGACAGCGATGACTCCTCGATGACGGAAAACGTTGATGGACATGCCAATTTCCTCAGCAGCTTCGCTGCTGCCAAGCGGGCCGAGTGTCGACAACAGCCAGCAGAAGTTCTGATGAGTCCACGCACCCGTGCCCGGATGCCGCCCTCCGGCGGCGGACGCCAGCGCGCGCCGATGTGCCGCGTAGGAGTCGTCGACCTGCTGTCGGCAGGCCATGGTCAGCCGCTGCCATGCGCCCTCGGAATAGGGCGGCAACGGGCGCCGATTGCGCTGAATGTTGAAGTGCCGCCCTGCGGCCAGCTCCAGCACCCCCTCGCCGAGACGGCCGCCGGATCGCGCATAACCTTCCACCAAGTACCGAGTCAGCGCCTCCAGCCAGTTCGGGCCCGCCATCCAGAACTGCGCCAGCTGTCCGCGCCGCAGATCGCCGACACCGCCGGTGAAACCCTGATCAGAAAGTGTTCGCACCATCCTGTGCAACCCACGCACGTACTGGTCGACGGTGCCAGCAGTATCGACGCTGCCGTGAGGATGGATCAGCTCCACCAACCCGGTGGCCAGATCACGCACCAACCCGGGGTTCGGCAACCCCGTGAGATCGAATGCAGCTCTGCTGCCGTCGCTGAACACGCAGGCCAAACGCAGCGGATCATCGAGCACCGTCGTCGGCATCACAGCTCCTCTTCGGTGTCGTCGTCGAACTCGGCGTCGGCTTCCCGCTGTGCGGCGGTATCCTCGGTGAGTCCCGCTGCGGCTCCGGCGGTTTCGTAGGCTTGCCGGTAAATCCGCGTCGTATCAAGACGTTTCAGGTATTTCTCGGTCGTCAGAACCGTGGAATGCCCGAGCAAATCGCGCAGCACCAGCAGCGGGTCGGCCTTGGTCAGGTAGAACACCAGCGCTGCGTCGGCGTCGGTGTCGCATACCAGCTTCGCTGCCTGTCGGTAATAGCCGGTCACCAGATATTCCAGCGTCTGCATCGAGAACGAGTGGCGGAGTCGGTGCGGGTGGACGTGCGGGAACCGTGGTTCGAACCGTGCGCGGATCCGGTCGGAGGTGCGTTCGAACACCGTCGCCCACGCCGTGAACGGGCCACCATCACCCTTCACCGCTAGCAGGCACGACCCGCCCTCGGGTGCCACCAGCCGCCGTCGCTCGGCCGGGGTGAGCGACTCCCAGGACCGGCGGACGCCGTTGATCCGGCCGCCACGGGCGTCCGGTTCGGTGACCTGCAGCGGTTCGCCCCGGCGTCGTGGTGGCCGCCAGGCCGATCCGTCGGTGACGGCAGCGCGGTCGAGCTGCAGGTAGTCGTGCAGCCCGGCCAAGGCGTCGTAGGAGATCCAGGTGGTTCTGAACTTGCGGCCCTTGGTGATTCCCGCAGGCACCGGAAACGGGATCGGGATCACCGTCGGCGCCGGCGGCAGAGCCGGGATTTCCCACGGCAGCAGATGTGTGAACTCGCCCAGCCGCAACCCGGTCGCCAGCGCGAGGTCCCCGATCGCGGCGTTGCGGGTCATCTCCCGGCCCGCGAACCCGGTGTCGCGGGTGCCATCCGGCGCCAAACCGCGCAACCCCTTCCGGAACAGGTCGGTGAAGTCCGGCTCCAAATACTTGATGGTCACATGCGGTTTCGGGGTGCGGCGCACCGCCAAGTTCACCCGGACATCGCGGCCGGTGCCGGCGAAGACCGCTCGCGCGGATCGGTAGGTGAACGGCTCCGCCTCGGCGTATCCCTCGTCCATCGCCCACCGGTAGAACAGCGACAGGATGCTCATGTGCTGCGCCCACGTGGTCGCCGCGAATCTCGCCCGGATTGCTCCGGCGGCGCGGTGCTCGGCGTATCGGCTCAGCCCTGCCTTGAGCCGGTCTCGCGAATCGAACAGGCCCACACCGTGTTCGGCGAGGAATTCCGTCCATTCCTTGACCGCCCGCGCGTAGTTCTCCCACGAACTCGGCGCCGGAGCCCCGCTGGCCGGAAGCAGCCGCAACCACCGATTGATCACCGTCGTCGGCCGCGGCACGGCCGGGCCGTCCTCGAACAGCAAGTCGTCATCGATCAGCACCGGCATCCCCTCTGGGATCACCGGCCGGTGCTCGACACCCCAGGACTGCCAGCCCTGCGACGAGAAAAAGCTCAAGATCACGACTGGAGACCATACAAACACCACACGGCCTCACCAAAGCAGAAACGCCGAGCACGCCCGGGCCTTTCAGGCCAATCGCAACACGGGAACTAAGCGGGGACAATGTGCCGGTAGGCGTAGGGCACGATCTTGGTCATGTCAAACTCGACTCCATCGCGGGTGCGCAGTGTCGGCAGGTCGGCCACCCAGTCGCGGTGGCGCGCCTGCAGGGTGGTTCTGCTGATTGCCTTGTGCCCGTCGGGATTTCGATAGGGCGTGGGCAGCAGCTTCAGCTTCGCGGCCAGGGTGTGGGGGAAGCGTTGACGGATTCGTTGTTGTTGGCCGGTGATCACCGCGGCGGTGGCCGTGCTGATCGGCAGCCGTCGGCCGAGCCGGTTGGCTTTGATGTTGTCGTAGACCAGTACGTCGCCGCCGTCTTTGTCGCGGGCCAGGCAATCCAGCGGCAGATTGAGGATGTCCTCGGGGCGGCGGCCGGTGTCGATGCCGATCTGGGTGGCGACCCTGACCTCGACGGGTTCGAGGGAGTCGAGGTTGGCGCACAGGACGGCCATGATCTCCGGTGGCAGGCATCGGCCGGGCTCGCCGCGTTCGGGGTCGGCGGGGATGTCGGCGCGTTCGATGGCGCAGTCGCCGGGCAACCCGGCCGCCGGCCGTCCGGTTCTCGTCAGCCCCAGGGATCGGATCCCGGCCAACACCTGCCGCATGTCACGGCAGATCATGTTGCGGCGGTAGCGACCGATCTGGCCGGTGAACTCCAGATGGCCGAGCCGGTTGAGGAATCCCTCCAAGTCGGTCCGGCCCAGCGCGGTCGGGTCAAGCCCGTGATCGGGTCGGCGATGCAAGTGCTCGGACAGCAGCCCGATGCTGTTGATCTTGCCGCGAACGCGAGAGGCGCCGCTGCCGCGGTGCTGGGGCAGTTGCTCGGCAGCCCACCGCTTCGCGGCCCCGGCCAGCCAGGGCTGGGTGATCTTGGTGAACGACAGCGTGCCGGGGTACCGAAGATCGCCAGATCCCAGCGGTCCTTATCCTGCTCGACACCCGGATCGGCCAACACGCGGCGGGCGTCGCGGGCGAACGAGGCCAGCACCGAGCGTGCACGCTTGCCGGGAGCCAGGCCCGGATCGCAGTCGTGGATCGAGCCGACCTGGTGGCGACGCAGCGTGTCGCAGACCGCTCGCAGCACAACGTCGGTGAGCCGCAAGCCATCCCTAACACGGGTCTGCAAGCCCGTCAGCACTTCCACAACTACCAGGGAAGGCAGCGCCCGCAGGTTGACCTGCCCCGGCTCGGCCACGCCCGATTCCCGGACCCGCCACCACTGTTCATCGAGTTCGGCATGCTCTTGCTGGTCCACGCTCCATCGCTGATAGTGGGTCGTGCAGTAGCCGATCGCGCCGTCGGCCGTGCGGGTGCACGCCGGCACCAGGCATGCCGGCAGCGGCGGCCTTGGCCGCACTCGCGGATCGCTCACGAACTGTTCCAGCGAGATCGGGATGCGCCTGCCCCGGAACTGTTGGGCGTGCGGTTCACACATCACCGCGTCCCGCACCGTCGGCGTGCACCGGCACTGCGGGACGGCGCAGCGTTCCGCGGGAACCGGTGCGGCGGGCAGGCTTTCGGCAGCGGCGATGTCCTCGACGCTCATGCCCATGCCGGTCAGCCTGGTGAAACATCGGTGGCAGATCTCGGGGGCGTCGTTGTGGACGGTTCCGACGCATCGTTCCACCCGGCACACCTTCCGGCCGAGCAGCCGATGCTGCGCGGGCAAGTACAGCACCCGGGTCACCGGATCCCATCCGGCCTCGTCAAGCAGTCCTTGGTCCAGCGCCCTGGCCAGGTGCGTGGCCGCGCCACTCAGGGCGGCCCCGTCCAACACATGCGCGAACTTGCAGGATTCCTCATCGCCCGGGATCGTCCTGGCCGACGTCACGGCGGTCACCGGCTCGCTCCGGTCTGTTCGCGGGGGCTGGGCACCGCGTCCACCGCGGCCCGCAGTCGAGATGCGTCCGGATGCAGGTAGATCTGGGACGAGGAGACAGCCGCGTGTCCGAGCAAATCAGCGACCACGTCGATACCGGCCCCGGCGTCGACGACGTTGCTGCCGTAGGCGTGTCGCAGCTGGTGCGGGCGGACCGGGGTGTCCAATCCGGCCCGGCGGGAGACCGCTGCCATCAGCTCGCCGATCGCGTCGGGCCGCATCGGCGCGCCGACGCGGCCGCGGAACAGGTTGACGAACACGAAATCACTACCCGCCGCGGCCGGAACTCGCATGCGCTCGAACTCGTAGACGTCGAATGCTTGCACGACAAGGAAATCCAGCGGCACCACCCGCTGTCGGCGCGATTTGGCCCACGCCCCGTTCGGGTTGTCGTCTCGGCGCACCACATGCAGATGCGCCCGAGCGACCTCGCATCCCAACCGGCGCGAATCCACCAGCAGGTGCACATCACTGCGCCGCAGCCCGCACACCTCGCCCCGACGCAGCCCGCCCCTGGCCATCAGCAGCACGATCAGCTTGTCCCGCGTGGACCGGCAGGCCCGCAGCAGCGCGACGATCTGCTCATCGCTGGCCCGATCGATCGTCGTTTCCGGTTCCCGCAACCGGTGCCGGGCCCGCATCCGCCATGCCAGGTGGCCATCGTCGTTGCGGGCTTCCGCCGGCAGGTCTCGGTCATCGGCCACCTCGTACAGCATCGACACCAAACCCGCCGAGCCGTTGCCGGTCGCGACCGCGTGCACCACCATCCCCCGCACCGCGGTGAGCACCCCGTTGATCCGCGATGGGCCCCGCGCCGGGGCGGCCCCCGGACCGGCCAACACCACTCCCGAAGCGACGTCATCGACGCCCGCTGGCCAGCGGTCCGGCATGGGCCAGCCACGTCATGAACAACGCGAACTGCTCGACACCGGCCTGCCAGGACCGGCCCGTCCTGGCGCACCAGCGCAGGAACAACGCGATCGCGTGTGCATACGCCTTCGTCGTGGATTCCGCGCCGTCGCGGCCGAACCGCTGATGCCGCAGATACTCATCGGCGATGCCGACTACCTGCAGATCCTCATCCAGCACCGTCCAATACCGTTGCCCGGACGGCAAACTCACCGGAAACGCTCGCATGGGCCCTCGCTTTCAAGTCGACAGTCAGAAACGACTACCAGCCACGAGCACCACACCCACGGAGAAACGCCGCACCGCCCACCAGATCACCCACTACGAGCGACGTCATGCAACAGGTCGCAGACCCCCGGAGAAGGCTTGCGGCGCCAAGAGGCGGTGGGGCTAGACCTGGTGGATCTGAGATCGAATCCAAAGCTACCGTCCTACGGGCGTTTTGGCGGCGTATTCGTCCGATTCGGAAAAGCGTCCCGCGGTAGTTCGCCGAAGCGACGCGTCGTGCTGACGGTGCCGGAAATGGACTGGATTGTCCAGGTTTTCGAGTCCTACCTGGAGGAGGTTCGTCCATGCTTTCGAGCGGGCCGGCATCCGGCGTTATGGGTCACCGAACGTTGCGGCCGTCTCTCCAGACGCGCCGCGAACGAGGCCTTTGTGGCTGCGCGTGACGCCGCGGGGTTGCCGCAGGAGCTGGACCTGCATTCGCTGCGCCAGACCCTACGTCACACACCTGACCGAATTCGATTACCCGGAGCGCTTCGTGCAAGTTCTCTCGAGCCCGCACAGGGGTGTCCACGACGTGCAACACGCACGTGGCGTTGGCGGCGATCTTCGTGGCGGAGGTGGTTATCTGCAGCGGTCCATCACGCAGATTCCACGGAGGTTTGATGCTTGTGCAACGGGTACTGATGCCCACTTCGTCGCTTGAATCCTGGACGGTCCTCGGCGACGGAGGCGGCTCGGTGGAGCCAATCGAGCGCTACCTGGCCTATCTGACCGACATCGAGCGGTCCCCGAACACGGTCAAGGCCTATGCGCACGACCTGAAGGACTGGTTCGTCTTCCTCGACGCTCGCAGCCTGAACTGGCGCGAGGTCCGATTGGAGGATCTCGGGGAGTTCGTGTCCTGGCTGCGGCTGCCGCCGGCTGGCCGGGCTGGCGCAGTGGTGCTGTTGCCCTCGGCTGAGCATCACTGCTCTGCGGGAACCGTCAACCGGAAGCTGGCGGCGATCAGCGGCCTCTACACGTTTCACGCCCGGCACGGAGTCGACCTCGGCGACTTGGTCACTGAACTGCACCCAGGTCGGCGCCGGCGCTCGGGATGGAAGCCGTTCCTCTACCACCTGAGCAGCGGCCAGCCGGAGCGGCGGCGCACGATCAAGCTCCGGACCCCGCGTCAGCATCCGACCATTCTGACCGCCGGTCAGGTGCAGGCGATCCTAGATGCCTGCATCCACCTGCGGGATCGCTTGTTGTGGGCGTTGTTGTGGGACACAGGGATTCGGATTGGTGAAGCGCTAGGTCTGCGTCACGAGGACGTGGCCGCTGCCGAGGGTGAGTTGACGGTCGCGCCGCGATCCAACGACAACAGGGCGCGCGCCAAGTCGGCGACACCGCGCACCATCCCGATCAGCCCGCAGCTCATCCGCCTCTACGCCGACTACCTGCACGACGAATACGGCGATCTGGACTCCGACTACGTGTTCGTCAACCTCTGGGGCGAACCGTTCGGGCACCCGTGGGGCTATCCCGCGGTCTACGACCTGGTGTTGCGGCTGCGCCGGAGCACCGGCATCGACTTCGATCCCCACTGGTATCGGCACACCTACGCCACGCGTTTGCTCCGCCAGAACACCCCGATCGAGGTCGTCAGCACGCTGCTGGGACACTCCTCGATCGCGACCACGATGGACATTTACGGGCATCTGTCCGTCGAGGACGCCCGCCGGGCTCTGGAGGCGGCCGGCTTCCTGACCGGGCAGGAGGTGCAGTGGTGACCGCGGCAGTCCCGCCGCTACCGTCGGCTGCGGCTCCGGGCTTGCTGCGCAAGCTGGTGGCCGCGGTTCGACCGGAGTTCCGGGTGGACATCCTCGTTCCCGAGCGTGGTGCGCTGGTGTTCGACACCGCGCCGTGCCGGGTGCCGGGCTGCGTGCGCCAACCGCGCACCCGCGGGCTCTGCAAAGGCCACTACGTCGGTTGGCAGCAAGAAGGCCGCCCGGACATCGACGTGTTCGCCACGACTGCAGCACCGGAAGGGCTCGGGCGCAAAGAGCTCACGGTCTGCGCCGTCCAGGGCTGCCGGTACGGAGGTGCTCGCCGGGGTTTATGCCCACGCCACCAAGGGTTTTGGGAACGGTCCGGCATCGCCGACCGAGACGTATGGCTGGCTGCCGTTGCTCCGGTGGATGATCCCGATCATCCCGTCTGCGCGTTGTCCTATTGCACGCTATGGACGCAGGGACGGTCGCCGTTCTGCGTCAATCATCGGTCCCGATGGGCAGCGGTGGGATGTCCCGACATCGACGAGTTCATCGTGCTCTGCGAGTCCTATGGCGACGACCGGTTCGACTTCCGACCGTTCGGTGATCGCCGACAGCTCAAATTGGAGATGCAGTACGCGCTGCAGTGCCGGCACGATGAACGCCAGGTCAAGACTCCCGCTGCCGTCGCGCGTCCTGTCATCGCACTCACGGCCGCCAGTGGGGTGGCCTCGCTGCTGGACTGGCCGATGGCACGTTGGATCGAGTTCTTCGACGCCAACCACGCTGCGCAACACGGCCAGAACGGACAGCTGGCGTTTCTGCGTTACGCCTATCGCTGTCTGGAGGACCTGCACTGCGGCAGCGGGTGGGAGGCCGAGTTCCCGCGCGACGTGTGGGAGCTGCACCGGCTCGGCGTCGAGGGCCGCAAGCGGCTGCGCTTCGACGGCATTGCGCAACCGTGGCTGCGGGATCTGGCCAAGCGGTTCGCCCGCTGGCGGTTAAGCATCGGACGCAGCCCCAACCAGACCTACATCGACGTCCAGGCGGTGACGCGTTTGGCCGGCTTCTTGGCGTCCCCGCCGGTCGACATCACCAGCCTGGCCGGCATCAACCGCGCGGTATTGGAGCGCTACCTGGCCGACCTGTCCACCGACCCCCGGGCACTGCACTCCCGCAGCCGCGACATCAGCTCGCTCGGTGCGTTCCTCGACGCGATCCGCCGCCACGAGTGGGACCACGACCTGCCCGCGAGTGCCGCGTTCTATCCCGACGACTTCCCCAAACCCGCGAAACGCCTGCCCCGCGGGCTGGCCGAGCACATCATGGCCCAGGTCGAACAGCCCGCGAACCTCGACGGATGGAACAACCCCGAGAGTCGGCTGCTCACGATCATCCTGATGCGCTGCGGACTGCGCGTCGGTGACGCCACCAAGATCGCCTTCGACTGCGTCATCCGTGGCGGCGACGGAGCTCCCTATCTGCGCTACACCAACGGCAAGATGAAACGCGAAGCTCTCGTCCCGATCGACGAGGAAGTCGAGCAGGCCATCGCCGAGCAACAACAGCGGATCCTGCGCCGCTGGACCAACGGCAGCCCCTGGCTGTTCGCCGCTCCGAAGATGAACCCAGACGGCCGCCGGCCGCTGACTACGCCCTCCTACCGCGGCCAGCTACGGGACTGGCTGGCGCGCTGCGAGATCCGCGACGAGCACGGCCGTCCAGTGCATCTGACTCCGCACCAATGGCGGCACACCTTTGGAACACGGTTGATCAACCGGGACGTGCCGCAAGAAGTCGTACGGGTGTTACTCGATCACTCCAGCGGTGAGATGACAGCTCACTACGCCCGCCTTCACGACACCACCGTCCGCCGGCACTGGGAGTCCGCCCGCAAGGTCGATGCCAGGGGCCAAACCGTTGCGATCGACCCCGACGGCCCACTGGCCGAAGCGAACTGGGCCAAGCAACGGCTCGGGCGCGTGACCCAAGCATTGCCCAACGGCTTCTGCGGGCTGCCAGTTCAAAAGACCTGCCCGCATGCCAATGCTTGTCTGACATGTCCGATGTTCGTGACTACGCCCGAGTTCCTGCCGCAACACCACGAACACCGTCAGCAAGTCCTGCAGATCATCTCCGCTGCCGAGGCGCGCGGTCAGTTACGCCTCGTCGAGATGAACCAACAAGTCCTGGGAAACCTCGACACCATCATCACCACACTCGAAACCGACTCCGGTTCAGAGGAATTGGATTCTGCTGATGCGGGCTGACAACACCCGGCACCTCATCGTCGCCGCCCGACAACGCCACGAACTCACCCGAGCCAAGGCGATCCAGGCATTGAGGACCCTCGACGCCGAAGGGCGCCCGGTCACCTTCGAGGCCGTGGCTCAAGCAGCGGCGGTGTCTCGGTCCTGGCTCTACGCGCAATCCGACGTCCGAGCTGAGATCGAACGGCTTCGCGCTGCCCACCGTCGAGCACCCGCGACACCGGTCCCCGCGCGGCAACGAACCTCGGACGCCTCACTGCTACGCAGGCTCGAAGCCGCCAACCAGCGCAACCGGAAATTGGCCGAGGAGAACCGCACGCTCCGAGACCAACTCGCCCGAGCACTCGGCCAGCAGCGCACCGCATCCGAAACCACGTCAACCCGCACCCCCCGGAAACGTCTCAGCTCGATAACGATCGGTCCCTGCTGAAAGGCCTCCCCCATGACCCCACCTCAAACGTCGACGACAACGTCCACAACGAAACACCGCAGGTCAAAGCCCCGAATAGGCCAGCGGCTCAAGATAATTCAACACCAAGTCGGACATTCCTATGCGAGCACCACGTCGATCTATAGCCACGTCTGACGAGTACCGCAACCGTTTGCTCCGTGAAGCGCTCACCAAACGCGGCATTGCCGTCGGGGAGGATCAACCGTGATCAAGAAGATGGGTTATCAGTGGCGGCTGCGGGCGCTGATGGCGCAACGGGAGCTGTACCAGACGACTGATCTGGTTCCGCTGTTGGCCGAACGTGGCGTGGTCCTGTCGCGAGAGCAAGTGTTTCGCCTGGTCACTGCGCCTCCCCAACGGCTCTCAATGGACGTGCTGGCAGCGTTGTGCGACATCTTGGAATGCTCGCCCAACGACCTGATCGAAATCGAAGCCGTCAATCAATCGGTGAAGAAGGCGGCCGGGGACTCACCGCGGGAGGTGCCGAAGGTGCGGCGCACGACTGTGCGTCGACCTGACCGCAGCTCATGAGAGGATCGGCGAACTTCAGGCCCGACGCGTGGGATCGAGTCCGCGCTCACGTAGTCCGCGCTCTTGGCGACCTATCGCTTGCAGATGCCGACCGCCTCCTGAAAGCTGCTCGTGTCGACCGGCCGAAAACGCTCAATCAGGTCGACGCGTACCTGGCCGCTCATGGCGACGGAGTGCTCAACCCGGACGCGTCCTGCCCGCGGGGGCTTATGCGCTTGACGCACGTACTGGTGGCTGATGGCCACGCGTCGGTGAAGCCGCCGGCCTGTACGAATTGTCAACAGCGCGTGTCTCTGACCGCGATCGGTCCGACCGGCCGCATTTGTGGTCGCTGCAGAGATCTCGATCGATCGTTCACGTGCGCGCGATGCGCAAAGACCTCTGTCAGCAGACGCGTCAATCTTCCCGACGGACCCGTGTGCACGAACTGTTACAGCCGCGACCCGTTGTCGCGCAAGGAATGTAGCATCTGCGGACGCCTCCGTCCCCGGGCACGTCGACTCGTCGACGGCGGCGTGCTGTGTCCCACGTGCGCGCCACCGCGCCTATACACCTGCTCGGGATGCGGACAACGGCGCCGCGCCCCGTACGTGGCATCGGAAGGACGCATCTGCACGAACTGCTACGCCAAAGCCAGCACCGTGTGGGTATGCGGATTATGCGGAGCCACCCGGCGCCGCCAAAGCAGCAGCGTCCTCGGCCCGCACTTGTGCGGCACCTGCCGCGCCATCACAACGAGGACCTATTCCGGGATACGTTCACCACACTCGAAATCCACCTGCGCGTTCTGCCGACAACGGCGCGTTGTAGCCCGCCATTGGCCAGCGGGGCCTGTCTGCACACCGTGCGTGCGCAAGGCGAAGATGTACCCGTCACCATGCGCGGCGTGCGGCCAGCAGGCGGTGCTGATCGGATTTGACCCCGACGAGCGCCAAATCTGCGGGCCATGTTCTGGCTCCACGCTCGACTACCGCTGCGCCAATTGCGGTCAACCGGGTATTCGCGCGCATAATCGATGTAGCCGCTGCCACACCGCCGAATTACTGCACAACGCCTTAGCCGGGCCGGATGGCCAGATACCGGCGCAACTGAAGCCACTGGCGGACGCTCTTGCCAACGCCAATGATCCACGCAGCGTCGCCGTCTGGCTCGGCAAGAGCGCCGCCGCGGAGCTCCTCATGAATCTGGCGCGCACCGGACAGACCATCACTCACCACGCACTCGATCAGCTCCCACCCGGTGGGCATGTCAACTACGTACGTGAAATCCTCGTTCGCACAGCAGTATTGACGCCGCGTAACGAATACCTCGAACGTATCGAGCCATGGGTGGATCGCCACCTAGCCAACTATCCCGCCGAACACGCACGGCTGGTCCGCAGCTACACCATCTGGTACCTCCTGCACCGAGCCCGCCGAGCCAAACAACCACTAAGCAATCCCGGGTGTCAACGGCGGGGTGGCTTCTAGTCAACGTCGCAACAGTTGATGGTCTGGTGAGGTTAGCAGCGCGGTGAAAAGTTCGGCGGGACTGCGGTCTTCGAGGGTGTGGCGGGGGCGGTTATTGATCTCGTATTCGACAGCGCGCAGATGGTCGGGTGTGTAGGTGCTTAGGCTGGTGCCCTTGGGGAAATATTGGCGTAGCAGCCCGTTCGCGTTCTCGTTGCTGCCGCGCTGCCACGGCGAGCGGGAGTCGCAAAAGTAGACCGGCACGCCGAGGTCTGCGGTGATGTCGGTGTGTCGGGCCATTTCGATGCCCTGATCCCAGGTGATCGATCGGATCAAGTTCGATGGCAGGCCACCCATGGTCGTGGCGATCGCGATACGCAGGGAGTCGGCGTCACGGGTGGGAAGGTGCATCAGCCGAATCAGGCGGGTCTGGCGCTCGACCAGGGTCCCGATCGCCGAGCGCTGGTTCTTGCCGACGATGTAGGGGTCGGACCGGGGCGCGGTGCCGGGATTGCTCCTGGCCCGTTTCCCCGGCCCGCCCTCCGCACCGGACGTGCGACTCTCGTCGCATCCGGC
>NZ_LJYL01000023.1:0-128590 GCF_001440135.1 Mycobacteroides sp. H003
CCAACGCGGCACTGGCCAGCATCCACGCAGTGTCTCCGGTATTCGGGACACCCATTGACGGGAAACCATCCACTAGCGGCATTCCTCTCGGGGATCTTGAAGCTTGAACTCTGCCCATGCAGAGTGCGCAGCGGATGTTTCCGAGAGAGCGCGTGTGTGTTTCGCGTCTGTTACCGGTTTCGGCGGGCAGGAGCGAAGCGACCCGGGATAGGCGGCGCCCTTACCCCAACAAGGCGTCGACGAAGGCCGGGGGCTCGAATGGGGCCAGATCGTCGGGGCCCTCCCCCAGGCCAACTAGCTTCACCGGCACGCCAAGTTCACGCTGCACGTGAAAAACAATGCCGCCCTTGGCTGTTCCGTCAAGTTTAGTGAGCGCCACCCCGGTGATGTCTACCACGTCAGCGAACACTCGGGCCTGCGCTAAACCGTTCTGCCCAATCGTGGAGTCGAGAACCAGCAGCACCTCATCGACCTCGGCGCGCCGTTCCACGACACGTTTGATCTTGCCCAGCTCGTCCATGAGTCCGGTCTTTGTGTGCAGTCGCCCGGCGGTGTCGATCACCACCACATCGGCACCTTCGCGGATCCCGGCGTCGACGGCGTCGAAGGCGACCGAGGCGGGGTCGGCACCCTCGGCACCCCGCACCACCTGAGCACCCACGCGCTGCCCCCATGCCTGCAACTGGTCGGCCGCTGCGGCACGGAAGGTGTCCGCGGCCCCGAGCACCACCCGGCGTCCGTCGGCGACCAGCACCCGGGCCAGCTTGCCGACCGTGGTGGTCTTGCCCGTGCCGTTCACCCCGACGATAAGCAGCACCGAGGGTTTGTCGTTGTGCGGCAGCGCCTTGATCGACCGGTCGAGGTCGGGCTGCAGCTCATCGATGAGTACCTCGCGCAGCAGAGCCCGCGCCTGTGCCTCGGTGCGCACGCTGCGGGCGGCCATCTCGCTGCGCAGCCTGTCCACGATCGACGTGGTGACCGCGGTGCCGAGGTCGGCGATGAGCAGGGTGTCCTCGACCTCCTCCCACGATTCCTCGTCGAGGTCACCCGCACCCAGCAGGCCCAGCAGGCCCCGGCCCACGGCATTCTGCGAACTGGCCAGCCGTCCCCGCAATCGGTCGAGGCGTCCTGCCACCGGCGCGATCTCATCGAGCACCGCCGCGTGTTGCGGCTCTGGTTCGGCGACTGCCTCGGGCTCTGGTTCGGGCGCCGGTTCGGGTTCGGCGACCGCCTCGGGCTCTGGTTTGGGTGTCGCGGCGGGTTCAGGCTGCGGTTTCGGTTCAGCTGCGGGTTCAGGCAGCTGGACATTGGAGATGGTGCGCCGCGGCGCGTCCCGCGGAACTTCGGCGTCATCGCCCACACTGGGCACGGGAGTTGCCTGCGCTCCGCCCTCACTGAAGGTGATGGTGGACCCGGCGCTGTATCCGCCGGAACGGTCGGCCGGTGTGGCGCCCTCGGTGATCCCCGTGTTTGTGTCGGAACGTGTCAGGCTGATACGACGGGAGCGGTAACGCACCAGTCCGAAGACCAATGCAGCAAAAACCACGACGGCGACGATCGCGATGGCGATCCACACTTCAAAAGGCACCAGGGCATTGTTACAGGAACGCAAGAAGCGCCACATTGACGCCTGCCTGAGCGATCCAGTGCAGTACGTCACCCGAACCACGGGACTGGAACGACTCGACCTGCCTTATATGGCGTTGCCCAATTCCAGCCTCGCCGGGGTTGACCTGTCCACCGAGTTTCTGGGCAAGCGATTGGCCGCTCCTGTTCTCATCGGAGCGATGACCGGCGGCGCGAAACTTTCGGCCACCATCAATCGCAATCTCGCGGCCGCCGCCCAAGAGCTGGGCATCGGCATGATGCTGGGTTCGCAACGGGTGATGCTGGTCGACCCTGACAGCGCGGCGACGTTCGCGGTGCGCGAGGTAGCACCCGACATCCTGCTGATCGGCAACATCGGGCTGGCACAGCTCGGCAACACCGCGGCCGCCGCGCAGCTCAACGACCTGGTGCAGCGGGTGGGGGCGGATGCGCTGGCGGTGCACACCAATCCGCTGCAGGAGGCGGTACAGCCCGGCGGCGACACCGATTTCACCGGTCAGGTGTATCGGCTCGCCGAGCTGACCCACGCGGTCCAATTTCCGGTGCTCCTCAAGGAGGTCGGCCATGGCATCAGTGGCGCCGCAGCGCGCCGCCTCAGCGGATGCCGTCTTGCGGCCATTGATGTCGCCGGCGCGGGCGGCACGTCCTGGGCCCGGGTGGAGCAGTTCGTCAGGTTCGGCGCCATCACCTCTCCCGAGCTCGCCGAATGGGGTATCCCGACAGCCGATGCGCTCGCCGAGGTGCATGCCGAGCTGCCGCACCTGCCTCTCGTCGGCTCGGGCGGCATACGCACCGGGATGGACGCTGCCAAGGCGATCGCACTGGGCGCCAGCGTCGTGTCGGTCGCGCTCCCTCTCTTGGCACCGGCGGTGCAGTCGCCGCAGGCAGTGATCGCCTGGCTCGAACAATTCCTCGACGAGCTGCGCATCGCCATGCACTGTGCCGATGTCAATACGATCGCCCAGCTGCGGCGAGTTTCACTGCGTCCGCGCTCAAGCCCCCGCTAAACAGGCCAGACCCGTCATACACTGCGGGAGTCACACCGTGTTGGCTGTGTTTTGGGTCCCAGGAGGTTCTTGGCATGAATATCCAATTCGGGGGACGTAATAAATTTCGGGCCGTGGCGCGGACCCTTGCGGTCACCGTCGCAGTGTTGTTGATATCGGCCGGCATCGTCCGGGCGCCTGTGGCGCGAGCCGATTCCCTGCTCGATTTCACCGGAACCACCGTCTCGGGCGCGCCCTTCAACGGTGCCAGCCTCAAGGGCAAGCCGGTCGTGCTGTGGTTCTGGGCCGCCTATTGCCCGTTCTGCAACGGCGAGGGACCGCATGTGAGTGCGGTATCGGCGGCTAATCCCCGCGTCACCTTCGTCGGCATCTCCGGCCGCGGTTCGGTGGGAGAAATGGAGGGATTCATTTCGCGCTACAACCTTCACTTCACCAACCTCAACGACGCCGACGGTTCGTTGTGGCGGCAGTTCGGTGTGCCCTGGCAGCCGGCCTACCTGTTCATCAACTCCAACGGCACCTCGGACTTTGTGAACAACCCGACATCGTCGATGTCCGAACAGGAGCTCAGCGACCGGGTGAAGGCACTGACCTGACCTCACTTGCCTTTGCAGCCGGGCTGATCGCCGCGCTCAACCCGTGCGGATTCGCCTTATTGCCGGTCTATCTCGCCCTTGTGGTGCGCGGACCCGGTGCCGAAATCGGCAAGTCGCGGGCTTTGGCTCGCGCGGTCATCGCCACCGTGGTGATGGCAGCCGGATTCGTCGCGGTCTTCACCGTTTTCGGGTTGTTGACGGTGTCGGTGGCGTCCGTGGTGCAGCGGTATCTGCCGTTTGTGACGGTGGTCTTCGGAATCGGCCTGGTGATCCTCGGCCTGTGGCTGTTGTCCGGCCGCGACATCATCGCGCTCATGCCCAAGGTGCTGGATGCCAATGCCCCCACCACCCGGCTGGGCTCCATGTTCGGCTACGGCGTGGGATACGCGGTGGCCTCGTTGTCCTGCACCATCGGCCCCTTCCTGGCAGTCACCAGTACCACCTTTGAAAGCGGCTCCCTGTTCGACGGTGTCATGGTCTATCTGGCGTACGCCTCCGGTATCACCCTGGTGGTAGGCACGCTGGCCGTGTCCACCGCATTGGCAAGCACGGTCCTGCTGAACGCCATGCGGCGCGCATTGCCCTATCTGAATCGGATCAGCGGCGCCATCCTTCTGGTGGTCGGCGCCTACGTGGGCTATTACGGCAGCTACGAGGTCAGGCTGTTCCACGCCAACGGCAACCCCGACGACCCGATCATCAACGCGGCCGGGAAGATTCAGCGCACAATCTCAGGCTGGGTGTATCTGCACGGCGCCTGGCCGTGGTTGTTCATCCTCGGGTTGGTGGCGGTCGGCGCGGCCATTTGGTGGCGTAATACCGCGAAGGAATAGCTCATCGGGCGTAGCATCATATGCATGACTAGCAATGAGACCGTCGCGCCCGAGACCTCTGCGAGCTGCGACAACCCGAACTGCACCTGCACCAACTGTCAGTGTGGGGCCAATTGCTCCTGCGGCTCCGATAAGTAGCTTCTGGGAATACTCACGGCGCACACGCGCGTTCGCCGTGAGGTGACCACACCAGAGTTCGCACCGTACGGCTTCTTCACCCTCTACTCGGCGGTGGACGCAGATCTCTTGCGCGCTGTCGAGGATCTGGGATTCGACACAGCGTGGCTGGGTGGTTCGCCTCCCGCCGATTTACCGTGGGTCGATCCGTTGCTGTCCGCGACCGAGCGGATCCGGATCGTGACGGCGATCGTGAACATCTGGTCCGCGCCCGCTCGCGAGGCCGGCGCATCGTGGCAGCGCATCGAGGCCGCCCATCCCGGACGGTTCATTCTGGGCATTGGCGCCGGCCACCCGGAAATCGACAGCGGCGTCGCCTACAAGCCGTACACCGGACTCGTCGACTACCTCAATGTTCTCGACGAAGTCGGTGTGCCCCAGGAGGGCCGGGCACTCGCCGCGCTGGCCGAGAAGTCGCTCAAACTTGCCGTAGACCGCTCCGCGCTGGCCCACCCATATCTCACAACCCCCGCGCATACCCGTTGGGCACGTGAACTTCTGGGACCCGACGCGATCATCGTGCCGGAGCAGAAAGTGGTACTCACCACCGATGCCGACGAGGCCCGCGCGCTCGGCCGCCAGGCCCTGGACGTGTACCTCGGCCTGACCAACTACCTGACCATGCTGGAGCGTTTCGCGGGCAGCAAGGAGGATCTGGTCAAGCCCGGTAGCGACAAACTGGTCGATGCCCTCGTCGCCTACGGCACTCCGGAACAGATCGCGGGCCGGCTGCAGGAGCACCGGGATGCCGGTGCCACCCAGGTGGCCATCCAGGTATTGGGTGATCCCGCCAAACGCGCTGAGGCGCTAGGTGTTTTGGCTCGCGAGCTGAGTCTCTAGGCCGCGCATACGCTGCGAGACCACCTGCGTGATGCCGTCATCGCGCATGCTGACGCCGTAGAGCGCGTCCGCGACCTCCATCGTCGGCTTCTGGTGCGTGATCACGATGAGCTGCGACTTCTCCCGCAGTTGCTCGAACAGTCCGATCAGGCGCTGCAGGTTGACGTCGTCGAGCGCGGCTTCGACCTCGTCCATCACATAGAAGGGTGAGGGCCGCGCGCGGAAGATCGCCACCAGCATGGCGACCGCGGTCAGTGACTTCTCGCCACCGGAGAGCAGTGACAGGCGCTTGACCTTCTTACCCGGGGGGCGCGCCTCCACTTCGATACCGGTGGTGAGCATGTCGTTGGGGTCGGTGAGTACCAACCGGCCTTCACCACCGGGGAACAACGACGAGAACACGCCCTTGAACTCGTGTTCCACATCGGCATACGCCTCGGTGAAGACCTGCAGAATGCGCGCGTCGACGTCGGCGACGACATCGAGCAGATCCTTGCGGGCCGCCTTGACATCCTCGAGCTGCGTGGACAGGAAGTTGTAGCGCTCCTCCAGAGCCGCGAACTCTTCCAGGGCAAGAGGATTCACCTTGCCGAGCTCGCGTAGGTCCTTCTCGGCGCGCTTGGCGCGGCGCTCCTGAGTGTCCCGGTCGAACGGCATGGGCTGCGGCGCGCTCACCTGCTCACCACGCTCGCGGGCCTGCTCGTATTCGTCTAGTTCCTGCTGCGAGGGCGGCAACTCGACATGCGGACCGTACTCGGCGATGAGGTCGTCGGCGGCCATACCGAACTGTTCGAGTACCTGCTCGGAGAGCTGCTCGATGCGCAGGGCCGCTTGGGCTTTGGCAACTTCATCGCGATGCAGCGCATCGGTCAGACGCGCCAGGCTTTGCGTGTGTTCGCGGACTTCCTCACGCACCGCACCCATCGCGGCGGTGTGTTGCGCGCGGGTCGCGCCGAGCAAGTCCCGACGCGCGGACGCCGCGGCGACCACGTGTTCAAGGCGAGCCGCAACCAACCGTCCCGACTCGGCCACCGCGGCCGCCACCGCGGCCGCCCGCATCCGGCTGGCCGCCGCTCGCTCAGCCCGCACACGCGCCTCGCGCTCGGCCGTCGCGGCACGGCGCAACGAATCAGATTTACCGCGAACGGAATTCACCCGTTCCTCGGAGGTACGTACCGCCAGGCGCGCCTCGATCTCAACCGAACGCGCCTCTTCCAGTTCGATGGCCATGTCGTCGCGGTCAATCGGCTCGTCATCGAACAGGTTGGGCGCCTCTTCGGCATTGCGCAGCCGCGACTCGACCTCAGCCAGCTCCTCCATCGTCTTGGCGCGGCCCAGTTCGAGCTGATCACGTTGCAGGGTGAGCTTTTTCACCTCGTCGGAGGCAACACGGACGTCTTGGCCGACCCGGCCCAGCTGCTCATACACCGCGGAGATGGCCGCATCGGATTCATTGAGAGCGGCCAGTGCCTGCTCGGCGGTGTCCTGACGGGCGGTCTGCTCTGCCAGCGCGCCGGCCAGCGCGGCGGAAATCTCGCCCACCTGAGTCTCGGTGGCCCGCAGTTCTTCCCCCGCAGCCTCGATGGCGGCCTGGACCTCCAGCGTGCTCTGCTTTTTGTCGGAGCCGCCGGCAACCCACCCGGCGCCCACCCGGTCGCCGTCGATGGTCACGGCCCGCAGCAATGGGTTGGCCAGCACCACTTCGATGGCGGCGCCCAGCTCATCGACGACCACCACCGAGGCCAGCATCGCCGACACCGCCGTGGCCAACCGTTCGGGCGCCTCCACCAGATCGGCCGCCCAGTGCGCCCCGGGCGGCAGAGCGATCGCCGGACGTGTGTGCGTGTGTGCGGGCCAGTCGCCGAACACAATCGCTGCTCGACCGCCGTCGGAAGCCTTCAGTGCGGCCACCGCCGCCTGCGCCGCGGCGGGATTCTCGGCAGCCACCGCGTCCGCGGCCGGGCCCATCGCGGTCGCTATGGCGCCCTGATAACCGGGCCGCACCTTGACCAGCTGCGCGATAGATCCGAAAATTCCTGCACCACTGCGATTCTCAGCGAGCCAGGCCGAGCCGTCCTTGCGTTCCAGGCCAATGGCCAGCGCGTCGATACGAGCCTTGAGCGAGGCGATCTGCCGTTCGGCCTGCCTTTCGGCCGACTGCAGCTCTGCCACGCGTTCATTGGCGATCGACAACGCCGAGACCGAGCGCTCGTGGTGCTCGTCCAGTCCGACCTCGCCCTGGTCCAGCTCGGCCACCCGCGCCTTGACCGTGTCGAACTCGGTCTGTGCGACCTCGCCGCGCACCGTCGCCTCCCCGATCGCATCGGTGAGTCGCTGCGCCTGACCGTCAATCGATTCCAGTCGCGTGCGCATCGTGTCGACCTGACCGGTAAGCCGGGCCAGGCCCTCACGGCGGTCCGCCTCGGCGGCGACAGCGGCCAGGTGCTGGCGCTGCGCCTGGGCGACGGCAGCCTCCTTGGCCGACAACTCGGCCTTCGCCATGGTCAGCTGCTCGGTGACCGTTTCCAGCTGCGCGATCAGCAGTCGTTCCTGCTCGGCCACGCGCTCCGCCTGCGCCTCCAGCTCTTCGGGATCCGGTCCGGTCGGCGCGGCCACCACTTCATCGAGGTGGCTGGCCCGCTCGCCGGCGATCCGGACCGTGGCGCTGACCCGTTCGGCGAGCGCCGAGAGCCGGAACCAGGTCTGCTGGGCCAACTCGGCCTGCGGCATGAGCTCGCTCAGTGCCGTCTCGTGCTCGGTCAGCAGGGCGGTGGCCACGTCGAGCTTCTCGCTGATCTCCGCGTGTTGCTTGCGCAGCGCCGTCTCGGCATCGTTGGTTCCGTCGAAGTCCGCCCGGCGAGTCACCAGGTCATCGGCGGCCAGACGCAGTCGTGCATCGCGCAGATCGGCCTGCACTGTGGCGGCGCGGCGCGCAACTTCCGCTTGGCGGCCAAGAGGTTTGAGTTGACGACGTAACTCGGTGGTGAGGTCGGTGAGCCGGGCCAAGTTGGCGGCCATCGACTCAAGCTTGCGAACCGCTTTTTCCTTGCGCTTACGGTGCTTGAGCACACCGGCCGCTTCCTCGATGAAGGCGCGACGATCCTCCGGCCGCGATTCCAGGATCTGCGACAGGCGCCCCTGCCCAACGATGACGTGCATTTCCCGGCCGATACCCGAGTCAGACAGCAGCTCCTGGACGTCCATCAGCCGGCAGCTCTGGCCGTTGATTTCGTACTCACCGGCGCCGTCCCGGAACATCCGACGGGTGATCGACACCTCGGAGTATTCGATCGGCAGCGCATGGTCGGAGTTGTCGATCGTCAGGGTCACTTCGGCACGCCCCAACGGAGCGCGGGTCGACGTCCCCGCGAAAATGACGTCTTCCATCTTGCCGCCGCGCAGGGCCTTGGCGCCCTGTTCGCCCATCACCCAGGACAGGGCATCCACAACATTGGACTTACCCGAACCATTGGGGCCGACGACGCAGGTGATACCCGGCTCCAGACGCAGAGTCGTCGGCGAAGCAAAGGACTTGAAGCCCTTCAGCGTCAGACTCTTGAGGTGCACAGCGGGCCAGAATACCGGTCTTGGCGCTAACGCTCGCTAAACCCGGAAACAGGCTCGCCGGGCTGCTGCCAGCTATCCACCACAAGATCTACGCGACCTGGCGTTTCACCGCTGTTCAACTTGGCAAGCAGCTGTTCACACTCGACCTTGCCCCCTTGCGCGACGACGTGTACCCGGCCGTCGCGTGCGTTCGCGGCATATCCGGTCAGGCCGAGTTCAAGGGCGCGGGATCGCACCCACCAGCGGAACCCGACTCCCTGGACATGTCCGTGCACCCAGGCGTCAAGGCGGACCTCAGGACTCAATACTGAAGTTCACCTCGGCTCCGGCTTTCAGGGTGCGCCCCACCGTGCAGACCTGGTCGACGGCACGTTCCACGACGGTCAGGACCCGCGCGCGTTCCTCGGGTGTGAGCGCGCTGAGATCGATGACCATCTTCTCGTCGAGCACCGGGTAGCGCTCCTGCTCCCGATCGGCCGGGCCGCTGACGTCGATGCGCACCTGGTAGTCCTCGCCCAGGCGGCGGGCCAGGGGCTGGTCGCTAGACATCCCGCTACAGGCCGCAAGCGCGATCTTGAGCAGCTCACCGGGGGTGAACACCCCGTCGACAGTCTCTGATCCGATCAGCACTTCGGCACCCCGGGAGCTATGTCCCGTGTAGCGCCGATTGCCCGTACGCTCTACCCATAATGACGTCACGCCCGCAATGCTATGTAATCGCCGCCATCACGGCCGCGATGGCTTTCTGCGCCTCATTTTTCTCGGCGCCAACTGCCGCGGCGGAGCCCATAGTGGCGCTAGAGTCACTCTTGCTGCGTCCGTACAGCGAGGTACGGGCGCAGTTGTTGTCTGGTTCGTGGGCGCCTCGCATCGAGGAGCTGGTGTACATCCCGCCCGGCGATCCCAAGATCGTGCCGACGTCCGCCATGCGGCAGACCTTCACGGTGGTCGATACCTGCTTCACCAAACGGATCACTCCGATGGGTATCTACCTTCTGCTGGCCTCACCGGAAACTGTTGAGAAGGTCGGCGCCGACAATTTCCGGGCCACCTACGGTCAGTTGGTGCCCAAGTACCGCCCGGGTTGCGATCCCGACGTCCAACAGATCGACCTGGGCCGCCCGCCCTTCTGACCTATCACTCCTGGAAGCGGTACCCCATCCCCGCCTCGGTGAGCAGGTGTTTCGGATGAGCCGGATCGATCTCCAGTTTGCGTCGTAGCTGCGCCAGATACACACGTAGATAGTGAGTTTCGGAGCTGTACGCCGGGCCCCAGACCTCGTGGAGCAGCTCCTTCTGCCCGACGAGTTTTCCGCGGTTACGCACCAGCACCGCCAGCATCGACCATTCGGTAGGCGTCAGATGCACTTCCCTGCCATCGCGAATCACCTTGTGCGACGAAAGATCCACGTCGAATGTTTCGGTGCGGACCACCGGTTCGGCGCTGTCCGGTGTGCCGCGGCGCACCGCCGCCCGCAGCCGGGCCAGGAATTCGTCCATGCCAAAAGGTTTGGTCACATAGTCGTCGGCACCCGCATCGAGTGCCTCCACCTTGTCCGCCGAATCGGTGCGCGCCGATAGCACGATCACCGGAACTTCGGTCCAGCCGCGCAGCCCGGCGAGTACCTCGGTGCCGTCCATATCCGGCAACCCGAGATCCAGAATGACCACCTCGGGCTGGGTCTCGGCAGCCGCACGCAGAGCACCCGCCCCGGACGAGGCCGTCACCACCTCATAACCGCGCGCCGACAGGTTGATCCGCAAGGCGCGCAGGATCTGCGGCTCGTCGTCAACCACCAGCACCCGAGTCATCGCAGCACCCCGACACTCGGTAGATCGACGATCATGGTCAAACCGCCGCCTGCCGTGTCGGTCGCGTTCACCGTGCCCTCCATTGCTTCCACAAAACCCTTGACTACCGAGAGACCCAGCCCCACACCCACTGTGTTGTCACGATCGCCGAGCCGCTGGAAGGCTTCGAAGGCCGCACCGCGTTTGGATGCCTCCAGCCCCTTTCCGTGGTCGGCGACAATCACCAGTGTGCGGTCTTCCACTTCCTCGGAACTAACCGTCACTTCCGACTGCGAGTATCGCAGCGCATTGTCGACAAGGTTGGCCAACACGCGTTCGAGAAGACCCGGATCGGCCCGGACCACCGCACCATTCAGGTCCAGCCGCACCCGCTTGCGATCATTCTCGGTGGCGCCGAGTAGCGCGCGATGGGCGATTTCCTCGACATACACCGGCACGGCACTGGGCTTGACTACCCCCGCAGCCAGCCGCGACGAGTCCAGTAGATTACCTACCAGTGCGGTGAGTTGGTCGGTCGACTCCTCCACGGTGGCAAGTAGTTCGGCGGTGTCCTCTGGCGAGAACTCGATGTCCGGACTGCGCAGGCTCGACACAGCGGCCTTCACGGCGGCGAGCGGGGTCCGCAAATCATGGCTCACCGCAGATAACAGGGCCCGCCGCAGCCGGTCTGCCTCGGCAAGGGCAGAGGCCTGCGACGCTTCCTCGGCCAGCCGTGCCGAACGAACCAAACCGACCGCCGTTCCGGCGACCACCTGCAGCACCCGTGCGTCGGCGGAGGGCACCGGTGGCCCATTGAGCGCCAATGCGTACGCACCATCGTCAACCCGGAACACCGAGTCGGCCTCGGACTCCCGCGTGGGCGCGTGCTCTCCCACGCTAGCCACGGCCGGTCCCTCCGCACACAGCAGACTCACCGCAGTCTGGTTATAAGTCGTACGCACCCGCTCCAGAAGGGCCGAGAGATCCGAATTCACCAGGACACCACCGGCGAAGAGTGCCAACAACTCCGCTTCACGGGAGGCTCGCCGAGCCTGCCGTGCCCGGGTGGCCGCGGCGTCGACCAATGCCGCGACCGCGACGGCGGTGACCATGAGCACCAGGATGGTCAGTGCGTTGTCGGTCTCGCCGATGGTGAAGCTGTACCGCGGTGAGACAAAGAAGAAGTTGAGCAACAACCCGGAGATGATGGCCGACACCAGCGCGGTCGACACGCCACCGAGCAGGGAAACCCCCAGCACCGCAATGAGAAACAGCGCGCTCTTACTGGCCACACCCAAGTACTCGTCGAGGAAGTACATGCCCAACGCCGCTGCCGGCGGCACCAGGATGGCCGCCAGCCAGTTGATGACGAGCCGCTTGCGACCCTGCGACGGCACCGCCAGGTTGCGGAACCGTGCAGGTGTCCCGTCACCGTGCGTCACCATGTGTACGTCAATGGGGCCGGATTCTCGGATGACGGCGGTACCTACCCCTTCGTCGAAGATCCGAGCCCATCGGGAGCGCCGAGACGTGCCCAGCACCAGCTGGGTGGCGTTGACTCCGCGCGCAAATTCCAACAGCGTCTGCGGTACGTCGTCTCCGGTGACGGTCTGCACCGACGCCCCAATATCGTTGGCCAGTCGGCGTACCCGCGCCATGACCGCGGTGGATGCCCCGACCAGTCCGTCGCCCCGCACCACGTGGACTACCAGGAGTTCGGCGCTCGACTTGGCGGCGATACGGCTTGCCCGGCGTACCAGGGTCTCCGATTCAGGCCCCCCCGTGACCGCGACGACTACACGCTCACGTGCCTCCCAGGTTTTGGTGATCCTGTTATCCGAACGGTATTTGGCAAGCGCGGCGTCCACCTGGTCGGCGAGCCACAGCAGCGCCAGCTCGCGCAGCGCCGTCAGATTGCCTGTCCGGAAGTAGTTACTCAGCGCCGAGCCCACCTTCTCGGGCGCATAAACGTTGCCGTGAACCATCCTGCGCCGCAGTGCCTCCGGCGTGATGTCCACGAGCTCAACCTGCTCGGCACGTCGCACGACCGCATCGGGGACGGTCTCGCGCTGCACGATTCCGGTGATCTGTTCGACAACGTCGTTCAGGCTTTCCAGGTGCTGCACATTGATGGTGGTCAGCACATCGATCCCGGCGTCCAGGATCTCGTCGATATCCTGCCAACGCTTGGGATTCCGGCTGCCGGGCACGTTGGTGTGCGCCATCTCGTCGATGAGCACCAGCGCCGGATCCCGGGCGATCACCGCATCGACATCCAGTTCGTACATGACGGTTCCGCGGTACACCATCTCCTTGGGCGGGATGATCTCCAGCCCGTCAAGCATCTCAGCGGTCTTGGTACGACCGTGCGTCTCGACGGTCGCCGCGACGACATCGGTGCCACGCCCAGCGCGCCGGTGCGCCTCGTTGAGCATGGCGTAGGTCTTCCCTACTCCGGGCGCGGCCCCCAGGTAGATCCGCAGTGTCCCGCGCGGCAAAGTTTCTCCTTCATCAGCATGCAGGGCCAGTGAGGCCCAACGCCACGTTCAACGTCGGAACGTTGACGCGCGGCTGTCCCAGAATGCCCCATTGGCGCGGCGAGGTGTGAGCATCCACGAGCTCTTTTACCCGAGCCTGGCTTAGTCCTGTCGCCGCCGCGACCCGCGGTACTTGCAGCGCCGCGTACTCCGGACTGATATCAGGGTCCAAGCTGGAGCCCGATCCGGTCACCGCATCGGCGGGAATCCCCGTGGGATTAACGCTCTCGCGCTGCGCGATGGTGGCGCGACGCGTTTCGATGTCAGCCTTCAGCTTCTCGCTGTTGGGCCCCTGGTTGGAGGGAAGCCCGGCGGCGGGGTCACCACTGGCCCTCGTGTGGAAGTAAGGGTCCGTACTGGAAGCCTGCGGGTCCACACCGATGATGGACGATCCGACCACGCAGCCGTTCTTATCCTTGAGCGGAGAGCCCTCGGCGGAGTTCGAGTCGATGCGTCCGAACACCCACACCGCAGCCGGATATGCAATGCCCAGCACCACGGTCAGGGCCAATAGCACTATCAGGCCTGCCACACACTGACGCAGCCATGCGATTGAGATCTTCGTCATTACCAACTCACCCAATTCCCGGTATGAAACGCACAACCAGATCGATCAGCCAGATCCCCACGAACGGAACGATCACGCCGCCGAGCCCGTAGATCAACAGATTTCGCCTCAACAACTCCCCCGCGCCCACCGGCCGGTAACGAACGCCCTTGAGCGCCAACGGCACCAGCGCGATGATCACCAGGGCGTTGAAGATGACGGCAGAGAGGATCGCCGACTGCGGAGTAGCCAGTCGCATGATGTTGAGCTCACCCAGCTGCGGGTAGATGCCGCTGAACAGCGCGGGCAGGATCGCGAAGTACTTCGCGAGGTCATTGGCCAGCGAGAAAGTGGTCAGTGCGCCCCGGGTGATCAGCAGCTGCTTGCCGATGGCCACCACGTCGATGAGCTTGGTGGGATCGGAGTCCAGGTCCACCATGTTCCCGGCCTCCTTGGCGGCCGAAGTCCCGGTGTTCATGGCAACACCCACGTCCGCCTGCGCCAGCGCCGGGGCGTCGTTGGTGCCGTCACCGGTCATCGCGACAAGCCGACCGGCCTTCTGCTCCCTGCGCAGCAGCTCCAGCTTGTCCTCCGGGGTGGCCTCCGCGACGTAGTCGTCCACACCGGCCTCGGAGGCGATCTGCTTGGCGGTCAACGGGTTATCACCGGTCACCATGACGGTGCGTATCCCCATGGCTCGCATCTGGGCGAAGCGTTCAGCCATACCCGGTTTGACGACGTCAGAGAGCCGAATCACGCCCAGCAGCCGCGTCTCGGCGCCGTCGTGGTCGGCCACCACCAACGGGGTGCCGCCCTCGCTGGCCACCTGATCTGCGACCTTGCGGACCGCGACCACTGCGGGGTCATCCTCCTGAACACCAGAAAGGCTTGCCACCCAGGTGAACACCGCATCAGCGGCGCCCTTGCGGATCTGCTTGCCGTCGGCGGTATCCAAACCGCTCATCCGGGTGGCCGCGGTGAAGGCTACAAACTCGCCTTCACGCGAGCCCTCATCGCTTCTTTCCCCGGTCGATTCGCTCCCGCCAGTGGCCAGTTCCACAATGCTGCGACCCTCGGGGGTCTCATCGGCAAGGCTCGAGGCCCGCGCAGCCTGGGCGAGGGTTTCGTGCGTGATACCCGGCGCCACAATGAATTCGGTGGCCTGCCGATTACCGAAGGTAATAGTGCCGGTCTTGTCCATCAGCAGGACGTCGATGTCACCGGCCGCCTCCACCGCGCGCCCCGACTTGGCCAGCACGTTGTGCTGCACCAGACGATCCATGCCCGCGATACCGATGGCCGACATCAGAGCACCGATGGTGGTGGGGATCAGGCACACGAGCAATGCGATGAGCTTGATCGGATCCTGTTGCTCACCACCATAATTGCCCATAGGACCGAGTGCGACGACGGCCAACAGGAAGATGATGGTGAGCGAGGCCAACAGGATGTTGAGCGCGATCTCGTTAGGAGTCTTCTGCCTCGCGGCACCCTCCACCAGTGCGATCATCCGGTCAACGAAGGACTCGCCAGGCGCTGCGGTGATCTGTACGACGATTCGGTCCGACAACACGGTGGTGCCGCCGGTCACGGCGCACCGGTCACCACCGGATTCTCTGACCACAGGCGCTGATTCACCGGTGATGGCCGACTCGTCGACCGTCGCGATGCCCTCCACTACGTCACCGTCGCCCGGGATCACCTGTCCGGCTTCGACGACCACGCGATCACCTGGCCGCAACGCACTCCCTGCGACCTCTTCCTCGGTCTCGTTCCCGTGACCGTCCCCCACCAGCTTGCGGGCGACGGTGTCACGCTTGACCTCTCGCAGGCTCGCCGCCTGCGCCTTGCCACGCCCTTCGGCGACAGCTTCGGCCAGGTTCGCGAAGACCACCGTGAACCACAGCCAGGCGGTGATGGACCACGCGAATATCGACGGATGCAATACCGCAAGCACCGTGGTGGCCACCGATCCCACAGTGACCACAAACATCACCGGGTTGCGGGCCATATGCCGCGGATCTAGCTTGCGCACCGCAAGCGGTAGCGCCTTGACCAACTGGGTGGGGTCAAAGACTCCGGTACTTACTACGGTCTTGCTCACAGGACAGCCTCGGCGATCGGTCCCAGCGCCAGGGCCGGGAAGAAGGTGAGTGCGGCCACCAAGAGCACGGTGCCGGTATGCAATCCGGCGAACATGGGGCCGTGGGTATGCAGAGTTCCGGCCGACACCGGTGTCTTCTGCTGAGCGGCAAGCGATCCGGCCAGCGCCAGCGTGAAGATGATGGGCAGGAAGCGGCCCAACAACATCGCCACGCCAAGGGATGCCTCGAACCAGTGGCTGGTCACCGTGAGCCCACCAAAGGCGCTGCCGTTGTTGTTGGCGGCCGAGGCGTAGGCATACAACACCTCGGAGAACCCGTGGATGGACTGCGCGGTCCCCGGATCTCCACTGTTGCCTTGATATCCGGGAGTTGTCGACAGGGCCACCGAGATTCCGGTGCCGATGAGTACGAGTGCGGGCATCACGAGCACGGACAGCGCGGCCATGGTGATCTCGCGTCGCCCGATCTTCTTGCCCAGGAATTCCGGTGTGCGGCCCACCAGCAGCCCACCGACGAACACCGCGATGATGGCCAGCACCAGAATCCCGTACAGGCCCGTGCCGACACCGCCCGGCGCGATCTCGCCGAACAGCATGTTTAGTATCAGTGCTCCACCGCCTGCGGCGGTGAAGCTGTCATGTGCGGAATCAACAGCACCCGTGGATGTTCCGGTAGTACTCACCGCAAACAGTGTCGAAGCGGGAATGCCGAATCTGACTTCCTTGCCTTCCATCATGGCACCGGCCGCCTGCGCGGCGATGCCGCGCGGAGTCGATTCAGCCCACGTGACAAAGGCCAACATGCCACCCCACAGAACAGCCATGACCGACAGCACGGTCAAGCCCTGACGCTTGTCGCCCACCATGGTCGAGTAGGTGCGTGTCAGTGCCACCGGGATGAGCAGGATCGCAAGGATCTCGACGATGTTGGATAGGGGCGTCGGGTTCTCGAAGGGGTGCGCCGAGTTCGCGGCCAAGATGCCACCGCCATTGGTGCCGACTTCCTTGATGGCCTCCTGCGAGGCGACCGGAGCCAGCGCAATGTGTTGTGCCGCACCGTCCAGTCCCGTCGCAACGAAGTGGGTGTATAGCGACTGAATGGCTCCCTGTGACAACAGAATCAGTGCGACCACAAATGATATGGGTAGGAGAATCCTCAAACTTCCCCGCACCAGATCAACCCAGAAATTGCCGAGTTCACCCCCGGCAGTCGACCGTGCGATACCCCGGATGAGCGCAACGGCCACCGCGATACCCACTGCGGCCGACACGAAGTTCTGCACCGCCAATCCGACCATCTGTGTCAGATTGGTCATGGTGGTCTCGGGTGTGTACGACTGCCAGTTGGTGTTCGTCACAAAGGACACCGCGGTGTTGAAGGCCACCGCGGGGCTTACCGCACCAAGATCACCCGACAGTGGCAGCACGCCCTGTATCCGCTGAAGCACGTACAGGAACAGCACACTGACGAACGAGAAACCCAGCAGCGAGAGCGTGTATCCCACCCATGTCTGCTCGGTCTCCGGATTCACCCGCCCGACCCGGTAAATGGCACGCTCGACGACCGAGTGCTTAATCGTCGGCAAGCTGCTTGCGCGCAGAGAATGTGAGCCCGTGAAAACGCGCGCCATGTAGTCCCCCAAGGGGACGTACGCAATAGCGAGCACCAGAATGACGAAGCCGATCTGAAGACCGGCCGCCAGAGCGGAATTCACCGTTAGAACCTTTCCGGGTCGAGCAGTGCGACCACCAGATACACGACGAGCGCGGCCGACACGAGAATCAGCACAATATTGGTGATGACGTCGACGGTCATCGCGCCTGCAATCCGCGTACGACGGCGACGCACAAGGCGAAGCCCACGACGATCAGGACCAGGTACCAGAAATCAACCACGCAGGAATCATGATCCCGGCCAGGGGCACTACCTGCGTTCTTTACGCGTCCCTGACGGGTGCATCGGGCCTCTTGACGCGCTATTAACGGGGTTCAACCAGCCGTTGACAGCCCGGGCAGAAGTACGACGACCGGTTCATGAAAGCCTCCCGGCGCATGGCGCGTCCGCAGCGGCTGCATGGCTCACCCTCGCGTCCGTACGCCTCCAGAGAGCGGTCGAAGTAGCCGGATTCTCCGTTCACATTCACATACAGATCGTCGAATGAGGTGCCGCCCTGTGCGAGCGCCAGACGCATGACACGGGCCGCACTGTCGAGCACCTCGGTGAGCTTGGCACGGCTCATGCTGTCGGTGAGTCGACGTCCGTGCACCTTCGCCTGCCAGAGGGCCTCGTCGGCGTAGATGTTGCCGACACCGGACACTACGGTCTGATCGAGCAGCGCCCGTTTGATCTCGGTGTGCTTACCGCGCAGCCGCGTCACCACGGCCGACGCGTCGAATCGTTCATCGAGCGGATCTCGCGCGATATGGGCGACCGGCTCCGGGAGCTCGCTGCCATCGACGGTGACGACATCGGTCACCATCCAGCCGCCAAAGGTGCGCTGATCGACGAAGCTCAACACCGATCCGTCATCGAGTGTCGCGGCAATACGCAAATGCTGCGGCCGGGAAATGGGTCCGATGAGCATCTGGCCGCTCATCCCGAGATGAACCACCAGCGCCTGTCCCTCGCCCAGCGTCAACCACAGATACTTGCCCCGGCGACCGGTTCCGCTGATCTGTTGTCCGGCAAGCAGTCCCGCCAGCTCGACGGCGCCTCCGGGCTGCCTGCGCACGGCCCGGTCATGGTGCACAGACGCCGATGCGATGGTCTTTCCGACGAGGTGATGGTGCAGCCCACGGCGGACCACCTCCACCTCGGGAAGCTCAGGCACTTGACCCGTTGATGCCGTTCCAGGCCTCCGAGGCCGCCCGCTGTTCGGCTTCCTTCTTGGACCGGCCGACGCCCACGCCGTGCGCGGCGTCGTTGACCATCACGGTGGCGGTGAATTCCTTGTCATGATCGGGTCCGGTCGAGGTGACCGTATACGACGGTGCGCCCCAACCCTTTTCGGCGGTCAGTTCCTGCAGGCTGGTCTTCCAGTCCAGACCCGCGCCGAGCTTGGGCGCGGTCTCCAGGAGCTGGCCGAACAATCGCAGCACGACCGCGCGCGCGACCTCGAGCCCATGCTCCACGTAGACCGCACCCAAAATCGACTCCATGCCGTCGGCAAGAATGCTGGACTTGTTGCGGCCGCCCGTGTTCTCCTCACCCTTGCCGAGAAACAGGTGCGCGCCCAAACCGTTGCCGGTCAGGCCGCGTGCCACTCCGGCGAGGGCCTGGGTATTGACGATGCTGGCACGCAGTTTCGCCAAATCGCCCTCCGAGCGGTCGGGATGACTGTGGTACAGCGTCTCGGTGATCGTCAGGCCAAGCACGGCATCCCCGAGAAACTCGAGCCGCTCGTTCGTGGGCAGGCCACCGTTCTCGTACGCATAGCTGCGGTGTGTGAGCGCCAGCGTCAGCAGATCGTCACCGACCCTCACCCCAATCGCCGCGCGCAGATCGTCGTACCGATTCTCTGAGGCAGGGCTCACTGGTCGTCACCGAAATTGGCGAGTTTGGCCCACCGCGGATCGATCTTGTCGTGGTGGTGACCGGCTTCGGCGGTCGCCATCACGATGCCGCAGTCGGGGCAGAGGCCCGGGCAATCTGGCCGGCACAGCGGCGCCAATTCCAGGTCGGGCACGATGGCATCGACGATGGTCTGTTCAAGGTCGACGAGGCCGTCCACAACCCGGTGTATCTCGTCTTCCTCGGTGGTCGCCTCGGTCTCGCTATCCGGGTACGCGAAGAGCTCGGTGAGGTAGGCATCCGCATGGCCCGTGATCGGCTCCAGGCAGCGTGAGCATTCCCCCGCGAGGTCTCCGGCGATGGTTCCGGTGACGAGAACGCCCTCCGAAACCGCTTCGACACGTAGATCCATATCCACGTCCGCGCCCTCGGGGATCGCGATCAGGTCGTTGCCGATGCGCACCGGGCTGGCGATGGTGCGCTCGATCTCCTGCATCGACCCGGGACGCCGCCCGAGCCCGAGGGCCAGGACATCAAGAACGAAAGGTCCCGGCATGAACCCAATCTTAACGCTGCACGTAGTCGTGGGTACCAGCGCCGGTGCGCAGCTGGTGACGGCCACGGCCCACCGAGCGCAGCGTGCCGTTGAGGTAGTCCTCGAACTCGGCCAGCTTGTTGTCCACGTAGATGTCGCATTCGCCACGCAGTCGGTCGGCTTCGGCGTGGGCCGCATCGATCAGTCGAGTGGACTCGGCGTTGGCCGCTTGCACGACTTCCGTCTGGGCCACCAGGCGCTGCTGCTCCTTGATGCCTTCCTGCACGGCCTTGTCATAGGACGCGTTACCCGAATCGACCAGGCGATCTGCCTCCGCCTTGGCCCGGGCAACGGTGCTCTCCTGCTCACGCTTGGCGTTGGCCAGCGTGCGGGCCGCTTCTTCACGGGCCTCACCGACGGTCTGCTCAGCGTGGTTACGCGCCTCGGCAACCATGCGATCGGCCTGCGACTTGGCGTCGGCCAGTAGCCGGTCGGCCTCGTTGCGGGCATGGCTGAGTGTCTGCTCAGCATCGGCATTCGACTGGCCGATCACCGTCTCGTGATGCTCCTTGGCCTCACGCAGCAACGCATCGCGGGCATCCAGAACATCCTGGGCGTCATCGAGCTCGCCGGGAATGGCGTCCTTGATGTCGTCGATCAGCTCAAGGACATCGCCGCGGGGCACGACGCATCCGGCGGTCATCGGAACGCCGCGCGCTTCTTCAACAATGGCGCCCAGCTCGTCGAGCGCTTCAAATACTCGGTACACGGCTACACCCTTCACGCGAGTTTCCACTGTTACCAGTGTGCCTGGTGTGACTGCTGTGACCGTGCTAGCTGACCGGTGTGTCGGCTATTTCTGCGCGGCCTGTTTTCTATTGTGCCTGGCCACGCAGTTTCCCGAGAAGTCGTTGATGAACAGAAGGTGGCAGCAACGCCGAGACATCTCCCCCGTACGTCGCCACCTCCTTGGCAAGTGAGGACGACACGAACGAATACGCCGGGGCGGTAGCGACGAAGAAGGTGTCCACACCAGCGATGTGTTTGTTCATCTGAGCCATCTGGAGTTCGTATTCGAAGTCGGTGCCGGTGCGTAGTCCCTTGACGATCGCACCCAGACCCCGCGCTCTCACGAAGTCGACCAGCAGCCCCTGCCCCGATTCGACGCGCAGATTGGGCAGATCGGCGGTGGCCTCGCGGATCATCTCGATGCGCTCGTCGATGGTGAACATGCCCGCTTTGTTGGGGTTGATCAACACCGCGACGACGACCTCATCGAACTGCGCCGCGGCTCGTTCGAAAACATCCAGATGCCCGAGGGTTACCGGATCGAACGAGCCGGGGCAGACAGCTCCCGTCATGCGGACGATTTAGTGGCCGAGCGAATGCCGATACCGCTACCGATTTGCAGTACGCCGATCACGATGAGCCAGATACCGACGACCAGCGTGAGGGTCAAGATCGAGCTGATCGGGTAGACGATGAGCACGATGCCCGCGATTGTCGAGATGATTCCGCTGAAGATCTGCCAGCCCCGTCCGGGAAGTTCCTTGTCACCGACGGCCGTGATGGTGCCCGCAATGCCCTGGGCGATCCAGCCGACACCAATCCAGATGGCCAGCAGCAGAATCGAATTCAGCTCGTCCTTGAAGCACAACACACCGAGGACGAACGAAATCACGCCGGTGAGGAACAACAGAACCCTCATCCCGGCCGACGACACCGGCAGCGTGAAGGCGAAAACGACCTGAGCAATACCGGATATCAATAGGTACGCGCCGAAAGCGTATGCGGCGACCAGCACGGTGATTTGAGGCCATATCAGCACCACGGCGCCAACGATTACCGCCAAAACTCCTGATACCACCGCTGTCTTCCAGAGGTGCTTGACGAGGTCCTGCCCGACACTTGTAGTCATGGACCTAAGGGTATTTCCTCGGCAACGGTGGCGGGGCGATTCGTGCGGTGCGTTACAGACTCACCATGATTCTGTTATCTCCTGGCTGGGCAGGTGAACTCAAGTTCGAAGGTCGCGGGTGTACTCAAACCGGCGGTGGCGGTGCCGGAAATCTTGTAGGACTGCCCGGACTTGGTCACCGTCGGCTCAGTCGCACCATGCCCCGAGTTGTACATCACCGGGTGGCCATCGATGATTCCCAGGGTCAAACTCTTCAGGGTCGGGTTATCGCCCGCTGCCAGCGTGGCGGCGATCGCGTCATTCTCGCTACCGATGTTCACGAAGGTCATATCGGCTGCGGTAACGCACTCGACCCGATTCTCAACCGATCTCACGACACCGTCGACAACTACACGTGGACCGGCCGCCGGGCCACCACTTGCCGCGCTCGACGCCGGATTGCTTACCGGCGAGTCGTGTCGCAAGCCTCCGCCCGACGAACAGCCGGCAAGCCACACGACGGCCGACAACGCACCACTCACCATTACTACGCCGCCGTAACGCAAGTGCGCCTCCCGTTTACCCAGCCGAAGATCCGATTCAGACTAGTGCGGCCATTGCGCTAGTCCCACCAAAACTTCCAGGTTCGCGCACCACTGATCTGGCGGGCATAGGTGCTCAAGGTACCCGCGCCCTGATCGATGTTGTCGGGACAGAACCCGTAGTGCTCGTAGCCGACCGCTACCGAAAGATCGGCGCCCGGCGGCCGCGTCACTTCCACGTCGATGGCGTCGAAGTCCACGCTCGTGAGCACCGCACCGAACCGGTCTTCCCAGGACCGGAGAACCGCCGCCAGCGCAGCCTCGGAGAGGTCGTAGTTCACGCCGTGTGTCCATCCCAGGGCATTGAGCGCGTCGGCCGGACGTGCCGTGGGCACCAGAATCAGCAGCGAGCCCTGCTCCAGATGATCCGCGGTCAACGGGAGTGCACGCTGGGGCGGCTGAGTGCGCTGCTCGAGCGTGATGGGCACAACCGGCACGTCGACGGCCGCAGCATTTGCAGACGAAACCTCTTTCACGAGAAAAGATTTCGCGTCAAAGGCGTCAACATCGGCGGGCTCGACAAGGTGCCGAAGGTCTTCGGCGTCTGACCATGGCCGACGCAAATCCCCGCTGAGCCCACGGGAGGCCAAGGGCCACAGCCCCGTTCGATCGAAACGGGCCGCCAACCGCAACCAGAGCGATTGGATGTCAACCACCGCGGCATTGCTCACCCACGCCAGCGAACGGCCCGCCGGACTGATGATCAGATGCCCTTCGGGCAGCTTGATACCGTCCACGCTCCACTTGGCAGCATTCTCGGGACGCGGCAGCTGACCCGCACGTTCGGCATGCACCGGCACCAGAAGTTCGGCGTAGGCGGGCAGATCATGCGCGGGTTCGGGATTTCCCATAATCACGCGCGTACTCCGGTAGGCCTGACCGAACAGAAACGACAGCCCGAGCACGAGGACGGCGACGATTGCGCTCAGCGATGTCCACCCTTTTGACCCCACCCTCGCAGATTAGCTGAGCGGCCGGGCTTCAGCTGGAGGCCACCATCCCCTTCGCCTCATCTGCTGGTGCATTTTCCGTTGCAGTGCGGCGGGCGCGATTCTCCCGGAGTGCTTGCCGCGCAGACTCCAGGGTGATGTTGCGTGGATCGATCCCTTCCCGCTCAAAGCCTCCCACGGCAATCGGCAAGTAGAAGAACTTCAGCGGAAGGACACGCTCGAGAACGGCGTAGAGCCGCCTGAACATCGCCGTAAAGCGGCGCAGCATCTCCTCATCCTCGGGAGTCCACTCCACATTGAACAGCTCCCGCACATGGGGCGGATAACTACCGACAACGACTTGTCGCCGGCCCACCAGCCAGGGCCACACAAATTTCTTCATTACCGGCGGCCACCACCGCGGCGCCATCCGGCGCTCCATGAACTGTTCCAGCATGGCCTGAGTTACCTGCGAGTTCACCAAATAGTTGCGCTCGATGTTTCCCAGATACCGTTCGAAATCTTCGTACGCGTCCGGCTGAGAACTATCGTCGACCCCCCAAATGCTGTACCACTCCTTGGATTCCTCGAATATCTGCTCCTTTATCGCGCGCGGCATGGCCCCGCCGAAATGCAGCCGCTCGATTACCAGGAGCATGTGGTGATAAAAGAAGGTGACATGCGCGAAATAGAAGGTTTCCGCATTCAAAGCATGAAACGTGCCGTCCTGCAGTGTGCCTTTCACAGACTTGTGCATGTTACGGGTCTTCAGCCCGTATTTCTTCGCATCTTCCGGAGCGTCATACACCGACCCGTAAATGTACTCACGGGATTGCTGACGCCGTTTCTTGTATATTGCGGCACGCGCACGGAAAGAACTGTCACCAGTGAAAAGAACGGAACCCGCGGTCCCCCTGGCCATCTGCGGCCATGCACCCGCGATAGGACCCAACACGCCGCTACCGAAATACATCACGTCAAGGCGCCCCCAATACTTCCATATCAGGGAATCGGCAGGAATCGGATGCTGACAAAGATCTTTCCGTCGTAGACTGTTATCGCCGGTAAATTCCGTCACCCTAATTTCTTCCGGGATTACCCGCTCCGGGTCGAATGTCGTTTGCATGATTTTCTTGAATGCCTTGATACCCCGCACCACCACGTCAAACTCCTCGCGTTAGGCAATACCCACCGTCTTCGCTGTGACTCACCTCACATTAAGAAGTGATGATGCTCCCGGTACCACCTAAAATCAAGGGAGGTACGGATGGTTTCGGAGCAGACCGAATCCAGGAACGTACGGGTAATTGTTAAGCGGCTTGATTGGCAATACCTGAGCGGCTAATTTCCGGGTTGATCAACGACCGGGGCCTGATCGTCCGCGGGCGGAGTCGCGGGGCACTTGCCAGTGCCGACGGGGTGCTGATTCTGCATCGACGCCAATGTGCTGTCCGGAATGACTCCGGCGAATCTGTCGGTCACCGACTTCAGCAGGCTGCCGGATCCGCAAATCTCGTTGAGCGGTGACACCGGACTGGTCGGTGACAGCACAGGACCATCGGTCGCCAGCGGACCGCCCGACGCTGTCAGCGGACCGTTGGCCGACAACGGGCCGCTGGGAGACAACAGCGGGCCTTCGGCCGACAACGGACCGCCCGGCGCTCCCAGGCCCGCGACCGGAGCCGGGAGGCCAGCGGACAAGGCGTCGTTAGCAACTGATGGGCCGACCGGAGCCTTCGCACCTCCGGGCAGCAGGTTCGCGACAGGCGACGACGCGGAAGGCTCTGGCGCAGGCGGTGCCGGCGCGTCTCCGTCGTCGGCCAGCGCGACACCGGCGGCGGCGATCGATATCGCACCGGATGCCACCGCCACCACTACCGCTCTACACCACATGGTGAGCAAGACTAAGCGCCCATCAGCCAATGTGCTGACCGAACCAGGTGGTCAGACGCTGCCAGGCATCTGCCGCCGCGCCAGGGTTGTAGCGGGGGCCGCTGTCGTTGAAGAAGGCATGGTCCGCACCGGGCTCGACGACGATGTCGTGAACCAGCCCTGCCCGCTGCAACGCCGCCGCGGCCTCATCCTTCGACGAGGTGACCCGCTTGTCGAGTTCACCGTAAAACGCGAGGACCGCCGCTTTAGACCGCGAAAAGTCCGGGTTGTCCGGAAGCGGTCCGTAGAACGGGGCAGCCGCGACCAGCCGTGGCTCCCCCGCTGCCAGAAGTTGCCACACCAGGCCGCCGCCGAAGCAGAATCCGGCCACACCGGAAGGTTTGTCGGGAACCCGGCGCAGAATCTCGTCCACACCGGACTTGAGGTCCGCGACGAAGCGCTCCGAGGGAACCTTGCCCAGCGCCGCCGTTGCCTCGGCCGGGTCCTTGAACGTCGAGGTGCCGCCCTCCTCCGACAGCAGGTCGATCGCCAGGGACGAATAGCCCACGCCCGCAAGACGTCCCGCGACCGAACCAACCCAGTCGTTGAGGCCCTTGTTCTCGTGAATCACCAGTACCGAGCCACGCGACTGCGCCGCCGGCGCCCACGCCCCCTGCAGCGTGCCGTTGGGTCCGCTCCAGGTGATCGGCTCGGTGGCGACCACCTTGTCCGCACCGGGCGGCGGCGACGTGGCGACCGGCGTCGCCGTGGCGGCGGAAGTGTTGTCCGGTTTGTTCTCGCTGCCGCAGGCCGCGATCAGCGCACTGGCAGCGGTGGCACCGACACCCAGGAGCGCCAGCCGTCGGATGGCCTCCCGCCGCGTCAGCAGTCCCTCGACATGGTCCGTGGCGATCTCCTCGGCGATGTATCGCTGCAGCGGGGTCATGGCCAGAAGTGTGCGCTCGATAGGTAAACGTGCGCTGTGGATTACCTGGACAGTTACAGAGATCCCAGCTCGAGCCGTGTCCCTCCATACTTGCGTGAAGACACCTCCCAGCCGTCCGGCCACACCGCTTCGGGCCCCGAGGCGTCGCGCTCGAGCACCACCAGGGCATCGTCGCTCACCCAGTGATCCGTCAGGCGTGACAACAGAGCCGAAACCTCCTCGGCAGAAACCGAATACGGCGGATCGGCGAGAACCAGATCGTAGGCGCGGCCAGGTGATGTCGACAGGAACGTCGATACCGCAGCCTGCCGTAGCTCGGTACCGGGCAGGTTCACCGCCGCGATATTGGCCGAGATCACCTTCGACGCGGCAGCGCTCGACTCCACGAACGTCACATGTTCGGCACCGCGCGACAGCGCCTCCAGGCCCAGCGCACCGGAGCCCGCGAACAGATCAAGGACCGCGATTCCGTCGAAGTCCAGGCGCGCCTCCAGCATGCTGAACAGCGCCTCCCGCACCCGATCCGTCGTGGGCCGGGTTCCCTTCGGCGGCACCGCGATCCGGCGTCCGCCCGCGGCACCGGCGATGATCCGGGTCAGCTGATCACCACCAGCAGGTCCCCACCCTCGACCTGAGAGGTCTCGGTCAACGCCACCCGCGCAACGGTTCCCGCCTTGGGCGCGGTGATGGAGGCCTCCATCTTCATGGCCTCGATGGTGCCGATGGTCTCGCCCGCCGCGACCTCCTGGCCCGACACTACGCTGAGAGTCACCACACCCGCGAAGGGCGCAGGCACATGGTCGGCATTGGACCGATCGGCCTTCTCCGCACTGGCCACCGCGCTGTCGATGCTCCGGTCGCGCACCTGCACGGGACGTAGCTGACCGTTGAGGATGCACATGACGGTGCGCATACCGCGCTCGTCGGCATCCGAAATTGCCTCGATGCCTATCAGCAGCTCGACGCCCTTCTCAAGCTTGACGCGGTGCTCCTCGCCGTACCGCAGGCCATAGAAGAACTGGTTCGCCGAAAGCCGCGACGTGTCGCCGTACTGCTCGCGGTGGGCCAGGAACTCCTTGGTCGGACCGGGGAACAGCAGGCGATTCAACGCCGCCCGCCGGGTCGCACTGTCACCATCGAGCGCAGCCTCGTCATCGGCCGTGAGCTCGACCTCCGCGCGAGCCGCACCGCGACCTTCGAGCGCACGTGTCCGGAACGGCTCGGGCCAGCCACCCGGCGGATCGCCGAGTTCGCCGCGCAGGAACCCGATGACCGACTCGGGAATATCGAAACGACCAGGATCCGAAGCGAATTCATCAGCACTCACGCCGGTACCCACCAACGCCAGCGCCAGGTCGCCGACCACCTTCGAGGACGGGGTCACCTTGACCAGACGCCCGAGCATCCGGTCGGCGGCGGCGTATCGTGCCTCGATCTCCTCGAACTGGTCGCCCAGCCCCAGGGCGATGGCCTGCTGGCGCAGGTTCGAGAGCTGCCCACCGGGAATCTCGTGCGTGTACACCCGTCCGGTCGGTGAAGGGAGCCCTGATTCGAAGGGGGCGTAGACCTTTCGCAACGCCTCCCAATACGGTTCCAGATCACACACCGCGGTCAGGGACACTCCGGTGTCGTACTCGCTGTGTGCGGCCGCGGCCACGATCGCCGACAACGACGGCTGGCTGGTGGTTCCGGCCATGGGTGCCGCGGCGCCGTCCACCGCATCGGCGCCCGCCTGCCATGCCGCCAGATAGGTGGCCAGCTGCCCACCCGCGGTGTCATGCGTGTGCACATGCACCGGCAGGTCGAACCGCGACCGCAGCGCCGTCACCAGGGTGGCGGCCGCGGGCGGACGCAGCAGGCCCGCCATGTCCTTGATCGCGAGCACATGCGCGCCCGCGTCGACGATCTGCTCGGCGAGCTTGAGGTAGTAGTCGAGTGTGTAGAGGTTTTCACCGGGGTTGGACAGGTCGCCGGTGTAACACATGGCCACCTCCGCGATCGAGCCGCCGACCTCGCGCACGGCGTCGATCGCCGGGCGCATGGCCTCGATGTTGTTGAGCGCATCGAAGATTCGGTAGATGTCGACGCCGGTGGCAGTCGCTTCACGAATGAACGCCTTGGTCACGGTCTCCGGATACGGCGTGTACCCCACGGTGTTCCGGCCGCGCAACAACATCTGCAGGCAGATGTTGGGGACGGCCTCACGCAGTTCGGCAAGCCGCTCCCACGGATCCTCCTTCAAGAAGCGAAGCGCCACATCGTAAGTCGCGCCACCCCAGGCCTCAATCGAAAGCAGCTCGGGGGTAAGCCGCGCCACGTACGGCGCGACCGCCAGCAGACCGGTGGTGCGCACCCGGGTGGCCAGCAGCGACTGATGCGCATCACGGAAGGTGGTGTCGGTCAGACCAACCGCCTTCTGCTCCCGCAGCGCCTTCGCGAACCCCTCGGGGCCCAGGGCCAACAGCCGCTGGCGCGACCCGTCCGGTGGTGGCACCGACAGATCGATCGCCGGCAACTTGTCATGCGGGTACACCTTCGAGGGCTTGGCCCCATGAGGCTTGTTGACGGTGATATCGGCCAGGTAATTCAGGATCTTCGTGCCGCGGTCGGCCGAGGATCGGGCCGTCAGCAGCTGCGGGCGCTCCTCGATGAATGAGGTGGTGACATGCCCCGCCCGGAAGTCCGGATCGTCGAGAACTGCCTGCAGGAATGGGATATTCGTGGCGACACCGCGGATGCGGAATTCCGCGACGGCGCGGCGCGCACGTGCCACCGCAGTCTGAAAGTCCCGCCCACGGCAGGTCAGCTTCACCAGCATCGAATCGAAGTGTGCGCCCACCTCGGCGCCAAGCGTTGTGCCACCGTCGAGGCGGATACCCGCACCGCCCGGGCTGCGGTAGGCCGTGATGCGGCCGGTGTCGGGACGGAAACCGTTGGCCGGGTCTTCGGTGGTGATGCGGCACTGCAGGGCGAATCCCCGTGGCGCCGGCAATGTCTCCTGGTGCAGACCAAGATCGTCGAGGGTCTCGCCGGAGGCGATGCGCAGCTGGCTCGCCACCAGGTCCACATCGGTGATCTCCTCGGTCACAGTGTGCTCCACCTGAATCCGGGGATTCATCTCGATGAAGACGTGACGACCACGCTCATCGAGCAGGAACTCGACGGTGCCGGCGCAGCTGTACCCAATGTGTCGCGCGAAAGCGACAGCGTCCGAACAGATCTTCTCGCGCAGCTCTGCGGGCAGGTTGGGCGCGGGTGCCAGCTCGATGACCTTCTGGTGACGCCGCTGCACACTACAGTCGCGCTCGTAGAGGTGGATGACATTGCCCGCGGTGTCCGCGAGGATCTGCACCTCGATATGCCGGGGATTGATGACGGCCTGCTCCAGGAACACCGTCGGGTCCCCGAAGGCCGACTCCGCCTCCCGGCTGGCCGCCTCGATCGCCTCACGCAGCTGCTCGCGTTCGGCGACACGGCGCATGCCTCGGCCGCCGCCACCGGCGACCGCTTTGACGAACACCGGGAATTCCATCGACTCGGAGGCCGTCAGCAGCTCGTCGACCGAGGCCGAGGGCTCTGAAGAGGACAGCACCGGCAGACCGGCCTCCCGCGCGGCCGCGATCGCCCGGGCCTTGTTACCCGTCAGCTCCAGCACGTCCGCGGGCGGTCCGACGAAGGTGATACCGGCCTTGGCGCATGCCGCGGCGAGATCGGGATTCTCGGAGAGGAAACCGTAACCGGGGTAGATCGCGTCAGCGCCAGCATTCTTGGCGGCCTTGACCACTTCGGAAACCGACAGATATGCGCGGACCGGATGGCCCTTCTCGCCGATCTGATAGGCCTCATCGGCCTTCAGCCGATGACCCGAGTTGCGGTCTTCATATGGGTAGACAGCGACGGTTTCGGCACCTAGTTCGTAGGCGGCACGAAATGCCCGGATCGCAATCTCACCGCGGTTGGCGACAAGAACCTTCGAGAACATAGTCACAGACCGTACCGTGAGGATTCAGCGAACGCGCGTCCGCTGAACTTCACAAATCGGTTCAGACGAGTGTGATCCAGTAATCCCAGAATCGCTCGAGGATCGCCAGGATCACCGCGGCGAACCAGAACGCCACCAGCGACCATCGCCACTGATGCAGAATTCTGGCCCAGCGCTGAGATCCCAAGGGCCGCAAGGCAATCGAAGTACTCACGACAAACAGCGGAATCGTCACCGACCAGACCACCATGCAGTACGGGCACAGCGCGCCGATCCGGTACAGGCTCTGGAATATCAACCAGTGGACGAAGATCGCCCCGAGGAACGTGCCGATGGCCAGACCGCCCCAGTACCAGCGCGGTAGCTCCACCTTGGCGACCGACAGGACTCCCGTCACCAGCACCACCGTGAACGCCACGATGCCGATGAGCGAGTTGGGGAAGCCGAAGGCCGAGGCCTGTTCGGTCGTCATCACCGAACCACAGGAAATGATCGGATTCAGGCTGCAGGACGGGACGTACGTCGGATCGATGAGGATCTCGATCTTCTCAACGGTCAGCGCCAGCGCGGCGGCCAGTCCGGCCACCCCGGCGACGAGGACGTACCAGGCGGTCGCGGGACGAAGGGTCACGGCAGGCCCGGAACGGGTCCGGTGATGTCCGTGACGGCCTTGATCAGGTCAGCGGGGGTCGTGCCCTTCCCGATTTCCCAGTCCTTGCCGTTGATCCGAATGGTGGGGGTGGCCTGGATGTTGAGCTTCGGGCCCAGCTCCTTGACCATGTTGATGTACTTCTTGTCCTTGATGCACTTGGAGACCGAGTCCGACGCACCCACGCTCTTGGCGAGGTCGGTCAGCCACTTGTCGTCGTGCCAGGTCTTGGCGTTGACCTCATCGGGCTGATTGTTCGGGTCATAGAGCGCTGAGTGGAACTTGAGGAACAACTCCGGGGACTGGTCGGCCACGCAGTAGGCCGCCGCCGACGCCCGCGACGAGTAGTCGCGCTTGAGCCGGGGCACGTCCAGGATCCCGACCATGTCGAAGTCCGCGCGCACCGCACCGGTGTCGATGAGCTTCTTGACGGTAGGCCCGAACTCCTGCTCGAACATGGCGCAGGCCGGGCAGATCGGATCCTCGATCAGAGTCAGGACCACCTTGGGCTCGGTGGTTCCCTCCTTGGTGACGAGCTTGGCGGGGCCGGGGGTGACCACCTCGACTGCCTTCACCTCACCCGCGGGCGGAGCGGGCGGACCCGGGTCCTTCTTGTTCTTGACGACGATGAAACCGACCAGCCCCGCGGCGAACAGCACGACGATCGCCGTGAGTGCGATTTGAATCAGCTGGCTTCGGCGCTGCTCCGCCTTCTTGAGGTCGTAGCTAGGAGGTTGCTTCGGTTTGGCCACGCGAACAGCCTACCGGGCAGAATTAGCGAGACAGGTGTGCGCGCAAGGCCGACGTCAGCTCGTCCACCGCAGCCGCAGGCGCGCCGCGCAGCCGGGCCATGTTGTAGAAACCGTGTATCAGCGAACCCTGTACCCGCAGGTCCACCGGCACTCCGGCGGCCCGAAGCTTCGCCGCGTACTCGTTGCCCTCATCGCGCAATGGGTCGAAGCCCGCCGTCGTGATGAGCGCCGGGGGCAGTCCGGAAAGGTCCGCGGCCAGAATCGGTGACACTTGGGGGTCGGTCTTCTCGACGTCGGACCCGTCCAGATAGTGACCTTCGAACATGTCCATGGCCGCCTTGGTGAGGAAGAAGCCCTCGGCGAAGAGATCACGTGATGGCCTGCGCACGGTGAAGTCGACGGCTGGATAGATCAGGAATTGCAGCAGCGGCAGTTGCGCCCCAGTGTCGCGTGCCTGTTGCGAAACGACGGCGGCCAGGTTGCCGCCGGCGCTGTCGCCGCCCACCGCAACCCTGTCCGGGGTGGCACCGAGTTCATCGGCATGTTCGACAGCCCACAGATAGGCCGCCAGGCAGTCCTGGGCCGCCGCGGGTGCCGGATGTTCGGGAGCCAGCCGATAGTCCACTGACAGCACCGAGACGCCCGCGTCGCGACAGGTCTGCCGGCACGCCTGGTCGTGTGTCTCCAGGTCGCCGATCACCCAGCCGCCGCCGTGGAAGAACACCAGCACCGCACCCGTGTCCTCGACGACCGGCCGGTAATGCCGGACCGGGATAGGCCCGGCCGGGCCCGGAATGGAGAAGTTGCGCACCTGCCCGACGGGGGTACTGAAGGACAGCAGCGCCGACTGCTTGCGAATGTTGGCGCGACTGTCTTCGACGTCCTCACCCTTGGTGATCTCCCCCTCTCCCAGCAGCGCCATGCCGCGCAGCAGCAGCTGGGTCGACGGGTCGAGAATGTTGCCGTCGATGATCACCTGGCGGCCTGCTGCCGCCCTTCGAACGGGGATCGGGATATGCGGTGTCGCGGCGGTGCTGACACGCAGGGCGAGGTCACGTAACAGGCTCACGACGTAACCGTAGCGAGTGCTCCTAGGCTGCCGGTATGGATATCGGCATTGCCCTGCCCTTTATGTGCCGGGAGTACACCCGTGAGTCGACGATCACCTGGGCGCGCCTCGCCGACGAGGGGCCGTTCTCCACGATTTCCTCGGGTGAACGAATCTCGTATCACAACCAAGACATGTGGGTGACACTCGCGGCCGCGGCGGCGGTCACCGAGCGAATCCGGATACTCGCGAATGTGTCTGTGCTGCCGGCACATCCGGTGCCGCTGGTCGCCAAACAGGCGGCGACGCTGGATGTATTGTCCGCGGGCAGGTTCACCTTGGGGGTAGGGGTCGGTGGCCGAGAACACGACTACCGCTCGCTGGACGCATCCTTTGACCGACGCCACCAGCGCCTCGATGACCAGGTGGCCGAGCTGCGGCGGCTGTGGCGGGGCGAGCCCCCGTTCGAGGGTGCCGACCCGGTGGGACCGGCACCTGTTCAACCCGGTGGTCCGCCCATCGTTGCCGCCGCGATCGGCCCGAAATCATTGGCCCGCGCGGCACAATGGGCCGACGGCATCACCGGGTTCAGTGTCTCCGGCTCGCCGGCAGAGCTTGCTTACTCGGCAGGGGCGGCGCGGGCGGCATGGCAGGAAGCCGGACACGCCGAACCGCCGCCGCTCTCGAGCGGGTGCTTCTACACGCTGGGCATCCCCGACGCCGAGTCCGAACTCAAGCAGTTCACCAGCGACTACCTTGCGATCTTCGGACCTCAGATAGCCGAGAACGTCCCGAAGACGTTGACCAACTTCGATGCCGACGCGCTGCACCGGACCCTCGATGGAGCCGAGGAGGCCGGGCTCGATGAATTCATCCTCGTACCAGGGGCGTCCGATATCGCGGTGATCGAGGCGACGATCGAACTCATCGAGAAGCGCTAGCCAACTTCGGCGTCGAGGCGATCTGCCGGGCTAGAGGCGCGAAAGTTACTCGGGGAGCGTGTGATCCAGATGTCATCCGAGGAACTCGTCCGCGAGGAAATGACCTCGTATCAGCGGTTGCGGCTCCACTAAGACCGCCATACGTGAGACATTAATGTATCATTTGAGTCGATAATGACGCAGTGCGGGCGGTTTGCGTCCGCTGAAGGAGTAGTGGTGGTGTCCAGGAATATTGAACGGCGATGGGGCGCGGTTGCCGGGGTAGCGATCTTGGCCGGAGCCCTGGTCGGGTGTTCCTCACCGCAATCGCCACCGGACAGGGTGCAGATGAATTTTCAGGTGAGTACGGATTCTCAGGGCACTTACGACGTACCGCCCCACCTGCCCGACGGCAATCGCGGCGATGTGATTGCGTCGGCCAGCCAGGGAGTCGATGTGGGCTTGGGGGCGTCGAATCGGGTAACCCTTCTCTATCGCTCGGTGAACTCACGCGGGCAGGACGTTGTTGTAAGTGGAGTTTTGCTAATACCACAGGGAGAAGCACCCGACGGAGGCTGGCCGCTGATTTCCTGGGCGCACGGAACAGTGGGTATCGCGGACCGCTGCGCCCCCTCCCACTCGCCGACAATGGGTGGCGAATTTAACGGGGAGTACGTGAAGTCACTATTGAATGCGGGCTACGCGGTCGCGGCCACCGACTATATCGGTTTAGGCACCCCTGGAGATCACACGTACATGGGTGCCATCGACCAAGGTAATGCGGTGGCCGATATCGTCCCGGCCGTCCGCCAAATTAACCCCCAGTTATCCGAGAATTGGTTCGTCATCGGACATTCGCAAGGTGGGGCGGCAGCACTGTCTGCCACACGTGCAGGCGCCAAGGGCCAGCGCCCCAGCGGTCTTAAGGCCGTCATCGCGATCGGTCCAGGCAACTCGGCGGAGAGTGCGCTTCAGGCGGTGATCGATGGGACGGACACTGACCCATTCGCTCCAGCCCTGGATCTCTTTGTTTTAATCGGCGCTGCCGCTGCGGATCAAAACATACATCTGGAAGAGATTTTGTCGCCACAAGGACAGAAAATCGTGGACGAGGTGCGAAACAATACGTGCCTGGCGGACCTGCTGAATAACACAAGAAGTCTGCCTGGAGCTGACATCTTTCTCCATGATTCTCGAACAATTGCAGAACTAAGCCAACGCCTGAGAATATATGGAAACCCGGATAACGGGCCTACCAATGGCCCTGTATTAATCATTACCGGGGACGCCGACACTATCGTCCCTACCGCTGGCACGCTAAAACTTATCGATAATCTCCGCCGGCAAGGGTCAGAGATCGACGACCTTGTCTTACCCGGACAGGGCCACATACAACCCCTCTACGATTCCTTCTGTGAACAACAACGATTCCTAGCAGCCCATAGCGGCCCACCAGCACCACAAACCTGCCCTAAACGCTAATGCAGGCCCCTCAGAAAGGTTGCGGAAGCCTCAGGGAGTGTGCACGCCCTGCAGAATTAAACTGGTAATCATGTGGGAGAAGTCGCGGCGAGCGACCCTTCCGCTCTGGATCGCCCAGGCCGCCCCGGCGACCAAGCTGAAGAAGACTTCGGTAAGCCACACCGCCGTCAAATCGGTACGGAACTGGCCGCTTTTTTGCCCTCGCACAAACAACGCAGTGATCTGACCTTCAACACCCGAAAAGCCTTCCAGAGTCTGAGGAAGGTCAAGATTCTGATACTGGGCATATATGAGAACCAGCTGGTCTGCTACCGGCTCACAGGCGCGGACCAGCCGCTCCAAGGCATCGGTCGCCGAATCCTCGGTCAAACGCGCTCCGGTCAACGCCGACTCCATATTGGTCATCGCCAGCACGGTCAGTGCTTCTATTAATGCGGCTCGGCCTACGAAATGTCGATGAAGCGTCGCGCGGCTCACCCCCACTGCCGCCGCGATCTCATCCATAGTCGCCGCGGGCTGCCTCCCCAAGAAGACAGCCGCCGCATGTAACAAGCTGTCTCGACTTACAGCCATCGGCCCTCCCGATTGCTCCGCGACTAGCGGTATCGCATATGCGACATAATCATCTCATATTCGACAGAGTTGACCTGGTGCGCTGACGCTGGACCAGACCGAACGGCAACAGAGCCGCAGTATCACTGACTTGACGAATTCATCCTGATGCCGGGGGCATCCGATATCGCCGTGATCGAGGCGACGATCGAACTCATCGAGAAGCGCTAGCCGACTCCGCCGTCGAGGCGATCTGCCGGGCTGCGAAGTCGGCAGCCTGGTTGGTCATCCCGTTGTCTCCGTACGAACCGTGGGCGGCGTTGTCGCTGCCATCCGCGGAGCAGATCGGGTCCTCGGGGACGCACATGTCGACCGTTTTGTCCGCGTACAGGTGCCCGATGTTGATCGGCGGAGCCGTGTTGTCGATGCGCTGCAGGAATCCCGTGGAGGGCTTACCAAACAGCGCTACCGCCGCGACGTGGTCGGCGACCTCGGGCGGCATCGGCCCGGTGATCCCCTCCGGCAATTCGAACCCCGGGGGCACCGCGTCGGCCGTGGTGTAGGCGACAACCGCTGCACCCTGCGAGAATCCGCCCATCACGATCTTGGTGTTGGGGCACCGCGCGGCAACATCTTTGACCCGGTTGCTGGCGTCGATCACACCGTCGGCCGCAGTCGCAAAGGCCAGGGACGCCGGGTACTCGACGGGATAGACCTCCACCGACTTGCCCTTGGTCCGTGCGCGCAGCGCGGACACGAATGCCTCGCCGGTTCCACCGACACCCGGCGGCTCAAAAGTGCCTCGTGCGAACACGATCTCGACGTCGGGACACGCAGCAGCTGCCGCAGACGGCATACCGACGGGCGAACCAATCAGGGCGCACATGACCACAATGGCAAGTAACCAGCCCCACCGAACTCTCTTCATTAACGACCACCACCTGTTCGGGCTTCAGTCCCTGTCTACCACAGATTCAACGGTTGTGGACAGGTCTGCGCCGCCTCACGGATGGCCTTGGCCGAACGCTCATCGAGCGAAAGATGGTATCCACGAACTACTTCCGCGAATTGCATGGAGTACTGGCACCAGAATGCTTTGTTTGGCGGCATCCAGCTCGCGGGCGGCTGATCTCCCTTGTCCTTGTTCGCCTGGCCCTGCACGGCGATGAGATTGGCCGGGTCATTGGCAAAACGCCAACGCATGGAGGGTTGCCACTCACGTGCACCCATGTCCCATGCATACGCCAAGGGAACAATGTGATCGATCTGGACGGCTTCACCGCTCTTCGGGCCACGGGCGAAGCCCACCATTGCTCCCGTGTACGGATCGTGCAGCATCCCAGCCCCCACTGCATTGGGGCATCTGCTGGTGTACACGAAGCTCTTGTCGGCCAGGTCGCGGTTCAGGATGTCGTTGCGCGTGTCGCAGCCGTTGTGACCGCCCGGAGCATCGGTGTCATCGGACCACGCTTCGCCGAACTCAAGGCGCTGATAGTCCTTGCCGCGCACCCTCTTGGGCACCACCGTTACCCCGGCCAGTGGATCGACACCCGGAGCCAGAGTCGGGATATTCGATTGCCCGGCAACAGCATTGGCACGCTGCAGCCGATACCGGGCCGATACCTGATACGCCACCACCACTGCGATCGCCGCCGCGATGGCGACGACGAGAATGGTGCGATTCCTCACGACTTGTCCAGGTACTCGATCTGGTCGGCGATCAGGAAGCGCCGCGCCATACCCGCCAGTGCCGGTTGGCTCGTCAGTTCGGGATCCTCGGCGCACGCCCGCACCGCCATATCCCGGGCGGTCTCGATCATGTCGCGATGATCCATCAGCGAAAGCAACCGCAGATTCACCGCGCGGCCAGACTGGTCACGCCCCAGCACATCGCCCTCGCGGCGCTCCTCCAGGTCGAGTTCGGCCAGGGTGAATCCATCGAGAGTGTCCTGTACCGCGCGTAGCCGCCGTCCTGCCGAACCCGCTGGGCTGCAGGGGCTTACCAAGAGGCACAGGCCCTTGTTGCCGCCGCGGCCCACACGGCCGCGCAACTGGTGCAGCTGGCTGATACCGAACCGATCCGCATCCATGATCAGCATCACGGTGGCATTGGGGACGTCCACACCGACCTCGATCACGGTGGTACAGACCAGAACATCGATCTCGCCCGCGTTGAATGCCGTCATGACGGCGTCCTTCTGCTCCGACGGGAGCCGGCCGTGCAGCAGCCCGATGCGCAGCCCCGGAAGCAGCGAGCCACGAATGGTCTCGTACAACTCCGTGACGGGTACGGGCGGTGGGCGTTTCTCCTCGGCCTCGTCGGGACCACTGTCCTTGTCATCGGCATCGATCCGGGAGGCCACCACGTAGGCCTGCCGTCCGGCAGCCACTTCCTCGGCGATCCGTTCCCAGCCGCGCGCCAGCCAGCCCGGCTTCTCGCGGGTGAACACCGCGGTGGTGGTGATTGGCTGGCGCCCGCGCGGCAGCTCCCGCAGTGTCGAAGTCTCCAGATCGCCGAACACGGTAAGCGCCACCGTGCGCGGAATCGGGGTGGCGGTCATCACCAGCAGGTGCGGCACAATGCCCTCGGGAGCCTTGGCTCGCAATCGATCCCGCTGCTCAACACCAAACCGGTGCTGCTCGTCGACGACCACCAGACCCAGATTGCGGAAATCCACCGAGTCCTGCAACAACGCGTGGGTTCCGATGACAATGCCGGCCAGTCCGGTCGCCACGTCGGCCTTGATCTGCTTCTTGAGCGCCGGTGACATCGAACCGGTCAACAGCGCGATGCTGGTCGCGTCGTCGGGAGCCCCCAACTCGCCTGCGGTGGCCAACGATCCGAGCATCGCACGCAGCGATCGGGCGTGCTGAACCGCGAGCACCTCGGTGGGCGCCAAGAGCGCGCACTGGTACCCGGCGTCGATCGCCTGCATCATCGCGAGCAGCGCGACGACCGTCTTACCCGAGCCCACCTCACCCTGCAGCAGCCGATTCATCGGCTTGACCCCGGCGAGATCGGCACCGATCTCGGCGACAACCTGCTGTTGACCCTCGGTGAGCTCGAAAGGCAATTGGCTCAGTAGGTCATCGCGCAGCTTGCCGTCGGCGGGCGGCATCGGCGGACCCGCCGACCCGACATCACTGCCGCGCCGGATGGCCAGCGCCAGCTGCAGACCCAGCGCTTCATCGAATGCCAGACGCCTCCGCGCCTGCTTCTGTTCGGTGGCGTCCTCCGACATGTGGATCTTGCGCAGGGCTTCGTCGAGAGACATCAGGTTGTGCTCTGCCAGAACAGCGTCCGGGAGCGCCTCGGGCACCGGATCGAGCTGCGCCAGCACCTGGTCGATACAGCGGTAGATGTCCCAGCTTTCCAGATTCTTCGTCGCGGGATAGATGGGAAATACGTTGCGCTGGAATGCCGAAATGGCAGTGGACGCGTCCCGCGCGCTTCCGGCGATACCGCGTAGCGCCGTACTCCCCCGCGTCGTGGTGGTGCTCTCACCGAGCGCGGTTTCCAGCACCAGGTAGTCGGGATGAGTCAGCTGGGGTTTACCCCGGAACTCCCCGACCGCTCCGGAAAGCATCACCCGGTTGCCCACCTCAAGATCACGTTTCACCTTGTGCGGATGAAAAAAGGTGGCCTGCACGGCATGTGGGGCGCTCCCCAGCATGACCGAGAGAAACTGCCCCTTGCGGTTGCGCATGCTCTTCAGCTCTGCCGAGGTGATGAACCCCACCAACGTGGTGTGTTCACCGGGTTTGGCCCGCTCGCCGTCCTGCTCGTCGCGCAGGCTGAAATCGGTGCTGTACCGGCGCGGGTAGTGATGGAGTAGATCCTCGACTGTCAGTAGGCCGAATTCGGCCTCGAGAACATCGGATGCCTTGTGTCCCAATACATGATCGAGACGATCGGAAAGTTGCGCCATCTATACCCTGTCACTCCACGCCGATGTGCACGACATCGGTGTGTTGCCCGGTGCGATAGATCATCACCTCGACACCGCCATGGTGCGATCGGGTGTGCTCGATCAGCGCCTCGGCAAGAGATTCATCCACCTGGTCCGACAGCAGGATCGTCACCAGCTCTCCACCAGAGGACAACATGATGCTCACCAAAGCCTTTGTGGCATTGGCAACTTCATGGTTCAGAACCAGCACCTCATCGCCGATGATGCCCATCGCATCTCCCGGCTCGCAGGTTCCCGACCAGGTGAGAGCACGCTCGGTGGCCACCCGCACCAGTCCGAATCGGGTGGCCCCGGCCGCACGCGCCATGGTGTAGCTGTCGTCGACGGCCATCCGCTCAGGATCGTGCACCGCCAACGCCGCCAACCCCTGCGCCATAGAAGCCGAGGGCAACGGGATGACCGTGATCCCCCATCCACGGGCCGCGGCACAGACCGCCACCAATTCCTCGGCGGCCATCAATCCGTTGGGCAGCACCATGATCTGATGCGCGCCGCTGTCGACGACCGCGTCGAGGAGACGTTTGGCACTCGCCGGAGGTTCGTCGACGCGCAGGACCTGCGCACCCTCACTGGAGAAGAGTGTGGCCGCGCCGTCGCCCTCGGCCAGCGCCAGTACCCGGCGATGCCGGTGCCGTCCATCGTGATGTCCCCCGCCCACATCACCGCGCAGCGATGAGATCTGGATCGATTGCGGAGTGCCGAATTTCATCCCGGCCTCGATGGCGGCCCCCGCGTCATTCACGTGCGCGTGCACCGAATACCCCATGTCGCCGTCTCCGGCGATGGCGATGGAATCGCCCATCCCGTCGAGCTGCGTTCGCAGGTCTGCGATCTGCAGCTCATCACAGCCGGATAGCAGGTACATCACCTCGAACTCGGGCGGCAGTTCCCGTGGAGGGTCCAGGTTCAGTCCGCCCGAGCCACGGCCGGGCCCGGCCACCCACACCTGTGAAGCCGCGTTCTTCGGTGGTGATGGGCTGTACTCGCGGCGAGTGGGCAGTTCTCCGGCCACCACTGACACCAGGGCGTCGAGAATGACGACAAGACCGCGCGCGCCGGCATCGACCACACCGTTATCGGCGAGGATGTCGAGCTGCTTGGGCGTCTTCTCCAGGGCCGCCACCGCGGCGTCGGCGGCGGTGCTGACAAGGCCGGCGAGATCATCAGTAGGCGTGCCATCGGCAACGCGGTCCGCGGCCTCGGCGGCGGCGGCCAGGACCGACACGATGGTGCCCTCGACGGGAGTGCTCATCGAGGCGATCACGAACTGCGAGGCCTGCCGCAGCGCCCGGCGCACCACCTCGGCGCCGATGGCGTCCTGATCGGCGGCGGCATCGGCGATCCCCCGCACAATCTGCGACAGGATGACCCCCGAGTTGCCGCGGGCACCGTGGACTGCGCCCCGGGCCAGCGCCGCGGCAACCTGTGCGACCGTGGCGCCATCCCCCAGCGCCTCGGCGGCGTTCACCGCCGAACGCATGGTGAACAGCATGTTCGTGCCGGTGTCCGCATCGGCGACCGGAAACACATTCAGCCGGTTGATCTCGTCACTGCGGGTGATCAACCCCTCGACGGAGGCGCGCGCCCAATTGAGCAGCGCAGCGCTGTCCAATACCGAGAGCTGCATGTGAGAAAGCCTATCTACCGATGCTGACAGTGTCTGACGGTCTTCCCCCGAAGAGCTCATCTACGGCCATTTTGGTGTTCACGGGCCGGTCAAGCTATTCTTGCAGGGTTGTGGGCCACCCTGACTGAACAGGTCGTTGGCCGGAATCGCGAGTTTGAGGAGTTTCACTATGGCTGCCGTCTGCGACGTGTGCGGCAAGGGACCCGGCTTCGGCAAGTCGGTTTCGCACTCGCACCGGCGTACCAACCGTCGCTGGAACCCGAACATCCAGACGGTTCACGCCGTCACCTCCCCCGGTGGCAACAAGCAGCGCGTCAACGCCTGCACCTCCTGCATCAAGGCCGGCAAGGTCGTCCGCGGCGCCTGATCGCGTCCGGAACCTGCCGTGTCGTCTGATTACGTCGCCGTTCACAACGGCGTTCTGCACATCACCATCGCCACTGCGGCGGCTGGTACCTCGCTGGACTTCGCGGGAGTAGACGCTGCGGTTCCGGTCTTGCAGAATCTGCCCGCCGAGGTCGGCGCCATCCTGCTGACCAGTAGCGGACCCAATTTCTGTGCCGGCGGTAACGTGCGCGATTTCGCCGGTGCCGAAGACCGGGCGGCCAAGCTCAACGATCTAGCCGGCCGGTTGCATGCCTTCGTGCGCGCGGTAGACGCCGCCGATCGTCCGGTGGTGGCCTCCGTGCACGGGTGGGCTGCCGGTGGCGGGCTGAGCCTGGTGCTGCTGGCCGACATCGCCATCGGTGGCGAGTCGACCAAGCTGCGTGCCGCGTACCCGGGCATCGGATACTCCTCTGACGGTGGCATGTCCTGGGCGCTGCCCCGCGTCGTCGGCAAGGCCCGCGCCGCCGACATTCTGCTGACCGATCGCGTTGTCGAGGCGCCCGAGGCGCTCTCCATCGGGCTGCTGAGCCGCGTCGTCGCCGACGACGAGGTGCAGAACACTGCCGTGGCCGCCGCCGAGAAGCTGGCAGCCGGTCCTCGTGAGGCACAGAACCGCATCCGTCGTCTTCTGCGCCTGAGCGCGAACAACACCCTGGACGCACAGCTGGACCTGGAGCAGGCCAGCATCGCCGAGGCCTCGGTCAGTCCGACGGGTATCGAGGGTGTCAACGCCTTCGTGGGCAAGCGCAAGCCAGTCTGGCCCTGACCTAGCGAGCCCATCACCCCGAGCGCATACCAGGCGCATGGGTTTCTCTCCGATCGCATACGCCAGGTATGCACTCGGCGAGCCGCGTTCTCAGCCCTGCAGTTTCTTACGAATCCAGTTCACAACCCACGGGATCGCAAGCATGTCCGCGGTGATGTGCTCACCGGGCAGAGCCCAGTAGTCCACGTCGGCACCGTTGGCGCGCCAGGTATCGCGCAACGCCAGAGCTCCCTCTTCAGGGATGAACAGATCGCCGACCGCCTTACTGCGCGAGCCGTGATACAGCAGCACCGGCATCGTCGGGGTCAGGTCACCGGGCCGGTTGGCGCGGATAACGTGTTGCCCCAGTTCCGATTCGAACGGTGCCTCGATCGCCGAGAGCAGGTCCAGGTCGAATCGCAGCAGACCCGCAGCGGCCAGCGGTGGCTGCGGCAAATTCTTGGCCCGGATCGCACAGTAGAGCGCGAAATCCCCGAAGATGGTCGCCAATTCCGGGAATTCGCGAGCCTGGCCAATGGTGGCGGCGGCGAAGAGCCCCGCGCCGACGCCTCGATTCATGCTGCCGTGCAACAGCGCGTAATCGGTGGGGGTCCCTCCCGCCGCCGCGGCCGCGATGCGCAGCTCGGGTGCATAGGACGGCTGCAGCTGTGCGGCCCACACTGTGGCGATGGCCCCACCGCTGTATCCGTGCATCACGATCGGCGAATCGGCGAGATCGGGCCGTTCCGAGAGCATTCCGCGTACCGAGTCCAGTACCGCGTGCCCCGCCATCTTCCCGGCCGCATACGACATCCGGGGGCCTTCATGATCCGGAAACAGCACGGCGTAGTTCTGCGCGGACAGGAAAGGGAACATCGGCGGATTGTCCCGATACCAAAGGTGCGCCAAACGATACGACGGCGTGAACTTGAGCCCCAGGGAGTTGATCGCCTGGTTGCGTACCACCACCGGACGTGAACCGGGACCATGCCACGGGCGGTCCGGCTCGATCAATGCCGCGGTCACGGGGACGGCATTACCCGCGGTATCGGTGGAGCGCACCATGATCCGCTGCATGGTGGCCTTGCGCAACGGAAGCCGGGGCGAGACCCTATCGGCGCGAATGACCTCGCCGGGTGCCAGCAGGCTCAGATCGCCCGGGTCGCCGTAGAAGTCGTCACCGTCGATCGGTGTCGGCAGGATCGCCGAGTACGGGTCCGCCCGTTGCTCGTCGGTGAGGTTGCGCACCGCCCAGGCATTGAGCCGGTCGACCACCGCCGGAGTACGCAGCGCGGTTCCGCCGGTCGCCAGGGCCGCTGTCAGGCCACCCAAGGCGGTCAATGCACCTGTAGACCAACGCATTACGGCAGCCGCCAATCGATCGGTTGGGCACCCAATCCGGCGAGCAGCTCGTTGGCCCGGCTGAACGGTTTGGAGCCGAAGAATCCGCGCGAGGCGGACAGCGGTGAGGGATGCACCGATTCGATGGTGGGCACGCTGGCGCCCAGCATCGGCTTGAGTGTCGCCGCGTCACGCCCCCACAGAATGGCGACCAACGGCGTGTTCCGCGCGACCAGCGCCCTGATCGCACATTCGGTCACCGTCTCCCAGCCCTTGCCGCGATGGGAGGCCGGGGTGCTCGGCTGCACCGTCAGCACCCTGTTCAGCAGCATCACCCCCTGCTGTGACCATGGCGTCAGGTCGCCGTTGGCGGGCTTGGGCAGACCGAGATCGCTCTGGTACTCATCGAAGATGTTGGCCAGGCTGCGCGGCACCGGTCGCACGTCGGCGGCCACCGAGAAACTCAGACCCATCGCATGCCCGGGCGTCGGGTAGGGGTCCTGTCCGACGATGAGTACCCGGACATCGGCCAACGGATAGGTGAACGCGCGCAGCACGTTTGCCCCGGCGGGGAGGTATCCGCGGCCCGAGGAGTTCTCGTCGCGCAGGAACTCCCCCATCTTGGTCACCTGATCGGCAACGGGTCCCAGTGCATCGGCCCAGCCGGGGTCAACCAGCTCGGTGAGAGGTCGGGCGGTCACGGAGAGTCAACTTAGCCGAAAAGAATCCCACCCGGTCGCCCGAGTCCAGGGTGCGCCGTCAACCGTCATACCCGTTTGCCCCGCCGTCACCTGGCCGATAGGTATCCAGCCCGCGGGGACTTCATCGGGAAAGGTCGCGACCAGGGCATGCTCCTCGCCGCCGGTGAAGATCCACTCCCACGGGTCGGCACCGAGTAGCCCCGCGGCGCCCGCCAGCGGCACCAGATACGGCTCCATGTTCGACGAGCTCAGGTCGATGCGGACCGCGCTGGACTCCGCGATATGTCCCAGATCGGCCACCAGGCCGTCTGAGACATCCGTCATGGCCGTCGCTCCGGCCCGTGCGGCCACCGCACCCTGCCCATACGGTGGTGACGGCACCAGGTGAACCGCGCGGAGCTGCGGGAACTCGTCAATACCGTCCTGCCACAGGCGGAGTCCTGCCGCCGAGGTACCCAGCGCACCGCAGAGGGCAACCGTGTCTCCCACGGTGGCCCCGCCGCGGGTCACCGGTGCACGCCCCTGCAGGTCGCCGAGCGCGGTCACCGAGATCACCAGCTCGCGCGCAGCCACCAGATCTCCGCCCGCGACCGATGCTTGCACCCGCGCCGCTTCGGCCCAGATTCCGTCATTGAGCTGGTCGAGAAACGCGATGTCGGTTTCGGCGGGCGCACCCACCGCGACCACAAAGGCCGTGACCCGTCCCCCCATGGCCTCGATATCTGCAGCGTTCTGCGCCACCGCTTTTCGGCCAATATCCGACGGCGATGACCAGTCGAGGCGAAAATGTCTGTCCTGCACCAACATATCCGTTGACACCAGAACTCTGCTGTCCGGCGCGCGGACCACTGCGGCATCGTCGCCCGGGCCGAGCTGGACGTCGGCACCGGGCACACGACCCGCTGTGAGCCGGCTGATCACGCCGAACTCGCCGGTATCGCCCAGATTTGGCACTCGGTTAGTGTAGGCCCGTGCAATCCGAAGACGGCCCGCCCCGCAAGCTCCTCATCGGTATCGCCATTTTCGGCGCGGTCGCAGCGTTGGCTGTTCTCTTCGGCGTCCTGAAATTCGCACAGTTCCAGGACGATAAGAAACCCATGGCCATCACCAATATCCCTGCACCTCAGGCCAATTCACCACTGTGCGTGGATATGACCAAGGCATACCCGGACAACATGGCGGGCGGCTGGAAGCGGGCGCAGATCGTCGAGCCCAAACCACCCGCGGCGGCCGCGTGGCGCCGGGGCCAAGATTCGGTGGTCGCACGCTGCGGTGTGGACCGACCGGCCGAGTTCGCAGTCGGCACGTCAGTCGAGCAGATCAACGGGGTGCAATGGTTTCGGGTCACCGATGCCGCGGTCGGGATCACCACCTGGTTTGCCGTGGATCGCGGCGTCTACATCGCCGTGACCATGCCCGACGGTTCGGGTACCGAGCCATTGGTCGAGATGTCCGACGCCATCGGCAAGGCGCTGCCGGCCGTCAAACCCGATCCGCTGCCACTACCCCGCTGAATCAGCGCAGGCCAGTACCCCGCGCCAGCGCGGTGCGCACCATCGCATCCAGCAGCGCCGGATAGTCGACACCGGTGGCCGCCCACATCCGGGGGTACATCGAAATCGTGGTGAATCCGGGCATGGTGTTGATCTCGTTGATCAGCGGGCCGTCTTCGGTGAGGAAGAAGTCCACCCGGGCCAGACCCTGACAATCGATCGCCCGGAACGCCGCCACCGCGAGCTCGCGGATCTGATCGCTCACCTCGTCGTCAACCTTGGCGGGCACGTCCAATTCGGCGGTGTCATCGAGGTACTTGGTCTCGAAGTCGTAGAACCCGTCTTCGCGACCACGTACACCCTCGACCCGAATCTCACCGAGCACGCTGCCACGGATATCACCGTCGGGGAACTCCAGCACTCCGCACTCGAGTTCGCGTCCGACGATGGCGGCCTCGACGATCACCTTGGGGTCGAACTGGCGCGCATGGGCAATCGCGGCAGGCAGTTCCTCCCACGCGGTGACGCGCGAGACACCGAATGACGAGCCCGCCCGGGCAGGCTTGACGAACACCGGCAGTCCCAGATCCTCGCGCTGCTCCGCGGTCAGCGTGGCATCACGCGGACGGATCACGACGTACTTGCCGACGGGCAGCCCCTCAGCGGCCAGCAGTTTCTTGGTGAATTCCTTGTCCATACCGGCCGCGCTCGCCAGCACGCCCGCGCCCACATAGGGCACTCCGGCCAGCTCCAGCAGACCCTGAATGGTGCCGTCCTCGCCGTAGGGCCCGTGCAACACCGGGAACACCACGTCCACGGAGGCCAGCACCTGCCCCGCGGCGCTCGAATCAACGTTGACCAATTGGCCCGCGCGACGCGGATCGGTGGCGAGCAACAGCTCGGTACCGGAGGCGTCGGTGACCTGCGGCAGCGTGCGGTCGCTGATCGCCAGCTGCGCCGGGTCGCCATCGGTCAGCACCCAGCCACCCTCTGGGGTAACACCGACCGCCACCACCTCGTACGCATCCTGGTCGAGGTTGCGCAGAACGCTGCCGGCGGACACGCAGGAAATCGCGTGCTCACTACTACGTCCGCCGAACACGAGCGCGACCTTGATCCGGGAGTCGTTCACAGTGTCAGACCGTACCGGCTGCGAGCGCGGTCTCAATGTCGGCCAGCAGATCGTCGGTGTCCTCGATACCCAGGGAGATCCGCGCGAATCCTTCCGGAACCGCGTCACCCCAGCGCGCCCGGCGATCCACCGAGGTGTGCACGCCACCAAAACTCGTCGAAGCGGCCAATAGCTCGCTGGCACGCACCAGCGCATGCACGGCGTCGGCACTGGCCAGTTCGATCGATACGAGGGAACCGAACCTGCTCATCTGGGCGGACGCCACGGGATGGGAGGGATCGCCCGCAAGCCCGGGGTATCGCACCGACACCACACTGGGGTGCTCACCCAGCATCGTCGCGAGTGCGAGCGCGTTCTGACACTGACGTTCGAATCGCAGCCCGGCGGTGGCGAGGCTGCGCGCCCCCAGCCAGGCCTCGAACGGACCCAGGATCGCCCCGGCGCGCGATCGTTCCTGTAAGACGGCCGACAGTAGATCCTCGCGCGACCCCGCGACGTACCCGGCGATCAGGTCACTGTGACCGGAAAGCGCCTTCGTCGCGCTCGCGACCACCAGGTCGGCACCCAACTCCAGCGGCAGCTGACCCATCGGGGTGGCCGTGGTGTTGTCCACCACCAGCACGCCACCGCGAGCGTGCGTCTCACGGGCCAGCAGGGCCAGGTCCACCACATCCAGGCGCGGATTGGAGGGAGTCTCCGCCACCACCACATCGGCCTGCGCGGCGGCGGCCACGATCTCATCCGACTTGGCAGCGATCACATTAATACCCAGCGCTGCAAGGTTTTCCGTGGCATAGCGCCGCGTCTGATAGTAACCGTCCTCCGGAACCACCAGCGTCTGTCCGGGGCGGACCAGCGCACGTAACGTCGAGGCAATCGCACCCATACCCGAGCCGAACACCAGCGCGCTATCGGCGCGCTCCAGCGCCGCCAGACCCGATTCCCATTGTCTCCAACTGGGATTGGATGCGCGCCCGTATGTGTCCAGAGAGTCGTCCTCGGGCACCGGCAGATGGTAGGCAGAGGCGAATACCGGCCCCGCGAGAAAAGGCTGCCCGGCAACAGGTTCGGCGGTGGCGGCCACAACGGCCCGGGTCGATATCCCTGGCTCTGGCATGTGCTTACTCCGGTTTGGTACTGCGCCCTAACAACTGCGCGACGGCATCGGTGACGCTCAGTCCGCGATGACAGACGCCATGAACAGCTTCGGTGAGCGGCATCTCGACGTCATAGCTCGATGCCAACGCCAGGATGGACTCACAGGAGGTGACTCCCTCCGCGACCCTACCGCCGGCGGCGTTACGTGCCTCCTGCAGCGTCTCACCGCTGCCCAGCCGCATGCCGAAGGTCCGGTTTCGCGAGTGCGTCGAGGTGCAGGTGGCCACCAGGTCGCCGACCCCCGCCAGACCCGCAAGCGTGGTGTGGCTGGCGCCCAGCGCCAGCCCCAGCCGGGTGATCTCGGCCAGCCCGCGCGTGATGATGGTGGCTATCGTGTTCTCCCCCAACCCGACTCCGGCGGCCATGCCGCAGCTCAGGGCGATCACGTTCTTGCACGCGCCCCCCACCTCGCAGCCGACCACGTCTGCGTTGGTGTACGGGCGGAAGTAACGCGTGGAGAAGGCGCGCTGCAGGGCGACGGCCCTGGTCGAGTCTGTGCACCCGATGACGGTGGCCGCGGGCTGGCCCGCCGCGATCTCACTGGCCAGATTCGGGCCGGTCAGCACCGCAACCCGGCTGGGATCGGTGCCCAGCACCTGAGTGACGACCTGACTCATCCGCATGAGCGTGCCGACCTCGATGCCCTTGGCCAGGCTCACCACCGAGGACCCGGGTTCGATGAGGTCGGCCCAGGGGGTCAGGTTGGCGCGCAGAGACTGCGACGGCACCGCCAACAGCACCAGGTCGGCGCCCTGCAGGGCCTCTTCGGCCACTCCCGTGGCGACTATCGACGCGGGCAGATCCACATCGCTGAGGTACACCGAGTTCCGGTGCGTCGCATTGATCTCATCGGCTAGTTCGGATCGGCGTGCCCACAACCGCACATCGTGTCCGGCGTCGGCAAGCACCTTGCCCAACGCGGTCCCCCAGGAACCAGCACCCATCACCGCAGCCGTGGCCATGGCAGACACCCTAGCCGGGGCTGGCACCATGGAGTACGTGGGCAGACAGGCTGGCACAGACTTCGGCGTGATCATCGCGGTCAAGAACTTGGCGACCGCGAAGAGCCGCCTGGCGCCGTCCCTGCCCGCACCTGAGCGGGAACGGCTGGTGCTGGGCATGCTGACGCACGCCATGTCGGTGGCCTTCTCCGCCGCCCGAACCGTGGCGGTGATCAGCCCTGATCCCGCGGCCAAGGCGGCGGCCGGCGAGGCCGGGGCCCGGTTCATCTTCGATGACACACCTGAGGGCCACCCCGACCCGCTGAACAACGCGTTGCGCAGCGCCGCTACCCAGCTGCGGGCGGCATCGCCGAATCTTGTTGTGTTGCAGGCCGACCTTCCCGCGGTGACGGCCAAGGAATTCGCGGCCGCGATGCAGGCTGCCCGCAGCCACGCGCGCAGCTTCGTCGCCGACCGGCACGGCACCGGCACGGCGGCGCTGTTCAGCACCGACGGCGAGCTGAATCCGCTGTTCGGAATCGATTCGGCACGGCGACACCGGGATTCGGGGGCCATCGAGCTCACCGGCGATTGGCCCGGTTTGCGCTGTGATGTGGACACCCCGGAAGATCTGAGCGCGGCCCGTGAACTGGGAGCAGCGCTGCCGCTCTGAGTCGGGCCGATAACTCTATGATCACAAGGGTGACCACACCCAGCGTTCCCCCGGCCGCAACCACGATCGCGTCGGGTGAGGAGCTGCCCGAAGACCGGTACCTCAACCGGGAGCTCTCGTGGCTGGATTTCAACGCGCGCGTGCTCGCTCTGGCCGCCGACGAATCACTGCCCATCCTGGAGCGCGCCAAGTTCCTGGCGATCTTCGCCTCCAATCTGGACGAGTTCTACATGGTCCGCGTGGCCGGCCTGAAACGCCGCGACGAGACGGGGCTCTCGGTGCGTTCGGCCGACGGCCTGTCGCCGCGTGAGCAGTTGAAACTGATTGGTGAGCGCACGCAGGAGATCTCGGTCCAGCACGCCCGCGTGTTCAGCGAGTCGGTACGGCCCGAACTCGCCGAGAACGGCATTTTCGTCGTCACCTGGGCGGACCTGTCGGAGAACGAGCGCAGTTACCTCTCGTCGTATTTCACCGACCAGGTCTTTCCGGTGCTGACCCCCTTGGCCGTCGACCCGGCGCATCCGTTCCCTTATATATCGGGCCTGAGCCTGAATCTCGCGATCACCGTCCAGGTTCCCGAGACAGGTGGCCAGCACTTCGCCCGAATCAAGGTGCCTGACAACGTCGATCGATTCGTCAGGCTGCGCAGTCCGGAAGGCGCCGAAGCCGCGCAGGCGGCCCACACCGCCCGTTTCCTTCCCATGGAAGAACTCATCGCCGCGCATCTGTCGGCACTGTTCCCAGGTCTGGAAGTCGTGGAACACCATGCATTCCGCATCACACGGAACGCGGATTTCGAGGTCGAGGAAGACCGGGACGAAGATCTTCTGCAGGCACTGGAACGTGAATTGGCTCGTCGCCGGTTCGGCTCACCGGTTCGGCTCGAGGTCGCCGACGATATGACCGAGCACATGCTCGAGCTGCTCTTGCGTGAGCTGGATGTGAATCCCGGCGATGTGGTGCAGGTACCGGGCTTGCTCGACTTGTCCTGCTTGTGGCAGGTCTATGGCGTGGACCGTCCCGCACTCAAGGACCCCACGTTCGTCCCGGCAACCCACCCCGCGTTCGGTCAGGGCGAGACCCCGAAGAGCATCTTCTCCACCCTGCGCGACGGTGATGTGCTTGTTCATCATCCCTACGACTCGTTTTCCACCAGCGTGCAACGGTTTATCGAGCAGGCGGCGGCCGACCCGCAAGTGCTGGCCATCAAGCAGACGCTGTACCGCACCTCCGGCGACTCGCCCATCGTCAATTCGCTCATCGACGCCGCCGAGGCCGGTAAGCAGGTGGTCGCCCTCGTCGAGATCAAGGCGCGCTTCGACGAGCAGGCCAATATCAAGTGGGCCCGAGCCCTGGAAGATGCCGGCGTGCACGTGGTCTACGGCTTGATCGGCCTGAAGACGCATTGCAAGACCGCACTGGTCGTGCGCCGCGAGGGGTCCGCCATCCGTCGGTACTGCCATATCGGTACCGGAAACTACAACCCGAAAACCGCCCGGCTCTATGAGGACGTCGGCCTGCTGACCAGCGCCCCGGAGATCGGCGCGGACCTCACCGACCTGTTCAACTCGCTCACCGGGTATTCACGGAAGGTGTCCTACCGCAACCTGTTAGTGGCACCGCACGGAATTCGCGCGGGGATCATCGACCGCATCGACCAGGAGATCGCAGCTCATCGGGCCGGGCAGGATGCCCGCATCCGAATGAAAATGAACGCGTTGGTGGACGAGCAGGTCATCGATGCGCTGTACCGGGCATCGCAGGCCGGTGTTCCCGTCGAGGTGGTGGTGCGCGGGATCTGCGCGTTGCGACCTGGCGTTCCGGAGTTCTCCGGCAACGTCACGGTGCGATCCATTCTCGGCCGGTTCCTTGAACATTCGCGCATCATTCACTTCAATGCCATCGATGAATTCTGGATCGGCAGCGCCGACATGATGCATCGTAATCTGGACCGACGGGTCGAGGTGCTTGCACGCGTCACCGATCCGAAGCTCACCGCACAGCTCGACGATATGTTCACCTCCGCGTTGGACTCCCGGACCCGCTGCTGGGAGCTGCAGTCCGACGGTCAGTGGTTGGCCTCGCCTGCGGACGGCGAGGAGGTGCGCGACCATCAGGTCGAAATGATGAAACGGCACCGCTCACATACCTGAGCTAGCCCAGGTTCTTCTGGCTGAACAACTCTCCCCCGAAGGAGCTTTCGTGCCCGATCCGACGACGCGGACCGGTGCTGCGGTCCTTGCTGCCGGAGCCGCACTCTGGCGGTACAAGGAAGACACTGCCGGAGCCATCGAAGTGGCGCTGGTGCACAGGCCACGGTACGACGATTGGTCATTACCGAAAGGCAAGCTCGATCCCGGTGAGACAGCGGCCATCGCCGCCGTCCGCGAGATCGCCGAGGAGACCGGATTCAGCGCCCGGCTCGGCAGACGATTGCCATCGGTGAGTTACCCGGTGGCCCAGGGAACCAAACGCGTCAGATATTGGGCAGCACAAGCTTTGGACGGGAAGTTTGAAGCCAACAATGAAGTCGATGAGATTCAGTGGCTGCCGGTGGCGCGGGCGATCAAGACGGTCAGCTACGCCGTTGATCGGAAAGTGCTGCGAAATCTCGCAAAGCACGAAATTGACACTCGGACATTGATCATTGTGCGCCACGGAAAAGCGGGGCGAAAGGAACGCTATTCCGGCGATGACACGCTGCGTCCGTTGGACAAGAAAGGCCGCGCCCAGGCCGAAGCGCTTACCAGTCAATTACTCGCATTCGGCGCCAGTGCCATTCACGCTGCCGATCGATTGCGCTGCCGGCAGACCGTCGAACCGCTTGCCGAGGAACTGAACACGGTGATCTATAGCGAGCCCGCACTCAGTGAAGAGGCCTACTGGGCTGATCGAAAGCGTGCACATCGCCGAATTCTCGAAATCGCCGGGTCGGACGGCATCCGGGTGGTATGCACTCAGGGACGGGTCATCCCAGACCTCATCCAATGGTGGGCAGATCGCGACGGTGTCCGCCCCGATAAGTCACGTAACCGCAAGGGCAGCATGTGGGTGCTGTCGATGCACGGCCAGAAACTGCTGGCCGCAGACCATCTGGACAGCCCGCTGCCTACTGGCGGCTAGCCGCCTACACTGCCCCCAAAAGCAACATCGGGCCCCACCCTGAGGTGGGACCCGATGTTGTCTTGAAACTACTTGCGGCCCTTCTTGGCCGGAGCCTTCTTGGCCGGAGCCTTCTTGGCGGGAGCCTTGGTCGCAGCCTTCTTGGCAGGAGCCTTGGTCACGGCCTTCTTGACGGGAGCAGCCTTCTTAACGGCAACTGCCTTCTTCACGGGCGCCTTCTTGGCGGGAGCGGCCTTCTTGACCACTGCCTTCTTCACGGGCGCCTTCTTGGCGGGAGCAGCCTTCTTGACGGCGACTGCCTTCTTGACCGGGGCGGCCTTCTTGGCGGGAGCCTTCTTGGCCGGGGCTGCCTTCTTGGCGGCGGCACGCTTCGCCGGGGCGGCGGTGGAGCCACGCTTCACAGCGGGACCGTCGGCCGGAAGCTTCTGCGAGCCAGAGACAACCGCCTTGAACTGTGCACCGGGACGGAACGTCGGAACCGACGTCGGCTTCACCTTGACGGTCTCACCGGTACGCGGGTTGCGGGCGACACGTGCGGCGCGGCGACGCTGCTCGAAAACGCCAAAACCGGTGATGGTCACGCTCTCACCCTTATGCACGGTGCGAACGATGGTGTCGACGACGTGCTCCACCGCGGCGGTGGCTTGCCGGCGATCCGAGCCCAATTTCTGTGTCAGAACGTCGATGAGCTCTGCTTTGTTCATGTAAAACCCTCCGAAGCCAGTGGTCCACTTTGAACCGACTTCGAACACGGTAAACCCAACTGCACCTGATTTCCAAGTGCCACGCGTAATTTCGGCAAAATTCTCTAAGCCTTTTGCCGACCTAAAAGGAATGCCCTTGGCCCCCAAGGGCGCCCAATCAGCTACTCGGAGGGCTCCAAAGTGCGGGGTTTGAACTCCGGCCGAGAGGCCTCGAAAGCTTCGATTTCGTCGACTTTTCGCAGCGTAAGGCCTATATCGTCCAGTCCTTCGAGCAGCCGCCACCTGGTGTAGTCGTCAATCTCAAACGGCACCACCGCCGTTCCGGCGGTCACTGTCCGATCGTCAAGATTCACAGTGAGTTCCAAACCAGGATTCTGCTCGATCAGTTTCCACAGCAGCTCGATGTTGGACTGATCCACCAATCCGGCGACCAGACCGGCCTTACCGGCGTTGCCCCGGAAGATGTCTCCGAAACGGGACGACAGTACTACTCGAAATCCGTAGTCCATCAAGGCCCACACGGCGTGCTCGCGGGACGATCCGGTGCCGAAATCGGGCCCGGCGACGAGCACGCTGCCCCGGTTGAACGGCTCCTGATTGAGAATGAACGAGGGATCGGCACGCCAACCGGCGAAGAGACCGTCCTCGAAACCCGTTCGGGTGACACGCTTGAGGTACACCGCCGGGATGATCTGATCGGTATCGACGTTGGAACGACGCAGCGGCACACCAATTCCGGTGTGAGTGTCGAATGCCTCCACTATTTCCTCTCCCTGCTGGTCTAGAGCGCGGATTTTGCCAAATCAGCTGGCGATGAGAGCTTTCCCCGCACCGCCGTGGCCGCGGCGACGGCCGGTGACACCAAGTGGGTACGACCGCCCTTACCCTGGCGGCCCTCGAAATTCCGGTTCGAGGTCGACGCGCACCGCTGCCCGGGAGACAGCTGGTCAGGGTTCATCCCCAGACACATGGAACATCCCGCCTGGCGCCATTGAGCGCCCGCGGCCGTGAAAATCTCACCCAGTCCCTCGGATTCGGCCTGCGCACGCACCCGCATCGAGCCGGGAACAATGAGCATGGTGACCCCCTCGGCCACCTTCTGGTCTCTTAGTACGTCGGCCACCGCGCGCAGATCCTCGATCCGCCCGTTGGTGCAGGACCCCACGAACACGGTGTCCACCGGGATCTCACGCATCGGGGTACCCGGGGTGAGATCCATATAGGTCAGCGCCTTCTCGGCCGCCAGCCGCTCCTCCTCATCGGCCATCAGCTCCGGATCAGGCACATCCGCGCTCAGGGGCACTCCCTGCCCCGGATTGGTGCCCCAGGTGACAAAGGGCGTCAAAGTACTGGCATCGATGTGCACTTCGGCGTCGAACTGAGCGCCCTCGTCGGTGCGCAACGAGTCCCATTCGGCCACAGCGGCATCCCACAGCTCCCCCTCGGGGGCGTGCGGACGACCCTTCAGATACGCATATGTCGTCTCGTCGGGGGCGACCATGCCTGCCCGCGCACCCGCCTCAATGGACATATTGCACATAGTCATTCGGGCCTCCATCGACATCTCTTCGACGGCCTGCCCGCGGTACTCCAGGACATAGCCCTGGCCGCCGCCGGTGCCAATCTTGGCGATCACCGCCAAAATGACGTCCTTGCTGGTGACGCCCGTCGGCAGGGGGCCGTCGATGTTGATGGCCATCGTCCGAAAGGGCCTCAGTGGCAAGGTCTGCGTGGCCATCACGTGCTCGACCTCGGAGGTCCCGATGCCCATCGCCAGTGCCCCAAATGCCCCATGTGTAGAGGTATGGCTGTCGCCGCACACGACTGTGGTGCCCGGCTGGGTCAGGCCCAGCTGCGGTCCGACCACGTGCACGATGCCCTGTTCGGCGTCGCCCATCGGGTGCAGGCGGATGCCGAATTCTTGGCAGTTGCGCCGTAGCGTTTCCACCTGAGTGCGCGACACCGGATCAGCGATCGGCTTGTCGATGTCGATCGTCGGCACATTGTGGTCTTCGGTCGCGATCGTCAGATCCGGCCGGCGCACCTGCCGCCCGGCGAGCCGCAGGCCGTCGAAGGCCTGCGGGCTGGTCACCTCGTGGACCAAATGGAGATCGATATAGATGAGGTCTGGCTCTCGGGCCTCACCCTCACCGGTTCCGCGTACCACTACGTGGGAGTCCCAGACCTTCTCTGCCAGGGTCCGGGGCTGTTGGACACTAGTCATCATTGGCTCCGTGCTCATTGCGTCTCATTATTTGGAACGCTAGTATCGTTCCGTGAGACAGCATAGCGGTATCGGCGTCCTCGACAAAGCGGTGCAGGTCCTGACGGCCATCGGCGACTCCCCCTGCGGGCTGGCGGAATTGTGCGAACGCACCGGGCTCCCCCGGGCCACCGCTCACCGGCTGGCGGCGGGGCTGGAAGTCCACCGACTCCTCTCCCGTGACGGTGACGGGCAATGGCAGCTCGGCGCCGGGCTGACCGAACTCGCCGCACATGTGAACGATCCGCTGCTCAGCGCCAGCACCCAGGTGCTGCCGAAACTGCGTGAGATCACCGGCGAGAGCGTGCAGCTCTACCGCCGCGAAGGCACCGTCCGCATCTGCGTGGCGGCACTCGAACCACCAGCGGGGCTTCGCGATACCGTGCCGGTCGGATCACGCCTGCCCATGTCCGCCGGATCAGGTGCCAAAGTTCTGCTAGCCCACAGCGACACCGCCACCCAGGCCGTGGTGCTGCCCGAAGCGACATTCACCGAGCGCGCTCTGGCCGACGTACGCAAGCGCGGTTGGGCGCAAAGCGCCGCCGAACGGGAGGCGGGGGTCGCCAGTGTGTCGGCGCCCGTTCGCGACCGGCACGGCAATGTCGTTGCGGCGATATCGGTTTCCGGCCCCATCGATCGGATGGGCCGGCGGCCGGGCGCTCGCTGGGCCGCCGATCTCGTGGCCGCATCAGAGGCGATAACAGCCCGGCTTTAAGCTCCGAAGATGGGAACCAACCAGCGCTCGCAGATCGTCATGTCTGACGAAGAGATCACCGCGTTCATCAACAACTCACGCAACACCACCATGGCGACCATCGGCGCCGACGGGCAGCCGCACCTGGTCGCCATGTGGTACGCGGTGATCGACGGCGAGCTGTGGTTCGAGACCAAGGCCAAGTCGCAGAAGGTGGTCAACCTCAAGCGCAACCCCACCATCACATGCCTCATCGAGGACGGACTCACCTACGACACCCTGCGCGGCGTGGCGATCGAGGGCCAGGCAGAAATCGTCGAGGATCCGGACAAGCTGTTCCAGGTGGGCGTCAGCGTCTTCGAGCGGTACACCGCCCCGTACACCGAAGAAATGAAGCCATTTGTCGAGACGATGCTCAACAAGCGCATCGCGGTCCGGGTGCGCCCTACCCGCATTCGGTCCTGGGATCACCGCAAGCTCGGCATGCCCGCGATGCCCGTGGGCGGGTCAACGGCGCCGCAGCAGTAGGCACGGCGGTGGGCCGGCTCGCGCGCGATGCGTTCGACTCCTTCCGTGAGGGTCTACGCCATAAGAAGATCAAGCGGCCATTGAGCGATGCGCTGGTCCACCACCTCAGTTCTGGCGAGGTGGCCGGAGAACAGGGCGACCGGATCCGTGAATTGTGCGCCGAGACCCTCGACATCGAGGTGGACGTCGCAAAGGCCGGCGCGCATCAAGCACGCAAATTTGTGATCTGGACCCTGCGTAACCGCCATCCCGAGCTGACCGAGGAAGCACTGCGGATGTTAGGTGACTACCGCGCCGAGAGTTGGCGCTAGCTTCGAAGAAGAGCTGGTACCCCCGATGGGATTCGAACCCACGCTACCGCCGTGAGAGGGCGGCGTCCTAGGCCGCTAGACGACGGGGGCTAGAACATTTCCGTGCAACGCGCGTGGCGCGCAGACTTGACAGTCTAGCTCACCGGTATGCATCACACCAAATCACTTGTCGTGCAAATGATTTGCGCTGGGGTACCAGGACTCGAACCTAGAATGGCGGTACCAGAAACCGCTGTGTTGCCAATTACACCATACCCCATTGGCCTCGCAGAACCGCAGGTCAGCGCGCTGACAGCGGACTTTGGAGCCGACGAGCAGACTACCAAACCAAGGGCGATTAACCCGAATCGGTTTGACCCTCTACCTCATTTTCCCAGGTCCGAGCGTTTCTCAGCCGCTGCAGGGTGCGTTCGGAGCCCAGCAGTTCCATAGATTCGAACAGCGGCGGGCTCACCGTCGCACCGGTGACGGCGACACGCAGCGGCCCGAACGCCTTCCGGGGTTTGAGTTCGAGTCCCTCGATGAGCGCGCCCTTGAGCGCCTCCTCGATCGCAGGTGTGGTCCAGGCATCGACGGACTCCAGCGCACCGATCGCCGCATCCAGCACCGGCAGCGAGGCCTCCCCCAGTTCCTTGCGGGCCGATCCCGGATCGATGGCATAGACATCGTCGTTGAGGAACTTCAGCAGCCCCCAGGCGTCGCCCAGCACCACAACCCGCGTCTGCACCAGATCCGCCGCCACCGCGAAGGCGCTGTCCTCAAGTCCGAGCTCGTACCTGTGGGCGGCGAAGAAGGTCTGTAGCCGCGCCACGAACTCCTCCGGGGCCAACAGCCGGATGTGCTCGGCGTTGATGGCGTCGGCCTTCTTCTGATCGAACCGCGCCGGATTCGAGTTGACGTTGGCGACGTCGAAGGCGGCGACCATCTCCGACAGGCTGAAGATGTCGTGATCGTCGGCTATCGACCATCCCAGCAGGGCAAGGTAATTCAGCAGCCCCTCGGGGATGAACCCGCGGTCGCGGTGCAGGAACAGGTTGGACTGCGGATCGCGCTTGGACAGCTTCTTGGTGCCCTCGCCGAGCACCGACGGCAGGTGCGCGAACACCGGTATCGAGTCGGCGACTCCGATCCGGATCATGGCCTCATACAGGGCGATCTGGCGCGGTGTCGACGGCAGCAGATCCTCACCGCGCAGCACGTGGGTGATCTTCATCAACGCGTCGTCGACCGGGTTCACCAACGTGTACAACGGATCTCCGTTACCGCGGGTCAGCGCGAAGTCGGGCACCACACCCGCGGCGAACGTGGTCTCCCCACGCACCAGGTCGTTCCAGGTGATGTCGTGATCGGGCATCCGCAGTCGGACAACAGGGTTGCGCCCTTCCGCGTGGAACGCCGCACGCTGCTCATCGGTGAGGTCGCGGTCGTAATTGTCGTATCCGAGCTTTGGATTGCGTCCCGCGGCCAGGTGACGCGCCTCCACCTCCTCCGGCGTGGAGAACGACTCATAGGCCTCCCCCGCCGCCAGCAGCTTGCGCACCACCCCGAGGTGCAGCTCCTTGCGCTGCGACTGCCGGTACGGCGCGTACGGCCCACCGACCTCGGGCCCCTCGTCCCAGTCCAGGCCCAGCCACCGCAGGGCGTCCAGGATCGCCAGATAGCTCTCCTCACTGTCGCGGCCCGCATCGGTGTCCTCGATACGGAATACGAAGTCGCCTCCGCAGTGTCGCGCATAGGCCCAGTTGAACAGCGCGGTCCGAATCAATCCGACATGCGGAGTACCGGTCGGCGAAGGGCAGAAACGTACCCGGACCTTGCCAGATCCAGTGGTGTCACTCATTGTTACTTCGCCTTCCGCACAACAGGATTGGACAAGGTGCCGATACCTTCGATGGTGACGCTCACGGTATCTCCGTCGACGATGGGGCCGACGCCCTCGGGTGTTCCGGTAAGGATCACGTCGCCGGGCAGCAGGGTCATCACTGCCGACACCCACTCCACGATCGCGCCGACATCGTGCAACAGCAACGAGGTTCGGCTGCTCTGCCGGACTTCGCCATTGACCTCGGTGCGGATGGCCAGATCCGAGGGATCAAGATCAGTGACAATCCACGGCCCCAGCGGGCAGAACGTGTCGTGCCCCTTGGCTCGTGTCCACTGCCCGTCGGCACGCTGGTGATCGCGCGCGGAGACGTCGTTGCCGATCGTGTACCCCAGAATGACCTCGGCCGCCCGGGAGGCGGGGACGTCCTTGCACGGCCGGCCGATCACGATCGCCAACTCGCCCTCGTGGTGGACCTCGGATGCGCTGGGCGGCAGCTGAATCGGCAGACCCGGACCAATGATCGAGGTGTTGGGCTTGATGAAGATCACCGGCGACTCCGGTGGGGCACCACCCATCTCGGCGGCATGGGCGGCGTAGTTCTTACCCATGGCCACCACCTTGCTGGCCAGAATCGGCGCCAGCAGCCTGACGTCGGCGAGCGGCCACTGGCGCCCGGTGAAAGTGGGCGTCCCGAAGGGATGCTCGGCGATCTCCCTGGCGGTCTCGGTGCCGTCATCTCCCTCGATACTGACGAAGGCGACACCATCTGGGCTGGCAATACGTCCTAGGCGCATTTACATGAGCCTAGTTGCCGGGCTTTGCACCTTCCTCGGCATCCTCACGTTGGTCCTCCCGGATGTTGGCGCGAGTGACCAACGCCACCAGAAAGTCCTCCAACCGGTCGTGGGTGATATCGAGTTCCCCACGAAACCACGTGGTCACCAGGTCCAGTCCACCGGAAACCAACGTGAAGGTGGCCAGGTCCAGATCGGGGTCCAGCGCATCGTCGGCGGGAAGCAGCACGCGGCCCTGATCGGCCATCACCTGTGCCAGCGTCTTGACCAGATCGCGGCGGCGGGCCGCCAGCCCCTCGGTGGCCTGCGATTCCACCAGCAGCCTGCCCCGACGCGGGTCGGCGGTGAGAAATCGCAAGCCGCTACCGATGGCCGCACGGGTACGTACCACCGGATCCTTCGACGTCGAGCTCTTCGCGATGGCCTCGATGATGGCTGCCGATCCCGCCAGCATCTGTTCATCGAGCATCGCGAGCACCAACTCATCGGTGCTGCGGAAGCTCTCGTAGAAGTACCGATCGTTGAGCCGGGCCTCGGCACATACGCCGCGCACCGTCAGCCCCTTCACGCCGCCACCGGCGACCAGGTCCAGCGCGGCGTCCAGGAGCGCCGCGCGTCGTCGTGCGCGTCGCTCGCCGGAGGTGGCACCGCCATAGGTCCGGGATGGCATCCGCCGATTGTCGCACTTTGGTTCTTGACCTCACGGCATTTTCTGGTGATGATTCTCACCAGATGGTGAGACGTGTCACCAGATGGCCCGTTCAACGAGGAAAGGACCTCATTCATGGCTTCGAGCTGGCAGAAGCTCCCCAACCCGCCGCAACTTCGCGAGTTCCCGTTCAACGTGTTCACGCGCTTCCTGGCCGGACGGGACATCCGCGCGACCGCCGAGCAGCGGGAGACCTTCCGTCAGTACGCGCACGTCGGCGACCCGCTCGCCGATGCCGTGGTCGCGATGTTCGCGCGTTTCCCGGCGGGCCAGGGGCGACGGATGTTCGAGATGGCATTGGAGTCCGGCATCGAATCGGTCGACAATCCCCCCGAGGAACTCGTTGCGTTTTTCACACAGGTCGATGCCCGGCCGTATTGGCTCGACGACGCGAAGCTTGAGCTGGCCGCGCGGGTCAGCATGCGCACCGGAGTGGTGGGCCTGGGCCTGGCACTGCCCGGCCTTGCCCTCACCGGGGGCTATCTCTCGTCCCGCGCCGACAAACCCCTGGTCGGTACCGGCAATCTGAATCTGCAGGCCGCGGCCCCGCGCCGGCTGCACGAGACGGCGCAATGGCTCATCGATGTCACCTCTCCCGGTGGACTCGAGCGATTCGCCACCGGTTTCAAGGGAGTGTCTCGAGTCCGTCTCATGCATGCGCTGGTTCGCGGCGCCATGAATCGGCGCGATGACTGGGATTACGAGAACTGGGACACCCCGATCAATCAGATCCAGCTGGCGGGGACGCTGATGCTCTTCTCGCTGGCCAATCTGGCGGGATGCCAGGCCATGGGCATGAGTTTCTCGGACACTGAGCGCGAGGCAGTCTTCCATTTCTGGCGATATGTCGGGCAGCTCATGGGAATTCACCCCGAACTCGTACCCACCAGCGAGGAGGACACCTGGCGGTTGTTCTGGCTGGAGGCCGATACCGAGTTCCTGCCCGACGAGGACTCGTACTCGCTGACGCAGGCTCTACACCGGTCCATGCCGGACGAGCCCGCGTTCATGCGGCTTTCCCGCGCCTATCTTTCGTCCTACAGCCGCCTCATCCTCGGCAAGACACATGCCGATCACCTGGGGCTTATCGACAGCAAGTCGATGCAGGCCGCGGTCCTGGGGACGTCGGTGGTCAACTGGTTCTTCGAGCGCCGCAACGTGCTGCCCGGCATGACCCGCATCAGTGAGGAATTCGGTCACTTTGCGCGGCGTCAGATCGTCTCGCGCGGCATGGCGCAGACCGGGGGCGATCGCACCTACCGGCAGCACGACAAGCTCGCGACGGCCAGCTAGCAAATCCCATATATTAGGATACTAGTTCAACAATTTGAGATAGATGTGGAACCATGGCACTCATGGTTCGCGTTGATGAGGTTGGTACAGCACGCCGTTGGGCAATGCTGGCCATCTCCCTGGGGTCCACCGCCGCCGCCAATGTCTTCATCAACGGTGTGGCATTTCTCATCCCCGCCTTACACACCGAACGCGGCCTGGATCTCGCCAACGCGGGGCTGCTGTCGGCGATGCCCAGCTTCGGGATGGTGCTGACACTCATCGCATGGGGCGCGCTCATCGACAGATTCGGTGAGCGGATCGCGTTGGTAAGCGGTCTGGCGCTGACCGCCCTGGCGGCGTTCGCCGCAGCCGAGGCACCGTCGTTGGTGCTCACGGGCGTCTTCCTACTGTTGGGCGGGGCGTCTGCGGCAGCGTGCAACTCGGCCAGCGGGCGCGTGGTGGTGGGGTGGTTCCCTCCGAGCCAGCGGGGCACGGTGATGGGCATCCGCCAGATGGCACAGCCACTCGGAGTTGCGCTGGGCGCCCTGGTGATCCCCCGCATCGCGGAAAGCCACAGTTTGGCAACGGCATTGATCTTCCCGGCGGCCGTGTGCGCGGTGTCCTCGGCGGTCTGCCTGGTGGGCATCATCGACCCGCCGCGACCACCGCGCTCGGAAGCACCCGAGGAACACCTGTCCAACCCCTATCGCGGTTCGCGGGTGCTGTGGCTGATCCACGCGGTGTCGGTGCTGCTGGTGGTTCCCCAGGTGGTCGTGTGGACCTTCACCCTGGTGTGGCTGGTGACCGACAGAGGGTGGAGTATCGGCGCGGCCAGCATCACGGTGACGGTGGCGCAGCTGGCCGGCGCGCTCGGCCGGGTTGCCGCCGGAATGTGGTCTGATCGTTGGGGTTCACGTATGCGCCCGATCCGGGCCATCGCGGTGGCCGCGTCAGCCGCCATGGCGCTATTGGCTCTCACCAATCAACTGGACTGGTCCATCAGCGTCGTCGTCATGCTGGTGGCGTCGGTGATCACGGTGTCCGACAACGGTCTGGCGTACACATCGATCGCGGAAATCGCGGGACCGTTCTGGAGCGGCCGCGCCCTGGGCGCACAGAACACCGGCCAGCTGCTGGCCGCCGCGGTGGCACCGCCGGTTTTCGGGGCGATCGCCACGGCGGTGGGATTCTCCGCAGCCTTCGCCGTGTGTGCGTTGTTCCCTTTGGCCGCTGTCGGTTTGGTGCCGGTGAAGCTGGAGAAACCCGCCCAATAACGCCGAATGCGAGCCTGACGCGATTTTCCGGCTGGATTTCCGCGTGAGGCTCGCACTCGATCAGGACTACAGGAAGCTGGCGATCCGATCGCCGGTGGCCGAGGTGGACAGCTTCTCTGTGCCCCGGGTGGCCAGGTGCTGTTCGACAGCCTTCTCCACACGCGCCGAGGCTTCCTTCTCGCCAAGGTGATCCAGCAGCAGAGCCACCGACACCACAGCGGCGGTGGGATCGGCGATCCCCTGCCCCGCGATATCGGGCGCACTGCCGTGCACCGGCTCGAACATCGAGGGGTTCTTGCCCGAACCGTCGATGTTTCCGCTTGCAGCCAAACCGATTCCACCGGTGACGGCGGCCGTCAGGTCGGTGATGATGTCGCCGAAAAGGTTGTCGGTGACGATGACGTCGAACCGGCCCGGGTCGGTCACCATGTGGATGGTGGCGGCGTCGATGTGCTGGTAAGACACCTGCACGTCCGGGTGCTCGGCGGCGACTTCGTCGACGGTCCGCGTCCACAGCGAACCGGCGTACTTGAGCACGTTGTTCTTGTGCACGAGCGTCAGGTTCTTGCTACGGGCCTCGGCGCGCTGGAAGGCGTTGCGCACCACACGCTCGACTCCGAAGCGGGTGTTGAGACTGACCTCGGTGGCGACCTCGTGCGGGGTCTCTACGCGGATGGCGCCGCCGTTGCCGGTGTATGGCCCCTCGGTGCCCTCGCGCACCACGACCAGGTCGATGGCCGGGTTACCCGCCAGCGGACCCGTCACGCCCGGGTACAGCTTGGCGGGGCGCAGGTTGATGTGGTGATCGAGTGCGAATCGGGTGTGCAGCAGCAGACCGCGTTCCAGCACTCCGCTCTGCACCGAGGGATCACCAATGGCACCAAGCAGAATGGCGTCGTGCCCGCGCAGCTCGTCGAGCACCGAATCGGGCATGAGCTCACCGGTGGCCAGGTACCTACGGGCACCCAGGTCGTATTCGGTCTTCTCGACACCGGGCAGTACGGCGTCGAGCACCTTCACCGCCTCGCCGATGACCTCGGGGCCAATACCGTCGCCGGCGATGATCGCAAGCTTTGTCATGAAAGATCCACCAGCTCAAGGGTTGTCGCACCGACAGCAGCGCGGATCTCCTCGAGTACGGCGTCCGGGGCGCTGCGGTCGATACGCAGGATGATGGTGGCCGCCTCGCCCGAAGCGTCCTGGCTCAGCTGCGCGGCCTGGATGTTGACGTCTGCCGAACCCAGCACGGTGCCGATCTTGCCGAGGGCACCGGGCACGTCGGCGTAGTTGATGACCAGGTTCTCGCCCTCGGCACGCAGGTCGAAGTTGCGTCCGTTGATCTGGACGATCTTCTGCACCTGCTGCGGGCCGGACAGAGTGCCCGCCACATTGATGACCGAACCATCGGCGTACACGGCGCGTACGTCGACAACGCTGCGGTGGTTGGGGCTCTCGGTGGCCGTGCTGATCTCCGCACTCACGCCACGCTCCTCGGCGATCGACGGAGCGTTCACGAAGGTCACCTGATCCTCGATTACCGAAGAGAAGAGTCCGCGCAGCGCGGAAAGCTTCAGCACCGCAACGTCTTCGGAGGCCAGTTCGCCGCGGACGTCGACCGACAGCGAGGTGGGCAGCTGCTCGGAGACGGCCCCGATGAGCACACCAAGCTTGCGGACAACCTCAAGCCACGGCGCGACTTCTTCGCTGACGACTCCCCCGCCGACGTTGACGGCGTCGGGCACGAATTCGCCTGCCAGGGCCAACTTCACGCTTGCCGCCACATCGGTACCGGCGCGGTCCTGGGCCTCGCTGGTGGAGGCGCCCAGGTGCGGGGTCACCACAACCTGGTCGAGCTCGAAAAGCGGGCTGTCGGTGCACGGCTCGGTGGAGAACACGTCAAGCCCGGCGCCGCGGACGTGACCGCTGCGGATCGCGTCAGCCAGGGCGGCCTCGTCGATAAGCCCACCGCGTGCGGCGTTGACGATGATGACGCCCGGCTTGGTCTTGGCGAGGGCTTCCTTGCCGATCAGACCCGCGGTCTCCGGGGTCTTGGGCAGGTGCACCGAGATGAAATCTGCCCGACCCAAAAGTTCGTCGAGGGTCAGCAGCTCGATGCCGAGCTGGGCGGCGCGAGCGGCCGAGACGTAGGGGTCGTAGGCGACGATGTGGGTCCCGAACGCGGCAAGGCGCTGCGCGAACAGCTGGCCGATGCGGCCCAGGCCCACCACACCGACCGTCTTGCCGAAGATCTCTGTGCCGTTGAACGACGAACGCTTCCAGGTGTGCGCCTTGAGCGAGGCGTCGGCGGCCGGGATCTGCCGCGCGGTGGACAGCAGCAGGGTGACGGCATGCTCGGCAGCGCTGTGGATGTTCGAGGTGGGTGCGTTGACCACCAGGACACCGCGGGCGGTTGCGGCCTTGACGTCGACGTTGTCGAGTCCGACGCCGGCACGCGCGACGATTTTGAGCTTGGTGCCGGCTGCCAGTACCTCGGCGTCCACGGTGGTCGCCGACCGCACCAACAGCGCGTCAGCATCGGGTACCGCGGCCAGCAGTGCGGGACGATCCGGGCCGTCGACCCAGCGCACCTCCACACCATCACCAAGTGCTTCGACGGTCGACTGGGCAAGTTTGTCGGCAATCAGCACGACTGGACGTTCGCTCACGTCGCCATAGCCTAGTGTGCCGCCGTAAGCGGCGGACATCACAGTCGCCGACAACCGTGGTCGTGGCCCGCCATATCGAGTAGCGCACTACTCGCGACCCAGGACGCACACCCGGATGACGCTATGCGCATGACCGAAACACATGTACTACCTGTCAGTGGCCCATACACGGTCCGCAGTGGTGACACCCTGTGGAAACTGTCCGAAATGTTCTACGGCGACGGACGCCGCTACCGGGTGATCGCGGTGGTCAACGACCTGTCCGATCCTGATCTCATCGAGGTGGGGCAGGAACTTGAGATTCCGTACGTCACCTATCGCTACCAGGTCAAGGCGGGTGACACCAAGGGCTCAATCGCCGAACATTTCTACGGCAGCTTCTCGGTGAGTGGGGTGTTCGAAAGCCCCAGCGGTGTATCGCAGCGCGATTTGATTGTCGGCGAATGGCTGCTGATGCCGGACCTCGCCAACGTGGGACATCACACCGTGATGCCGGGCGAGACGCTGCAGGTGCTCGCGGACCGCTGGTACGGCGATTGGACGCTCTGGATCGTGATTGCCATCGCGAATCAGCTCAGCGGTGATGATCCGGAACCCGGCTCCGTGCTGATCCAGCCTCGGCTCAACCGGCGCCACACCGTCGTCTCCGGCGACACACTCTGGAAGCTGGCGCAGCAGAACTACGGCGACTACAACACCGCACGGACACAGATCGCGGTCCAGATGGTGGCGGCGGCCAACCTCATCGAAAACCCCGATCACCTTTCCGTGGGGCAGGTCATCTACTTCCCCTCGATCGACCTGGGCAGCTGAATCAGACCTCGGCGAGATCCACTCCACGGGTCTCGCGCGCGGCGAGCAATGCGACGAATGTCAACACACCGGCGATCGACAGGTAGACCCCTACCCATGCGACGCCGAAGTCGTGCACCAGCCAGGTGGCGATGAACGGCGCGACGGCGGCTCCGATGATGGAGGCGAAGTTGTACGCGATCCCCGACCCGGTGTAACGCACGTTCGTGGGGAACAGCTCGGGCAGCAGGGCGCTCATCGGGCCAAAGGACAGGCCCATCAATGCCATTCCAACACTCAAGAACACCAACATCATCGGCTTGTTCACCGTCGAGGGGTCGAGGAACCAGCCGAACGACAGCCCGAACACGATGATCCCGGCCGTGAACGTCAGCAGCACCGGTCTGCGGCCGTACCTGTCGGCCAGCCGTCCGGATATCGGCACGCACGCCGCCAGGAACAGCACCGAAATCAGCTGCATCTGTAGGAAATCGACGTAACTGATCGCGAGCTTGACCCCGGACTTGTCGACCACCTTCCCCGTTCCGTACGACGTCGCCCAGGTCGTCACGACGTAGAAGATCGTGTACGTGGCCAGCATGACGAACGTGCCGATCACCAGCTGGCGCCAGGAAGTCTTAGCCACCTCGGCCAGCGGCGCGCGCACCTTCTTGCCCTCGGCGACTGCCTGGGTGAAGACGGGCGTCTCGGTGAGTTTGAGCCGGACATAAAGGCCGACAACCACAATGACCGCACTGGCCAAAAACGGGACTCGCCAGCCCCAGGACAGGAACGCATGGTTAGCCGCAGCCGTCTTGGCGTCGAAGCCCATGACGAGCATCAGCAACAGGAAAGTGCCGTTGGCGAAGAAGAATCCGATCGGGGCGCCCAACTGTGGCCACATCGCCGCCCAGCCCCGCTTCCCCTCCTCGGCGGTTTCGGTCGCCAGCAGCGCAGCCCCCGACCACTCCCCGCCCAATCCCAGACCCTGACAAAAGCGCAACAGCGAGAGCAGCGCGGGCGCCCAGTAGCCAACGGCGTCGAAGGTGGGCAGCAGCCCGATCGCGAAGGTCGCCACCCCCATGGTCATCAGCGATCCGACGAGGGTGGCCTTACGGCCGATCCGATCGCCGAAATGCCCGAACACCATGGAGCCGACGGGGCGGGCGACGAAGGCCAACCCGAACGTCGCGAACGACGACAGCAGCGCCGCGGTGTCATCCCCCTTGGGAAAGAACAACGTTGGGAACACCAGCACCGCCGCGGTGGCATAGATGTAGAAGTCGAAGAACTCGATACTTGTACCCACCATGGAGGCGACGACGATCCGACTGCGCGGTACCGCAGACTCAACGGGCACGGTCTCCGGTGTCATCGCCACCGGCGGAGACTAGCGCAGCGATTCGATCCTGGTAGCCAGTACAGCCGTCCATTCCGCGATGTAGTCCTCGTCGGCAATGGTGGCGGTCGGCGCCCGAAAAACCGTACTGGTCGCACGCTTGCCCAAGAGGGCGTTGACGCCCAGCGCCCCAATCGATTCCGCTTGCGCCTTGCCGATGTCCGGGGCCCAGCCATGTACCCAGTCGGTGAGCTCGGCGTAGAGGCCATCGAAGAGTGCGGCATAGGCGTTGTCGAGCCGGGCTAGGTGACCGGCCGGAACGCTCGATGCGATCTGCAGCAGCTGCGACTCCTCATCGAGCACGGTCAGCAGGTAGCGACCCATCATCGTGAGTTCGTTGCGCAGATCGCCCAGTCCACCGAAGAGCGCGCGGATGTCACGCATGGCGCGACGGCGATCGAGCTGACGATCGACGCCCGCCTCCAGCAGCGCTTCTTTGGACTTGAAGTGGTGATAAAGCCCGCCCGATCCGGGAGTAAGACCGGCCGCCTTCTCAATCTGGGCGACGCTCGTCGCCTTGTACCCCTGCTCGCCAAAGAGCCTCATGGCCTCGGCGACCAGGCGTTCTTTGGTAGAAATCTCAACCATTGACGTCTCCCAAGTAATCACTTAGTGTCACTCAGTGAGTACTTTAACAGCTGCTCTGGCTCACCGGTAGGAGGTAGTCATGACAGAGGACCTGGTTCCCCGGGGCCGCATCCGGCGCACGATGCCGCTGGCGGGATTCACCGCCCGGGCCGCGGGCGGCCGACTGGTCGCAGGCTTGCGCGAAAAGGCCGGAGACACCGGCGCCGTCGAACGGTTCCACGAACGCACCGCCGAGCGCTACACCGAACTACTCGGACACTCCAAGGGCGTCCTGATGAAGGCCGGCCAAATCTTCTCGGTCGCCGATATCGCATCCCACGGCTACAACCAGCTTTCCCCATATCAAAACGCCTTGACGCGCCTGCAGGCTGACGCACCGCCCATGCATCCCTTGTTGGCACGCCAGGCCCTCGAAGAAGATCTTGGGAGATCCGTCGAAGAACTCTTCTCCGAATTCAGCGATGATCCGATCGCCGCGGCGTCGATCGGCCAGGTGCATCGAGCGACCCTCCACGACGGCCGCCCGGTCGCCGTCAAGGTCCAGTACCCCGGTGTGGCACAAGCCATCGAGCACGATCTATCGAACGCGGAGCTGATGGCCACTTTCCTGCGCTTCGCAACAGGTATTGCCGGGCCGCGGCCACAACTGGACCATCGACTCATGGCCGATGAGGTGGCCGCACGCATATCCGAGGAGTTGGACTATCGGCACGAAGCGGCGAATATCAGGGCCTTCGCGGCGCTCTACGCGGACCATCCCTTTATCCGGATACCCGAGGTGATATCTGAAGCGTCCGGCAATCGTGTGCTCACCATGACCTATCTGGACGGCCTGGATTGGATGGCCGCACAACAGGCCGACCAGGACCTCAAAGATGCTTGGGTGGAGACGATCTGGCGTTTCAGCACCGGATCGTTTCGGCATGCGAATCTGTTTCATGCCGACCCGCATCCGGGCAACTATCGATTCGGGATGGACGGGTCCGTCGGCTTTGTCGACTTCGGTTGCATCAAGGTGGTGCCCGAGTCCTTGCGCTATCGGCTCGTGCAGATGATTCGCGCGGCCGCCGAGGAACGGCGCGAAGACCTACGCCAGCTGATGGTCGACGCCGGATACTTCGCCGCCGACGCCCCACTGTCTGCTGACGACGTCTTTCAGTGGCTCGGGGCGACCGTGCAGGACATCCGAGGCGCTCAGCCGGTGACATTTACCCGAGAGATATCGAACAGCGCGACCCGTTCCCTGCTGAACTTCCAGACGCTGCATCAGATGTCGATACCCAGCGATCTGATATTCCTGGCCCGGATCAATCTGAACATCAGCGCGCTGTCGGCAACGCTCCACGCGACGGTGCACACGCACGCACTGCTCGATGATCTCGACGGCGTGGCCGAACCCGTTTCCCCACTAGGTAAACAGCATGTCGGGTGGGTCCGCGAGCGAGGTCTGCCCTTCGGATTGGATCACCATGACCACTGCTAACCCCATCGCACCCCGGATTCCCTGGGACTCACGGGATCCCTACCGCTACTACGAAAACCTGCGGGCCCGCGGCGACGTGGTCTGGGACGACAATGCCGGAACCTGGGTCGTTCTGGGCTACCATCCTGCGCGCGAGGTACTGGGTGGCACCGGATGGTCGAGCGATCCCCTCGCCAGCCCGCAGATGCGGGACGCCGCCCCCGAGTACCTCGACCTGTCCAACTTCGGCAGAAACATGCTCTTCGTCGACGGACCCGACCACACCGAGCTCAGGGGCGCCGTCCGCGACGTATTCACCCCGGGGTTCATCGCCGGCCTGCGCGAAGGCGTGCAATCCATCACGGCTCAGGTCGTCGAATATCCGCAAGCTGGAGAAGCTTTCGACTTCATGACCGATATCGCCCTGCCGTTGCCGATCGCGATCATCGGCGAGTGGCTCGGCCTGGACGATGCCGCCTCAGCCGTCCTTCGCCAGGAGTCCCCGGTCATCATCCAGATGCTCGGGGCCTTCGCCGACGTCGAGACTGTCCTGGCCGGCACCTCTGCGGGCGCGACCCTCGCTACCGAACTTCTGCCGCTGGCCGCGGACCGCCGCGTACACCCCGGAGACGACCTTCTCAGCCTGATCGCATCCGATATCAACCTGTCGCTGGAAGACGTGGTCACCATGGCGTTGATGATCGCCATCGCGGGTCATGAGACGACGGCAAACCTACTGGGCGCGAGCATGCTTCGACTGCTTGCCCCACGCCCCCACGGCCTTCGGCTAGCCGACGAGATCGACCCCGACGACCCGGCGGTCGTTACTGAACTGCTCCGGCTCGACGGTCCGGTGCAGGGCACCGCGCGCGTTGCGACCGAGGACCACAATCTGGCCGGGCACATGATCCGGGAGGGCCAGACGGTGCTCATCGCGATTGCCGCCGCAAACCGCGATCCGCAGGTGTTCGTCGATCCCGCGGAGTTCCGGCTGGGCCGCAAGAGCACCCCACCGCTGGCCTTCGGATATGGCGCACACCATTGCCTGGGCTCGGCGTTGGCCAAGCTGGAGACCACGGTGGCCATCGGTGAAATCCTGGCGCGCGGGCCCGAGGTGATTGGCCCCGTCAGCTGGCGGGACGCCCCCGCCATCCGGGGACCGCGCAGCATCCCCATGCGGTTTCACACATAGTTCGCGTTCCCGACAGTTCCACGCAGACATTTCATGGGTGTGCGGGCAGGTATGGGCATATTGTGTGGAAATGCTCGTCAAAGCGGTCCGCAGCGGGTTGTAGGCCAGCGTGTTGCGACTCATCTTCACGGCGAATGACCTTGCTTTGACGAGGTTTCTGCCTATGCCTGCGCCATTGTTGGAGATGAAGTTCGCCACACGAGCACTACGGCAAGGTATTCGCACACCGTGGGGCGAGCGGTGGCGTTGTCGCGCACTGGCAGCATTTCCCATCGCGGCAGCACCGGGACGTACAGTGGTGAGCCACTTTTCATGGTCACTGTCGCCCACCGTGCTGGGCGACAGCTTCGATGAGGGTATGCGGTCCATCGAAAAGCTGAATCGCCAGCAGGCGCTGGCAGAGTTGGCCGTCTTCGGGCGCGGCCCCACCGAAGGTGCCGGGGCGCCACCGTATCTCCGGCATGCCATCGCCGGTGATCGCGAAGCCACTGTGGCATTGGGGCGCATGACGAAAGGCGCCTACAAAGCGGTGCTGGAACCGTACTGGCCCGACATCCAGGCGAACCATCAGATTGAACTCGTGCGGCAGGGACGCGTGATGGCGCGCCACGGTGTGCGGGCCGCCCTCGGCAAGATTGTCCCCGGCGCACGATGGAATGGCGACTGCCTTGAGATCGACAGTCCGCAACGCACCACCATCGCGCTGCGTGGCCGCGGCATCGTGTTGACGCCCAGCGTTTTCTGGGCGGGACCACCCCTGGTCGGTGAGCTCGGCGAGCAGCCGGTCGTCCTGGCGTACCCCGCCCCCATCGATTTGACCCTCAGTGTCGGTGCTGAATCCGACCCACTCGCGGCAATACTCGGATCGACCCGAGCTGCGGTACTGCGCGTGCTGACCGCGGAGCACACCACCGGTGATATCGCCCGCAACCTCGGGATCAGCCCCGCATCAGCGTCCGAACACACCTCGGCGCTGCGGCAAGCACGCTTGGTGCGCAGCCGCCGTGACGGTAAAGCGGTCATCCACGACGCCACCGCCCTGGGCCTTGACTTGATCGATGCAAACCGCCTGTAGCTGGCGTTTCATCGGCAGAGATCACAACACGAGAGCCACTCCGATAACAGATGTGCGCGCCACTGTTGACAACTGATGTTGTTAACGTCTCCAATGAGGAGGAAGCGAACCGCTCCCTGGGAGGCAACGATGCCAAGCACAGCTGCACACGCCGCAACATCACGCTCGGCGGGCATGCCGCCACGCGGTGATGCCAAAGCCCGAATCTGGCGCCGCGGAGACGGTGCCACTCCCGCCGGTCAACGCACCGGCCCCGACGGACACCCGGATTACGGCTACTTCGGCCCCGGCTCAGTGACCTGGAAGGTGTTTCTGCATCCCTCGGTGGCACCGATGATCGTGCTGGTGACCGCCCTCCTGGAGGGCAGCCATGAGGGGCTGCAGGCCGTCGAGATCAACCACGATCCGGTGTTCACCAAGAGCAAGCGCAATCAGGTCGACTTCGACGACACCGTCAAGCGCATCCAGCGCACTGCCGGCGTCCCGATACCGATCATCTTCGGCGACACCGCAAGTGCCGACGCGCTCGCCGCGCACCTGCGTCACTATCACCGCAACATGAAGGGTGTCATTCCCGGCACCGACCGGCCCTACGATGCGCAGGGCCCGGCCCTGGTGCTCTTCGCGCATGTGACGATCATGCATGCGGCGCTACGGATCTACGAGAACACTCCCGCGCCGGGGCGTCTTATCCCCCGGCGCCTCCCTAAAGCCGAACGCGACCAATTCTTCTTGGAAGTCAAGACATTCGCCGAACTCATGGGAGCCGACCCGGACACGGTACCGGTGACCTCCGATGAGGTGGAGGCCTATTACGACTCGATCGAATCCGAATACCGGATGGTCAAAGGTTTTGTGCCGGGCGGCATGCGATTCGCTTTGTCGGTGATCAGAAACGCACGAGGCTTCGGCGGACTGACGGCGGCTGCGGTTGCCGCGATCACCCTGGTCACCGCCGTGCCGTCTGTTGCGGTGGTGCCCCCAAAGGTGCGGCGTCATTTGGGGATTCCCCGCATCGCCGACCCGGTGCTGGCCCTGCTGCTACGGGTGGCGCAGCCTGCCTTTGTGCCGTTCACACTCGAGCCGATGGCGCGCGAGATCTCGAGACTGTTCATCGGTGATGACGGTATTACGTTGGGAGAGAACGCCCGCGAGCTTATGGAGCAGTCCGCCTAGGCCCTCACACGCGGAGCGCGGTGAACGGCGCGATCGGAATCAGCCTGATGACGAACCAGGCCGCGAACACCACCAGGATGATCGACGCCACCCATCCGCGCAGCCACGGCGGACTCCAATCAGTGGCTCCCCGCCAGCGGCTGCGCGTCCACGCGACGAAACAGACCGCGAGGAAACCTAATGCCACCAAGGCAACCGCGTTGTAGCGCAGTGCCGCCAGCACGTCACCGTGCATCAATGAGTAGACCATCCGCAGGCCACCGCACGCGGGACAGTCAAGTCCGGTGAGCGCCTTGAACGGACACACCGGAAGCACTCCCCCAGGCGTTGTCGGGTCTCCGAGCCAGATCGCCGCACAACCCGCGACCGCTGCCGCACCCACAGCGGCGGGTGCGGCGAGTCGGGAAGCGAATGTGGACGGACGGGAGGTGGTCATCGAGTTCCAGTATCCACCGTTCCGGGTATGGCCATAGTCGAGTATGCAATGAAGGAACCGGAACCCACGAACACCTTTGACGCCGAACCAGATTCGCAAACCGATCCCAGTCTGTGAACGCGAAGGATGCGAGTCACCACGTGCACGCGGAGAGGGCAGGCGCTACTGCGCCCCGCTGTGCAGGTGGTGGGTGGGGAACTGGCACGCGCACAGCGTGTGTGCCAGGTAGCCGGGAGCACCTGACCTGTGGGCCTCCGCAGTGGCCGTGTCAGACGCACTTACCGAGTACAGAGCCCTAGAGCAGGCCACGCCGCAGCGGCAGGCACCCACCGGGGACACCCCTGCCCCCGGGACGCTAGATCGGTGGTGAATGCGCCCGAGAGGTCGTGTACGGGTTTCCAAGTCGATAGAGGCCAGAAGACGCGTTCAAAAATTGGTTTGCTGGGCCCCTTTCACACCACAGTATCGCCACCGACATGCAGATCGTGCATCTTCCTTTTGGCAACTCAACATTCTGACCTGCATCTTCCATCAATGTGATGGAGATCACTTTTCCTAAACGATCGACCTCAATTCCGCATAATCCCAGTAGCAAACACCGAATATGCAGGTAGAACGAGGTGTCCATGGTTGTCAGCGTCAGTTGTCAGAGTAATTCCCATGAACGCGTCGACCCTCATATGGCTACTCGCGTCTGTCGCGGTGGTCGTCGCTGGAGTATTCGCGATCTGCGCCACACCGAAGCTATTCGGTCTGGAGAGCGTGGAGCTATCGGCGAGGGTTCTGTGGCTCGTGCGACTAAACCTGAACTTGCGGCGCGCTGTCGGCTCCCTCAAGGAAGTGCCCGCCAAGCGGAGTGTTACAGCGCGGAAATCCACGACGCGTGGGCGCCGAACGGGGAGTGATCCGTAACTGAAGGGGGGGTGGGCCAGCCGTACCTGGCCCACACTGGCCCGCTAAAGGTCCAGCTCGATGACAATCCGCACTATTCGTGCAACCAGGTTGCAGAATTGAAGCACCAGTGTGGTTATACGGTATTTGTTACTCATCGATTTCGATCTCCTGACAATATTTAATTGTGGCCCTTGCCTTTTGGTAGGTGCCGAGACTCCGGGATTCCTAAACTTCCCTTCGCTCGATTGAGCACATTACCCACTCCCGTCTTACCAAGGTTAGGGATTGACCATGGCGGTACAACGAGACAACCGGACGGCGTCAGGACCGCCCGCTGGTCACCGCCGGACGAATAGTGGATTTGGTGTGGCACCCCACTTGACCACGTAGATGCATGGCACCAATCCGCCTCGCATCCAGGAGCTTAGGAACCCAAACACGTCGTTATTGTTGGCGCTGATCCACTCCGGCGCTTGTGAATCGGCCAAGATGCCAGCGATGTTCCCGTGGTCGACACGGTCAAGAAGGGAGTATTGGCAGATCGGGTAAACGCGCTGAGCGTTGTCTAATTCCAAGTAGTTGCAGTCGGTTTCGATACCCATCGCGTCAGCCAAAGACTGGCCCGGCGCGGGGAGTATCAGGGAAATCACCGCCTTGGTACCGATCTCGGGCGCTGGAATCCAGTCCACATCCTTGCCCTTGCCGGTGTGGCTGTCAGTGATCTTGATGTGATCAACCTCTGGAATCCTCGGGACTGCGATGTTCGTTCCCGACACCCAGGTCTGGCCGGGTTCCGGTTGCGGGCGATACCACCTCTTGAGCCGCCGGTTGCCCGGCTGCAACTCCAACCCGGAATCAGAGGTTGCAGCCACCGTCCATACCCCGGACTCATGCAAACTCACCTTGAAGAAATGAGCCGTCGTTCGGTCACCGAGATAGACGTCATTTCGGTTGTTCCAGATTCGGTACGTAGGAGACAGCTGGTTGCCAACCTCACCGACTGCTAGGCGGATCACCTTCTTGCAGGACATGACGCAGGGTTATCAGAGTCCCCGACCAACGCGCACGTCTTTGCCCCATTGGTGAGGATGTAATCCTGCTAATGGAGTATTCGATTGACACCATTCCCATTGAACGCCGACCGTGGAAAACGCAAAAGCCCCCGTCACTCCGAAGAGTGCGGGGGCCTTGCGTTCAGATCAACAGAGACTAAGCGGTCTCGGTGATGGGCCGGTCAACCCAGCTCATCAGGTCGCGCAGCTTCTTGCCGGTGACCTCGATCGGGTGCTCGGCGTTCTCCTTGCGCAGGCCCTCAAGCTCCTTGTTGCCGCCCTCGACGTTGGCGACGAGGCGCTTGACGAAGGTGCCGTCCTGGATGTCCGTGAGGATGTCCTTCATCCGCTGCTTGGTGCCGGCGTCGATGACGCGCGGGCCCGACAGGTATCCACCGAACTCCGCGGTGTCGGACACCGAGTAGTTCATGCGGGCGATGCCGCCCTCGTACATCAGGTCGACGATCAGCTTGAGCTCGTGCAGCACCTCGAAGTACGCCATCTCGGGGGCGTATCCGGCCTCGACCATGACGTCGAATCCAGTCTTGACCAGTTCTTCGGTGCCACCGCAGAGCACGGCCTGCTCACCGAACAGGTCGGTCTCGGTCTCTTCCTTGAAGTCGGTCTTGATGACGCCGGCGCGGGTGCCACCAATGCCCTTGGCGTAGGACAGCGCAAGGGCCTGGCCCTCACCCTTGGGGTCCTGGTGCACGGCGATGAGCGCGGGCACACCCTTGCCATCGACGAACTGACGACGCACCAGGTGGCCGGGGCCCTTGGGGGCGACCATGGCAACGGTGACGTTGGCCGGGGGCTTGATCAGACCGAAGTGGATGTTCAGGCCGTGACCGAAGAACAGCGCGTCGCCGTCCTTGAGGTGCGGCTCGATCTCCTTGGAGAAAATCTCGGCCTGCGCGGTGTCGGGCGCCAGAATCATGATGACGTCGGCCCACTTGGCGACCTCTTCGGGAGTGTCGACCTCAAGACCCTGCTCGGTGACCTTGTCGCGCGACTTCGAACCCTCGCGCAGACCGACCTTCACCTGAACGCCGGAGTCGCGCAGGCTCAGCGAGTGCGCGTGTCCCTGACTGCCGTACCCGATAACGCCGACCTTGCGGCCCTGAATCAGGGTGAGGTCCGCATCATCGTCATAGAACATCTCAACTGCCACAGTGCTTTTCCCTTCTTACTTCTTCTCTTAACGTCTTTATGACTTTTACTTGGCGGCGGCGATGGACCGCGGGCCGCGCGACAGCGCGACCACGCCGGATTGCACGATCTCCCGAATACCGTACGGGTCGAGCATCCGCAGCAGTGCATCCAGCTTGGACTGGGTGCCCGTCGCCTCGATGGTCACCGACTCCGGCGATACATCCACGACCTTGGCACGGAACAGGTTCACCACCTCGATGACCTGCGCCCGCACCGTCGCATCGGCGCGCACTTTGACGAGCATGAGCTCGCGGGCCACCGAATTCTCCTCGTCCTGTTCGACGATCTTGATCACGTTGATGAGCTTGTTGAGCTGCTTGGTGACCTGTTCGAGCGGAAAATCGTCGACGGTGACGACGATTGTCATGCGCGAAATACCTTTGAGCTCCGTCGGGCCCACCGCCAACGATGCGATGTTGAAGCCACGACGGGAGAACAGTGCGGCGACACGGGCGAGCACACCGGGACGGTCCTCGACCAGAACGCTCAGAGTGTGGGTGCTGGTCATCGTGACCCTTCCTGCTCCGCAGTTTCATCATCGTCGAACAGCGGCCGGATGCCCCGGGCCGCCTGGATCTCGTCATTGCTGGTGCCCGCCGCGACCATCGGCCACACCTGGGCGTCGGCACCGACGATGAAGTCGATCACCACCGGACGATCGTTGATGGCCCGTGCCTCTTCGATCACCTTGGCGACGTCCTCTTCACGCTCGCAACGCAATCCGACACAGCCAAGCGCCTCCGCCAGCTTCACGAAATCGGGGATGCGGCGCGAGTGTGTGGCCAAGTCAGTCTGCGAGTAGCGCTGCTCGTAGAACAGCGTCTGCCACTGACGCACCATGCCCAGGTTGCCGTTGTTGATGAGCGCCACCTTGATGGGCACGCCCTCGATGGCGCAGGTGGCCAGCTCCTGGTTGGTCATCTGGAAGCAGCCGTCACCGTCGATGGCCCACACCTCGGCCTCGGGGCGCGCCATCTTGGCACCCATGGCCGCGGGCACCGCGAAGCCCATGGTGCCCAGGCCACCGGAATTGAGCCAGGTACGCGGGTTCTCGTACTTGACGAACTGCGCGGCCCACATCTGGTGCTGCCCAACGCCCGCCACGTAGACCGCGTCGGGTCCGGCGATCTTGCCCAACGTCTCGATGACGAACTCCGGGCCCAGGCTGCCGTCGTGCTGTGCGTCGTATCCCAGCGGGTAGGTCGCGCGGATACCCGAGAGGTACTCCCACCACTCGGACAGGTCGGTGGTCGCACCGGTCGCACGGTCGTTCCGGATGGCTTCGGTCAGCTCGGAGATGACGTTCTTCACGTCGCCGACGATCGGCACATCCGCGTGGCGGTTCTTACCGATCTCGGCGGGGTCGATATCGGCGTGAATCACCTTGGCGTCCGGTGCGAACGAGTCCAGCTGCCCGGTGACGCGGTCGTCGAAACGCGCGCCCAGGGTGATCAGCAGATCGCTGCGCTGCAGTGCTGCCACCGCGCCGACGGTGCCGTGCATCCCGGGCATACCCATGTGCAGCTCGTGGCTGTCGGGGAATGCACCGCGCGCCATAAGGGTGGTGACGACGGGGATGCCGGTCAGTTCGGCCAATTCCTTGAGTTCCGGGGATGCGTCCGCGCGGATGACACCGCCACCGACGTACAGCACCGGGCGCTTGGCGGCGGCGATGAGCCGAACCGCCTCACGGACCTGCTTGCCGTGCGGCTTGGTGACGGGCTTATAGCCGGGCAGGTAGATCTGCGGCGGCCAGCTGAACGTGGTCTGCGCCTGCAGCACGTCCTTGGGGATATCGACGAGCACCGCACCAGGACGGCCGCTCTGGGCGATGTAGAAAGCCTCGGCGATGACCCGCGGGATGTCCTCGGCGTTGTTCACCAGGAAGTTGTGCTTGGTGATCGGCATGGTGATGCCGGAGATGTCGGCTTCCTGGAAGGCGTCGGTGCCGATGAGGCCCCGCCCCACCTGCCCGGTGATCGCGACCACCGGGATGGAATCCATCTGCGCGTCGGCCAACGGGGTGACCAGGTTGGTGGCACCCGGGCCAGAAGTGGCCATCATGACGCCGACCTTGCCGCTGGCGTGGGCGTACCCGCTGGCGGCGTGCCCGCCACCCTGCTCGTGCCGCACCAGGACATGCCGGACCTTCACCGAGTCGTACAGCGGGTCGTACACGGGCAGCACCGCACCGCCGGGAATACCGAAGATGACCTCGACACCGAGCTCCTCAAGCGAGCGCACTACCGACTGCGCGCCGGTGACGCGCTGGGGTGCGACGGTGTTCGCTTCCGGAGCTGCTGCTGGGGCCGGCCCAGAAGCAGAAGCCGGCTTGGGCTTTGCAGGTGCACTCATGGTGGTCTGTCCTCTTGTTGTGTCCGTACTGAAAACCTATGGCAACAAAAAACCCCCGCCAGCGGTCTGCTGTACGAGGGTTGCGCGTCGAGTGTGCGCGAGTTGCCTTGGACTCGGGCTACGCGTCGACGCGCATACCGATTACTACGAGCAAGGCGGGGTTGTTCACACCGCGTACGGTAGTCGTTTCTGGAGGTCCGAGTCAAATCCCTGCTAGGAGCCGCTTCGCCGAGCGTGAAGCCACTGAGTTCCGGGCCGAATTCTCGCCCTGGCCTCACCGTCGGGGACAATGGATGGATGACCGAGGAGAAGCGCACAGTCATCAGGACGTCGCCGATGGCGCATTTCATGTCCGGGTTCCTGGCGCTCGGCATCCTGACGTTCGTCCTGTACCTCCCGGTCCTCGCGCCGCTGCTGCTGATCCCCGCCGCCATGTCCTATGCCATCTTCCGGTATCGGACCGCAGTCGACACCGAATCAGTGCAGGTACGAACGCTGGCAAGCACCCGGACGCTGCCGTGGACCGACGTCAAGGGCCTCGGATTCGACAGGCACGCCTGGGCACGCGCCGAACTCGTCGACGGCACCTCGCTGCGTCTCCCGGCGGTCACCTTCTCGACGCTGCCGATCCTGTCGGCGGCCAGCAATGGCCGGGTGCCGAATCCGTACCAAGGGGTTCAGCGCTAGGCGGCCAAACGGTCCTGCATGCCCCACGGCGCACCGAAGGTATTGAGCCGGTCCAGGAACGGGAGGCTGTCGAAGGCCTCCGGCCCCAGCACACCGGTGCCGCTCCACGCACCCTCGGCGAGCAGTTCCAGGGCCACCACCGGGTTCACGGCGGTCTGCCACACGACACATTGCGCACCGTCGCGTGCCATCGTCCACTCGTTGTCGACGACGTGATGCAGGTAGACCTCGCGGGGCTTGCCGTCCTTACCGGTCCCAGTCACCCACAGACCCGCACAGGTGGCCCCGCGCATCAGATGCCCCAGCCCGGCCGGGTCCGGTAGGCACGCCGCCACCACATCACGAGGACTGACCGCGGCGGCGCGGCCGTCGGCGTGCACGCTGACCGGGTCGGTGCTGTCCAGCCCGACCAGACGCAGGGTGCGCAGCACGTTGATGAATTCGGCGCCGAGGCCGTATTTGAATGTCACCCGCCGGGCATTCACCCAGCGCGGCATGAGCACCACTTCCTCGTGCTCGACGTTGACGCATTCGACGGGGCCGATGCCTCCGGGGAAGTCGAAAACCTCCGGTTCGCTGAACGGTTCGGTGGTGAAGAACCCCTTGTTGCGTTCCCAGATCAGGGGCGGATTCAGGCATTCCTCGATGGTCGTCCAGATCGAGAAGGACGGCGCGAATCGGTATCCCTGCACTTCGAGATTGGATCCGTCGCGAGTGCCCAGCTCGTCGATCTCGGAGAACAGATGGTCGGCGGCGTACCGCGCGAACACGTCGCTCAGGCCCGGCTCGACCCCGATACCAACCAGGGCCAACAGCCCTGCGGCTTCCCATTTTTCGGCCGCGGCGAACTGCTCATCGCCCAGCATCACCCCGGGCAGTTCGTACGGTCTTTCCGGATGGCGATGCGACAGACTCATCGCCATGTCGAGGTAGGTCACGCCTGCCGCGAAGCACCCGTCGAACACACTCATCACGAATCGAGGGTCGACCGCGTTGAGCGCGTGGGTGATTCGATGCTCCCGGCACAGCGCCGCGACATCGTCAGCCGAGGAGGCGTCGATGCGGGCCGCCGTGAATCGGGGATCACCGAGTCGATCCACCACCGCCTGCGCCCGGGCCATGTCATAGTCCGCGATCACCAGCGCCTCGAAGAACTCGCGACGGGCCGCGATGAACGCGGCCGCGCTGCCCACTCCCCCCGCACCCACGATGAGAATTCGCATGTCTATAACCGCGCCCACGCCTCGGTGAGCACCCCGCGCAGGATCTGCTCGATCGCATCGAACTCCTGCTTCCCCGAAATCAGCGGCGGTGCAAGCTGAATCACCGGGTCACCGCGGTCGTCGGCGCGACAGTACAGGCCGGCATCCCAGAGCGCGGCAGACAGGAAGCCGCGCAGCAGCCGCTCGCTCTCCTCGCCGCTGAACGTCTCCTTGGTCGTCTTGTCCTTGACCAATTCGATTCCATAGAAGTACCCCTCACCGCGCACGTCACCGACGATCGGCAGGTCGTGGAGCTTCTCCAGGGTGGCCCGGAACACCGGGGCGTTCTCATGCACCCGATCGTTGAGGCCCTCCCGTTCGAAGATATCGAGGTTGGCAAGAGCCACCGCCGCCGAAACAGGATGTCCGCCAAAGGTATATCCGTGCGGGAAGGTGGTCTTACCGTCGTTGAACGGCTCGAACAGACGGTCCGTGGCGATCATCGCCCCGATCGGCGAGTACCCGGAGGTCATACCCTTGGCGCAGGTGATGATGTCCGGCTGGTATCCGAAATCCTCGCAGGCGAACATCGATCCGATACGGCCGAAGGCGCAGATCACCTCGTCGGACACCAGCAGCACGTCGTACTCGTCGCAGATTTCCCGCACCCGCTCGAAGTAGCCGGGCGGGGGCGGGAAGCAACCGCCCGCGTTCTGCACAGGTTCGAGGAAGACCGCCGCGACCGTGTCGGGTCCCTCGAATTCGATCGCCTCGGCGATCCGGTCGGCACAGTAGCGCCCGAACGCCTTGGGATCGTGGGCGTATGCCTCCGGGGCCCGATAGAAGTTGGTGTTCGGTGCGCGGAACCCGCCCGGGGTCAGCGGTTCGAAGGGTGCCTTGAACGCCGGCAGACCGGTGATGGCAAGAGCGCCCTGCGGGGTTCCGTGATACGCGATGGCGCGCGAAATCACCTTGTGCTTACCAGGTTTACCGGTCAGCTTGAAGAACTGTTTGGCCAGCTTCCACGCGCTTTCCACCGCTTCTCCCCCGCCCGTGGTGAAGAAGACGCGGTTCAGGTCGCCCGGGGCGTACCCGGCGATCCGATCGGCCAGCTCGATCGCGGTCGGGGTGGCGTAGGACCACAGCGGGAAGAACGCGAGCTTCTCGGCTTGCCGGGCGGCGGCCTCCGCCAGTTCGGTGCGGCCGTGCCCGGCCTGCACGACGAACAATCCCGAAAGACCGTCGAGATAACTCTTACCGCGGTCATCCCAGATCCGCACGCCCTCACCGCGCGTGATGATGGGCGGGGATATGCCCTCACCGTGGCGGGCGAAGTGGCCCCACAGATGGCGGGACGCCTTTTCCTGCAGGTCGGCGGAGATCTCGTGTGCTACATCGACGGTTGTCACCGTGTACCCCAATTGTATTGTTGTTTCACTAGTTTCAGATAAACCAGGGTTTCCGTGGAGGTCACCCCGGGCACGGCACGAATCTGCTTGTTCAGCAGAACCAACAGGTCGTCGTCGTCCTCGCAGACCACCTCGACGATCGCGTCGAAGGTTCCGGCAGTGAGCACCACGTAGTCGACCGCCTCCAGCTCTGCGAGCCGGTCGGCCACCTCGGTGGTGTCACCGGAGCATTTGATGCCGATCATGGCCTGGCGCGCGAACCCCAGCTGCATGGGATCGGTGACCGCCACGATCTGCATGACACCGGCGTCGATCATGCGTTGCACTCGTTGACGCACCGCCGCCTCCGAGAGGCCCACCGACTTACCGATGGTCGCGTATGGGCGCCGCCCATCCTGCTGAAGCTCCTCGACAATCGCTTTGGAAGCCTCATCGAGCTGGAATGCTGCCGAGCCGTTACCCGGATCGGCGACCCGCAACAGACGCCGTTTCGTGTTGGTCACGAGCTCGATTGTGCACGGATTCCGTCATCCATTGCAATGTTTTACGACGAATTACCGTTAAGAGCGGACTATTGACGATGGAATCCGTGGCTTAAAGCACCGATTTTCGATACCGTGGCCAGGTGAGCGCACCAAGCAGCTGGATCAATGGCCGCCTCGTCACAACCCGCGGCGATACGCATCGCGTGATCAACCCCGCGACCGGGACAACCGTCGCCGAACTAAGCCTGGCGACCCCCGACGACGCCGATGCGGCAGTGGCGGCAGCCAGGGCCGCGGGGCCCGGCTGGGCCTGCTCAACCCCCGCCGACCGTGCCGCTGTCCTGGCCAAACTGGCCGCCGCCATGGCGGCCAACGCCGACACGCTGGTGGCCGAGGAGGTCTCCCAGACGGGTAAACCGGTGCGCCTGGCATCGGAGTTCGATGTGCCCGGCAGCATCGACAATGTCGACTTTTTCGCTGGTGCCGCAAGACATCTGGACGGTAAGGCCACGGCCGAATACTCGCCCGACCACACCTCCAGCATCCGGCGCGAGGCCGCCGGGGTGGTCGCCACCATCACCCCGTGGAACTACCCGCTGCAGATGGCGGTGTGGAAGGTGCTGCCCGCACTGGCGGCGGGGTGCACAGTGGTGATCAAGCCCAGCGAGCTGACACCGCTGACCACACTGACGCTGGCACGCCTGGCCACCGAGGCCGGGCTGCCCGATGGTGTGCTCAACGTTGTCACCGGACGCGGCGATGACGTGGGCAGCACCCTCGCGGGCCACCCCGATGTGGATTTGGTGACCTTCACCGGGTCCACCGCTGTCGGCCGAAAGGTGATGGCCGCGGCCGCCGTTCATGGGCATCGAACACAGCTGGAGCTCGGCGGCAAGGCACCCTTCGTCGTGTTCGACGACGCCGACCTGGACGCCGCCATTCAGGGCGCGGTCGCCGGCGCGATCATCAACTCCGGCCAGGACTGCACGGCCGCGACCCGGGCGATCGTCGCCCGCGATCTGTACGACGACTTCGTCGCCGGAGTCGGCGAGGTGATGAACAAGATCGTCGTCGGCGATCCCTTGGATCCGAACACCGATATCGGACCGCTGATTTCGGCCCCCCATCGCGCCAGGGTGGCGAGCATCGTGGACCGCGCCCCCGCTCAGGGCGGCCGAATCGTCAGCGGCGCAAGCTCACCCGATCTGCCGGGATTCTTCTACCGGCCCACCCTAATCGCCGACGTCGCGGAGACATCCGAGGCCTACCGCGACGAGATCTTCGGCCCGGTGCTCACCGTGCGCGCATTCTCCGATGACGACGACGCACTACGGCAGGCGAACGACACCGCCTATGGCCTTGCGGCCTCGGCGTGGACGCGCGATGTCTACCGCGCGCAGCGGGCCTCGCGGCAGATCAAGGCGGGTTGCGTATGGATCAACGACCACATCCCCATCGTCAGCGAGATGCCGCACGGCGGATTCGGCGCGTCCGGCTTCGGCAAGGACATGTCCGCCTACTCCCTTGAGGAGTATCTGACCATCAAGCACGTGATGAGCGACATCACCGGTACCGCCGAAAAGGACTGGCACCGAACTATTTTCGCGAAACGTTAGGGCCGCGCGTCCAAGTTGTCGTTGATGAGCGCCGCGAGCCGGGTAAGGCTCGTGGTCATCGCACGGCGGTCGGCACCCGCCAATTCGGCGAAGACCGCATGCTGCCGTGTCCGAAAGGCCACCTGCGCGTTGACCACCCGAGTGCGCCCGGCGGTGGTCAAGCCCACGAGGACCAACCGGTCATCCGATGCCGAGCGGGTGCGTTCGACCACACCCCGTTCTTCTAACTGCTTGAGCGCGCGCGTGGCCGTCGGCACCGCCACTCCCGCCGTCCCGGCCAGCTGACTCACCGACATCGAATCCCGGTCCAGTAGCGGCGCCAGCAGCTCGAGCTGCGAGCGACTCATACCGGCCTGCGTCCCCGCGGGCGACGTTCGGCCCCGGCGCATCGCGAAGTACAGCGCGTCCGTAGCCGCCACCAGCTCTTCGATCTCACGGGCACTGTTTCCGCTCGGTTGTCCTGGCACCCCGACAGTCTAATGGTTAGCTTGATAATAGTTAGCATGCTAACGTTATTGTCGAAGCCAACGGAAGGACACGAACATGCGTGTAGCGGTCATCGGCGCCGGAATCGGTGGGCTCACCGCAGCGGCGGCATTGCGCGCCAACGGTATCGACGTCATCGTCTATGAGAAGGCGCACGAACTGCGTGAGGTGGGCGCGGGCGTCGTCGTCGCGAACAACGGCCAGCGCGCACTCGATGCCGTGGGCCTTGGCGATCGGGTACGGGAGGTCGGCACGCGAATCGAACGCACCGTGTGGAGCACCTGGCACGGAGAAGATGTCCCGGTGCCGCCTGCGTGGCCGTCGGTCACCCCGGGACGCCCGGTGACCTCTCTGCCCGTACACCGCGGCGAACTACAGCAGGCGCTGCTGGGCGCACTACCCGCCGGGACCGTCCACCTCGGGCGCCCCTGCCAGGACGTGATCGAAACCGCCGAAGGAGCCCGCATCGTCTTCGCCGACGGCTCCGTGGAGCACGCCGACATCGTCGTCGGTGCCGACGGCATCCACTCGGCGGTGCAGCAGGTGGTCGCGGGCCCCGTCGAGCTGTCCAGCGAGGGCATCATGGCCTACCGCGGTTTGATTCCCGTCGAACGCCTCGATGACTCCGTCGACCTCCTGCGGATGCAGATGTGGCTCGGCCCCGGGCGCAGTTTCCTCATCTATCCGGTCTCCCGAGGACGGTTGCTGAACATCGTGGCCTTCACGGCCACCGATCTCGATGCCGAGGAATCGTGGACGGCACCGGGTGATGTGCGGGCCCTCGCGGCGGAGTTCGCGGATTGGGCACACCCCGTTCCGGCCATTATCGACGCACTTCCAGAAACCTTCCGGTGGGGACTTTACGATCGAAAGTCGTTGGGCCGATGGTCAACTGACCGCATCACCCTTCTCGGCGACGCCGCGCACCCGGTAACCCCGCATCTGGGCCAGGGTGCGAACATGGCGATCGAGGACGCGGTCGTGCTCGCCACCGTTCTCGCGGGCGCTTCGGTGGCCGATGTCCCCCAGCGGCTGGCCTTGTACGAGTCCCTGCGGCGCGACCGCACAAGCCGTATTCAGCAGAACGCACGCCAAGCGGGCGCGATCTACCGCGCCACCGATCTCAGCGCCCAGGAGCAAGCCGCCGGACTCACCGCGATCCTGGCCGGTGATTGGATACCCGACTACGACGCCGCCGCGGCAGCCGAGGCGGCATTGGCCTCGCTTTAATCCTTGGTGAACTCCTCACCCGTCTGCGGATTCACCGCGACCTCACCCTCGGGGAGGTTGGACAGATCGCCGGCGATGACGGTCTGTTGCGCCTCGACCGCATCGGGCACTCCGAAGTGGGCGGTGGCCCCGGCCGGAGCCAGCACCAGATCGGCGCTGCGCCGCGGCAACGTCTCCCCCAGGAAGAAGGGCGGTGCGGCCACCCGCCACAGCAGCATCACAACCACGCCGAGCACCAGCGCGCCGATACCGACCACCGCCACAGCTCCGTATCCGAAGACGGTGACGTTGTTACCGGCGTCATCGATGAGCCAGTCGGGCTTGGCGTACTGAATCAGTCCGTAAGCGAAGATGACCGTCAGCGCGATGCCACCGAGCAACGGGATCGCACCTCGCATCATGAAATTGCGAGCACTCTGTGTGAGTGTCCGACGGTAAAACCACACACACGCGAAGCCGGTGAGCCCGTAGTAGAAAGCAATCATCAGGCCGACCGATCCGATCAGCGCGGTCAGCAGGTTGGTGCTGATGATCGTAAAGAGCACGTAGCACGCGATCGAGACCGCACCCATCGCCACGGTGGAGGTGGTCGGCGTCAGGTACGTGCGGTGGATCGAGGCGAACGATTCCGGTAGGGCCTTGTAGACACCCATCGACAGGGTCGTGCGGGCCGTCGGCAGGATCGTGGTCTGGGTGCAGGCCGAGGCCGACGTCAGGATGGAGGCGGAGAGCAAGAGCATCCCCACATGTCCAAGGAAGCTGTCACCGAACAGTTCGGGACCGATAGCCGCGAACACATCCGCCGCATTCTCCTGATTACCCAGGCCTATCCCCTCCGTGCCGACTCCCGCGAAGGCCACCGCGGCCACACTGACCAGCGCGTAGGTGGCCAGCAACAGGAAGGTGGACAGCACCGCGGCGCGCCCGGGCGTACGTCCGGGGTCATCGGACTCCTCATTGCAGGCCACTGCGGTATCCCAGCCCCAGTAGATGAAGATCGTCGTCAGTACTGCCGGTGCGATCACGGTGCCGAAGTCCAAGCCCCCGGGCCAGAACCAGGACAAGGACGGCAGCAGCGAGTAGGCCTCGGCGTTATGGGTGTAGACCTTGATCAACGCGATGATCGAGACGACGACCAGAACAACCATCTCGACCAGCAAGAGTCCGTACTGCAAGCGCACCGAGACTTCGATACCGCGGTAGCAGATATACGTCATGATCACGATCCACAGAACGCCCGCCACTGTGGACCACAGGGTGCTGTCAGCCAGACTGGCTGCCGCCGACCAGCCCAGGTCGCCGACGAAGGTGAACGAATAGGCGCCCGCGATCTGGGCCAGGTTGGCCATCACGATGACGTCCGCGGCGATGATCCCCCAGCCGCCCAGCCATCCGACGATCGGCCCGAAGGTGCGCGACGCCCAGGTGAACGTGGTCCCGCAGTCCGGTTCGGCCTTGTTCAGTTCCTGATAGGCCACCGCGATCAGATAGATCGGGATGAACGAGATCAGCACGATGGCGGGCGCCTTGACGCCGGCGAGCAGGGCGCCGCCGCTGGCGACGATCAGCCCCAGGGTGGCGGCCAGGCTGTAGGCCGGTGCCGTGGACGCCAGCCCGACGACAACGCTGGACAGCAGCCCCATCGCGCCGCCCCTGAGTCCCTTGCTCTCGACGGGGTTATCTGAGCTCATACGCGTCTCCTCGCTTGGCGGACTGCGAGCAGAATACGTTTTCCGTTGACATTTCGCCCATCAAGAGCGGAATTCGTCATGAAATATCGGTTTCGCACCGGATTCGGCAACAATGTCGTCGCCTCATCGGCGCACCGAACCGCCGCCGAAACCAGGGGTTACGCCGCACTTCTGTCGCCGACACCAAATATCACGTGTCGGCGAGAGTGGGTGATCTAAGCGAGTGGGTTCGTTCCGTTGAGGAACACCCAGATGGCAGCCGCGGCACCCAGGCCCAGCAGCAGCGCGGCGAAGGAGCCCACAAACGGCCTGCGGGCCCAGCCCCTTCCGGCGTCAAACCCGTACCGACCAGGGCCTACGAGGATCACCGCGATGAGCGCGACGATCATCAACAGCTCGAACTCGTGCCCGTCGGGCCAAAAGATCGCGTACCGGTTCGCCTTGTCGGACACCATGTCAGACAGCAGCACATTGACCATGAAGGCCAGCCCGGCCGCCCCCGCCAGCGGCGTCAGCAGACCGAGAATCAGCAGTACCCCGGCGCCGAGCTCTGCGGTGACACCGACATAAGTAAGGATGTCGGCGTACTTGAAGCCGCGATCAGTCAGCGTCGATTCGAAACCATTGAGGCCGGTGCCGCCCCACCAGCCGAAAACCTTGCGCAATCCGTGCGCGATGAGCACCGCGCCCACGCCGACACGCAGCAACAACAGTCCAAGATCTTGGGTGCCGCGACGGTCGCCCGTCGGGTCTTGGGTGCCCCACGGCGCGGCATGTCGCGCCTGCACCGCCTCGGAAGATATCTGGGTGGTGGCAGGTTCGGCATAGGGCAGCGGCGCTGGATCGTACAACGGTCCAACCTCTTTCACGTCGTGGGAGCTCGTCAGCTTTTCCCCCTGGTAATGCGGGATTGCCGTGGTCTCGAAATCGCCGCCATAGGTGGCCGACGGCACATCGTCTTCAGGGTCGACCAGTTCGGGCGGCTTACGCCACACCTGCGGATCGTCCGAATGACCGGTCACGGCCCAAGAGTAAGTCCATTGGAGGCCTGAATGTGGCGAGCAACGCCGTAAGGTCCGTAATCTTGCGGGCATGCTCATTCGCTGCCGGAGCCGCAGGGCCGGCGACATCCGGCCAAATCCCACGACGGGACCGACCAATGAGCCATCGGGGAGAAGACTGATTGTCGGTTCGGTGGCGGCGTTGGCCGGGACGGTGACCCTGCTCTCGGGTTGCGTGCGGTTCGATCCCACCCAGGATCAGCCGTTCACCGAGGTCCCCAGCCGCGGGATTGCCCAGACCACGACCACCCCGCCGCCACCGTTGCCGGGTAAACCGTTTCCCAAGCAGTGCGCCGCCGACGGCGTGATGCAGGGATGCCTGGAAGCCACCAGCGGCCTCATCATGGGCAGCGATGGCAAGACCGCTTTGGTCGCCGAGCGGGCAACGGGTGCCGTCAAAGAGATCGCGACGAGCGCCGAACCGAAGGTGAAGACCACCATCCCCGTCGACCCCTCCGGGGACGGCGGATTGTCCGATATCGTGCTCTCCCCCTCGTACCAGCAGGACCGGCTGATGTACGCCTACATCAGTACCCCCACCGACAACCGGGTGATCCGCATCGCCGACGGCGATGTGCCCAAGGACATTCTCACTGGAATTCCAAAGGGCCCCAACGGTAATGCCGGATCGCTGGCGTTCATCAGCCCCACCACGCTGGTGGTCCAGACCGGCACCGGCGGTAATCCAGCCGCAGCCAATGATCCGAACTCGCTGGCCGGCAAGGTGATCCGCATCGAACAGCCGACCACCATCGACCAGGCCGCACCGACCACCGCCATCAGCGGCCTCGGCGACGGCGGAGCGATGTGCGTGGACGCCGCCAACGGTGCGCTATACGTCACCGACCGCTCCCCCGTCGGCGACCGGCTACAAAAGCTGACCAAGGACGGCAAGATCACGACAGTCTGGACCTGGCCCGACAAACCCGGGGTGGCGGGCTGCGCCGCGTTGGACAGCTCGGTGATGGTCAACCTGGTCTTCAACCAGACCACCGTCGTGGTGCGCCAGAACCCGGAGACCGGCGCGGTCACCGGCGATCCCGAAGTGCTCCGCCAGAAAGAGCAGCACGGTCACGTACGCGCGCTCAAGCTCTCGGCCGACGGGAACGTCTGGGGCGGTTCCATCAACAAGGACTTCGGCACCGCCACCCCCACCGAGGACGTGGTGTTCCCGCTGTTCCCGAAGGGCGGCGGATTCCCCCGCGCCAACGACGACCTGGACTAATTCCTCGCCGACTGTCGACTTCTCGCGGTGCTCACTCGCACTTTGTCGCGAGAAGTCGCCAGTCAGCGTGTGATTACGCCTGGCCGCAGGCCTTCAGCACCAGATCCTTGACCAGCGCGGCATCCGCTTGCCCCCGGGTGGCCTTCATCACCGCACCGACGATGGCGCCCGCGGCCGCCACCTTGCCGTCGCGGATCTTCTGCGCGACATCGGGGTTGGCCGCCAATGCCTCATCGACGGCGGCCTGGATCACCGAATCGTCGCGCACCACGGTCAACCCGCGGGCGGTCATCACCTGCTCGGGCTCACCCTCTCCGGCCAGCACGCCGTCGACCACCTGGCGCGCCAACTTGTTGGACAGCTTGCCGTCGTTGATCAACGCGGCGACAGCGGCCACCTGCTTTGGCGTAATGGGAAGCTCAGCCAGCTCGACCTCGCGCGAATTGGCTTGCTGGACGAGGTAGTTGCCCCACCACGAACGCGCCTCCTCGCTGCTGGCCCCCTCGACGACGGTGGCCTGTACGAGTTCGACGGCGCCGTTGTTCACCAGGTCGCGCATCACCTCATCGGAGACGCCCCATTCCTGCTGAATGCGCCCCAACCGCAGCCAGGGCAGCTCGGGCAGGGTGCCGCGTAGCCGCTCGATCAGCTCGCCGCTGGGCGCGACGGGTTCCAGGTCGGGCTCCGGGAAGTAGCGGTAGTCCTCGGCCGTCTCCTTGCGACGCCCCGCACTGGTAGAGCCGTCCTGCTCCAGGAAGTGCCGGGTTTCCTGAATGACGTCCTCGCCCGCATCCAGAACAGCTGCCTGGCGGCGCATCTCGTAGCGCACCGCCACTTCGACGCTCTTGAGTGAGTTGACGTTCTTGGTCTCGGTGCGGGTGCCGAACTGGTCGGCGCCGGTGGGCATCAGCGACACATTCGCATCGCAGCGCATGGACCCGTGATCCATGCGTACATCGGAAACGTCCAACGCGCGCAACAGGTCCCGCAGCGCCGTGACGTAGGCGCGGGCGATCTCCGGAGCGCGCTCCCCGGTGCCCTCGATGGGCTTGGTGACGATCTCGACAAGCGGCACACCCGCCCGGTTGTAGTCGAGCAGGGATTCGGTGGCCCCGGAAATGCGGCCGGTCTCGCTGCCGATATGCGTCAGCTTGCCGGTGTCTTCCTCCATGTGGGCGCGCTCGATCTGCACCCGCCAGGTGGTGCCGTCTTCGAGCGGGACGTCCAGGTACCCGTTGAACGCGATCGGCTCGTCGTATTGAGAGATCTGGTAGTTCTTCGGCTGGTCCGGGTAGAAGTAGTTCTTGCGGGCGAACCGGCCCCACGGGGCGATCTCACAGTTCAGCGCCAGCCCGATACGGATGGCCGATTCGACGGCCTTCTCGTTGACCACCGGCAACGAGCCCGGCAGCCCCAGACAGACGGGGCAGATCTGGGTGTTCGGCTCCGCGCCGAATGTGGTGGGGCAGCCGCAGAACATCTTGGTGGCCGTGGACAGTTCGACGTGGACCTCCATGCCGAGCACCGGCTCGTATCGGGTCAGCACATCGTCGTAGTCCAGCAGTTCTGTCATGCCGCGATCCTAATAGGTCGGCTTTGCCGCCCGAGGGCTGAGCTGGCCCTACCCAACAGGCCCCTCCCTCGAGCGCATACCGCACGGAGGTGAATCGCGTGCATCATCCACACCAGGTATGCGCTCGGCGAACCTGCCCGATCAGCCGAAGAAGGCCGCAGCGTCCTCGTAGCGGTTCTTGGGGACCAGCTTGAGATGACGGGTGGCCTCGGACAAGGGCACCCGTCCGATGTCCTGGCCCCGCAACGACACCATCACCCCATACTCACCGGCATGGGCGGCGTCCGCGGCGTTCACTCCGAATCGGGTGGCGAGCACCCTGTCGAACGGTGTCGGGGTGCCGCCGCGCTGCACATGGCCCAGCACGGTGGTGCGCACCTCCTTGTTGATGCGCTTCTCGATTTCCACACCCAGCTGCTGCGCCACTCCGGTAAACCGCTGATGCCCGAACTCGTCAATTCCGCCGTCGCGTAACTCCATTGAGCCCTCGGCCGGCTTGGCGCCCTCTGCCACCACACAGATGAAATGCGAATCCCCACGCTGGAAGCGGCCTTTGATGAGTCGACACACCTCTTCCACGTCGTACGGCACTTCGGGGATCAATGTCATGTGCGCACCGGAAGCCAGTCCGGAGTGCAGGGCGATCCAGCCCGCGTGCCTGCCCATCACTTCCACCAGCATGACGCGCTGATGCGATTCGGCCGTGCTGTGCAACCGATCGATGGCGTCGGTGGCGATGGTCAGCGCGGTATCGAACCCGAAAGTGACATCGGTGCAATCGATGTCGTTGTCGATCGTCTTGGGCACCCCGACCACGGGGACATTCTCGTCGGCGAGCCAGCTCGCCGCGGTGAGCGTGCCCTCCCCACCGATCGGGATCAGCACATCGATCCCGTTGTCGTCGAGGGTCTGCTTGATCTGGTCCAGCCCGGCACGCAGCTTGTCGGGATTGGTGCGGGCGGTGCCCAGCACCGTGCCGCCCTTGGTCAGCAGCCGATCGTTGCGGTCATCGTTGGCCAGCTGGATGCGCCGGTTCTCCAACAGACCCCGCCAGCCGTCCTGAAATCCCACGACCTGCGAGTCGTAGCGGTTGGCACAGGTCCGTACGACCGCCCTGATGACGGCGTTCAGCCCGGGACAGTCGCCGCCACCGGTAAGCACTCCGATACGCATAGGCCCCATCATGCCCGTGACATGGCCGGGCGGCAGCGCTACGACGCCTTCGGTGGACGCTGCGGGGCGCTCAGCGTGAACCCCGCCCACACATCACGGCGGTCGACGCCGAGGTTCTTCTCGACGCATGTCACACGGTCGAAGACCATCACCGGCCAGTCCGGTCCTCGGTATGCCGGCCAGTCCTCGCTCGGAACACCGTTGCGCGCGAACGCCACCCAGCGCTCTTGCACATCGTCGACCACCCGCGAGGCATCACGATGAGTAAAGCTCCCCGCCAAGAGCGGTCCGGCCGGACCACGGTAATTGCCGAAGACCGCGAGCAACTCGGTGGCATGCGAGCCGTTCAGGCCGGCGGCCCGCACGGGCCAGGGCGCATAGTCGAACTGGTACACGTAAACCGGTGCGAATTGCTGATGCGCCCGGGCGATCCGCCACACCGAAGAGGTAAAGAACATGTCTCCAGCCAGCCGCAACCGGGCTTCCTTCGATGGATATCCCGGGTAAGCGCCAACAATCCGCTCGAGATACCCAGGGCCTCCACGCGCAAGAATCTCCAGCTGTTCGGCTTCAGATAGCGGCATCACCTTGATGGCCTTGGTGAAAAGCCTGGCTTCATCGGCGTTACTTCCGATGATCAGCGGAACTCGTTGCGCATCACCGCGTTCGATGGCATCGACGGGAGCGCTTGGCAAGTAGTCGCCATCGACCGAAGGCCCGAATGGAAATCCACCCTCGGCGATCAACTTGCGCTGTGCACGCAGGAGCCGCCGGGGCGAGGCGTTCATGACCGTCTCGGCAGCGTTATCAGGGCCAGCCCCAAGCAGTTCAGCGAATCGCCGGGCCTCATGCGCGATCGTATCGGCGCCGGCGGCCAGGCCACTGGCGGTGCTTTGGATGATCGCGCGGTGGAACAACCCCGCGGCGGCGGGGGTGGTCATCAGCGTCTCGACGGCGCTGGCGCCGGCACTCTCGCCGAAGATGGTCACATTGTCCGGATCTCCGCCGAAGGCCCGGACATTGTCGCGAACCCACTGCAGGGCCAGCACGAGATCACGCAGGTACACGTTGCTTTCGATGACGTGCTCGGCATCAGACAGCGAGGACAGATCGAAGGCGCCCAGCGCCCCCACGCGATAGTTGGCCGATACATAGACGCATCCGCGACGCGCCAGTATCGATCCCTCGTAGGGAGGCGAGGCACTGGCACCGAGGAAATACCCACCGCCGTAGATGTAGAACATCACCGGTAACGGACCGTCGGGTAGTTCCTCCGGCGTCACCACGTTGAGTGTCAGACAGTTCTCGCTGCGACGTTTCTGCGGGGTGAACACCTTGGGCTGGTAGGGCACCGCACCGAATCTCGTGCAGCGCCGGACGCCCTCCCAGGGCTGCACGGGACGCGGCGCCTTAAGCCGCAGCGGCCCTACCGGCGGTTCGGCATAGGGGATTCCCCGGAAACGGCGCATTCCACGCCGCACAAAGCCTTCAACAATGCCGCTGTTGACTTGCACTCGCTTCGGCGCCGCTGCCACGGATGCCAACCTAGCTCCCGCCGCGGGTGGTCACCGCCCCGGGCGCACTGCCGTGGGGCCTGGCCTGGTTGTCACGATGGTGGCCTGCGGTGGCGCGTTCCCCGGATCAGGCGCCGACGACAAGTGATTGTCGCCGGGAGCGAGACAGTCGGGCTCCGTGGATCCGCTGCACGCGGCCGGTTTCACCTGCACTACCGCCTGCGGGGCCTCGATGCGGCTCGTCACCACCACTCCAGTCAGAATTGCCGCGCATGCACCGGCCGCGGCCATCCGACGTATCGACATCCTCGTCATGCTGGTCACGCTCGCGGCAAGACTGTGCTGGGGCGTGTCTTTGTCTGCGGGATGGTCGCCCGCGGCACCATGTTGCCGGGGTTCGGTCGCGCCGTCAGATGAGGATCGCCGGAGTGATCGCAGGTGGTATCGGTCTGCACCGAGCACTGGATCTTCGTCTGCGGCGTCGCGGGAACCGATTGCGAAATCACCAACGCCGCCGGCACCGCTGCCACCACGCTGACGGCGATCACTGCACCACTGCACCTGGCCATCATATGCATATATGCAAATATGACAGCTCTTGCTGCCTCGGAAGGGCCGGATGCCTACTAATTGCCTGTGAATCTCTAGAGCGCGGACGGCAGCGGCCCACGCGCCGTCTCATACGCCGCCCCGACCCGATACAGCCGGTCGTCGGCAAGGGCGGGCGCCATGATCTGCAGGCCCACCGGCAGCCCGTCGTCGGCCGATAGTCCCGAGGGCACCGACATTCCGCAATGCCCGGCCAAATTCAGCGGCAGGGTGCACAAGTCGAACTGGTACATGGCCAGCGGGTCATCGACCTTCTCCCCCAACCGGAACGCGGTCGTGGGCGTCGCCGGGGTGACCAGCACATCCACCTGTTCGTAGGCCTGCTCCAGGTCGCGCTTGATCAGGGTGCGCACCTTCTGTGCCCGGCCGTAATAGGCGTCGTAGTACCCGGCCGATAGCGCATAGGTGCCGATCATGATGCGCCGCTTGACCTCTGGGCCAAAGCCCGCGGCCCGGGTGAGCGCCATGACTTCCTCGGCGCTGTGCGTTCCGTCGTCGCCGACGCGCATCCCGTACCGCATGGCATCGAACCGAGCCAGATTGGAGGACACCTCCGACGGCAGGATCAGGTAGTACGCCGGAAGTGCGTATTCGAAGTGCGGACAGGACACCTCCACCACGTCGGCACCCAACGCGGTGAGCTGCTCGACGGCCGCATCGAAAGACGCCATCACACCCGGCTGGTACCCGTCACCACGCAACTGTGAGACGACACCGACGCGTACGCCCTTGAGGTCACCGGCAGCCCCGGCACGAGCAGCGGCCACCACATCGGGGACCGGCTCGTCGACTGAGGTGGAGTCGCGCGGGTCATGTCCGGCGATCACCTGGTGCAGCAGTGCGGTATCCAAAACCGTACGTGCACAAGGTCCACCCTGATCCAGCGATGACGCGCAGGCCACCAGGCCGTACCGCGACACGGTGCCATAGGTGGGCTTTACCCCGACGGTGGCGGTGAGAGCCGCGGGCTGACGGATGGAGCCGCCGGTGTCGGTACCGATGGCCAGCGGTGCCTGGAAGGCGGCCAGCGCGGCCGCGCTACCGCCGCCCGAGCCACCCGGCACGCGCTCGGTGTCCCACGGATTGCGGGTGGGGCCGTAGGCGGAGTTCTCAGTGGAGGAGCCCATCGCGAACTCGTCCATATTCGTCTTGCCCAGGATCGGTATCCCGGCCTCACGCAGCCGAGCGGTCACCGTCGCGTCGTAGGGCGGAACCCAGTTCTCCAGAATCTTCGACCCACACGTGGTCGGCATGTCCCGAGTGGTGAAGACGTCCTTGAGCGCCAGGGGAACACCGGCCAGGGCCGATGCGGGCTGATCGCCACGCGCGATGGCGTCGTCGGCATCCTTGGCCGCGGCGAGGGCCTGCTCCCCCGCCACGTGCAGGAATGCGCGGTAGGTCTCGTCGGTACTGGCGATCTGATCCAGATGCGCACGCGTCACCTCAACGGATGACACTTCGCCGGAATGAATCAGCGTCGCCAGCGATGCTGCATCCTGCCTGATCAGGTCGGTCACTCTTCTTCTCCCAGGATCTGCGGAACCGCGAAACGTCCCTCGGCCACCCGAGGAGCCTGCGCCAGCGCCTCATCAGGGGTCAGGCAGTCGGCGATCACATCCGGGCGTGTGACATTTACCGCATCAAGCGGAGAACTCGTCGCATCGACCTCGTCGAGCTCATCGGTGGACACGGCACTGATCTGGCTGACGTGGCCGAGGATCGCGTCGAGTTGCCCCGCGTATCCATCCAGCTCAGCGTCGGTCAGCGCAAGCCGGGCCAATCTGGCCAGGTGCGCGACCTCGTCACGGGATATGGCGCTCACGGCTAGATAGCCTAGAGGGCGGCCGTACCTGACCTGTGCCACAGTGTTGGACGTGCCGTCCTATCTGCTGCGCTTACAACTTGCCGACCGACCCGGAAGTCTGGGATCGGTCGCCGTCGCGCTCGGCACGGTGGGTGCGGACATCCTGTCCCTCGACGTCGTCGAGCGCGGTCCCGGGTACGCCATCGATGACCTGGTCATCGACCTGCCACCCGGTTCCATGCCCGACTCGTTGATCACCGCCGCCGAGGCCTTGAACGGGGTGCATGTGCATTCCATCCGCCCGCACACCGGGCTGCTGGAGGCACACCGCGAACTGGAACTGATCGACAGAGTGGCCGCCGCCGCGTCATCCGCCCGCCTGGAAGTGCTCGCCCAGGAGGCCCCACACGTGCTGCGCGCGAACTGGTGCACCGTGGTGCGGCAGGAAGGCAGTGGCTTCATTCGGGTGGCGGGCAGCGCCGGTGCCCCGGAAACACAGGCCACCGCCGCCCCGTGGCTACCGCTGAGCCGGGCTCAGGTCCTGGAAACCGCTGCCGAATGGGTGCCGCAGCTGTGGAAGGACATGGACACCACGCTTGCCGCCGCGCCACTGGGGTCCAGCGACACCGCCGTGGTCCTCGGGCGTCCCGGCGGTCCGGAGTTTCGGCCCTCGGAGGTGGCCCGCCTCGGCTATCTGGCGGGGATCGTCGCCACCTTGGTGCGATAGCGGCCCGTTCACAGGAACGGCACAGCCAATTCCCTGAGTCGCCCTGCACACTCACTGGCGTGACTGACATCGACGCGTCCATGAGCCAGACTCGTGAACGGCTCATCTTCGCTGCCATTCTGTTGACGATCACCGTGGTGTACCTCTGGGACATCAGCCACAACGGGTGGTCCAACACCTTCTATGCGGCGGCCGTGCAATCAGGCAGTGAAAGCTGGAAGGCTTGGTTCTTCGGCAGCTTCGATCCGCAGAACTACGTGACGGTCGACAAGCCCGCCGGCGGTTTGTGGTTGATGGGATTGTCCGCCAGGATCTTTGGCTTTTCCAGCGCCAGCATGCTGATCCCGCAGGCCATCCTCGCGATCGTCAGCGCCGCACTGATTCGCGCAACGGTACGGCGGCAGGCCGGACCGAGTGCCGGCCTGCTCGCGGCGGCCCTGTTCGCTCTCATCCCGGTGGTCTCGGTGATGTTCCGGCATTCCAATCCCGACGCACCCATGGTGTTTGGCATGGTGGTGGCCGCATACTTCACCACGCGTGCAATCGATTCCGAGCGCTCACGCAGTGCCGCCGGCTGGCTGGCGCTCGCCGGAGTCGGTATCGGGTTCGCGTTCCTGTGCAAGACACTCGAAGGTCTACTCGTGGCTCCGGCACTGCTCCTGGCCTATCTGGTATCCGCGAAATGGTCTTGGAAGACAACGCTTATGCACCTGCTGGGTGCGGCCGGCGCCCTCTTGGCCGCATCGGGTTGGTGGATGGCCGCCGTCGCGCTGACCCCGGCAGCTAGTCGCCCCTACGTCGACAACTCCACCGACAACAGTGAGTGGACGCTGGCGGTGGGTTACAACGGCCTGGACCGCCTGCTCGGTGACAACTCGAACGGGATGGGCGGCGGCCGGGGAAGTGGTCCTTCGTTCTCGGGTACCCCGGGCATCTTCCGACTGTTCCAGGACACCCAGGCCGATCACATCGCATGGCTGCTTCCCACTGCGTTCATCGCGCTGATCCTCGGACTTGTCATCGTCAGCAGGACGCCGCAGACCGCGGGCTTGTTGGGCCGCCTGCGCACCATCACCACCCATCCCGCGGGAGCAGGCCTGGTTTTGTGGGGCACCTGGATGGTGTCCAACTACGTGATCCTCAGTTACATGGCCAAACAGTTCCACCCCTATTACACCTCGGCCATGGCCCCTGCTATCGCCGGTTCGCTGGCCATCGGCACGGTGCTGTTGTGGCGGCATCGGTCCGAGCGCATCGGCAAGTTCGGGCTGAGCGCGCTCACGCTCAGTGCCACCGTCACGGCCTTCGTACTACTGCGGCGCATACCGACCTGGCTGCCCTGGCTGCGCTGGCTTCTGCTGATCGGCGGGATCGTCGCGGCCGTTGCCCTCGCCCTGGGCGCACTCGAACGTAACGCGCGCCTGCGCTATGCCATTGCCGCACTGGCCCTTGCAGTTTCATTGGGAGGCTCGCTCGCGTTCACCATCGCCAATGTGACCACCCCGAAGGTCGGGGGGCTCTCGACGTCCGGCCCGGCGATCGCCAACGAGGAGAAGTTCGGCGGCCAGGCACCCACGCCGCTGGATCCGGCACTGGCGGCGTTGATTAAGGATTCCGGCGCCAGATGGCCGGTGGCGACGACCAACACCCGCACCGCCGCTCCCATTCAGTTGGAGACCAACGCACCCGTGATGGCGATCGGCGGATTCTCCGGCCGCGACAACCCCATCACCCTGCAGCAGTTCATCGATTACACGCAGGATGGCACCGTCCAGTTCTATGCCGAATCCGTCAAGGATAAGGACAAAGACAAGGAGCAGGACAAACCGCAACCACAGAAGGACGGCGACACCAAGCGGGTGGCCGATGACGTCCAGAAGTGGGTCGAAACCCACTTCTCCTCAAAGGATTACGGCGACCTACGAGTATTCGATCTGTCGGTTCCGCCGAAACCTTAGGGGCAGTTTCACGCTGAGTCGGCGGGAGGCCCGTCGGCCAGCAACGCCCGGAAGCCGTCCTCGTCGAGGATTGTCACGCCCAGCTCAACGGCCTTGTCGTACTTGGATCCCGGCGCATCACCGACGACGACGAACGCCGTCTTCTTGGACACCGAACTCGCGGACTTGCCGCCCCGGGCAATGATGGCCTCCTTCGCCTCATCACGCGAAAACCCTGGGAGTGAACCGGTTACGACGATCGACAAGCCTTCGAGATTGCGCGGTATCGACTCATCACGTTCATCGGCCATCCGAACACCCGCGGCGCGCCATTTGTCGACGATGGCGCGATGCCAGTCGACGGTGAACCAATCCACCACCGCCGCGGCAATCGTGGCACCCACCCCCTCGACGGCGGCCAGCTGTTCGACAGAGGCTCCCTCGATGGCTTCCAATTCACCGAACTCGGTGGCCAGCGCGCGCGCCGCCGTCGGACCGACGTGGCGGATCGACAGCGCCACCAAGACACGCCACAGCTGTTGCTGTTTCGCCTTGTCCAGGTTCTCCAGCAGCCGACTTCCGTTGGCGGACAATGACCCATTCTTGGTCTTGAACAGGTCGGTGCGCAGCAGGTCCTCGGCGGTGAGGCTGAACAGATCTCCCTCATCCTCGATGACCCCTGCCGAAAGCAGGGCAATGGCCGCCTCATAACCGAGTGCCTCGATATCGAAGGCACCACGCCCTGCCACGTGGAATACCCGCTCACGCAGCTGGGCCGGGCAGCTTCGCGAATTCGGGCAGCGAATATCGGCGTCGCCCTCCTTCTCGTGAGCCAGTACGGTGCCGCATTCGGGACAGTTTGTGGGCATGACGAATTCGCGTTCGGACCCGTTCCGCAGATCGGCAACCGGACCCAGAACTTCCGGGATGACGTCCCCGGCCTTACGGATCACCACCGTGTCGCCGATCAACACGCCCTTGCGTTTGACCTCGGATGCGTTGTGCAGGGTCGCCAACGACACCGTGGATCCGGCCACCTTGACGGGGGTCATGTAGGCGAAGGGGGTAACCCGCCCCGTTCGGCCCACGCTCACCCGGATGTCGAGCAGTTCGGTGGTCGCCTCCTCGGGCGGGTACTTGTAGGCGATGGCCCAGCGCGGTGCGCGCGAGGTGCTGCCCAGGCGGCGTTGCAGCGCCACCGTGTCGACCTTCACGACAAGACCGTCGATCTCGTGTTCCACATCGTGGCGATGCTCTGCCCAATGGTTGACGCGTTCCTGAACCTGCGCGATGCCCCGCACCTTGGTGGTGTGGGTAGAGACGGGTAAACCCCACTGCCCCAACGCCAAATAAGCCTCGTGCAGGCTCTCCGGAGCGAAGCCCTCGGCGCGGCCAAGCCCGTGGCAGATCATCCGCAGCCGCCGCCTGGCCGTGATGGCCGGGTTCTTCTGCCGCAGACTGCCCGCGGCACTGTTGCGCGGATTGGCGAACGGCGGCTTACTCTCCTCCACCAGCGAGGCATTCAACGCCTCGAAATCCTCCAGCCGGAAGAAGACCTCGCCACGTACCTCCAGGAGTGCGGGTATCGGGTATTCCTTTGAGGCCGTGAGCCTTTCCGGTACATCCTCGATGGTCCTGGCGTTCAGGGTGACATCCTCGCCGCTGCGGCCATCTCCGCGCGTCGCGCCGCGCACCAGCACGCCGTTCTCATACACCAACGAAAGTGCGACCCCGTCGATCTTCAGCTCGCACAGGTATTCCGGTTCTTCCCCGATATCGCCGCGCACGCGGGCATCCCAGGCCGTCAACTCCTCTGAACTGAATGCGTTGTCCAGACTGAGCATTCGCTCCAGGTGGTCAGCCGATCCGAATTCGGTGACAAACCCTGCTCCACCCACCAACTGCGTGGGTGAGTCCGGGGTCTGCAACTCGGGATACTGCGCTTCCAGCGCCTCGAGCTCCTTCAAGAGGCGATCGAACTCGCCGTCGGAGACGACCGGGGCATCCTTGACGTAGTAGCGGAACTGGTGCCCACGCACCTCGTCGGCAAGCTCACGCCACTGGCGCTGCACGTCAGGATCCACATCGGCAGGCTAACCCACCCGCCCGACAGTCCCCGAACCTACGATGGGCCCATGGGCACGCATCCCATCATGTTCACCGAGGACGATCCCGGCCTGGCAGAACTTCGCCAGCTGGCACTCGCCCTACCCGAGGCTGCCGAACAGATCTCCTGGGGCCGGCCCGTCTTCAAAGCGGGCAAGATCTTCGCGATGTTCGGCGGTAATGCCAAGGGAGACGCCAAGGGCGAGATGATCGCCTACCCGTATTCCGTGCTGGTCAAGGTGGATGATTCCGAGCGCCCCGCACTCCTCCAGGACGAGCGCTTCTACTACCCGGCGTACATGGGGCCCTACGGCTGGCTGGGGCTCGACTTCAGCACCGCCGATGTGGACTGGGATGAGGTCGCCGAGCTGCTCGATGCTTCCTACCGACTGATCGCCACCAAGCGGCTGATCAAGTTGCTCGATCAGCGCGACTGATCCCTCACCTATCCCTACACTGTGTTTCAAAGCTTTGCCTATTACTCGGAGAGACAGGCTGGGGTACGAATTGTCTGTTGCTAGCAGATTGTGCGGCGGCCTCGGCATGGCTGCGTTGGCCGCGGTGACGTTGGCCCCTTCGGCCCTGGCGGATGGCCCCCTGGTGTTTCCCGGGATGGAGATCATCCAGGGGACTCAGAGCTGCACGCTCGGGTTCGTGGATCCCGACGCGCGTTTCGGCCTCACCGCGGGTCATTGCGCCATGGATACCGATGGCCCGGTGTACGACTCGGCCGGCAATGTGATCGGCGTCCTCGTCATCGCCGGTTCCAATCTGCGTGACGGCGACCGGATCGATGGCACCAAGTACGTAATCGACTACGAGGCCATCAAATTCCGCAATGACGTAGCGATCAACGACATACTGCCCAACGGGATTCGGCTTGAGCGCGGCAGCGGGATCCAGCCGCACACCGGGCTGCCGGTCTGCCGTAACGGCGTCACCACCGGTGAGTCCTGCGGCACCGTCACCACGGTCAACAACGGCTGGTTCGAGATCGACGGGTTACCCGCCGATCACGGCGACTCGGGCAGCCCGGTGTACGCAATCACCTCACCGGGACACGGCGCCATTGTCGGAATCGCCCGCGGAACTACCCGCAGCGTCGAGACCGGTGTGGTGCAAACCACCGCGATTTCCTGGTCGACCGTCGTCAATCAACTACGAGAAGACCTGGAAAAAGCACCCGACGCTCCCCCACCACCTGGGCATTCACCTGCTCCCACCACGCTTCCTGCACCAGAGGACGCCACGTTCGCATAGGCTCGTAGCGACACGGAGAGTCGTGCCGCGTGCTCTCCTAACACTGGTCGGGGCTTTATTGACGGTGAACGTGGCAGACAGAGAGCTACGGCGTGACCAGTGTCGGCGACAACGGTCGACGGACCGAACCGCGGGGACGGTTCACGGTGTGGGCCGCGGCCGTCATCGTGTTGTGCGGCCTTGGCCTCGCGAACCCGGCTGCCGCACATGCGGACCCGCTGATTTATCCAGGCATGGAGATCATCCAGCGCCCACCCGGTAAGGAATCACTGAGCTGCACCCTTGGCTTCGTGGATCCTGCTGCGCGCGTGGGCGTCACCGCGGGTCACTGTGGCGGCAATGGACCGGTGTTCACTAGCGACGGCGTGCGCATCGGTCAGCTCGCCGTGGCCCAGTCCAACATCAAGCCCGAAGGACCGTTGTCCCGCGACGACTACCGAATCGACTACGAGGGCATCGCCTTCGACGAGGGCGTGCCGATTAACAACGTGCTGCCCAACGGACTGCGGCTCGGGGTCGACCCGGCGGTCGTTCCCCGCGATGGCCTGGCGGTGTGCCGGGTGGGAATCACCACCGGCGAGGCGTGCGGCGCCATCGCCGGTTTCGGTAATGGCTGGTTCCTCGTCGACGGCCTGCCCGCCGACCACGGCGACTCCGGTAGTGCCGTGTACACCGTCACCTCTCCCGGCAACGCCGCCATCGTGGGCATCGTGAGCGCGCGCTTCACCGCCAATCAGACCCGCCGGGAGTCCACCGTGGCGTTGTCCTGGCCCACGGTGCAACAGCAGATCCGAAATGACATTGCGGCGGCCGCGAGCCGCCCCGAGATCGCGAGCCCCGTGGCCATCAATCCGCAGGCACCGCCCAATCCGCAGGCGCCGCCGATGGTCCTGCCTCCCGCGCCCTCCGATGACCGCCCGTCCGGCCCCGCGAGAATGGTTGTCCCCTAGCCCTCATGCGCCCGTTTTTCTGGATTACGACCATCGTCGCCGTGTTGTGCGCGCTTCCCGTAGCCAACCCCGCGTCGGCTCATGCTGACCCGCCGCTGGTGTATCCCGGCATGCTCATCTACCAGGGCTCGCTGAGCTGCACGCTCGGGTTCGTCGACCCCGGGCTTCGGGTGGGCATCACGGCCGGGCATTGCGTCAACGGCGACGGCATCGTTCGCAATGGAGACTTCGCTGCGATAGGACACAAGATCCTCGCCCACGACAACCGTCCCCCTGAGGGCCCGGTCTACGAGAACGAGTACACCATCGACTACGAGGCGATCTCGATCGATGACGGATTGCCCGTCAACGATGTCATGGCCAACGGTCAACGGCTCGAACGCGATGACACGGTTACTCCCGATATTGGAATGCCGGTCTGCCGCACCGGCTTCACCACGGGCGATGCGTGTGGATCGGTAACCCGACTTGGCAACGGCTGGTTCAGGTTTAACGGTCCGGTGATCGCCAAGGGCGATTCGGGAGGCCCGGTGTACACCCATGTTGGCGACCGCACCGTGCTCGTCGGCATCATTCGCGGTTTCATGACAAGCCAGTCCGGAGACGACGTGCAGTCCTGGGCAATGTCCTGGCAGTCGGTGATCAAGCAGCTCCGCGAGGACCGCAAGGGCCTGCTGCCCGCCTGAACCCGTAGGCTCACGCACATGAGCGACTGGAAAGCCTTCACCGTCGAGACCACAGGGCACATCGCCCAGGTCACCCTCATCGGGCCCGGTAAGGGCAATGCGATGGGACCGGATTTCTGGCGGGAACTGCCGCTGATCTTCACCGAACTCGACGCCGACCCGGAGATACGGGCAATCGTGCTCGCGGCCGCCGGCTCCCATTTCAGTTATGGGCTGGACCTGGCCGCGATGGCGGGCACCTTCATGCCGCTGCTGGCCGATAAGGCGCTGGCCAAGCCGCGCACCGAGTTCCTCGACGAGATTCGGAGGCTGCAGGCCTCGGTGACCGCCGTCGCGGCCTGCCGCAAGCCCGTGATCGCCGCGGTGCAGGGCTGGTGCATCGGTGGCGGCGTCGACCTCATCGCGGCCGCCGATATCCGGTATGCAAGTGCCGAGGCGAAGTTCAGTGTGCGCGAGGCCAAGGTCGCGATTGTCGCCGATATTGGCTCGCTGCATCGTCTTCCACCGATCATCGGTGATGGCCACCTGCGTGAACTGGCGTTCACCGGCAAGGACATCGATGCCGCTCGGGCCGAGAAGATCGGTCTCGTCAACGATGTGTTCGACACCCCCGAGGCAACGCTGGCGGCCGCGCATGCCACCGCTGCCGAGATCGCGGCCAACCCCCCGCTGGTGGTGCAGGGCGTCAAGGACGTGCTGGGCCGCGAGCGCGAAAGTGTGGTTGCCGACGGCCTCAAGTACGTGTCGACCTGGAACGCCGCCTTCTTGCCGTCGGAGGACTTGCAGGAAGCCATCGGTGCGGTCTTCGAGAAGCGGGAACCCGACTTCAAGGGACGCTAGGTCTCCCGGTACCGGCCCCAGTGCACGGCGTCATCCAACGGACGCCCGCTGCGCCAGCCGAATCGTTCCAGATCAGGCCGCTCGGCGAACTCACACACCGGCCCGACGCACAACCAGGCGATCGGTCTGATGTGCGTTGGCGCGCCGATTAATTCGGCCAGGAACTGTTCTTCATAGAACGACACCCAGCCGACGCCGATACCTTCGGTGACCGCGGCGAGCCACAGGTTCTGGATCGCGAGCACCGCCGAAAACAGGCCCGCATCGGCAATGGTGTGCCGCCCCAAGACATGCGGACCACCACGGCCGTGATCGTAGGTGACCACCACCCCGGTACCGCTTTCGCAGATTCCCTCAATTTTGATGGGATCGAAGGTCTTTCGCCGCTCCGAGGGGAGGCTGTCCGCGAATCGCTCACGCTGCTCGGCAACATGGGCCGCGAAGTTCTCCAGAACCTCCACCTCGCGCACCACCACGAAATCCCATGGCTGGCTGTTCCCCACGCTGGGCGCGCGATGCGCGGCCTGCAGCAGCTTCAGCAACGTCGTATCGTCGATGACCTCTCCGGTGAACTCCGCGCGTACGTCCCGGCGGGTAGCGATGGCCTGGTAGACGTCCATCACAGCGCGTCCGGGTCGGCATCGATCAGATCGCTGACCTTGCGCGTCAATTCGGTTGCCTTGCGCGCCCATGGGAGATCGGCTCCGGCAAGGCCACACCCGGCACTGATGCCGATGCGATCCCGCAGCACCGCGCGCCCGAAGCCCAGTTTGTCGGCGAGCGCCGCGGTACTGGTCGCCAGCACGTCCGATGAGATGGGCACGGCCGGCGAAAGGGAGGGAATCACACCGAGTAGCGCCACCTTGCCCGTGTCCAGCACCGAAGCCAGCCCATCGAGTGCCTGCGCATCCGCCAAGTACGCGGCATCCACCGCGACCCCACGAATATCTGCGCCCCGCAAGAGTTCCCAAGGAGGGTCGGCCGCACAGCAATGCACCACCAGTTCACCACCCACCGCGGCAGCGCACTGGTCCAACAGAGCCGTCGCCGTCGCCGTGTCGACGGGATGTACCGGTGAGAACATGCTCGTTCCCGACAGTCTGCCATCCAGTGCGGCGGGCAGCGAGGGTTCGTCGACCTGTACCAGTACGGGAACACCAAGTCGACGAGAAAGCGTGGCTTGATGCTGCGCAAGCCCTTCCGCCAGAGATGCCGCCAGGTCTCGCACCGCTCCGGGGTCGGTGATCGCGCGATGGCCGTTGGCGAGTTCTAATTGTGCGGCGAGCGTCACCGGCCCCGGACCCTGCACCTTCACCGCGCGTTCGCTCCCCCGATGCCCGCCACGCTCCCACTCCTCTTCGAGTGCGTCCATGTCCTCGTCCAGGAATCCGCGCGCGCGCCGGACCACCACGCCGGGCCGGGCGGTCGTCCGGTAACCGGTAGGTGAGACGTCGAGGGCGATATCGACCAGCAGTGCCGCGGCCCGGCCGATCAGATCGGCGCCCACACCGCGCGCGGGCAGCTCCACAAGGTGAGGCAGCGTAAGCTCGGCCACCACAATCTCCGTCGCGGCTCGCACCTGTAACCCCGGCCACGAGCCGAGGCCAGTTCCCTTCGCCCACATGTTCACCCCGAGAACGTTAGGTGATGATCGATTCGATCGGACCCTTGGCGAAGTAGACGACGAACAATCCCGCCACCATGTACAGCAGCGGATGCACTGCCCGAAGCCGGGCCCCGCGCTCCCCTGACACGACGGCCAGCACCACCCAGCTGATGAACCCCACACCGATGCCATTGGCGATCGAATAGGTAAACGGCATGGTCACGACGGTCAGAAAACAGGGCAACGCGTACTCGAAGCGGGTGAGGTCGATGCTGCGCAGCTGGCCGATCATCATGGCGCCCACCACCACCAGGGCCGGCGCCGCAGCCTCCAGCGGCACCACCGAATACAGCGGGGTGAAGAACATCGCCGCCAGGAACAGCAAGCCGGTCACCACATTGGCCAGCCCGGTCCGGGCGCCCTCGGCGATACCGGAGGCAGACTCCACGAACACGGTGTTCGAGGACGAGGAGGAGACGCCTCCAACAACCGCACCAACACCCTCCACCGATAACGCGCGTCCGATTCCCGGCAGGGTGCCGTGCTCGTCGGTCAGAGCGGCCTCCTTACCCAGACCGGTCATGGTTCCCATCGCGTCGAAGAAGTTCGAGAGCACCAGCGCGAACACCAGCACCGTCGCCGACAGCACACCCACCCGGGTGAATGCGCCGAACATGTCCACCTGACCGAGCAGACTCAGGTCCGGCATGCCACCCGCCGAGGACGGCCACGCGGGCACGGTGAGGTTCCATCCCTTGGTATCGGCGGGCTGCGCACCGCGCTCGGTCAGCGCCTGCGCGAGCATCGAGATCCCCGTCATCACGACGATGCCGATGAGCAGTCCGCCACGAACCTTGCGCACCACCAGAATTCCCATCAACAGCACGCCGGCGGCGAAGATCAGGGTCGGGATGGTGGCCACCGAGTTGTCGATTCCCAAACCAACCGGCACGGTGGTGTTCGCCGCGTCGGGGATGCGTCGCACAAACCCGGCGTCAACGAAGCCGATGAATGCGATGAAGCATCCGATTCCGGCGGCGATCGCCGCCTTCAGCTCATCGGGAATGGCATGGAACACCGCGGTGCGGAAACCTGAGATACCCAGCGCCACAATGACCAGGCCGTCGACAATCACCAACCCCATGGCCTCGGGCCAGCTCATCTGCGACGCAAAGGACACCGCGAGCAGACTGTTGATGCCCAGCCCCGCGGCAAGCGCGAACGGGTAGTTGGCGATGAACCCGAACAGTATGGACATCACCCCGGCGGCCAGGGCCGTCACCGCCGCCACCTGACCCACCGGCAGCACATGGCCCAGCACGTCAGCGTTGTGCGCGCGTCCCGGCTCGCCACCGATGATGAGCGGGTTGAGCACCACGATGTACGCCATCGCGAAAAAGGTGACGATCCCACCGCGAACTTCCCGCCCCAGCGTCGACTGCCGCTCGGAGATCCGGAAGAACCGGTCGACTAGGCCATTCATAGCCGTTGAAAGTACAGGTCCCGGTTGCCGGTCGCCCGCCGCAATCGAACGCGGGATTTCGCGGCGATTTCCGCGTCGGGCCGCACTCGGCGTCCGGTTCGGGAACCAGTGGCAGGAGGGACTTTCCAACCCCAGGTAGAGGACCTTCGTCACTAGGACGGTGCGCGGCCATCCGGTCGAATATAAGTGTCACTTTCAGACACAGATAACTCGACGAATCCGAGGACGCACCGTGCCGCAGAAGGAATACACCGACCTCGAGCTCCTCCACGAGCTCGAACCCGTGGTGGAGGAGAACACTCATCGCCACCTCGGAGTGTTCAAAGAGTGGAACCCGCACGACTACATCCCGTGGTCCGAGGGCAAGAACTACAAGGCATTGGGCGGGCAGGACTGGGATCCCGAGCAATGCAAACTCTCCGAGCTCGCCAAGGTTGCCATGATCACCAACCTGCTCACCGAGGACAACCTGCCCGCATATCACCGCGAGATCGCCATGAACTTCACCATGGACGGACCGTGGGGCACCTGGGTAAACCGGTGGACGGCAGAAGAACAGCGTCACAGCATCGCGATTCGTGACTATCTCGTCGTCACGCGGTCCGTCGATCCGGTGGAACTGGAGAAGCTGCGTGTCGAGCAGATGACCCGCGGGTTCTCCCCCGGACAGAACCGCCAGGGCGGCGACCACATGTTCGCCGACAGCCTGTTCGACTCGGTGGCCTATGTGTCATTTCAGGAGCTGGCCACCCGTGTTTCGCACCGCAACACCGGCGTCGCCTGTGCCGAACCCATCGCGCAGGAACTCCTCAAACACATCTCCAATGACGAGAACCTGCACATGATCTTCTACCGCAACATGGTCGAGGCCGGTCTTGAGATCGCACCCAACCAGGCGGTGAAATCGATTCACAAGGTTCTCGACAACTTCACGATGCCCGGCTACACGATCCCCGGCTTCCGCCGTAACGCGGTCACCATCGCCACCGGCGGCGTGTACGACCCGCAATCACACCTTGCCGAGGTCGTCCAGCCGGTGCTGCGCAAGTGGCGCATCTTCGAGCGTGACGACATCAACGGCGAGGGCGAGTGGTACCGCGAAGACCTGCACCGCATCATCACCGGCCTCAAGAAGACCGCCAGCGATTTCGAAGAGGTCAAGACCAAGTACCTGGAGCGTCAGGCAAGGCGCGCCGAGCGGATGGCCGCCAAGGTGTAACCCTCGGTAACGTCGACATGGGCAAACGGCGATATCCCGTTCAGTACGATTGGACGGGGCCGTCTGTCGGCCGACGGGGATGAGAGGGATACATGCGCGCGGTCAAGACGCTCTCGACGGTGTTCGGCATCGCCACGATGTTCGCGGCGACTGTCACCGGCCCTGCGATCGCGTCGGCCGAACCGGTGGCAGGCGCCCAATTGGTCGCGATCGGAGATTCGTTCCTGGCGGCGGGTTCTAACGCCGCCGGTATCACCGGCCCGGTCGGCACCGCCTGCAACCAGGCGACCGACAATGTCGCGCATCTGGTCGCCACGTCATTCCCGCAGATGACATTCGCCGACTACTCCTGTGTCGGCGCGCTCTCCACCGACGTCTACACACCCTCCACACGCGGCCCGCAGAACACGGGACTGTCCCCGGCCACCAAGGTCGCGATCGTCTCCATTGGCGGCAACGACGCCGGATTCGAGCAGATCGCCACCGACTGCCTGTTCGCGCTGAGCTGCCCGCCGGAGAAGAAGGCGCAATTCAGCGCCAACGTCGCCTCGGTGGCTCCGAAACTCACGGGCGCGTACGCCGCCATCCGTCAGGCGGCCCCGAACGCGCGTGTGTTCACTGTGGGCTACCTGCCCATCCTTCCGCCGGACGCCAAGGGATGTCTGGTCGGCCTGATCAACACGCAAGAGACCATCACCTTCCTCAATGGTCTGCAACGTCAGCTCAACGACACGATCGTCTCCGAATCCTCGAAGGCGGGGTTCACCCCTGTCATCCCGGCGACCAGTAGCGACCACAGCGTGTGCGCATCCGATTTCCAGCGCTACGTGTCGATGACGGGTACCGGCGTAGGCGATGAGGGAATTCCGATGCACCCGACCGCCCCGGGCCGGCAGTATGTTGCCGAACGCATCGCGATCGTCATGCGTTCAGCGGGAATTCCGTCGGCTTCCTGAGACGTCAGGCGGACGCCGCCTGGAACGCCTTCGTCATCTCACCCATGTCGAAGTAGTCACGCCATACCCGGATCTTTCCGTCGACGAGCTCGAAGATTCCCATCACCGGTAGCGGCACCGACGCACCGTTGACACGCATCGTGTCGGTACGTTCGTTCATCACCACCTTCCCCACAGAGACCTGCTGATGGATCTGAAAATCTATGCCATCGAGCACCGCGGCCCATCCATTCAGGAGGGTCGCGATTGCTTCTCTACCGACCGCCGGCTCCATCGGAATATTGTGGTAGACAGCGTCATCGGTAAAGAACGCAATCATCTGCTCTACGTCCATCGATGCCCATAGGCCACAGAACTCACGAACGATCTCGTCATTGGTTGTCATTTCGTTTCACTTCCCACGCAACGGCTGTCCGGAGAAAGCCCGGGGTCGACACCCATCAGCCCGACACCGGTAATGATCGGAAGGTCCAAGGCCGACAACAATCCTGGCTTCGCGGCATAGACGGCCGGAATCGCATTGACCATACGCGCGGCACCGGCAATACGCGCACCGAGGTCATGGTCGTGGTCTTCGGCCAGCTCGAGCTCGCAGAGAATGTCTGGCGACCCCGTGATCTCGACACGATAGACGCCGCGGCCACTGGCACCACCGAAACCGAGGTCCCTTGGCGCCATGGATATCCGTGGCTGCGGCCAATGCGGCGCCAAGTCATCATGCATTCGGGTGACATGGTCGACGACGATAGTTCGGCCACCCTCGACATGGCCGGTGAGGATCGACCTCATCGCGCCTACGGTTCCCGCTTCTACACGGCCGGTTGGCGTTTCGAACGATTCTTCGGCCACGAGCCGTTCCACGCTTTCTTCGATTCTGTCGATCTCGCAGCCGAGTCCATGAGCAATCTGGTGCACCGTCGGGCCCCACCCGAACGTAAAGATGCCCGGCGCCGCCGCGAAGGCCTCAAACTCGGGAGGTTTTCCAAATCCGAGAATCTCGTAGACCGCGCCCTCATCGGGATAGGTGGCGTAGTTGAACATCTCGGTCACACGAACCGAGCTGATAGATCGCGAAATTCCAGACAGCGACAGGGGCAGAACATCATTCGCGAACCCTGTGTCAATTCCTGTCGTGAAGAACGACGATCCACCTTCCAGCGCAGCGTCAGCCAGAGGCTGGGTCAGTGCGTCATCTACAGCGTCGGGATAGACCAAAGGCACCACCGAGCATGAGACCACATTCTTGCCCGCACGCAGAAGCGAGACCATGTCGGCGATGGCCTCCAGCGGGCGGACATTGGCGGCCGCCGCATAGATCACCACATCCGCATCGCTCTTCACCAGCGAATCCGGGTCAGCTGTGGCGACGACACCGACAACCTCAGCCCCGCACAGCTCCCCCGCATCCCGGCCGACCTTCGCATTGCTGTGCACCACCACACCAACCAGATCCAGGTCGCGATGGTCAATCACCGCCCGGAGCGCGACGACACCCATCGATCCCGGCCCCCATACGCCTACCTTGATCACGATCCTCCTAATATTTAGAGTAGGTTCGAAATAATCGGAGGGATCGTAGGGAGGAGACCAAACGATGTCAACGGTCAAATCGCCACCCACACAACGAGTCGTGGATGTCATTACCGCACTGGCTGATTCACCATCGGCTAGTACGCTGACCGAATTGGCACGCGCCTGTGCGATCACGACGTCGACGTGCTCTTTGCTACTGCATGATCTGGAACAGCGCGGGTGGGTGCATAGACGCGAGGACCGGCGTTACGCCCTAGGGAGTGGACTACTCCCGGTGGTTCACGGCCTACGGCGGCAGCACCCGCTGCTAGACAAGGGCCGCGACGCATTGCTGTTCCTCCACGAGATGCTCGGCGCGGCATGTTCGTTGTCGAAGATCGGTTCACGGAACATCTCAGTGATCGATGCGGTGGGGCACCCCAGCGATGCCGAACTCGACCTCGGGCAGCGCTTTCCCATCGACCCTCCATTCGGATTGGTGGCCATGGCATGGCGCGACCAACCGGCCGTAGACCAGTGGCTGCGCGAGGTCGAACCGCGGCTGACACGCGCGGACATCGACCAGCACGTGCACGTACTCGCCGACATCCGAGAGCGCGGCTACGGCGCGTGGCGCTTCGACAACAATCATCCCGGCCTGCATGAACGGTTGACAGCGATGCTCGAGTCCGTCGACTCAACGTCTCGGCTCGCTCGACAGCTCACCACCCTCATGACCATCGTCAGCCTACAGTCGGTAACCGCGACCCTTGAAAGTGAGCTTTCGACAACGGAATTCGTAGTGCTGCCGATATTCGGGCGAGATCGCCAGCCTGAATATCAGATTCAGATCCATCTCGGGCAAAACAATGCACTCTCGCTCCAGCACCTGAACGAGACACTTGAGCGCGTGCAGGCCCGACTAGTGCCCGCACTGTGAATCACCGCGCGATGATCGCGCTGCCGAGCACCTCGTCACCCTCGGCGTCCGGCCGGTACAGCACCACCGTCTGCCCGGGCGCCACACCGCGCAGGGCGGTACGCAGCCGGACATGAATACGCTCGGCTCCCGGTTCGACAACCGCGTCGACCACCGAACCGTGCGCCCGAACCTGAACCTGGCACTCGATGGGCCCGGCGGGCACCTGCCCCGAGGTCCACACCACCGGCTCTCCCCCGAATTCCCAAATCTCGAGATCCTCAACGGTTCCCACTCGAACGGTGGCCGTGTCGGCATCGATCGATGTGACGTATCGGGGACGGCCGTCGGCGGCAGGGCCTACCAGCCCGAGCCCCTTGCGCTGCCCGATGGTGAACTCGTGTACCCCCGCATGGGTGGCCAACACGCTGCCGTCGGCGTCCACCACATTCCCGCGACGCACGCCGATGCGCGCACCGAGGAAAGCCTGGGTGTCTCCGGAAGGAATGAAGCAGATGTCATGGCTGTCCGGCTTGTTCGCGACAAGCAGTCCGCGCTGCTCGGCCTCGGCACGGATATCGGGCTTGGGACTATCGCCCACGGGGAACAGCGCGCGGCTCAGCTGCTGCGGCGTGAGCACCCCGAGCACATAGGACTGGTCCTTGTCCGCGTCGACCGCACGGCGCAGCCTGCCGTCCTGCAACCGCGCGTAGTGACCGGTGGCCACGGCATCGAAGCCCAGCGCGATGGCGCGGTCGGCCAGCGCCGCGAACTTGATCTTCTCGTTGCACTTCACACACGGATTGGGGGTGCGCCCCTCGGCGTAGGCCTCGACGAAGTCGTCGATGACGTCTTCTTTGAATCGATCGGCGAAATCCCATACATAGAAGGGGATTCCGAGCATGTCGGCAACGCGGCGGGCATCGGCGGCGTCCTCTTTCGAGCAGCATCCCCGCGATCCGGTGCGCAGTGTGCCGGGTGCCGCCGACAGCGCCAGGTGCACGCCGACAACATCGTGTCCGGCATCCACCATGCGCGCAGCCGCAACCGAGGAGTCCACTCCCCCGCTCATGGCGGCCAGCACCCTCATGACCGGCCTCCGGCGCTGGCCAGGGCAGCGGCCCGGGCGCGCGGAACAGCGACCTGCAGCGCCTCGACAGCACGGGTCACATCCGAGGCCACGGAGGTGTGGCCGAAGCTGAATCGCAGCGATCCACGCGCGGCTTCGGGGTCGATACCCATCTCGATGAGCACATGCGAAGGCCGCGCGACGCCCGCCGTGCACGCCGAGCCGGTGGAACACTCGATGCCGTTGGCGTCCAGCAACATCAGCAGCGAATCGCCCTCGCATCCGGCAAAGGTGAAATGCGCGTTCCCGGGCAATCTGCCGTTTCCGACAGCACCGTTGAGCACGGAACCCTCGATCTGGGTCAGCACCTGATCGATCAGCTCGTCCCGAAGCTTTTTCAGTGTCGCGGAACCCTCACACCGTTCGGAGACGGCCTCGACAAGCGCGGTCGACATCGCCACGATCGCCGCCGTGTCGGGCGTGCCCGAACGGATGTCACGTTCGTGGCCACCACCGTGAAGCAATGGAACACAAGCGGTTTCACGCCGCAGGAGCAGTGCACCGACCCCCATCGGGCCGCCGAACTTGTGTGCGGCCACACTCATTGCCGACAGTCCGCTGAGGGCGAAATCGATATCGAGCTGGCCGACCGCACCGATGGCATCGCTGTGCATCGGAATATCGAACTCGGCAGCGATGGAAGCCAACTCGCAAATGGGGTTGATGGTGCCGACCTCGTTGTTGGCCCACATCACCGTGATGAGTGCGACGTCGTCGTGGTCGGCGAGGGCCGCGCGCAGTGCCGCGGCCGTGACGGTGCCGGCATCATCCACCGGCAGCCACGTCACGTCAGCTCCCTCGTGGTCGGCGAGCCACTGCACCGCATCGAGGACCGCATGATGCTCGACGGCGCCGGCGATGACGCGAGTTCGTCGCGCATCGGCATCGCGACGTGCCCAGTAGATGCCCTTGATGGCGAGATTGTCGCTTTCGGTACCGCCGGCGGTGAAGATCACCTCGGACGGTCGGGCGCCCAGGGCCGCGGCGATCGACTCCCGCGATTCCTCGACCCGGCGCCGGGCATCACGCCCGGACCCGTGCAGCGAGGCGGCGTTCCCGGTCTGGGCCATGGTGGCCGCCATCGCCTCGATGGCGGCGGGGCGCATCGGGGTGGTTGCGGCATGGTCCAGGTAGACCGCACCTTCAGCTGGGGTTCGAGCAGCAGACATAACGCATCCAGGATAGGTCCCACCCAGGTGGGCTCGTCCAATCGCGTCAGGCTGCGATCGGTTCCGGGTGCTCCGGGTGGCTGTGGAGCTGCGGGGTTCGGTCACCGGCACGAACGGCCGCCTCGCAGCGACTGGCCAGATCACGACGGCTCTCACCGGGCAATTGCAGCCCCGCCACCTGGATATGCGCCACTGTCATCCGTGTCGCCGTGAGGCGGCGAATGGAGGCCATCAGGGTGTCTTCGCCCACATAAGCCGGAACGGTCGACAGCTCGCCACCGGGGTAGTGATACGTCAGCCGCAACGGCTGCACCGGCCGCTGCGCGTCGATGGCGGCCTGGAACATCGCGGGGCGGAACGATCCGTACGCGCGACCGCACCAGGTGGTGCCCTCCGGGAACGCCACCACGGTCTGACCGGCCTGAAGACGGGTCGCGACGGTGTCAACCACCCGCGGCAGGGTGCGCAGGTTTCCTCGCTCGATCGGGATGACCCGCATCATCCGGGCGATGACGCCTAAACCGGGCCAATCAATCAGATCTGCCCGGGCCACGAACGAGCCCGGGAGCACGGCGCCGATGGCGAAGACATCGACCCAGGACACATGGCCCGCGACCACCAGGGAACCCCGGATATCGCGGATCGGACCGCCGGATACGGAAATGCGGACGCCCAGGCAGCGCAGCATCAACCGGCAGTATCCGCGCTGCCAGCGCACCCGCCCGGGAAGTGGTATTCCCAGCAGCGGCGCAAAGGTGAGCAACGTGATCGCCATCGCGATGCGCGTCGTGGTTCGCAGGGTCCGTGTGAGCCGCCCTGGTTCGTCGATGGTGTTGGCCCGCATGCAGCTGTCGTCACAGGTTGCCTTCGGCAGCCAGGCGTGAGCGAATTCGGGTGCCATCGTTACTCCTGGCCGGCCGCCGCGCCGATTTCCGACGCCGCACCAACGGACCTCAGCCGTTTGAGATAACGGACATCGGCTTCGTCCTTGTTGAGCAATGCCATGAAGTCGGCCACACCGAAGTCGGGATCGTGGGCGGGTTCTCCGAGGACCTTCGCGCCGAGCCGCAGATATCCACGCATCAACGCGGGAACCTGCACTTTGGCGGGCGGCTTGATGTCGTCGAGCCCCATCCCGTCGACAACGACCGGGTTGTAGGGGCGCACCGTGTGTTCCGGCGCGGCGGCGTGCCGCTTCATCACGAAGTCGCGCACGGCACGCACCTGGCTGCCGGGTGCGTGTTCGGGGTTGTCCTGCATGGGAACCGAGATGCATCCGGTGACGTAGGTGTAGTCGCAACGGTCCAGGTAGGCCAGAATTCCGGCCCACATCAGCAGCACAACCGCGCCGTTGCGGTGATCGCCCCGAACCACGGCGCGTCCCATCTCCACCAGCTGGGGTCGCAACGCGTCGAGCCCACTGATATCGAATTCCGTTGCGCTGTAAAGCCCTCCGGCGGCAATGGCGCCGGGCGGGGGCAGCATCCGGTAGCAGCCCACCACGTCACCCGAGGTGTCCTCACGCACCAGCAGGTGATCGCAGTGCTCGTCGAAACGGTCGGCGTCGCGTCCCTCGAACGCTGCCGGGGTGCTCGCGAGCTGGAATCCGGGCTCGCTGCTAAACACGTCGTATCGAAGCCGTTGTACGGCATCGATATCGGCGGGATCGTTCGACAGCAGCAGGGTGTACCGAGGACCCGGTAGGGCACCTCCGGCACCCTCCGCTACGTCTGAGATGGATTGATCTGCGGCGATGAGAACTGAAGCGGTACTCATGACTGCGAGATTCGCCGAGTTATGCGGCGGAACGGCATCGGAAGCGTGTCGTGTCCATGCACGATCCGTTAATTGCGGCGTTCAGTACACCAAATGCGTGCTTGCGCCAGTGAATCCCTAAGGCAAACAGGGAGCTAACAGACGCTACGCGGACACTCGCTCCCCGCCGCACGGGAGCAGTTCCTTCCCCATCGACCAGCACCAACATCACTCACCGGGTTTGCGCTTCATGGTGACAACGAACCGCGGCGGGAGTCGGTGCGGCGGCGCAGCGCGATTACCGGCGGGCGATCCAGTCGGCGAATCTCGTCCGCACCAGCACCCCGTCATCGCCGGTGACCAGACTGAAGTCATCCACAGGCGTCCCGAAATAGGTAGCACTCGGGTCGACCACCACCGGTTTGTCGTCACCACGCGCGTCAAGCACTGCCTGCGCCATCTCGGCGAACGAAATCTTCTCCGGTCCACCGATATTGATGATGCCGTTGCGCGGCTCGGCCTCCGCGGCCTGGGCCACCTGTGCGGACACATCGTCTGCGGCGATCAGCTGAATACGGGCGTCGGGCACACGAACCTCGTCGCCGACGACCAGTGTGTCGGTGATGGACTCTGCGAACTCCTGGAACTGAGTGGCCCGCACGATCGTGTATGGCAGTCCGGATTCGATGATGATGTTTTCCTGCGCCACTTTCGCCCTCATGTACCCACTGTCCGGCAGACCATCCGCACCGACAATGGAGAGTGTGACGTAATGACCGACACCGGTCTGGTTCGCCGCATCAACGAGATTGCGCGCCGCGGCAGTGAAGAAATCCATCACCGGCCCGTCCTCGAAAGACGGAGAATTGACAACGTCGACAACCACATTCGATCCAGTGAGCGCGTCCACCAAACCGTCGCCCGTCAACACATTCGCGCCAGCGGATAGCGACGCCGCCACCACTTCATGACCGTCGGCGATGAGCAAAGAAACCACCCGCGAACCGATTTGACCGGTGGCACCAACAACCGTGATTTTCATTGTGCGATTACCTTTCTCGTCTCGCATACAACAGTCGCAGCTCGGCGCCGGATTGGGAAACGTTCCGCCATTTAATCTGCTGTCTCGGCCCCAGCGCTGACGGCGCGGCGAGCACTAGGCCGGAACTCGCGAACGTAGTTCGTTCGCGATCTTCTGCAGGGTGTCCTCGGTCTCGGGTGGACCGGTGAGCATGGCCACCGCCAATGTGTCGCGGGATCCGCCGGAGGTCGAGGCAAAGGCGCATGTCATCGCGATCCGGACCACGCGCATGCCGTTTCCGAGGGCTCCTGTCATCCGGGCATAAGACGTGACATCGTCGATCGGCTTCCAGGCTTGAGCATCGACCGGTAGTTTCGCACGCACCTTGTCCTGGGCCGCCTTCACGCATCCGTCGGCGCACCGACTGGAACCGATCCAGCCCGCCGCTCCACCAACGTTGGCCTCGTCCATGCACGTGATGCGCTTGTCCAGCGGTTTGTTCTCGGTGTGCAGACACCCCCACCCCTTGGGCAGGTTGAAGTCGAACGCTATGTACGAGGGCATCGAGATGGGCTGGAGTTTCTCGCCCGGCCCGTACGTCGCGCCCCCGAGTGGCCCCGTGGACCCGTTGGGAGGCGGGATCACCCCGGAGGTCGGCGCGGGAGGCACCGGCGTCCGCGTCATCGGGGACTCTCCCGGGGCCATGACGGCAAAACCCACGATGTTGCGCTGAGACCCGACGGAGACGATGCCAATCACCAACCCCAGCACAACCGTGCCCAGAAACGCCGAAAGGACTACCCAGGGCGCTCGACTCGGTGGTCGAGGCTCTGGATAGTCCAGTGGCATACCGTCAGCCGCCCCCTGAGGTTGGATGTCGCCGGCGTGGCGGCTCCAGGGCTCCATGGGGTTATTTAGCCCTTGCGAGCCTTCACGGCCTCAGTGAGCTGCGGTGCGACGTTGAACAGGTCACCCACCACACCGAAGTCGGCGATCTCGAAGATCGGTGCTTCTTCGTCCTTGTTCACCGCGACGATGGTCTTCGAGGTCTGCATGCCAGCGCGGTGCTGGATGGCGCCGGAGATACCCAGCGCGACGTACAGCTGCGGCGACACGGTCTTACCGGTCTGACCCACCTGGAACTGACCCGGGTAGTACCCGGAGTCCACCGCGGCACGCGAGGCACCGACAGCGGCACCCAGAGAATCGGCGAGCTCCTCGACGACGCTGAACTTCTCGGCGCTACCGACACCACGACCGCCGGACACGACGATGTTGGCCTCAGTGAGCTCCGGACGGTCTCCACCGACCACCGGCTGACGCGAGGTCACCTTGGTGGCGTTCTCGGCGGGCGCGGGCACCTCAACGGCAACCTGCTCGCCCGCACCGGCGGCCGGCGCGGCCTCGACGGCACCCGGACGCACGGTGATGACCGGGGCGTCGCCGTTGGCCTGAGCCTCGACGGAGAACGCGCCACCGAAGATCGAGTGCAGAGCCTTGCCGCCCTCACGCACCTCGATGACATCGGTCAGCAGGCCCGAGCCCAGGCGTGCGGCCAGGCGTCCGGCCACCTCCTTGCCCTCGGTGGTCGCGGCGATCAGGATGCCTGCGGGGCTGGCGGTCTCGGCCAGGCTCGCCAGCAGGTCGACCTTGGGGGTCACCAGGTAGTTGTCGACGACGTCGGACTCGGCGACGTAGATCTTGGCGGCGCCGGCCTCCTTGAGACCGTCGATCAGCGGCGCGGCGGTACCTGCCGGACCGGCCACCACGGCCGAGGGCTCGCCCAGAACGCGGGCGGCGGTGATGAGTTCGGCGCTTACCTTCTTGAGCGCACCCTCTGAATGCTCAACGAGCACAAGTACTTCAGCCATAACTTTGCTTTCTCGTTTCTGTATTTAGGGAGTCTTAGATGATCTTTTGCGCAACCAGGAACTCGGCGACCTTGGTGCCGCCTTCGCCCTCGTCGGTGATCTTCTCGCCCGCGGTCTTGGCGGCCTTGGGAGTCGAGGACAGCACGGTCGAACCGGCGTTCGCGACACCCACCTCGTCGGCCTCCACGCCGATCTCGGCGAGGGTCAACACGGCAACTTCCTTCTTCTTGGCGGCCATGATGCCCTTGAAGGAGGGGAAGCGGGGCTCGTTGATCTTCTCGGTGACGCTGACGATGGCCGGCAGAGTGGCCTCGACCTCGAACACACCCTCGTCGGTCTCGCGCTCGCCCTTGACGACGCCGCCCTCGACGGTCAGCTTGCGCAGGTGCGTGAGCTGCGGCAGACCCAGGTACTCGGCGATGATCGCGGGAATGGCACCGGACCGGCCGTCGGTGGCCTCGTTACCGGCGATAACCAGCTCGACACCCTCGACCTGACCCAGCGCGCGGGCCAGGGCCCAGCCGGTCTGGATGGCATCGGACCCGTGCAGGCCCGGGTCGAGCAGGTGAACTGCCTTGTCGGCACCCATGGACAGCGCCTTACGGATGGCCTCGGTGGCCTTCTCCGGGCCTGCCGACACGACGGTCACGACCGAGTCGCCACCCTCGCGCTCCTTGATGAGCAGCGCTTCCTCGACGGCACGCTCGTTGATCTCGTCGAGTACCGCGTCGGCGGCTTCCCGGTCGAGCGTGAAGTCACCGTCGGTGAGCTTGCGCTCCGACCAGGTGTCTGGGACCTGCTTGATCAGGACCGCAATGTTCGTCATAAGTCTCCGATCGTCCTTCCTCTTCGCTGTCTGCCAGCGGTGTGCTGGCCATCTGCTGCGTGGTGGTTCCGCGCGCACCCGTACTACGCCAGTCGCACTGTCACGTTTCGTGACTAATCCGGCGAACAAAGTTACTCACGGGTAATATACGGAGTTCGCCCGTACACCATAGCCGGTTCACCCCTGGTTTCCGGCCTGTGATCTGGGCCACCAGTATTAAGACACGGCGTTCACCCGATAGCCTGCCAAACGATGAACTCGCACCTGACCGACCCGCACCCGGCTGACCCTCTTCGCGCAAGCGGCTCATCAGCCGATGACCCGGACGCCTTGGCGCTGACCGGGGAGCGAACCGTGCCCGGGATCGCCGAGGAGAACTACTGGTTCCGCCGCCACGAAGTGGTGTACGAGCGGCTCAGCGGCCTCTGCGCAGAACGCAGGGTGCTCGAGGCGGGCAGCGGCGAGGGCTACGGCGCCAACATGCTGGCCGGCGTGGCCGAGCACGTCATCGGGCTGGATTACGACGAGTCCGCGATTGCGCACGTGAAGGCCCGGTATCCCCGTGTGGACATGCGCGCCGGAAATCTGGCGGACCTGCCACTCACCGATGGTGCGGTGGATGTGGTGGTGAACTTCCAGGTCATCGAGCACCTGTGGGACCAGGGGCAGTTCATCCGCGAGTGCGCCCGCGTGCTCAGCCCCGGCGGCTCCCTTCTAATCAGCACCCCGAATCGCATCACCTTCTCCCCCGGGCGAGATACCCCGCTGAATCCGTTCCACACTCGCGAGCTGAATGCCGCCGAACTCACCGAACTTCTTGTGGAAAACGGCTTTTCGGTGGACGGTGTTTACGGTGTCTTTCACGGGCCACGGCTTCGCGAGCTCGACGCCAAATACGGCGGTTCGATCATCGATGCGCAGATCGAGCGTGCGGTCGCCGGCGCGCCGTGGCCACAGGATCTGCTCGCGGACATCGCAGGTTTGACCACCGAGGATTTCGAAATCATCGACGCGGGGGAACGCGACATTGACCAGAGTCTGGATCTGGTTGCCATTGCGGTGATTCCGTGACGGAGAAGGTTCCTGGGCTGTTCACCATGGTGCTGCATACGCACCTGCCATGGCTTGCCAACCACGGGCGCTGGCCGGTTGGCGAGGAATGGCTGTATCAGTCCTGGTCGGCTTCCTACCTCCCGTTGTTCAAGGCGCTTCGGACGCTGGCGGCCGAGGGCCGGGAAAACCTGATCACTCTCGGCATCACCCCGGTAGTGGCCGCACAGCTGGATGATCCACACTGCCTCACCGGGCTGCACAGCTGGCTGGCCAATTGGCAACTGCGCGCCTTCGAGGCTGCCACCATCACCAGTACCGACGCCGAACCCGGCACCGCCTCGAGCCCGGAGATGCTGCGCGCCTTCGGGGTCCGCGAATACCGCAGCGCCACAAACGCTCTCGATGAGTTCGATCAGTACTGGCGACATGGTGGCAGCGGGCCGCTGCGCAGCCTCATCGATGCAAGGGCGATTGAGCTGCTGGGCGGTCCCCTCGCCCATCCATTCCAGCCGCTACTGCACCCCCGGCTGCGCGAGTTCGCCCTGCGCGAGGGATTGGCCGATGCCGCACAGCGTTTCGGGCATGCACCGACCGGCATCTGGGCGCCGGAATGTGCCTACGCCCCGGGCATGGAGGAGGGTTACGCGGCCGCAGGGGTCAACCACTTCATGGTGGACGGGCCATCTTTGCAGGGAGACACCTCACTGGGCCGTCCGGTGGGCGACTCAGATGTGGTGGCGTTCGGGCGCGATCTGACGGTCAGTTACCGGGTGTGGTCACCGAAGTCCGGCTATCCCGGCCATGCCGCCTACCGCGACTTCCACACCTACGACCATGACACCGGCCTTAAGCCCGCGCGGGTTACCGGACGCAATGTGGCACCGGAAGCCAAGGCGCCGTACGACCCCGAGCGTGCCGACGGAGCCATCGACGTCCATGTCCGCGACTTCGTGGATACCGTGCGCCAGCGCCTGATCGCCGAGTCCGACCGCATCGGGCGGCCCGCGCATGTCATCGCGGCGTTCGACACCGAACTGTTCGGCCATTGGTGGTACGAGGGACCGATGTGGCTCGAACGTGTGCTTCGCGCCCTGCCCGAGGCCGGAATCCAGGTGGGCACCCTGGAACAGGCTCGCGAAGGTGGATACGTGGGCAAGCCTTTCGACTTGCCTGCCAGCTCATGGGGTTCCGGTAAGGACTGGCATGTGTGGAACGGCGAGAAGGTGGCCGATCTGGTGCAGCTGAACACCGAAGTGGTCGACACCGCCCTCACCGCGGTGGACAAGGCACTCAACGAACAACCCGCACCGCACACCCGTAACCGGGTAGCCGATCAGATCCTGCGTGAGGCACTGCTGACCGTGTCCAGCGACTGGCCCTTCATGGTCAGCAAGGACTCGGCGGCCGACTACGCGCGCTACCGCGCGCATCTGCACGCGCACGCCACCCGCGAGATCGCCGCGGCACTGGCCAGTGGACGGCACGATGCCGCCATCCGTTTGGCCGACGGTTGGAACCGTGCGGACGGGCTGTTCGGCGCGCTTGATGCCCGGAGGCTGCCACGATGAACAAGACCGTCGCGCGAGAGGCTCATCAATGAGAATTCTGATGGTTTCGTGGGAGTACCCACCGGTGGTCATCGGCGGGCTGGGCCGGCATGTGCATCACCTGTCCACCGAGCTGGCCGCGGCCGGGCATGACGTGGTGGTACTCACCCGGCGCCCATCAGGTACCGATCCGGCGAGTCACCCGACATCCGACGAGATGTCCGAAGGCGTCCGGGTGGTGGCGGCTGCCGAGGATCCACACGATTTCGATTTCGGCACCGACATGATGGCCTGGACTCTGGCCATGGGACATGCGATGGTCCGCGCCGGATTGGCCTTGGGCCTCAAGGGTTCCGGCGATTGGCGGCCCGACGTCGTCCACGCCCACGATTGGCTGGTGGCACACCCCGCGATCACCCTCGCCGAGCATTTCGACGTGCCCCTGGTATCGACGTTGCACGCCACCGAGGCCGGCCGGCACAGCGGCTGGGTCTCGGGACGCATCAGTCGACAGGTGCATTCGGTGGAATGGTGGCTGGCCCGCGAATCGGACTCGCTGATCACGTGCTCTGCCTCGATGCTCGATGAAGTGACCGAGCTGTTCGGACCGGAGCTGCCACAAGTTCACGTCATCCGAAATGGCATCGACGTCACCCGCTGGGTGTTCGCTCCCCGACTGCCTTCCGACGGCACGGCACCGGTGCTGCTTTTCGTCGGGCGACTTGAATACGAAAAGGGCATCCACGATGCCATCGCGGCGCTGCCCAAGATCCGGCGCGCGCACCCGGGAACCGTGTTGGCGGTCGCCGGTGATGGCACTCAACAGGATTGGCTCCTCGAGCAGGCGCGTAAACACAAGGTCGTCAAGTCCGTGCAGTTCCTGGGCAACCTGGACCATGAGGGGCTGTTGCAGTGGCTGCACCGCGCCGACGCCATCGTGCTGCCCAGCCACTACGAGCCATTCGGCATCGTGGCGCTCGAGGCTGCCGCCGCGGGCACTCCCCTTGTCACATCCAACGTCGGCGGGCTCGGCGAGGCCGTCATCGACGGCGCGACCGGCTTGTCCTTCACGCCGCGCGATGTGGCGGGAATCGCGGATGCCGTCAAACGCACCCTCGATGACCCGGCCGGTGCCGCCGAACGTGCCGTAGCGGCGCGCGCACGTCTTACCGCGGACTTCGACTGGGCGACTGTCGCCGACGAAACCGCTCAGGTATATGTGGCGGCCAAGCGTCGCGAACGGGAACCGTTCGGCCGCAGCGTAATCGTCGAGCGTCCGCTGCCGGACCGGTAGAGAGGCCCCTAATGACCGCCCATACTCAGGCCAACTACGACACCGATGCGGCGGCCCTGGCGACGAAGCTGTTCGAGTCCGACCCCCAGTTCCGGGCCGCACGGCCTGACCCGGAGGTCATGGATTCTCTGCTGGTGCCCGGCCTGCGGTTGTCACAGGTGCTTCACGCTCTGCTGACCGGCTATGCCGAACGCCCGGTGATGGGCTTCCGGTCCCGTGAATCGGTCACCGACCCCGCCACCGGTCGCACCGTTGATCGATTGTTGCCCGCCTTCGAAACCATCACCTACGGACAGCTTCTCGACAACATCTCGGCGATTCTCGCCGAGTGGCAGCACGGCGAGAATCGCATTGGTGCCGATGACTTCGTGGCCACCATCGGCTTCTCCAGCCCCGATTACGTCACCCTGGACCTTGCCACTCTCATGAACGGGTCGGTGTCGATTCCACTGCAACACAACGCATCGGTGACCCAGCTGCGCATGATGCTGGAGGAGACCAGTCCGCGGCTGGTGGCGGCGAGCGCCGACTGTCTGGACCTGGCGGTAGAGGCGGCATTGGGGCTCACCGATCTGCAGCGGGTGGTGGTGTTCGATTACCGGCCCGACACCGACGATCATCGTGAGAAGCTCGCCGCCGCAAGGGAGCGTCTACAGGCTGCCGGCATGCGGGTCGTCGTCGAGCCGCTTGCGGAGGTTATTGCGAACGGCCGGCGGCTGCCCGAGCCCGTGCTGTACACCGCCGGAGACGACCAGCGCACGGCGCTGATCATGTACACCTCCGGCAGCACCGGCGCCCCCAAGGGAGCCATGTTCACCGAGTGGACCGTGACCCGCTTCTGGTCTTCGGGCGCGGCCCCCAACCGGGATACCCCAATCATCAACGTCAACTTCCTGCCGCTCAACCACCTCGCGGGCCGAGTGGGACTACTGACCGCCTTCATCCCCGGCGGCACCTGCTATTTCGTTCCCGAAAGCGATCTATCGACGCTCTTCGAGGACTGGCAGCTGGCCCGCCCCACACACATGGGCGTGGTACCGCGGGTAGTCGACATGCTGTTCCAGCACTACCAGACACGTGTTGACGCGCTCATCGCCGAGGGCGCCGAGGCCGCGTCGGCCGATCGCACAGCCAAAGCCGAACTGCGCGAGGACGTGCTGGGTGGGCGCGTGGTGGCCGGCATGCTCGCGACGGCACCGTTATCCCCTGAGATGAAGACCTTCCTGGAATCCTCTCTCAACTTCCACCTGCTCGACCTGTATGGCCTCACCGAGGTCGGCGGCGTGTTCCGGGACGGCAAGATCTCTCGTCCGCCGGTGCTCGACTACAAACTCATCGATGTCCCCGAACTCGGGTACTACACCACCGACAAGCCCCATCCGCGTGGCGAATTGCTGGTGAAGAGCGCCACCGCGACGCCCGGGTATTACAAGCGGCCCGATGTCACCGCCGAGGTCTTCGACGCCGACGGTTACTACCGGACCGGCGACGTGATGGCGGAGATCGCCCCCGACGAGCTGGTATACGTGGATAGGCGTAACAACGTCATCAAACTTGCCCAGGGTGAGTTCGTCGCGGTGGCGAATCTGGAAACGGTGTACGTCGGTGCACCGCTGGTCCGCCAGATATTTGTCTACGGGAACAGCGAACGCGCGTATCTGCTCGCGGTGATCGTGCCCACCGAGGAAGCCTTACGCGCCCACCCGGACCCCGTCGACCTGAAGAACTCGATCCGGGAATCGCTGCAGCGGACCGCACGCGTCAGTCATCTGCATTCGTATGAGCTTCCCGCCGACTTCATCATCGAGACCACGCCGTTCAGCATCGAGAGCGGCATGCTCGCGGCCGTCGGTAAGCCGATACGCCCCAAGATGATCGAGCACTACGGCGATCGGCTCGAACAGCTCTATGCCGACCTCGCCGAAGCCCGCGTCCAAGAGCTGCGACAGCTGCGCGATACCGCGCAGCAGCGACCGGTCATCGAGACCGTCACCGAGGCGGCCCAGGCGCTGCTCGGCATGTCTTCGGACGCGGTGCGTCCGGACCACCATTTCATCGATCTCGGTGGAGACTCCCTGTCGGCGTTGACCTTTTCAAACCTGCTGCGCGATCTATTCGACGTCGAGGTGCCGGTCGGCGTGATCACCGGACCCGCCGCTGATCTGCGCAAGCTCGCCGCCTACGTCGAGGGCGCGAGAGAAAGCGGTGCCGCCACCGCGGCCAGCGTGCACGGCTCAGATGTGACTGTCATCAACGCGAACGAACTCACTCTCGACAAGTTTATTGATGCCGAAACACTCAGCAGTGCAGCGGAACTGGAGCGATTCTCCGGCGCGGTGGGCACAGTCCTGCTCACCGGCGCCAACGGCTACCTCGGAAGATTCCTCTGTCTGGAGTGGCTGCAGCGACTGGCCCAGTCCGGTGGCCAGCTGATCTGCCTGGTCCGCGGTGATGATGACGACGACGCCCTGGCTCGCCTCGAGGCCGCGTATGGCCACACCGATCAGGCGCTGCTCGATGAATTCCGCGCGCTGGCCCGGCGGCACCTGCGAGTAATAGCCGCCGATATCACCCAGCCACGTCTGGGCATTGACGACGCTACCTGGGAGCAGTTGGCTCGCGAAGTCGACAAGATTGTCCATCCCGCCGCCCTGGTGAACCACGTACTGCCCTACAACCAGTTGTTCGGCCCCAATGTTCTTGGCACCGCTGAGGTTATTCGGCTGGCGCTGACGACGCGGATCAAGCCGGTGACCTATCTGTCGACAATGGCGGTCGCGATGGCGGTGCCCGATTTCGACGAGGACGGGGACATTCGCACGGTCAGCCCCATTCGGCATATCGGCCCGGGCTACGCCAACGGCTATGCCAACAGCAAGTGGGCGGGCGAGGTGCTGCTACGCGAGGCGTACGACCTATGTGGTCTGCCGGTCAGTGTCTTCCGCTCCGACATGATCCTCACCCACCGCCAGTACAGCGGTCAGCTCAACGTCACCGATGCCTTCACCCGCATGCTCCTGAGCCTGGTACTGACCGGAATCGCACCGCGCAGCTTCTATCAAGGTGACGGCGACGGCTCCCGCCCCCGGGCCCATTACGAGGGCCTGCCAGTAGATTTCGTCACGGAGGCGATCACCACCCTGGGGCTGGCCAACTCCGAGGGATTCCGTTCATATGACGTGATGAACCCGCACGATGATGGCATCTCGGTGGACACCTTCGTGGATTGGCTTGTCGAAGACGGCCACACCATCGACATCATCGACGACTACGACGAATGGCTGTCGCGTTTCGAGACGGCGCTAAGAGGTCTGCCGGACGACCAACGGCGCAGCTCGGTTCTTCCGCTCCTGGATGCCTACCGCACCCCGGGCCGCCCGCGCCGCGGCGCCGATACTCCCACCGATCAGTTCCGAAAAGCGGTGCAGAACTACAAGATCGGAAGCGACGATGACAGCGCCGACATTCCACATATCGACCACGCGCTCATCACCAAATACATATCGGACCTGCGGGCACACGGGTTGCTCTGAACGCGCGCCTGGGGATCAGGTGTGGCTGTTGAGATATCCCCCGCGCCGGAAGTACTCGTGACCGCTGTGCTCGTTGCCGTCGGCGTCTCGGATGCGGGTGATCACCAGCCCGCGGTTACCCACGCGGTAGGCATCAGCGCCACACACCACGACCCCGCCTTCTTCTTGCACGAT